>NZ_JBECOU010000003.1:0-703404 GCF_040104475.1 Vibrio sp. SSH13-20
CCAGAATGAAGATAGGAAAGTATGATTCGACATGAAAACGGTAGTTTGTGTAGGTTTTGTTTGGCGATAAAACTCTATCACTTACTACCGTTTTTGTTTTCAGTTCCCGCTTATCCGCGATGAACCATAAAAAAGCCCTCGTCGTTGAGGGCTTTTAATCGGATGACAACTTACTTATTAATCATACATAAGCTTTTCTGCTTTCTTTAAATCAAACTCATTAAGGGATTTACGCGCCAAATGCCTAAACGGTAGCGCTTTTACTACCTCCTCAAATGGCATGACGGCGAACGCCCAGAAAAAAGAAAGGTCCCAATGCAGAATGATCAACGCACATAACGGGATAGACACGATCCACTGCCCAGTGAAGTTAATCTTGAATACTTCCGTTGTCTTACCTAATGCACGTAAAACATGCCCATGCACCGTGTTATAGCCACGCACAATTGGCAACAAAATGTACAGCGGGGCAATAGAAGCAAGTGCAACGTATGTAGTCGGGTCCAAATCTGGATACAAATCTGGAAGAACGAAACTCAACGCAAGGAAAAAGGCAGCGGACACAAACGAGATCATCACTGCCATATCGATGCTGATATCAACGTTCTTGCGTAACTCATCCATTTGTCGTGACCCGATAGCTTGACTGATCGTAATCGCCGACGAGTGTGCCCAAGCGGTGATGAACTGTGTACCTGCTTTAATCCAAGGCATCACAATGGTCATAGCTACGTAGGCGTTCAAGGTAAGCTGCGAGTACAGCAACATGTAAATGGTCGCACCGGTTTGCAGCATGGTCACGTTTGCTGCAACAGGGAAAATCTCTTTAAAGTGATTGAGTGTGTTTCTCTTCAGTGAAGCATCCAGATTTTTAGTCGACAAGACAATGGAGTCATCTAACTTGATACAGAGAGTCAAATACGACAGTCGAATGGTGATCGCGATTAAGCTGCCTGCCGCTGCACCTTGCACACCAATCCCCTCAAAGCCTGCTAATCCGTGAATCAGCACATAAGACATTGCCATGTTCACTGGCAACTCAATCAAGTAACCTTTAAACGGCACTTTGGTTCGACCAAGTGCATTAAACAAAGCGATCATCACTTGAGTAATTGCGTTGAAAATAATGACGAACTTAGCAACAGCGAGGTAGCGTTCGGTCTCTGCATAAAGGGCGACATTATCGGTTAACTTACTGATCAGCGCTTTGTCGAAGGCGGTAATTAATGTCCAAAACAAAACCGCGACCAAAACGTTGATAATTAAGCCCGCCCAGAAGCCTTTGTTGAGCGACAAATGTTGCCCAGATCCGACCGCACGGCTAAGTACCAACTGTGAACCGTTCGCCAACGCCATTTGTATACCTAAAACAAAGGAGACGATGGTGGTAGCAATACCCATGGCAGCAAGAGAAACTTCACCGAGCGGTGATACTAGGAAGGTGTCGATCATTAACATCGACTGCATTAACAGTGCGTTCAAGGCCAGAGGCCAAGCGAGGGACAGATTTTTTCTTATATAGGGTTGGGAAGACATGCTAGACCTTTCAAAGTTGTCACAGAGAACCGCTAACACAACAAGCGGTTGTCATTAAAACCTTGGCTCTGCCCCCCTTTTCATATTCATGGAGCAAAGCCAAACATATGTTGATTCATCAACCGTTAACGACCTGGGACAGTTTTTGGTTTTCGTCATTCAGCAAAGTGTTCGACGCTAACCGAGCTTGATCACCATTGCCCGCCATGATGGCGTCATAAATTTCACGATGCTCTTCAATGCAGAATCGACCACCTTCAGCTGAATGATCGATAAACAGCTTAAAGATGGTCGAGAGAATATTGCCAAACGGAATATAGAATTGGTTACCCGTGGACAAGAAAATTGTCTGGTGAAACAGGTGGTCGTTGACCGTCCAATCGTCATAGCGACTGGCTGCCATGGTCATACGCTGAAAAATGACCGACAATTCCTTTCTTTGCTCTGCCGTTGCGTTACTTGCAGCCAAGGCACATGCCTCAGGCTCAATCGCTTTACGTAGCCCCAAAAACTGAGCCAGAAACGGCTCGGTATCTTCTAAATCTTGAATCCATTCCAAGAGTTGTGGATCGAGAAAATGCCAATTATTACGCGCACGAACTGTTGTCCCTACTTTTGGCTTAGACTCGATCAACCCTTTTGCTGAAAGCAGTTTGGTTGATTCGCGCAATGCCGTACGACTCACCCCAAATGCGTCACAGAGTTCCATTTCATTCGGTAGCCTTTCATTTTGATTTAGCTCACCTGACAGTATTTTGCGGGCGATTTGTCTGGCAACTTGCACATGAATCTTGCGGTGTGAATCTTCCACAAGAGAAAATTTTGCCATTTGACGCTCCTTATAATTATGTTTCCAGTGCTTTGACACTCAATAAATGATCAAAAAAAGCCAGACGAAGCTGGCTTTTTGAGGTCAGTGTATTCGTCTGAAACGAAATGGGTCAGCGCTTATGGCGCCATTTGACCACCATTTACATCCAGAACTTGACCAGTGATGTAACCCGCACATGCATGTGAAGCGAAGAAAGCAAATGTTGGTGCAACTTCGTCGATTCGACCAAAGCGTCCCATTGGAATGCCATTTGCGATCGCCGCTTTCAACTCATCAGACTTACCATCGTGGAATGCTGTGTCGATTGTGCCCGGTGAAACGATGTTGAAACGGATATTGTCTTTAGTGAACTCTTTCACCCAGTTACGGTGAATGTCATGCAACCACGCTTTTGATGCTGCGTAGATACCTGCACCAACACCACCACCTTCGCGAGCAGCGATAGAACCAGTACTAATCACACAAGCAGTTTCACCAGATTCTGCAGCCGACGTACGTAGGTGTGGGATTGAATATTTGGTTGTCATTAACGCTGAACGTGCGTTCAGATCCATTACACGGTTGTAAAACTCATCATCAATGTTTTCTAGGTTTTCACGACCGCCAAGACCACCAGCGTTGTTGATTAGCACGTCCATGCCACCGAAATAATCAGTGAACTCCTTAACCAGTTTTTCGCAATCAGCGGTCACCATAAGATTCGCTTGGAAAAACTTCACATCACCACCAAGTGCGGTAAGCTCGGTTACCGCAGCATCGGCATCCGGACCAGCTTGATGACTGTTGATGCCGATTTTTGCGCCGTATTTTGCAAACACGCGTGCAGCCGCTAAGCCCATACCTGCTGTAGAGCCAGTGATAAGTACGCGTTTACCTTTCAAATCGTTAAACATTACGGTTTGCCTATGTTAGTTATTCGTGCTGAACTAATAAATCATACAATAAGATCTTTCTCCTGCAAGCGTATTTACTATCAATTGAGTGAGAACTGGCAAAATTCGTCATTTTTGAACCGCAATTGTGCTTCTGGTCACAGTGCGCTGGATTTTTGAGCTATTATTTGTATGAATAATTTAACAAGTTGATAGCGTTCAAAACGATTGAGAGAATAGGCTGAAGTCAACGCAAACATTGATTATGCCTGCTGCAAAGAAAGGTTCTGTGACCCCTCTTATATTACGTTAACATCCGCTTGGTACAGGGGTGTAGGAGTGCTATAGTACGGCTTAAATAATACATATTTAGCAATTAAGTGAAGATTATGTCTGGCGAATTTCATTCTATCTCAGGCTCGAAGCGAAGCCTTCATGTGCAAGTTGCACGTGAAATCGCTCGTGGCATTTTGTCTGGTAAGCTCCCTCAAGGTTCTATCCTACCCGGTGAAATGGTTCTTTGTGAGCAATTTGGCATTAGCCGCACCGCATTACGTGAAGCAGTAAAATTGCTGACGTCTAAGGGTCTGTTAGAGTCTCGTCCTAAAGTTGGTACGCGTGTTATCAACCGCGCTTACTGGAACTTTTTGGATCCTCAATTAATTGAATGGATGGACGGACTTGCTGACACTGACCAATTCTGTAGTCAGTTCCTAGGTTTACGCCGAGCTATCGAACCGGAAGCCTGTGCACTCGCAGCTATCCACGCGACAGCAGAGCAACGAATTGAATTATCGGAAACTTTCCAACAAATGGTTGAAGTGGCAGAAGCCGAAGAATTTGACCAAGCACGTTGGATGGAAGTCGATACCCGTTTCCACAGCCTAATCTTCAATGCGACAGGTAACGATTTCTACCTCCCGTTTGGCAATATTCTGACGACCATGTTCGTGAACTTCATTGCCCACTCTTCGGAAGAAGGTAGCACGTGTATCAAAGAACACCGCCAAATTTACGATGCAATCATGGCAGGTAACCCGGATAAGGCTCGCCAAGCTTCGGCAAACCACCTACTCGATTCAAAGCACCGCCTGACCGCAGTCAACTAAAGCACTTTCTAGATCTGACATTAAAAAGCACGCCCTAGCGCGTGCTTTTTTGTCTACTCTTTCCTTCTTATCCTCTCAGAATCCCTTCGACCTTCACAAAAATTTTCCTAATCAATGATACTTTGCATGGTTTTGGATATATAATAATACAAATTAAATCATCTAATGTGCCTTGTTATGACTGAATCTCTGCTGCCAAACATCTTGCAATTTATTGGGCAAATCGACCCATTCGACAAAATTCCAAAACCGGCTTTGCGTGAACTCGCATCGCACGTGCAGATTACTTACCTTGGCAAAGGTGAAGTCATTGACCAATGCGTGACTGGGCAAGAGAAATCACTCTATATCATCCGCACAGGCTCCATGGAACAAAGAAAGTCTGATGGTGTACTGCGCGCGAAACTGGGTCCTGAAGACATTTTCGGTTTTACTTTTCTTGGTAGGCAAATAGACAGCAATAAGGGCTATCGAGCCATCGCTATCGAGAACTCGCTGGTGTACGTAATTCCTAATTCTGCTCTCAAAAAATTGTTTGAAGCGCACCCTGAATGTGCGGAGCATTTTGCTTCACAGGCACAGGTTCGTTTGAAATCAGCACTGGATGTCGTTTGGTCCAACAAAGAGAAAGGTTTGTTCATTCGCCGAGTTGGTGAAGTCGCCAGTGGTCGCGTTGCTGTAGTGACAGCCGACCAGTCGATTCAAACCGTTGCCAACGAAATGCTAACTAAGTGCTCACCTTGCGCCGTGGTTTATGAGAATGACAAAATCGTCGGTTTAATTACCGACCGCGATATGACCAAGCGTGTTATCGCGCAAGGGGTAAGTACCGACAGCCCTATTTCAGAGGTCATGACGCACGATCCACAGACCATCAAACCGGATGACCTAGTTTTACACGCTGCATCTATGATGATGCAACACAATATCCGCAATCTACCGCTGGTCGAGAGCAATAAGGTCGTAGGTGTTCTTACTACGACGCACCTTGTACAAAATCACCGCGTACAAGCGATCTTCTTAATCGAAAAAATCAAATATGCGGGCAGCGTAAAATCACTGTCGAGCTTCACACCAGAGCGCCAAGCTATCTTTGAAGCTCTGGTTGATGGGCACGTTTCACCGGAAGTCATCGGTAAAGTGATGACGATGATCATGGACGCTTACACGCGCCGCTTGATTCAAATCGCGATTGATAAACTTGGCCCTCCACCATGTAAGTTCTCATGGATTGTGGCAGGTTCGCACGCTCGTAACGAAGTCCACATGCTGTCGGATCAAGACAGTGCGATCGTCCTTGCTGACCACGCGACGGAGAATGACCGAATTTACTTCAAGCATCTTGCTATGATCGTCAGTAACGGCCTTGCGAGTTGTGATTATCCTTTGTGTCCTGGCAAGTTTATGGCCGCAACGCCAAAGTGGTGCCAACCTTTGAGTGTCTGGAAGAAGTACTACAAGAAATGGGTTGCCAACCCAGAGTACGAACGCTTACTGAACATCAGTGTGTTCTTGGAAATTCGTACCCTTTATGGCAATAAAGATTACGAAAGTATCTTGCGAGATGAACTGCACACCAACATTCGCAGTAACCGTGAATTCCTTTCCATGCTGGTGAATGATGCGGTAAACACGAACCCTCCGCTTGGCATCTTCAACAGTTTAGTCTTGGAGAAATCCGGCGAGAATAAGAAGACGCTAGACGTGAAAAAGTACGCCATCAACCTAATCATTGATTTGGCGCGCATTTACGGTTTAGCAGTTGAGTGTGATTTAACCGCGACCGACGAGCGTTTCAAAGCCGCCAATGAAGCGGGTGTATTGAGTGAAGATGCGTACAAGAACATCCTGAACGCGTACCAGTTCATCTTGTCGTTCCGTTTTGGTCATCAGTTAGAGGCGCTTAAACGCGGTGAAGAGCCAAATAACCACATCGACCCAAACACGTTCGGTAGCTTTGAACGCCAACACCTGAAAGACGCCTTCCGTATTATTGCAGATTTGCAAGAAGCCGCGAAAGTGCGCTTTGGGAGCCGTTAATGAAGGGTATCTTAGACCACTTTCATCCTTGCTCACGCCTGAATCGAAAGCGTGAGCAATACGCGAAGCAAACAACAATGCCAGAGCACATCAAAGCGTTGGTTCAAACGCCATATTTGGACGCCACGCAATTCGCTCAGGATGCCAGCTATATTGTATTGGATTTGGAAACGACAGGATTAGACAGCGAAGAAGATTTGATTTTATCAATCGGCTGGGTCGACATTGTTCATGGCAAAGTAGATCTTGCCACCAGTCAGCACATGTACATTAATAGCGATTCGCAAATCAAGCCAGAAACTGCCGTGATCAACCATATTACGCCGCAAATGCTGTCTGAAGGCGTTTCTATCCATGATGCAATGCGTGCATTCTTCTGCGCAGCCAAAGGCAAGATTTTAGTCGCTCACGCTTGTGTCGTCGAAACTCAGTTCATCAATCAGTATCTTCAGCGCGTGTTTAAACTCTGCGAGCCGCCCTTGGTTTGGCTCGACACTATGTGCATTGAAAAGCACTTACAAAAAGCTATCAATCCTCGTGACGAAATTGATGTCACCCTGTCAGGCACTCGCGCTCGTTATGGCTTGCCTGAGTACAACGGACATAATGCGTTAGCGGACGCGGTCGCGACAGCAGAGTTGTTGTTGGCACAAAAAACTCGAATTACACCTCAAGGAAAAACTACCATCGGTACCCTTTATCGATTGAGTCTCTAGCTCACTATACATTCGAATATGAAAAAATCTGACGTATCTAGCGCCAGCTTCCTTTTGGTGGCGGCGTACTTGGTTGCGTCTCTTTCGAACGTGTCACTCAAAATGCTCAATGGCGAAGTTCCCACTTTTCAATACCTCTTTATTCGCCAGTTAATCCGACAAGTTACCAATCTAAGTGGATTAAACATAGATCATGCAGACGTTTTTAGGTTCATGTTGATATGCTCTTGTACTGTAATCATGCGAAAGCCATACAAAAATAGCCCGCTTCGGGGCGGGCTATTGGAAAGACTCTAAATTTGTATTCGCTTGGATTAGAAGCTGTACGTGACACCAACACGGCTACGTAGCTGGCGCGATGAGCTGTCATCACAAGAGCTGTTACACTGAACGTTGCCGAACTCAACGTATGGACGCCAATCCCAATCTTTCTCTTTGTAACCCACTTTTAGGTTGTAATCCCACTCGTATTTACCGTCACGGTTGCCAAGCTTCCACTCATTACTGAAGAAATCTTCTTTGTAGTTCGCTTCAAAGCCAAATTGCCATGCGTTCCAGTTGTAATCGATATTACCTGTGATCTTGCCTGCGTTTAGTGAATCATGTTGCTGACCATCTAAGCCCGTTGAAGTTTTACCCGATGCGTAGTTGCGGAATTCGTGACGGTAGCGAAGCTTCGTTGTGATACCAGAATCGAATTTGTATTGAACGCGAACCTGAGGTTTGTATGTTACGGCTTCATCACCAAACGTAATTGGCATCGAAGTAGTAATACGCCAGTGGTCATCCAATTTGAAGTGGTAACCATATTCAAACTCACTGTCACCGCGCTGAAGTTCACTTAGGTTGCCTGTGTGCTTCATTTCAACGCCGTAGTAATGATTGCCAGTGCTACCACTGATCTTAATACGACCTGCCCATTGTTCTGAATCGTGTTTGTATTCTTCACGGAAGTCTAGTGATGCGGCTGAAATACTGCCTGCAAAAAGGGTGGTCGCGATCGCTAAAGCAATTTGTTTTTTAGATGTCATAGTAGTGTTCCACTGTAGATAAATAGTTTTTCAAAGTGGCGACGCATTACACGCCGCCCTTCTAGGGTTTTATTGTTTTGGGTAAAGCAATTCGATATCGCGCTGAGCCCAAACTTCTGCCAAATTCTTCTTCACTGTGAATTGGCTAAAGTCGGTTTCTGTTGCCAGTTTCACCCATTCAGGTTTCTCCATCGCCACACCTGCTTTTAGGTAAATTGGTGTCATGCGTTCTACTCGGCGTGGATTGTCTTTTGCGGTGTATGGCCAGTCAGACGCTGGATCTTGATAAGTCGCCATTAGCTGAATACCTTGTGCTAACGAGCCACCTTTCTTGTTTTGGTAGTGCCAGAGGTCGATGCCCACTTTGTCACCGATTTGAGCGATGCCGACCAATGGATCTAAGCTGAAGTAGTGGTAGTGGTAAGCACGAGTGCGTTCGATTTCATGAGGTTGAGAACCGTCTTTTTCAAACTGAGTGTCTACACGCATCTTGCCCTTTTGAACCATCTGTTTTGCTAGAGGCTCATTACCTAAGAAGTAAGCAATACTCGCGACTTGGAAGTCATACCAAGTGCCGTGGTTGTTCGCCGCTGCCGCTTCGCCTTTCGGACCACCTGATAAGTCATCAACAATCAACCAATCTAAGTACTCGCCGTACCATTGTGTGATTTGCTGTTCGTCTTTATCCGTCCAAGCTGGAGAAAGCGATAGGATGGCAATGGAATCCAGCATGCGATCTGCCAGCGTACGTGTATCAATGATGCCGCCACGACGTCCTTCTGCTCGTCCAGGAACACCCTGCCCATAATTCACGTTCGGGTTCATCTTGGTTTCGTCATTCATAAACCAAGTGCGAACATACTCAATACCTTGGTTTGCGTATTTCTCGTCTTGACTGAAGTAATAAGCCAATGCAAGTGCACGAACAGAGCGCGTGAAATGACCTATGCGTTTAGAATCTGTTTCCGCCGTTTTCGAAGCAGGGTTAGTTTTGCCATCATGGCGGACCCAAGGAAGACCATCTTCTTTGGATTCATCTGGCCACCAGTAAGGGCTGATACTCATGTAATCGTTTTTGCTACCGCTTGGTGGAGTCATGCCTTTCGCGGTAACCGTGAACGGGCCATCTTTCATTGCCAGTTCTGCTTCTTCAATCAGACGATCGTACGCGTCTTTCATTGAATCGCTCGCTTTATCTGACTGTAAAACAGCGCGATTTTGTTCAAGCGTTGCTTCATCAAGAAACACAAAGTCTGCAGCAAGAGTGTTAGCACTGAAAAGAATGGTGCTGAGGCAGGTTGCTAGATGTAGAGGTCGTAGGGATTTCATTATTATCGGCCTTTTATCTTGAGTTAAAATACTACAAATATAGTACCTAGCCGATGTTGAGCGATCTGTGAATTAGATCTAATTGTATGATTTATCCACCTTATAAAGCTTTATTACAACTTCCACTTAATTAAATAAACCATTGATATTAAATATATTAAGGCTGTTTCAGTGTTTTTAATTGTCTTAATATTTAGGGCAAAAGTGTGCTCTACCGCATATTTTTACACCAACTTAGTTTACCTTCATTTGTCATACAATATAATCATTTGGAGATTTTGAGACACAGAACATAAAGTTACTGTTGACGTGTGCTTTTCGCCATGATCTTTCCTGCATAGAGTCAAATTACAGGTTAAGCATCCTTGGTTTTTAGAGGTGAAATGAAGAGGGCTCGACGCAACAGAAGCGAAGATCACTTGTGTAAGGCTGAGACATAAGTAGATAGAAAGGTGAGCAAGCAGCAGAAATAGCCAATAGAGGCAAAGCAAAGCGAGCAGGATGGATTCACCCGGTGAAAATTTCAACATTGAAGAATACTGTTTTGTCATCCCTACTCACTTTTGCTCAAGTTTTAATGGTCCTGAGCAGCTTGTTGTTACTCCCTACCGTTGTCGTCCTCATCGGACTTAAGTGGGTGTAGAGATTGTTCTTTTTGTCGCCACGCCCCATCTCGACCAGCGACCAGCGACCAGCGACCAGCGACCAGTTTAGGCTTGCTATTGACGGACAATAAGCTAATGAAAACGCTTTATTCGTCAGTAATCATTAATTAAGTGGAGAAAGTTAAGCGGAGATCATTAATACCAATCGGCATAAGTAAAGCGCCGAGATCGATCAGACGAGGATGATGACTTGTGTCGATTGGTATAGTTGCTCCCATATCATAACAACACTTTACAGAGCCTAGCTTTGTTGAACTTTGCAATGATTGTCGAAGATCTTACAGCGTAACGTGCTTAGCAGCGATGAGAGATATACCCCTCGAGTATCTTTCAGCTACATCCAGAACCGCGTTTCACTGTTCTATTGCAATCCAACAGAGCTATTGGCTCAGACGGTATCAATACCGTTTTTCGCCCACGCATTACAGGCATGTCGTGGGCGTTTTTTTATCTGAAATAGTCATACAAATCTAATAATACTTCCTACCTTCTTACACCGTTATACCCTTTGATATCTAAACCTAGAAATCCTACTGAACGTACCTCGTACACATCCAATTTATTGATAGATTAATGTGATGTTGTAGTGGTTTTCCTTTCCCTTTTTGAGTGCAATGTCAATATTCGATCACGATCACTTGTATGATTATTGAAACAACCCATTCCGGATCATTCGTCACGCTTTTGAGTTATTGTACTACAAATAAACAGGCTGATAGTTAGTATTACCTCAAGACATTAAATAACTATCAAAAGGTCTAAAGATGGAACTCAATACCCTTATTGTAGGCATCTACTTTCTATTCTTAATTGCAATAGGTTGGATGTTCAGAACGTTTACCAGTACCACCAGTGACTACTTCCGAGGCGGCGGCAGCATGCTTTGGTGGATGGTAGGTGCAACCGCATTTATGACGCAGTTCAGTGCATGGACGTTTACTGGTGCAGCTGGTAAAGCCTATGCTGATGGCTTTGCGGTGGCCGTCATCTTCTTAGCTAACGCATTCGGTTACCTAATGAACTACCTCTACTTTGCGCCTAAGTTCCGTCAGCTACGCGTCGTGACGGTTATAGAGGCAATTCGTATGCGTTTCGGTAAGTTCAACGAGCAAGTGTTTACTTGGTCTGGCATGCCAAACAGCGTAATCTCAGCAGGTATCTGGTTGAATGGTCTGGCAATCATCGCATCGGGCATATTCGGCTTCGATATGACCACCACAATCATAGTGACAGGTCTTGTTGTACTTGTAATGTCGGTAACGGGCGGCTCTTGGGCGGTTATCGCTTCTGACTTCATGCAGATGGTCATCATTATGGCAGTAACGGTAACCTGTGCGGTTGTGGCGATCGTTCAAGGCGGTGGCGTTACAGAGATCATCAATAATTTCCCTGTAGAAGAAGGCGCATCATTTGTTTCAGGTAACAACCTGAATTACCTAAGCATCTTCGGTATTTGGGCATTCTTTATCTTCTTTAAGCAGTTCAGTATCACCAACAACATGCTGAACTCTTACCGCTACCTTGCAGCAAAAGACTCTAAGAACGCGAAAAAAGCAGCTCTATTGGCTTGTTTATTAATGACAATGGGTCCACTCATTTGGTTCATGCCTTCTTGGTTCATTGCAGGTCAAGGTATTGACCTAGCAACACAATACCCAGATGCAGGTTCTAAAGCTGGTGACTTCGCGTACCTTTACTTCGTACAAGAGTACATGCCAGCAGGTATGGTGGGTCTACTGATTGCCGCCATGTTCGCAGCGACCATGTCTTCTATGGACTCTGGTCTAAACCGCAACTCAGGCATCTTCGTTAAGAACTTCTACGAGCCAATCCTTCGCCCTCAAGCAACAGAAAAAGAGCTTGTGGTGGTATCTAAGCTGACCTCAACGTTCTTTGGTGTTGCCATCATCTTGGTTGCTCTGTTCATCAACTCACTGAAGGGGCTGAGCCTGTTCGACACCATGATGTATGTGGGCGCGTTAATCGGCTTCCCAATGACCATCCCTGCGTTCTGCGGCTTCTTTATTAAGAAAACGCCAGACTGGGCTGGCTGGGGCACGCTAGTCATGGGTGGTATCGTTTCTTACTTTGTTGGCTTCGTCATCACAGCAGACATGGTTCAAAACTGGTTTAACCTAGAGCCGTTAACAGGTCGCGAATGGTCTGACTTGAAAGTTGCTATCGGTCTGATCGCTCACCTAGTCTTCACCGCTGGCTTCTTCATGATGTCGACATTGTTCTACAAGCCGCTTTCAGAAGAACGTCAAAAGAACGTAGACAAATTCTTCGAAAACCTAGCGACACCACTTGTATCTGAGTCTACAGAACAGAAGAAACTGGATAACAAACAACGCCGCATGCTTGGCTCACTGATTGCAGTCGCAGGTGTTGGCGTGATGACCATGTTCGTTCTGCCTAACCCAATGTGGGGACGCCTAATCTTCGTCTTCTGTGGTGTGATTGTTCTTGCTGTTGGTCTACTGCTTGTAAAAGCGGTTGACGACAAAGTAGAGCAAGCTTCAGAAACGGTTACAGAAAGCTAGATTCCTCCCTTCTCTAATTAAGCGGTCGTCTTCCGACCGCTTTCTACTTAAAAAAGATCATGACTATGAAAAAAACAATGCTTGCTGGCGTGGTTACCGCGTCCATTTCTGCCCTAACCCTAGTAGGTTGTAACACTTCACCTTCTCAAACCACGGAAGCTGCGGCTCCCGCTGTTGTTGAAACCGCAGTGAATGACATCACTCGCGATTACTTGCTTGCTACGGATCGCTTAAACACAGTGGATGGCAGCGCACTTCAAGCGCAATCCGCAGACACCGTGCAAGCATTGAAACAACAAATGGAGAATGCCGCAGACGGTACAACAATTACGATTCCTGCGGGTAAATACGCGGATCTTGATATCGTCACGGTAAAAGCCAACGACATTACCATCAAGGCGGAGCAACCTGGCAGCGTTTGGCTAACGGGTTTGGCTCAGCTTCGTCTTGAAGGTAACAACATCACTGTCGACGGTTTGGTGTTTACCAAAGGCGGTCCTGCTGAACGTTTCGGTGGTGTGCGTATGATGGGTAACAACAACACTTTACAAAACTCTACGTTCTACTACTTCAACCACGCTTACGAATACCAACCGGACGAACGTCGCTCGGAATACCCGAAATACTTGTGGGTTTCACTTTGGGGTAAAGATGGCAAGGTGATCAATAACCGTTTTGAAGGTAAGCAAAAGCGCGGCACTTTGATTGGTGTACAAAAAGATGACACACCAGATAACCACCTTATTGCTAACAACATTTTCTTGGACCAAAAGCCAAATCAGTTCAATGAATTCGACATCAAAGATGCGATTCGTTACAACGGCAACAGCTGGGAAGCAATTCGAATCGGCGATTCAAAATCTTCTCAGTGGGCATCAAACTCTAAGTTCACCAATAACCTACTGATTGATATGGATGGTGAACGCGAGCTGATTTCGATTAAGTCAGGTGGCAATGAAATCTCTGGCAATACTATCTTTGAAAGTGCGTCTCTGATTTCTCTTCGTCACGGTAAAGCGAACGTAGTGAAAGACAACGTGATTCTAGGTAACGAAAAATTGCTTACTGGCGGTATGCGTATTTACGATGAAGACCACGTGATCGAGAACAACTACATCACTGGCACGCGTGGTCGTGATGGCAAAATTGAAGGCAATGCGGATCTACGTGGCGGCATCGTGATCAACACCGGCATTATTGATGTGGCAAACGGCGAGAAGCTCGACCAAGCAGTGAAAGGCAAAGAGCTCAACAAACAATGGACACCAAAGAACATCACCATTCGTAACAACACCCTTGTAGATACGGAATGGGGCATTGTCTACGGCAACCAAACGCACCGTGTGAGCCTGTTCAACAACAGTGAAGTGAAGAACATTTTCGCTGGCGTGGACGTTCACTTCGATAGCAACGTGGTTGATAACCATCAGCAAAAGCAATTCGTCAGTGTACGTGCGACAGAAGAGTTACCGCTGGTCAATCCTACCTACAACAACGAAGTGTACGTTGGCACGGTGACTAACGCAGAGCAAATCGCTTCTTACTCAGTAGAACTGCCGAAGAGCGAGCAAGCAAAAGGCTTTACCCAATACCAAGGCGTCGGTGCGGATACAAGCAAGCTGTCTGTAGTAACGGCAGAAACAGCAGGTCCTGATTACCTCCTTGCAAATACCCAAAAGTAATTCTGCTTTAGAGTTTGCTTCCAGTCTGGTGATACAAGCCAGACTGGTTTCCCTCTCCTTTCACCAGTAACCCCACAATAACTGAAGAAAATTTCACCACCCTACTGTCTCCCAAGATTGAGTTGTGGTTTAATTGTATGACAATTATAAAACTCTTTTCTTTTGCTGCGGATACACTCATGGATGCTGTTTTACATCAGTTGCAATTCTCGTTGTCGATCACTGTCCCCATCTGCTTAATGTTGGTCTTGGGCGTTGTCTTCAAACGCATTGGGCTTATCAACGACAACTTTATCGAAGTCGGTTCTAAACTGGTGTTTCAGGTCACGCTGCCTGCGATGTTGTTCTTGAGTATCGTCGTCTCCGAGCACGATTTCTCTGCGGCCAGCGGCTTCGTCAATTACGGCATTGTTGCCAGCATCGCGTTTTTCACCTTCACCTACGCTTCCGTCAAACTGTTCTTCAAATCTTCACCCGACCAAGGAGTATTGATCCAAGGTGGCTTTCGCGCAAATACGGGCATCATCGGCATTGCGTATGTGGCGAATGCTTACGGTTCACAAGGTGTCGCTCTGGCTGCGCTTTATGTTGCGGTAACCACCTTTATCTATAACGTGCAAGCCGTGATTTGTTTGTCTCCAAAAGGCGCAACGTCTGGCTCTCAAGCCGCCAAAATGATGGTGAGAACCTTAACGCGCAACCCACTGATCATCGCGATCGTCTCTGGCATGGTGTTTTACCTTTTGTCGATTCCGGTTCCGGATGTGGCGATTGATGCCGGTAACTATCTATCGAAGATGACGCTTCCCCTTGCCCTCTTGTGTACCGGTGGCTCACTCGATTTAAGTTTGATGAAGAAAGAGAAAGGACCGTCTTGGTTTGCCAGCAGCTACAAACTGATCGTCGCCCCTATCGTGATTACCACAGGCGCGTATTTAGTTGGCTTTAGAGGGATTGAGCTTGGAATTCTGTTCTTTATGAACGCCTCTCCTGTGGCGGCGGCAAGCTATGTGATGGCACGTTCGATGGGAGGAAACTCCGTCTTAGCGGCGAACATCATCGCTTTAACGACCGTACTCTCAACAATTACCTGTACATTGGGTATCGTCATTCTTAAGAGTTACAACCTAATTTAATCGGGACATAACCCCAAGTAGGAGAGTTCGGCATACGCTTCCCAGCAATTAACCGATATAATGCGCTAAAAAATAAGGATTTCTATAATGAAACTCATCGCATTATGTTTGGGCGTGTGTTTAAGTGTGGTCAGTCTAAAGGCAAATGCAGCTTCAACGACTTATGTTCGCTATCAACACCTCGGGAAAATCAGTTACGGCAAGTTAGTAGAAGACTCAATCTATCCTCTTAAAGGGGATATTTTCTCCGATTCATCACTCTCACCTCGTCAAGTTTCCGTTGATGATGTCAGTCTGCTGCTTCCGACTAAGCCAGAAAAAGTGTTCATCGTTCAAGCGAAAAAACAAGCAGATAAGGCGAAGAAAAGTGATTATCAGTTTTTCTTTAAACTGCCTTCAGCGTTAATTTCTACCGGCGCTCCAATCCAAGTACCATCTGATGCCGATAACATCGAGTATTCAAGCTCCCTCGTGGTCGTGATAGGAAAGCAAAGTAAGAACATCGATACTAAGCAAGCGTCAGCCGCTATATTTGGACTCACCGTTGGGGGCGATCTTACGGAAACAAACTGGTTGCAGCATGATGCCCATTCGTTAAGAGCAAAAAGTGCAGACGGTTTTGCCCCAATTGCGAATGAGATCGTTCGCGGACTCGATTTCACCCAGATTCATGTTTCTTCGCAAATCAACGGTAAAGCCATTAACAATGACGCCTTTGCTGAAATTACCTATTCTCCAGCAGAAATCGTGAGTGAACTCAGTCAGTATTTCACACTCAAACCGGGCGATTTAATTTACATCGACTTACCAACTCACACAGTTGAAGTGAAAGATAACGATGTCATTTCTGTTTCACTCAATGGCATCATTAAAGTTGAAAACAAAATTATGTTTTAACCAATACAAAAAAGCCGAACAGCAGTCACTGTTCGGCTTTTTATTTTGCGCGACATGAATCCTCTTACTGATTCGGCACGCCATTAAGAAACTCTTGAAAGCTCGGCGCTCGTACTCGACTCAGTACCTTCCTCATGTCTTCCATCAAGCTGTCATCAGACCAATCGACACGAATATCGATCGGCGCATGAGTATAACTTTCTATACGAAGAGAGGCAGAATAGGTACCTCGCTTATCCCCTCCTGCTTCCAATGCGGCTTCTAGTGCAGCAATAAGCACTTCCGCTAGCGTTGCCTCATAGTTATCACGATATTGCGGTTTGCCCCCGGCTCTCACTTGCTCAGCATTGAGCACAGTCTGAGCTAGGAACGAATCTGCAAACGCCTCAATAACCGCATCACTTTCAAGCATGTTTCCGGCAACTGCCAAATCTTGAAGTGCTAGAGATCCGACGTACGCGATGTTCTCTTCGCCGTTTATAAACGCGGTATGGCCATGTTTGTCCATTACCATACATTGGCGCTTGGCGAATTCCGCATCACCTTCTTTCAAACGGTCAATCGCCTTATGACAAGACAGTCCTTGAGATAACCATCGCTTGGCATTGTCTGCATACCAAGGATTGGTAAACAAACCTTGAGTTGCACAGGCGCCAATTCCACGCCAACTATGGTTCACATAACCACCAACGGCAACGCCGCCAGTGGCTGTGATGGAAGCCGATAATCCCGTTTCAGGATTAACATGAATAAGTGAAATCGTCATAGATTCTCGATATAAAAAGACGTTAGTAGCCGACCATTTGTCCAATAAACAGCGCCAACCAACACAAGGCGTAAACAAATACCATGAATGGCATAATTGCCTTTAGCCACTGCTCGTAAGAGACGCGACCCAGCGCCAACATGGCTAGCGTACCACCAGAAGTCGGTACAATAAGGTTGGTAAGACCATCACCTACTTGGAATGCAGTGATCATAAGCTGGCGGCTCATGCCAGTAAGATCTGCAACAGGAATTAGGATCGGCATGGTCACCATCGCTTGACCAGAACCCGATGGCACAAATAGGTTGATCACACCTTGCACCACACTTGCGACAATCGCAGAGATAGCAATCGGCATATCTTGGATAAGTGAGCTTAGCGCGTTAACGATGGTATCGATGATTTGCGCCTGGTCGAGAATGATTTGAATCGACGCCGCAACACCAATCACCAATGCACCTGCGGTTACGCCCGATGCACCTTCCATCATTTGCTTCACGATGCCATTCGCACTTAAACCGTTCACCGCACCGATCACAATTGCCATTAATAAGAACAGACCTGCAATCTCGTTGATGTACCAACCGTTAGCAAATACGCCGTAAAGCATCACACCAAGACCAGCTAGGAATACGCCTAGCGTCAGTTTGTCTTTCTTCTCTAGGTGGTATTCCGATAAATCTTTGCTTAAGCCTTCTGCTGAATCTGGCTCTTCAAACTCCATCTTCGCCACACGAGTACAGATGTAGTAAGACAGCAATGCAAGAGAGGAAATTACCATCGCTGCACGCAACCAAGCGCCCGAGAAAGTAGGCAGTTCAGCAATACCTTGAGCCACACCTACGGTATAAGGGTTGATTGGTGACAGTGCAAAGCCTACACCGATACCGCCCACTGCCATTACCGTACCGACAAGGCTGGAGTAACCAACCGCAGCAGAAATCAGAACCGCAACCGGAACGAGTGCGATGTTGTTCTCAAAGCCTACCGCCACGCCAAAGAAACCGTAGATAAAGGTGCCGATTGTGATGATCAGATTACGGTTCTTCACGCCGGCTTTGTTTACCGCCACACCAATCGCGTTCTCAAGCGCACCAGTGCGTTGCAAGATGTGGAACAAACCACCAGCAATGAATACGATGAACAAGTAAGGTGCCGCGCTGATCAAACCTTTCGGAATCGCGACAAAAATGTCAAAGAAATGCACCGCAGGCACATCACTCAGATAAGCAAATGAGTTTGGGACAACGGTAGTACGACCGTCCACCACAACACGTGAGAACTCCCCGGCAGGCACAACAAAAGTCAGTAGATACGTTGCCACCAAAATCATAAAGATCAGGACCATTGGGTCCGGCATACTCTTGTACCAAGCCTTCTTCTCTGTTGTCTCCATCTTTTTTGTCATATCCATAACAAAATCTCTCCTTAGTATAGGAATGAAAACCCATTGGTATGAGCCTTCACGTTCACAAGCTAAAACCAAGTCTTGGTTTTGAAAGTAAAAAAGAGGATGAACCCCCACCCTCTCTTGTGTTATTTCGCTTTTATTGGTGTTTCATCAGCATGCAGAAATGGTTCAGAACCTCGACTGCTGCTACGAGGTCTTGTTGTAAAATCGCTTCATCAGGATGATGGCTAACCCCGCCCGTACAACGCATAAACAACATCGCAATATCCGTCAGCTCACACACAGCCAGACCATCATGACCCGCGCCACTGAATAGATGTTTGGTGTCAATATTGGATAGTGCGATCGCTTGAGTAAGTGCCGAAGAAAGTGAATCAGAACAGGTGACAGCAGCTTGCTCATAAGTTTGTTCGTGGTGATACGCGAGGTTGTATTGCGCCATCAAGGTTTGAATGTTCTCCAGCATTTCTTTTCGTGCGGCAATGCGAGAGGCATCATTTGGAGAGCGCAGTTCGATAGTGATGTCCGTCTGCTGAGGAATCACATTCACACCATTTGGGAAGTTGGCGATTTTACCTACGACGCCCACTAGGTCGTCTTCACGTTTGCACAGTTGGTCAAACATATGAATGACCTGAGCTGCCCCAACTAGCGCATCTTGACGCATGTCCATTGGCACGGTGCCTGCGTGTCCGGCTTTGCCAACAATCGACAAAGTATGACGCTCAATCCCAGTGATGGCAGTAACCACACCGACCGGCAAGTTCGCTTGTTCAAGCTGTGGCCCTTGCTCAATATGCAGTTCCACAAAGCCCAACACCTTTTCTTTGCTGTAAGCGTCTTTTTCGATCTGATCTGGATGACAACCAAACGACGTTAACGCTTCACGCATGGTCACACCGTGGGCATCTCGCGCATCCAGCACACTTGGGTCAAACGTCCCAGATATCGCTTTTGAGCCAAGTAGTGTCGATTGGAATCGAGTGCCCTCTTCATCGCTAAAGGCAATCACATCAATATTGAATGGGAATTCGAATTTCTGTTGATGAAAATAGTGAATCAACGCAACTGGTAGAATCACACCCAAGATGCCATCGTATTTACCACCATTTGGCACCGTGTCTTGGTGAGAGCCAAAAATCAGCGTCTGGGCATTTGGATTTGGGCTGTGATAGCGACCAATAAGATTTGCAGCATTGTCCATGCGCACTTCCATACCAGACAGCAGCATCCACTCACGCAGTTTTTCATTCGCTTTTGCGTGCTCTTCACTGGCACATAAGCGAGTAACACCTTCGCTATCTGGGTCTTGGGTTTGGCTGCATTGAGCAATATCTTCCAACCACTCCCATGCTAGGCTGGCAGTTTCTACAAATTTTTCCATCTTGAATCGCTCTTTTTCTAACCATGTTCATTTTTAATTTATCATGATAAATATCAAATGAAAGACATTTATCATGATAAATAGACTTTTTTGTGAGAGTGATTCGATCGATAATCGGATGGTTTCATAATCAACAACCCGTACTTATTCCAAAAAAAGAAACGTAGAAAACAGGTGACATCCTTTGAATTTCCTTCAGAATTCAATAGGGTCTGTTAACCTTTCGTGCTGATTTTTGCAGCGAATTGTTGGGTGTTTATACAAGGCAGAGACTTTGATGTGTAGTTAGCCTACATGAGAAGTCGATAACGAAGTAGAAATGGCCAACAAACGCTGCCCAAAGGGTTCGGGCTAGGCGCCCCCGCAAAATCGTTTTATGCTTTGTTAAGGAGTATTTGCTTAGAGTGACTAGGCGGCACACTCCTTGCTCCGCCTAAAACGATTTTATCTCGAACAAAATTTAACCACGAAAGATCAACAGACCCTAGATACCGCGAGAAAAACCAGCGAGGATAATGTGGCAAGCAGCGCAAAAGGACGTAGAACTCAACAATTAGCCGAATCGATCAAAGCATGGATTGTCGATCAAGCTTTACAACCCGGCGATCGTCTCCCAAGCGAAATCGACGTGATGGAAACTTTTGATGCGTCAAAAAGCACAGTACGTGAAAGCATGCGTATCTTAGAGGCTCAAGGTATTCTCTCGACCAAGACTGGGCCAAAAGGCGGTGTGTTTGTTAGCGAAATGAGTGAGAACAAAGCTCAGGCACTACTGAGTAACTACCTGTTCTTCAAAGACGTTTCAATTTCTGATCTGTACCAGATCCGCTTATCTCTGGAACCAGAGATCGCGGCATCGTTGGCGGGCACATTGACCGATGACCAACTTGCTCGTCTCGATCAGCAGATCGATAAGTACCAGACGCCACCGGAAGATGTGTATCAAGAGCGCGAACACCACATTGCATCGATTGAGTTTCACAGCCTCTTAGCGAGCTATTCTGGTAACGAGCTGCTGAAGTTTGTGGTTCGCTTTACTGCGCAAATGCTTACCGAGCTAACGATTTATCGCAAACTGTATGAACCGGGCAACCACAAGCTGTGGCAAACGGGTGTGCAAAGCCAACGTGCACTGGTTGAAGCATTGCGTAAAAGTGACGCATCAAAAGCCAAACAAGTGATGGAACAACACATGCTGACCGCGCATCAATTGATGAAGAAACAAGAAGCTGAAGTGGCGAACCGTTTTCTCACAGAAAGCTAATTGGCTCGCCATCGTTTGAAATGCTGAATTAAGCGTGATTGGCTAAGGTCATTTTACGCACCAAACGGAAGAATTCATCGGATTCTTCTTCCGTCAGGCAAGAGAAGAAATCTTGTTTGAGGTTAGTCATGATGCGGTGCACTTTGCGTACCGCTTCTACCCCTTCTTTTGTGAGTGTTAGAATCTTTAATCTCTGATTGGTTTCGCTCTTAGAGACTTGTACAAAGCCACGCTTTTCTAAGTTGTCCACCATGCGTTTTGCGACACTTCGCTCTGTTAGTACCGCATCCGCCAATTCTTGCTGACTCATCGGTTGAAACTCTTCCAACGCTGCCAAGGCACTCGCCATTTCCAACGTCATCAAGTTCTGACGCGATAACTCTGCTTGTGCACGATTACGGAATGTTCGGTGCATCACACCACACACAAACATTGGGCTTTGATCCAACACGGATATCGGAGAAATCTTCTGATCTTTCATATTGCCTGTTCTACTTTCGGCTTTGTTTTCAATTGGATAGTCTGGTGCTTGCAAGAGATTCCCGACTGCGCTCCTTCGTCGCTTTCGGGAATGACGAGAAACACAACCGAGAGAGCAACATCCCGTCATTCCGACGAGCCTAAGCGAGATCAGGAATCTAATTGCCGCGAGCTCTCACTCAATATTTCACATCAAGCCACAGCTCTCGGTGAGCAGATTCTGAATCACGCTCGTCCCTCGCTGTCCAGAATGACGAGAAACATAACCGAGAGAACAACACCCCGTCATTCCGACGAGCCTAGGCGAGCTCAGGAATCTAACTCCCACACGCTCTTGGCTCAATATTTCTCATCAAGCCACAGCTCTCGGTGAGCAGGTTCTGAATCACGCTCGTCCCTCGCTGTTCAGAATGACGAGAAACATAATCGAGAGAGCACCACCCCGTCATTCCGACGAGCCTAAGCGAGATCAGGAATCTAATTGCCACACGCTCTCACTCAATATTTCACGTCAAGCTACGGCTCTCGGTGAGCAAATTCTGAATCACGCTCGTCCCTCGCTATTCAGAATGACGAGAAACATAACCGAGAGAGCAACACCCCGTCATTCCGACGAGCCTAGGCGAGATCAGGAATCTAATTGCCGCACGCTCCCACTCAATATTTCACGTAAAGCAACAGCACTCGGTGAGCAGATTCTGAATCACGCTCGTCCCTCGCTGTTCAGAATGACGAGAAACATAACCGAGAGAGCAACACCCCGTCATTCCGACGAGCCTAAGCGAGATCAGGAATCTAATTGCCACACGCTCTTGGCTCAATATTTCTCATCAAGCCACAATACTCGGTGAGCAGATTATGAATCACGCTCGTCCCTCGCTGTTCAGAATGACGAGAAACATAACCGAGAGAGCAACACCCCGTCATTCCGACGAGCCTAGGCGAGCTCAGGAATCTAACTGCCACACGCTCTCACTCAATATTTCACGTCAAGCTAAGGCTCTCGGTGAGCAAATTCTGAATCACGCTTGTCCATCGCTGTTCAGAATGACGTAAAAATTAAACCTCAAACCCAAACTATCCAATTGAATCCAAAAATAAAGGACGCCGAAGCGCCCTTTTCTGTACTTATTAGCAATAGTATAACTTAGTCTTTAGCGCTAAGTCCTACTCTTGGCTTGCCGTTGGTTGTGAAGTAGATTCCACTTGCTCTTTTTGAGCCTCTTTTCTTGCGCGGCGGTCGAACAAACGCTCAACCACAACGAAGAACACAGGCACGAAGAAGATACCAAGCAAGGTCGCACTTACCATACCACCAAGTACACCCGTACCTACCGCGTTCTGACCCGCAGAGCCTACGCCCGCACTGATCGCTAGCGGCACTACACCCAGACCAAACGCAAGCGAGGTCATGATGATAGGACGGAGACGAACACGTACCGCGTGCAGCGTTGCTTCAATCAAGCCCGCGCCTTTCTCGTAGTATTCCTTCGCAAATTCAACGATAAGAATCGCGTTTTTCGTTGCCAGACCAACAGTGGTCAACAAACTAACTTGGAAGAATACGTCGTTATCCATACCGCGAGTCATTACTGCAAGTACCGCACCTAGCACACCTAGAGGTACAACAAGCACAACCGCGAATGGTACTGACCAGCTCTCGTACAGTGCTGCTAGTACAAGGAAGACAACCAGAATCGACAGCGCGTAAAGCATTGGCGCTTGGTTACCAGACAGACGTTCCTCGTAAGAGATACCGTTCCAGTTCACCGTAAAGCCAGGAGGCAGTTTTTCTACCATGGCTTCGATTTCTGCCATCGCTTCACCAGTACTTACGCCCGGAGCAGCACCACCTTGGATATTCATCGCTGGTAGACCGTTAAAGCGTTGCAATAGCGGAGAACCGTAGGTCCACTCACCTGTTGCGAATGCCGAGAATGGCACCATTTCACCCTGTGAGTTTCGTACGTACCAAGAGTCGAAGTCTTTCGGCTGCATGCGGTGTTCTGCGTCACTCTGTACCATTACCTTCTTCACGCGTCCGCGGTCGATGTAATCGTTGATGTACGCACCACCCCATGCCGAAGCGAGGATTTGGTTTACATCATTAATGCTCACATCAAGCGCACGCAGTTTCACGTGGTCGATATGAACTTGGTACATCGGCGCATCTGCCTGACCGTTTGGACGCACGCCCACCAATTTCGGGTTTTGTGCTGCCATACCTAGGATTTGGTATTGAGCCGCTACAAGCGCTTCATGACCGTTACCGGTTGAGTCTTGTAGGTAGAAGTCGAAACCGGTTGCGTTACCCAACTCTTGAATCGCAGGTGGCGCAAATGCAAACACCATTGCTTCTTTAATGGTTGAGAAGTACCCCATCGCACGACCTGTTAGCGAAGCCGCATCCGAACCTGGTGCTTCACGCTCTGACCAATCTTTCAGACCGATAAACGCCATACCCATGTTCTGACCTTGACCTGCGAAGCTGAAGCCCGCAACCGAGAAGACAGATTTAACATTGTCTTTCTCTTCTTCAAGGAAGTAGTTACGGACTTTTTCTAGTGTCTTTTCAGTCTGCTCTTGAGTCGAGTTCGGTGGCAAAATTGCCATTGAGAACACGGTACCTTGGTCTTCATCCGGTAGAAACGATGTCGGAAGGTTCATGAACAACCAACCTGCGCCCGCACTCATTGCCGCGAATACCAACAGCATACGACCGGTGCGTTTTAGCATTTTCGCTACGCCCGCTTCGTAACCCGCCGTTGCCGCATCAAACTTACGGTTGAACCAGCCGAAAAAGCCTTTCTTATCCGAAAATTCTGCATCGCCTTTCTTCAGTAAGCTCGCACAAAGTGCCGGAGTAAGAATGATCGCCACCAACACCGATAGCGTCATCGCCGCTACGATGGTGATAGAGAACTGACGGTAGATAACACCAGTTGAGCCAGACATGAACGCCATCGGTACGAATACCGCAGACAGCGTCAAACCAACACCCACTAGAGCGCCAGTGATCTGCCCCATTGACTTCTTCGTCGCTTCTTTTGGATCGAGACCGTCTTCGTGCATTACACGTTCCACGTTCTCTACCACAACGATCGCATCATCCACCAGCAAGCCGATTGCCAGAACCATCGCAAACATGGTTAAGGTGTTAACACTAAAGCCTGTCGCGTAAAGGATCGCAAACGTACCCAGCAATACCACCGGAACCGCAATCGTTGGGATGATCGTCGCACGGAAGTTCTGCAAGAACAGGTACATGATCAAAAATACCAACACGATCGCTTCAAGCAGTGTCTTGATTACCTCTTTGATCGACGCATCAACGAATGGCGTTGTCTCAAACGGGTAAGCGATCTTCAAGCCATCAGGGAAAGTCGCACTTAGCTGACCAAGACGTTCTTTTACTGCTTCTGCCGTTTCTAGCGCGTTCGCACCAGTACCAAGCGAGATACCAAGACCTGCTGCCGGGAAGCCGTTGTACTGACCTTTGATATCGTAGCTTTCTGCGCCGCGCTCAACACGTGCCACGTCTTTAAGGTAAACGTTCGAACCGTTCGCTTCTGATTTCAGAATGATGTTTCTGAATTCAGCCACACTGGTTAAACGGCTTGCTGAAGAAATGGTTGCGTTAAGCAACTGACCTTTTTGCGCAGGCGCTGCACCCAACTGACCAGAAGAAACCTGTGCGTTCTGTTCACGAATAGCGTTCGCGACGTCGATTGCAGTAAGGTTGAACTGAGTCAGTTTGAATGGGTCTAGCCAAACACGCATTGCGTATTGAGAACCAAACGCTTGCACTTGACCTACGCCCGTTACACGGCTGATCGGATCTTGAATATTGGTAACAACAAAGTCACCGATGTCGTTTTCTGTAAAGTCCGGGTCTTCAGAGTAAACCGCCACAACCATCAAGAATGAGGTGTTCGATTTGTTTACAACGATACCTTGGCTTTGTACTTCCATCGGAAGCGACGTCATCGCCAATTGCAGTTTATTCTGCACCTGAACTTGCGCGATATCTGGATCGGCTTCACTATCAAACGTCAGCGTGATGGTGGCATTACCAAACGCATCACTGCTTGAGTTTAGGTAACGCAGGTAGTCCAGACCCGTCATGTTTTGCTCGATAACCTGAGTTACTGAGTCTTCTACGGTTTTCGCAGAAGCACCAGGGTAACGAGCACTGATTGAGATCGTGGTCGGTGAAATCGTTGGATATTGAGAAACTGGCAAGTTGAACAAAGACATTACGCCCGCCAACATAGTCAGAATCGCAAGTACCCAAGCAAATACCGGACGATCGATAAAGAATCGTGCCATGATTAAGCCTGCTCACCTGATTGAATAGTTACTGGACTACCCGGTTGGATCATCTGTAGACCGGTTGTGATGACTTTATCACCCACTTTCAGACCGTCAGTGATACGCCACTGGTTACCAATAGACTCCGCCGTTGTTACCGGAGTTATTGTTACCTTGTTGTCCGCACCCACCGTCATTACTGAGGCCTTGCCTGTTGCGTCACGCGTAACTGTGTTCTGCGGGATAAGAATCGCCACTGGGTCCACACCTACTGTTACCGTTGCGCGCACAAACATACCCGGTAGCAATAAGCCATCTGGGTTCGCGAATTCTGCACGTAGCGTTACGCTGCCAGTACTTTCATCTACATTCACTTCGGTAAACTTCATAATACCTTTATGCTCATACGTCGAACCGTCTTCAAGCGTTAGTGTTACTTGAGCGGATTCGTCTTTTTGCAAGTGACCTTGTGACATCGCTGCTTTCAAACGGAGTAGCTGAGCAGAAGATTGCACGATATCAACATTGATTGGGTCTAGCTGTTGGATAGTCGTTAGCGTCGCCGCTTGGTTTGCCGTTACTAGCGCACCCGCCGTTACGTTAGACTTGCTGATCACACCGCTGATTGGCGCTTTCACTTGTGCGTAAGAAAGATTGATCTTCGCTGTATTGATCTTCGCTTTCGCTACCAACACTTGCGCTTTCGCTTCTTTGTACGCTGCTTCTGCTTCATCGAGATCTTGTTGGCTGATCGATTTCTTCGTAATCAACGCGCGGTAACGACGAACTGTTGAGTACGTCGATTCTTCCGAAGCTTGAGCACGGATCAATTCCGCTTCTGCACTTAATAGGTCTGCTTGGAACGTAGAATCGTCGATCTGGTAAAGCGATTGACCTTTCTCAACCACACCACCCTCTTCAAAATTGCGCTCAGAAATAATACCCGTTACCTGTGGGCGAACTTCTGCCTCTTTAAACGCTCGGCTACGACCAGGCAATTCTACCGTTAACGCTTGGCGAACCGGTTCAACCGTCATTACCGTCACTTCTGGTGTCGGCGCTGGACCACCTTGTGCTTGTCCTTCTTGGCTCTGTTCACACCCGACCAATAATAGGCTCGACGCAATCAAGAGCGATAGCGTGGTTCTACGTGTCATGAAAATTCTCTCTTCCTAACTAAAAAACGTGACTCAATAAAAAGTCAGCAAATATTAGTCGGGATGATAATTACTCAATGTTGTACATACAACAAAATTTACCGCTCTTTACGATAGACAAAAATGTTTGTTCTAAAGCTGTTATTGATCTCTCAATTTGAGCGCTTTTCTATTGGAAAAATAAATTTTCTGTGAGCAATTGAAATTGGATTTTTCTTAAGAAAAACAGGAGAAAGAGTAGACAAAACCAGAGAATTCGTGACAAAGAAAGTCAACAAAAAATCATATTGGAGAGAAATTAATATAAGCAGAGCATAAACTGAAATGATAACAAAATGGCATTGAATTGCATTTACAACTGATTAACATTGAATCATAAATTGAACATTTAACCTTCGCTTTGCGTAATTAATTTTCAAATATAGACGTTGATTTCCTTCTTCATTTCCCTATAATTCGCTCCCCTAAAACAGCCTGAAATACGAAATAAGTTGGTTATGAAAAACAACAATAGAATAGTATTAGGGAAATTCACATGGGACAGGACGACTCACTATTTACTGCCCTCCCTTTTGAGTGGCAAAACAGAAGAGCAAGACACAATTAAGCTCACCAATAAACAAAAAGCATTATTGAACTGCCTCGTTGATGCGCATCCAAACACGATCAGCAATAAAGAGATTATTCAACAGGTTTGGGGTTATGAGCATATCTCACAAGAGAGCTTGCCGCAGCTGATCAATCGCACTCGACGCACACTAGAAGATGACGACAAAGCGATTCTCATAAACACTCCTGGTGTTGGCTATGCATTAAACTTCGATGTTGCTGAGCAAGAAAAGCTCGTTTCTGAGCCAATAATTGAGCCAAAGCCAAAAACGCCTCCAATGAGTGTTATCAAAACGGGTCAAAGCCAAGGTTTATGGAGCCTTCTACTCACAGCATTGCTCATGCTAACAGTCTTCAACCTTTATGAAACGGCGAAAGCGCTGTATTACAAGCACGACTTTGAACAAGTACTAAGAGCCAAAGCTTACCCAGAAATAAAGCGTTCCGATGACGGAAAAACGATAGTGACAATTAACAACCATGAATGCATTTATCACAAAGATCAGCTTCTACTTCAATGCCCATAAATACAAAGTATTGATAGCATTGGTTGTGTTCAACGGCATTCTCTTGTTCACGGCACACCAGTCAAAAGTTCAACAGTTTGGCAAGGTAGAAGCGATGCAATATAGGTGGACGACCTATACTGAACTCTACAAAGATCACATTGAGACTCGGAATCATTACTCACCGATCGGTGGTGCTGTGACAGACTTCCAAGCGCTTGACTATCAATATGAATATTCAAAGTCTAAGGGAAACGAATACATTGTATTGAGTTACGAAAAGCCAGTGACCATGCGCCACAATCGTATCTACTATCTAGATGAACAATGCAGTTTGCTCTTTTTTGGCAGAGCGGAGCGAACCCTAAAAAACATGGGATTTAGATGCTTTTATTAAGACGATTGTAGTCGCAGTTAGAGCATAAAAACCGAGCTGAATAATTTCAGCTCGGTTTTCTTTTATTTCGAAATAACGGGAGAGTGTTTGTTAAGAAACGCCATCACGTGAGGAACATACTTCTGGGAATCAAATATCAGCGCACTATGCCCCACACCTTCTTCAATCCACAACTGGTTCTCAATGTTATTCTCATCCAATTTAGCTTTGAGTAGTTCGCTTTGTGACAAAGGAACGCGCTTATCTATCGTTCCATGTAACTGGATAAACGGTGGCGTTTTGTCGTTAACATAGGTCGTTGATGATGCCTGCTTGGCGATTTCAGGAATGGCACTTGGCGTATCACCTAAAAAGCGAGACACCGATGATTTCTTACTCGCACTCTTTCCCCCCTTACTGCCTAGCGCTAACAAATCAGTGGGACCAAAAAAACTCACAACCGCTTTCACCTGATATTTGGGCTTCACATAAAATGAGATGTCGCCGCGCGCATTCGTCGTTCCAATCAAGCCCGCTAAGTGTCCACCCGCAGAGCGCCCCATCATCACTACGTTATCTGCCGCAATATGATATTGCTTCGCATGATCATGAAGGAAGTTAATAGCATCATTGATGTCTTGTACTGGCGCCGGAAATATAGCCTCGCCGCTCAAACGGTAATCGACTGAAGCAAGCGCATAACCTTTCTCGATGACTGATTGCAATAACAGTGGGTTCTTAGTAGGTATCGCATCCTTACTCCCGCGCTTCCAAGCACCACCATGAACCCAAACCAAAAGTGGATAAGGTTGCTCACTGTGCACTTTCGGTTTGTAGAGATCGAGTTTAATCTCTCGACCTTTAACGGTTTTAAACACAATATCCTTGTCAACGACAGCACTTTCTAAGGTGTTTGCCTGTACATTTACCGTCAATACGCTCAGTGAAATTGCACTAAGCAAACTCATGATTTTCTTCATTAATTTTAAGTCCACCATTAGAACGATGCTTCCGCAGCAACCCAGTATCGACGACCATCTTCAACATAGCCATATTTATCGTATGTTGTTTCCGCATCGAATAGGTTGTAGATACCTGCCATCAGCTTAAATTGGCGATTGATTTGCCAGTTACCACCAAAGTCAACATAAGTAATTGACGGAGCAGAGGCATTTCTTGAATCCACAGTAATTGGGTCGGATTCTTCGCTGCGATAAGACACACGAGCCCACGAGTTAATATTGTCACGAATTGCCCAATCTGCGTTCAGTGCAACCAAATGCTCTGGAGCTTGTGTTAAAGGCTGACCTTTATCTTCACCTGACTTTTTCTCACTATAGGTATAAGTGTAAGTGGCACCGACATTGATCGTTTCAGTAATGCCTTTGTTAATCGAGCCTTCCGCACCATACGTGATAGCATCTTCAATATTTACATACGTTGAATCACATGCGCGCCCAGTACAGCTTGGATCGAGGTTAATCGTGTCGATCTTGTCTTTAAAATCGTTGTAAAACACCGTCAAACTGGAGTTCAAATCATTCACTCCGGAGTAATACATGCCTAACTCAGTGTTGACGGAAGATTCAGGTTTCAAATCTGCATTGCCATAAACTTCACATTTACCGTTACAGCTTTCTTGCACCCAATCTTCCTCCATTTCCGTCAAACTTGGTGCGCGATACCCCGTTGAAACACCACCTTTCATGGTCCATTCTGGATTAAGAGTCCAAACACCGTACACACGCGGACTAAAGTGTGAGTTAAACTGCTCGTTGTCGTCGTATCGTAGACCCAATGTGAGCGCAAAGTTGTCTGTCAGGTACCATTCATCTTCGGCAAATACCGACCATTGCGAGTTCTTAAAAACAAAATCACCGTTATCCAGTTCTTCACTTTCAAATGCAGCACCGATTGAAATGTAATGCATACCAAATGCCTTGGACCATTGAGTATTGGCATTGATGTTTTGCACTTCTAAACCACGCCCTACATTTTCAACCGTTTCAGTGCTGATGTATGAAGAACCAGTTACAGATTCATAGTTAGCATCATGTGCAATACCAACCGATTGACGGTTATTGTTGGTCGCAGAGCTCCTAGTCCGTGATTTCCCTTCCGTGTTCACTCGCTCTTGATCGTGATGAGTGTAATCAAGGGTGAATGTATCTTCTTCCGTTGGAGTGAAATACACAGATGCACGATAGTTCTCAAGCGTTTTACCGCCGTTTGCATAAAGTATTTCGTCTTCAATACGCTCTTGATACATCCCTGAAATCGCAGTGCTCACCAAGCCATCAATCAAAGGACCTGCGAGGTACATTTCGCCTTGATAGAAATCGCCTGACTTACTGTTTTCTTGTAGCGTTGCTTCCGCGCGGAGACTACCTGTCCACTCTGGAAAATCTTTGCGTGTAATAATGTTGATCACACCACCGATGGCATCTGAGCCATACAAAGTCGACATTGGACCACGCACTACCTCAATACGCTCAATCGAATTTAGCGGTGGTAACCAATCCTGCTCAAAGCCTCCCCCGCTACTAACCTGTGTTTCACGACCAGATTGCTTACGTCCGTCAACGAGAATTGCGGTGTAATCTGAAGGCATGCCACGCAAGGAGATCTCTTGGCGAGAACCGCCACCAGTGATAACAACACCCGGTATGTCTTTCAGAGCATCGGTTAGATCTTTATAAGAACGGTTTTCGATTTGCGCACGGTCAATCACACTAATCGACGCAGGGGCTTCCAACGTAGATTGCTCATACCCAGAAGCCGTCACCACCATGGTTTCCATGATGGTGTGATCTTCAGTTATTTGAGAATCAGCAAAAGAAACAAGAGGGAGTGCCGCTGAAATACCTGCGGTAACGTTTACCGCAGTGCGACAATTAAAAGGGATATTCTTGAGCATGTTTGATAACTAATTTTATTTACAACTGATAATTGTTATCAATTAAACTCTCATTACCCTATGCTTTCAATTAATACAGTATGCACGACATCGAATCTTACTATGCAGGATCTGCAACGTTGATTCACAATACCCAATCAAGCATTTATGCATGCATTTCGTTATCTTCGAACAACTCGTTGAATAACTCACGGATCCAAATACACATTGGGTCATCATGAAAACGCTTATGCCAATACAAATACACTTGTGAGAAATCCAAACGTAGTGGTTCTGGCACTTCGCGTGTAATTAGGCGTTCATCCTGACAAGCCGCTTCGGCGAATGGCGTCGGTAAATGAAAGATGATATCCGTCTCAGCCGCAATACTCGGTGCTGATGTGAAGTTAGTAAGTTGTACTGGCGCCGACAAACGCTGCTTTTTATCTGCTAAGCCTAACTCAATGAACTTGTGCTCAAATGACAACGTTTTCTCTCCTTGTAGAGAGATTTGACCAAAATGGTAATCACGCAACTTCTCTGCCGTTAAGGCTTCATTGGCAAGTGGATGGTTTCTGCTCATTAATAAACGGAAGTCTCGTTTAGCCACGACCTTGCGATAAATATTTTGTTCCGATGTCGGCGGCTCGTGGGAAGAAAGCGAGAAATGCACATCGCCAGACACCAGTTCCTCAAAATGGCGTTTCGGTGTTGTGTCGATACTGACCACAAGATTTGGTGCTCGCTCACGAATGGCAGCAACAAGCTTGGGCATCATAGTGTTGATCTGCGGCTGCAAACCATAGAATCGAACGGTGCCTTCCACCTTCTCTGGTTCGAATGAATTCTTATGCGATAACTTTTCAAGACTAATAATCAACGCAGATATATCTAACTTGATCGCTTCTGCCTTTGGGGTAAGTTCATAGCCAAAGCTCGTACGTACCAATAACTCATCATCAAAAAACACTCGCATCTTTTGCAGTGCTCGACTTACTGAAGACTGACTCGTATTGAGCAGCAAAGCAGTATTCGATACGTGCTTTTCTTCGAGAAGGTATTTAAGAATGTAGAGAGACGTTACGTCAATTTGAGGAATTTGCATAAGCGAAATCTGGCAGCGAAAAGTGAAATTGTAGAGCCAGATTATATGATCGATGCTGCCATGAGTAACAACTTTTCACCAGTTTCAATAATGAATAGAGAGTTCCCGCCCCCCGCATAATGGTGTGGATTCAAACACCTAAAGACAAAAAAGCCCCAAACTAAAGGGGCTTTGAGTTACCTAATCTTCCACTTGATTAAACGCGGAACTGACTGACTTGCTTGTCTAACTGTTGCGTCTGTTCTGACAGCATAGACAGTGACTGTTGCGCTTGGCTCACCACATCAACAATCGACGTGCTGCTGTCTGCGATACCTTGAACGTTGCTGTTCACTTCATCACTCACTGAGCTTTGTTGACCTGCTGCTGTCGCAATGTGCGTGTTCATCTCGTTCATACGTGCGATCGCGTTAAGGATTTCAGCCAAAGATTCTGTCGCCAAACCTGCCGATTGAATGGTGTCTTCGCTGCTGGTTTTACTGCCCTGCATCACTTCCACCGCCTGAGCAGCGCCTGCTTGCAGCTTCTCAATCATCGATTGAATCTCGCCCGTGCTCTTTTGCGTGCGGCTGGCTAGGGAACGAACTTCATCTGCCACGACAGCAAAACCACGACCTTGCTCACCAGCACGCGCCGCTTCAATCGCCGCGTTCAATGCCAACAAGTTGGTCTGTTCTGCAATGCCACGGATAACGTCCAATACCGAAGCAATGTTGCTTACGTCATTATCTAGTGTATTGATAACTTGGCTTGCACTTTCAATCTCACCCGCAAGATCACGAATCGCTGCGACTGTTTGCTCCAAAATCACATTGGTATTCGACAGCTCTTCGTTCGCTGTTTGGCTTGCCAAAGCGGCTTCTGTAGCGCTGTCGCTTACGTTGCGACTGGTCACTTGCATTTCATGAACTGCTGCGGCAACAGCTTCGCTATCACGTTGTTGGTGAACTGTTGAATCTGCAATGGTTGAGGTCAACGAATTCAGGTTGTTCATTTCCTGACGCAATGTGTTTGCGCTTTCGACGACTTGTGACACTGTCGCTTGAATTTTAGTCACGAACTGGTTGAAGCCACCGGCAAGTTGACCAATTTCATCTTGCGAGTTGATGCTAATACGTTGGCTCAAATCCCCTTCTCCAGACGCAATTTGCACCATTGCTTCTTTGATGTCGTTGATTGGCTTCACAACAGTTTTTAGCAGTAATACCACCATACCAAGCGCTGCGATAATTACGATTGCGATGCCTGCTTCAAGAATAAGTTCTGCACGGAGCGCCGCTGCTGCGATATCCGTTTTTAGCGTCTTTTGTTTCGCTTCAATCGCATCTTTCACCACATTTAGTTGCTTACGTACCGCACCAAATTGGTGTTCAAATTCCGCTTTGTTTGACTCGTAATAACTTACCCACTGCGATTGTGGCTTGCTGACCATGGTTTCATAGCTTTGCAGCCATTTCTCACCTGTTGATACTAGCTTCTGCACCTCGCTACCATGACTGCGAGGCATTACCCCCGCATCGGACAGTGACATGACTTTTTTCATACGTGGCAGAGCTTTGTATGCGTTGTCTTTGTATTCAAATAGATGGTGGTCAATTTCCGCTTGAGACTGCGCCAGAGCTAAACCTTGAATCGCTGAAGTTGCTTGATAGAGGTCGCGATACGCATCTTCAATGGTAAAAAGGCTTGGGGTAACCTGCTCGTTAAGCGTGTCGCTAAGCTCGGTTTGTTTCCACATCGTGAGAACATTCAATACTGAGCTTAAAGTCAGTAATACAATCATCAAAGATAGAGGGAGAACTATCTTTTGCTTGATAGAGAGGTTGCTGAACATGAATAGATACCTTTTGTTATATTGTTCAAATCGCGCCCAATTATAACAAAGAGACAGCACAAGTAATTTCATATACAGTGCAACGTATTATAATAATTTTTATCTTTACGACTAATATTTTAGATTCAACAAATAATTGAATTTATTGGCTTATCTATAAGGGACCAAGGTCACAAAGACACATCAAGAACTTCAGTCAATACAAGTTGTTTCCCCTTGTTTTGGTTGGAAGATCTCCATCATGGGTTCGATTTGACCATTACCCCACACGACAGAACCAAAGCACAATAAGGGGAACAAGAGATGAATAAGGGATTTGAACGTACCGAGCTTGCCGCGTTGAATCACAGTGGGTCTGAATACCTTCACACCTTTAGGTGGAAACTGACCTTCGATCAAACCACGTACGCCAAGTGGCAACATCAATACCGCAGCAAGTAAAAACACGGACAGTGGCACCCAAAAGAACAGTATGTAAACCAGAAGTTCTAATCCCTGCATACCGAACACTTCATAACATTCCGGCGCTTTGGCAACTGCTTGCAGTAGAGGCTCCCCCTCAAGCTTAAACAGCACACCAGCTAGAATGCAAAATACGCCGGCAATAACGACCCTGATGATCTTTTGTTTTTTGCTGTACTGCGGTGCGTATTCCTTCATGCCCTTGCCTATCAAGATAAAAACCGAGAGAGATAGCTTAAGAATGACACGCCAGAGCGCAAATGTGCACGTGGCTTTTGGGACGCACAATGGCGAATAATGAAACTGAAAGAAAACAGCCTCAATATCGCTATTGAGGCTGTTAGAAAGTTCATGAATCCGGTTTAATCGTCGAACAACAAGTTAATTGCAATCGCCATCAAAACTAAGCCTGAAATTGGCAGTAAGACACCCAATGGTGAGCGCTCTATGTAAGGCAAGTTTTCCGCAATCAATAAGCCCCATTCAGGTTCTGGCGGTTTAACGCCAAGTCCGATAAAACTCAGAGACGTCAGGCTAAGCGTAATGTACGGCAAACGCAGAAACGCGTGACGAATCAATGGCGGCAGTACGTAAGGCAACAAGTAGTAACGGAGTACTCGCCACTGACTGGTTCCCCAAATGGGCGCAAGATGCGTGTAAGGCTGCGCTTTGGCTTCCATCAACAAGCTCGCACAGTGCGCTGCTAATGGTGCCCATGACACCATAACAATCGCAATCAAAGCGCTGTTTGGGTTCATCCCCGTTAGACCAGCAATCAGCAGACCCGCCACAATGTATGGCACACCTTTGGTGATCTCAATTAAGCCTTGGCTATAACGAGTCACGAAGCCGAGCAGCAAACCAATCACCAAACTTAGGAAGGTGGCGATGATGCCCATTTTGATTGTCGACATCATACCGCCGCCAACACGAGCAAGCAGATCTCGCCCGACCGCATCAGCACCAAACGGGGCAGCTAAGCTTGGCGATTCAAGGCGAGTAAATTGGATGGTGTAAGGGTCGCGCATTAACGCCCATCCCGCACAACCAATCAGCAAGGCAAAGATTGTCGCACTGACGATACGTTTAGTGGTGCTTTGGGTAAAACGGAAAGTACTGTGACTGCTGATCAGCTTGCCACTTGTGACACTGTGTCCGAGTAACCAGCGTTGCAATAAGATGCTCGCACTGCTGATCAACATCGAGAACACCAGCAACACCAACAAACCACCTTGCAGCATAGGCAGATCTTGTGACTTCGCTGCGCCTAAAATCAAACGTCCGATACCCGGAATGGAGAACACTTGCTCCACAGCAACCGCGCCGCCGGTCAAACCAATCACCGTCATTGCGATTTGAGGAATCAAGTTACTAACGGCACGCCACAAGGCAAAGCGTAAGATTTGAAACTTACTGACGTTCGCCGATAGCCAAGTGATCACCCAAGGCTCATCTAGTACACGCTTGAGGCTGTCATTGAGTAGGCGCCCGAACAAGCCAGCAGCAGGCAATGCCATTGCCAAACTGGGTAGCCAGAGGTTTTGTACGCCTTGCCAACCATAAGGCGGGAACCAACCCAACCAGATGGAGAACACCATGATCAGCAACGAAGCAATCACGTATTCAGGCAGTGAGACCAACACCGAACTGAGCGTGTCATGATGTTTGTCTAAACGATTCTGTTGCCAACGACGCACAGTGTAAAACACGCTCGCCATACACATTACAAATGCCATGCCTAGCGCTGTAAGCATCAGTAATAGCGACGTTTTTGCGGTTTGTTGAACGCTCTCCATCACGGATACGCCACTCACCCAAGAGACACCTAAGTCACCTTGCATGGCAAGCGTCAACCAATCCCACAGTCGCTCAGCAGCGCTGCGGTCAAGTTGAAGATCTTCTCGAATTGCTTGCAGAGCTTCCGCCGTCAGCAATTGTTGAGCACCCGCACGGGCACGCAGGATTGATTGGCTTGGGTCGATACCTGCAATATCCGGCATCAAACCCACCAACACAACCACTACCCCGAGAGACAGGAAGCGCGACAAAAAACGCGTAAACCATTCAGGCATACAAGCGCTCCAACGAGAGCGCATGTTGGCAACAGACGACATCGAGTTAGTTCACCTCAGTAAACTGGTCGATCAGGCGACGCTCACGTGGGTCACGTTGTGCATTCTTCACACGATCACTCTCACCTTGGATTACACGCTCGTGAAGCAGTGGAATCACAGCGTATTGTTCAAGGATTTTGCTTTCTGCTTCGATGATCGCTTGTTGGCGTTTCTCACCCAATGGTTGGCGGTCAGCGTGTTTCAATGCTGCGTCCACTTCTTCAGAGCAGAACTGACCTAGGTTGTAAGAACCTTTACAGCTAAAGTCACTTTGCATGTACGCCACTGGGTCACCAGAATCCAACACTGTTGCACGTGACAACAAGAACGCATCGAACTTACCTGCTAGTGCATCGTTTTCGATTTGTGCGTATTCACGAACGTCTAGTTCAACCACAAAGCCAGCCGCTTCAAGTTGTTGCTTTAGCAGCACCGCTACTTCTGGCAACTCAGCACGGTCGGTAAATGTACCGATGGTGATCTTCTCACCGTTCGCGTGGCGCATTTCCATGGTTTCCATACGAGGGTTCGCGTCACGAATTGGTTGAGCCCATGCCAATGCTGGACCTAACAGACCTTTCGCTGAATCGGCGTGGTTCTCGTAAACCGTTTTGATGATTTGCTCACGGTTAACCGCTTGAGCCGCTGCTTTACGCAAACCGAACTGGCTAAACACATCTGATTTGTTGTTTAGGTAAAGCGTATTGGTACGTGGCATTGCAACTTCGTGCAGCTGTGAAGATTCCATCATCGCGATTTGCGAAACAGGAACCGCTTCAACTACATCCGCCTCACCGGTACGCAGCGCTGCAGCACGAGCAAAACCGTTTGGTACGTATTCCGCAAAAATGCTGTCTACTTTCGCTTTTTCACCCCAGTAACCGTCAAAACGCTTCAGTTTTGCGCTGGTTGTCCCGTTGATTTCTGTCAGAACGAATGGACCCGTACCCGCATTGATTGGCACAACACGACCGTTTTCTTGATATGCAGCACCAGAAAGGATCGCTAGCTGTGGGCTAGAAAGACGGCTTGGCAACAGTGGATCGTTAAAGGTCGTTTTGATTTCAACAGTGAAGTCGTCCAGTGCGCGAACTTGCCATTCGATACCATCCAAAATGCGTGGTTTTGGTGCGGCATCTAATGCTTTTTGTAGAGAGTTCACAACCGCGTTTGCATCAAGGTCAGAACCATCGTGGAATTTCACGTCCTTACGTACCGTAAATTGCCACGTCATCGGATCAACTTGTTCCCACTCTGTTGCCAGCATTGGCTCTGCTACCGACTGATCGTTGAGGTTCACTAGCGTTTCTGCTGTGCTCCAACGTGACAGTTTGAACGCGTCATCTGAAAGTGGCGACAAACCTGTGCGTGGTGGTTGCATCATGGCTACGCGAATTTCCGTCGCTTGTGGTGCAGCTGCTTTTTCCGCTTCTGGCTTACTTTCGCCAGAGTCAAAACAACCCGTCAGCAGTGCGCTTAAAGCCAGCGACAAAGCTAACTTGGGAGTACTAAGGTGCATAAGAAACCTCTCCAATGGTTTTTGTGAATTCATTACTTTTGTGTTGAGCGCTCATCAAGGCTCTCGTGATCAAGTGCGATGGGTTAGTTGTCACGTTTTGTGCTGTGCCGTGCTCGACAACGCGTCCTTTGTCTAACACTAGGATTTCATCGCATAGGGTTTGTGCCGCATCGAGGTCGTGTGTCACCAAAATCAGGCGCATCTGACGACTCTTTTGAATGCCTGCCAACAAGTCGAGAATCTGTTTACGACTGACGGGATCTAGGCTGCTGGTTGGCTCATCGGCAACCAACACACAAGGCTCAACAATCAAAGCTCTGGCGATAGCCACACGTTGCGCTTGCCCAACTGATAATTGCTGCGGGTTACGATCCAACAATGTGAGATCCAAACCGACATCCGCCAAGACCTTTTCCACCTTCTCGTTAAGCTCTTGCGTTAAACCAATATTGCTTAGCGGTTCGAGTAAGATCTGACGAACGGTGTAATACGGATTCAAGCTCGATTGCGGCTCTTGCGGAATCAATTGAATGTGCTGACACAACTCTTGGCGCTGCTTAGCCGAGCTACGCGATAGCGGATAACCACACACATACACTTCACCAGATGTGGGTTTACGAAGACCAAACAGAAGCTCAATCAAAGTCGATTTACCCGCACCAGAAGGACCAACAATCGCAATGTTCTTTGTGTCGATGGCAAGATCCAATTGCTCGAGCGCTTTAAACGGTTTACCCCCTAACCAACTTGGTTTGGAGTAATAGTGAACACTGGCTTGCTCAAAGCGAACTTCCGCCGATTTAGGCTGCGTGTGCCCGCTCAAGTTGTGCTTAGTCAAAATAGGCTCCAGAGATGAAGTTAAGGCAGCAGTTGCGCAAGTTGTTGGCAGAAAGGATGCGAACTTTGCTGAATGGCTTGCCACGGTGCGCCATAAGCCACCATGGTGTTGTCCGCAATCACCAAGACTTTGTCACACGCCAAAGCCGCAGAGAGATCGTGCGTGATCAACAAACCACTGATGTTGCGTTGCTGAACACTACTGCGAAACAACTCAAGGATCTCCGCTTCGGTGATTGGATCGAGCGCACTGGTGGGCTCATCAGCGATGATCAAGTTAGCACTACCAAGCAACGCAATGGCAATACAAATACGCTGGCGCTGACCACCAGATAGCTGACTTGGATGCTGCGCCAATGCTGCTTTTGGATCTGCAAATCCGAGTTGAGACAACAAGGTCGTCACCGTTTCTCGGTTTGCTGAAGACAAGCGCGTTTTGTTGCCCGTCAATGCCAAACACAGTTGTTGTTCGACAGACGCCAATGGATTCAGTGCTTTAAGTGCATCTTGGAAAATGACCGCAGGACGCTGAGATTGACTACGTTGCAGCATGGCAGTTTGTGCGACTTCGCTGCTGTTAAGCTGGATACTTCCGTCTACCCAAATATCAGACGGCAAAAAACCTGCGACGGCTTTCGACAACATGGATTTACCAATGCCGGAAGGTCCCATAATGGCAAGAACTTCACCTTGAAACAGCTCAAAAGAAATGTCTTTGAAGAGTGTGCGTTCTGAGTCTGTAAGGCTGAGATTATTAACGGAGAGTATTGGTTGAGAAATCACGACATCAAGCTAAATGTAACAATATAACATAACGATAGTATCACGCAGGTCTGAGCAAGAAAACAACTCAGAGGGGTTATTTCATCACCTTTTTCACGCTTTTATCAGCAAGGGCAGATGGCTCCGCCCTTGCGATAAAAAATCGAAATAATCTATACCCAAGTGACCTCAAGATGCCGGATTCAGAGTGAGTCACTGATTCAAATTCAAGGAAAACAACGCAGTGGAATAGCGAGCTCTTTCCAAGTTGTTTGACGCAGAAGTTGCTTCAGTGACTCACTCCCAAAGGGCGAATTGCCTTGACCCGCATACTTTGTTGACGATTATTGATTTAGAGCCACTAGATCTTCAAATCGTCGCCGCGTCTGCAAGCCAAGGCATTTTCGCTGAACTAAGCATCTCGAGGTTACTTGGGTATAACAGCGTGAATTACTGACACTTTTGTTTTACTTGATCGAGGTACGGGAACAAGAAGACAAAGCGCCCAACGTAGAACAAAGTGAATGCCAGCCACAAACCGTGATTGCCCCAATATTGCACCGCAATAAATTGCGTCACTAAGAACAACACCATGGTTAGGAAGGTAGAGTTACGTACTGGTCGCGTCGTCCCTGTGCCAGTAAAGATGCCGTAAAACGTAAGCCCAAAACCAGCAACCAACGGGAATGCCAATAACCAAGGGCTCATGTCCAAATACAGCTCAACAAGGTTTGGTAAGGTGGTAAACAACGTCACCACTTGGTGTTTGAACAGCACCAACAGCAAGGTCAATACAACAACGAACGCCGCGGTCCATTGCATGTTTAGCTTAATCACGTTATCAAGCAATGTCGGATTCTTCTGCCCTACTGCTTTACCTGCGAAGACGCTCGACGCATTCGCCACACCATCGAACATATAGCTGACGATGAAGGTCACTTGCATCAAGATTGCGTTCGCCGCGAGCACATCAGAACCAAGCTGAGAGCCTACACGCGCCATCATGTTGAAGAACACCAATAGACACACAGTACGAAGCAGCAGATCCATATTGGAAGACGCGATAACTTTAAGATCTTTACGCGTCATTTTTGCGGTTTGAATGTAATCAAACAGCGGGAAACAACAGGTTTTCAACACCAGCACCGCACCAATAACAAACGTCGAGATTTGTGCGATAAGTGTCGCCACCGCAACACCAGCAATGCCCATATCGAAGTACAACACAAAGACGATATCCAGCACGATGTTCAATACGTTACCAAACACTTGCGTAAACAAGGTTTCTTTGGCTTTCGCCTGCCCCATCAACCACCCAATCACGGTGTAGTTCAGCAGTACAAATGGCGCACCAAAGATCATGATATCGAAGTAAATCTTAGCGTTTTCAGCCACGACGGCATCAGGGGAGATAATCAGCTCTGCCCCCATCCAAATCACGGACTGCAACGCAATGAAAATCAAGCCAAGGCAGAGCGAAAGCACGAAAGGACGGAATAAGCTGCTCGCTTGATCTTCTGGGCTATTTTTACCTAATGCGATCGCACTTTGCCCGGTAGTACTGACGCGGAAAAAGCCAAACAGCCAATACAAGGTATTCATGATGACGGTGCCGATCGCCACACCACCAATCATCTCAGCCACACCAAGTTTACCGATCACCGCGGTGTCCACCGCCCCCAATAATGGTTGGGTAACAGTAGAAACGATGAAAGGAAATGCGATTTTAAAATAGTCTTTATGAGTCAGATTCATGATTTGAAAAAGTTGGTTAGAAAAGTGCAGAACGCGTGAAGAGTCGGTTTAAGTCATCTTGCCACCGAACTGCATTCTATTTGTTTAATGGGCTCAAGTTAACCACAAAATGGGAAAAAGAATGAGAACGAAAATCAATAAAACAGTTAACCCATCAGCTTTATTGCCACCCTATGCATCTCAACAGGTAAACGGATAAATCGTCGATAAATAACCACACTAACAGTAATGAACAATGTTCAAATGCCACTAATGTTATGTTATAACAATCGGAAATTTTCGCATCATTTTAATCATAGGTAATCGGATGTCCATTTTTGGATCGTTTTCTCTTTCTAGATTACGCCTAACTCTTACTGCTTTCTCACTGCTGTTTTCTTGTTTTGTCCACGCCCATCCTCATTCTTGGGTGACAATGGAAACCAAAATCAATATCAAAGAAGATAAGATTCAATCGCTCTCAATGAACTGGGAGTTTGACGCCATGACCACGGCTTACATGCTCGCGGGAGAGAAACTCACCGACGAAAATCGAGATGAAGTGCTTTCGACACTCTCTAGTCAGGTGATTTACAACCTGTTATCAAGCCATTACTTCACCTACTTTTATGCCGACGATGAACCGATTCGCTACAAGATGGTGGAAGAAGGGGCTATCGAGATGAATGGCGCAAAAGCAACATTAAAGTTCAATCTTGAACTCGCTAAACCCACCAGTATCTACACGCCTGATCTGCGTCTGCTTATCTTTGATCCAAGCTACTTCGTAGATATGAGTTGGGAACATAAGCACGCCATCACCATCAATAAGCCTTACGCTGATCGTTGTCATATTGACGTGGTTGAACCAAACCCAACGCCTGAGCAAGTGACTTACGCGATGTCACTCTCTGTTGATGCAGACCCAGATAACGAACTCGGTCAGCTATTTACCCAAAAAGCCCTCTTCACCTGTGAGCCGGAGGAGAACTAATGGGAAACTCGCCAGTCTTCAAGCGCGCTCTGTTCGCTGTGTTTAGCGTAATGCTATCAGCCATTACTCTGCATATTTGGAATCACTTCCCTGCTTACTGGATGCAGTTGATTCGGCTTCAACGTGACACGGTAAACTCGCTCAGTGAATACCTGATGCTCATCAGCCAAGGGCAACTGTTGTACGGTTGGTACTTGTTGGGTTTTAGCTTTCTGTATGGTTTGTTGCATTCAGTTGCCCCTGGGCACGGTAAAACGGCAGTGACATCAATGAGCCTTATTCATGGCTACCGTCGTCGACAAGCGCTTGTATTGGTCGTGATTATTGCCGCCCTGCAAGCCGCAAGCGCGTGCATTCTTTTCGTGATTACCGCTAAGATTGCAGAGCAGTTTGCTTTCAGCCTTTCCGATAATGTTCGTCTGCTGACGCAAGGTTGTGCGGTGTTTATTATCTTATTGGCGTTGAAAGAATTTGCGTCGGTGGTTAAACGCCGTATCAAACAAACACCCTCTCAAGAAGATGATGATTCCGCAGAGTCTAACGGCAATATTTCATGGAAAGCACTACTGCTTATCGGCTTCCGCCCTTGTACTGGCGCGGTGCTGGTTCTGTTTCTCTCTAACATGCTAGGCAGCTTGATGTGGGGGATGATCGCGACATTCGTGATGGCTTTAGGAACAGCAATGACCAACTCGATATTGGTGTTCAACGCTTTAACGATTCAACGCCAAATGAAAAACCACAGCGCCAAACCTAATGCCAACTTGAGCGATACGCTTAACCTCGTTTTGGCAGTCACCATGGTGGCATCGGGTTTTATTCTCTATAACTTTGCCAGCGTGGCAGGGTTGCAGAACTTCGTCAGATAAGTACCGGCAGCAATAAACGCAAAAGCCCCAACACTTGATTGGGGCTGAATTTACATTGGTTTGTATTTCAATACTGCGTGTTACTTAGGCTCGCGCAACAGATACAGCATCAGCTTCAATGGCGTTTTCGCGATAATGCTGTGAGGCAAATGCGCGTCCATTAGTAGCCAAGCGCCAGCTTTTAGTTCCTTCGCCTCTTCTTCTAATGTGAACGTACATTCTCCTTCGAGTATTTGTGCAATCGCTGGTACTGCTGCAGTATGTTCGCTCATTTCTTCACCCTCAGCGAACCCGAAAATAACACCTCGCAAACGCTCACTTTTGTACACAGGACAACTTGTGATACCTGCTTTGGGGATATCCACTTCGCTGGCGAGATCTTCATATAAGGTGTATTCAAACATGATTTAGCTTTCCTTCTTTCTTGCGACAAGCGTTATCGCAGATAGGTTATTTTCGTATTTGCGGAAAATCTTTCGCATGCCTAACACACGCTTTCTCGCTTGCGGTTTAGTCAGTACGTTTTTCACGATTTTTAAGAACCCACTCAAGCCTTCATCGGCGATAACGCGTTTTGGTTCGAGTAAATGCATTGGAACAACAGCTTCAAATTCAACGACAAAACCATTCTCTTCCATCAGAGCTTTCCACTCTGCAGGTGTGATGGGTTTTGCGGGGTGTTGAATGGTCTCGGAAACTTCTCTTTGAATCGCGCGCTTTTTATCTTCATCGATAGTATCTGGCGTAATGCACAGTTCATGGATACCGTAACGACCATGAGTCGCGAGGATTCGAGCAGCCTCAGCAATAATTTCGTTTTTACGCGCACCGGATTGCATCGTCAGCATAGCTTCGCCATAAACCACAGAAGCGCATTCTGGCTCTAACCCTGTCTCTTGTGCATTCCCGACATGACAACGTTGGTTTGCACCGTGTAAGTAAGAGCGAACAATCTCCGCTGCCTGCTCATTTTGTTCGATAGCGGTGTAGCTTGCAGGGGATTTTTCCAAGCACAAACGTGCCGTGTAACCCATACCGGGCGCGAATTCGACAACGCGGTCATCACAGTTAATTGCCAACCCTTGCAACATTTTTTGTGTTAACTCTTTGCCACCAGGACGCAGTACTTTCTTACCCAGTTGAGCGAGTACCCAGTGTCCCGGTGTTTTTGTCACTTCTCGCCCTTCATTGGGCATCGCTAATCGTTTAGACATAATGACTCCTAAGCAAAGATGGCGACGGGAACAAAAAGAACGACCAGACCGCACAAGGCAACCCATCGAAATACGTGGCTAATACCGTCCATAACTGTTCTCCTTTCTCAGGCTGGATAAGTTGGCACATCAATCAATAATGATTATTATTTGTATCTTATCCCCCAAGTCCGAATTTGCTGCTTGATAATTATCAAGCTAAGGAAAACAGCGTGCCCGGCTCTATTGTTTCGCTCCTGAACGAAGAAGAAAAAACACAACTCTTCTCAAAACGCTCGCCTTTGCATTGCGATGCAGGGCGTCAACTGTTTGAACGTGGAGAGCCTGCGGAAAAAATGTATTTGGTAGAGAGAGGAAAAGTTTCACTGTTTCGTTTGATGCCAAACGGCGACGAAAAGCTGTTTCGGGTGTTTATGGCGGGAGAAATGATTGCAGAAATGGCGATGTTTATGTCCCCAAGAGTCTATCCGATGAGTGCCCGTGTCGATCAGGATACGGAGTTATCTGTGTTCCACTACCAAGATGTGTTAACGGTATTTACTCAGTCTCCGCAGACTTCATTAAAAGTCATGAACTACATGACCAATCGCATCCACCAGCTGATGGATACCGTGAACATTTTGACGCAAGTAAACGCGAACCAAAGACTGGTGATGAAGCTGGCTGACTTCTATCGTGCTCAATCGAGAAGCGAAGGGAAAATCACGTTACCCGTGACGAAAAAGCTGCTTGCAACACAGCTAGGGATGACGCCAGAGACGCTTTCTAGGGCGTTCAAAAAACTGAAAAACGATGGGTTTATTACTGAGTGCGAAAGTCATATCACGCTGCTAGACATTCCCGCCATGTGCGAAGCGGTGGAGTTAGCACCAGAAATATTCCAACGAGATTGAGAGGCAGCCATCAGCGGTGTTTGCCGACTTGAACATTCCACCACCACCCAAAAGATGCAAATGAGATGCATTATTAATTGATAAAGATCAAATCTGGGTGAGCAAATCTTGTTCATCATACTGCAATAATAATGATAACCATTCCCACTTGAAGCGCTAAGAGCTTTTATTTTTAGTGCGATTTTTCTAAGGAAATGCAGTATGTCTCTTTTAAAGCCAAGGGTGGCACCTTTTACATTATTGCTGCCAACGCTTATTGCCCCTCTCACCTATGCATCTAGTGATGCCGAACAACAAAAGCCCACGGCAAACACACAAAAAATGGAAACCGTTGTCGTCGTTGCGTCTCGTATGGAACAGTCTATTTCTGACGTCGCAGGTAGTGTGGCGGTTGTCAGCTCAGAAGATATTGAAAAGCAGATGGCAAACAATATCGAAGAAAGCCTGCGTTACATACCGGGCGTCAGCATGAATGGCAACTCACGTTTTGGGGCGTCAGATTTCAATGTCCGAGGAATGGACGGAAGCCGGGTTAAAGTTCTAGTCGATGGCGTAGAACAACCCGTCGCTTACGGTTCAGGAGTCAGCGGAACTGTGATGAATGTTCTTGGCAAAGGTCAAGGGCAAGTCGAAGTTGATACGCTCACCGCCATTGAAGTTAACAAAGGTTCATCTTCAAGTTTGTACGGCAGTGGTGCACTCGGCGGCAGCGTTTTGATGAGAACAAAATCCGCGGATGATCTCCTCCAAGGCGAAGAAGGTCATGCGAGTGTCGACGCAGGGTATCAATCTCGCGACGGCAGTTACAAAGCAACCGTAAACGCGGCTCGCCAGTTTAATGAAGACCTTAAAGGGATGATTATCTTTACTCACCGCGATGGTGACGAACTGGAAACGCATGGCGATGGGGCTGATATCACTGGCGAAGGTCGCGGTAAAGCCGATCCGATGAACTACACATCAAACAACATTTTGTCTAAGTTAGAACTTCAAGCCAGTGAAAAGCATCATTTCGTGTTTACTGGGCAGTACTTCGAACAAGACTCGGATGGGAAAAGTCGTTCTCTAGAAGGCAGCTCTAGTGGCTTCAATAAATATTCTAACTATCATTTCGAGGACACTCAGCGCAGAGGTCGCGTTGGCATTGAGCACACTTGGAATGCTCAATACTCCGCTTTTGATCGCTTAACTTGGCAAGCAAACTGGCAGATTTCGGAAGCGAAAAACACCACAAAAGACACACTGACAAGCGCTTTCCCACCTTTTACCAGCACCGATCGAACCAGACAGCGTAACGCGAAGGATACTTCGCTCCAGCTGGATGTACAGCTCGATAAATCGTTCGTGCTAGGAAACACAAATCACGACTTTATTTACGGAGCAACCTTAATCGACAGCGAGTTCAAGCTCGAAACTCGTGACACGGATAATAAAGGGAAAGACACCAGTGGCGTTGTTGAAATGCCACCAAAAACTGACGTACGCAAAGCTGGGCTTTTCGCGCAAGATCAAATGTATCTGATGAATGACAGCTTGATTGTAACCACTGGTCTTCGCTACGACACCTTCCAATACCGACCAACTAAAGATCATCGTAATATCGACGGCAACCTAGGTGAATACAAAGATCTCGATACAGATGCAATCACAGGACAATTGGGGGGCGTGTTCCACTTTACCGATACCACCAGCGCCTTCGCTAAATACGCGCGTGGTTTTAAAGCACCAACACCAGAAGAGCTTTACTACAGCTTTGAGCGTAATCCCGTCCCTGGAATGCATGTTGTAGTGCTTGCAAACCCTGATTTGAAGCCCGAATCCAGTGATTCTATTGAACTGGGTGTTCGCCAGAACTATCAAGCGTTGAACTGGGAATTAGCAGCGTACTACAACGATTACAGTGACTTCATTAACTCAACATCTTGGACTGAAGTGCACCAAGGTACTCGATACATGTACAGCAAAAACGAGAACATCGACAACGCGAAAATCTACGGTGTGGAATTCTCAAGTGCCCTGCAGCTCGGAGCATTAATACCTGTACCAAATGGCACTTACTTACGTGTCAGTGGTGCATGGTCCGAAGGTGAGGATAAAGACTCAGGAAAAGCCATAGACAGTGTCGCACCACTGACCGGGGTATTGGGTCTTGGCTTCGACCAAGCCAATGCACTGTACGGTTGGGAAACCACCTTAACGGCTGTTGCTAGCAAAGATGGCAGCGATTGGAGCAATAAAGATAACTTGTCAGCACCTGGCTACGGCATCGTTGATGTTACCGCCTATGCGCAACCAATCAAGAACCTAACCATTCGAGGTGGTGTATTTAACGTATTTGATAAGAAATACTGGAACTACAGCCGTGTGAAAGGGTTAACACCAACGTCCGTTGCAAATTCAGACTCGTTAACTTCGCCAGGTATCAACTTCGGCGTGAACGCGAAATACGTTTTCTAAAGCACATTTATACTATTTAGCCCCTTCTTCTACGGAGGGGCTTTGATTTATCAAACATACCCGTATTTGTTCATGGTATGTAAGGTGAAATACATGAAAAAACTCTTATGTTTGGCACTCGCTTCTTTGGTCACGATGCCCTTGCATGCTGAAGATCGCATGATCAGCGCAGGCTTTGGGGTAACAGAAATCATTTATGCATTAGGCGCGCAAGACAAGCTAGTCGGTGCAGATTTTACCAGTAGACATTTGATTGAAGGCAATGAAGACATCGCACAGCTAGGCTTGCATGTTCGCCTCTCTGCTGAGGGAGTAATGGCACTGCACCCAACCCACTTGATCGGCACTGATGAAATGGGACCACAAACTGCCATCAAACAAATTGCCAAAAGTGGTGTCGAAGTGGTGACAATCCCTTCAGGGCAATACGTTCCTCAACTGCTGTCTCGAATAGACACTCTGGCAGCAGTCATGGGGCATCCTACTGAAGCCAAGCAGCTAAAACAAAGCGTGACATCAGAAATTGAGAAACTAGAACACAAACAATGCCAAACCAAGCCAAAAGCTATTTTCTTTATGCTTGACCGCTCTGGAGCAACACGCGTCGGTGGCGCTGATACGGCAATCGACACCATCATTACTCTCGCAGGGGCGATTAATCCTGCACAAGCACACTTTAAAGGCTATCGCTCAACCAGTATGGAAGCGATGTTAGAGATGCAACCCGACTACATTTTAGTGAGTCAAAGAGCGTGGGATATGTATCAGAGTGCGGATAAGATTCTGGACAAGTTGCCGGTTCTAAAATCAACGCCAGCCGGCATCAACAAAAATATCCTTGTCGTACCAAGTGGCGCATTATTGGGTGGATTTGGGCTAGCAAGTATCGAGGTAGCAAAAGAGCTCAATCAAACGTTTTGCCCTCAATAATCAAGCTTTGCTTAAAAACAAAAAAACAGCTCCTAATGAGCTGTTTTTGTTGCTTCTGAAAGCGATATCTAAGTGCAGGTATTACGCCTTCTTCACAAACTGCGCCGTCACCATCATCTCGCCAGCGCCATCGACTTTACAATCTAGTTGATGATCTTTGCCGTCTTTAATACGACGAATCACAGCTTTAGTGCCGATCTTCAGCACCAATGAGCTGCCTTTTACTTTTAGATCTTTGGCTAACGTGACCTTATCACCTTCCTGCAGCAAAGTGCCGTTGGCATCTTTCACGTTTACGGCGTCTTCTTCTGCTGCCTGAGTCGGGTTCCACTCGTGTGCGCATTCAGGGCAAACTAAGTGGTCTTGATCTGGATAAACGTATTCTGAGTTACAATTTGGGCAAGGAGGTAAAGACATAAATAATCACGAGCTAATGAATTTGCCAATATGGTAATGGTAATTGCTCACCTTATCGAGCCTATTTGCAAACTATCGTATATATCGGAAAACAAAGCTGATTGAAAACGGCGTCATCTCTTACCCTAGGACAACGCCGTTTGATGCGCCGAACTACATAGACGATTCAAACAAGCCTGTAATACCTTTCAAAGGGAAAAGCCTTGCTTGATCCAACCCTCTCAACGTTACCGTATTGAGGTCGTCAATAAAGAAACGACTGGTCATCGTGTGTTTGCCACCATTAATGAAAATCTCGATGACAGAATGGTCGATATACATCTCAATCGTCTGCTTAGCGTCCAATCTTGGTGCTTTTCGAATGCCACCAAATTCTTCTGCGTACAAGTGCGACATGTGATGACGGTCCAGCACAAACTCGTGCTCTGTCGCACTAAAGACGATGTTGTCACCTTTGAGGTTGCTCAGCTCAAGTTCAAAGCCATCGCCCACAAGGTCTAATTGGATCAAACAACTGGTGCTTTCCAGTGTATGGGATTGTGCAAAGACCACCTCTTCTTTTCTTAAACTTTTCAGCTCAGGGAGCGGAGTTTGAACAAGAAAACCATCTTTCAACGTTAGTTCTCTAGGAAGAGACAGCATTCCTGCCCACTGGTGTGTGACCGATGGCGTGTCGATTTCTGGCAACCCTATCCATGCAATAAGAATGCGACGCCCATTCTCATCTAAATAGGTTTGTGGGGCGTAGAAATCAAACCCATAATCTGGCTGCAAAATATCTTGGTGGTTTTCTAAAGTCATCGACTCTAGGTTCAACTGATCACCCACGATATACGCGACAGAATAGATGTTTTTAAAATCATAAGGATTACTACTGCTCACGCCCTGTGGAGAAAACAGCATCACCGATTGACCATTAATCTCAAAGAAATCAGGACACTCCCACATGTACCCAAGGTCAGAAAACTTGGTCTTGATAGGACCTTTATGCTGCCACGTTTTCAAATCTTTGCTTTGATAGAGCGCCATTGAACCATGTTCAGTTTTGGTTTGAGCACCCACCACCATCAAATAGTCGTCGCCTTTCTTCCAAACTTTTGGATCACGAAAGTGCTCCGTGTAATGTTCGTTCTCAATGACCACACCGTGCTTTTCAATGTTGCCGTCTGAATCCATGGTGGCAAAACACTGTGTTGGGATTCGATTCCAGTTTTGGTCACGCTTGTTGCCAGTAAAAAACAGTAAAGCCTTGTTGTTTTCCACCAAAGCACCTCCCGAATAGACACCATGTGAATCGTAGTCTTGGTCAGGATGAAGACCCACGCCATGATCTTTAAAATGGATGAAGTCTTTAGTAGAAAGGTGGTACCAATACTTCATTCCATGGACTGGTCCCACAGGCGTCCACTGGTAAAAGATGTGGTGCTCACCATTGAAATAGCACAACCCATTTGGGTCATTTAACAGCCCAAATCTAGGGGCGATATGAAAACTAGGAAAGCCTTTATCTTGCTGACGTAAAAGTGTCATTTCTTCGATATCACACTGAGGGATTTGTTCAAGTCGGCGATATCTTTGCTCTACAGTCCAACGGTTGTCTAAGCTCATAATTTTTCTCAACTGAAATTGGATCTGAAGATCATTGCCCAATAAATTGCAGCAATTCTGTCTGGGTTGGAAGCGCGGTCATTGCGCCTTTTTGCGTCGTCGCTAATGCACCACAGCCATTTGCCCATTGAATCGCAGAGCTAACAACAGGATGATTTTTCCAATCCTCATGTTGAGACAGACATGCCAGTAGCCCTCCGACAAAAGCATCACCCGCACCTGTGGTATCAATCGGACTAACGACTTGACCGGTGATCAGCTCACTCTGACTTTCAAAGACGCGCCAAACGCCTTTCGCACCTTGTGTCACCAAGACCAAAGCAATATTCATAGCGGCTATTTGTTGTAAACCTTGTGCCATCGATGTTGAGTCAGTTAAGAACAAAAGCTCTTCTTCAGAGAACTTAACCACATCAGCCATCGCTACAGCCTTCATTACGACAGCTTGGATTTCTGATTGATCTTGCCACACTTCATCACGCAAGTTAGGGTCAAAGCTAATGAAACCACCAGCGGCTTTTGCTCTTTTGATCGCCTCAAATGTGCTGCTTCTACTTGGCTCATTTGCCAGTGAAATCGAGCAAACATGCAGCCAGTCACCTTGCTTAAAGTTTGGGATATCTTCAACAGACATAAACTGATCAGCGCTCGGTTTTACCATAAACGTAAAGCTGCGCTCACCTTGATCGTCTAAATCCACCACCACTGTTGATGTTCTTTGCTCAGGATCTTTAACGAGAAACTCCGTGCACACGCCCTCTTGATCCAGCGTTGATTTCATAAAGCGACCAAATGGGTCATCACCCACACGTCCAAAAAACGCACTCTTACCAGATAGACGAGCAATTGCTACGGCGACATTCGCTGGTGCACCACCGGGACATTTGAGTAAAGAAGTCTCAGATTCCGGTATTAGATCGACAACAGCATCACCAGTTACCCACACTTGATTCATCTTGCTTACCTTAAAATTAAAGCCCTGATAGCCCAACGTGTTGAACACCTTCACTACCAAGTAAAAATTGAAAAAGGCTAGCCAAGCCATTAGTGCTTGGCTAGCACCCCAAACATTTAGGAAAAGAAGTGGATTTTGGGGGACTCCACCCTTAAGGAGTTCAGATTAAGCCGTTGCTTTTTTACCGACTTTAGCGCGGTCACGCATACCAAGAACAATGGTGAGAACAAATGCGGTCAAGAACGCGATCACCATACCCGCGATGTAGTAACCAATCTTATCCGGCGTGATGGAAATGATGCCTGGAAGACCAGCTGCCCCTAATGCCTGAGCTTTCACATTAAACATTGTGATGAACGCACTTGATAACGCCGCAGCGCAAACTGCCGCAATAAATGGGTAACGTAGTTTTAAGTTAACACCAAACATGGCTGGTTCTGTAATACCCAGCAAACCCGTGACACCCGATGGAATCGCAATACCTTTCATCTTCTTATCTTTACTCATCACGCCCACTGCCAACGCTGCAGCACCTTGAGAAACGTTAGACATTGCCGCAATAGGAAAGATAAAGGTGCCGCCCGTCGTCGCAATATCCGCAAGAAGTTGCGTTTCAATCGCAATGAAGCTGTGATGCATACCGGTAATAACAAACGGAGCATAGATAAGACCAAATACCGCACCACCAACAAAGCCAGCTGTGTTGTATAGCCAGTTCAGACCATCACCCAATAGGAAACCGATATCTCGCGTGAATGGACCAACGACAGTAAACGTCAATAAACCCGTGATGAAAATCGCAAGTAGCGGCGTTAAAAGGTTATCTAAAACAGAAGGAATAACCTTGCGCAGACCCAACTCAACCTTCGCAAGAATGAATGCCGATACCAAAACCGGTAACACCGAACCTTGGTAGCCCACTTTTTGAATTTCAAAGCCAAGAATATTCCAAACCGGAATGTTGCCAGATACCGCAGCCCCCCCGAAGCCCCACCCGTTAAGTAATTCTGGGTGGACCATCAACATACCTAGCGCCGCCCCTAAATAAGGGTTGCCGCCAAACTTCTTACTGGCTGAAAATGCCAGCAGAATAGGTAGGTAAACAAACGGAGCGTTCGCAAACGTGTTGATCATGTTCGCCAAGTCTGTCAGTCCTGGGTTGGCATCAATCAAAGATTTGCCATCAATAAACAAGCCTTGAGCAGTCAAAAGGTTATAGATACCCATCAACAAACCGCCAGCGACGATTGCTGGAATGATTGGGACGAAAATATCAGACAGCCCTTTCACCGCGCGCTGAACGATGTTTTGTTTCTCTGCGCCAGCAGACGCAACGTCGTTGGTGGACATTTCACTCATCCCCGTCAACTTCGCCATTTCTGCATAAACTTGGTTTACGATGCCTGATCCAAAAATGATTTGGTACTGACCCGCAACTTTGAACTGCCCTTTTACCCCTTCAAGGCTATCAATCGCTTGTTCATCTATTTTTTGCTCATCTGCAACGGCAAGGCGTAAGCGTGTCGCACAATGCGCAAGTGCGGTGATGTTGCTTTTACCACCTAATAGAGTTAACAACTCTTTTGCTACTGCCGGATAATTCATTTCATACCCCATTGGATTATTATCTGAGCTTGCGATATTTTCGGGAACGTTTGCAAAACAGATTTTTGCTCAATAAAACCAAATGGTCAAAGATAAAGCAGAGAGAATGTGAGAATGATCGTCAAATTCTCTCCCTAAGAGCAGTATAGGAGGTTAGAATCGCTACTTATCAAAGAGATTTTCATCTTCTCTTTGCAAACAATCCCAAAAACGAAAAACAGAATGGATAGGAACAATGGCGAGTCTGCATGATGTCGCCCGTCTGGCTGGCGTATCAAAATCAACAGTGTCACGGGTTATAAACGATGAGTATGGCGTAAAAGAAGCGACAAAACAGAAGGTCCGCCAAGCAGTAGCGGAGTGTGGCTATGTGCCGAACCAAGTCGCTAAAGATCTAAAATCTCAAAAGACCAATCTGGTTGGTATCATTGTTCCTCGGGTTTCCTCTCATGCCACATCCCAAGGTGTCGATGGATTAACCGATGTCCTTGAAAAAGCTGGGAAACATGTCTTACTTGCTAGCACTCACCAAGCCCACGAAAAAGAACTGGAATACATTCAGATCTTTAACCAAAAACGGGTTGAAGGGATCATTCTTTACGCCACCCACCTCGATTCCAAGCTGGTAAAAGCAATTCAAAACTCAGCCGTCCCAGTTGTGCTCGTCGGTCAAGATGGTTCCATGTTTAATATTCCAAGCATCATTCATGATGACGCACGAGTAGGGTTTGAAGCGGGAAATAGACTGGTTGCAAAAGGTTGCCAAACCATGGGTTTTATTGGTGTGCAAGGTGACGATATCGCGGTAGATAAGCAACGCTCTGAAGGATTTGTTCAAGCGCTACAACATCATGGTTTTGAGCTCGCCTTCCATGCTCGTGGTGACTTTACAATCGATTCTGGCTATTCATTGGCAAAACAACACTTAACAAAGAACCCTAAGCTAGATGGCTTGTTCTGTGCGACAGACCGTATTGCTATCGGTGCGATGAGAGCGATTCAAGAGCTCGGGTTAACACCGGGTAAAGACGTTTTAGTGTTAGGAGTTGGTGATGATGAGCTCGCATCAGTGTGCACCCCAACCTTATCAACATTTAACTATGCATTTGATAAAGCAGGGGAAAATGGTGCGAAACTGTTACTAGATAGAATTGCTAACAGAAGTTTTGAAATGAGTAAGATGGTACTAACCTTCAAAACAATTGAGCGTCAGTCCTGTTAATGAAAAAGCGCCAACTGAAATCAGTTGGCGCTTTTCTTATTACTCTTTGTAGGTTAGCTCCCTTTAGAACCAAGTTTCCATTTGCAGTGCAAACAGAACTTCACCACCATCACCCATCGTTGCAGCGCCCGCATCCTGGCTAATCGAGTAGCCATTCAAGTCTTCGCTCCAATCAACGTAGCTAACAGCAAAACGTAGCTCTGGACGGTCAAAGAAACCTGCTGCGGTAGACATCTTAAGCGTTGGTGCAATTGTCGCTTTGTAAAAACTGCCACTTGCTTTATCAATCGCATTGTCTAGGTCCATGTATTGGTATGAGCCTTCATAAACCATCTCAAAGTTTTGTGTAAACTCTTGCGCTAAGCGGATGTTGAACGATGCCCAAGTAAATTCATCATTTTTAGCAAAGCGATCTTGGCTGTGTTCTGCTAGCAACGCAGGTGCTACACGCCAATTGTCGCCGATGCGTGTTACACCATAACTGAACAAGCGTACGGCTTTTGCGTCTTCTAGCAAATCACCGTTTGAACCAATGCCTTTAAGTTCTGCACCCAGTCCATCACCCATCAAAATACCGGTTTTAGAGAAGCCTTCACTCATGCCAAAGAAGTTATCGCCATGGTAAGCAAACATCGCATGTAAACCTTTGTCTGCTGCACCTTCTACGCGATCATTGTTATCAGCAGACGTCATGCCGCTCAGCATCAATTGCCAATTACCAAAACGGTTGTTCATTGTCGCGATATAGTTTTCAACATCAGTTGACGAGCTATCAATCTCACCAAAATCACGACCATAGATCGAGAAGTTTGCTTTCCACGAATCGCTCATTTGGACGTCATACACGCCAGCACCAGTACCAGATAGGAAAACGATATCCGAGTCAAAGAAGTGAATGTCAAAGTTATCACGGTCAAATCGTTTACCTGCCCAAAACGTTGCGTCAGCAAACGCACTTGATTCAGAGAACATGCTCAACTTGTTTAGCTCAGCATATACCTGACGAACGTTTAATTGACTCTCACTTGCTGTCCATTCGTTATTGGTTTCCGTACTATCTGCCAACATGATTCGGAACAATGCGCTGGAACCATCATCTGCAAAGCGTTTGTGAATAAGGTTTGCTTCCACATAATGATCATCCTCAACCCCTAATCGTCCAATTGGCGCGCCAATAGCACCAGCAGCCGTCATGTAAGGACCAGTACCCACTGCACCATTCAGATCATCATTAATGAGCAGCCCGGAACGAGCGTAGCCATGAAACTCAAAGCTTGAGGCTTTCTCATTTGCTTCTGTGGATACTTTTTCTGCCTGTTCAAGTCTCTGTTCTAATTCATTAATTCGTTTTTCAAGAGCGTCAACATCTGTTGCTGCGAATGCAGGTGCTGTAACCAGCCCAAGCGCTACTGCCATCGTCAAAGTGTGTAGTTTCATTTCCATAGTCTCACGTAAATTTATACTTAGGTTATTTGCAAACGTTCCCAAGTAAAATTGCAAACTTATGGTGACTTTAAATACCCATCTAAAGTCTGAATTTCAGAGCGCTCAGACTCAGAGCGTCTCTACCACTTGTATCAATGGGGCGATAATATACAAACTTTTCGGGAACGTTACCGAACAAAAATGATTTTGTTAGCTGCATCACGTCCAGGGGCATTATTTACATAAAAATCATTAACCAGCGCACATTCCATTGATTGAAGCTATATAAACGAGGAATTGGTATAGCGGTGACCAAGCAGAGATAAGAAGATCATCCCATGTTGTCCTCGCCTTCTTAGTAGATTAAATAGAGATGAGTTAAGAAAAAGCCAGAGTCGACGCTCTGGCTTTGTTGTATTACCTTTTCAAGACCTTGAGTGCGGTTTGATGCTACGACCTGCGTGCTCCCTATTAATTCAGATCACTCCGTTCAGCGAGGACCTCCTTGAACGCAAACATTCCGTTTAATGCCGCAGGAAACCCTGCATAAACCGACATTTGCAGCAAGACTTCTTTTATCTCTTCTGCTGTACACCCAACATTCAATGCTGCATTTAAGTGTACTTTTAACTGCGGCTGACAGTGCCCCAATGCTGTTAATGCCGCAACCGTCGCGATTTCACGCGATTTGATATCCAGTGCGGGTCGCGAGTAAATATCTCCGAACGGGTATTCAATGGTGAACTTGGCTAAGTCCGGACAGATATCTTGCAGACTATCAATAACGTTATGCCCTGCCTCACCATCGATGTCTGAAAGCAGTTTTAATCCTTGATCAAAGCGTGACGATGACATGTTGATGCTCCTTTTGTATGAATCTAGGAACACTCTACAAGTTAGAGTTAACTCTAAGTCAACGAACTTTTCCTTGCTTATACAAATCTATTTTTGCTTCTAGCGCTGCAAGGTGTTGCTTCTGTAACTCTAGGTATTCAGTCAGTTTTTCTTGATGTTTCTCTAGCAATACCTGACGCTCTTCAATCGTGCTCTCGCCTACTTCACGTAAATCTGCGTACTTAAGGATCTCTTCAAGCGGCATCGCGGTGTCTTTCAAACGTTTGACGAACTCGATCCAAGACAAGTCTTTGGCGGTATACATCCTATGTCCACTGGGGGATCTTTGAATATTCTTCAATAAACCAATTTTTTCATAATATCTGAGTGTATGAGGCGACAGTTCAACACGCTTCGAAAACTCACTCATGTTCATGCTCATTTCCCTACTTAAATTGCTGTATACCCAAGTAATCTCAAAGTGCTAGGTTCAGCAAGAATGACTTGGTTTGAAGGCGAGGCAACAATTTGAAGCTCTAGTGGTTCTAAATCAAAAATCGTTAACGAAACATACGAACCAAGGCAACTCGCCCTTCAAAGCACCTGTGCTATAAAGGCACTCAAATTTTCAATAGCTTTAATCATATAGAAAGAAGCGATAATCCAACAAATTAGGTAGCCTAAACTCAACCTTCTTGATGAAAACGCCAAGTAACAAGACATTGAAAACCATACCGTAGGACTCGACATGGAACGTCAAAAGCATCGGCTATCAATTTGTTTGACCGCTAGCGTTACCGCACTGGTCTGTATTCTACTTCTACCGCTATCGGACAACATGAAGCTGTTTTCAATCTTAACCGTAGAGAGCGTCATTGCGTTCAGCTACTACCGGAAGCAAAGCGTTTCAAAACCAAAAGAATAATCTGGCTTATACGGCTTATACCATTGCGATCCACACAAAAAAGGCGCTGTATATACAGCGCCTTAACTCTTTATGCGATCTTATCCGCTACGGTTTAAACCGTTGGGATAGATGCACGCCATGCTTGGTTTTGGCTATCAGCAATTGAGCGGAACAGTTCACGCAACTCTTTTAGCAACCCTTCTTGGAAGCCGACGTTTTCGTCTGCTTTCTGTTTAGATGCTTGTGCGCGTGTCGCTAGAACTTCATCTTCTTTACTACGAGCCTGAGCTTTGGTTTGCTCTACGTTTGACGCAGAGTTTGCCATTTGAGTCAGAGCTTGAATGACTGAGTTCGTCGCTTGGTTGTTGCCCATTTGCTTATCAAACTTACGTCCGTAAGCCGTGGTATCCGCTTTGATATGATCCATATCGGTACGAATCATATTTGCTTCGCGGTGCATTTCCCCACGTTTTGCTTTCGCGCCTTCAAAACCTTTGGTGTTTTTGATCTCAGCCATTTTGGCATCTAAGTTTGCTTGTTGCCCCTTAAATGCTTTGTTACCAGCGGCTTCTTGTTTGATCTTCTTACCTGCTTTCATTGAGCCAACTGCGCCCATGATTGCAGTAACACCCGCCATAACACCAGAGATAACCGCCATTGCGATCATCGCTTTGGCTGAGTTGTTAAGCTCTTGTGCTTGGCTCTTAAGGCTTGCTACGTTTGCTTCAACAGCAATTTCACGTTGCAGTACTTGCTGCTCACGGCTTAGCTTAGACACTTGATAAAGCAGCGTAAGCAGAGACAGTGATTGTGAAATCGCGTCCGATGGAGATTTAATGACCTGCTCACCGTTTAGGGCTTTTTCTGTTGTCTGCATTAGCAGATTCACAGTTGGCGCCAATGCGCTCATCAGCTTTTCAACTACTCGAGCTTGATCGCCGATTGCAGGTGCTTTTGGACCATCCAATTGGTAATGTTTAGGACCTGATACTGCTGCCTCGCTGTTACCACGGATTGCCGCAGCTTCCGTTTTTGTCTCAGGCGCTTTTTCAGCCTTAGTGGTTTTACCTAGCTCGCCCAAACCGTAAAGATCTGCACGTCCAGTATTGCCAATTTTATCTAACATAAACGCTCCTTAAACCGTCGCTGGACGGCTCATCACCGCTTGCATCGTTTCGCCTTTCGCCTGAATCATCTGCATGATGACACTCATCAGCTCTTGGAAGTCTTCCATCAGCTTAGCGATCTCTTCTTTAAGCTTGTCGATAACCGCTTGGCTAAGGGTCATCTTCGCTCGCAAGTCAGTGATATCCGATTGGATATTAGTAACTTTCGCGTTATTAGAAGCATGAACCGCATCAGTGGTCCCCTTACCAACATTGACAGCAAGGTCGACGGTTTCTGCACCAAAACGGATTGCTTTCGCAGTCGTAGTCGCAGCTTTAGAGCCCATATCTGCGATCTTCGCCATGTTCGCTGCTGCTTTGGTCGCAATATCAGTGACTTTCTGTGCAATCTTACCTGCACTCTTCGCCGCCAATTTCGCGATACCACCTGCAGCGGCGCCGCCAAAGGTGACGATTGCCCCGATAACTGCTACGGCAATCTCTAGAGCCATCACGACCTTGTTGAGAGCATCGACATTAATGCCAGCCTCTTTCATCGCGTCTTGTACAGCTGGCTCTTGTAGAACCATGCTAACCGCGCCCATCACGCCGCCGGCAATCATTAATGCGCCTGCTGCCGCACCAACACCAGTAGCCACCATGATGGCACCAACGACAATAGAGACAACAGCACTGATCCAACCGAAGATCTTAGAGGCTAAGCCTGACTTCTGAGCTTCTTTTGCCGCAGCTTCAGACTCTTTGATCTTCTCTTGGTTTTCTGCCATTTCTTGCTCGTGCTTCGCTTTCGCTACTTTCACTTCCTGAATTTTAAGCTCGTTTTGAGCGCTCTTCAGTTTGTCTGTGATTGCAGCCAGCTCTACTTCAAAATCATCCGCAGAACCTGCGATGATTCTCACTGCTAGCGAGCCCGTATTGTCGGCAACCGCATGCAAAACCTTGGCAATCGAGTCTACGATTTTTTGTAGCTGAGCCATGGCTTTCAGCGTAAGTTCATTAACCTTATCGCTTACTGCGGCATTAGGTGCATCAAGCTGAACTTTAACTTTACCAGTGTTCAATGCTTCAGCATCTTTACCTTTTACGTTTTCAACGGTTACAGAAGGTGACGCATGAGATGCGGTCTTCGTTACCTTGTCTAACGTAGTTTGGCCAGAATCAGGTGTGTATACCTGACTCTGAGTGCGGTCAAGTGCAATAGAATTCATATTCTAGTTACTCCTTTTGTTTCTCACCGCTTCTAACATGATGTCTGCTCGTTGATGCAAGTCTGCATACTCTGATTTCCCGGCAGACATCTCCTTCGCGCTGTAAAACCCACTCTCTGCTTCTGTCAATTGCTCAAGCTTAAGGTGACATTCTGCAGAGTGGAAAGGTGGGCGTGGATCATTAATATCCACAAGCGCAGCGTAGCTGTAGGCATCAATCGCCTGCAGGTACTCACCCAGTTCCTGACGAGCGGCTCCCAAACCAATGAAAAAGCGCGCTTGGTAATGATCAAGCATGCTAAGTAGTTGGAAAACCTTAGCGGCTTGCTCTACCTTGCCTGATTGGAAAAAGTTGTATCCAACCGCATAAATGTGCTCGATAGTATCTGCCGATACGTCGTGCAGCATTTTTAACGTACCCCCATCCTCTAGAAACGAAAGTAGTTCCTCTGCTTGCATTTGAGATGGGTCAGTTGCCGCGTTTTGTGTAGTCATGGTTGTTTATCCTTAAATCGCTCGTAGGATTTCTTGTAAAATACTGTGGTACTTCTGAACAAACTTGTTCATAGCTTCAACGGTAGAGTTGTATTGAGAACTGGTGTCGTTCAGCTCAGTGGTTTTGATTTGCACTTCATCGTTAAGCAACTTGGATTTATCACTGACAGAACTAGAGAAATCAGACAATTTTTTGGATTTCTCGCCATTTTGATAATTCTCATTTTTTGCATCAATACCTTCATATCTCAAAAACATACGGTGTGTGACCTTTAGTACGTCTTCGGGTGAAGGCTGAATTCCACCAGATGGATGTCGAAATTCTGGCTTGATGTATTTCTCGACATTCTCTTTAGTAAAAATGAATCGAACATCTGTTCCATTTCGACTCTCGATGACACTAGACAAGTTAACCTTGTCTCTGTTTATCGCGTCAAAATCGATATAATCTTGATAGATATTCGCTCTCTTACCTGGTCCAGGTTGCCCCCAGCCTTTGTCACTTCGAAAAACTTCACTTAGATGTTTAAACTCAGGTGACTTATGAAATTCTTCTGGAGTACTGTAGTTAAAACTGGTGTGGTTAAATTTATAACTTTCAGGGTTGTAACCTTCACCATAAGTACCGCTTCCACTTTGCTTGATATGTATCTGAGACTGTACTTCACCAAAGATTTTTAGCCTTGCTGTATAAGACTGAAGTTCCTCTTTTTGCTGATCTCGTTTTTCAAGTCGGTTAACGCGACGCTCGTTTAAGGCAAACAGCACACGCTCATCAAAGCGATCACCAATGCTGGATTCAATCACAGACAGTAAATCGCGAGCAGTCAGAGAGTGTTCCGCTTTAACATCAGCGTGCTCTTTCCCGTCAGCTCCTGTGGTTATCTTCTTTTCTTCTTCTGAGATTTTGCTCAAGCGCGTATTTAACTTGCTAAGGTTCTCCATCATTTTTTGATGACGCGTAATGAAATCAGTACCAATGTCTTTTCTGGCAACAATCTTCTCAAATAGCAGGTTTATGTCTCGTGCAGTATTTTGTTTGATTAGATCAACCTGATCTTGCGTCGCTTGGTATTTCTGTACCTTATGGAGGTTACCGTAAAAAGTATCGACTTGCTTGTTCACAAGGCTTACCGCAATGCTAGAAAACAAACTCGAAAGTGTTATCGCATTTGGGGAGTTCTTGAGGTTTGCTACCACGGCATTAAGCACGTTTTGCAGTTGACCAACCTGTCCTGCCCCGTATTCGTTTTCGTACTGACCTTTCACTTGTTTTGCTAGGTCATTTAATGCACCGGTAAGCTCTTGCTTGGACATACCTGGAATCCAAGCAATCTTATCTGCCAAAGCCTTAGCATCACTGTTACTTAACGTGATGCCTACGCTGTCCAAAGAAGTAACCAGTTGAGCTGTAACCGCTGCACTAAAGCTTTCTTGCGTTAGCAAGTAGTTCGAGTTCTTGAGCCCGTTGATATCTACCGAGCCTAGATTACGAAAGGCATTGCGCAAAAATGAAATCGCACTATCACGGACTTCGCTAGAGCTCATTTGCTGCGCAAGAGCGTCTACAAATTTGCTGATCTCTGCTGTCGCGGCTGTAAGCGCGCTCGCATCTAGGGCTGCAATTTGCTGCGCTTGGGTGCTTTGGCTGCCTAAACGAAACTCATTGATAAAATCTGTTGGAAGCGAGCTGTCGACCGTATCTTTTAATTGCTTATCGAACCAAGACTGGAATTGATGCGCGAGCGTGTTGTTTACGCCAGTCACTACGTCTTGAGGCGCAATCTGACCATTCACCGCTTGGTGTTGCAGTGACTGCATCCAATGCGCAGCAGTCTCAGCGGCAGCAGTCCCCGTAAAGGCGGCTTGCTTTTCTAGCAGCGTGCGTAATGAATCTGCATACAGGTCCAAACTTTCTTGTTCGGTACGCCCAACTACCATTGGTAATTGGCGAATCAAAGACTCTAATTGAGCTGCATCGGAATCGCCTAGAATTGGAGAAAGGGTCTCTACCAAACGCTGCTGGAAAGAGGCTTGAGAGTCACGATTCGTTGCTGTATTTAGAACTCCAGATACAGAGTTCATGGTTGTCATATCCGTCATTTAGAAACCTCTAGATCACCATGCCACGCATCATTGTTGGTCGCTTGCGCCTAGAGCCTTTGGTACTCGTGGCTTGCACTTGATGCTGTTGTTGTCTGCGGCGTTGTACTTCTTCAAGCAGTTCATGCTCTGCTTGTTTCATCAATTGGGGCGAAGCATTTAACCCATCGAGCAGAATATTGCCTGCTACTGGACCAACGCCTAATCCTTCAAGTAATTCATTGAAGACATCAGTTCTATCTTCCGCATTACGGATAGCAAGTTCTGATTTTTCAATGGTTTCGGTAAAGGGTTGCTTCATCTTGATACCTATCTTAAAGCGAAGCATCTCTTGGATGCTGTCAGTAACAGTCGAGAGTTTTTACTTTTTTCTCTTTTTAAGTGGGCGGTAATCACTGAGGCGCAAGAAGTACCAATCTTCTTGTTCATCGTGGCTCGCCCCACAGGCTTTTAAATAGAACTGCGCTAACCTTTGGCTACTCATATTGCTGCCTCGCAATACGTCAACGTTGCCGCGAATGCTCCAATCGGGTGGGTACAATCGGATCGCGTGTTCTGCGAGCAAAAACAGAGCAGAGAAAGGATTGCTCAAACCTTGATTAGGGCTGATTCTTCGCAGCAGTACGATGATGATTTCACCTTCTTCCACTCGGAATACCAGTTCCATACCGTCGCACTCGTATCGTTGCCCGAGCAAGATGGTGCTTTTCTGCCAAAAGTAAGGCGTCACTTCGATTCCTGACGCCATTAAAGACTGAGCGAGTTCACACGCCATTACATTCCTACCCTTCCCAGCGGTTGAATATTGATTTGCTGAGTCAGTTCTTGGAACGACAACACTGGCAGTTCGTAGTATTCAGATTCAATCAATTTACGTACGTAACGACGCACATCCATCGACACCACCAGCACAGGTTTATTTGGCATGCGGCTCAAATCACCGATGGTTTGCTTAACGTCGCTGACAAACTGTTGAGTCACAGAAGGGTCAAGCGCTAAGTAGCTGCCCGCTGAAGTCTGGCGAATACCGTTACGGATCGTATCTTCCAAGCTCTGATCCAACAGATACGCAGGCAGCATATTTTGACCGCTGGCGTACTTGTAACAGATGTAGCGTTTCAAGCTGGAACGGATGTATTCCGTCAGTTGAACCACGTCTTTCTCTTTTTGTCCCCACTCAACCATTGCTTCTAAGATCACACGTAAGTTACGAATAGAAATATCTTCAGAAACGAGGCGTTGCAGGATTTCCGTCATCTTTTGTAGAGGCACAATACGTTGCGCTTCTTTCACTAATTCGGAGTAGCTGCCTTCCATTTGTTCAAGCAAGTAACGGGTCTCTTGAATACCGATAAAGTCTTGCGCGTACTCTTTCAGTACGTGAGACAGGTGGTAAGTCAGAATGCGGTCGGGAGTCAAAAAGCCCACATGGCTGTTTTGCAATTTTTCTCGGTGACTGTGGTCAACCCAAATACTCGCAATGCCCGGCAGAAAGTCGTCATCGTTTTCGTAAGGCACACCCAGTAAATCGATCTGCTCATTGCCCTCTGTCACCAGCAATTTTTCGCTTTCAATTCGACCGCGAGCAACCGGTACTTCTTGCAATTGAATCAGGTATTCACCGTTGCTCATCCCTTCATTAAATCGCAAGTGGATGCCCGGGAATGGCACACCTAGATCGAGGTACAGCGCGCGTCTGACTCGTGCGAGTTCATCATTTAATGCCACAGCTTCTAGGCTCTCTTGTAAGCGAGAATCCAAGTCGATGAGCAGCGGTACTGTCATCGCAAACTCTTCTTGCTCGCCCAATTTGCCTTTGCTGTTGCGAGAAGGGGTTGGTTTATTCGGTTTGGCAGCTGGCGAGCCCGCCCCTTGGGCGACAAAACTAGGTAGGTCAGAACTGTCAGATTCGCTCTGCTTTCTCTGTTGATAGAACAAGAAGAAACCACCACCGCCTACAACAACGGCAAGCACAAGGAAAGTGATTTTCGGGAAGCCTGGAATGAGTGCAAACAGCACCAATAGGACACCACCAATCAATAAAGCTCTTGGTTGCGCGGTAACCTGACCACCGATATCTGAACCTAGGTCAGAGGAATCTTCATTTGAAACACGTGTAACGATAATACCGGCCGTAATAGCGATAAACAGAGCCGGAATTTGCGATACCAGGCCATCACCGACGGTCAAAATAGCAAACAGTTCAAGCGCTTCAGACGCAGACATGCCCTTTTGAGTCACACCAATGGTCACACCGCCCAAAATGTTCACCACGATGATCACCAGACCGGCAATGGAGTCCCCTTTTACGAACTTCATTGCACCGTCCATCGAACCGTACATTTGGCTTTCTTTTTCGATCAATGAACGACGATGACGCGCCTCATGAACGTCGATCACCCCAGCACGCATATCGCCGTCGATACTCATTTGCTTACCCGGCATCGCATCAAGGGAGAATCGAGCACTGACTTCCGCAACCCTTTCAGAACCTTTGGTGATCACCATAAACTGAACGATGGTGATGATCAGGAACACCACGATACCCACGACCAAGTTACCGCCAACTACGAAGTTACCGAAGGTATAAACGATCTGACCGGCGTCGCCTTGCAGAAGGATAAGTCGCGTTGTCGTAATAGAAAGTGACAAGCGAAACAGCGTTGTGATCAAAAGAACCGCCGGGAATGCAGAGAATTCCAGCGGTGAGGTAATGTAGATAGCAAGCATCAAAAGGACGACCGCTATACTCATGTTGGTACCGATTAGTACATCCACCAATGCCGTCGGTAAAGGCAAAATCATCATAAAGACGATCGCCAATAGCATCACGGCGAGCATGATGTCTTTGCGTTGTCCAACTTTGTTTAAAATATCGATCAACTTATTCATTTGATTCACTATTTAGAGATTTCAGATAACGTCGATGAGCACGGCGTGCCCCCTCAACATCATTTTGTTTCCAGCGCGCTTGGCTGAGACAAAACCATAAGCCCGCTTTATTTGAGTTGTTTGCTTCCAATAAGCTTTCGCACAGCTCGATTGAACGTGTGTAACGACCAGAATTCAAGCATGCCACCGCCAGTGTTTGGCGAGCTTCTTGATGCTCTGGCTCGATTTCTAACAACGCATCCAGCAACGTGATCGCCTGTTCGGGCTTTTGATATTGAACTTGGAGTGCAGCGTGGATAAGCAATAGCTCCACATCTTTTGTTTGCAACATGGGGCTTAAACCTGAATCAGTAGATTCAACGCCATGGTGAGATAACGTTGGTCTAATTGCGTGTTTTGCAGCGTTTCCACCGCTTGGGAAAGCGCATGAGAACCATTTTGCTGTGCCAATTCCTGAAGTCGCTGCTGAGTCGTATCAAACTGCTGGCGATACTTGTCTGGGCGAAGTAGCTCTGAATGGGTAAGCTTTGGCTTGGCGAGCGACATCAAGTACTGCTCAGATGGGCGAAGCTCATACAGTTTCTCTAAGTGCGTCGCGATGGCTTGACCATCAGGCAGCAGTTGAAAACGCTGTGGGAAATCGTTTTCAACTTGCTCAAGAGAGACATGAGTAAAGCCTTCAATACCAACGTTTAACGTACTAATTCTACTCATGAATTCGCCACATCATTGTGTAAGCGAACCAAGAGCGCGAATGCTTGTTCGATGGTTGGCAATGTCACTTCATCACCTTCAATTTGCGCAGAGAAAACCAGCGTCTGTTCATCGAGCAATCCGGTTTTAATGGTAAATGGCCAACCTTGCCCTGCATGGCAAAAGCTCAGTGCCTTCTTGATCGGCTCATTAGATTGATGCCACGGCAGCGCTTTCGCCAACATAAGAAACAAACAGTCCTGATGCTTCTCAAGGTGCAAAGTACCGCTCTGTTCAAAGCTCAACTGAACACGCCCTGCTGACGAGAAATCCACAGCGTCAAGCCCCATTCCTCGGCAAAAATCATCCACTGACGCATCAATCCAATTCATCGTCCCACATTTCCTCTTCTTCTAAATCAATCGCTTCATCAAGCGCTTTTTGCACGGCTTGTATTAGGTTTTGTCGCTGCTCTTCATCGTTAAACACATCAATTGGAATATGCCGAACCAGTTTATGCAGCTCTCTGAAAAAGCTAATTTTTCGCTCGGTGGATTCCAATTCCATGGCATTCGCTAAGTTCCAGATCTCTTCACTGCCCACCCAGCGCTGCTCAACCAAAGCAATGACATCTGACATCAAATCAGTAACTTGATAAGCCATGGCTTGCCTGCTGAGGTTTAAACATCTGATAGAGATTGCCAACTTGGTCTTGAAGGGTGTTCAGCGTTTTAAGCTTTTGCATATCTGACATCAAAAGCTGCAACTTAACTGAGTCGATATTGCTGCCTTGAACGCTCAAGTCAGCACTCATGCCTTGCAACATAAAGTCAACCGCCGTAGACACCTCTTTTTCACCAAAGCGCTCAACCACATCCTTGTATGCTGAGCCTAAACCTTGGTAGCTATGTACGGTGTCGCGATAGAAACCACGCAGTTGGTGCAAACTGCTGAAGCCTTGTTCTTGGCTGTATTCGTCAGCAAAACTGGATACGCGAATTTCAGTATCAATTTGAGACCATGAATCTGGGTTTTGCTCAAAGTTCAGAAGGGCTTGGTCGATCAGCGCCAGTAGGTTCTTACTTTCTGGGTTCGCGCCAAGAAACTTTTTCACCGCTTTTAATGCAAGGTACTGGTGGCTTTTCTCTTCAGAAAAACCATTAAGGTACGCTTGTAACTGGGCAATTGTTGATAAGTTGCCACTTGCCATTTTGGCAGCAAGGTCTTTGATCTTTTGGTTCTTCTCAAGATCAGGCACTTTTCTTAGGTAATCAGAAACCAACTCGTGGGCTTCATTAACGCGAATACCGCCATCTTTCACTTTGCGTTTGGTCAGATCTTTTTCCGCTTTTTCTGAGCCTAATGACGTCAGCTCTTCCATCGCGTCAAACAGTGATTGAGTAGCATTGTGTACACGGACAGTTTCGCCTCGATAGTTGCCACCAATTGACTCCCCAGAACGTGAAGACTCAAGACCGCTTCGAATTGGCGTGTCAAACTTGTTACCCGTTGTAATTTGATTATTGATAATACTCATTCACTTGCACTCCTTTCGTACAATATGAGCGAATTATAAGAATTGCATTTGCAACGGGCTGTCAAAATCAGACGTGTTTTTTTAGGGCGTTTTAAGTTTTCTAAAAACTCCCGACCAATAGTCACTATAAATACTGCACCATCCTTTTTATTCTCTCAGCATCAGTTATTGCGCATGTTTTCCTAAATTGAACGACTTCTCATACATCACCGAAACCCAACAATCTGCAATCAAACAGACACGTTTGATCCAAATCCGCGGTCGAGTTACTCAAGTTACCGGCACCATCATCAAAGCCGTGGTGCCAGGTGTACGTGTCGGTGAACTTTGTGAGTTGCGTAACCCGGATCAAACCTTGTCGCTGCTAGCGGAAGTGGTTGGCTTTCAACAACATCACGCGTTACTCACCCCACTTGGCAACATGTTTGGTATTTCCTCCAATACCGAAGTAAGCCCGCTTGGGAAGATGCACGAAGTGGGTGTTGGCGATCACCTGTTAGGGAAGATTCTGGATGGTCTGGGTCGACCGTTTGATGGTACCCAAAGCAAAGAGCCGAGTGCTTGGTATCCGGTTTACAGAGACGCGCCGCCGCCGATGCAGAGAAAACTGATCGAGAAACCTATTTCCATGGGGGTTCGTTCGATAGACGGATTGCTCACCTGTGGCGAAGGACAAAGGATGGGTATTTTTGCGGCAGCAGGCGGTGGTAAAAGTACCCTACTCGCGAAACTTATTCGCTCTGCCGATGTTGATGTAACGGTCCTCGCCCTTATCGGTGAGAGGGGGCGTGAGGTAAGAGAATTTATCGAGCACGACCTTGGTGAAGAAGGCATGGCAAGGTCAGTATTGGTTGTTGCGACCTCCGACAGACCAGCAATGGAACGTGCCAAAGCAGCGTTTGTCGCGACCTCTATCGCGGAGTACTTCCGAGACCAAGGTAAACGTGTCTTGCTGCTTATGGATTCAGTGACGCGCTTTGCCCGAGCTCAGCGTGAGATTGGCTTGGCTGCTGGTGAACCACCAACACGACGAGGCTATCCGCCCTCTGTTTTTGCTGCACTACCAAAACTGATGGAACGTGCGGGTCAATCAGACAAAGGTTCCATCACCGCACTGTATACCGTGCTTGTAGAAGGTGACGATATGACAGAGCCAGTTGCCGATGAGACCCGTTCGATACTGGATGGTCACATCATTCTTTCTCGCAAACTGGCAGCGATGAACCACTACCCAGCTATCGATGTACTTCGCTCCGCGAGCCGTGTGATGAACCAAATCGTGGACAAAACTCATCAAGCGTCGGCAGCTCATATGCGTGAAATGTTGGCGAAATATGAAGAAGTGGAACTGCTGATCAAAATTGGTGAATACCAACATGGTGCTGACAGCCGCGCGGATATGGCGATTGCACAAGGTGATGATATCCGAGCATTTTTGCGCCAAGGCACACACGAACCAAGTGAACTCGACGAAACCGTGACTCAGTTACGAGGACTGGCGGGCTTATGATCGAGCAGTTACTAGAGATAAAAAAGATTCGAGCTGATCGAGCAGACAGTGCCGTTCAGCAGCAAGAGTATCGAGTCAATAGTGCGCTTTCTTTATTGCGAAAAGCCGAGCAGTCCGTGGTCGATTATCACCAATGGCGAAAAGAGGAAGAAGAGCGACGGTTTGCCAAAGCGAAGCAGAAAACGGTGGTACTAAAAGAGCTTGAAATATTACGCCAAGAAATCGCGCTATTAAGGGAGAGAGAAGCAGATTTAAAACAACGTGCCGCAGAGGCAAAAAAAGCATTAGAACAAGAAAACCAACGGCTTAAAGAAAGAAAACAAGAAGCCCTTGCCGCTCATAAAACAAAAGAAAAATTCATTCAGCTAAACGAACAAGAAATTGCTGAACAAATGCGTCAAGTGCAGTACCAAGAAGAGCTCGAACAGGAAGAGTTTCGTAGCGTCGTTGTTTCATAGAAGGTAAAGATGCGAGTCAAACACGATCACCCAAGCACAACAGAATTCTCACAACAAGGTCAACAGAGTCCAGCAAGCAACATCTCTGAAGAACTTGAGTCTCGCTTTAACAACGCTCTTAAGCCAATGCCGTCCGAAGCGGAGCATAGTCAAGAGACGACTCGTTTGTACAAAGCGGCATTGAGTTTAGATAAGTTCGAGCCCCTGAAGCCTAAAGCTCAGCCTAACAATCTTCAGCAAGAAAGAGCCAAAGACCAAGCTTCTTCTGAAAAAACGGACAAAGCTGGCAGTACAAACGGTGCTGACAGTGCGAAACATGCTGCTAAAGCCAATCTTTCTCCGTTAGAAAAAGACTCTACGCTAGGCACAAATCATCAAGCTTCAAAAGACGCTTCGAACAGTGATGCTGTAGAACAGCCAAAGACCGCGACAGAAGCGGAATCAGATATCACAAAACCCATTAAGCCTAACTCGTTAGTCGAGCAAGCTATTGGCGATAAAGAACGCATAAAGCATGAGAACAGCTTGCACAATACGGAGATAACGGAGCGCCCAAATAAGGACAAATCTCCTGTCGAAAACAACGATAAAGACGCTGCTCAATCTCTATCTGAAAAAGCGCCTCCGAGTAATATGGCAGGTAAACATGCACAGCAGCAAGAGGAAATCATTGTGAAAAACCAATCCGTCGGTTCCTCAGCAACAAAAGAAAAAACGACTCGTGATAACCAAGCTGATTCAGCAGGTTCAACCGCATCTCTTGATGGTCTGTATCACGATCCTAAAGCCATTATTGGCGGTTTCCAAAAAGACTTGAATAGTCAACCAACGCCAATCCAGCTTGATGGCAAAGCTGCTACCGCCGTGCAAAACGTATTAAATGGTCAGCGACAAAAGCCAGATACGACAACAAAAGAAGCAGGCACTTTAAGTAACGCGCAAATTAATGCAGAAGCGAAAGCTGCGTTGTCAGCGTTTGAAGAGAAGCTAAAGCACTCGAAGCACATTGATTTACATCATTCGACGCCTGAAGCCGACATCAAACTGTTCTCGGCGTCGAATATAAGCCAGCCGACCACCCAAGGTGATGTGATCCTCAAGAGTATGGAGGCACAAGCACCACAAAGTTCGGCAAGAGATGTGAACGAGCTGATCAGCAAGTTGGTTGACAAGATCTATGTGTCTTTGCCAAGTGCGAACGAGAAGGAAGTCCGACTGCTTCTCAATGAAGGTCAGTTAAAAGGTGGCGAGATCTCGATTAAACATGACAGTTCTGGTTACAGCGTCCTGATCAAGCAAGAGCATGCCCTGTCACTGATCAATCAAAACGCTAAACAAGAATTGGTTGAGCGCTTGCAACGCTTGGGTATCGACCAGCCAATTCGAATCTCGGTCAGCGAACAGATGAACCAACAACAAGATCAACAACGCTCGCGACAACAACGCAGTATTTATGATGAATGGAAACCTGAGGACGAACGATGATACTTGATTTTCCCAAGGTCGACGCATCGAGCATCGCACTAAGCAACCAACTGTGTGCGAAGCAATGTCACTTTCAAGATAGCCAGAGCAACAGCCTGTCGGTCACGCTTGGACAAAAGCCTGAATTTTCGGGCTACCGTTTAACGCTACTCATTGGCGGACAAACGATTCAAATCGATTTTTGTGGTGCGCAGCTACAACAGTGGCTACATGGCATGCTTGACTCAACGGCATTTGAATCGCTGCCAAACTCATTGCAAATGGCGTTACTCAGCAGCCAGATTGAGCCCTACACCGATGTCATTAAGCGTCTGTTTGGGCAACTGCCAGTGTTGAGTAAATTGCAAGCTCATGAACAGCAAGCTCAACAAGAGAATGTGTTGATGCTTACCATCAACCGTGATGACGCCTCTCTTAGCCTATGGGTAAATGAAGGTCGAGATGTGCTGATTGACGCCTTGCCACAAGCACCGTCTTACCTAAGCCAAAACATTGCGCTGCCGTTCTGGCTGAGCTTTGGCAAAACACGTTTAGCACTCGGTCAATTTGAACAATTGGAACTGGGCGATGTGGTGTTCTTCGATGATTGCTACATCGCACAACATCAAGTGCTCTTTCAGGTATCCAATCAAAACCTTTGGCGATGCCAACTCGACGAAACCACTCTCCATATCCTAGAAAAAGAAACCAATATGAACGATATCAATAGCTCTGAAGCACTTACCGACCACCAGCAACTGCCAATTGAACTCACGTTTGATGTTGGTCAGCAGACCATTACTTTAGAGCAACTTAACGCTCTGCAACCTGGTTTTACCTTTGAACTTAACCAACCAATTTCTAACCCAGTGACAATGCGAGCAAATGGCAAAATCATTGGTGAGTGCGAATTGGTGAACATTAATGAACGCCTAGGTGTGCGTGTACTCGAACTGTTTGGCGGTAGTCAGGAGCCAGCATGATCCAGTTACCTGATGAACTGAACCTCATCGTCACACTCGCCCTACTCGCTTTGATTCCTTTCATTGCAATGATGGCGACTTCTTTTGTTAAGCTGGCGGTGGTGTTTTCCCTATTGCGAAACGCACTGGGTGTACAACAAATACCACCTAACATGGCGCTCTATGGATTGGCGATCATTTTGTCGATCTTCATCATGGCACCAGTGGGTTTTGAAACCTATGACTACGTGACGCAGCATGAAATATCCCTAGAAGATTCCGAGAGTATCGAAGGACTGATTGAGAGCGGATTGCAACCGTATCGTGAGTTTTTGAAGAAGCACATTCGTGAAACCGAATCGGTATTTTTCACCGATGCGGCAAGAACATTGTGGCCACAAAAGTACGTCGATCGTTTGGAATCAGACAGCTTATTGTTGTTGCTCCCCGCCTTTACGGTAAGCGAGTTGACTAGGGCGTTTGAGATTGGTTTCTTGTTGTACCTACCTTTCATCGCAATCGACCTGATCGTGTCCAACATCCTATTGGCAATGGGCATGATGATGGTATCGCCGATGACGATCTCGCTACCGTTCAAACTGCTGCTGTTTGTATTGCTAGACGGTTGGACCAAGCTGACTCATGGCTTAGTGCTCAGTTACGGATAGTAAGGAGAGAAGCATGAATCCGGCTGAAATAATCCACTTTACCACTCAAGCTTTGACGCTTGTTCTGTTCTTGTCGCTGCCACCGATTGTCGTTGCGGCGCTGGTTGGTACTTTGGTCTCGCTCATTCAGGCGTTAACTCAAGTACAGGAACAGACGTTGGGTTTTGTCGTTAAACTGATCGCCGTCATCATTACCTTGTTCGTCACCACACAGTGGCTAGGCGCAGAACTGCATGCCTTTGCAACATTAGCTTTGGATAAAATCCCGCAAATACGATGAGTTACGATGATTTGCACCAAGCGTTGTTCCTATACAGCTTAACGCTTCCTAGGTTAATGGCTTGCTTTATATTTCTGCCCATCTTAAACAAGCAAACTCTGGGCGGCACCATGGTGAGAAATGGTGTCTTGTGCTCCCTTGCGTTGTTTATTTTTCCGATGATTAACCAGCAGGATTTGCCCACAGAAACGGATGGGATCTGGTTGATGATCATCTTGGGCAAAGAGGTACTGTTAGGTCTGCTGATTGGCTTTGTTGCGGCGATCCCTTTTTGGGCAATCGAGGCGGCAGGCTTTCTCGTGGATAACCAACGAGGCGCAGCAATGGCGAGTATGTTCAACCCTACCCTCGGCTCACAATCGACGCCAACCGCAGTACTGTTGACTCAAACTCTCATCACCTTGTTCTTCTCGGGCGGTGGCTTTGTCGCTTTTATTTACGCGCTATTTAACAGTTATGCTTCTTGGCCCGTCATCAGCTTTTTCCCGTCCGTAACGGAAGAGTGGGTACACTTTTTCTATGCCCAGTTCGAACAATTAATGTGGCTTGGGGTATTGATGTCTGCGCCTTTAGTATTGGCGATGTTCCTCGCCGAATTTGGTCTGGCATTGATCAGCCGTTTTGCACCGCAGCTAAACGTTTTCTTCTTGGCAATGCCAATCAAAAGTGCCATCGCCAGTGTGTTGTTGATTGTGTACCTGGCGTTGATGATGAATCACTTTCAAGCACTTTTCTCTGAAATTGTACTGTTCAGAGAGCAGCTCAATACCATTTGGTGATCGCATAAGAACACAGTGGAGAGAGGCGAATAGGTGACTGTTCACTAGCTTCCGCCTCTCCGATGATTAAAACGCTTTTAGATTGAACTAAATTTAACTACGAAAGATAAACAGGCCCAGTAATGAGCGGAGAAAAAACAGAACTCCCCACCCCGAAAAAACTCCGGGATGCCCGTCAAAAAGGGCAAGTTGCAAAAAGTCAGGAAATCGTTTCATCGGCGTTGATTCTGGCTTTGATCACCGTGCTATTTGCGTTTGCCGATTACTATATGTCGCATATCTCCGCCCTGCTTTTATTGCCAAGTGAACTGGCGTATCAGGGCTTTCAAGATGCTCTTCTCGATGTAGCAATCGCCATTGCCAAAGAAATGGTTTATCTGCTCGCGCCGATCATCTTAGTCGCCGCTCTCATCGCCATCATGGCGAACATGGGTCAGTTCGGCTTTCTGTTTAGTGGCGAATCTGTCAAACCAGATATCAAGAAGATCAACCCTGTTGAAGGGGCTAAGCGAATTTTCTCGTTAAAGAGCATTATTGAGTTTATTAAGTCGATCCTTAAAGTTTCGCTGCTTTCATGCATTATTTGGGTAACGTTAAAAGGTAACTTAAACACTTTACTGCAGATTCCTACCTGTGGATTAGAGTGTGTACCGACCATCACTGGCGTGCTAATCAAACAATTAATGATCATTTCGGCAGTTGGTTTTATTGTGATTGCTGCTGCCGACTTTGCTTACCAAAAGTTTGACCATACCAAACAATTGAAGATGACCAAGGATGAAGTGAAGCGCGAATACAAAGAGATGGAAGGCAGTCCAGAAATCAAAAGTAAGCGTCGTCAGTTGCACCAAGAGCTACAAGCCTCCAACCAAAGAGATAACGTTAAACGCTCGAATGTTTTGGTAACAAACCCAACGCACATTGCCATTGGTTTGTACTACAAGAAAGGCGAAACACCTCTGCCTGTAATTACCCTGAAAGAGACCGATGCGATGGCGAAACGCATGATTGCAATAGCCAAAGAAGAAGGGATTCCTGTCATGCAGAAAGTGCCACTCGCACGTGCGTTATATTCGGATGGCCAGCTAAACCAATACATACCTGGCGATCTTATTGAAGCCACCGCAGAGATCTTACGTTGGGTTGCGTCTTTGGAGCAATCTGAAGAGCAATAAGCAGAAGCAAGTTTTGTCTTTACAACAGCGAGCCTTGGCCACGGTTGCTTTGACTTTTTTTCATTAGACGGTTTTTCATCAAAAACAAAAGGGAGCATCTGCTCCCTTTTGTGTTTTCTTGTTCGCTAGGATTTCACTGCGGACTTTGGTTTAAAGCCAAATCAGTTAAATCCAACCTTCTGCTAAGTACATCAAACGTAGTTGGCTTGGCGAACCTAGCTTTTCCAGCGCCGAAAGTTGCCCATCATCAAGGTTCGGGCTTTTATCCAAGTACACGCGTCCGTTCGCTGCATCAAGAGGCAGTTTGTAGGTCAAAGTCTTATTGATGTCTTGTGCCTTACCTTGATCAATGGCTCGGACGGCTGGCATCAACCAGTCCCAATCTTCATTGAGCAGTTTCTTAAACGCACCATTCGCCACCGATTCAGTTTGACTTGGAGCATCTTCCACACTCAGTTTAAGCATAGGATCGACATCTGGTACTAAATGCTCGCTAGCATCTGAGCCCAACATCTTCTTGAGCGTCAAACGCGCAGCTTCCATTTCTTGCGCTTCTTTTGGTGCTTGAGGCGATGTCATAGACTTGTCTTCCTTTGGACCTAAGTACGCCATTAAAGCTCGCACTGATGCTGCATCTTGCATGCTGAAAGTAAAGTCACCCTTGCTGTTAGACACTTCAATACGTGGTAACACGCCAGACATCGGCTCTTGACGAAGTTGATCTTGAACTTCGTTGTTCAAGCCGTAAGAGCCAGCTTGACCAGCAACAAAACCAGAGCCACTGATTAAGCCCGATGCTGCCACACTGCCTAGAGCTTCTTTTGCTACAGGAAGTACACCTGCGGTACCTACGGAGGTAACACCAAATGCTCCAAGACCACCTGTTGCCATACCTAACGTGGCACCAATCGCGCCTTCTGCCGACAGAGTTGCGTGCCCATGTGCAAGCGCTTGCTGCATTGGCAGTGCCAACCTTTGGTCACGACCGGGTAACTGGGCAATGTGATCCAATTGGTGGTGGTATGCCTCTGCATCACCATTGACGGCGGCTTTATGCAATTCACGCCCAGTGGCAACCAACAAGCCAACACCCGGTAGCGCCAAGTTAATCGCTGCGTTGACACCAGTCCCTTTAATCTTCTCTTTCGCCATCTCAAGTAACTCAGCGCCAAAGCCATCCATCTTTCCTGGGTATTGGTTTTCGATACTGACTTGTAAACGTGGGTCTTTGCTGATCGAATCGAACGTGCCTTTTAGATTTTCATAAGCGCTTCCGTCAACCTTTACTTCTTCCAATAGGCTGACGACTTCAAGGATCTTACGCTCAGTCAAAGGCTCGCCGCGATAACCTGATGGGCTAACAAGAGAGAACGCCAATAATGCCGTTTCTGGTTTTTCTTCTTTTAACAGCGCCTGTTTTAAATCTAAGTGAGTCTTAATGTTTTCTTGGAAGTACTTTTGATATTTCGAGCGCAGCACGTTTTCACTCACCGCTGCGAATTTTTGCCCTTTATGGAAGGTCGATGGCTCTTTGACTTCACCGCGCTTACTGATCACACGATCATCTTTTTGTGCCGCGACAGAACGGAATTGATCCAAGCTCGGAACGGGGCTTTGACTGATTTTGCTGGTTGGACTTACCATGGGAGAACTCCTTAAACTCGAAGCGTCTGAACGTGAGATTGTTCTTGATTGATAAATTGGGTTGGGTCTTGGTCTAGCATCGCAAATCGAGCCTGCCAGAGTTGCGTTTGCTCATTGAGGGCATGGAACCAAGTTGATAGGCTCGCTGCGTTTAAATGCTCAATTGGCTTTCGACCCGCAAGAACCAACTGTCTACCATTGGGTGCAAGTGAAAGCGTTAAGCTCCCATCCGCAATACCGAAATAATTAGCATGGGCGAGAAGTTCGAGACCTTTCAGTCTCAGTTCACCGCTTTTTTCGAGCCCACCAAAAGCCACCGATAAAATAAGATCGTTTTGTTCTGTCGCACTAAAGTAAATAACGTAACGATCATCAACCAATAACTGGCAACGATTTTCTTCAGAAAAAGAAAGTGGCGGTAGCTCGTTTATTTCGCAAAACTCTTTCAATATAACTTGTAATGTATTCATCGTTTATTCCTTCTGTTTCACTATTGCTAGTAAACAACGAATGGCATAATTACGATGTCGAAAATAGCTTTTATTTTGTTAGTTTCACGATACTGTCGTGATTTGCGCCACAAAAAACGAGAAATAAACAATAAGTAATTTTGAGTTTAATAAATGAAAAAAGAGCAGCGAAATGCTGCTCTTTTAAGAGATTAAATATTAACAACCGATTATGAAATCTTTAATTTAGCTTATGGCTATCAAAAATAACTTCAGACGGTGGGAACATATTAGAAACAGGTGGATGAGCAATATCACCAAACATTCTTGCGCCAAAAGCTGATGCTGCCCAAGGGTCTACAATCTTCACATCTTTATTCCATGTACTTGGGTCTTTGATATCACTACCATCTTGTCGACCAACCAGAACATACAAGTGCGTTCCTGAGTGTCCTTTCTTGAATGCCACTACTTCAACCTTGGTGTTTTGATCCATTTCACCTTGCATTCCTTGAATCATTTCAGAGGCGGCGGCAAAGGCAAACGTCGTACAGCAACCGGCTTTAGCATCTTGAACAGATTTCGCGATGTTTTGCAGTGTGCCCATTTGAGGGCTATTGCCTCTTTGCGCTGCGACTTGAACCATGTTTGCCGACATGGTTGCTTTTTTATCTTGTTGAACTCTCGCTGGGTTGGCGTAGAACCCCTCTAATCTTGGTTTCGCTTTCGATTGATAGAACTCAGATCGCTTGTCACCGAACGTATTAAGGTCAGTACAGGCAAAATCACCCAGCTTTTGCAGTGCGCCTTGGTGCTTTCTGATCAGGGCATCTGCAGGGTCAGTTTTACCCGTACTGGATGGCTTTGAAGTGCTTGAAACACTCGGCCAGTTCTCTCGTGGTCCTGTCGATAGTCGCTCTAAATCTTTAAGGTTTCCAAGAGTCAGCTTATTCTCACCATTAAGTACGTTTTGCATCATGGCTTTTGCGACGTCTTTCGGCAGACCTTGCTTAACCAATAAACCCACTACAATCGCTTTCGCTTTGTTTTGGTGATTGATACGAGCGCTTACACTTGTGTTTTTCGGCGCACCTTCTTTAACAAAGATATCCTTGCCACCATGAGCTCGGACTTCTTTGTCATCTGATTGATTTTGCGTAGATAGGTGTGCAGTCAGCTCGCTGAGCGAGTGCATATGTGATGTATTGATATTTACCATGACCCTAACCTTTAAACAGAGATGAAAGAATGCAGCTTTTCGTGTTGTTCAGCCGACTGATGCTGAGTCGTTAGATATTGATTCCACAACTGGCAAAGCTCCATAAGCTGAGTAATCATGGTCGAAACTCGACTCACTTCTGACGTCATTGGCATGCTTACTTGCATGTGTACTTCTTGGTTTTCTGGGTTTATGCAGAACTGCACGCCACCTGATTCGCGGTATAAGAAGTTATATTCTAAAAGTGTCTGCAGTTTTTTAAGCTCAAATGCTTCTTCACCTTGGCAAACCTTGATTGAAAATAACAGTTCTTCTCTCTCATCCAAGCTTTGAACTTCAACTTCTTTGCCTGCAGACATATATACAGCCCACATTTGATTATCATATGCCGTCACTCGATCAATATCGAGCGTGTTACCAAGTTCAATTAGTAAGGTATTCACCTTATCCATACTCACCTACTATCCTGATATTTAATATTGATGTATTAATTTAACAACCAGATATAAAATCTCGAATTTAAAATACATATATCACATCATTTTTGTTTTATTTTTTATTACTATGGTTAACTTTATTAAACTAACCATTACTGCAAAAACCAAATTAAGTATTCTTGAGCAAACGTTCCGCTCTTATGAGGCAATAGTAAAGCCTTTAAAGATGAACAGATTGTCAGTTGATGGGAGTATTGTGCTCAATAACAGCGACAAAATATGCCAGATATGGTCGGCTTTTTTTCGTTTTAAGCCGTTTATAGAAAGGTATACCCAAGAAACCTCAAGGCGCTAGGTTCAGCGAGAATGACTTGGGTATATGGTGAGAATCAAAGAATCTCACCATATACCCAGCTTTACTCTTTCAATCTCAAGCACGTTACAGCTGCTGAGATACTTCAAGTTGAATGGATTTCGTTAATTAGATGAGGACTTAGCTAAACAAAGCCACCAGAATACATCGGTTTAAAGGCTTCTGTTGCCGCTTTATCCGCATTCGCCACACTGACGTTTGGTGCACTGGATTCTCGGCTCAAAACCACAACTTTGGTTTGCTCTTCCATGTTCGAGCTATTTTTCTTGATATGATCAATCAAGTCAGCAAGCTCCGCCTCTCCTTTTGGATCGCTTTTACCACTCAAACCCGCTTTTTCCATCTCTGGCGTCGTCACACGTATGGTCACATGAGGTTGGCGGCGACCCATCGCAACTTCTGCATCGTGGATTCGCTTTTTCATCATAGTATTGGCTGAAGACGGGTAACCTTTCTCGAGATGTAAGGTGTAGCTTTGTTCAACAGTAAAAGACGTCCCCGCAGGAACCAAGATTTCTCTCTCACCTTCAGCTTTGCTGATAGGTTCAATATTCATCCCGATGTCTGGCGTAGGGTTGATGACTAAAAGCGCACCTTTCGCCATGTAACTTTGTGCCACGTCTGGAGCACGCGTTGTACTCATGAATCCAGGAAACTGAAAACCGGTTCCTTTCTCTAACGCCGCATCGGCGACACTAGTGTGACAGCCATGCCAGACTTTACCGGAGTATCGCTCAAACATTGGAGAGTCTAGCGCAGCCTGCAACATATCCACGGTCTGACGATACTCTTTCTTCGCCTGCGCTCGCTCAGCAGAACTGGTGTATTGGTTACGTTTTAGGAACGATTGAAGACGAATCTCCATTTCACTCTCGTTCTTTGGCGGAGCAAAGTCGCCGTAGCCTGGGTTGATAATATTCGCGCCATTCCCTGTGTAGAATCGAGTCGTCGCCAGCAGCATCACGTTAATCAACGTCGCTTGGTTATTCGCATCATCACCAATGGCTTCTAATACCGCTTGTTGGCGTTCAGCTGGCGTAGCTTTGCTACTCACGACATCTTGCAAAAAGGCCAACGCATCTTGGTGATCAGGTTTGTTTTTTAGCACCAACTGAGCATCAAGCATGTTTGACTTATCTACCGTACGAAAAGTATCCCACACGTCATTACGGTCGCCGTAACGAAAAACATTACTCAGCGATCCTTCCTGTGAAGATTCCGCCAACAAAGATGCAGCATTGCTGAGAAGCTGTTGATATTGCTCAGGAGACTGACGCTCTAACCAATTGCCTAACGCTTCCGCTTTAACACCGTCAATGAATGGCTGTCCTGACGGTGTTCGCTCAGGCAATTCCGGCATGGTTCTCTGCTCGGTATTGTATAACTTCAAGTCGTTCATATTTTGCGCAGCGTAGAGAATTTTCTCAGAAGCCAGACCAAAGGTATCGTCCGCCTCTTGATGACTCTGAGCAGCCTGCGCCAGTGCATCAAGATATTCACTCCCAGCATATTGTGATGGGTAGCCTTTCCCTTGAGTCACAGAATGGTCGAACTCCTCAACACTCATTTTCACCGGTTCAATCGCAGGTAAATGAATTTCTTGCCCATTTAGCGTGATTGTCTTGGCTTCCATTCCGGGTAAGTCGATGTCTTGGCTCACTAGACCCTCGTAAGCACCAAGCCAATTGCCCGTCTCGCGCGCTTGCCACGCCATCATGCCATCACTGTCTACCGTCGCAGCGCCGTGGTCGTTGTGCTCCATCGCATAAGCATCCAGTGCTCCCATGATCTCTGTAAAACTGTGATCACGTGGCTGAATCATCCACCCCAATAGCAAGGCTCGAAATGCTTGCGCTTCAGAAGCGGGCATTTTGAGAAGGCGTGCCACTTCGTACATAAAAGAGGTGGTACTAGATGGTCCAGCAAACATAGGTAATTTCTTATCCATGTTCTGTTGGCGCCAGTTGACTGAAGTTGGCTCATCCTGACCAATCGTGGTTAAGGTTTTATCATTGATAACGAAACCACCATAGCCGGACTCATGCTCTGAACGCTCTTTTAAAGCAACGGCGTCGTTGTGATAAGCCGCAGGCTTCATGGCCTCCTGCATTCCTTGAAACTTGAATCCGGTCCCTTTATGAGGGTCGCCGTTTTGACGACTGCCGATAAAGTCATTGCCGGTTTTGTTGCCAAGCGCTTCACTTGTATTCCAATCGGCATACTTAAGCCATGCCCAACCGTGGGGCTGGGTTGTGGTCGGAGTCGAGATCTCAGGTTTTGCCCCTGCACCGTGTGAGTGGAAAATGTTCAGCCTTTGATTCGCTTCTTTAGCATTCAGCAATGGCTGATTCACGGCATCGCCCATCATCTTAAGTCGCGAAGGATCACGAAATACCCTCAAATGACTATAAGCTAATGTAGTCAGTACCCGAGCATTGGCTTTAGGGTCATTGAGTACGCTGTTGAGCTGCTCTGCCCACTTAGCGTCGTCGTCACTCCAGCCGTCCAGAAAACCGATACCTGCGTCTTCATTTGTCTTTGCTACTGGCACTGAAGGATCTTTCGCTTGAGCGATCGCTACATTTTCTAGGATTCGACGCAAAAACGATTGAGACATGTACTCAACTGCAGGGTTCTGCAGCAGGTCATTGCCCAAATGGTTAAACTCAAATGCTTGGTTGGCTTCTGCAATCTTCTCCACCGACTGAGCAACTATCTGGTTTTTCACCGCGTTAGAGGTTGTTGGAAACTGCGCATTCACCTTATCTCGGACCAAATTTTCAATGCTGCCTTCATACTGAGCAGCACGCATGATGGCATGGTTAAACTCCTCCACAGCCTGACGCAATGGCGGCATTGAGACAGGTTGCGTGTTCAGCGGCGGCTGATTACCAACTAGGGAAACGGAGACCGATGGGGTCTGACTTAAAGAGGTATTAACCGCTCTTGGTGTCTGTTGCGAGGACAGTAAAGCCGCGGTGCTTGTCGCCCCGTCAGTGCGAATCGTCGTTTGCATCGATCACCCCGCAGTGGATTCAGTGATCGCATCAAACAAGGCACTGCGTAAACTGAGCGCATTTTGCCAAAAGACATTAAGGTCGCTATTCACCACGGAGTCATCCGGCAGTGCAAAATTGAGTACAACAGTAGCGTTGTCTGCCGCTAACGAGAACGACGCAATGCCGACGACATCAGGGTGAGAATTAAGCGCCAGCAGTTTGGAGGGTGATATGCCCCCTTCTGGCTGTTTGGCTGGTGACAAAGGGAACATGACCACCATGCGATTTTCATAATTAAAAATCGTGGCGTAATGCATACCGTCTTCGCCAACCAAGTTGCATTGACCATTCAAAAGCTGCCATTGCCCGCCAGATAAGTCGGATAGCCAGTTGTTTATGATTTCTTCTTTGTTCATTGCGAGGACCCCTTTTCGTATTGAATAATCAAAACGATAAGCGTATGGGCATTCGCCATATATCACTTTTGGTCAGAAGTTTTTAGGGCGGCTTTTATCAGTTAGCGCTCGCCGCTTTCATTTGCATGCTAGTGAGAGAAAATTGATGCTGAATCTAGAAATAACCAACCACTGAAAACAAAAAAAGCCCAGCATCGCTGAGCTTTCAAGTTTCAAAGATAGGCGTTATGAGAGTACCTGTTGGCGCTCGCTGAACTGCTTGGTAATCGCTTGTTTGAGCGCTTGCAACTGTCCGTCGATACTGGCATCAATGATGCCGACTTCCGTTTCCAAGATACATCCGCCATTTTTGAGTCGCGCATCGGCGATCACTTCAACATAACCAACTTCAGGGAAGTCACTGAGTATTGAAGAAACCTTTTCTCGAACCTCAGTCACTTGCTCTGGATGCACATGCAAGATCACTTGTTTTTGGTTGCTAACCAGTTGAAGCGCTTCTCTTACGACACTTGCAGTTGTATCCACATCATCAAAGCTGCTGATGATCTTTCTGACTGCATCCAGTACTACACCTGTCATTTTCTGTTCAACCTGCAAGTAGTATTCATTACATCTTGCTAGCGTCGCCATCATGGTTTCCGCGTTCTCGATCTTCGCTTGATCGATACCATCTTGATAACCACGTTGTCTTTCTAACTCATAGGCTTCGTCGGCTTTAGCAACAATGCTCTCGGCTTTGGAATGTGCTGCTTCAACCAAATGTTGCGAATCTAAGTAACTCACATAATCTTTTGCTTTGAGAATTTTTAGACCCGGAGCCAACTGTAAGTTGTCGGTTTTTATTTCAACAAATGAAACCATTGAGGAATTACCTGTTTTGCGATTTTCTTTATAAGTCGATAAGCAAGGTCTCGATGCGTTTCATCCAACCAATCGGCATTGAGTGTGGTTTGAGTGAGTGAACGTTCGAGTTTGAACTGCCATCTTTGCACGAGCTCAGAGGGCGATTTTGCCAATAGGAATCTTATCCATAGATAGCCGAGCTCACGGGCAGTCTTTTCAAAGCTGGCTTCATCTAAAGTCGGCGGCAACGATTTTTGCCAACCGCTTGGCCAGTTTGAAATCATCATTGGTCCATGCTGAATAAGAAAGCGGGTTTCATCGACACCAAAAACATGATTGAGACACTGTTTAGGCTGTTTCAATACGACTTGGCGCATCGATTCGCAATACATTGCTCCGCCAATCATCAACAACAATCTGTTGGTCGCTTCGGCTGGCAACAGTGCCAAACTGTTAAATGGATGATTAAAGACATGGTCAGTAATCGACGATAGCTGCCACTCTTCAATGCACCACTGATTGATTGTCGCTTGCTCCCTCCAGCCTTGGAGTTGTAACAACCAAGGCTGTTTTTCGCTTACCCAGCTCTCATCAATATAGCTGCAAGGACAATAGTTAAACTGATGCTGAATCTGAGAAACCGGCGTATCAGAATTAACCACGTTTTGCATTCCTGCGGCACCATGCAAACGTCGCCGCGTTAGAACCAATGACGAGTAGCACTAAGAATACGAGGATTGCAATCAAATGGCTTGCCGTGTCTTTGGTTACTTGAATCGACAAAATACTTTCAAATTGGTTGCCCTGAGCCGTCACTCGAACTTCTGAAGATGGCACCATAACCACGCTAATACGATCATAATTCAGCCCTTCGATACTGTTGTTCACCAACAGCTTGATTTGAGGGACGTATGAATCCAGAGCGACATCCGCTGCGTGTTTGATAAACACAGATGCCGATGCTGGCGTCGGACGCTCACCTGGACGAAGGTTTTGATCTTCAAGTACAACGTGAACGCGAGCCACTAGCACACCATCAATTTGTGACAAGGTTGAAGACAGCTCTTGCGATTTCGCGTAGATAAGTCTCGCTCTTTCAGCAAGCGGAGACGAGATCAGGTCGTCTTTCGGGAACACTTCTTTCAGGGTTGAAAATTGCTCTCTCGGATAACCTTTACGTTTCAGTGCATCAACCGCAAACGCAATCTGGGCGTTGTCGACCATCAATTTAACGGTGTTGTCTTTATCTGGCTCTTTCGTTGCCACTACGCCCTCAGAAAGCAGAATAGACAGCATTTCATTGCCTTCTTTCTGGCTTACTCCAGTGTATAGCTCCGTCTGACAACCGACTAAAAATAAAACGAGTAACATGCACGCGGCACGCATTGTCTTCATCATGACTATTGGGCCTTCAACAGTGTTTCTACGTTCTGTGTCGTTTTACCTACCGTCTTAGCAATCAGCTCTTCTTGAAAGGTAATTCGAGTCAACGCCCACTGCATCTGCAAAAGTTGAGCGGGATCGTCACCGACCATTTTCATGCTGTCGGTTAAACTGGTTTTTGCATTGTCGATGGTATTTTTCAGTTCGCTAATGTTTTCTAACAAGCCACCTTCTAAACCGTGGTTTCCCTCCGGCGCTAGCATCGCTTGCTCGAAACGCTCACTAAGCCCCTCTTCAGCTTGTGCGTCTTGCACTTGCTCGAGGTTGGTTTGCATTACTTCTGTGTACTGCGTATTGATCATATCCGTTCCTATGAGAGGTCTAGTTTGTGGCTGTAAGTCAACATGTTCTTGACCATGGCATTCTTTTGTATAACAAAGCTCAGCTCTTTTCGGACCATGTCCAACACTGGGGCTTGATCGGGGATGTCTTTCAACTCTGCCCAACTGTGCCAAAGCGCTTGTTCTTTTTGCGCGCCAAGCGGGAAATGCTCAGAAAGCAACGCTTTCAACTCTTGGCGGTCTTTAGGGGGCTCCGCTAATAAGCGCCCCGAAAAACTGCCCAACAACTCTTGCTCTAATGATGCCAACAATTCTGGTGACGCTTTATCGGTGCCCTTTGCACTTCTCTCCTGACTAAAGGCGTACCATAACGCTTCTTTCTTCTCGCTAGGCGAGGAAAACGCACCTTCAAGCGTACTGTTGAGCGTAGTAGCACTGAAATTTCCAGTACGTTTTAGCGTCTCGTACCATTCCTTTATCGCCGTTGTTTTGGCTTCGGCTTGTGTGACGCTGTCCGTGCTCTTTTGCGTCGATGATGTGCTCTTATCTGATGAGCTATCACTCATTAAACGGCTCATCTTGTTCGCATCATGTGCATCAACTCTAGAAGGTTGCTGCACATGACCGAGCGTGTAGTTGAATGCGTTGTTTTCAACCTTCATTAAAGGTTCCTGATGTCCTTAGAGAAACTCATGGCAAAGGCTTGGTTTTCTTCACTGCCTTTTGATGCCATATCTAGCCAAGACTCCGCTTTGCTTGATAGCCCAGCTTTTCCTGCTGCTAACGCTGCCAGACTGATTAAGTCTGGGTACGTCATACAAAGCGGTTCAAGTAGACGATGAGCGTCTTCGTACAAGCCACGATTCATCAAACTCATTGAACGAATCATAGCGACGACTTCTTCTGCACCACCTTGTGACTCAAGGCATTCCGCGATGGTATTTGCCTCTTCATGACGATGCAGACCGGTTGCCATCAACGCTGTTTCAGCCAGCAGCAAACGCATGTCTTTATCCATAACTTACACCTTCTGCAGAATCGACTGCATCACGTCTTTGATTGCACGAGTTGTGGTCGCGTTGATGTTGTAAACCACAGACCATTTGTTGATTGTGTGCTGCAGCTCTGCAAGCTTCGACGGATCGTCTGCGTTCGTTTCTAGGTTTTTGATTGCCGTGTTTACGTCTTCGTTCGCTTTTTGAGCTTGTGCTTCTAGTTTCGCCTTAACGTCGTCGAGATAAACACTTTTACTCGAATCATAAAATGACATAGGTATCGCCTCTTTTTATTTATTGTCTTTGAAAGTTTCAATTACAGTTAAGGCTGCTTGATACGCCTCATGCTGTTTGAGTAGCAATTGATATTCTTGTGGTGAACAACCAAGATCGAGCTGACGCTTTACTGCTGACTGCGCTTGCTTGAACTTGAGGATGATCGCCTCTTTTTCTTGCTGTCCTGAATCGCCTTGTAATAACTGCTCAAGATTTGTCATTGGTATTTTCACCTTCGTACCCTAGATCAATAGTGATCACTCGCCCGCCTTTTACGAGTTCAATCCCTGCAGGAGTAACGCTAGAAATGCGATATCCTTGAGGAGTGCGGGCACCTACCATGTAACGAACATTGTCTGTGAGGATGACGTAAGGGACTCGACCAAAGTTCACGCTACGAAACGGAAAATCGATGTTGGTTCCTTTGCTTACCTTAGGAATGGACTTCAAAACCAAATAAGGTTTCTCGCCATACTGCTCACGGAAATCTCTCGTTACGCCATAAAATCGAGTGGTCTCAATGTCATCAAGCTCACCACGAACTTCGATGCGGTCACCGCTAGTCACAAGCTGAACTTTTTTCAAGAGCTCCGCTTTTTCTAACAGTTCTTTAAGCGTATCCATGTACGCACCCGCTCTTTGTAGCTCGACCTTCCAAGCAACAAGTCCAGGGACATCGCGTTCTAATATCTGCTCAACTTGGCTCCAACGACTTGCGTCATCGATATAGCCCGTTAGCAGCAGCGTGCCTGTCTCATCACCATTTTCGACTTTGACTTGGTGATAACCGAGGTTGCGCAAGATAAAGCGCACACCACGGCGTATCTCTTCCATCGTTCTCAGGTCACTTTTGTAGTTGATACCTAAGGCATCAATCCGACCCAGTAGTTGGAGTTTCTGTGTTCTGTCTTCGACGTAACCTTCAAGTACCGCCTGTCGAGCACTTGCGTTCCATTCAACACGAACATCGTCAAGTTTGAGCTCGCTAAGAATGTTGCGCACCAAGACAATCGGTTCTGCTGCGGTAATGGCGTCTTTGTCACTGGCACGAATTTGACTGTACCAAACGCCTGCAAATATCACGCTTGGAATCAAGCTACACATCAATCCAATGAGCAGTGTTCTCTTCCAACCTGACGATGGTTTATGGCTGACGGGGGCAGCTTGCTTGTCTGATGCATCGCTTGCCACATCGATAACCAAATCGTCTTCTAGATAACCGACTGCAAAGGTTAAACGACCCACAGAGACCAGCGCGTTTCGCGCCAGCTCAATGCCACCAGCATCCACGGTGACACTCTCATTGTTGATGGAGACCTCTTCACAATCGCGCAATAAAACTGTTTCGCCATCGCAAACCAAAACAAGGTGACTTGCTTTGATGCCAGAGTCGGTTAACACCAAATCTGCAGTAAAATCATCACTACCTAATACCAATGAATCATTGGGTAAGGTGACTTCCACTCCGGAATGGACACCGGAGAGGATACGAATTTTCCATTGCTGCATTGAGGCTACTGCTCCTCTAATGGTCGAACGCAATGATTCTCTGAGCCATTACACTCTTTAATTTGTACTCGCCATCCTTTTTGTCCCGTAGGAAGCTCGCATTCTGCTAGCAACGATGACTTTCCTTGTGACAACAAATCTTGCTGGTAACGCTCGGCTTGCACTTGAGTCGTACAGCTGTACAAGGCAAGCGCTGATTTAAGGTCTGCACTGTTGTTTGAAATGTTGTTTAACGTGCCAATCTTTGGTCTTAAATCATATTCATTGCCGATGAGAACGTTGTCGCCAATACCATCCACAACGATTCTTGGCTCGATAATGAACATACGTACCGTTCTTCTTGTGGTGTTTTCCGTACTTCTAAACAAAGCACCAAGGTATGGAATGTCTCCTAGCAAAGGGACTTTTCGCAGCTTGTTGCTGATTTCGTCACGGTATACACCACCGATGAGCAGGCTTTGTCCCTGTTTCACTGTCGCCAGTGTGCTGATTTCTGTCTTGCGAATTGAAGGCACACCGTCGATGTCACCATCAGAGATTTGCGCACCATCTTCTAAGTGCAGACTCAGGTTGATTTCTGGTCTTTCCACAAATCGATCGCCGACGATACGAGGCACGATTTTCAATAACGTACCGTACGTCACTTGCTCTAATGCTGCCGTCTCTTTACCGATCAACTTGACGTAAAAGGTGCTGCTGTTATTGAGTACGGCTTCCACGTTTTCTTGTGTTAGCAAGGTTGGTCTTGAAACTACCTGCGCGCTGCCTCTAGATTCAAGCAAACGGATTTGAGCCAATAGGTAATTCAAGTTCGTTGCGTCAAGCAAAGACTTAAAGGTTTGTCCGCTGCCAAGCTCGACATCGCCATCACCGACGTCACCCGTTGTTTTGAGATCCAGAATGCTGTTGTTACCAACCGCAACACCAGCTCGCCAGTCAACACCAAGCTGACTCAAATCGTTCGCGCTGATATCAACAATTGAAAGCGCCACTTCGATTCTTGACTGCGGCTGATCCAACTGAGCAATCAACTTACGATACAACGGCAATCGAGCTTGCGTATCGCGCACAATGATCGCGTTTAACCCTGGTTCAGCTTCCACCGATGCGCCGCTATGGACAGAAGCTTTTTTAGTCACTGTCGCAGACTTACTCGCTCCTGCTTCTTCGCTCTCATTCGCCACCTTAACTTGAGTTTGAACACCGGATAGAACTCGGCTCAATACCGAAGCAATACCTGGTACCGTCACCCCTTGGTCACGATAAGTGATCTCTCTATCCGTCGCAGAGGCGTACTTCAACGGAATAATGTCAACAAACAATTCATCCGTAGAGTTGGATTTTTGTACCAGTCGGCTTTCCAGCGCTTCTGCTGTTTGGACAACTAGATCGACGTACCTCGGAGGACCAGCCAAGTAAACCAGACCTTTATTTTCTGCTGCGCGCCAACCGTAACGAGAATCCCAGATCCCGGTTGAAATCAGCGTGCTACGCAGTTCACGAGCCGTTAGCAATTCTAGCTGTAGCAATCGCGAACGAGTTTCCGTCGCTTTGTATACATGAAGTACCGCGCCATCGAAGTACCACATCAAGTTGTAAACTTGCGCCAAATAGTCGAGAAACTCGGCTGGGTCTTCTGGTGTAAATCGACCACTGACACGGTCATTTACTTTATCGCTCACCGATACAGAAACGCGGTAGTTTGCGCCAAAGTTGTTCAGTAATTCTTTTAGCGAATCATTGTCCGCGTAGTAACGAAACGGTTGATCAGACCAATTAAGCTCAGAAGCATGAGAAGGAAGTGCCATCATCAAGCTTGAAGCACACACCGCTGATAACACGAGTCTGCGCATTTGTGTCTTTAAAACTGCAAGCATTATGGAATCCAAACACTGTGGCTAACGGTATGATTAACACGCTGGTGCTCGAGCAAATCGCTGAACTGCTCCACCAAATTCACGTGTTGAGAAAGTTGCGTACAAAGCGCTTCTGTCGTTGCGCTTTCCATATTCATTTTGCCTTGCACAATCAACTGCGCTTTGTCGTTCACCGTTAACGTGCTGCGCGTATCTCGCAACGTTTTCAAAGAGAGCTGCATACAGTGCTTTAGCGCCTGTTCTTTCTGATAATCAAGGTGCTGTTCAAACTGAAATGGGAGAACGGTTTCCCACAAGACCCATGATGATTGCTGCCGAATGTTAAGCAGCATCTGGTCGACTTCGATGTCATAGGAACCATTATTTGAGGCAATAAAATCCCCAACCCCTAGCGTTGCCGCTAGAGATTTCATCATTTGATCTAACATATTTAGCCCTATTTAAATCTGGCTGAGATGGTTACAAGCTTGACCGCACTGGTTGCTCTGAATGTCAAAGTAGTAATGATCCACGCTGCCAACGGTTTGCATGTCTTGAAACCATTGCCAAATTTTCGCGACGGCATTTAGGTCGCTGTATACAAGATCACACGCATCCCAAACATCGTTTAGCTCAGGCGCTTGTACTCGCGCTTCGCTACACCATATTTTCCATTCAGAGATAAACTTATCCGACGTTCTGCTGTACTCAGATAAGCCCTTGAGTTTTTCTAGAGTTGGTTTCCACTCTTCAACCAATGCTCGATGAGATTCAACCACTTGGTTTTGCTGCTCATTGAGAACACTTAGCTGCTCATGCAATTCACTCTGCTGGCTCTTAATCAGTTCCAGTTGTTGCTCTGCAAAAATCGCACTGCTCTCTTCTCCAGACAATCTCAACCAATACTCTTTCTGAATACTCAGTTGATTGATTAACTGTTCAAGCTTGATGGAATCATGCAACACCGTCTGATCCGTCTGCTGATTAACCCACTCATTTAGAGTCAAGTACATCGAAAGGATCAGCGTTTTAGGTGACGCTAGATTGAAGCGGTAACCTAATCGGTGATTAATGTAATCCAGTCTTTGTTCAAAAGTGCTCAACGCACGATTGTCACTGAGTTGCCCACCCACCTCTAAAAAGAGGCGCATAGCAAATCGATCTAGAGACGTACCAAGCTTTTGATATGTCTTAATCAGCTGACTAGCACATAAACAATCGACGACATTGCGATCAAGCAAGCGCTGGAGTAAAGACAATTGGTCGTAACTCAGAACGCCTTCACTGAGTAGCTGTCGGTGATTGACATTAACAACATTGGGCTCTTGCGATGATTGGGATAAACCTTCGTATCGTGCGCCTCGCTGTAATACAGTGACCTTCCTTTGCGTCACAATGTTGTTAGGAAAAAGCGAACGGCGTCGCCAATGCTGCTTTTTCATTTGTGTTCTTCTCCGCATCTACTTCGAACAATCCAGAAGGAAGTAGAGGTAATAGTTTTGTTCGTTGTTACGCTGAGCATAATAGAGTTTACGTCAGTTAATGCCTTTCAAAATTAGTCAGAAAATTTTAGTCGTCAGACATTTCATTTAGCAATTGCTACTTGTTCATCTCCAGAACGAACCTTACTTGGTGTCGTTCCGAAGCGGCGGCGATAACTTTGTGTAAAGTAAGATTGGCTTGAGAACCCCGCTTCCATCGCAACGTCGACGATGCTCATTTTGCTTGTGAGCAATAGCTTGTGAGCATGCAATAAACGACGTTCACTGATCCACGCTCTAGGAGAAATACCATAATATTCATTAAAGAGCTCTTTAAACGTAGTCAAACTCGCACCAAATTCTTGGGCGTAGTCGGTCAGTTTCCACTCTTTAAGGTAATGAAGCTCCATAAAGCGACGCAGTCGATCTGAGGTTCGGTTTGTCAGTTGTGATAACAACGCGTAGAGGTGTTCACCTTGGTCCCCATGCAACAATAAGATGAGCATTTCCTCATACTTTAAGCGCATAATAGCATCAGGAAAAGACTGCTCTTCTAGCGTCTTCATTCCTGATAGTGTCTGTTCTATCAATAAATTGAGAGTAAAAGGGAATAATCCAGACTGAACATTCTCAACCTTTGGCAACGACATCAAAAGATCACTATGCTTTTGCAATAGTTGACTCACCAGTTCATTGTCAAACTCGATAACAGAAGCCGTATATTGACCATCTATCGGTGTGTATTCTAGTAAGTAATCCCCTTGAGATAGATAAATTCCACAACCAGCAACAACGTCTAGCGTGCAATCCCCTGTTTGGACTCTCAGTTGACCATTGTGAACGACAACAATGTGAGATTGACTAGAATGAAATACTTCATCGTGTTTTTCATAGCAGCAAGCACTATGGATTTTTCGCAAGCGCGAGTCGACCCTTTCTGTGTTTAGTTGGCCTAACACATCCATTTTCTACCCTTCATAATTTTAATTTCTCTAATCCCCATCAGAGAAACTGTCAAAGTCCCGCAGTGCGAAGACAAACGCAGGACAATTTCAATTAAAGAAGCAAAGAAAAGAGCATAGAAGCGCATAACACTCCCATACCCCCCGAATAATAACGAATAGCTCAAGCGCTACCTTTGGTAGCAAAATAATCTTGGCAAAGAAACCTTCCCGATATTGTTATGTATTGTTTTCGGGAATTAATAAGCTTTTGCTAAAGTTCAACTTATAACTAGTGATACTAAAGCAGCAAAAACTCTTTTTATATTAGAATAAATGAAAGTACTAATGTTAAAGTCCACTTCATTTATATTGATATTTCTAACAACTTTGAGCTGTTTATTTTTAAACCATTCTACCTAGCCAACGTATCCAAGGCGGTGGATATAACCATAAAAATTATGATGGGCGCAACCGATATTCATATAAAGACAAACTGACCCGATGACCTAAGTTGATTGATTAATAGAGACCTAGGTCTGGAGATATTACTTTCAATTGTCTTAATTTTTTTAAATAATAAAGACAAATGAAAACGATTACTTTTTTAGTAATTCTTATAAGCTTCTAGCTTTAAGTCCTTATGTACACTGCCTTGCGTAAAAATATACTGCTCTTCTTTTTTTGCGATAATTTCACCTTGAGAACGCAATATAGCGCGCACTTTCATTTCGCCATTTCCAGCTTGTATTGGAGCAATAACAACCGAGTACTGAACAGGTAACTGAACCCCTTGATAGTCTTGCTGTACAACTGTAAAGCATTGACTATCTGAAACCTGACATACTTCGACGTTTACAGAAGTACTCACTGGAGCGACGTAATCATCAAACGTTATCCAACCAAATAGCGTTCCTTGAATATGATTAGAAAACCCATCTGATACCGTATTTGTGGTAGCACAAGCGCTGAGAAGCAATGTACTTAGTATCGGAATATACGTATTACATTTCATTATGGATTCTATTTGACTGAATATGTTTTAAATAAAAATGAGCAGGCGCAATTTTGGTACACAAATATATAAAAGATCAACTATTATTTTATACACCATTCGGACAATATAGATTCTCAAAAGTAAGACTCATTATTATTTGATAAGGAATTTTTATTGCCTTTATTTTATAGTTGATACTGCTTCCAAATAAATGCTCAAACTTTCTGCAAAGGTAAGTGGTACAACACTTGAGACATAAGCAACATAGTTGATAAGTTTTTATTATCCGCATAGAAAAAACGCTTATATAAAAAATTCCAACCAATATTGATAAACATCAGTTTTAACTTTCCATAATTTCGATGATAAAATTCTAAAAAGGACTGCTTCTATGTCAGCGCGCCAAATCGTAGATGAGGTTTTGCTTAAGTTTGCTCATCAAATAGGTTTGCCTGAATTACATTTGACTGAAGACGAACTGGGTTTAGCTTTTGACGATAACTTAAGAGTGCATTTCATTTTCCACCCAGATACAGAAACGCTTCAACTAGAAGCAGAGATTGTCGACCTACAAATTGTTAATTCTGATCTTTATCGTTCTTTTTTGGCATTCAACTATCATTGGTCTGAGCATCAACTGTTTTTTAGCCTAGATAATCACAGGCACAAGCTTTGTTTAAACAGGTTGCTTCAAACCGAGCAGCTCGACTATGAGTTGTTTGAGAGTGCACTTGCTGAACTGCTCACACAGAGCGAATCTTGGGAGTCATTGTTGTCTGCCCATATCGCAATGGAAGTTTCACCATCTATGCTTCAGAGCTCGGACTTAAGAGTTTAGGTACCCTATGTCCAATGACATCCAACCAACACCAAAGAACTTGTCTATCGACCGGTTAGAACATACCGAGCAAACAGCCTCTGTAAAGCAAGGCTCGTTTCTAGGTCGAACCGTTGTGCAGATAAGCCCTAAAGAGCGAGAGGTGAACCGAGCTAACTCCAAGCTAGAGTTAAGTGAGTCTCTGTCGATGCTTGCAAACGTCGATATTTGCAACTCAATCTTAAGCTTCGAGAAAGATTCCAATGCGGTACAAGCTTTGTTAAATAGAAAGGTTCAAGTGCTCAGTCAACCTCAATAAGACCGACTTTAAACAAGCACTCGCTTCGCCAAAAACGAAAAGCCCCGAACTCTCGGGGCTTTTGTTGTTTCTAAACTGCAGATACAAAAAAAGACGTCCTAGGACGTCTTTTTTCAAGAATGTGGCGGTGAGTGAGAGATTCGAACTCTCGATACGTTGCCGTATACACACTTTCCAGGCGTGCTCCTTCAGCCACTCGGACAACTCACCGAATCAAATTGTGGTTAGCATCATTGGCTAACGAGGCGCTAATTTAATGATTATGTTCCTGATGGTCAAGGCTAAACACGAAAAAAAGTGCCCTTTTGCGTTTGTTTGCTCACTATCTAGCTAAATTGCGCAAAACTGGGGCAATTAGGCTTCTTGATAGTAACCTGGTACTCGGAACCAACGGCGACACTGATCTAAGAAGTAACCGTAAAGGACACCCATGCCACATGACACAACTGCATTACTTGCTACTGCCGTGATGATTTGGTCAGTTGACGCGCCTACTGCCAGCAAAATGCCCGCATAGACTGGAGATTGGAACAATACGTACGCCACCAAGTCAGACACGTTCTTCATAAACGAAGAGGGTGATAGTTTGTTACCTTGGCGTAATACCCAATCACGGAACATACCGTAAGGCCATGCAATCGCGATGTTTACTGGGATAGACAATGTGCGTGATGCTAAAGACTGCTCAAACGTCATACCCGAAATCAAGATCTCGATAATCATCCCTGTAATAAAACAAAAAACCACCATAGCAAAAGTATCCGCTGCGGCATTGCGAATACAAAATGGTCCACGAGACTTCATTTACAACCTCTAAAATCAAATACCAATAAAAACAACATCTATAAAATCATTTACTGCATTTAAAACCACATAGCAGTTAATGGCACTATTAAATCACATAATTTTCAGTTTATGATTCCGTTTTAAAATATGAGTTGTAAATTAATAACTAACTTTCAAAGCAAAAGTAGCATCTTTCACCAAAATCAGTAAAAAGCCCCATAAAACACTTCAAAATGGAGTTTTAAAACGTAATTTATTTACTTTTAAGCCAGTTAGCTCGCGAAAAAACACAGAAAACTAGAGAAATATCTGGCAAATGAATTTCAAAAAGATCGTCTTATGCTATTGGATCAAGCAAATTCAGAGTAAACACGAAGTTTATAGAATGGGAAGTGAAGATGGAGGTTATACCCAAGTAACATCGAGATGCTAGGTTCAGCAAGGATGACTTAGTTTGTAGGCGCAGCGGCGATTTAAAGATCTAGTTACTCTAAATCGAGAAATGACAACGCTCTGAGTCCTGCATCTTGAAATCACTTGGGTATAAGTAATGTAGGAAGTACCCTACACTACTTAGTGAATGCACGGAGTTAGTGTTCTGCTAACAGTACCGTCAGTTGGTCGATGTCCTCTTGCTCAGGGGTAAGCGCTTTACTCAAATAGTCTTCGATGCGTTGGATAACTTTATTCAGTTCATCAGAGACATTTGGTTTGGCACTTTCGAAAATGTGAGAAAGTGTCGTCATTGCTTGTTCCAAGTTGCCATCATCTAATGCCATATAGAAGTTCAGCAACAATGCCTCGGCGTTTTGAGGTTTAGGTTGTTCTCCGCTTTGCTTGTCTTGGTATTGATAAAGTATCGACGCATGACGATACAAAGCATCATCGAGTTCTGATTCAACAATCGGTTTGGCGATGATATGGTTTGCTCCGACATCTAACATACGCTCCTGCGTTTCTTTGAAGACGTCTGCAGTACAGCCGAAGATCAAAACCGAGCGAGCTGGTGCATCCATAGAGCGAATAACAGCAATCGCCCCTACGCCATCAAGTACTGGCATGTGGTTATCCATCAACACCAAATCAAATTCATGCTTCGACACCTGCTCTACTGCTTGCTGCCCATTCTCGACACAAACGCAGACAAACCCTTTAGAGCGCAAGAAGGTCTCTATAATGATGGTGTTCGTACGGTTGTCTTCCACGATAAGCGCACGTAAGCCTTGGCAATCAAGTTTATGTGTATTAGATGCTTCTAACACCCCAGCCTCACAAGGGTTGAGCTCAAGTTCGACAATAAACTTGGTGCCAATACACTCTTGGCTTTGAACAGTAATACTCCCGCCCATATGCTCTGAAATCTGCTTCACTATCGCCAATCCAAGACCCGTGCCGCCATATCGACGTGTCGTCGACGATTCTGCTTGCTCGAATGGTCGGAAAATGCGTTTCTGCGCATCAGGGCTGATACCAATCCCAGTGTCTTTCACACTAATGGTTAGTTTGGTTATGCCATCTTTCACATGCTCAGTCAGTTCGACTTCAACAAAGCCACGATCCGTGAACTTCACTGCGTTATTGAGGAGGTTAAATAACACCTGGCGCAGGCGTGCTTTGTCATTGTTGTACCAACGTCCAAATGGAACATTAGAAATAACTCTAAATTGCAGCCCCTTTTCGGCACATAAAGTGTGATACACACTGTTGATACTGCCGAGAATCGATTCGATTGGGAAAGGCGTGTTGTCGAGCTCAATGTGTCCTTGCTCAATTTTCGAGTAATCGAGAATTTCATTCAGTAGCGTCATCATGTGATCGCCAGAATCATACAAGGTATTTAAGTGCTTTCTTTGTTCGTCAGTTAGATGAGTTTTCAGCAGTATTTGTGCGGTTCCCAACACCCCATTCATCGGCGTTCGGATTTCATGAGACAAGGTTGCTAAGAAGGCTGTTTTTGCGTTTGTAGATGCCTGCGCCTTAACCCGTTCACGCTCAAGGTAAACCGTCTTCTCATTGAATTTGGTGATTAAGTGCCCGATTTCATCTTCACTCTCATAGGCGATATCAATAATGCCACCCGTTTTGGAGTCATCCACTTTCTTAGCAATTCGAACAATCGGTTCTACAATATATCGGTTTAATAGGTAGTAACCCACCAACACGCAGAGCAGTAGAAATGGGATAACACCAGTCTCAACACTCATTACTTGATTAAAGACTTGATCCGATACTTTGACCTTGGCATTCACCACATCCATGCGCCAATTAAAGCCACCAAACCCGAGCTGGCTGATGTATATGTTCTTAGTAAGCTGAAAGTTGTGCTCAATCACAACTTGGTCATCGGCATCGCGAATCACAACACCTAATGAGTATTGATTTGTATGTTCACGAATGAACTGGAATAACGCTTCCAAAGACAAGTCTACGGTTGCCACTCCGGCAAAAACACCCTCTTTGTAGTAAGGCGCTGAAGCCGTGATCATCTGAACTTGCGTGAAGGTATCGATATACACGCCAGACCAACTCACTGCCCCTGCAGGTTTGTTTGCAACAGACTGGTACCAAGGTTCGTTGTCGTAACCACCAGACTCTGGATTATTGTAGGAATGGATTTGATCCAAGCTGCCGTTGTCATTCTTATTGAAGAATAAGCTTGTATATTGCCAACGTTCATCTTCCAATGTTGGTTTTGGCCATAATCCGCCACTGACGATGATGTCGTCGCTCACCGCGAGTAACTGGGGAATCGTATCTTGAAGTGAAATACTTGGTGTTGGCGTCTGCCCTAACCCTACAAGGCTATTGAGCAAACCAACGGAACTGGTTAGCGGTCCTTCAATCTGTGAGGCGAGCAATTGAGTTCGCAAATCCAAATTACGCTCAAGCTTTTCACGAACTGGAGGCTCAACAACGAGGTAAACAACAGAACCAATGGTCGCGATGAAGAAACACAAATAAAGTGTCAGGGCGAGAATGCTTTTGTTTCTGAGTGACGAACGAATTTCCATAGATGTAGACGAATCATTCCCTAATATCGATTTATCACTGATTGATTGGTAAGATTAGCCAACCAACCAGCCCATTAACAAATGGTATTCTATTTTGAAACTACAAGACATCCTTTCTCTTCCAGAACTTGATGGAAAACTACTAAACCTAGCGAAAACTCAAGGCTTTGTTACGTCTATGGCATGTGCGCCAAACGTGTTGAATCCTCAAGAGTGGCTACCATTCCTATGGGGCGGTGAAGAAACAGCACCTTTCTCTGATGGTGAGCAACTAGAACAGTACATCGATGAGATCATTCAAATGTGGAACCAAACACGCCCAGCGCTTCTGGAAGGTGCATGGCTGTGGCCTGAAGGATGCGAGCTGGATGATCAAGATATCGTATCTGCAAACACGCGTGATTTCTGTGAGGGTGTACTTCAAGGCTGGCAATTGTCTCGTGACGATTGGGAAACGTTGATGCCTGATGACAGCGAAGACAGTGCATTGCTTGGTGGCGTACTGCTTTCTCTAACTATGCTTTACGATCCAGAAACGACAATCGCGACACTTGCAGAGCAAGGTATGGAAGGTCTAGAGCAGTTTGAAGAGATCTTCAACGCAATGCCGATGATGCTTTGCGGACTGACTCAACGTGGCGTAATGCTAGCTGAGCAAGAATAAACTCACCACCCTGTGAGATACATAAGACAGAATGAAAAAGCTCCCCAATCCGGAGAGCTTTTTTGATCAATCTAGAATGACATGGGGGATATATCGCGCCATATCTTGGGTAACTAAACTGCTGTCTTCTCGAATGGAGATCCCGGCTGCTTTATCATTCACTAACCAACTGCCAATCAACGTATGGCTTGAGCCAAACTTAGGTAGCGGATGATATTGTTGAATGATGTTTTGGCTCGATTCATACGGACCCGGTGTTTTCACCAATCGCTGACCATTTTTGACAATCTCAATGTTGGCACCTTCGCGAGAAAACAGAGGTTTAATGACATAGTCTTTTAAGCTAGCCGCTTTTGGATCATTGGCAAAATACGCGGGCAAAAGATTCGGATGATTTGGAAACCTCTCCCAAAGCAAGGGTAACAACGCTTTATTAGACAGAATCGATTTCCACATCGGCTCTAACCAATTCACACTCGCAGTTGCCAAGTACTGGCTGTATTCCTCTTCGAACATGAACTCCCAAGGGTAAAGTTTGAACATCCAGCGAATCGCTCTGCCATCGACATCCACAAATTGCCCATCTTGCGTCACGCCAATATCTTCGACAAAAACAAAGGCGGTTGCTAACCCAGCTTCTCGCGCACAGTCTTCGAGGTATTGCACCGTGCCTTTATCTTCTTCGGTGTATTTGCAACAACTAAAATGCAGCGTTTGACCCGGTTGCAATTTGGCAATATCGGCAAATCGTTCAATCAGAAAGTCTTGCAGAATATTAAACTGATCCGCACTTTGGTGAATGCGACCTTTATTGACAACATCCTCTAACCACACCCACTGCCAAAAGCCAGTCTCAAACAATGACGTTGGTGTGTCTGCGTTGTTTTCTAATAACTTTGCAGGAGAGGAGCCGTTGTAAGCAAAGTCCATCCTCGAATAAAGAGAAGGCTCTCTTCGTTGCCAAGAGGAAGCGACTTGTGACCACATTGCTTCGGGAATCGCACACTGTGTCAGTAACTGCTCACTTCGCACAACCTGCTCGACGATTTCAAGACACATTTGATGAAGCTCTTCCGTTGGGTCTTCAATGTCTTTCTCTATCTGTTCAAGGGTAAATTGATAGTAAGCACTCTCATCCCAATACGGTTGGTCGTACATAGAATGGAAGCCAAAACCAAACTGGCGTGCCAATTCACGCCAGTTTTCTCTTTCTTGTATTTCTCGTCGAAACATTTCAGTTAACCGCCGCGGCTGACTGACACAGCTTTACCAAAGCCACCGCGAGACATCGCACGACCAATCGTACCGCCACCGCGCTTATTTAGGTTACTGGTAGCGACCTTAGTGGATTGATTGCGATAAGAGCCGTAAAACTGCCCTGCACCGTTGTAATACTTCGATTTATAACGATACATCGGCTCTGAATAATAACTTTTGTTGTAACCCTTAAGCCCACTCACCGCGCGACTGAAGAAGTAACCACCAACAAATGGGACATATGAGTGATGACGAGAACTGTAGTAACAATCATCCTCGTAAAAGTCATTTTCGCACTCATATTTGTTGTTGTAACGCGGCGCATTTTCTTCTGCACGCGCCATTGCTTCTTGGTAGGCGATGTCACACTGCTCACTGAATTCAGGCGCGGCAGATTTACACTCGTCAGCATCGACGTAGATATAGCCTTCCGTTTCTGATTCTTGAGTTGCGAGGAAAAAAATCCCACCAAAAGCAACGAATGGAATGATTCGTCCGACTTTAAAACTCTTGTCCATTGAGGAACGTTTTACATTGGAACTGCGTTTCATCGTTCCTCCTAGTAGGTCATGCAAGCTGCGTTAAGCACACCGACAGACACAGAGACAGCCGCTAAAACAATGCCTGCTGGTACTTCATCATTCTCAATACGCTCCGATACTTTCGGCAGCAGAATAAAACGCACAATACCAAACGCAATGATCTGTGCCAGCATCGCTACAACGCCCCATACCATGAAATCCACAATATTGACTGAGTTAGTCGCAGCGCCGGCAATAGCCAGACAGTAACCAAGAAAAGCACCACTTAACGCAACTGCCGCAGCGGTATTTTTCTCTTCCTTGATCAGATGCCATTCGTCATAAGGTGTCAATCTGACGTAGACGAACTTAAACGCCAGCACGAAAACGATCGAAACAGAAAAGTAGAGAAGAAAATTGGGAAAACCTGCCAACAGGTCGGCAATCATATGCATTATTTGTCCTTGTTCATGTCTGTCCAAGCGAAGTCATCAATTCGCTCGTCGGCAATGTAAAACAGCTTAGTGCTTGGTGGCACTTGAGCATTTAAATCTGGGTTGAGTTCAATCCCGTCACCAAGATCGAACGCGATCAACGTAGCTTGATGATGCTTCTTGATAAATCCGAAGATCTTTTCCACGCTGGTTGTCGGTTGATCTTGAGGGTAAATCACTGAGTACTGTGTCATACCCCGAGTTGAAGCAAGTAGCTCCTGATGAAGTGCGCTCGAACCCGGATCTACTGCCGCTTTCGCAAGCATCTCCGCGCCAACAGCTGGAATGCATTCCGCTTTTGGACAGTGCTCACTCAACAGTCGACCTAGCGCTTCATCTTTAAAATAAGCCAGCAAGTGTGCATCAGGATTCACTGAGGCACAATACAATGCGGCAGAGAGAGTAATATCATCGCTAAGATTATCGACAATAATACAGTTAGCATCGGTGATGTTGGCGTTTTTCATCTCTTGCGCGTCGGTGTAACTGTTCACCTTGATAAAACCAATTTCACCTGGTAATGGGTTTTCAATGTCTGAACGACTGCATAACACAATTGGGCGTTTGCCCTCTTCTTCATGCTGCAACATGCGGATAAGGTGCATGGTTCGTGCGCCATTCCAACCCAATAATACGATATGGTTATCCACTCTTACTCTCCGTTTACCCAGTATGCCTGCTCGCCAATAGTCAATTGCGCCACCAGCCACTCGCCCCAACATGGCAGCAAATAAACTCAAACCACCAGGGATAATAAACAAAACCACAACCCACTTACCCATATCACTTGAGGGTGATAAGTCACCATAGCCAACCGTTGAAGCAGTCACCATGAGGTAGTAAATAAAGTTAGAGAAGTTTTCGGTCAGTGCATGCTCTCCTGCAAGAGCCAACAATAACCACGAGATGGCAATGTATGCGCCACTAATGACGAGAAGGTTTCGGTTGCTTAATTTGAAAAGATGGGTGCTTAGCCACTTTTTCAGTACTAGCCATACAGCCATAAGTTTCCGATTCCTTTCTGATTGCTATAACTAAATACTAACCTATTGATTGTAAGAAATAAAAAAACCAGCCACATTCGGCTGGTTTTTGAGATTTATATTAACAAACTACAGTCTAAGTAGACGGAATGACTATGCGTTGCCTTTAACTTGCATGTTTAACTGCTCGGCAAAATCTAGCATGCGGTTGAGCGGAATCAGTGACTTCACACGTAGTGCTTCATCAACAAAGATTTCGTGCTCTTCACCACCTTCACGCAGCGCTTGCTCAATTGCTTTAAGACCGTTCATCGCCATCCAAGGGCAGTGTGCACAGCTACGACATGTCGCGCCAGCCCCTGCTGTCGGTGCTTCAATCAGTTCTTTTTCAGGCACTAACTGTTGCATCTTAAAGAAGATACCTTTGTCTGTTGCGACGATCATTTGCTTTTGAGGCAGCTCTTTCGCTGCTTTGATTAGCTGACTTGTCGAGCCTACTGCATCGGCTAGCTCTACAACACTTGCAGGTGATTCTGGGTGCACTAGGATTGCCGCATCCGAGTATACGTTCTTCATCTTGCGTAGCGCATCTGCAGAAAACTCGTCGTGAACTACGCACTCACCTTGCCATAGCAACATGTCTGCACCAGTTTTGTTTGCAATGTAAGAACCTAAGTGGCGATCCGGCCCCCAGATGATTGGCTTATCTTCTGCGTCTAGATGCTCGACGATTTCAAGTGCGATACTAGAAGTCACAACCCAATCAGCACGTGCTTTTACTGCCGCAGATGTGTTTGCGTATACCACCACCGTGTGGTCAGGGTGAGCATCACAGAACTCGCTAAACTTGTCCGCCGGGCAACCAAGATCCAGTGAACATTCTGCTTCTAGCGTTGGCATTAGAATGCGTTTTTCTGGTGTCAGGATTTTTGCAGATTCACCCATAAAGCGAACCCCACCAATGATCAGCGTACTTGCTGGATGACGGTTACCAAATTTTGCCATTTCTAGCGAATCACCAACAAAACCGCCGGTCTCTTCAGCCAGAGCTTGGATTTCAGGATCAGTGTAATAGTGGGCGATAAGTACCGCGTCTTTTTCTTTAAGCAGCTTTTTGATTCGCTCGATGTAATCGGCTTTTTCTTGTTGGCTTAATGGGATTGGTTTTGGTGGGAATGGGTAAACTGTGTCGATTTTATCTAATATGTGGCTCATTGCTCTTGCTCTACGCAACTTCCTTTAATCCGAGTATTGTAACCTTGTTGATTTTCAAAAACCAACCCGTAACCGGAATTTATAGCAGTCTAGCCGTATATCTTTGTTGTAAGTAACAATTCTAATTGTTGCAGTGAAGCATTCATTACATCAATGATCGGCAAGCGAGCCGATCATGATGTTCTGCCGTGTTTGTAGTGAGGATTCAGGCTAAATCATTTGTAACAAAATCTTGGAGCCTTTTGGTTAATTATATGCGCGAGCCAATTTCCCCTCTCCTTTATATTGATAACTCTTGGTGTCGTGACTAATGAACAGCGACTCACCAACTCGGAGCTGGATACTTTCTTTATCCGACCAAATCGTTACCTCACCCTCTATGCAAAAGAGAATTTCTGCACTTCTTAAATATTGAAGAGAGGCTTCTATATCGACTGATATAATGTCAAAGCTGAAATCATCAACTGGCACGGGGTAAGTTATTCGATTCTCTTTGAACAGTGGTGTTATAAGTAAATTTTCCGGAGAGATTGGAGCAAAGCTTGTGTTATCAATCAACTCTGGAATATCGATGTGTTTCGGCGTTAAACCTGCTCTTAGTACATTGTCCGAATTTGCCATGATCTCCAACGCCGTCCCTCGGATATAGGCGTGTGGTACCTCAGCATGAAGAAACATCGCATCACCAGGTGCAAGCTCAATAAGATTAAGCATTAATGGCGCAAACAACCCAACATCATCGGGATAGTATTGTTTAAATGACCGACTGTAATGTATTGCTTGTCGACTAAGAGCCGTTATCTGAGTTGCTTCATGTGCGACATACAATTCACGCAGAGCTTGCTGCTTCTTATCTCCACTTAACGACAAAATAGCACTAAAGAATGCCTTAAGTCCTTCTGCGTTTTGGCAGCGTTCCAAATGTTTCAACTCTTTATCAAGCGCTGAAAGCTGTGCAGCCCTAAATAATGCGATGATCTGCTCAATGGGCCTGAAACCGTTCATCGCTTCATAAAAAGTGAGTGCGTATACCAACTCAGGTTTATGATTTGGGTCTTTGTAATTTCGAGTATCAGCAGCAATCGGAATGCCTAGCTCGTTCTCTCTTCTATAACCAGCTTGGGCCTTTGCATTGTTAGGGTGAACTTGAATAGAAAGCGGTGTCTCTGCGGCAAGAACTTTAAGTAAAAAAGGAAGTTCTCCAAACCGAGCACTCGTGTAATCACCTAGTATTGCGGTCCTATTTTCGCCGATAACGTGAGAGAGCAACTCTCCTGTATCTTTTATCTTAGAGCAACCACTCGGGTGTGCGCCCATCCACATTTCTGCTTGAGGCTCTACGTTGGGATTTGCGATTCCGAACATACGGTTAATAGAAGATAAACTCCCCCACTGATAGTTTTGAATAACAGTATCGAGCTTTGAAATCGACATAAACGACCTCACTTCATAAATACTTGGATTGTTTTGGCGTCATAACATCCGACTTAAGATCATCTGAAACTCGCCAAGTTCATTTTTAATAACGCTTACATCACGCCAATTGTCGACGATGTAATCCGCTTCAATGAGTGCATCCTTTTCACCATGACTAAACATACCGACAACCTTTGCTTTTGCTGTTTTTCCAGAATGAATACCCGCACTGGCATCTTCAAAACAAATACAGTTTTCAATGTTTAAGTCGAGCTCCTCGGCTCCTTTTAAATAAGGCTCTGGATCTGGCTTGCCTTTGCTAATACGCTCCGGCGTTATGAGTACGTTGGGCATCGGCAGCTTTCCGGCTTTGATGCGAGCACTGGCAACAGGAATGGTTCCTGATGTCACAATAGCCCAAGGCACCTCAAATTCGTTAAGTTGATGAAGCAACTCTTGAGCGCCAGTAATCACTTCAATGCCCGTCGTATCTCTAGCTTCCAACTCTTCTAACCAAATCACTTCATTTTGAATTTCTTGTCTAGATGCATTCGACAAAAGTTCAGAGATAGAATCGATAGCAGGACGTCCATGAATACGAGACAGAACGTAATCAGGCTCCAAGCCTTTTTTGATCGCCCAAGTCGTCCAAGATCGGGTTACTGAGGGAATAGAATTCACTAGCGTACCATCTAGATCAAACAATAAACCCGCAAAAGGAATCGTGATCATTTATGTTCTCCAATAGTAATCAACCCCACTGATTTGCAGGAAAAAGCGGGGCTGAATGTAATGATAAGCAGTGCTAGATCTTGCGACGTAACCCTTCTGCATTTGCCGCTTTCATCGCTGCAAACACCATATCTGGAGTGACAGCTCGAGGTTCGTTGTGAATAGTCTCCCCTTCTGCACATGCGGCTTCAGCTACTGCCAATAAATCTTCATCGGATACATTTTCTAAACCGATTTGAGACAGAGTCGTGGGCAAGCCTACTTTTTCGCAGAAGTCATAAACAGTTGCGATGGTCTGAGCCGATTTGTCAGTAAGGAATAGAGAAGAGAGCACACCAAATGCGACTTTTTCACCATGCAAGAACGCATGTGTTGGTTCCAATACTGTTAAGCCATTATGAATCGCATGAGAGGCAGCAAGACCACCACTTTCGAAACCTAATCCACTAAGCAACGTATTTGCTTCAACAACGCGTTCGAGCGCAGGTGTGACCACACCTTGCTCGTTCGATGTTTTTGCCATTTCGCCGTATTCAAGCAAAGTGTCGTAACATAAACGCGCTAACGCGTATGCAGATAAAGAACCGACGTGACCTGTCATATTCGAGGCAAAACTTTGCTGGCATGATTCTGCTTCAAACCATGTTGCTAGCGCATCACCGATCCCAGCGATGAGTAGTCGAACAGGTGCCTTGGCAATGATTTGTGTGTCGACCAAGACAAGATTCGGGTTTTGAGGAAGGATAAGGTAACGCTTAAACTCTCCTTCTTGAGTGTAAATAACGGATAGCGCACTGCATGGCGCATCGCTCGCCGCCAATGTCGGTACAATAGCCACAGGAACTCTCGCTTCATAGGATGTTGCTTTCGCGGTATCAATGGTTTTACCGCCACCTAAGCCAACCACAAACTCACCCTCAAAGCTTTTCAACATGGTTGTCAGACGTGTTATTTCTTCGTCACAGCATTCACCAGCAAACCGGACCACCTCAACTTCAACGGTCTCGAGATAAGGTTCAAACTCAGAAAGTAATGTGTCATAAACAAATGGGTCACAGATCATCAGACCTTTTTTGCCAAAGCGATTGAGTTCTGCTCCGAGTTGTTTTCGAGCATCTTTACCTTGAACATAACGACCTGGAAATATAGTTGTTGTTAGCATGGTAACTCCTAGATAACTGATTTAATTTTTGCTGTATTCGAGAGCACATCTCGACTTGGAATTACCTCAAAATAGCAAGCAAAACCTCTTCATCACATAGCATATTTGTTCGTCTAACTGGAGATTTGTCTTTAGAAAGTCAAATTGTGATGGCGATACAAATAACCACCTAAGTTATTAAAAATTAATGAGGTTATATAAAGCCACTTATTATTACCTCTTGTTATTTCAAAGCAGTATCGCTTCACAAAGAGAGAAAATTGTATCTAGCAGCGACACACTTGAATGACATACACTGATGTTGTTATTTGCTCACTCGGTTACTCTTGATGCTCGACAAAAACTACCTGCTTGAATCTCTTCATCATTACAAAGACCTCAGTGGGGAAATCAGTAATGTGGTTTGCGCAGGCAACTTGCCTAAGCCACCTCAACTCGCCTTTCAAGTCCATTTTCCTCGTATTGAAATGGTGTTATTCGGTGAGCTAGAGATGGAGCTAGGGAGCCAAACCGGCGTAGAACAAAAAAGAGTATTCAAGCAAGGTGACGTGATTTACTTACCAGCAGAAAGTTGGAACCAACCAAGCTGGGGAAGCAAACCCGTTGTCACTATGACTGTGATGGCTGGTAAGCAAAGTTTTGGCTTAAGTTTGTTAAGTTGGGATGGTGAGAAGTTCGACTCCGCGATCAAAGAAACGGTTTTACGTCGGGGACCTCGTGTCGGCACGTTTATTCTTAATGCCCTAGAAGAATTGACTCGACAGATAGAGTCACAAGCAACAATGAAACTATTGGTTAGTTCGCTGTTTAGCCACATCGTGGATCTTATCGAACAACCACTTGAAACGCCTTCAAAAAGTCATGCGCTATTTGAATCGGTGAGAGATTACCTAGAACAACATTATCAAGAGCCTTTGACTCGTGAATCGGTTGCCGAGCACTTCTATGTGTCACCGAACTACCTTTCACAACTGTTCCAAAAGGAAGGACAGATTAAGTTCAATGAATATTTGAATCACATTCGCTTAGAGCGCGCTAAGTTTTTGTTGGTCGAATACGATATGAAGGTAAAAGAAGTCGCGCACCGTTGTGGCTTTAAAGACAGTAACTATTTTTGCCGTGTGTTTCGAGCGCAAACCGAGCGCTCGCCATCAGAGTATCGAGCGCAATACCTCAGCGCTCATGTTGAAGAAGATTAATGTTCAAAAACTAATTTCAGCACCTCGGGGCGCTTGACGAACTTTATCGATAGCGCTCATCACCTCTTCCGTACTACGTAGAAAATGAGCAATAGAACAACGCACAACTCGACTGTTTTCAAATCGTTCCGCGCCCTCAATGTTAATATCAGAAACGATCACTGCGACATCTGCACCATCAATCAGATCTTGCGTTAACTGATTTTCGCTACCCAAAGCGCCTTGGGTTTCTACTGTCACCTTGTGACCGAGCTTACGCCCTAATTTTTCGAGCGCTTCAGCTGCCATATAAGTATGCGCTACACCGCTAATACATGCGGTTACACCAACTATTTCCATAATATAAAAACAAAAATGACCAAGCTTATAAGTGAGTTTAATCTCATTAAGCATGGTCATTATTAATCTTGGTCAGCTTTTACGTTACAACCAAGTCTACAAACTATTAGAGCGTGTACTGGATCACATTAAAGAACATCAAGAACATTAGTGCCCTCGCCGTAAACCGTTTCCCAATCTGAAACAAACCCCGATACCCCCGAGTCAGTTAATGGATGCACAAGCAGGTGGTCAAAAACATCCGGGGCAATGGTCACAGAGTGAATGCCAGCCAGCGCCAATTGATGGACTTGTTGAACATTTTTAAATGAAGCACCAAGCACTTTCGCATCAAGGTGGTAGTTATCGATGATTTGTGCCATTTCCGCCGCAACAGCGACACCATCACCACAAATGTTATCTAAACGATTCACATAAGGAGCAAGGAATTCCGCTCCTGCTTTCGCTGCCATAAGCGCTTGTTGCGGAGTCAGGATCGCAGTGGCTGTTATGCGGTAGCCTTCTTCATGAATCAACTTCATTGCTTTAATACCTTGCGGCGTTACCGGCACTTTGATGATGATCTCTGGATCAATTGAACGCAGTGCTCTGGCTTCTTTCAGCATAGTTTCCGCATCTTTACCCATAACTTGCGCGTGTAACATACGCTCATCACCAATTATCTCACGGATATCTAATAAGATTTCTTTCAGTGGGCGTTTTTCTTTCGCAATAATTGACGGATTGGTCGTTACACCTTCGATCGGATAAAGGTCTACTGCTTTTTTGATCGCAGCAATGCTTGCCGTATCTAGCATGAATATCATGGTACTACTCCTAATTTAACAGCGACCACTCAATTGTTTGGAGTACTCGCCTGAATCTTTTTCTTGAAGAATAATGTCTATAAATCGTTTACATTCCCGCCCATTAGGCAGAAATGTAATGAAATTCTTGTAAGCATTTAGTGATTGCGGCTTTGCTCTCTGTAAACACGACTCCTTGCCCAGCCAACTTATTGGTGTTGAGTCTGACATCTCGAGTTTTGGGCGCGTCATTCGCTTGAAGTAGATGATCGAGGCGACTTTGTTGCCCCAACTCGGTCAAAATATGCTCAGCAATCTCATAACGACTTGCCGGGTTATTTGCCCCCGTATGGTAAGTGCCATATGGAATGGTGAAGATTTTTGGAAACTGCTCTATAAGTTCATGAACATAAGTTAATCCACGGAACTCATTTCTGCGCTCTTGCATCACTTCACCGTTTGTTAAAGCTTGCATGGCATTCCAAACCACATTTGGATTAATGCTGGTATTTCGCTCAGGTAACCCAAATAGCCAGGTAAAACGCAAAATCCACATGTCTTCCAAAATAAAACGCAACTCAACTTCTGCTTCTAGCTTATTTTGACCATATACAGTGTCTGGTACTGGCGTATCTTGCTCACTATATGGTCCTGCTTCGATATTCCCATTGAAGACTTGTTCAGTAGAGATGAACACGAGTTTTGAACCATTTGCTTTACATGCGTTCGCTACATTAATTGCCCCTTGAACATTCACCTTGTGCGCAATGTCTGGGTGTTGGTTACAAAAATCCGTGACTGCAATTGCCGCAGCGTGAATAACGAAATCAGGTTTAAATTCAGCGAATGTTGTATCGACCGCACTTTTATTGGTGATATCAAGTTGCTCAACGTCTAACCCCAAAATATCGAACTCATTGCGATAACGGTTGATAAAACGCGTCCCAAAGAAGCCTCTCGCACCAGTGATCAGTATTTTCTTTTTCATATTAGCCTCCAATGACTACTTGGTATCCACTAGCATGTATATGGCTGCGGATGGCTTCCACTTCAGATTCAGTAGGAACGGGAATGTCTTTCATTAGATACTCCATCCCTAAAGTCTCATATTTGTTTGCGCCGTATTGATGGAACGGCAACAGATGAATTTCTCTGATATTGAAAGGTTTTAAAAAGCACAAAACACTTTCAATATTGATTAAGTCCAAGGTATAACCGGGGATAAGTGGTAAACGTGGAATTACGTTACATTCCTGCTCAACCAACATCTTGAAGTTTCCAAGTACTTTCTCCACGTTAAGCCCAATCACGCTTTTAGCTTTTTGTGCATCCATGATTTTAAAATCGAACAACACTTCATCACACAACTCTCCAATACGACTCAATTGCGTGCTATTACCATGACCAGAAGTTTCAACAGCGGTGCGATAACCAAGTTGCTTTAGTTTGGTCAGAAGCTCGATGGCAAAATGCGCTTGGGTAAGGATTTCTCCACCAGAAAGCGTGATACCGCCATTTGAGGTATCAAAAAACACATCATCTTTTGCAACTTGTGCTATCACTTCATCCAAAGTCATGTCCGTGCCCACTTGCTCGTACGCTCCACTTGGGCACTCTTCAACATCCATTTCACATTCATCACACTCAAGGCATAGTGCTTTACGACGCATATAAGTGATTTTGTGTGAACGTGACTCTGGGTTGGCACACCACGGACAACTCAAAGGACAACCTTTGAAGAACACCACAGTCCTAATCCCTGTCCCGTCATGGAGTGAGTAGCGCTGAATATTGAATATCCGCGCGCTACTTTTGCTTCCATTAGCTTGATCACAGCTCATGGGCAGTTCTTCGAATGATGTCATCTTGAATTTCTTTCGATAACTCGACAAAGAAAGCACTGTAGCCAGCTACTCGAACGACCAACCCTGAGTAGTCCTCTGGCTTTTCTTGCGCTTTTTTCAGTGTTTCAGCGTTCAACACATTAAATTGAATATGTTGTAACTTGAGCTTCATAAATGCGCGGATGAAATCGGACAGTTTGCTTAAACCTTGATCCCCCTCTAACGTTGCAGGTGTGAATTTCACGTTGAGAAGACTGCCATTGGACAGCAAGTAGTTATCTAATTTACTCACTGATTTTAGAACGGCTGTCGGACCTAATTGATCTTTTCCTAACATTGGTGACAAACCACCATCAGCAAGCTGTTCTCCTGACAAACGTCCATCAGCAGTAGCGCCCACAACAGCACCGAGCGGCACGTGAGCAGATACGGTGTACGAGCCCGGAGTGAACTTTCCGCCTCTAGGGTTATCGTATTTCTCTACCTCTTTACAGAATAAACGCAATAACTCAGAGCCCAGAGCGTCCACCTCATCAATGTCGTTGCCGTACTTTTCGTACTTATTCATCAAACGAGCGCGGACTTTTTCACCGTTTGGCACCTCGAAGTTGCTATCTAATGTGGCGATAAATTCTTTGAACGTGCAGCGTTTTTCTTCGAATACATAACGCTTAAGTGCATGGAGAGAATCAGATAGATTAGCGATACCAATTCCTTGAACACCAGAAAAGTTGTAACGCCCTCCGCCGTATGTGATGTCTTTACCATTCTCGATACAATCGCTAATAAATGATGAAAGAAGCGGTACTGGAGCCCAATCACGGTGACCAACATCGCAGATGTTAGAGCCTTCAATCATCAACTTAACGTAGTGCTTAATGTCTTGGTGAATATCACTCATCAAGCTGTCAAAGGTAATATCTAGGTTGTTTGCATGACGTTGCATCGCGAGTTCCATGACCTTCAGGAGGTTAAACATAGCGATGTCGTGCAAGCCATAAGTCTTGCCTGGGATCGACAGCTCCACACAACCAACCACCGAATAATCCCGTGCATCCTCTAGCGACACACTACGATTTAGGAAGGCAGGCACGACCACTTCGTCATTAAAGATTTGAGGAATCCCCGTCCCCAAACGAATCGTCTCTGCGGTTTTCATTAAGAAGCCACGATCCATGAACTCGTTTACGCGCACACCCAAGTTAGGCTGAGGCAGCTGCACACTTTGGTAGGCATCCAAACATAATGTGGATAGTGCATTCACCGCGCTGCGCCCCACTTCGCTCAAACCACCTAATAGAATCGTGTAACCCGTAGGGAAACCCGCAAAAAACTTGGCGCTACTTGAAGAACGTAACAGAACAATATCATTGGTCTTGATCCACAAACTTTCCAACAACTCACGAAGATAATCCGGAGACTCACCTCGTGCTAACGATTGCTCGTAAAATGGCAACATATATTGATCAAAGCGACCCAGCGATAAAGAACTCGCATTCGATTCGTATTGCAGAATAATGTTCATGTACCAGAACAATTGGCATGCTTCATAAAAACCATCTGGAGCTTCTGTTGCAATTTTGCGAGAAATAGCCGCAATCTGAATCAGCTCTTGCTTACGCTGTTCGTTATCAGTGGCTTGCGACATGTTCTCAGCTAATTCGGCGTAACGATGAATATGACGAATCGACGCTTCCAATAAGATCACAACTGACTTGAAGAATTCGTTCTCTGGCTGGCTAAAACTCAAGCTTTGCAGCTCATCGAGAAGCGCACCTAAACCGTTATCTAGCAGACGATCAAAGTCGATAATAATGTGACCTTGACCTTTGTCTGTTTGGTTAACACTAAAGATCTTTTGACCAACAGCAGATTTTACCTCTAGCGGAATTTGAGCATTGATGAAGTCTTTCATCGACCGTTCAGCCCAGTAAGGTAGTAATTGCTCACGGTAGGTTGTTTTGTCTTGCTCAGAAACAAAGAATTTATCTTGAGGGCGAGATTCGAAAATATCTAACTCTTTCTCAATCCAATAAGGGTCCATTTCAGGAGAAGCAATACCCGCTCTTGGTTGTACCGTTCGATTACCAGCAATTAGCTCATCTTCACGAATAGAGATTTCAACATTGTCCATCACATAGGCAGTTGCTTTTGCACGACGAATTAATGTCGGTTCTCCTTCTGTTTGCTTATGACTTTCTGTGTACAACAGTGCACGTTCCAATGAGATTTCGCGTTTTGCGGCAAACAGTGCGGACTTAAGACGTTCTATGCGTGGGGTACTCATATATAGACTCCTGAGAATACCTAGTTGTTGAGCGATTTAATGGTTTTGTATAGCTAAGAAACCCTAACGAGAGTCACTTAGCTATACAGAGCAGAGAGACCAAAATATCTCTGCTCTGTAATGTAGTGGGAGGCTAGGCTGCTACTGATTCAAGATGCTTTTCAATCTTATCCATCACGGCAGATGCACGTTTTACAGCATCACTGACACCGATGCGTACAATGGTTTTACCTGTAAAGCGCTCAGCATTTTTGATATCGATATCTTTGGTAAGAATGACGACATCAGCGGTTTTGATCGTGCTTTCATCTAACTCGTTTTCGATACCAATTGAACCTTGTGTTTCCACTTGGCAAGACCAACCTTTGGCTTTTGCTGCTGCTTCGATGGCCTCAGCAGCCATGTATGTATGTGCAACACCTGAAGGGCATGCTGTTACTGCTACGATAGAAGTCATAATTTTGTTTCCTATACTGTTTTGGAGAACTCTTAATTTTTCGTTGTTTTGTATTTACCTTGGCGGTCATTCAGCTCACCAAGCTATAAGCCTGTTCTGCGGATTAACCAATCTCGATATCAAGATCTAAATCATCGGACTCTTCTTCTTTTTCTTGCGTGACAGGGCGACGTGCTTTCAAGAAGTTGACCAACAAAGCAGTCGACAATGAGCCAACAGCAAGTGCGATAATGAAACTAAAGCGACCTTCAACCACAGGAAGTACAATTAAGCCACCCCAAGCTGCATAACTTTTCACACCAAGCACCGCTGCTGTTGCAGAACCAATTGCTGTACCAATCATGATGGACGGCAGCACACGCAATGGATCAGCAGCTGCGAAAGGAATAGCCCCCTCCGTAATACCCATCGTGCCCATTAGAATCGAAGCTCGTCCTGCTTCTTGCTCGCTGTAGTCGTAAAGCTTTTTATTGAGGAATGTTGCTAGACCCATACCGATAGAAGGCACTGCCACAGCAACGGAGGAGATACCAGCTACGTTATAGATACCTTCACCAACACACATAATGACGAACGCATACGCAACTTTGTTGACAGGACCACCCATATCAAAGGCGATCATAAGACCCATGATGACAGCGAGAAGAACGATGCTCTCGTTTTGCATACCTTTAAGAAAATCCGTCAGAGCTGCAGTCGCTGCACCGATTGGCTCACCAATCCCCCATACAATGGCACCAGCGGTGATGAAAGTACCAATGATTGGAATCACGAAGATCGGCATTACAGAGCGAGCGTAAGATGGAACTTTGATCTTCTTCAGGTAGAACACCACGATACCACCTAACAGACCGGCAAAAATTGCCCCAAAAAAGCCCGTGTTATACATATTTGCGCCGATGAACGCCGCTATCGCAGAGGGTGCTAAGGCAGAGCGATCAGCGATTGAGTAACCAATGTAAGCGGCTAGAATCGGCACCATCAATTGGAAACCAGCAACACCAATGAAGAACAGATCGTGTAACCACGTGCCCTCTTCTGGAACGGCACCTTCTCCGTAAAGCATGACCGACATTGCGAGCAAAATACCTCCGGCAACCACAAACGGGATCATGTGAGAGACACCAGTCATCAAGTGTTGGCGAGTGTCCTTAAGTATTGAGATTAAGTCTTTCATAGACTTCTCCTTGGATAAGTTTTTTAAACTGTTTCACGTAAAGGGTTAAAACTTCAGCCGGCCGTGCTTTGGTATCTAATATAGTGAGCAATAGTACTATTCGGTTAGAGGACAAAAGTTCTATTTACTGGATATTTGTTCGATTAAAAAGAAAAGTTGATCCGTCTCTCGAAAAATACCCAGAATGAACAAAGAAAAATTAAAACCCTTAAATACAAATACTTAAGGCACATCAAAAGTAGAAGTTAAACCTAAGCTATGTTTAAAGTCACATTTTTGACTGCCAATTTGAGATATATCACAGTTAACTTTCAACCTAACAAAAATCCAGTTTTTCGTAGTTTTGTCCCATAGTTTGTACTGTCTACTTTGATATTGTGAATGCATAACGAAAGGCAGTGACCATTGCCAAAGTAAAAGGACAATATGAAATGAAATCTTTTTCTTTCTCTTGCGAACTTCCAAATGGAGTTCACGCTCGCCCAGCGAGTCATGTTGAAGCGGTTTGTAATAGCTTTGATTCTTCTATTACATGGCAAAACCAACGTACAGGGATGAGTGGAAATGCGAAAAGCGTACTCTCTCTAATTAGTACCGATACGCTGTTAGGTGATGAGTGCTTGATTACTATCGAAGGTCAAGATGAAGACAATGCGTTGACGCAACTAAAACAGTTTATTACTAACGAGTTTCCTCATTGCGACGCCCCACTTGCTACAACGCCTCAAGAAGATGAAAACCTTGATCCTCTTCCAAGGAACTTTTCGAATTTAAATGTGGCTCATATTCGAGGTCGCAGTGTCAGCGAAGGTTTTGGTCAAGGCGTATTAAAGGCAATAGGAGCGATTAACTTTGATGCATTCACTGACTTACCACCAGCAAAATCTCTTAATGAAGAGCGTTCACAACTCAATTCGGGCTTGGAGGCTGTCGTTAAATCTCTGACGATTCAGTTGAACTCTTCTGAACACACTGAAGGCGAAGTGCTCAAAGCACACCTATCAATCGCTAAAGATGAAGAGTTTAGACAAACCATCGCGAGCAACCTGGTTGAAGGACGAAGCAGTGCAGACGCGATTATTGCCACTGCTAAACACTTTGGTGAAGTTATGAAGAACTCATCGAGTGCTTATATGCGTGAACGTGAATTAGACATTCGTGATGTGTGCTACCAGCTACTGCAAAGCATTTATGGTGATGAACGTTTTGGCAGTCAAAACAAGCTCACACAGCCTACTGTTTGCTTAGCTGACGATCTTACCCCTAGTCAGTTTCTTGAGTTAGATAAGTCTCTCTTGAAAGGTTTAATCCTCTCTCATGGAGGAAATACTTCACACACCGTAATTTTGGCGCGCTCTTTCGCAATTCCGACGATTGTGGGGGTTGAAGGTTCTCGCCTAACTGATCTTCTAGACGAGGAAGTGATTGTTGATGGGACTCTCGGAATTGTGGTGACAGAGATAGCTGAATCTGTGGAACGTTACTATGTTCAAGAAAGTAAAGTGAAAGAAATTGTCTCTAGCCGACAAGCACAATTTCGTGATGTAGCAGCACAAACATTCGACGGAAAAGTTCTTGAAGTTGCAGCCAATATTGCTCACTCAGTAGAAGCGAAAGCCGCCTTCGCAAACGGCGCAGAAGCCGTCGGTTTGTTCCGCACAGAAATGCTTTATATGGATCGAACCTGCGCGCCAGATGAAGATGAGTTGTACAACATTTTCTGTCAAGCGTGTGACGCTGCAAATGGAAAATCCATCATCGTTCGAACTATTGATATCGGTGGTGATAAGCCTGTTGATTACTTGAATATTCCAGCAGAAAACAATCCATTCCTAGGCTACCGTGCGGTACGGATCTACCCCGAGTTTATTGAGATGTTCAAAACTCAATTGCGCGCCATCTTACGAGCTTCTGCTCATGGAAACCTCAAAATTATGATCCCTATGATTTCCTCTTTAGAAGAAATATTGTGGGTAAAAGATATTCTCGCTGAAGTGCGCCAAGAGCTACGTAAAGAAGCCCTTCCTTTTGCTGAAAAAGTTCCGTTAGGCATCATGTTAGAAGTTCCATCTGTCGCTTTCATCATTGATCAATGCTGCGAGGAAATAGACTTTTTCTCCATTGGATCCAACGACTTAACTCAATACCTAATGGCAGTGGATCGCGATAACGCTAAAGTGGCGGCTAGTTACAACAGCCTCAACCCTGCTTTTTTGCGCACTCTGGATCATGTGGTTCGCGAAGTTCATCGACACGGCAAATGGATTGGGCTATGTGGCGAACTTGGTGCCAAAGGCTCGGTACTCCCTCTACTTGTTGGTCTAGGTCTCGACGAAATAAGCATGAGCTCACCAAGTATTCCCGCAACCAAAGAGCGCATTGCGAAACTTGATAGCCGCGAATGTCGTCAACTGCTCAACAAAGCGATGCAATGTCGAACGATCCAAGAGGTTGAGCATGTGCTTGCTCAGTTCCGTATGACTCAGTCTGAAGCGCCAATGGTTTCTGCCGATTGTATTAGCCTGGATAGAGATCTACGAAACAAAGAGGAAGTGATCAAAACACTGTCAGACAATTTGTTCTTAACCGGTCGCTGCCGATACCCAAATAAACTGGCGGATGACTTATGGGCTCGAGAAGATGTCTTTTCTACTGGACTTGGCTTTGGCTTTGCGATTCCGCACACTAAGAGTGAACATATCGAGCAATCTGCGATCAGCGTATGCCGACTTGCAAAATCGATTGAATGGGGGGATGAAGAAGCACAATTTGTCATTATGCTCACTCTCAACAAACATGCTGCAGGCGATCAGCATATGAAGATTTTTTCCAAACTCGCGAGAAAGATAATGCACGCTGATTTCCGAGATCAGCTCATGACAGCAGAAACCTCATATCAGATTGAGGCTTTGCTAAAACAAGAACTTGAACTGAACTAAGCCTTCCCCCATTTTGCATTTTGGCAGTATCAACTTCTCCGGTGGTGCTGCCTTTTTTAGGATTGCCCATGACTCCAATTAAAACCGCCATTGTTGGTTTTGGCATTTCAGGTCAATGTTTCCAAGCTCCTATCATCAATTTCTGTAAAGAGTTAGATCTTGTTGCCGTTGTCTCAAGTAATGCACAAAAAGTTCATACTCAACTAACAGATGTAAAAGTTTATTCTGAGATTAACGAAATGCTTGCTGATGAAAGTATCGAGTTAGTCATTATCTCAACACCCAATAACCTTCATGTCCCTCAAGCCAAGCTTGCATTATCGGCGGGAAAACATGTAGTTATCGAGAAGCCTTTCTGCGTTTCAGTCCAAGAAGGCAAAGAACTAATCGCACTTGCTAAACAATCAGATCAACGAGTATCAGTCTACCAAAGCCGACGTTACGATGGGGATTTCAAGACTATTCAAGCACTCATTGAGCAAGGAAAACTTCCAGGCATTCATACCTTTTACTCAAGCTACAATCGCTTTCGTCCTGAAGTCAAAGACCGTTGGCGCGAACAAGCTTTACCTGGCTCCGGCATTCTCTACGACCTAGGAGCTCACCTCATTGATCAAGCATTGTGCCTATTTGGCAAACCAGAAAGCGTCACTGCAGTATTGAGAAATCAACGGTCAGGTTCCCAAGCTGTTGACCATTTCCATTTGATTCTCAATTACCCCACGCACGAGGTCATTTTGCATGGAAACTGTTTAAGTACAACCGAAGGACCAAGGTTCCAAATCTTTGCTAAAGATACGAGCCTGATTAAATATGGGATGGACACCCAAGAAGACTTTTTGCGGAATAAACAAGGTCCAGAAACATATGGTTGGGGTAAAGATCGACCAGAGTGCTTCGCCACTATCACCAGTCATCAAGGGCAGGTTTCCACAATAGAGACTCAGATAGGTGGCTATGAAGCTTTCTATCAACAACTTGCGAAGTCGATTCGAAAAGGTGACGATTTACCTGTATCACTAGAGCAAGCACTAGACGTAATTCGTATCATAGAAGCAGCTTACTCAAGCTCACAACAGCAACGGACAATCAAACTTACTGAGGTGTAGCATGATCACAGACTTAGACTTACTACTCGCACAAGAAGACAGGCTTCAGTTCACCGAGTTCAACCCAAATATCGCATGGCAGCTAGGCAATCTAATTAAACAAAATGCAGAAAATAAAGGGGCAAGCGTTGCGATTGATATCACCTTGAACGGACATTGCCTATTTTCATATGCGATGCCTGGTACCTCTATCGACAACCAAGAATGGATAGCTCGAAAGCGTAATGTTGTGGTCAGATACCAACACAGCTCTTGGTATATGGGTCAGTACTTTAAAACTAAGGGGAAAAGCATAGAAGAAGCTTCTCTTGTGGATCCAAAACAATTTGCGCCGTTCGGAGGAAGCTTTCCTCTCTCTATAAGAAACGTCGGTGTTGTTGGTAGTATTTCCGTATCCGGGTTACCGCAGTACGAAGACCATTTGTTGGTGATAGAAACTCTTGAATCCTTCTTAGGCTAAATGACTTTCTTAACAGAAAGCCATCAAGAGTTTTATTATTCTTCTCCTTCTCAGCATGAAATGTTTAATACGTTAGGAAACCAATATGCATAAGCAGCACTCCACGGAAGATATTTGCCAATTAGGACGCGGCGTTATTGAACAAGAGCTAGACCAAGCTCGGTTGCTACTCGACTCTCTGACCACTTCATTCGCAGAGGCTTGCAAAGCTATTCTCAATTGCGAAGGTAAGGTCATCATTACGGGCATCGGTAAGTCTGGTCATATCGGCAAAAAAATCGCAGCGACCTTTGCTTCAACGGGCTCACCGGCTTTCTTTGTTCACCCAGCAGAAGCACTACACGGTGACCTAGGGATGGCTCGCCAAGGCGACGTAGTTATTCTGATTTCTAACTCCGGTGAAGCCAATGAATTTAAAATGATGGTACCGCTTCTAAAGCGCCAAAAAATTACCACTATTGGCGTCACCGCAAATCTCAATAGTTTTTTAGCGAAAGAATGCGATATCACCTTAGACATCGCCGCTAAGAAGGAAGCATGCCCTCTTGGTCTAGCACCTACCGCAAGCGCCACCAACACCTTGTTATTGGGCGACGCTATCGGCATTACAGTGATGACGATGCGAGAATTTGATCTGAATGACTTTGCACTGTCTCACCCTGCGGGATCACTTGGTAGCAGGCTATTAACCAATGTAGGACAACTGTTAGACGACCAACACAAAAGCGCACATTGCTCACCCAATGCGACATTACAAGACGCAGTAAGTGTAATGTGCCAAACAGGTTATGGGTTAATTGCAATAGCTGAACAAGGGAATTTAAGAGGAGTCTTCACGGATGGTGATTTGCGACGAGCGTTCGCAAAAGGTGTAACACCAAGTACTGCTATTAAGAGTTTGGTGAAACCGGGAGCAATCACGGTCCAGCATTCCAGCCTTTGCGTTGACGCCTTGGCGTTGATGAGTGAAAACGCCATTACTGCTCTCCCCGTATTAACCGAAGACGGAGTATTTGTAGGAGTAATTAACCAGCATACGATCCAAAAGGCAGGGATCTATTAGTAAATCCAAGCTTTGACGGGATTTTACTAGTACCAGAAATAGAAAAGGGAGCCTGAGCTCCCCTTTTTTTGTTTTACTTCAGCTTAGAGCTAGCGACTTTCGCCGATGCACTGCCTGGGTACTCATCCACCACTTGCTGATAGTATTTCTTCGCTTGCGCTGCATTGTTGTTACGCTCAGCAATATCGCCTAGCTTGACTAATGCATCTGCACGCTTGTTGGAATCTTTGTAAGAAACCACGGCAGCAAAGCTCTTCACTGCTTCTTTATCCTGTTTCTTCGCGAAGTACAACTGACCTAGCCAGTAATGTGAGTTCGCAGAATATGTTGAATCAGGATAGTCCTTTTGGAACTGTTGGAATGCAGCGATAGCACCGGTGTAGTCGCGTTTTTTAAGGATCAAATCCACCGCGTCTTGGTAAGCCGTTTGTTCATCAGCATTCGATGTATACTTACCACCCGTCTCTGCTGGTTTCGTTTCTTTAACAGGTGCGGCTTTCATTTCGCCACGCACTCGATCAAGCTCAACAAACAGCTCACGCTGACGTTTCAGCATTTGCTGCATCTCGTAGCTATTACGCTCTAACTGACCACGTAGATCACTGATCTCTTGTGACATTTGGTCAATTTGCTCTTGCATTTGAAGCTGAACGCGGTTGCGATTTTGCAGCAAGCGCTCTAAACGCTCGATGTCGGTTTCTGAAGAAGATCGAGTAGATACTGATGACGTGCTGTTGAGATCTGATACTGGAGCTGGTGCAGCGAACGCGAAGTTCGCTGCACTTGCCAGTAACGTAAGCGTAACAGCGCGCTTAGTGTTACTGAACATGAGGTTTACCTCGAATTAGTATACTAGAACCGCACGACGGTTCTTAGCGTAAACTTCTTCAGATTGACCTAGAAGAAGTGGCTTCTCTTCACCGTAGCTAACGATAGAGATTTGGTCAGCTTGTACACCTAGTGCTTGTAGGTAGTTTGATACTGCTTCTGCACGACGCTCGCCTAGTGCGATGTTGTACTCAGGAGTACCACGCTCATCAGCGTGACCTTCGATAGTTACTTTTAGAGCAGGGTTCTTGCTTAGGTAAGAAGCGTGAGCTGCTAGCATTTCTTCGTAATCACCTGCAATTGTTGAGTTGTCAAATGCGAAGTAGATAGTTTGAGTTTCACGTAGCGCTTGCTCTTTTAGCTCTTGCTCCGTTAGCTGACCGTTTTGATCGATCGGAGTAACGACTGTTGTTTCTGCAGCACCAGTGTTTGTTTCTGCACCAGTGTTAGAAGCAGCGTCATCGCTTGAACTACATGCTGTCATAGCCATCACAGGAATCGCGATTAGTAGCCCTTTTAGAACCTTGTTCAGTTGCATCTTATTTTCCTTTATTAATCAATTTTTTCTTACTACAAAAACGGTGACCATGCGGGAGCTCTTACACGCCCATTTGTTGCCGGTAATCTAGCTTTAAATCGACCATCAATTGACACCATCGATAGTACGTTTTTCTTGTTGTAAATCGAGCTATAGATAACCATGCCACCATTTGGGGCAATGCTCGGAGACTCATCAAGCAACGTTTTTGTTAGCACCTGAAGAGCACCTGTTTCCAAATCTTGTTTAGCCAAGTTGAAGCCCGAATCACTGCGATTCACCATGACAAGGAATCGACCGTCAGGAGTGATTTGTCCACCCAAGTTCTGACTGCCTTGCCAAGTCAAGCGGTTAGTTGAACCGCTGCCCAAATTTACTTGATAAATCTGAGGTTTACCACCCCTGTCTGATGTGAAAATCAGCGATTTGCCATCGGGGTGCCAGAACGGTTCTGTATTATTTGATCTGCCACGCGTAATTTGTGTCAGCTTACGTGTTTTTAGATCCAAGGTGTAAACCTGAAGTGAACCTGTCTTAGACAGTACCAAAGCAAGTTTACTGCCATCCGGCGAGAATCTTGGCGCACCATTATGACGAGGGTATGACGTTACCTTCTCACGCTCACCGGTATAGATGTTCATGATGAAGATTTCAGCCTGACCATTTTGGAAGCTCACGTATGCAAGCTTCTGACCATCTGGTGACCATGCTGGAGACATAAGCGGTTGCTTAGAGCGAAGTACCAAACGTTCGTTGTAACCATCGTAATCCGCAACGCGAAGTTGGTATGGGAAGCGATCTTTGTCATTTACAACAACATAAGCAATACGCGTCATAAATGCACCGCGTTCGCCAGTAAGTTGCTCGTAAACAAGGTCAGCAATACGGTGCGCGTATTCACGCATGCGTGGAGCTTCAACCGTTGCTACTTTGTTGAAAAGAACATGATCTTTAGAAAGTACCAGCTCACCATCACCACCAAGAGCTTTACTCTGACCGCCCGTTAGCTGACCACGAACAACGTCCACTAATTGGTAGTTAACCACATAGTTACCTTGCTCGTTTTGCTTAATTGAACCAGTTAGCAGAGCATCAACGCCAAGACCTGTCCACGCATCAAAGTTCACCTCTGATTCATTGAATGGAGTTTGTGGCATTTTGCTCGTTGGTACAGGGCTGAATTTACCACTGCGTTGCAAATCAGAAGCAATCACAGCTGAAATATCAGTTGGAAGAGGTTTACTGCCTTCCCATTTGAATGGAACAACAGCAATTGGTCGCGCTGAATCAATACCATCGGTAATCACCAGCTCTAGTGCAGCATGAGCCACACTCGTTAGACTGCCAAGCAGTACAAACATTCCTAGTAAAAGGCGTTTAATCACGTCTCAGTTCCTTAATTTAATAATCAACCGTTAAGTTAACATCACGAATTTTATCTATAATGGCGCGGTCTTTTGGCATAGGGAAATTACCAACTTGATTAACTGCGCTCTTTGCTGCGCTACATAAACGAGCATCACCACTGATAATTGAAACACTACTCACTACGCCATCTGTTCCTGTTGGCACAAGCTTAATGTTCAACCTACACGACTTTCCCACAAGATAGTCATCCTTGATGATACGACTTTCGATTAGCTGTTTATAGATCGCACCATAACGATCAGCTTCCGAATTAACATGCTGATTCTTTGCTTCTTGGTTAAGTTCAGATTCACTTTCTAGACCAGCAAAGATGTCATCCAACGCTGCTTCTTGCTCTTTACGCTCACGCTCTAATCGCTCAAGACGCTCTTTTTCTTTGCGCGCTTTTTCAGCGGCCTCTTTCGCGGCTTTTTCTTTCGCAATACGTTCTTGCTCTGCTTTTGCTGCGGCCTCACGTTCACGACGCGCTTTCTCTTCTGCTTCTTTCGCAGCTTTCTCGCGCGCTACACGCTCTTGTTCCGCTTTTGCTGCGGCAGCTTCTTTAGCAATGCGTTGCTGCTCAGCTTTACGTACAGCCTCTTCTTTGGCTTTACGTTCTTTTTCTGCTTTTGCTGCACGTTCTTTTTCTTTACGAGTGCGTTCTTCCTCTGCCTTACGCTCTTGCTCTTTCTTCTTACGAGCAGCTTCGGCTTCGCGAGCGGCTTTGGCATCTTTCGCCTGTTGCTCTTTCAGTTTACGAATCTGTTCTTCTTCTGCTTTGCGATTTTTCTCAAGCTGCTCAGCTTCACGTCTCAACTTATCAAGACGGTCTTGCTCTTTCTTTGCCGCTTTTTCGCGTTGCTGACGAATCTCTTTCGCTTGCTGTTGAACAAGTTTAGGGTCAATGACCACTGCCTGCACCATTTGCCCCGTAGGTTCCGGCTTAGACATTGTGAAATCTGTACCCCAAAGCAGAGCAACGACTAACAGAGCATGCAAACCAACCGATATCGCTATCGGCTTGGTGTATTCTTTGCGTTTTTTCTTGTTGTCTTTCATAGATGTACGATGTCTATTCCTTGATATCGGTCATCAGACCCACTTTTGGGATGCCTGCACGACTTAACTCGTCAAGCAAAAGTACAACGTCAGCATATGGCGTCGCCGCATCGCCGCCCACCGCAACAGGTGAATCTGGCTTGATAGAGCGTTCTGCTTTCACTCGTACAATCACGTCTTGTAGTGATAGACCGCGCTGAACCTCTTCGTCATTCACGCTCAGACCTAAATTACCGTCGCGATCAATTTCAATGATGATAAAGCTGCTGTCTGTATCACCCGCTATATCTTGCATCGATTCAGCTGTCGATGTTTGTGGAAGATCTACATCAACACCTTGGGTGACAAATGGAGCGGTTGCCATAAAAATGATCAGCAATACGAGCATGACGTCGATATATGGCACGACGTTGATCTCTGCTGTCATTTTACGCTTTTTAGGTTGGTAACCCGCCATGCCTTATTCCTTACTTGCGCTGTCTCTACCCGCCATCGCTTGACGGTGCAGGATGCTGTGGAATTCTTCAGAGAAAGTCGCGTAAGTGTGCTCTAACTTACTTACTTTGTTGCTTAGACGGTTGTAAGCCATTACTGCTGGAATAGCGGCAAATAGACCCATAGCAGTTGCAATCAGTGCTTCTGCAATACCAGGAGCCACCATAGAAAGTGTCGCCTGCTTCACTTCACCTAGTGCAATAAAGGCGTGCATGATGCCCCAAACAGTACCAAATAGACCAATGTACGGGCTAATTGAACCAACTGTGGCAAGAAATGGTAGGCTCGTTTCCAGTTCATCGACTTCACGAGCAACGGAGACACGCATCGCACGACCCGTGCCTTCCATGATGTAAGCTGGAGAATTCGCATTGCTTTTGCGTAGACGTGCAAACTCTGTAAAACCTGCGTAGAAGATTTCTTCTGTGCCAGTAATGTCATCTTTACGGGCTTTTACCTTTTGGTAAAGCTGAGAAAGATCAGTACCTGACCAGAATTTGTCTTCAAATGACTCGGCATCTTTCGATGCTTGAGACAACACTTTGCTGCGCTTGATGATCATTGCCCAAGATGCGACAGACATACCGAGTAGTGTCAACATCACAAGCTTTACCAACAGACTGGCCTGAAGAAAGAGATCTAAAATGGAAATATCAGCAGTCACTATTTGTTAGCTCCGAATTGATAAAAGATGGGATAGCTATTGGTTTCATTTTCTTATTATCGATACATGCTACCTTAACAATTGTCTTGCACAATGTTTTGCCTTCATCATTGACTAACTCTTGACAGAATTGCAGAGACGCACGTTTTATTTCTGACACTCGGGTAAGAACGGTCAAATGCTCGTCCAATCTAGCCCCTTGGTTGAAATCGATATCCATGTGTCGGACAACGAAACCTATATTTTGTTCCAACAACAGGTTTTGAGAAATGCCTTTTGCACGCAATAACTCAGTACGCGCACGTTCAAAGAATTTTAAATAATTTGAGTGATAGACGACGCCGCCCGCATCAGTGTCTTCGTAATACACCGTGATTGGCCAGCGGAAGGAATTTGATGTGCCTTGCAAGGGAGTACCAATATATTCAATTCTTTAAAGCAATTACTATAACTGAAGCGACAGCAATTGGTACTGAGCTAAGGGAATATTTTTGAAATTTGTAGAAAAAATAAAAGCCAGACTATGAGTCTGGCTTTTATTCGATGATTTAGTAACCGACTTTATTTCAGTCTGTAACGCTTACATGAAATACAGTGCAGTTAGATAAATTAAGATAGCGAGCGAGAAATATGGACTGAACAGCACTTGCCAGTACCAGTTTCTTGGCTTAAAGCCAACACCATATACCATACTTGAGCATACTGCCCAAATCAGCGCTGGTGCGATAAACGCATTAAAGCCACCAATTTCTCGATGGTATGCGTTCGGATCCCACATCACCAACCCTACATGCATAAAGCCAAGGATTAAGGCCAAGACTCTTAGCAGAGTCTTGTCCATTGGTGCGTGAAGTTTCGCTACCTTGTCAGCGAGATTACTCACTGTCTTTATCCATCATTTCTGAGTGCTCTAACCAAAGAGCGTTGATGATACCGAATGCACAAGCAAGTAGTACACCTAGAATCCATGCGAAATACCACATAGTAATAGCTCCTTAGTATAGTGAGTTTTTGTTTTCTTCGATGAACTGGTCATCCAAGCGGCCAAACATCTTGTAGTAAGTCCAAGACGTGTAAGCAAGGATGATAGGAACCATAACAAACGCTACACCTGTCATTAGGTTCAGAGTCAGTTCAGATGAAGTTGCATCCCACATTGTCAGACTTTGGCTTGGCATTAGGTCTGAAGGCATTACGAATGGGAACATTGCGATACCAGCAGTAAAGATAACACCAGCGTTGCCAAGGCTTGACGTTAGGAACGCGATACCGCACTTCTCTAGGCGAGATGCCAATACAGCTAGTAGCGGCATAGCAACACCCAGTACAGGTGCAGCCCATAGTAGTGGGTAAGCTTCAAAGTTGTTCATCCACGCACCAGCTTCACGGATAACCTCTTTGTTTAGAGGGTTAGAAGCCGCTGCAGTGTCGATGCCACCTACGATAACGTAGCCTTCGATGCTTTGGATCCAGAAACCAGCAACCACAAATGCAATAACAGTTAGTAGACCTGTTAGCTGAGCCACATTACGAGCACGAGTATGTACTTCGCCAGTTGTCTTCATTTGAAGCCAAGTTGCACCTTGCATCAGGATCATGAACAAGCTTACTAGACCACATAACAGAGCAAATGGGTTTAGTAGACCAAAGAATGAACCGTGGTACGTTGGCATTAGGAATTCGTTCAACTGGAATGGAACACCTTGTAGAAGGTTACCAAACGCTACACCAAAGATGATTGGTGGAACGAAGCCACTGATTGAGATACAGATATCCCAAGTGTTACGCCATTTTGGATCTTCGATTTTTGAGCGGTAATCAAGACCAATCGGACGTAGCCAAAGTGCCGCTAGAGTTAGGATCATCGCTAGGTAGAAACCAGAAAACGATGTCGCGTAAACCAAAGGCCATGCTGCGAACAATGCACCACCAGCAGTGATAAGCCAAACTTGGTTACCATCCCAGTGCGGAGCGATTGAGTTAATCATGACACGACGTTGTGTGTCGTTTTTACCGATAACAGGTACAAGCGCGCCTACACCCATATCGAAACCGTCAGTAATAGCGAAACCAACTAGTAGAACACCGATCAGTACCCACCAGATGAATCGCAAGATTTCGTAATCAAACATCTTGTTGTCTCCTTACCTTACGCTTCTACTTGGCGGCTAACTTTGTCTTCAACAGAGTCAGCGTTTTGCTCGAAGTGGTAGCGACCAGTTTTCAGGCTGCTTGGACCTTTACGAGCGAATTTCACCATTAGGTATACTTCTGCAATTAGGAATGCAGTGTACAGCGCTAGGATTGCAAATAGTGAAGTCCAGATTTCACCTGCTGTTAGTGCTGAAGCCGCAACGTGTACCGGTAGGATTTCACCTACTGCCCACGGTTGACGGCCGTACTCAGCAACAAACCAACCTGCTTCGATCGCAATCCATGGAAGTGGAATGCTGAACAATGCAGCTTTAAGAATCCATGGTTTCTGTTCGATCTTCTGACGACATGTTTGGATAAATGATGCACCAAATACGAATAGCATGATGAAGCCACACGCAACCATGATACGGAATGACCAGAATAGCGGCCATACTGTTGGGATTGAATCATCTGCAGCAGCTTGGATTTGGTCTTCTGTCGCGTCAACAACGTTTTCTGTGTAACGTTTTAGAAGTAGACCATAACCTAGGTCACCCTTCACTTCGTCAAACGCAGTCATGTTTGCTTCAGACTTGTCGCCTGCACGCAGTTTTTCAAGCAATTCATATGCGTACATACCAGTACGGATACGGTCAACGTGCTCTTCACGTAAGTCGTGCAGACCTGTTACTTGCTCGTCAAATGAACGTGTCGCGATGATACCCATAACGTAAGGGATCTTAATTGCGTAATCGGTGTTCATTGTTTCTTGGTTTGGTAAACCGAACAGTGTGAACGCCGCTGGTGCTGGTTCTGTGTGCCACTCAGCTTCGACTGCTGCAAGCTTCACTTTTTGAACTTCACCAAGCTCGTAACCAGATTCATCACCTAGCACGATAGTAGACAGGATTGCTGCCATACCGAAAGAAGCTGCGATAGCAAACGAACGACGAGCGAACGCCACATCACGACCTTTCAATAAGTAGTAAGAACTGATGCCTAGAACAAACATTGCACCACATGTGTAACCAGACGCTACTGTGTGTACAAATTTAACTTGCGCTACAGGGTTTAGAACAACGTCTGCGAAGCTCACCATTTCCATACGCATGGTTTCAAAGTTGAACTCAGCGCCAACTGGATTTTGCATCCAGCCGTTCGCAATAAGAATCCAAAGTGCAGAGAAGTTAGAACCCAGAGCAACCAACCAGGTTACCGCTAAGTGTTGACGTTTAGATAGACGATCCCACCCGAAGAAGAATAGACCAACAAAAGTTGACTCCAGGAAGAAAGCAACCAGTGCTTCGATCGCCAGTGGTGCACCGAAGATGTCACCTACATAGTGGGAGTAGTAAGACCAGTTCGTACCAAACTGGAACTCCATGGTAAGGCCGGTAGCCACACCAAGTGCAAAGTTAATACCGAACAGCTTACCCCAGAACTTGGTCATGTCCTTGTAGATTTGCTTGTTCGTCATTACGTACATCGATTCCATAATGGCCAAAAGGAAGGCCATACCAAGAGTCAATGGTACGAATAGGAAGTGATACATCGCTGTCAGTGCAAACTGCAACCGCGACAGATCAACTACGTCAATCATGGTAACTCCTATGTGTCGGCTGAATGACACTCTCTACATATTGCAATCCATACACAAGTGTTATTCACACTTGAAAAATGTTGAATTATCACAACGCTTTGTTGCAAAAATGTGCTTCATTGGTTAGTTAATTGTTAAGCATCAGCTAATATAGCTGGGTCTAATATTACTTGTAAAAACAGTTTGTTTCAAAAGGTTTATGGCGGGAAACCGCTTTGATATACATCAATCTTTATGCGCTGATTTTGCACAAAAATCCATCACATTGATCCAGATCAATCGATATTCGATGAGTATGTTAATAGAGAGTAATCAGGAGAGAAAATAATCAGTTAGGCAAGAACATAGAGTTAACAATCTATAAGTTTCTATTACCTATTTAGTATTAGAAGAGATTTAATAAATGAGAGGTCGGTCAACATTGGTGAAACGCTGAGCGCTAAGCGCCCAGCGATGGAATCTTACTTTTCAATTCCGAAATGCAGATAAGCGCGATCTGTGGCAATTCTACCACGGGGAGTGCGTTGCAAGTAGCCTTGTTGGATTAGATATGGCTCAAGAACGTCTTCAATGGTGTCTTTCTCTTCACCAATCGCGGCTGCCATGTTGTCTAAACCGACAGGTCCACCACCAAATTTCTCCATGATCGCAAGCAACAGCTTACGGTCCATGTAATCAAAGCCTTCTGCATCCACATCAAGCATGTTCAGCGCTTTGTCTGCTGTATCAGCACATATATGACCATTACCTTTCACTTCGGCATAGTCACGAACACGGCGCAATAGTCGGTTAGCAATACGTGGTGTACCACGAGCACGGCGAGCAACTTCCAATGCACCTTCTGATTCCATCGACAAGCCTAAGCAATCGGCACTGCGCTGAACGATATCTTGCAGGTCTTTTACTTTATAGTACTCAAGACGCTGCGTAATACCGAAACGGTCACGAAGTGGCGAAGTCAGAGAACCTGCACGCGTCGTTGCACCGATCAAAGTGAAAGGTGGCAAATCAATTTTGATAGAGCGTGCTGCAGGACCTTCACCAATCATGATGTCCAACTGATAATCCTCCATTGCTGGATACAACACCTCTTCAACCATCGGGCTTAAGCGATGAATCTCATCAATGAACAGCACATCGTTTTCTTCTAAATTGGTCAGCAGCGCCGCCAAGTCTCCTGCTTTCTCAAGCACTGGGCCAGAAGTGGTTCGAATGTTCACTTCCATCTCATTGGCGACGATATTCGCAAGCGTGGTTTTACCCAAGCCCGGAGGACCAAAAATCAAAAGGTGGTCAAGCGCTTCATTTCGCAATTGAGCAGCTTTGATGAAAATCTCCATCTGATCACGAACGTGATCCTGACCTTGGTAATCTGCCAGTTTCTTAGGACGAATCGCACGGTCGATGACATCTTCATCACGAAACGAAGGATTTTCTGGAGCGATTAAACGATCGGCTTCAATCATATTGTTCCCTTGGGCTTTCCGTTACACCATTGATTTTAGTGCTTCACGGATCAGTTGCTCACTGGTCATATCCGGTTTAGCGATCTGAGAAACCACTTTCGACGCTTGAGTCGGCTTGTAGCCCAGAGCAAGAAGCGCACTGATTGCCTCTTCTTCTGCGTTGTTAGAACCCGCAGAGCCAGAGTCCGCAGGTGCTGCATCCGTAAATGGCGTAAATAGATCGCCAGCGCCCCACCCTTTCAGACGGTCTTTCATTTCTACGACGAGGCGTTCAGCGGTCTTCTTACCAACACCAGGCAGCTTCACAAGCGTTGAAATGTCTTCACGCTCAACGCAAGAAACGAATTGGCTCGCTGTCATACCAGAAAGGATACCTAGACCCAGCTTAGGACCAACACCGTTCGCTTTGATCACTTCACGGAAAAGCGCACGTTCTTTTACTGTGTTGAAACCGTAAAGCAATTGCGCGTCTTCACGCACAACAAAGTGAGTATAAATAATGGCTTCTTCGCCGACATTTGGCAGTTCGTAGAAACAGCTCATTGGCATCTGAACTTCATAACCAATGCCATTAACTTCAATTAAAACTTCAGGTGGTTGCTTTTCAAGCAGAGTGCCGCGAAGACGTCCAATCACTATAAATACTCTTTGGAAATGAATTTGCGACAGGATAATAAAGAACTGGATAGACATCCAGTCCTTTATTCGGTGGGGTTAAATTTTTGAGACAACTTGATCAAGCTGTTGAGTCAGATTGCGCACCGCGACCACTTGCCCGTTCAGCTCGTTGCCGTATTGCGCGACAGTTTCGGCAATGGTTTTGGTGTTCACTACGCCGTTAGCAACTTCACTGCTGGCTTCATCTAACTCTTTTAAAGCCGTCATTTGCATCGCCATGATGCCAGACAGACTCTGCACATCGTGAGAGATGGTGGTAACTTGCTGAATAATGGTGTTCATTCGCTCTGTACTCGATGTCACAACGCTTTGACCATGCTTCACTTCTTGCTCACTGCGATCAAGCAAGTTCCGAATTTCCACCGCCGACTGACTGCTCTTAGCTGAAAGCTCTCGCACTTGGTCCGCAACGACCGCAAAACCTCTGCCCTGCTCACCCGCTCTCGCCGCTTCAATAGCGGCATTCAGAGCGAGCAAGTTGGTTTGTTCCGCAACCGACGTAATCAAGTCCGCCACTTTCATGATGTCTTCATGGCTGGTAATGATCTGGCTGATCGCTTGGGTAGAGTCCTCCAATAATTCCGAGCTTTTCTCAGCTTGTTGATGAACGCCCTCACTCTTCTCGCGCAGCTCTTCGACAAACTTGCTGGACTCTTCAATCCCCGTCGCCATGTGATACACTTGCTGACTCATTTGCTCGGCTGCACTGGCTTGGGATTCACTGTTTACATTAAGGGCGTTCACTTGAGCATCCAATTGCGATGATTGTTCATCCAACACTTGGGAGACTTGTTTCAACTCACTTGAGTTTTGATTCGCCTGTTCTAGCACCTCTGCTAAACGTAGCTCCCCTTCTGTCGCCTTTTGTGCCACCAACTCACTTTCTGCTTTAGCTTTCTCTGCACTTTCAATCGCGATGTCTCGCTGCTTGGCGGTAAAGGCTTGAGCAATACAAATCACCACCAGCGGTAACACGGTACCTGACCATATCTCCACACGCTGCGCCGATTCAGACAACACGAGTTGGGGAAAACCAAAACCAGACACATGCTGATACGTCATTACCGCAGAAAGCACTATCACTAACGCGCTCCAAGAGATCGCCATGATACGAGTGCCAGATAAAAAGAAAGCGACGACTAACAAAGGCACCCAGTAAGTTTGGGTAGAATCGACCACGCCACCACTTTGATAGATGATGTTGAGTGCATGCACTGACATGCCAACAAAACCAAGATTGAGCGACAATGCCGGTTGTTTGAACCATCTCAGGCTGAAGGCGGATATTAGTTCGAGTGCGATTAAGAGTACTGAGGTGAAAATTAGGCTTTCATGTCCATGTTTGGACCATTTGATCAGGCTGTAGATACCGACGAGGAAAGCGATGAAGGTAAATAGAGAGAGGATGTCTGCTTGACGTTGTTGAGTTTTTGTCCATTGAGTTTGGCGCGGCATAAATGCACTGCGCCACAGCGTGGCTGGATTCATGTTCAATCTTCCTTGATTGATTCCTTGTTAGACCTCTGACCACTATAGTTTTGTAACATTTTCTCAACAAATCCAATCCATAAATCTGTCTGAGATGTCTCATTTTTAATACGAGAATACGCCTAACGGTAACGACCTTTTCTTGCACTGGTTGCTTTGCCTGCGAGCGCCACTAGTGTCTTATTGGTGTTAGCGTGACAAATGGCAACACCCAACGCATCGGCGGCATCGGCTTGAGGCTTGGCTGGCAATTTAAGCATGTGTTGAACCATATGTTGAACCTGAACTTTGTCTGCGCCACCAGTGCCTGTTACCGCTTGTTTAATGAGACGAGCCGCGTACTCATGCACCGGAAGATCCGCATTCACAGCCGCCACAATTGCACTACCACGCGCCTGTCCTAGCTTTAATGCAGAATCAGCGTTCTTCGCCATAAACACTTGTTCGATAGCAAATACATCTGGTTGAAACTGGGTGATGATTTCCGTCACGCCTGCGTAGATTTGCTTGAGACGACCTGGCAACTCTTTTTCAGAAGTGCGAATACAGCCGCTGCCTAGATATTGCAGATGACGACCTTGCTGGCGAATCACGCCGTAACCGGTAATACGAGAGCCTGGGTCAATACCCAAAATAATTGACATGAAAAGTCCTAATCAATAACTCACTGTAAGTATGAGAATAGTTGCCATTAAAACAAAAACTCCCGCAGGTGCGGGAGTTTTTTCTTTAATTGTTGTGCGCTTATTCTGCGTCTTTTTCTTTCGCAACTGTTACTGCAATCGCTAGCTCTTCTAGAGCCGCTGGGTTTGCAAGGCTTGGTGCGTCTGTTAGTAGACACGCCGCAGCAGTTGTTTTAGGGAACGCGATAACATCACGGATGTTCTCTGTACCACATAGCAGCATCACTAGACGGTCTAGACCGAATGCAAGACCTGCGTGTGGAGGCGTACCGAATTTTAGCGCGTCCAGTAGGAAGCCGAATTTCAGTTGTTGCTCTTCTGCATCGATACCTAGGATATCGAATACCGCTGCTTGCATTTCTGCGTTGTGGATACGTACAGAACCACCGCCTACTTCGTAGCCGTTTAGAACCATGTCGTATGCGTTTGAGTTCGCTACTGCTGGGTTCGCTTTTAGCTCTTCCGCAGTCACACCTAGAGGTGATGTGAATGGGTGGTGCATTGCGTGTAGGTTGCCTTCGTCGTCTTCTTCGAACATTGGGAAGTCAACAACCCATAGCGGAGCCCAAGTGCCTTCTTTAGTTAGACCTAGGTCTTTACCAAGTTTAAGACGAAGTGCACCTAGTGCTTCAGCAACGATGCTTGCTTTGTCTGCGCCAAATAGGATGATGTCGCCAGATTCCGCTTGAGTGCGATCTAGAATGCCGTTGATCACGTCTTCGTTTAGGAATTTAGCTACAGGAGATTGGATACCTTCCATGCCTGCTGCACGGTCGTTAACCTTCATCCATGCTAGACCTTTCGCACCGTAGATACCTACGAATTCTGCGTAGCCGTCGATTTGCTTACGAGTAAGCTCAGCACCACCTGGAACACGGATAACTGCAACGCGACCTTTCTCGTCGTTTGCTGGACCAGAGAATACTTTGAACTCAACGTCTTTTACTAAGTCAGCAACGTCTACTAGCTCTAGCGGGTTACGTAGGTCTGGCTTGTCAGAACCGAAACGACGAATCGCTTCGCTGAACGGCATTACTGGGAATTCACCTAGATCAACGTTCAGTAGCTCTTGCCACATTTCACGAACCATTTTCTCAGTCGTTGCACGAACTTGGTCAGCCGTCATGAATGACGTTTCGATATCGATCTGAGTGAATTCTGGTTGACGGTCAGCACGCAAGTCTTCATCACGGAAACACTTAACGATTTGGTAGTAACGGTCAAAACCAGACATCATTAGAAGCTGTTTGAATAGCTGTGGAGACTGAGGAAGCGCGTAGAAGCTGCCTTTGTGAACACGGCTAGGTACTAGGTAGTCACGAGCGCCTTCTGGTGTCGCTTTTGTTAGTACTGGTGTTTCGATATCTAGGAAGCCGTTGTCATCTAGGAAACGACGAACAAAGCTAGACGCTTTAGCTCGTAGCTTGATGCGGTCGCTCATTTCTGGACGACGTAGATCTAGGTAACGGTACTTCAGACGTTGCTCTTCAGAGTTCTTTTGGTTGAAGTCTAGAGGCAGAACGTCGCTGCGGTTGATGATTTCAAGACCTGTTGCAAGGATCTCAACTTCACCTGTTGCCATGTCTTTGTTTACTTGGCTTTCTGGACGAACGCGAACTTCACCAGTTAGCTTGATACAGAATTCATTACGAAGTGTGTTAGCCACTTCATACGCATCTGCCATATCTGGATCAACAACTACCTGAACGATACCTTCGCGATCTCGCATATCGATAAAAATAAGACCGCCTAAATCACGACGACGGTTAACCCAGCCGCAAAGTTCTACAGTTTGTCCTGCAAGGGACTTGTTCAGGTGACCACAGTAATGGGTACGCATAATGAAATTCCCAATCTCTCAAATATTGTTAACTACGCTCTGTCAGCCTCATTGCCGAGCAGAGTAAAGATCCATTTATACGCTGAAAGCCTATGAAAATCGACTACTCAACATACAATTAAGTGTGTTTTATCATTCATTGGCGGTTTTTAGTACAACAAATGTTCAAAAGCGCACCAAAGCGAAAAAATTGGTGGGGATTATAGCGTGAAATTACCCATTTCAGCAAAACTCTCGTAAAGTGGACTCAGGAAAAAACGTAAAGCAGAGATATGGATAATTTACCCCTTCGACTTGGATTGACCATGTGGTCGCACAACCAGTGGCAGCAAAGCTTTTATGGCAGTGGCACCAAACCCGCAGAGCGACTCGAAAAGTACGCGCAGGTATTCCATACCGTAGAAGGCAACACCACCTTTTATGCCACACCGACGCTCAACACGGTGCAAAACTGGAAAGCCGCGACTCACGACGATTTCAAATTCACCTTTAAGTTGCCAAAAGCCATTACTCACGAGCAGATGCTCAGAGGTTGCGACGAACAGTTACGTGACTTTATGACCATCATGGAACCACTTCATGAACGTGTCGGGCAATGGACGATTCAGCTCCCCGCTGCATTTGGTCCGGAACACCTCGATAGATTGAAGAAATTCTGTGCCAGCTTTCCGCCGAATTTCCCCCTGGGAGTTGAAGTTCGTCACATGGCGTTTTTCTCCAAAGGTGAAGAAGAACGTGCGTTGAATCAGTGGCTGTTAGAGAGCGGCATCGACCGCATTATTATGGACAGCCGCCCTGTATTCGCCGCGCAGCCTACGACTGAAGCGGTAATCGATGCCCACCAGAAAAAGCCTCGCGTTCCGGTTCATGCAATAGCAACCGCCAAGCACCCGATGATTCGTTTTATCGGTCATCCAGACATGGACGACAACCTGCGCTTTTTCGAACCTTGGTTAAAGAAGCTGCCGATGTGGATTGAACAAGGCATTCAACCGTACTTGATGATTCACACGCCAGATAACGTCTTAGCACCAGTACTGGCTGAAAAGCTATATAAGCAGCTACAACTTAAGCTCTCACTGCCAAATTTGTCTGTATTTCCTGCCAACGATGGCAACTCGCAAATACAAATGTTTTAGACAAGCTTATAATTAAGCAAATGACAGAGGCGCGAATTTCCCATAAAATACGCGCCTTTTTTGATGCCTGACATTTCAGGCGGCTTGTATGCAGAGATTTGGTTATGAACCCTAAGAGCAATCCAGATACTATTTTTTCGGCTCCAATCGATAAAATTGGGGATTTCACGTTCGATGAACGCGTAGCGGAAGTTTTCCCTGACATGATTCAACGATCGGTGCCGGGTTACAGCAACATCATTTCTGCAATTGGTATGTTGGCAGAGCGCTTTGTTAAGCCTCACTCAAACATCTACGACCTAGGCTGTTCTTTGGGTGCTGCTACGCTGTCTATGCGTCGTCATATCAAACAAGAAGGTTGCCAAATCATTGCAGTGGACAACTCTCCTGCGATGGTTGAACGCTGTAAGCTTCACGTCAACGCGTACCGCAGTGATACGCCAGTTGATGTAGTCGAAGCGGACATTCGTAATATCGAAATCGAAAACGCATCTGTGGTGGTATTGAACTTCACGCTGCAATTCCTTTCTCCGGAAGACCGCTATGCTCTACTAGAGAAAATCTACGCAGGTTTGCGCCCAGGCGGCATTTTGATTCTGTCTGAAAAATTCGTGTTTGAAGATGAAGTGTCTAACGAGTTGTTGATTGACCTTCACCACGACTTTAAACGTGCAAATGGCTACAGCGAACTAGAAATCAGCCAAAAGCGCAGCGCAATTGAAAACGTGATGCGCCCTGATTCAAAGAAAGATCATAAAGAGCGTTTCGCAGAAATAGGTTTCTCAAGCTACGACGTTTGGTTCCAGTGCTTTAACTTCGGTTCGATGTTTGCGATTAAATAAGCTTCGCAACACAGTTCGCTCTCATTAGGACGTCATCCTCAAGAGCGAGGAACGAGCGAGTTGGGGATCTCTTATCAAAAACGATAAAAACCGAGATTCCCTATCATGTTCGTCCCTCACTGTAGGGAATGACACATTTAACTTTTACCCAGGGTCTGCTGACTCCATAAACTCAGTGAAAAACTATGTTTAATTTTGCTAATTTTTATCAGTTAATCGCGCAAGACACTCGTCTTCAGCCGTGGCTAAACGTATTACCTCAACAGTTAACAGATTGGCAAAACGCTGAGCACGGTGACTTTGGTCGCTGGCTAAAAGCACTGAACAAGATCCCACAAGGTGCACCAAACCAAGTGGACATCAAAAACTCAGTAACCATCAGCAACGATACGCCTTTCCATGAAGGTGAGCTGAAAAAGCTAGAAAGCCTACTGCGTACATTCCACCCATGGCGCAAAGGTCCATACACAGTGCACGGTATTCATATTGATACCGAGTGGCGCAGTGACTGGAAATGGGATCGCGTTCTTCCGCACATCTCACCACTAAAAAACCGCAGCGTGCTCGATGTAGGTTGTGGTAACGGCTACCACATGTGGCGCATGCTGGGCGAAGGTGCACGCCTAACGGTTGGTATCGACCCTTCTCACCTGTTCCTAATTCAGTTCGAAGCGATTCGTAAGTTGATGGGCGATGACCAACGTGCTCACCTTCTTCCATTAGGTATTGAACAACTACCAAAGTTAGAAGCGTTCGACACTGTATTTAGTATGGGCGTGCTATACCACCGTCGCTCTCCACTGGATCACTTGGTGCAGCTAAAAGACCAGTTAGTATCAGGTGGCGAGCTTGTTCTGGAAACACTCGTTATCGAAGGCGATGAGAACGCGGTATTGGTTCCGACGTCTCGCTACGCGCAAATGCGTAACGTGTACTTCTTCCCGTCAGCGAAAGCACTGAAAGTATGGCTAGAACTGGTTGGCTTTAAAGATGTGCGTATTGTAGATGAGAACGTAACGTCTGTAGATGAGCAACGTACGACCAACTGGATGACGCACAATTCATTGCCGGATTACCTAGATCCAAACGACCCAAGCAAAACCGTTGAAGGCTACCCTGCACCTCGCCGTGCGGTGCTTGTCGCCACCAAGCCATAATTAACTGAGATTTCTGACATTGTCTTAACCCACTCCCTCCATTAAGACATTAACCTCTCTTCAAATCTAATTAAGGATGCGTCTTGCGTCCTTAATTTTTTGGCTTTTCGTCACTATTCCTCATTCTGTAAGAGTCTTAAGCCGATTCTTGCTTGTGAGCCTTTGGCGATAACGCTAAACTCTTAAAAAACAAACAACTTACTCCAATCCCAAGGTTTTCAATGTTTATACGATTGACTCCGGTTGTTGCCATCGCCTTACTATCTGGATGTACTTTGACCAAAGGCGAACAGTACCACCAAGAAACGTTAGCTGCTATTCAGGCTTCAGAAACGAATTTCAATACTCGCGTTACCAACTTAGAGCTTCAACTTAGTAACCAGTCGGATTACATCGAAAGTTTGGAAGACCAAGTGGATAAGTTAAATGGCGAACTCAATACCTTCCGTAAAGAAGCAATGGACGAAGTGAGAAAGCCTAAAGAACCTATCATTGTTCAAGCTCCTGCTCCCGTTCAAGCAACTCCTACCCATGACATTGTCCTTGGCTCAATTGAGCGAGTGACGATCGATTCAATCAAACAAACGTTCGACGCTCGCGTAGATACCGGCGCGGCAACATCTTCACTGAACGCTGTTGATATCGAAGAATTCGAAAGAAATGGCAAAAACTGGGTGCGTTTCCACCTAGCTGATAATACCAAGTCAGATGAAGAGAAAGATATTTGGATTGAAGCACCAATTATTCGCTACGTGAAAATCCGTCAAGCAACCAATGAAGAACTAGAGCGTCGTGCTGTAGTTGAACTTTGGGTGCGCGTTGGAAAAATTCATGAAAAAGCGCAATTTACGTTGGCAGATCGCTCTCAAATGAACCATCCTGTGTTACTAGGAAGAGAATTTATGCGCGACATCGCACTCGTCGATGTGAGTCGTAAATATATTCAAACGGAAGAAGATAAAAAATAATAAGGTAGATTATGACGTCAAGAATACCGTTTTACCTGTCAATCATCCTTTTGGTGGTTGCGGGCATCGCTTTGAGTGTTTTCAGACATCAGAATTACGGCGTTCCATGGACTCCAGGTGAAACGCGTCAAGTTTGGGATGTTGAAGCCCGCATTGAGTTCAATGCAAATGGCGGTGAAGTTAAAGCTTCTCTCGCTGCTCCTCATACACAAAAAGGCTACACCTTAATCGGTGAGTCGGCGTCATCTCCTGGTTATGGTGTTTCTTACGTAAACTCTGATTCAGGTCGTCGTGCTGAATGGTCTATCCGCCAAGCAACTGGCGCACAAACCATTTACTACAAAGCCCAATTCTTGGTTGATCCACAAGCAAAAGTGGATGAACAGCCACCAACCGGTGAAATTGCCAAACCAACCCTTTCAGCACCTCAACAAGCGGCAGCAAATGCGTTGATTGAGCGTGCAATGAGCCGTTCAGCAGACAACGAGACTTTCGCTCGTGAGCTGATCAAAACACTGAACGATCCAGATAGCCAAAACGCGGCACTGATTCTAAATGACTTTGATCGTACCGACGCTCTGCACAAAATTCTGCTTACCGCTGGCGTACAGAGTAAGACCGTTGGTGTAATCGAGCTGGAAGATGGACGTCGCCGTCAAACGATTCAACCTATGGTTCAAGTTTGGTCTGGCGATAAGTGGGTACTCTTCTCACCAAACTCTGAGCAAGCTGCAGCGCAGCCTAACCTGCTTGTTTGGGATGAATCGAATGTTTCGCTACTTGACCTAGTGGGCGGCAAAAACAGCCAAGTTCACTTCTCTATGATCAAGCAGGAGCTTACACCGCAAGAAGCAACCAACAACAAAGTGGAAGCTGACGGTCTATTGAACCTGTCTATCCACAGCCTACCTCTTGAAGAGCAGGCGATGTTTAAGACCATCATGCTGATTCCAATTGGTGCTCTTATTGTTGTATTCCTGCGCGTTATCATCGGTCTTAAGACATCCGGTACCTTCATGCCAGTTCTTATTGCGGTTGCCTTTGTACAGACGCAACTTGTAACAGGTATCGTCGGCTTCCTACTGATTGTCGGTACGGGTCTGATCATCCGAAGTTACTTATCGAGGCTAAACTTACTTCTGGTCGCAAGGATATCCGCGGTTATCATCACAGTAATCATGATCATCTCTGTGTTTACCGTTGTGGCATTCAAGATTGGTCTGACTGAGGGTCTAACCATTACCTTCTTCCCTATGATCATCTTGTCATGGACGATCGAACGTATGTCGATTCTATGGGAAGAAGAAGGCGCGAAAGAAGTTGCCCTTCAAGGTGGTGGCTCACTACTGACAGCGGTACTGGTTTACTTGGCAATGACCAACACCTACATCCAGCACCTAACGTTTAACTTTATCGGCCTACAGCTCATTGTACTGGCAGGTATTCTACTACTAGGTACATACACGGGTTACCGTCTAACTGAGCTACGTCGCTTTAAACCACTAGCGGAGGACTAAACGATGTTTGAACGTTTTACTTCGCCAGCAAAACTCCGCCATAAAGGCATTATGGGGATGAACAAGCGTAACCACAGTTACATTGGTCGTTACAATGATCGCTCTAAATACCCTTTGGTGGATGACAAGCTCAAAACCAAAATTATCGCTGAAGCAGCAGGTGCGACTGTGCCTGCTCTTATTGGCGTGATCGCCAGCCAAGCTGAAGTGAAAAAGATTCACAAGATGGTAGAGAACTGGCCCGGTTTTGTAATCAAGCCAGCTCAAGGCAGTGGTGGTAAAGGTATCTTGGTTATCACTTCGCACAAAGATGGCGTATATACAAAGCCATCGGGTGCTACCTGCAATAAAGAAGAAGTTGAGCGTCACATCAGTAACGCACTCGCGGGTCTTTTCTCCCTTGGTGGTAAGAACGATGTAGCTGTGGTTGAGAACTTAATTAAGTTTGATGACTGCTTCGACGGCTTCAGTTACGAAGGTGTGCCAGACGTACGTATTATCGTATTTAAGGGCTACCCTGTTATGGCGATGATGCGTTGCTCTACAGCAGCATCGGATGGTAAGGCTAACCTTCACCAAGGCGCGGTAGGTGTCGGTATCGACATTGCTACTGGCAAAGCCATTCGCGCGGTGCAATTTGACCAACCAGTGACTCATCACCCAGATACGGGTAAAGACCTGTCGACACTGCAAGTGCCTCATTGGGAGCGCTTGTTAGAGCTTGCGTCCAGTGCTTGGGAAATGACAGGTCTAGGTTACATGGGCACCGACATGGTATTGGACAAAGAAGAAGGTCCAATGGTTCTGGAGCTAAACGCTCGCCCTGGTCTAGCAATCCAAATTGCAAACGGTGCAGGCCTCCTACCTCGCTTGAAACACATTGAGAACCTTGGCACTCCTGCTGAATATCCAAAACCAAAAGAGCGTGTTGCGTACGCAGCAGAGCAATTTGGCGTAAAATCTCAGTTCTAATCTAATCGCTAGCAGCCATTCTCGTGGTTGCTAGCTTTCTTTTCATATTTGAGCACTATCGCTCTCTTCCTAAGTAATTCATCGTTTTTATCACTGCAATCGATGATCCAGCTAACAAAATACACATCGATCGTTTCTTTTTTCTGCCGATTTTTGATTTTATATTTTCTCCCCCTTACTCAACTCGAGAGGTTGGGCGATGCTAACAAAAGAAACTAATAACAATGATACTCCGCTTGTTGAACAAGAGAACTTTGACCAACACCTACAACGTTTGTCGGAAATCTCTGTCCAAGCACTTGATGAGCTTGCTGAAATGATCGAAAAAGGAAACGACTTTTCAGAAGAATAGGACTTACCTTTTCACATTTAAGCGCCTGCAAAAAAGCCGAGCCTGTTGCCCTACAGGCTCGGCTTATTTCGTTTTACAAATACACAAACGCCCGCGTTTCTTGCGGGCGTTTTATTAGCTTCGGAGTTTAGGACTCAAACTCTTCAATCATCTCTTGTGCTTCAGTCTTAGGTTTATCGTTTTGACCAAAACCACGCAGACCAACTACGTGTACATGCTCGTGATCTTTAAACACCTTACGCACCAGTTTGTAGGTCGTACCTTTCTCTGGGCTGATATTTTCTGGCGCCGCGATAAGAAGCTGCATATCCAAACGGTCACACAGTTCAAACAGAGTTGAGATAGATTTCGCATCCAGACGTGCTGCCTCATCAAGGAACAACAGACGACATGGCACGATATCTTTACTGCGCAAACGGCGTGATTCTTCTTCCCAGCTTTGAACAACCATCAGTAGGATTGACTGACCAGTACCGATCGCCTCACCCGTAGATAGCGCGCCAGATTCAGCTTGTAGCCAGCCGTCAGAACCACGGTTCACTTCCACACTTAGCTCTAGGTAGTTACGGTAATCCAGTAGCTCTTCACCCAGAACCTGAGGAGAACGTTGACCCATATCGATGTGTGGGTTCACGCGTTGGAACAGTTTCGCCATTGCTTCAGAGAAGGTAAAGCGAGTCGATTCAAACAGATCTTTATGCTGCTCTTGTTGTGTCGCTAGACCGTTCAGTAGCACTTCGTGACTTTCGCGGATCTTCACGTTTAGACGTACACCCTTCACCTGGCCAAACGAGATGTTCGACAAACCTTGGTTCAGCATACGAATACGGTTTTGCTCACGCTGAATCGTCTTCTTGATAATGCTCGCTACTGACTCAGAGCTGATCGCTAGGCGGTTTTCACGTTGCGTTAGCTCTTCCGTTAGACGCGCCAGCTCTACTTCCATCTCTTCGATCGCTTCGACTGGATCATCAGTACGGATGATATCCTGACGAATGCGCTCACGAAGATGTTGGTAAACCGCGATGTAAAACAGAACTTTACGCTCTGGACGTGCATTGTCTTCTGATAGACGCAGCGCATCACGCAGGTCATCATTATTCGCAACCGCTAGACGCAGCGCACCCAATGATTTATCCGACATTGAACGCAGTTCATCCGCTGACATGTAAGCCAGTTCACGCTTGTGTAGACGACGCTCAACATCGTTCTCACGCGCTAGACGAAGTACCGAACACCAGCCAGCTTTCGCTGCAACAACGAAGGTACGCAGCTCAACGTATTCTTTCTGAACTTTCTTCAGACGTTTCGCCAAGCCTTTCATCTCTAGTTCAGTAGAGGTGATCGTACGCTCGTATTCGCTCTTACGACTACGAGAAGTGTGTAGACGCTCATGCAGTTCGTCACGACGACGCATTGCACGCTCTTCTGCACCTTCGTCAGCGTTCACGCCAAACTCTTGAAGTTCTTGTTTGAACTCTTGAACCGTTTCCAGTTTCGCTTGGTGTGAACTCTTCAGAGAGGCCAATACTTGGTTGTATTGGTTCATTTGACCTTGCGACTGTTTCAACTCTTCACGAGAGCGAGTACGCATTTGTTCAGCTTGAACCAGTTTTGCTTTTAGCTGTTCGCTCAGCTCACTGCTCTTGTTCAGTAGGTCTACTGAATCTGAATAAGCGAAGTAGTGGCGACGTTCAACGAGATCCGAGAGCGCAAAGATTTGCTTCTTAAGATCTTGTAGCTGTTCGTCTGCCGCTTTGTATTCCGCTTCTAGTGCATCGAATTGCTCTGGGTCAGCATCTAGGGCAACTGCGACTTTTTCCAGTTCTGCCACCGCTTTCGCGTGGTTATTTAGGAAAGCTTTTGCTTCTGAAAGCTGGGCGATTTTCTCTTCCAACTCATCAAAGCGTGCTTGCAGCGACTCATCTTCAATCAGCGCCATGTTTGGTGCTAGCTTGTCTAGAGAAGACAATGCTTGCTTGCTGGTTTGCAGTTGAGAACGTTGCTGCTGCTCTTTTGCATCCAGATCAGCCAGTACGCGCGCAATTTGGTTACGCTTGTCGCGAATGGTTGCCAATGCTTGCTCTGGGTCAGCTTCGAATGCTACTTGAATGTGGCTTGCCACAAACTGGTTGAACGCTTGATACAGACGCTGCATTTTTTGCGAATCGAATGCTGCTTTCGCGTGCTTCTCAACCACTTCTTCACGTTCGTTACGTAGTAGCTCTAAACGCTGCTCACGTGCTGCACGACCAAACAGTGGGATTTCAGGCAAGCGAGAGTAACGCATTTGGCGATCGTTCATGCGAACACAAACCGCACCTTCTAACTCTTCTGCGTCGAATGAGCTGTCATCAAAGGCATCGATGTCACCTTCAATGATGTACAAGTCTTCTGGACAGTCGTCTAGCTCTACCAGTTTCTCTTCGATACCAGATAGGTCAGAAACAACGATAGCGTGACGAGCCGGACCGTACATCGCACTGAAGTAAGGCGCGTCATCAATAGTGATGTCATCATAGATCTCTGACAGCAATACGCCGCCTAGAGTATCTGCCAAACCTTTCAGACGAGGGTCGTTTGAACCACCAGGTGAAGCAAGACGCTCAATCTCAGTGTCAAGTTGTCTGCGACGCTCTGCTAGTTTGTCTTTTGCCAGAGAAAGGGTTTTCTCTTGCTCAAGCACCACTTGCATTTGGCTCATGACTGACTGGCTATCTTCTAGCTCAGCGCCACTTTGTTCACGCAGTTTTTCTAGCGCATCGTTCGCTGCAATCCACGTTGGAGCAATGGCTTCTAGCTTGTTGATTTCCGCCGCTGCATCTTGCTCTAGACGACGCTGTTCGCTGCGTTGTTCACGCACGTCTTCTTGCGTCATTTCTAGCGAGTCGATTTGCATCGCATGACGTTCACGCTCTTGTTCAAACGTGATTTCGTCACTCAGTTCAACATGGAATTGCTTTTGGTATTCGTTGACTAGCTCGCGCGCTTGACGTTGCTGGTTAAGGCTACGCTCAAGGTCACGGTGCTGTGCACGCCATTGCTGTTCGTTTTGCGCGACTTGCTGAGATTCACGCGCTTTCGCTATTGCGGTTTTCGCATGTTCAGACGCGTCTTTACGCTCAACTTGACCAACGATGCTTTGTACTAGTTTAAGCGCCGTTTCGAATTGCTCTGCTGCTGCAGAAGACATATCCAGTTTGTGCTTAACCGATAGCAACGCGTTGGTGCTTTCTGATTCTTTGCTCTTAAGCTCAGAGACAAGCGCTTGTGCCGATTCTGCCGTTAGGTTGTCATCACCAAGTAGTTGCTTCGCTTTTTCCAGCGCTTGAACCGCTTGTTGGTATTGAAGGGCACGAGTTTGTTGAACGTCGAGTGCTTGTTGGTAGTCCGCCAGTTGCGTCTTAAGGCTATCCACCTCTTCTTCCGCAACGGTCGCTTGCTCTTCCACCATCATCACGCGTTCTTGCGCTTCTTCCACTACCATCATCTGTTCTTCAAGACGCTCACTCAGCTCTTCAAGATCTTCTTGGTAGCGTTCGATCTTCTCTTGCTGACGCAGTGCGTTTTGCACCAGTTGCAAGTGATCCGAAGCCGCTTGGTAATCCTGCTCTAGCGCAGATTCCGACTCGATCAGCAGTTCTAGCTCTTCTTGAACACGGTTAAGCAGGTTGTTTTGCTCAACGAGAGTTTCGCGAGAACCGAACAGCTCTGAACGCAATGACAGCGTTTTATCCAGCTTGTTACGACGATCGTTCGCGTGACGCATGTAGTCCGCAGCCACGTAGTTGGTTGACTCTGTGATCAAGTGTTTGAACAAGTCACGGTCTGCTTGCGTGGTTTTGATCGCTTCTAGCGTCATGCGGTTTTCACGCAGTGCTGATTCCATATCTTGGAACGCTTTCTTCACGCCGCCGTTTTGTGGCAGAAGGTAGTCACGTAGCGAGCGTGTAATCGCACTTGAGATACCACCGTAAAGCGATGCTTCGATCAAGCGGTAGAATTTAGAACGGTCACCAGAGTTACGCAGTTTCTTCGGAATCACACCGAATTCGAACATCTGCGAGTGGTAATCCACGATAGAAGAGAAGGCTTTAAATTGAACGCCTTCAAATTCTGCGATCGATTCTTTTACTTCATTGATTTGACGTACACGAGCTTGAGTCGCAGATACGCTTTCAACCAAGATATCCGTTGGTTTCACATGGCTTGGAAGACCTTGGATAACAAACGGTTTGATGTCTACTTTCTTATCACGACCCGCTACTTGCTGCAGTTTTACTGCAAACAATAGGCGTTGGTTACGTGAGTTCACCACATCTAGCGCCGCATAACATGCGCCCGGCTGTAACTTACCGTACAGACCTTTGTCGCGAGACGATTGGCTGCTGCCTGCTTCTGTGGTGTTACGGAAGTGCAGTAGCGTTTGGTCAGGAATCAATGCGGTGATGAACGCCGCCATTGTGGTTGATTTACCTGCACCGTTACCACCTGATAGCGTGGTGACCAGACCATCGATGTCAAACGTACGGGCAAAGAAGCCGTTCCAGTTGACCATGGTCAGCGATTGGTATTTACCGCGTTCAATCATGCTCATGCTTCACCCTCTTCTGTTGTTTCTTCTTGGGCTTGGTCGTCTTGATCTTCTTCAGACAATAGGCTGCCTTGGCTTGGCTCTTTGGTGTGCACTACCGCTTCACCATCACGGATCAGACGTAGCTGCGCTTCACGCATATCATCACCAATTCGTACATCGGCACCAAAGCGGAATACTGCTTCACTGATGCTGAATTTACCGGTTTCACCGATGTTGATGATCATGCCTAGGCGACGCAGGCGACGGAGTGACGTACGTACTTTTTCAAACAGCTTTTCTTTATCAAGGTCAGAACCAGTCGCACGGTTCGTCACTAGCTTCATCAGCTTGTTTTCATCAGCCAGAGCAAGTAGCTCGTCGTACAATTCTTGGTTAGTGAAGATGCCTTCGTGCGCAAGACGTTCTGGGCTTAGGTAAAGGAAACACAGTACCTTACCCACCAGCATGTCCAGCTCAGAAAGGACACTACGACCAATCAAAGACGTTGAACGTGGACGGAGGTAGAAGAAACCTTCTGGCGCTTTCACCAATTCGGTGTTGTAGCGCTGATAGAAAGAAGAAAGCTCAAGTTCGAAATCCGACAACAACGCGTGGTTGTCCAGATCTTCACTTGAAACATGACGCCCTGCTCGAAGCATGCTGTCTAGCGCTGGGAACAGAGGGTTAGAAATTGCTTTTGCCAGATTCTCTGACATGTATTCATTAGTATCGGTCGATGACATTCGCTTGTACCTTTGCCCCAAATTCGTTGATTGCTTTCCAGTCTGGCTGAACAGCTTGGTAGTCGGATTCTGAATAACCCAGACGTACCGCCTGATCAACGACAATGCGAGCTAAATCAAAGTGATGAGTATGAGGGTGTTGTGCAAGGTAATCTCGCAGTACCACGCTCAAGTCAATAGGTGCGCCTTGGTCTTTATGCGCTTTCAGCATGTCACCAATTCGCTCCGCCAACTCATCATTGACTTGTTGAAACTCTTCGTATTCCACTTCCATCGGAACTTGACCTGTTACCTCGTCATCACGCAGTACTAGGGCTTCATCACGAAGGTCAGAAAGCCTTTCCGCATCTGCATAAGTCAGATACCAAGGCGAATCAAAGTAGTCTTTAACGGACTGGCGCAGACGCGAGCTAAACGCACGGTTCTTATCCATATCAATTGCAGTACGGATGAACTTGTGTACGTGTCGGTCGTAGCCAATCCAAAGGTCGATCGCTTGCTGACCCCAGCTTGTGATTCGGTCCAGTTTCATCTGAAGACCAAACAAGGCTTCCTCGATAAGCTCAAGCTCAGGGTCACCATAGACAATCTCTTGAATGTCTAGGATCTGAGTTTGCAGTTCATCACTGGCAGCTTGCAGCGTATCTTGAAGTTCACGCAACGTGCTTGATGTTTCTGACAGAAGCGCTTCACAGTTGTTGATTGCTTCACGCCAGTCTTTGTTAAGCAGGTCAGCAATCTGTTGTTTCACAGATTGTTGCTGCTCATCCATCACACGTTGGTTGAGATCAATTTGATCGAAGATTTCGCCTACAGAATATTTCAATATCCCGTACACGTTCTTCTTCCAGTGGCCCGGAGTGCCACCTTTTTGTGCCGCTTCAATCGCTTTCGCCATTTCATCAGCGACCATAGACAACTGAATAGAAAGGCGCAGTTTCGAGAACTCACGATGGCGCACGTAGTAGTCGGTAATTCCTATCGCTAATGGCGACAAGCGGTAAATGCTCGCTCCGTCAGTAATCTCACTGACAAAACGGCTCATAAGACGCTGCTTAACCATCTCGTTAATGGCATTGTTCGCACGGAAAGCCGAAGCTTCTCCCGTCTCATCAAAAAGTCGAGTGACGATGGCAAATGCGTCGTGCAATTCACCTTCACCCAATTCTTCATCGAACCTTTCATTACTTAATACAGCGATAGCAATCAAAAATGCCAGTCGCTCAGTGGTCAGGTTCAACGAGAAATCGTGCTGCTTTACCCAGCCAACCAACTCATCGATTGGTTGCTCTGCAGCATTGAGAGTCATCTCACTCATCGTTATTCCTGTTTATCGTTCTTCTTAGCCCACACATGAATATAGCGGCCTAATGAGAGGTATGGCTCTTGTCGACAAAGTTGTTTTTCTAGCGCCAACACATCTTCAAACTCGTAATCGCCCATGTATTGCATATTACCTATGTAATCACTGAATGAACGAATACCAGATTTACCACAAATACTAAAACCAGAATCTTCTATCCATTGATAAACCTCTTCAGGTTTTAGCCCTTTTTGTGGCTGTAGTTTAAATCTTTTTCGGTGAGGCATGCCGTCTAAAACATGAGGAATGTTGCCACAAACCACATTTTTATAGACCAAGCCATGGTGGTTATAGAACATAACCGAAGCGATGCCCCCCGGTTTGACCTGCTCCAAAAGCGTTTCAAGTGCGGTTTTCGGATCAACCAACCACTCCATAACGGCATGGAACATGACAAGATCCACCTGCGCTTCCATGTGTTCAGCAATGGATTGGACAGGCGAATGAATCAGGCGATACTGCTCAAGCAAACCGTTTTTTTCAATATCCTGCTTTGCTAGTTGCAGCATTTCCGAAGATAGATCACACAAAGCGACATGATGTCCGAGCTTAGCAAGCTTTTGCGACATTTGTGCTAAACCACCACCAGCATCAAGGACTTGTAATGCTTGATGGTCGGCGTCTAATTCACTTAGAATCTGTAGAAAATCTTCCCACACAATGATTTGTCGGATCTCCCCTTTATCGGAGCCGTAAATATTTTTTGCAAATTTGTGGGCGATATCGTCGAAATTGCGGTCTTCTGTCACTTCTGCTGAGTTATCATAACGGATTGTGCCGCTATTCTGTCACAAGGAAAGCAGGAATAAAGAGGGTTATCCTCATTTTTATTATCAATTGATGTTTTTTCGGACTATTTATGTATGTTTGAGCTGAAAAAAGTAATGTCAGCCTTGTTAATGCCGCTTCCGGCATTGCTAATCATAGGCTTGTTAGGTCTTGCTCTCATTAGTTTTACCACGAAACGTAAAACTGGCTGCTTTGTTGTTCTATTCTCTTTTGTCGGCATTTTCCTCGTTGCCTTCCAACCTGTTTCAACCAAGCTTCTGATGCCTCTTGAGCGCGAGTACAAAGCGTTTTTACCTGTATCAGGTAGCATTGACTATGTCATGGTGCTTGGTAATGGTCATGTCGTCGATGATGAGATCCCACCAACTTCTCAACTAAGCCGTACAGCGCTAATGCGCCTTACCGAGGGCATCCGTATTTTACGTATGTACCCTGGCGCTAAGTTAATTTTGTCCGGTTACGCAGGTGGATCTGAAATCAGTCATGCGCGCATGATGGCTAACGTGGCACTTTCTCTTGGTGTCGCAAAGTCCGACATCATCCTTCTCGAAGACGCTAAAGACACATGGGAAGAAGCCCGCCAAGCCGCTGCCTTTGTGAAGCAAAAAGACATTGTGCTGGTAACCTCAGCAAGCCATATGAAGCGTGCTTTGTACGAGTTTAATGCTGCAGGTATCAAGCCAATCCCTGCGCCAACTAACTTTATGGCAATTGATGACATCGAACAGCCATGGCAAAAGTACACTCCGAAAGCTCGTTACTTAGAACAAACCGAGTTGTATTGGCATGAGTATTTAGGTGGGTTGTGGCAAAAGTTGCGTGATAACGTAGGTCAAACACCAATGGTTGAAGTAGAACAACCATAAAACACTTAAAAACGATTCAGTGGTCAAATTGCGGAAACAAAAAAGGAGAGCCAATGCTCTCCTTTTTCTTTAGGTATGATTTAATCACCAGCAAACATGTAGCCTTCACCGTGAACCGTCACAAAGATTTGTGGGTTCTTAGGATCAAACTCCATCTTAGCGCGCATGCGGCGAATCAGTACGTCAATCGTACGATCATTTGGCGCATCCACTCGGTGGCTGATCATATTCAAAATACGCTCGCGGCTTAGTACCTGATTTGGGTACGAGGACAGTGCAACCAATAACTCGTATTCAGCTTTGGTTAGTTTCACTGGCTCACCATTACGGCTTAGAGCTCGACGCTGAATATCAAACGTCCACTCACCGAAGCGCACAATGTGTTCTTCATTAGTGTCGTTCGCTGCTTTTTGAGAACCGCTGCGTGCCGCAGAGATGCGCCATAGCAAGTTCTTCACGCGAACCAATAATTCCCTTAGTTCAAAAGGCTTTGTCACATAATCGTCTGCGCCCATTTCTAGACCAACGATTTTGTCAATGCTATCCGTGCGTCCTGTCACTAATATGATGCCGATATCTGATTGGCTGCGTAATTCACGCGTAAGCATAAGGCCGTCTTCGCCAGGCAGGTTAATATCCAGCATGATTAGGTCAACATCACCGCCTTGAAGCACTTCGCGCATCTCTGCGCCGCTTTCTGCTTCACTGACTTTGTAACCTTCATTTTGGAAATAGCCCGCGAGCTTACTGCGAGTTACAACATCATCTTCTACGACTAATACGTGATAGCTCATTTACACCACTTTCTGTCTTTTTTATTTTCCAAGACGTATTCTATTCATAACTAGTAACATTTCTAGTCATAGATACATTAAAAAGCAAGATTTTGCGATTTTATTGATTCAAAGCAAGCTTATTTACAGCCATTCACAAATACGCATATTTTCCAATAATGCATAACAATTATAGTTACTGCTATTCATCTTAATTGTTTACACTTAAGGGATAACCATTCAGGAGCAAAAAAATGCAAGAAGTGAAAGCTTTTAACGAGAAACGCGCAGAAATCTATTGGTGGTTTTCTAGCCTGTTCGCAAAAGAACTGACAGAGAAAGAACTAGAAACCTACCACAGTGTTGAAATTCGAAGCTTTTTAGCGGGTCTTGGTGAAAACGAATCACTAAAACCAGCTGTTGATACCCTTGTTGATGCACTCAACCGTTTACAAGACCGTGAAGACGCTCAGTTAGAATTAGCAGCGGACTTCTGTGAACTCTTTCTAAAAACAGAAAAACACGGCGCACTGCCTTATGCTTCAATGTACATCGGCGAATCTGGTTTATTAAATGATAAGCCAGCAGAAGAGATGGAAAAACTGATGGCAGACTTTGGTGTGCAAGTGGACGAAAATCTGAAAGAACCAGCGGACCACTTAGCGGTCGAGCTAGATTTTCTAGGCAACATGATTATCCGCTCGAACGAACTAGAGCAAGATAAACATATGGAAGAAGCGTTCGGAAAACAGAACGAGTTCATCCAACAACACCTTATGACTTGGCTGCCACAGTTTGCTGCTAAATGTAAGCAATTCGACGAATTTGGCTTCTACATTAGCGTTGCGCAACTATTAATTGCATTTTGTAAACTGGACAGCACCTACCTTCTTGGTGAATAATTGCCACCTATTTTGGGGAGTCTGTCATTCAGACTCCCTATTTTATTCGTTTGTTTTTAATCTGGCACAGAGAAATACAATCAATTTAGCCGTTAAAATGTGACCTCAGGGGCACAAAACAACTGCCTAGAATATTGCCAGCTTGCTCGCATCAGTCTAAAATGTGAGCGCAAACGATTAAATATGATTTATATGTAAACCGCTGAAATAAAGCGGTTTTTGTGTTTTCTTAACAGGATTGCTGACCAATTCCTCACTTATATAAGAAAGGAATATGAGACTCAGCGATAAATGTTGCTACAAACCTTTTTATACCGATTTCGGAACAACCGCTGCCAAATATCTCAGCAATGCCCCTATTCGCAGTTGCTCGGTTTGCGCAAGACCCTAAGCGTATGGTTGTCTTCACTACGGTATTTACAGTAGCTCGATACAGGACATCATTTATGGCCACTATTAAAGACGTTGCTCGCTTAGCCGGCGTTTCTACCACTACGGTTTCGCACGTAATTAATAAAACTCGCTTTGTTGCTGAAGCAACTCAAGAAAAAGTAATGAAAGCGGTGGATGAACTTAATTACGCACCAAGTGCCGTTGCGCGCAGTTTAAAATGCAACTCAACTCGTACCATCGGTATGTTAGTTACTCAATCTACCAACCTATTCTTCTCTGAAGTAATCGACGGCGTTGAGAGCTACTGTTACCGTCAAGGTTACACTCTGATCCTATGTAACACGGGCGGTATTTACGAGAAGCAACGTGACTACATCCGCATGCTAGCTGAGAAACGTGTAGATGGCATTCTAGTAATGTGTTCTGACCTTACGGAAGAGCTAAAAGAGATGCTTGACCGTCATTCAGACATTCCTAAAGTTGTCATGGATTGGGGTCCTGAAAGCTCACAAGCAGACAAGATCATCGATAACTCAGAAGAAGGCGGTTACATCGCAACAAAATACCTGATCGACAATGGTCATACTGATATTGCTTGTCTGAGCGGTCACTTCGAAAAAGCAGCTTGCCAAGAACGTATTGCGGGTTACCGCCGTGCGATGGCTGAAGCAAACCTAGCCGTTAACGAAGATTGGATTCTTGAAGGCAACTTTGAGTGTGACACGGCTGTCTTAGCTGCAGATAACATCAGTGCTATGGACAAACGTCCAACCGCTGTTTTCTGTTTCAATGACACTATGGCTCTTGGCTTGATGAGCCGCCTACAACAAAACGGTATCAAAGTACCAGACGATATTTCTGTTATCGGTTACGACAATATCGAACTTGCTGAGTACTTCTCTCCACCGCTAACGACGATTCACCAACCAAAACGTCGTGTGGGTAAAAATGCGTTTGAGATCCTACTTGAGCGCATCAAAGATAAAGAGCATGAGAAGCGTGTTTTCGAAATGCAACCAGAGATCGTTGTGCGTAATACAGTTAAGAAATTGAACTGATCTCTCACTTGATTTTATAAAGCGCTCCTAGGAGCGCTTTTTTATTGCCTAAAAATAACTTTTTTTGGACATTTCATCAGAAAAATAATTTAAAGAACGAAGATAAGTTGCTGTTTTAACTCAAGGTAGCACATATCCTTGATAGACCTTTTGTATTACAATTATACATTCCAGCATATGAAACTTTACACACCAAATTACCACTATTAACTGAACCAAGATCACACTTCAACGTTTGAAACGTGATGTTAATTCAATATACGAAGTATCCTCAAAGAGTCACGCACAGGGCAAACCATCCGAAAGGGTGGGACGCAAAGCCTCCGGCCTGAACCATCTTATTAGATGGAAGGTAGCGGGGTTACCGATGGCAAATATGCATTAAGTGAGTTTACCCTTTAATGACATTGTGTCTGCATGCATTTGCTAATCTCTCGGACCTGATTTTTGGTGGCGTAATATTAATTACACCGAGATAACACACCATGGATAAACCGATACTCAAAGACTCAATGAAGCTGTTTGAGGCACTTGGTAATATCAAGTCGCGCTCAATGTTTGGTGGTTTTGGGCTCTTCGCCGATGAAACGATGTTTGCGCTTGTCGTAAACAATCAACTTCATATTCGAGCTGACCAACAAACTTCATCTGACTTCGAGACTCAAGGACTAAAACCGTACGTCTACAAGAAACGTGGTTTCCCAGTCGTTACGAAATACTATGCAATTTCTGATGATCTTTGGGACACAACCGACCGCTTGATTGAAGTTGCCAAGCAATCCCTCGAGACTGCTAAGCAAGAGAAAAAACAACAAGCAAGCACCAAGCCTAATCGATTGAAAGATCTACCTAACCTGCGTCTAGCAACTGAGCGTATGCTCAAGAAAGCGGGCATTGACTCTGTAGAGCAACTTGAAGCAGAAGGCGCGCTAAACGCATACAAAGCAATCCAAGATACGCATGCCTCTACGGTAAGCCTTGAACTGCTCTGGGCGTTAGAAGGTGCAATCAAAGGCACACATTGGAGTGTCGTACCTCAGTCTCGTCGAGAAGAATTGATGAGTGCTCTTTCCTAAAGCATTTATATCAGCATGACATTGAGTAAAAACCGCAGTTTTCAAACTGCGGTTTTTTTTTGAAATTTTTTATTGTCCCATTCTGTCTTATTATCTAAGAAGCCAAACGGAGCTATTGATATGAATAAGAAACTGATTTTAGGACTGATCCTACTCGCGACGATTATCTTTTTAGGCGTGAATTTTGGTCAATACCTAACACTAGAAAACGCGAAGGCGCAACAAGAAGCGTTGAACACTTTTATTAGCGAAAACTTCGTATTCGCTGCTGCCACTTATTTCTTTGCTTACATTGCCATCACTGCGTTTTCGATTCCAGGTGCAGCAGTGGTGACTTTGCTTGGTGCGGCGCTATTTGGTTTCTGGACAAGTTTGCTGCTGGTTTCTTTTGCCAGCACAATCGGTGCAACGATCGCTTTTTTAAGCAGCCGTTACCTATTGAGGGAATGGGTACAGAGTAAGTTTGGAAACAAGCTAGGTGCGATCAATCAGGGTGTAGAAAAAGACGGCGCATTTTACCTATTTTCGCTACGCTTAATCCCTGTTTTTCCATTTTTCCTAATCAACTTGTTAATGGGTCTGACACCAATGACTATTGCTCGATTCTACTTAACAAGCCAAATTGGTATGTTGCCTGGCACTGCGGTTTATCTGAATGCAGGTACACAGCTAGCAACCATTGATAGTCTTTCTGGAATTGTGTCACCAACCGTATTAGCATCGTTTGCTCTACTTGGTTTGTTCCCTATTATCGCTAAATGGGTTATGAATAAGGTTCGTCCTGCACAAGTACAGAATGGAAACGCTTAATGAAAATATACATCGCTAAAAATCCGGCTGAAGCTCATATCGTTTGTGAGCTTCTTAAAACCGAGCAAATAGCCTGCGAAGTGCGAGGTGAAGGCATGTTCGGATTGAAGGGTGAGCTGCCTTTTAGCGATGATACTGACCCGTATGTTTGGCTTTTACATCCGGAGCAACAGTTGAAAGCATCAGCCATCGTCGAAGACTATCGAAAACAAGCAGAGCTTATTTACCAAGATTGGCAGTGCCCACAATGTTCGGAGCAAAATGAAGGTCAATTTGGCGCATGTTGGCAATGCGGATATCAAATAGGGGAGCCTTAATGGCTCCCCTATTCTTTTCAATCATTTTAAGTTTAAGCGGCTAAGCTTTGCTGCTTAATGAACTCGATAGAGTGTTGATTGAAGTCATCAGGTCGTTCTACATTGCACACATGACCACAGTCTGGAATCTCACGTAGAACACTTTGCTTATGTACCGCAACCATCTCTTTAACTGGCTTGATGAACATGTAATCCCTATCACCCATTAAATACAATGTTGGGATAGGCAGTTCACGATCTTTAAAGTATTTCATCAGAGGATTAACGTCAGCGGCTAAGATGAACCATCGTTTGAATTCTTTCTGGCATAATTTCTTTGCTTCGCGGATAAATAGGTGACGTGATTCTCGTTGGTTTTTTTGCGGCATAACAATGTAGGCAAACAACTTGTACAGCCACATATAAGGCAGAATGTGCTTTCCTAGATTACCTAACTTCACCAGGATTTGTGAGCGGGTATTTAAACGCGTAACTGCGCCACCAAGAACCATAGAGCGTACTCGCTCAGAGGCTAACTCAGCCAAATTACGAACAATAATAGTACCCAAAGACATACCGACAAAGTGCGCAGACTGAATCTTAAGATGATCCAAAACTTTTAGAATATCTTGAGTCACCGCCGTAAAGGTATAGCGACTTGTCATCAATTCTTTAAGCAGTTGGTTAGATTTTCCATGCCCTCGAAGGTCGATCAGCAGTAAGTTAAAGTGCTGCTTATACGCTTTGATCTGCTTAAACCATATCGAAGAACTGCCACCAGCACCATGCACGAAAACGACCCACTCTTTGCTAGTAGGGTGTATATAGGTTTTATGGAATAAAAGTGGCTGAGTCATGTATCAGTATGAAAAACATTCTTTGTGAACAGGAATGGATAAATGCTACCACACTCCTTATGGGTAAGATAATAAAGGCACCCTATTCGGTGCCTTTCGTTACACTTTTTAAAGATTTTGCGTCAATTTAACGCGGCTCTATACAACTGCAAGTATTCTTCCGCAGCTTTACGCCAACAAAAGTCTTTCTGCATTGCATGAAGCTGTACACGCCTTACTTCGTTCGGACTCTGTGCGTAAAGCAACAGTGCCCTTAGCATCGTCAATAACAACGCTTGTGGTGTTGGCTCATAGAATACAAAACCTGTGGCTTCTTCAAGATCTGCGTCGTAGTCATTAACACTGTCTTTCAAACCGCCTACACCACGAACAATCGGCAACGTGCCATAAGCCATACTGTAGATCTGATTTAAACCACAAGGTTCAAATTCTGAAGGCATCAGGAAGAAATCTGAGCCAGCCTCAACAAGGTGTGCGAGTTCATTATCGTATGCTTCAACAAAAACCAACTTATTAGCGAACTGTGCTGAGACGTCTCTCAGTTGGGCAGCAAGGATAGGATCGCCAGTCCCCACGACGACAACTTGAACATCATGTTTGAGGAAGTCAGCCAATGCTGGTAGCAAATAATGCACGCCTTTTTGTTGCGTTAAACGGCAAACCATACCAAACATAGCGCAATCAGATGCTTCAAGACCCAGCTTTTCTTGTAGGGCTCTCTTACAAGCGTTTTTGCCACGCACCATGCTTTGTCGGTTCGCTTTGTAGTTCAACGGTAAACTAGAGTCCGTTTCTGGATTCCACGCACTGTAATCACAACCATTTAGAATACCCACTAAATCGTCAGCGCGTTGTTGAAACTCCCACGCCATACCATGACTACCTAGCTCAGTCTTAAGCTCTTCTGCGTAAGTCGGGCTTACTGCATTGATTTTGTCTGCATTCATCACCCCCGCTTTGAGCATGGTGATGTGAGTGGCACTGACGGCAGCATCAGGCACATTTCGACTATGGAACTCTGGAAGGCATTGAACATCGTCGTAACTAAATACCCCTTTGAACACCGCGTTGTGAATTGAAATAACGCTGCGAGTGTTTGCAAAGAAGGCTTCATTGCCGTATCGATGTTTGAGCAAGAATGGGACTAATCCTGTATGCCAGTCATTAGCGTGAACAATGTCCGGCTGGAAGCCAAGCTTAGGTAACATGTCCAAACACGCTGCACTAAAGAATGCAAAGCGTTCACCATTGTCTGTATAAGCTTGGTTGTTTTCGGCGTACATAGAAGGACGATTGAAATACGGCGGACAATCAATTAAGTAAACTGGATTATCCCCAAGCGTTAACTTAAGCACTCGGTACGCCGTATGTGGCCAACTCGTTAACTCTGTTTCTAGAACCGTTTCCGCTTCCGATAGTTGCTCAATGCCAGTATAGGCTGGAATAGAAATTCGTACATCTTGCTGAAGATTTTGAAGGGCTTCCGGCAGTGCCTTGGCTACATCAGCCAAGCCACCACTTTTAATTAGTCCTTCGACTTCAGACGCTACAAACAGAACAGACAAATTGTTAGTAGCCAACACGTGCTCCTTTTGGAATTACAACGATGCCATCATCTGACACATGGTAGTGTTTCTTATCTTCTTGTAGATTTACACCAATTTGCGTACCCGGCGCAATATCTGCGTCTTTATCTACAATCACGCGACGAAGCACACAACCTTCCCCGACTTTCACATCACCGAGCAAAATACACTGGCTGATGTCACACGCCGAAGCAATGTTGCTACGGAAACCTAATACTGATTTTTCAATACGTGAACCACGCACGTAGCTACCGTTACATACCAAGCTATCGATGATCTGAACTCGACCATTAACAGAGTCAGTAAATGTCGCTGGTGGCAATGGTGGGTAATAAGTATGAAGTGGCCATTTGCGGTTGTATAGAGAGAACGGTGCGTCTTTCTCAAGAAGATCCATATGAGCTTGCCAGTACGCATCAATCGTACCTACATCGCGCCAATATACTTCTTCTTTCTCACCCGTGATGCGGTTGGTACTGAAGTCATAAACAAACACATCACCACGCGGGAACATTTTAGGAATAATGTCTTTACCAAAGTCGTGCGTTGATGCTTCGTTATCAGCATCTTCAATAAGTTCGGCAAACAGTGTCTGAGCTTCGAAGATATAGTTACCCATAGACACGAGTGCGTGCTCTGGATCACCTGGGATAGATTTCGGATTAGCTGGCTTTTCTTCAAAGCCAATCATGCGACCTTCGTTGTCTACTTCGATAACACCAAATTGAGACGCTTCAGATAACGGCATTCTTAGCGCTGAAACCGTTAGCGAAGCCTCTTTCTCTTGGTGGAAAGCCAACATCTGTTTAATGTCCATTTTATAGATATGATCGGAACCAAAGATACATACTTGATCAGGTTCTGCCAACTCCATAAAACGCAGGTTTTGGTAGATAGCATCTGCCGTTCCTTCATACCAACGCTTGCCTGTACGCATCTGCGCAGGAATTGGGTCGATAAAGCGGTCGGTGATGCCATTGATGTTCCACCCTTTCTTCAAGTGGTGGAATAGAGATTGAGATTTGAATTGAGTAAGGACGTAAATGCGCATTAAATCCGCATTCACAAAGTTATTCAGAGCGAAATCAATAAGTCGGTAACTTCCGCCGAAAGGGACCGAAGGTTTACTGCGGGATTCCGTTAAAGGTCTCAAGCGAGAGCCTTCACCGCCAGCAAGAATCATTCCCAAAACACCAGCCATTCGTTGTTCTCCATATAGTTATAGCTTGGAACTGGTACTCGCTTGATATGAGCAGAACTCGGGGAGTCAAGCGAATACGTTAATACGTCCATACTGATGAGCTTCTATGAACCCTCACAATACGAACTGAAAAAGCTATTGCACATCCTCGTACGCACACGCCTTAGTTATTCTTTATTTTCGGCGCTAAATAACAGCATACAGTTGCATTATCTGTCTAATAAGTTATCGAACTGGAACTAAATTACAATTTAAAATATGCCATTCCGTGTAGTGTACAGATGTTGCTTACTCAATACGGTATCTTGATCACACAATGGGACGCAAACGATTACATTGTGAAAACAATTTACAAACCGATTAACTACACAAGTGCAGTTTAGCGACAGGATACGATGAAACTATGACCGTTGGATGAAAACAAGAATGGTGAAAATGGAAGAAAAATGATTGGTGAAATGAATGAATTATAAAATAGCAGGTAAAAAATAAGGCAGCGTATGAGCTGCCTTATCGATTCAATCTCTAGGATTATGCTTTCGCTTTTTTGCGCTTGTCCGTGATTTCCCACTTACCATCGATAAACAATGCCGTCCAACCACTTGGTTTTCCATTGTCTTCAGTGCGCACGTAGTTCTCTTTGCTCTTGCGGCTAAAGCGAACAACAGCAGGGCGACCATCAGGGTCCGCAGCTGGCGCGGTAGTCAGATACTTAAACTTCTCAGGAAGACGTTCTTCGAAGCGAGCAAGTTCAGAAACTAATGGAGCACGAGTCTCACGTGATTTAGGGAAGTTACTCGCAGCCATAAACAGACCAGAAGCACCATCACGTAAAACAAAGTACGCATCTGAGTTTTCACAAGGAAGTTCAGGGAAATGAACTGGATCTTCTTTCGGCGGTGCTACTTCACCGTTCTTCAGGATCTTACGAGTGTTCTTACACGTTTCACTTGTACAATCCATGTATTTACCGAAGCGACCGTTCTTAAGCACCATGTCAGAACCACACTTGTCACACTCAACAACTGGACCATCATAGCCTTTCACTTTGAATTCGCCATGCTCGACGATGTAGCCTTCACAGTTCGGGTTGTTACCACAAACGTGCATCTTGCGTTTATCATCGATCAAGTATGCGTCCATCGCCGTTTCACAGATAGGACAACGCTTCTTAGCACGCAGAGCTGCTGTTTCCACATCTTCTTCTAGAACGTTGATGATACCGTCTTCGTCACCCAAGTTGATGGTTGTCTTGCAACGCTCCTTAGGTGGCAATGCGTAACCAGAACAGCCTAGGAATACGCCTGTTGACGCGGTACGAATACCCATAGGACGGCTACAAGTCGGACACTCGATATCTGTCATCACAATGTGATTCAACTTCATGCCGCCTTCGTTCTCGTCTTGCTCCGCTTTCTCTAGATCGCCAGTGAAGTCTGTGAAGAAGTTATCTAGAACATCTTTCCACATCACATCGCCTTCAGCGATTTGGTCAAGCTTCTGCTCCATACGCGCAGTGAAGTCGTAGTTCATTAGATCGTTGAAACTGTCATCCAGACGGTCAGTAACAATCTCGCCCATCTTCTCTGCGTAGAAACGACGCTGTTCTACTTTTACGTAGCCGCGATCTTGGATCGTAGAGATGATTGAAGCGTATGTAGAAGGACGACCAATGCCGCGCTTCTCAAGTTCTTTTACCAGTGCCGCTTCTGTGAAACGTGCAGGTGGCTTGGTAAAGTGCTGTTTAGGATCTAGTGATTCAAGATCTAGCTTATCGCCCAGTTGAACAGCAGGAAGAATCGTATCTTCGTTTTTACCCATTGGGCGTTGAACGCGAGTCCAACCGTCAAACTTAAGAATACGACCTTTCGCTTTTAGCGTGTACTCAGCCGCTTTCACACTGATGGTGGTTGAATCGTATTCTGCAGGCGTCATTTGACACGCAACGAATTGATTCCAAATCAGCGCGTACAGCTTGTGTGCGTCCGCATCAACACCTTGTAGGTCTTCAGCTTTCACAGCAACATCGGAAGGACGAATTGCTTCGTGCGCTTCTTGTGCGCCTTCTTTGCTACCGTATGTTAGCGGTTTAGCAGGAAGGTATTTGTCACCGAACTCAGAACCGATGAAACCGCGAACTGCATCTACTGCTTCCGCGCTCAAGTTGGTTGAGTCGGTACGCATATAGGTGATGTAACCCGCTTCGTATAGACGCTGCGCCAGCATCATTGTCTTCTTAACGCCGTAGCCTAAACGAGTACTCGCTGCTTGCTGAAGTGTAGACGTAATGTATGGTGCAGACGGCTTACTTTTCGTTGGGCGGTCTTCACGCTTACATACTTCGTAGCTTGCGTTTTCCAGTACCGACATCGCCGCCTTGGTTTCAGCCTCGTTAACTGGCTTAAACGCAACGCCATCTTTCTGCGCAACAAGCAGTTTGAACGCCGTCTTATCTTTTGTGTGCGTATTTGCGTTGATATCCCAGAATTCTTCTGGAATGAAAGCGTTGATTTCACGCTCACGCTCAACCAGTAGTTTAACCGCTACTGATTGTACACGACCAGCAGACAGACCACGCGCCACTTTCTTCCATAGCAATGGAGAAACCATGAAACCTACTACACGGTCCATGAATCGACGTGCTTGCTGTGCGTTAACACCATCCATGTTTAGCTCACCAGGCGTCTGGAAAGCTTGCTGGATTGCATTCTTCGTGATCTCGTTAAACACTACGCGTTTGTATCGCTCTTCATCGCCACCGATGATCTCACGAAGGTGCCATGCGATTGCTTCCCCCTCGCGGTCTAAATCGGTTGCGAGATAAACGTAATCAGCATCTTTGGCTAATTTTTGCAGTTCGCTAACGACTTTTTCTTTGCCTGGAAGGATTTGGTAATTCGCATCCCAGTCATGATATGGGTTAATCCCCATTTTTTTGATTAGAGCTTTACGGTCTTTTTCTTTTTTGACACGCGCTTTTTCTTCCGGGCTCATTCCTTTAGTAGAAATGGCTGCGGCTTTTTTCTCACCAGTGCTTTGACCGGCCGTAGGCAGATCACGCACGTGACCAACACTAGACTTAACAATAAAGTCTTTACCAAGGTATTTATTTATCGTCTTAGCCTTGGCTGGTGACTCCACTATAACGAGCGATTTACCCATAACTGACTCTAACGTCCTTCATAATAATGCGGGTAACTAGCCCAAAGGAAGCTACCCGCATAATGTTCTATTTCATTGCTTCTTTTTTTACTATTGTGCGAGATGAAAAGAAGATCAACTGCTTTTTTGAAATTCAGATCCGATTGGTTGACAATTCATCGCCTTTGTACTTTGACGAGGCAGGGTACTGCAAAAGGTCTTGAGCGGCATATACTAAGCAGGCAAAGTTTCCTCTCGCTAGTCGAATTCGATAAATTTTGTCTCTCATCACAAAATAATTTGTCTTACGCGATCAGAACGTAAGCTTAAGTTATGCCAGTGAAATATCGGCTATTTGCAGATGAGAATCGCTTCGCTACTCCCTCTATATTAACGTGTGACGTTCGTAAAACACGCAATCACTGTTTTTAGTATGCAAACCCTTCACAATTGTGGGTATACTGCCCCCACTTAAAGTTTCATTGAATGACGAGAATGGTATGTCTGATAGAAAACACATTGAAGAGTTCGACCTTCTTTTAATTGCGAACCAAATCATCCAAGAGCACGATGACTACATTGAAGGCATGCGCGCAACAAGTGTAGAAGAAAAAGACGGTGTTTTGGTGTTTAAAGGTGAGTACTTCTTAGATGAAAAAGGTCTGCCGACAACCAACACTACTGCGGTTTTCAATATGTTTAAGTACCTAGCGCATCACCTTTCAAAAGAGTTCACATTGAACAAGTAAGCGCTTCAAATTCCAATAAAAAAGCCAGAGTCTCTACTCTGGCTTTTCACTTTCAATAAGGCGAATTAGCAGCTTAGTGCCTTCAACTTATCGAAGTAGTCTGGGAAGGTCTTTGACGTACATTTAGGGTCGTTAATCGTCACTGGAGTATCACTCAGTGCCACTAATGAAAAACACATCGCCATGCGGTGATCATCGTAAGTATCAATCGCTGCGTGCGTAAGCTTAGGGACTGGCTTCACGATGATGTAGTCCTCACCCTCTTCCACCTCAGCACCGACTTTACGAAGCTCAGTCGCCATCGCTGAAAGACGATCCGTTTCCTTTACGCGCCAGTTGTATACATTGCGAATTGCGGTTGTACCTTCAGCAAAAAGCGCTGTCGTTGCAATAGTCATTGCTGCATCAGGGATATGGTTATAATCCATATCGATGCCTTTTAACTGACCAACACGAGAAATGACGTAATCATCACCCCATTCGATTTCTGCACCCATTTTTTCAAGTGCATCAGCGAATTGGATATCTCCCTGAATGCTGTTCTTACCAATACCGGTTACTTTTACTTCACCACCCTTGATAGCAGCTGCGGCCAAAAAGTAAGAAGCAGAAGAAGCATCACCTTCCACCAAAAAATCACCCGGAGCGATATATTGCTGACCAGCTGGAATCACAAACTCTTGGTAATCATTGTTGATTACGTTGACACCAAACTGCTTCATAATATGGAGTGTAATGTCGATGTATGGTTTAGAAACCAACTCACCGTCAATATTGATGCGAATCTCACCATCAGCCAGCGGTGCTGACATTAAAAACGCTGTCAGAAATTGGCTAGAGATTGAACCATCAATCGATACAGAGCCAGACTTAAGTCCAGTACCAGTGATTTTCAGCGGTGGGTAGTTTTCGTTCTCTAGATATTCGACGTCAGCGCCTGCTGCTTTTAAGGCTGTCACTAAGTGACCAATTGGGCGTTCTTTCATGCGAGGTTCGCCAGTAAGAACGTATTCACCTTCACCTAAGCACAAGGCTGCTGCCAATGGGCGCATTGCTGTACCTGCGTTACCCAAAAATAGCTCAACAGGTTCAGAAACAGAAAATGGACGACCAAGCCCCTCTACGACACATTCTGTCTTGTCTTCGGACAACTGATACTGAACACCAAGCTTAGTCAGAGCGTTCAACATGTGGCGAATATCGTCGCTGTCGAGAAGGTTGGTCAACCGAGTCGTGCCTTTTGCTAGAGCGGCAAGAAGTAAAGCTCGATTGGAAACGCTTTTTGATCCAGGAAGGTTCACTTCCCCTTGAATTTTATTGATAGGTTGTAACGTTAGGCTTTCCATTAAAAGTTGTTAATCCTTTGTGCTCTCACTTCACAATTTTTGAGAGCTAAACAATTCTTCGTAAATTCAGACTAACGAAAAAGCCACCACAAAACCAGAGCAAATCTACGCTAATTTTTGAATAATTAGTCAACTTCGTTTTTGCAGTACAAACATATACCCAAGTGACTTCAAGATGCATGGTTCAGACCGTTGTCATTGACTCGAGAGCAAAGAAAACAACGCAGTGTATTGGTTGCCAACTTTTGGCTTGGCTCCACTGAACCTTCAAATCCTAACCACGCTAACAAACCAAGCCATTGTCGCTACCCCAAACATCTCGAGGTTACTTAGAAATATCTAATACGCAATATCAACCCTGACACCATCATCAAAATACAGAATGCGTACATCATCACCACGGTTAAACAGCATACTATTATCAACGTCTTGAATGACGTTGATAAGTTTGTTGCCATCAACCTTAATTAGCAGCTCAACCAATTTGTACTCAACCGTGTATTCGTAGTTATTTCGATTTCGAACGACTGCGGCCCCCGCGAGTGCGCCCACGGCAGTTGCGACTTCTCTACCTGTGCCACCACCAAATTGGTTGCCAACTAGACCACCAATTGTGGCACCAAGAAGCGTTTCCCAACCGTTACTTTGTGATTGCTTTACTTCTTGTTGAGTTATGTATCGCACAGAATCGACTTTGCCATACACCACTTGATTGACTGGTTTTGCTACATTTCTTTCATAAGCTGCATTGGCGAAAAATGGCAAAAACAGTATGATCCATGCCCATCGTTTTATATTAAGTCTTTCTCTGCTCATAACAAGCTCCTATAGGCTCTGATGTTGGTAAACTTCTCTTTATGGCTATCTATTTAACTGAACTTGATGATTCGCTCTCTTTTCCATCTCCCTATGATGCGCTGAGCGATCCAAACGGTTTATTGGCGTTTGGTGGCGACCTTAACCCCGACCGCATCCTATGTGGCTATCAACAAGGCATTTTCCCTTGGTATGGTCCCGGAGAGCCAATTCTCTGGTGGAGTCCATCACCACGAGCTGTTTTCGATCCTTTGACCTTTACGCCTTCCAAGAGTTTGAAAAAGTTTCAGCGTAAACAACAGTATAAAGTAACGTTAAACAACGCAACCGAACGTGTCATTCAGTTTTGCTCTTCCACCCGCCCTGCGGAAGAGACTTGGCTCAATGACGAGATGCAAGCTTCTTATATCGAGCTTGCAAAACGTGGTCATTGTCACTCAGTAGAAGTATGGCACGACGATCAATTAATTGGCGGTCTATATGGTATTAGCGTCGGTCGACTTTTTTGTGGTGAGTCGATGTTTAGCCTCAAAGACAATGCTTCAAAAATCGCATTGTGGTATCTGTGCGAACACTTGGCGTCAAATCAAGGTCAATTGATTGATTGTCAGGTGATGAACCCACACCTAGCATCGCTTGGTGCATTTGAACTCCAACGCGACGATTTCATACAAAAACTACTATCTTTAAGAGATAAGAAAACCGATTTGGGCACGTTTGAGCCACAGATTTTGCAGGGCGCGGTATCATGAGCACAGATCTCCAACATATTCGTATTGGGTTAACCAACAACCATCCATGCAGCTATTTACCTGAGCGTGAAGAGCGTGTGGCAGTAGCTCTTGATGCTGATTTGCATACAGAGCAAAGCTATCAAGTATTGATGGCTAATGGTTTCCGCCGCAGTGGAGACACCATTTACAAGCCGCATTGTCAGCACTGTAGTGCTTGTCAACCAATCCGAATCGCAGTACCGGATTTCGTAGCATCCAAAAGCCAGAAACGTTTGCTAAACAAAGGAAAGGCACTGCATTGGGAGATGAAACCTGAGCTCGATTCAAATTGGTTTGAACTCTACAGCCGTTATATTTGCGAACGGCACCAAAATGGTACTATGTATCCACCTCGGGAAGACGAGTTCGCGCGATTTGCTCAAACAACATGGTTAACGACTGGCTTTCTTCATGTTTATGATGACGAAGCGCGCCTAGTAGCCGTTGCTGTCACTGATATTATGGAGCATTGTGCGAGTGCGTTTTACACCTTCTTTGACCCAGATTATCCTTTGTCTCTCGGGACCTTAGGCGTGCTTTTCCAGCTAGAATACTGCCGACAGCACAACAAACATTGGCTGTATCTAGGGTATCAAATCGATGAATGTCCGGCGATGAACTACAAAACTCGCTTTCAGAGACACCAAAGGCTAGTAAATCAGCGTTGGCAAGGGTAGAATACGCCCCAACTTTACATAATTACTGTTTAGCGGCAAAATTAGCCCGCTAATACCGCCTAATTTCTAAAGAGGATTAAATGGCTAAAGAAGACGTAATTGAGATGCAAGGCACTGTGCTTGACACTCTACCAAACACTATGTTCCGCGTTGAACTTGAAAACGGTCACGTTGTGACTGCACATATCTCTGGCAAGATGCGTAAGAACTACATCCGTATCCTTACTGGTGATAAAGTAACTGTAGAGATGACTCCATACGACCTATCTAAAGGCCGCATCGTCTTCCGTGCTCGTTAATCTCTGATTTTCGAATACAATAAAAAACGGAGCTCGTAGCTCCGTTTTTTATTGCTTGTCATTTGCTTTAAAAGCCAGTCTGGCTTTGGAAATTCAATTCACGCTACAAGCTATACTCAAGTGACTTCAAGTTACAGGATTCAGAGCGTTGTCACTGATTCTCTGTTTACCGAAAGTAAGCAATGAAGACAATGAAGCGAAATAGCCAGCGTTTCAAATAGTTGCCTCGCCTTCAAATCTGGTCATTCTCGCTGAACCAAGCTTATTGAGGTTAATTGAGAATATAATAGCAGGCATAAAAAAGCGCACGACTAAGCGCACGCTTTTAGAACTCAACAAGACCTAAGCTTAGTGAAGCGCAGCTTCTTTCTCACTTAAGTACTCAAACTTAAGCTCGTCTTTCACCAACGTAACTTTCACTGTACCACCGTCAACCAGTGATCCAAATAGAAGTTCATTCGCCAAAGGTTTCTTAAGCTGCTCTTGGATAACACGTCCCATAGGGCGAGCTCCCATCGCTTTGTCGTACCCCTTGTGAGCCAACCAATGACGCGCATCTTGCGATACTTCCATCGACACACCACGAGCGTCCAGTTGCACTTGTAGCTCCACGATGAACTTATCAACCACTTGATGGATAACCGTTTCATCTAGGCTATTGAACCAAATGATATTGTCTAGACGGTTACGGAACTCAGGAGTAAATACCTTTTTGATTTCCGCCATCGCATCATGACTGTTGTCTTGTTGGATAAGACCGATCGATTTCTTCTCAGTTTCAGCTACACCTGCGTTCGTGGTCATTACAAGGATCACGTTGCGGAAGTCCGCTTTGCGACCGTTGTTGTCCGTTAGCGTACCGTTATCCATCACTTGCAGTAGCAAATTAAAGATATCCGGGTGTGCTTTTTCAATCTCATCAAGTAGCACGACCGAATGAGGATGTTTAATCACCGCATCCGTCAATAGACCACCTTGGTCGTAGCCAACATAACCTGGAGGCGCACCAATCAAGCGACTGACCGAGTGACGCTCACCATATTCAGACATATCAAAGCGCAGTAGCTCAATGCCTAGTAGTTTAGAAAGCTGAACGGTAACTTCTGTTTTACCAACGCCTGTTGGACCTGCAAACAGGAATGAGCCAACAGGTTTGTTATCCACACCAAGACCAGCACGAGATAGCTTGATTGCTTCTGACAGTGCATCGATTGCCGTATCTTGACCGAACACAAGCATCTTCATCTTGTCATCCAGATTCTTCAGAATGTCTTTATCTGAAGATGATACTGATTTCTCTGGAATACGTGCCATCTTAGCGACCATCGCTTCGATGTCTGCAACACCAACAGTCTTCTTACGACGGCTTGCTGGTGCTAGACGACTGCGGGCGCCTGCTTCATCAATAACGTCGATTGCTTTGTCTGGCAAGTGACGCTCGTTGATGTACTTCGCTGACAGCTCTACCGCTGCACGCAGCGCTTTGTTGGTATAACGTACTTCGTGGTGCGCTTCATACTTAGGTTTCAAACCAATTAGAATTTTGGTTGTATCATCCAGAGAAGGCTCTACCACATCGATCTTTTGGAAACGACGGGACAATGCACGCTCTTTCTCAAAGATGTTGCTGTACTCTTGGTACGTCGTTGAACCGATACAACGCAACTTACCACTACTTAGTAGAGGCTTGATCAGGTTAGCGGCATCGACTTGACCACCAGAAGCGGCACCCGCACCGATGATGGTATGAATTTCATCGATAAACAGGATCGCGTCTTCTTCTTTCTCTAGCTGCTTTAACACAGACTTAAAGCGCTTCTCGAAATCACCACGGTATTTAGTACCAGCGAGTAAAGAGCCAATATCCAGTGAGTAAATCACACTGTTTTGAATCACTTCAGGAACCTGCCCCTCAACGATTCTCCAAGCGAGACCTTCGGCAATCGCCGTTTTACCTACGCCAGCTTCACCCACAAGTAATGGGTTATTTTTGCGGCGGCGACAAAGTACTTGGATTGTACGCTCTAGCTCTTTATCACGACCAATAAGAGGGTCGATATTACCGGCTTTTGCAACTTGGTTTAGATTTGTAGCAAAGCTTTCTAAACGTTCTTCTGGGTTGGTTTCTTCAGGCGCTTCCGAGCCAAAAGAATCGGACGAAGAAGAGTCTTCGCTTGAACCAGAAGCTTTGGTAATACCATGAGAGATAAAGTTAACGATATCCAAACGAGAGATATCATTCTTTTTCAGCAGATAAGCGGCGTGAGACTCTTGCTCACTAAAAATAGCAACAAGAACGTTTGCCCCGGTCACTTCGCTTCGACCAGACGACTGAACATGGAAGACGGCGCGTTGAAGTACACGCTGGAAACTCAATGTCGGCTGGGTTTCGCGCGTCTCATCGCTTTCTGGGATGAGCGGCGTTGTTTGGTCGATAAAAATATCGAGTTCGTTACGCAAAGCATCAAGGTCCGCTTTGCAGGCTAGAAGGGCTTCCTTAGCTGCATCATTCTCCAATAATGCAAGTAGGAGGTGTTCGACAGTCATGAACTCGTGGCGTTTGTCACGTGCACGAGCGAATGCACCGTTAAGGCTTGACTCTAGTTCTTTATTTAGCATAAGTACCTCCCGAAAGAACAACTTTGGTTGCTCGAGCAAGTCTTCTTATTACGCTTGCTCCATAGTACATAGTAGCGGATGCTCATTTTCCCTTGAGTACATCGTCACTTGCGCTACTTTTGTTTCGGCAATTTCTGCACTGTATGTGCCACAAATTGCCTTTCCTTCATAGTGAATCTTGAGCATGATTTGCGTTGCTTTATCAATATCATGTGAAAAGAATCGCTCAAGCACCTCTATGACGAAATCCATAGGTGTATAGTCATCATTATTGAGTACAACGTTGTATAGCTTTGGCGGCTGAACTTTTGTACTTTCTCGCTCCAGAAGATCTGAGTCTGGAGTCACCCATTCAAAATTTTTACTCATGGCAATTCAAAGATATCGTATCAAAGGGTTGATGTTTTCGACCTATAAAAACAATCTACCATAAGCATGCCGTGCGGTGTAGTGAGATATGACACCTAATTCGATTTTGATAGATAAAATTTGCGTCCTCATATAGAGACTAATGCACCTCCGGCAGGCGCGCAAATAAAAGATTTTTATCTCTTAGAACGGTTATTTTTTGCTGTTAGAACTATCAATTTTTGCTCTGTTTCCATATAACCGATAAACATTCTTAAACTGCCAAGATCACACTTACAACGGAAAAGTCGCTAAATATCACGAAAACATCACTTTTTATTCATTTAGTAGAATCTTCTAATGTACACACTTGGTTTAGAATGCCTTCGCTCTATTTCAATACCTTGCAGACCTTTTATCTAAACTTCGGCGAACCACCTCGATTGAGTTTGCAAAATTGTTAATCTCAAAAGTGATTTGTTTTCAAATATGTTTCTTAATGTTGTCTTTCACTATTGACTGACGAGATTCATTGACTACAGTGGAAAGTGTTGATGCATAAATCCTCATTCTGAATTTGTTGGATTTCTAACAATTTGATGAATATGGATGTGCACACTCGACGTGTGTTAGCAATTACTAGCATAGCAAGGCTAACAATGAGACCAAGCTGAAGGGATGGCTTGGGTGAAGTAACAACATCAGTAAAAAATGCATGAGGGATGTAAAAGCATGGCTACAGGTACAGTAAAGTGGTTTAACAACGCCAAAGGATTTGGGTTTATTTGTTCAGACGAAGAGGAAGGAGACATTTTCGCCCACTACTCAACTATCCAAATGGACGGTTATCGTACACTGAAAGCAGGCCAACAAGTCTCATACGAGATTGAAAAAGGTCCGAAAGGTTCACACGCAAGCAGCGTTGTTCCAATAGAAGGCCAAGCCAAATAAATAGAGCGCTGTCGGAAAGACAAATCATTTGCTCTCGTAGAAGCACACGAGCTTTTATGAAGAGAAAAATAAACCCGCGTAAAGCGGGTTTATTGTTTCTATAGGTCTACCGAAGTAGCGTGTACAAGATTATTTATTGATAATAGCGTTCAGCGTTGCGCTTGGACGCATCAATGTAGACGCTAGAGAATCATCAAGAGAGTAGTAACCACCTAGCTCGCCTTTTACACCCTGCGCGTTGTTTAGCTCAGACACAATCGCTTCCTCTTGCTCTGCCAACGCTTTTGCGACAGGAGCAAACTCTGCTGCAAGATCCGCGTCTTCTGTTTGCTCAGCCAATGCTTTCGCCCAGTACGATGCTAAGTAGTAATGGCTACCACGGTTATCCAACTCACCTACTTTACGAGAAGGTGATTTATTTTCGTCTAAGAACTCGCCTGTTGCTTTATCAAGAGCGTCAGCAAGAACTTGAGCCTTCGCATTGCCCGCCACAGAGCTTAGGTGCTCTAGAGAAGCTGCCAGCGCAAGGAACTCACCTAGAGAATCCCAACGTAAGTGGTTTTCTTTTTCAACTTGCTGAACGTGCTTAGGTGCCGAACCTCCTGCTCCCGTTTCAAATAGGCCACCACCGTTCATTAGCGGAACGATAGATAGCATCTTCGCTGAAGTACCAAGCTCCAAAATTGGGAACAAATCGGTCAGGTAATCACGCAATACGTTACCCGTTACAGAAATGGTATCTAGACCTTCTTTGATACGCTCTAGAGAGAATTTACATGCATCGATTGGCGCAAGGATCTTAATTTCTAGACCTGAAGTGTCGTGTGCTGGAAGGTAGGCATTCACTTTTTTGATAAGTTCTGCATCATGAGCACGCGCTTCATCAAGCCAGAACACAGCCGGCGCACCCGAAGCACGAGCACGAGTTACCGCAAGTTTCACCCAATCTTGGATTGGCGCATCTTTGACCTGACACATACGGAAGATGTCACCTTCTTCTACTTCTTGCTCAAGAAGAACCGCACCAGAAGCATCTACAACACGTACAGTACCTGCTGCATCTAAAATGAATGTCTTATCGTGTGAACCGTATTCTTCAGCTTTCTGAGCCATTAGACCTACGTTTGGTACGCTACCCATAGTTGTTGGGTCAAATGCACCATGTTCTTTACAGAAATCGATAACCGCTTGGTAAATACCTGCATAGCTACGATCTGGAATCATTGCTTTAGTATCTTTCTGTTTGCCGTCTGGTCCCCACATTTGACCAGATGCACGCAGCATTGCTGGCATAGAAGCATCAACGATGATGTCACTTGGTACGTGCAGGTTGGTAATACCGCGATCTGAGTCAACCATCGCGAGTGCTGGTTGTGTTTCGTATACCGCAAGGATCGCCGCTTCGATTTCCGCTTTTTGTTCAGCAGGTAGCGCATCGATCTTCGCGTATACGTCACCGATACCATTGTTTACATCAACGCCTAGCTCTTCGAATAGCTTGCCGTATTTCGCAAACACGTCTTTGTAGTAAACCTTAACAGCATGACCAAAGATAACTGGATCCGATACCTTCATCATGGTCGCTTTCATGTGTAGAGAGAGCAGAACGTCTTGCTGTTTTGCTTCTGCAATTTCCTTCTCAAAGAACTCAACAAGCGCTTTCTTGTTCATTACCGAACAATCGATCACTTCTTTGTCTTGTAAAGGGAACGCCGATTTAAGTTCTTTCACCGAACCATCTGCAGCGACAAATTCAATTTTTACGTCAGTAGCACCAGAAACGGTTGCCGATTTTTCACTACCGAAGAAGTCGTTGTCTGCCATGCTTGAAACATGAGATTGAGAATCCGCTGACCATGCACCCATTGAGTGTGGGTTCTTCTTCGCGTAATTCTTTACTGAAAGTGGCGCACGACGGTCTGAGTTACCTTCGCGTAGAACCGGGTTAACCGCACTACCTTTGATTTTGTCGTAAGTCGCTTTAATCGCTTCTTCTTCGTAAGTGCTCGGCTCTTCTGGGTAGTTTGGTAGCTCATAGCCTTTTGCTTGCAGCTCTTTGATAGCAGCTTTTAACTGCGGGATAGATGCAGAAATGTTTGGAAGTTTGATGATGTTTGCTTCTGGTGTTTTCGCCAACTCGCCAAGTTCTGCTAGCGCGTCACCGATGCGCTGTTCTTCTTTTAAATGCTCTGGGAAGTTAGCGATGATACGACCTGCTAACGAAATATCACGAGTATCTACATTAATGCCAGACGATGCAGTAAACGATTGAATGATTGGTAGTAATGAATAGGTTGCTAACGCCGGGGCTTCATCAGTGATTGTGTAGATAATTGTAGGTTTTTCTGTAGGCATGAAATTTCCCTATTTTTTACTCAACTAAGCTGAACAACTCAGCAACTGAGTTCGTTGAATTTACGCATTGCTTAACGTTAGTAGTGCATTCCTCCTCACCAACGTGACATGCGGTTTGCACTCTTTCTTATAGTTTGAAGCTCTATGGCTCTCTATCCATGAGTGCACTTTGTGCCAAGTTTGCTTTCATGAAGTTCTTTTGCAAAAACACCTCTCTAAAAGCAACTTGGCTATATCATTAAACAAATAACACGAAATAGTCTATTATTCTGTGCGCTTTTGTTAGTTTTAGGCGCGCAAATGATAGCCGATAAGAAGAAAACTTAAAACTTTCAAACACAGTTCATTTACATTTTTGCAAGGTAGTTAACATGTCATCTCGCACGGGTCATGAAAAAGGTCGCCGTAGTAACCACTCTAAACCGAGCCATTTTAAACGCTCAGGCAAGTCAAACCATTCAAATGGACAGGCGAAAAATCGACCAGGGCGATCTACCCGTTCATCAAAGTCAACAAAACCACGCATTACACCAGAAGACCGTAAGGTGATCATCTTCAACAAACCTTATGATACGTTGAGCCAATTTACCGATGGAGATGGTCGTAAAACGTTAGCGGATTACATCCCTGTCAAAGATGTATACGCGGCAGGACGGTTAGATAGAGATAGCGAAGGTCTGATGGTGCTAACAAATGATGGCATCTTGCAAGCAAAGTTGACACAACCTCAATCAAAGTCGCCAAAAACTTACTGGGTACAAGTAGATGGAGCACCTAATGAAGAGGACTTGGAAAAACTTCGTAAAGGTGTTGAATTGAAAGATGGCATGACATTACCAGCAAAAGTAGAAGTGATGCCTGAACCAAAGATCTGGGATAGAAATCCGCCCGTTCGGTTTAGAGCTAATATTCCTACAACTTGGCTAGCAATTACGATCATTGAAGGTCGAAATCGCCAAGTACGACGAATGACAGCACATATTGGCTTCCCGACACTGCGTTTAGTACGTTACTCCATGGGTGATATTGCGCTTGACGACTTGAAGCCGGGAGAATGGCGTGAAGTCACTCTCTAAGCTCGTCTAAGCTCGCACATCAAAAAACACCCACATCAAAAAATATAAAAAGCAGGTCAAGACCTGCTTTTTATATTTTTGTCGTCACCAATAATATTTATTGTTGAGCAACCCACTTCATGAATGCCTGACGTTCTTCGTCTGTCATTTCTAGGTAGGCAATCTTCGCTTTTGTTACCGGTGATTTTACTCTTTGCGCGCTTTTGCTAGTTGCCGTTACAGCCGTCGCTGCTTGTAGCTCAGACAATTCGACTCTCTTACCGTTAGCAAAGAAAACGCCATTAGCTTCATTGTATTCCGCTAGTTGCTCATCTAGGTTTGAGTAAGGGAACGCACCTTTCTCACCTGGCATTTTATATTGAGAGTAATCAATAGACTTATCGTTGAAACTTACTTTCCAGTCCATTTTGTCTTGTTCGAACATCTTGTCTGCCTGACGTTTTTCTCTAAAAGATGGTGCATCAATATAAAGCTCACCCGCACCAGAACTAAAGCCAAGAATATACGGTGCAGAGTAAACTTGAGTACGCTTATCACCGCGCCCAATAGCTTTGTTTACTTTTACAACTACTTGGTTAGAGCCATCAACAAGACCAAACGGTTCACTCAAATCATCCGCACTAACGCCATTTACAAACAGCACTTGAACGCCTTGAGCGGTAGTTAAGGTTGCTGAAGTATCAGCTTTATTTGTTGTGTCTGCGTTCGCTGTTGTACCAAACAACCCAAGCACAAATGCTACAGTCCAAGCTTTTAGTCTCATATCCTAATAACCTTAAAATTCAATTAATTACATCAAAAGAGTTAAATATCGCTTACGATTCATCACAGTTTGAGGAAATCATTGCTGAAAAGCCAATCATTTCTACATCATTGACTGTAGATAATTGGTAAGCGCATTCAAGTCTCAAAAATCTTCATGTACTCACTTAGTCCATGCTTTCAGGAGCCTAAGGAGATGCAAGCTTTTAATATAAAAAAGGCCGCAATAAATGCGACCTTTACTATATCTACTTAAGTTCTGAAATTAGAACGTGTAGTAAACACCAGCAACAACTAGGTCAGCTTCTTTCTTAGAAACGTTTTTCTCGTCGTTTTCGCTTGCAGTGTATTCGATGAACGTTAGAACGTTACCAGTTACAGCGTAGTCAGCACCAAACGTGTAGTAAGACTGGTCGTGGTCGCCTTCGTACTCAGTGAAACCAAATGAAGTGTAAACGCGTGCTTCGTTCATTTGGTAAGCAGCTACTGCAGACCATGTATCTTGGTCAGCTTTGTTTAGCTCTTCAGCAACGTAGTTAACTGCAGCAGAGAAGTTATCCATGTTGAAGCGAACAGCTGCACCCATTACTTGGTAATCAGTACCAGCAACGTCACGGTTCTCTTGATCTTGGTAAGAAGCACCAACAGTGAACATGTCGTTGATTGCGTATTGTGCAGATAGACCGAATGCAGTATCGATTTTCTCGTTTTGATCTAGGTATGCATCAGCGATAACAGTTAGCTTATCGAAGCTACCTTTAACTGAAACAGCGTGACCAGCACTTTCTTTTGATTTTACGAAATCATCAACGTAACCAAGACCTTCGTTAGTGTTGTCGATAGTGATTGCGTCTAGAGAGTCGCCGAAATCACCAACTTCACCTAGAGCCACACCCCAGTTGTCACCGAAGTAAGCACCGAAGTATAGGTCATCTGTACGTACGCGAGCGTGGTCAGAGCTGCTGTCTTTATCGAAGAACTCGCCGTTTTCTAGTTCAAATGAACCGAATACTTTGATGTCTTCGTTTAGTTTGTGCTCTGCATCGATTTGGATTTTAGCCCATAGGTCAACGTCTACGTCACGCTTAACTGTAGTTTTGCCGTTTTCTTTGCCTTCTACAGTACTTACGTAAGTATCGATCTCACCCTTAAGGTTGAAAGAAGTTGTACCGTTGTCGTAGATGTTGCCTGCTGCTAGTGCAGACGTAGAGATGCCTGCTACTGCAAGAGCTACTAGAGTCTTTTTCATAATTAATCCACTGCCTTTTCTTAGATTGGGATATCCTTTCCGATTCCCTTTTTTATATTTTTGAGGTCGCTTGTTATCAAATCGCAACAATGCTTTACCTGCAAAATCTGGGCACTAGAGTGCAAAAGATTATTCTGGCTGTCAAATTTTCTAAATCACAACATCAAAAAACAAAAAAATCTTTATTTTACAGCAACATAGAAATTTAAGTTTCAATTATTCGATGAAGTTCTAAACAATCGACTTGATTTTTCTTAATTTAGCAAAAGATAAACAAAAGAGATAAACAACCTTACAACAACAAAAAAACGAATTAATTCAGAATAAAATTCTAGTCAAATGGTATTTTTGAAGCTTTATATTTTTCACCTAATGAAATTATTTTCATTTAGATTGAGTTCAATATTTTTTTGTGAACAAGATCTACATTCCACATAAAAGCATTCCGTTTTGTGAACTACAGTACAACTAGTGATGTGTGCTACTATGCGCGCCCCACGCGTTTGAGGCACTTATGCTAACTAGTAACATCCAAAAATCGATCAGAACCAGCTACCAGAACTTACAAGCTCAACTGGATAACTTTGTACCTCGAAGAGCGCAAAATTACCTAGTCGCAGAGATTGCTAAGACGTTGTGCGGGCAATACCACAAATCGAATAGAATGCTTGTTGCAGAAGCAGGAACAGGGATCGGTAAGTCATTGTCATATCTGATGGCAGTTATTCCCGTGGCAGTCTACAACAACCGAAAAGTCGTGATTTCGACTGCAACAGTCGCGTTGCAAGAACAGTTGGTGAATAAAGATCTCCCATTATTTCGTCGTATTACCGACCGAGAGTTTTCTTTTATTCTGGCAAAAGGGCGCCAACGTTATTGCTGCGCGGAGAAACTCGCAACGGCAAGTGGTGTCGATGGCGGACAACTTGCCATGTTTGAGACTAAGCCAAAAAAGAAAGACATTGATTTGTTGGAAACCATGTACAGTTCTCTTGCTCAAGGCAAATGGGATGGCGACCGCGACTCCTGGCCAAAACCTATTGATGACCATATCTGGCAATTGATTGTCAGTGACAAGCACAGCTGTAATAACAGCCTACCAGCTCATCGTAACTGCCCTTTCCAAAAAGCACGTTCAGAACTGGATAAAAATGATGTCATCATCGCAAACCATTCATTAGTAATGGCAGACGCCGATCTGGGTGGTGGCGTAATTCTGCCCGAGCCGGAAAATACTATTTATGTCTTTGATGAGGCGCATCATCTTCCGCACGTTGCACGAGACCACGCTTCCGCATCTGCAAGCTTAAAAGGAGCGGCAGCTTGGTTAGAGAAACTCAATCAGTCCACCAGCAAATTCTCATCATTGGCAGACGAGAAACGCGTCGCACGCTTTCGCAATGACTTGCAGGAGTCGGTACAAGAACTCATTCCCGCGCTTAGCCAATTAACAAAGCAATTTGACCCAAACCAATTTGAAGAAAACATCTATCGCTTTGAACATGGCGAACTTCCAACTTGGTTAGAAAATCAATCTAAAGATTTAAAACAGCTCAGTAAAAAAGCAAACCAAAGTGTCGCGAAAATCGCGGATTTGATTGCTGAGCGAGTAAAAGACGGGGAACTTTCTTCAAGGTTAGCAGAGCCAGCTCTGGCTGAATTGGGGTTCTACATTCAGCGCTTAGAAAATCTTGCTCAAGTTTGGAACTTGATGGCAGAGCCAACACGAGAAAAAGGGGCACCGTTAGCAAGGTGGCTTGAGAAGCACCCAGATCGTGAAGGTGACTATATTGTGAGCGTTTCACCTTTGGAAATAGGCTGGCAACTTGATCAACAAATCTGGAGTCGTTGTATCGGTGCGGTATTAGTCTCTGCTACGATGCGTGCACTGAATTCATTCCATTACTTTTGCCATCAAGTGGGAGTAGACGCAAAACCTGAGTCAGGTACGCAGTTTTTAGCCTTGGCGTCACCGTTTGATTATCAGAACCAAGCGGAGCTTTTAATCCCTGCGATGAAGTATGAACCTCAAGCGCCACAGTTTACCGAATATCTTATTGAAATTTTGCCTAAGTATTTAGAAGACAACAAAGCGAACTTGGTATTATTCTCGTCATATTGGCAGATGAACCAAGTCGCAGATGCTCTAAGTGCTGATTTTGTAAAACGAGGCTGGGCACTGCAAGTACAAGGCGAAAGTTCACGTGCAGAAATTCTAAAAAAACATAAAAAGCTCGTCGACCAACAGAAAACCAGTATTCTCTTTGGCACGGGTAGCTTCTCGGAAGGTCTTGATTTACCAGGAGAGCTATTGGAAAACTTGGTCATTACTAAGATTCCTTTTGGTGTCCCTACCTCACCCGTAGAGCAAGCGCACTCAGAGTACATAGAAAAGAAAGGGGGCAACCCATTCATGCAAATTACTGTGCCTGATGCGAGCAAAAAACTGATTCAAAGTGTCGGTCGTTTACTGCGCAAAGAGCGCGATTCTGGTAGAGTGACCATCCTTGATAGACGTTTGATAACAAAACGCTACGGGCAAGCCTTAATTGACTCGTTGCCGCCATTTAAACGCAAGATAGAATATTAGAAGAATAACGATTTATGGAAATGATTGAGCCAACCATGCTGTTGGTTTTGGCGCTCGTCGCTTTTGTTGCTGGATTTATCGATGCGGTTGCAGGCGGTGGCGGTATGCTCACCGTCCCTGCCTTATTGTCATTGGGACTCCCTCCGCACATTGCATTGGGCACAAATAAACTGGCAGCATCGTTTGCCTCTTCTACTGCCGCTTTCACATACTACAAGAAGCGTTTGTTTAAACCACAATGCTGGGGACGAGCGTTTGTGGCGACTCTTGTTGGTGCCACGCTCGGCACATTGTTTGTCGACGCAATCAGTACTGAATGGCTAGAGAAGGTTTTACCTCTCATTATTCTTGCTGCCGCGATGTATACCGTGTTCCATAAAGCTCCACAATCGACTCACCAAAGCCCGACACCTGAACCATGCCCAATGTTGAATAAAAAGCAGTATCTGCAAGGATTCTCAATCGGCTTCTACGATGGTCTAGCCGGACCAGGGACTGGCGCATTTTGGACTGTAAGCTCAATGGCGCTTTATCGGTTGAACATCTTGCTCGCTTCCGGCTTAGCAAAGGCGATGAACTTTACTAGCAACTTCACTTCTCTTGTCACTTTTGCTGTTTTGGGTCATATAAATTGGGTGCTAGGATTAACAATGGGCGTATGTTTAATGGCAGGCGCATTTGTTGGTGCTCACTCTGCAATCCGCTTTGGTTCTAAATTTATTCGCCCTGTGTTTGTTTCTGTTGTCAGCGTATTAGCAATTAAACTCGCTTATGATGCGTGGTTTGTAGGCTTATCATGAACATCAAACAGCTTTCCAATGGTCTAGAACAAATGTCTGAGAAAGCGGCTTCACTTGACCATCAGCGAGGTCATCATGAGGCAATGCTGTTTGATGAACGTCTATTTCGCTGCCGCTCTCGTTTGTTAGTTCCTTGTGTCAATGAAGCAAGAGCGACATTAAACGACATCATCAAGGAGCAAAAAGAAGGTGAGTTAAATGCGCAACGAGCAGAATATCTGACTGACCGATTGGTTGCCCAAATCACGGCAATTCAACGCGAAATTTCTATCGCCGAGATACCTAAAGCAAAGCCTAAGAAATCCGCTCGACAAGACAAGTCCCTTGATGCACTAAAACAAGAAGTCGCGCAGCATAAAGAATGGGCTCGTCGCTTGCGCGAGATGGTTATAGAAAAACAACAAATAGTTTCCATGGCTCCAACTCATTTACGCACCGAAGCGCAGAAAGCTGTATTAACGGCAAAACAACGACTGATTCGCTGTGAAGCAGCATTAAGCGAGCTAGAAAAGCAAGTAACCCAAAGAGAGAACAATTGAGCATGTCTGAAGAATCGAAATCACCAATGGATGATGCCCCAGAAGAGATCAAGCTAGCTGTCGATTTAATTTACTTGCTAGAAACGAATGAAATCGATCCTAAAATAGCGCTAAAAGCGATTAAGATCGTACAAAGCGATCTTGAAAATAAGATCAACGCAAACTGATAGACAACAAATAGACAAAAAGAGGAGCGATTTCGCTCCTCTTTGTTTAAGCTGAGTTTGCGTTGATACCACGTTATACTTTGAATTGAGACATTAAGGTTTGCTGTTGATCAGAAAGTGAGGTCATCTCGATACCTGCATTTTCCGACGTTTGCGCTTGATTAAGGATTTCTCTGCTCAGATCGCGAATGTTCGCCACACTTTGATTCACCTCATTAGAGACAGATTGCTGCTCTTCTGCCGCTTTTACTATCTGATTATTCATATCACTTATCGCAGCAATTGACTCAAATACTTTCTGTAATTCCTCTACCGCCATATTCACCTGTTGAGAAGAGGATTGCGCACTTTGATTCCCTTCTGTAATGGACTCAACAACCGCTTGCGTGCCCTTTTGAACATTAGCAATGACATCTCGAATTTCACCCACCGAACTTTGAGTTCGACTTGCTAAGCTCCTTACCTCATCAGCCACCACAGCGAAACCACGACCTTGTTCACCAGCTCGTGCGGCCTCTATTGCTGCATTGAGAGCTAACAAGTTGGTTTGCTCAGAAATGCCTTCAATAACAGAAAGAATTTCGGTAATGCTGGCGTTGTTCTTCGCTAGCTCTTCTACAACCGGGACGGCATTCATCATGGTCAATAATAGTTTTTGCATCTGAGCTTCAGACGCCAAGATCACTTTCTGACCGTTTTCTGCAGATTCACTCGCCTCACCAGCCGCCTTTACCGCAACTTCGGCATTTTGTACCACCAACGCCGCTGTTTGCGTCATTTTTTCAGCAGCAGTCGCGACTAAATCAACTTCTTTAAACTGCGAATCACTGCTATTTCGAGTAACGGCTACAACGTGTTTTGCATGTTCGGTCTTATCTGCAATTTGTCGAGATGTTTCTGCGACTTCTTTAATCGTTAATTGCAAACGCTCAAGAAATCGATTGAACGCCCTCGCAAGTTGACCAATTTCATCGTCTGTTTTAGCTTCCAAACGCTGAGTTAAGTCTCCTTCCCCTGTCGAAATATCTTCCAAACGAGCGACAACTTCTCGAATCGGCTTCACTATGGTCTTAGCCAGCAGTCCGGTTGTAATCAGTCCAACAACGACAAGTGCGACACCAACACTTAATTCAATAATAACGCCGTCTTGCATCTTATTGGTAATCAAAGCGTCTAACTGATCCGCATCAGCAAGCACTGCAGAACGAGGCATTTCAAAGATCACACCCCACGTTTGATTCGCTATTTGGATAGGCGAAAAGACCGTCATCCACTCACCAGAGGCATCCCATTCAACCTTGGCTTCACCGCCAAACAATAAATCAGTGAGATTGTCATTAGAAATGGTGGAACTCGAAAAAGGCTGTCCAGGGGAATCAGTGTTACTATCTGACGCTAACAAAGTTCCATCGAGACTGATCATTGATACCTTTCCAGCACCAGCAAACAAGCTCTGATCAGAATTAATCGCAATGCTCGCTAACTGGTCTAATCGTAACTCTATACCCAAGAAGCCAATCGGCATACTCTCGACGATGAGTGGAATGGAGATCGATGTTGTTAAGAAGGAACCAGCATCGTTGGTGTTAACCCGCGGCGATGCAATGCAAGTTTGACCAGACGAGAGCGGACAGTAAAAGCGCTCAGCATTGTCGTTCTCATTCAAGGCTTGCTCACTTATCGTACTCGCTAACACGTTTTCACCATTGCTCGCTTTGGACCAATAGGTCGCAAACCGACCGACTTCATTAGAACCGACGTAATCGGCACTTCGATAGTTGGCATCTTCACTGTCGAGCATGTCTGGATTAAACACCAGATAAGCCGCTTGTATCGTGTCAAAGCGTAACACTGCCTGACGAATCATTTCATTCAGAGCGGAGCGAAGATCTTCACTACTGCCAAAATTCTCTTCCGAGTTGGTTTTAAAAAACAGCGCATTTGCTGCCAACATTTCAGCGCGGTAAGTCGCTTCATTGAGATACTCAGACACTTCCGTCGCGTTTAATAACGCTCGTGTCTGTAAGAGTTGTTCAGATTTTTCGATAACAGAAGAGCTAGTTTCTCGCTGCAACAACTTTTGGTTACCGAGCGCGTTGTAGACCGAAAAACCAATTAAAGATAAAGAAGTGACGAGCAGGCAAAGCCCGGAGAGTAATGTAATTTTCCACTGCACAGATATGGTTCGCATACAACATCCTTATTCAAGCAAACTCATTTTTGAGACTCATTAAACCATACGCGGGCACAATAGCAATTACATATTTAACAATTCTTTAAACTTATTCCGTTTACATGAGAACCATTTTCAGCTTGCCTTTGCAATGGTAACATCATGCTCAAACACGCCCTCTGAGAAGGATAAAAAATGAAAGTAATTAGCTTTAACATCAATGGACTTCGTGCGCGTCTGCATCAACTCCAAGCCCTCATCGACAAGCACCAACCTGACGTGATTGGTCTGCAGGAAATCAAAGTTCACGACGAAGCCTTCCCTATCGACGATGTAGAAGCAATGGGATACAAAGTTTACTTTCACGGTCAAAAAGCCCATTACGGTGTGGCAATGCTATGTAAACAAGAGCCTATCAGCGTTCAAAAAGGTTTCCCAACCGATAATGAAGAACACCAAAAGCGCATGATCATGGCGACGTTTGAAGATGAAAACGGTGAAAAAGTGACGGTTCTTAACGGTTATTTCCCGCAAGGCGATAACGTTGCTCACGAAACTAAGTATCCATACAAGCGTCAGTTCTACAAAGACTTGATGGCTTACCTCAACGATCACCACACTAACGATGAGCAGCTGATTGTCATGGGCGACATCAATATCAGCCCAATCGACGCGGACATCGGTATCGGCGAACCAAACCGTAAACGTTGGCTGAAAACGGGTAAATGTTCTTTCCAACCAGAAGAGCGTGAGTGGTTGCAAACGCTTCTAGATTGGGGCTTTGAAGATACTTTCCGTAACTTACACCCTAAAGTCGATGACCGCTTCTCGTGGTTTGATTACCGTTCGCGTGGCTTCGATGATAACCGTGGTCTTCGTATTGATGTTATTTTGGCAACACCATCACTCGCGGAAAAATGCATAGAATCCGATATTGACTATGAATTACGAGGCATTGAAAAACCTTCAGATCACGCGCCAATCTGGTCAACCTTCAAGTAGTTCTTACTAGGGTCTGTTGACCTTTTGAGCTGATTTTTGCAGCAGTTTGTGGGTTCTTTATACAAGGCAGAGGCTTTGAAATGTAGTTGCCCTACCTGATAAGCCGATAACGCAGTAGAAAGGAGCCACAAACGCTGCCCGAAGGGTTCGGCTAAAAGCGTTTTACTCTTTGTTGAGAGGATTTTGCTTAGAATAACTAGGCTACAAACCTCTCGCCGCGATTAAAACGCTTTTATCTCGAACAAAATTTAACCGCAAAAGGTCAACAGACCCTAACATCGACGAGAAATAAAAAAGAGCGCCAACAAGCGCTCTTTTTTGATGTTTGTATTGTCCTACATGAAGTGGAATGAACAACCCATCTTGTTAGCTCAATGGTCTTAGGTACGCCAAGAAGCGCTTCTCTGCCACTTTGAAGCACCACAAAATAATAAATGTCAGCGCCATGTAGAAGAGTCCCGCTGTCAAGAATGACTCAAATGGTGCGTAGTATCTTGAGTTCACCAAACGTGCTGCACCTGTCAGATCCATAATGGTGATGATGCCGGCGACCGCACTGCCATGAAGCATGAAGATAACCTCATTCGAGTAGGCAGGTAACGCGCGACGCAAAGCACTTGGAAGAATAATGCGACGGTAAGTCATAAACGTACTCATACCGTATGCCTTAGCTGCCTCTACCTCTCCCTTCGGCAAGCCATTGATTGCCCCGCGAATAATTTCAGCAGTATAAGCGGACGTGTTGAGAACAAACGCCACCAGCGCACAAAACCATGCGTTTTCCCAAAGCGTGTCTTTTACCGGAAAAAACTGGTCCATGCCGTAGTAGATAAGATACAGCTGCACCAACAAAGGAGTGCCTCGGAAAAAGTAAATAAACGCCCATGAAGGCAGGCTTAGTGCGTAGTTTGCACTATTACGTGTAATCGCAAGAGGAATCGATACGGCTAACCCAATCACCAGTGCTAACGCAACAAGCCATACCGTCGTCCACAATCCATCTAGGTAGACCGGGAAACTTTCAATTATCAATGAAAAATCCATGGTTTACCTCGCGTGAATACTAAATTTACGTTCAACCAACTTAAGTAAGCCTGTTGAAACACTGGTAAAGAACAAGAAGATGATTGCAACCGCCATGTAAAAAGTGAATGGCATTTTGGTTGTACCCGCAGCCAACGAGCTAATGCGCACCATATCTTCCAGACCAATGATGGATACTAACGCGGTCGTTTTCAGTAGAACCAACCAGTTGTTACCAAAGCCTGGTAAAGCATGTCGGATCATTTGAGGCAATAGAATTCTTCGGAACGACATTATCGGGCTCATGCCATAAGCTTTTGCGGCTTCTAGTTCACCCTTGTCTACCGCCATGATAGCGCCACGAAACGTCTCTGCCATGTATGCACCGAAGATAAACCCAATGGTTAAAACGCCAGCAATAAAGGGGCTGACATCGATGTAATCTGGCAAATACGAAGTCCACTCATGATTTGGGTCACTTGCAGTAAACCATTCATTGAGTGTTTCATTGATCGAGTAAAGGCTATTGTTAAGTAGAATTTGACCACCAAAGAAGATAAGCATCATCAGAACTAAATCAGGGATGCCACGAATGATAGTGGTATAAAGCGTCGCAACTGCTCTTGCCCACTTGTACGGTGCCAATTTCGCCAATGCACCCAGCATTCCGAGAATGACCGCTAAAAGTAAAGAAAGTACTGCGACTTCGATGGTTACTAGAGCCCCTTTTAAGATCGAGGCTTCATATCCTTGTAGATCCAGCATAGGTGAGTTCCTAATCCCTAAACTCAAAAGATCGACCGTTGGTTACTTCTAGGAACAAGCCAACGGTCGCTTAATTACAGCTTATTCGCCGTAAACGTCGTAGTTAAAGTATTTACCTGCGATTTCTTGATAAACACCTTTTTCACGTAGTGACAAAATAGCTGCATCGAGCTTTTTCGTTAGATCCTTGTCTTGCTTACGAACTGCAATACCAAAACCATCACCAAACCACTTAGGATCCGTTAGTGAAGGACCAACAAATTCATAAGCATCGCCACCAGCTTTGTTTAAAACACCCTCTTCTAGTGCAGACGCATCACCAAGCACTGCCGCAACACGACCGTTTGCAAGATCTAGGTACGCTTCGTCAAATGATCCGTAACGCACGATTTCAACTTTGTCGCCATAGTTATCTGTCAGGTATTTGTCGTGAGTCGTTGCACGCTGCACGGCAATTTTTTGACCATCAAGGTTATCAAAATCTAGGTTTGCACCTTTCTTAGCGATGAACTTGTTTGGAATCAGCGCGTATTTTCCTGTGAAGTCGACTTTCTTCTTACGTTCTTCAGTGATCGACATTGCAGCAATAATCGCATCGTATTTACGAGCAAGTAGAGAAGGAATAATTCCATCCCAATCTTGAGCAACGATCTGACACTTCACTTTCATCTCTTCACAAAGTGCGTTCGCCATATCCACGTCGAAGCCTTTTAGAGAGCCGTCCGTTTCTGTCCAGCTAAACGGAGGGTAAGCGCCTTCAATACCAAAGCGAACGGTTTTCCATTCTTTCGCTTGAGCGACACCAGACACTGCTGTTGCAGCAAGCGTTGCTGCTAATAACCACTTTTTCATTTCCATACTCCTGTGATTGCTTTTATTTGGTTTTGATTGTTGTGCTTATGGGTGGCAAAAGACTGCCACCCAAGAAATATTAGTAGATAGATGAGATAAATTGCTGTAATCGTTCTGAATCTGGGTTTGTAAATAGCTTAGCTGGATCTCCCTGTTCTTCCACTAAGCCTTGATGTAAAAACATCACATGGTTAGATACGTCACGCGCAAATGCCATTTCATGGGTAACGACCAACATCGTTCGCCCTTCATCTGCCAAATCTCGCATTACTCCTAACACCTCACCAACCAACTCAGGATCGAGTGCTGAGGTCGGCTCATCGAACAACATCACTTCTGGATCAACAGCAAGAGCACGAGCAATAGCAGCACGTTGTTGTTGACCTCCGGATAGATGTCCAGGGTAGTAATCTTTACGTTCGTACAATCCCACTTTTTTCAAAAGCAGTTCAGCGTTTTCGATGGCTTGAGCTTTCGGTACGCCAAGCACATGAACTGGTGCTTCAATCACATTTTCTAGAACGGTTAGATGTGACCAAAGATTAAAGCCTTGAAACACCATGGCTAAACGAGAGCGAATGCGCTGAACTTGTTTCTCATTAGCTGGAACTGACTCTCCTGCTCGGTTGTTCTTCATCTGGATAAGTTCACCATTTACCCAAATTTCACCGGCGGTCGGAGTTTCAAGAAGGTTAATACATCTAAGGAAGGTACTCTTACCTGAACCGGAAGAGCCGATGATGGAGATAACATCACCTTTATGAGCGGCAAGTGAAATGCCTTTCAAGACTTCATTTTGTCCAAATGTTTTGTGCAGGTCTTTTATATCTAGCGCTGGTACATCATTCATGCGCCTTACTCCCTGTGTTTTTGTCACTGCAATTAAGGGACTCCGCCCTCTTTGAATTGGAACAAACTATCACCACCCACCGTAAGTTGCAACAAATTATTAACCTAAATAATTCGAATAGATAGATACAACAATCAAATGAATATGCAATTTTTAGCAATATATTCTTTTAATGCTGAATATTAGACGTAAAAAAGCCCCTCACAGGAGGGGCTTGATTGGCAATTTATTTAACAATTATCGTGACAATCTCGTGTACTTTAGAGTACGGATGTCAGTATTGTGCTTGGCTCTTTGACTCGGTTTTACGACCAATGCGACGGTGTCTTCATTCTCATACTGTGCCAATAGATTTTGAACTTGTGCTTCTGACAAATTGTCATACTCATAAGCGTCCACAGCCAAAGTTTCTGGGTTAGCAGATGAAAGCCCCGTACGAGTCAAATCTGGAATCACAAGTTGTGATCCTGTAGGTTTACCAACAATAACGTGCTCAAGAGTTTTAATTGTTGGAGAGTTAACACTTTGAGTATATTTCGCTCGCACAACTAACTCATTAGAAGAGTCAACACCTGTAACTCGTACAACTCCATTTACTCCAGAGGCGATGATGGATGGTTTAACATCGTAAGTTTGCAGTGAGTCCGGCAATTTGACATCAAGGGAACCTAAAATTTCGCCGACAGTCTCGAAGCTCCAACCTGTCGTTAATTTTCCAGATGCCTGGTAATGGTACTCGCTCTCAATACTCGATATAGGAAAAGCTTCTTCCGCAGTAACATCTGGAGTTACCCACGGGTAACTATAAATACCTTTATTTAAGCTAATGTTTAGCGATTCAAGATTCGATGTTGGAACAAAAAGGTTTGTCCAGCCTAAATCTGTATCGAGGCTTTCCAATGTTGCGATAGAAGGGGCTGATTCAGATCCTAATTTATTTGTGAATTCGTAACCAGATAATTTCCCATTAAGGATACCTTTAACAAGAACAGATTCATCGGCAAGCTTCCCAACCTCCTTAGAGTTTGATGTCCCGATACTACTGCCCTCTTGAGAAGACAAAAACTGATAGCTGTCAGCCTGTGCGTTTAAAGTAGAAGCCAAGATATAACCCTTCTGAGGCACAGGTGTAATATCCGCGGAATAGCAACCCCCAACTTGAGGTCTTTTAACTTGTATAAGTTGCGACTCAAGATACTCTTTTTGGATAGACAAAGCTTTGTAGAAAGGGTCACTATCACTGGGAGAGTCTATGACTGTAATGTAGCTGTTAGCCTCCAAAGGGTATTTGTCAATAGATAGAACACCGTTACTATCTGGGTGTTTAGTATCAATGATATTCCCTTTCGAGTCGTGGATGTAAACTGTTACATCGCTAGCCTTTCGCGCATAAGTATATGTTGTTACGTTATCTTTACTTACTTTGTCAAAAATTGTACAAGTAGCGGAATTGTCAGTTGTAGTTGTCACTTTTTGAATAAAAGTAAGAGAAACGTAGTCTGATGGAGTGCTAGTACCGCCACCGCCGCCACCGCCACCGCAACCGACCATTAATCCCGAAATGATTGCCACTAGCGGCAGTACTTTAAGCTGTTTCATGTCTTCTTCCTAAACTGAGCGGCAATGGTTAGCCAAAAAATCGTCTTTGCTCGGTACTAAGCAAGAATAAAGCCAGCTTTTAATATCACTCATGAATGATATCAATAAATATCGTTGAGTATTATTTCCGCAAAACCACATCTAATTTTATGCAACTTGTGTAATCGAATTACACACGAAATAACCAAGTTGTTCGCATGCCAGACACTTTCTGTAGTTTTCTTTCACATCTATTCTTAAAGTGATCTAAATCAATCACCCCAAAGGGCTATCTTGTTAGACTCCGCCCCAATGATGAGGAATTTTTTGTGCCTCAACACAACAAGTTATTAGCTATGCTTAGGCACGAGATATTCGTGTGACAAAATCTAATAATAGCTAGCATAGGACGTGCCGCAGGAAGCGGAAAAACACAATTCAATTTAGAATTCATAACTTTTAAATATATGAGGAATCTATGTCAGACGCAGTTAATAAAGCGCACTCTGATTCGGATATTGAGACTAAAAGCTACCGCGAGCTTCATCGTCCATCATCTGAGTTCGCAAGCCGTTCAGACTACCTAGACCACGAACTACAAATTATGAAGCCACGTCGATTTGGCTTGAACTTGCCAGGTCGTGACTTCCGCTTTGAGCTTGAAGACCTTGTTCCAGCACTTGCTGGTACTATCGGTATTATCGCAATGTACTCTGCGGTAATGATGTCTTGGGCTGAAGGTCTTACTGCAGCATGGGACCACGTCAACTTGGGCAAAGATTTTGCTATCGAAGTTGCACGTGTAGAAATGCTTATCCCTGCACTTCTTTTCTGTGTACTTGCTTCTGGTTTTATTAACCCTAAAGCCAACCTTGCAGGTAACCACGGTCCAATGATCCCTCTTATTGGTACCATCGCTCTTGCTGGTGCTCACCCTCTTGCATTGGCAATTCTAATCGGTGTGTTCGGTCTTCTATTGAGTTTCCTAAAAGGCGGCTCCAAACTGGTGAACCTCACCTCGGAAGGTACAGCCGGTGGCTTGCTTATCTTCTTGGGTTTGACTGGTACCATGAGCCAGATTACTTCGATTCAAGAATGGGCAGTTGGTCTGCAATCTTCTACTGTTGAAGCTGGTAGCATGGGCTATGTTGGTCTGATCGTACTGGCAGTCACTATCGCACTATACGCATTCCTTGCAAAAGTGAACAAGCGTTGGCTTGCTATTCCGGTGTGTGCTTTCACTGGTCTTGCAATCGCTTTAGTACTAGGTGCAGGTTTCGATATTAAATTCGTCACTGAAACAGGTCTTCCTAACCTAAACCCTGTTTACTGGTGGGGCAGTACTGAAGAAGGTTGGATGCTAGGTCTTCCTAACATGGAACACTTCATCGCATCTCTACCATTTGCAATCCTTGCCGTGGCAATGTGGTCTCCTGACTTCCTAGGTCACCGTATCTTCCAAGAATTGAACTACCCTAAAAAGACAGAAAAAGTATTGATGGACGTAGATGACACAATGACAATGTGTTCTATCCGTCAGATGGTAGGTACAGCAGTAGGTGGTGGTAACATCACTTCATCTTGGGGTACTTACATGATCCCAGCAGCGATCGCAAAACGCCCTATCCCTGGCGGTGCAATCCTTCTAGGTCTTCTGGTAATGATCATTGCAATCCTTGGTTTCCCAATGGATATCGCAGTATGGCCACCAGTAATGCGTGTTGCTCTTCTTGTAGGTGTATCTCTACCTCTACTTGAAGCAGGTATGCAGATGGTGAAAGACTCGAAAGATTCTCAAGCAGCAGGTATCTGTATCTTTGGTTCTGCAGTCGTTAACCCAGTTCTTGCTTGGGCACTGACTATGCTGCTAGACAACAATGGTCTGATTGGTGATAAAGAGCGCGCTTCTCGTCTATCCTTTGTCGATAAGATTGTGATCCCTGTAGGTGTACTTGTTATCTGTTTAGTCGCTATGCTTGCAGTAGGTATGCTAGAAGGACAATATGGCATTAAAGCTTGGCTATAATGACATTCGTTCAAAAATTGTGTGGGTAGCGCTCGTCGCTACCCAATTTTTATCGAGATTTTTTAGGATTTATTGATTTAGTTTAAGGTTTGCAAAATTTTTTTAGTGTAGCCTTGAATTGTGGTTGGGAAGAACCCACATTGTTAGCAGTGACAATATTTATAGTTTTATGACCCACTCTTTCTTATTTAAGACTATAAATATTGTTATTCATTAAGAGTGTACTGTTCTCCGTTTAACAGTGGAGATAGCTGGCTCAACGGCGAACCAGTACGTATTTTTTTCTACTACAAAGGTAGGTATGTCATGGCAGAGCAATTTGCTAAAGCTTGGGAAGGTTTTGCTGCAGGCGACTGGCAAAACGAAGTAAACGTTCGTGATTTCATTCAGAAGAACTACACTCCGTACGAAGGCGACGAATCTTTCCTAGTTTCTGAAGGTACTGAAGCGACTAACAAGCTTTGGGCTAAGGTAATGGAAGGTATCAAACAAGAGAACGCGACTCACGCTCCTGTTGATTTCGATACTTCAGTTATCTCTACCATCACTGCTCACGATGCAGGCTACATCGAAAAAGACCTAGAAACTATCGTAGGTCTACAAACTGAAGCTCCTCTTAAGCGTGCAATCATCCCTAACGGTGGTATCCGTATGGTTGAAGGTTCTTGCAAAGCTTACGATCGCGAGCTTGACCCACAAGTTAAGAAAATCTTCACAGAATACCGTAAAACGCACAACGCTGGCGTATTCGATATCTACACTCCAGATATCCTAGCATGTCGTAAATCAGGCGTTCTAACTGGTCTTCCAGATGCTTACGGTCGTGGTCGTATCATCGGTGACTACCGTCGTGTTGCTCTATACGGTATCGACCGTCTAATGCAAGACAAGCTAGCTCAATTCAAGTCTCTACAAGAGCGTTTTGAGAACGGTGAAGATCTACAGATGACTATGCAGCTTCGCGAAGAGATCGCTGAGCAGCACCGTGCACTTGGTCAAATGAAAGTTATGGCTGCGAAATACGGCTGTGACATCTCTCGTCCAGCTGAAACTGCACAAGAAGCTATCCAGTGGACTTACTTCGGTTACCTAGCAGCTGTTAAATCTCAAAACGGCGCAGCAATGTCTCTAGGTCGTACTTCTACTTTCCTAGATATCTACATCGAACGTGATATCGCTGAAGGTAAGATCACTGAAGTTGACGCACAAGAAATGATCGACCACTTCGTAATGAAACTACGTATGGTTCGTTTCCTACGTACTCCTGAGTACGATGATCTATTCTCTGGCGACCCAATCTGGGCAACAGAGTCTATGGGTGGTATGGGTCTTGACGGTCGTACGCTAGTTACACGTTCAAACTTCCGTTTCCTAAACTCTCTATACACAATGGGTCCTTCTCCAGAGCCAAACATCACTGTTCTTTGGTCTGAGCAACTACCTGAAGGCTTCAAGAAGTTCTGTGCAAAAGTATCTATCGATACTTCATCAATCCAGTACGAGAACGACGATCTAATGCGTCCAGACTTCGAGTCTGATGATTACGCAATCGCATGTTGTGTATCTCCAATGATCATTGGTAAGCACATGCAATTCTTCGGCGCTCGCGCTAACCTAGCTAAGACTCTTCTATACGTTATCAACGGCGGTGTGGATGAGAAACTGAAGATCCAAGTTGGTCCTCAAATGCCTAAGATCACTGACGAAGTTCTAGACTTCGACGATGTATGGGGCAAACTAGACCACTTCATGGATTGGCTAGCTAAGCAGTACGTGACTGCACTAAACAGCATCCACTTCATGCACGACAAGTACAGCTACGAAGCTGCGCTAATGGCTCTACATGACCGTGACGTTCGCCGTACTATGGCTTGTGGTATCGCAGGTCTATCTGTTGCAGCTGACTCACTATCTGCAATCAAATTCGCGAAAGTTAAACCAGTTCGTGACGAAGATGGCGTAGCAATCGACTTCGAAATCGAAGGCGACTACCCTAAATTCGGTAACAACGATGCTCGCGTAGATGACATCGCTTGTGAACTTGTTGAAGTGTTCATGAACAAGATTCGTCAGCTTAAGACTTACCGTGACGCAATCCCTACTCAGTCTATCCTAACTATCACTTCAAACGTGGTATACGGTAAGAAGACTGGTAACACGCCTGACGGTCGTCGCGCAGGTGCTCCTTTCGCACCAGGTGCTAACCCAATGCACGGTCGTGACGAAAAAGGTGCTGTAGCGTCTCTAACGTCTGTAGGTAAACTACCGTTTGCTCACGCTAAAGATGGTATCTCTTACACGTTCTCTATCGTACCTAACGCTCTAGGTAAAGATGAAGGTTCACAACGTGCTAACCTTGCTGGTCTAATGGATGGTTACTTCCACCATGAATCTGGTATCGAAGGTGGTCAACACCTAAACGTGAACGTTCTTAACCGCGAAACTCTAGAAGACGCTGTTAAGCACCCAGAGAAATACCCTCAGCTAACAATCCGTGTATCTGGTTACGCTGTACGCTTCAACTCTCTAACTGCAGAGCAACAAGCTGACGTAATCGCACGTACATTCACTGAGTCTCTATAAGACTGATTGAATTAGCACTTTAAGTGATAGAACAAAGGTCGATGCTGAAAAGCATCGACCTTTTTTTGTTTCTTGAACTAAAGTTGTGACATTACAAAAGATTTTGTCTGGGATCTTCCGTATGATGCGTAAAAAGCTTGCAAACATACACTATGAAACTCAGTAAATTATTCATCCTTGCGCTGCTATCACCGGCAGCAATCGCATCCACCAAATCCACAGTCTCTTTCACTCTCGATAACGATGGCATTTTTGGCGTTGACCAAGATTATACCAATGGTATTTTTCTCTCTTACGCGACTGAACAATTGCGTGAAGACGCAGAATGGAAATGGTTTACATTAAATGATTCTAGCCAAAGCAACGTCGATAAGATTGAATTAGTGCTTGGGCATAAAATGTACACGCCAAGTGACATCGAAGCCGACTACCCACTTGTCAACGATCGTCCTTACGCGGGCTACTTACACACTGAAATCAACTATATCTCACTCACCGCTGATAAAGCTGTTCGCTACAATTTCACTATCGGTGCAACGGGTGAGAGCTCACTCTCTGAAAAGGCGCAAGAGCTGGTTCATAGCATTACTGGTTCAACCGATCCACAAGGTTGGGATTACCAAATTGATGACGAGTTGGCGTTTAGCGTCGGCTACCGAGCGTTCAACAAATTGATGCGTAGCGAGGGCAAAACGACACAGTGGGAAATCACCAACGTTAACGATATTAACGCGGGTAATTTCCGAAGTGACGTTTCACAAGGTGTCATGTTTCGTTGGGGTACTAACTTAGCCAACAGCATAGGTGCCGCAAACATCAGCGTTGAAAGTCCATTCCATGCCAGCATGTTAGCTAAGAGCACATCAAGTTGGTTCTTATTCACGGGCTTTGAAGGTCGTTACCGCTTTAACGATATCACTATTGAAGGCGACCGTTCAGGTCTACCAGAGCCATCAGACCAATATGATGTCACACTACAGAACTGGCAAGCGAGTGCCGTTGCAGGTGCGGCTTGGTACAACCAAAACTATGGCGCAAGCTTAACATTTACAGTGAAAACGCCAGACTATGAGGAAGCCCAAACTGACGTTTACGGTACAGGCTCTTTGTCTTTGTTCGCCTTCTTCTAAAGAAATCTCCCCATACGGCGTGTGAGTTTTCATTCGCCGTTGTCTTTGCTCAATATCTCGCCAACGAAAGCCCACTTAGACTGTTTTAACCCTGCAATTTGTAATAAAATAACGGTCAGAATTTATTAAAAATGAGAGCAAAAGATGTCAACAACTGGTCGTATTCACTCGTTTGAGTCATGTGGTACCGTAGACGGACCTGGTATCCGTTTTATCGTCTTCTTGCAGGGTTGCTTAATGCGTTGTAAGTATTGCCATAACCGCGATACATGGGACACGCATGATGGCAAGGAAGTTACGGTTGAAGAGATTATTGCTGAAGCAAAAACTTACCGTCACTTCATGAACGCATCAGGTGGTGGCATTACTTGTTCCGGTGGTGAAGCGATGCTTCAGCCTGAGTTCGTTCGTGACTTCTTCCGCGCTGCTCAAGCAGAAGGCATTCACACTTGTTTGGATACTAACGGCTACATCCGTAAACACACCGACGTGATCGATGAAGTGTTGGATGCGACTGACCTAGTCATGCTTGACCTAAAACACATGAAAGATGAGATTCACCAAGACTTCATTGGTGTGTCTAACCGTCGTGTTTTAGACTTTGCTCGTTATCTACATAAAATTGGTCAAAAGACTTGGATTCGTTATGTGGTTGTTCCTGGCTACACGGACGAACCAGAAGCCGCTCATATGCTTGGTGAATTCATTAAAGATATGGATAACATTGAAAAAGTAGAGCTTCTGCCATACCACAAACTTGGCGCACACAAATGGGAGGCGCTTGGTGTTGAATATCCTCTTGATGGTGTAAATCCTCCATCTAAAGAAACTATGGACGAAATCCAGTCAATTCTTTCCCAATACCACTCAAATGTGAAATACTAAGTAGCATTAGGTTATTGAATAGATTAAAAATACCAGCAACTTGCTGGTATTTTTTTACCTAAACGTAGGTATATGTGTCTAACGGACCAGCAGGTCTTGTGCCCTATCCAACTCATATTAGACGTATTAGGAATACGAAACCGTAAGTAAAGCTCACAGGAAAAGCGTTGGGATAACACATGGATTGGTTTAATTTTGTTTCGATCATCATTATTTTCTGGGTCGTCGTCGTTTATTGTCTCCCCGATTGGCGAAGAGTCGTTTGGCCTAAAATGGAACAAGAAAAGCCATTCCAACATTTAGTCTTCGCGACACTTTTCTTGATTAGCGTTTTGTGGTCTGCCCAAGCAGGGGTAAAAGAAGGGTTACAAATTCATTTCCTTGCTTTAACCACGCTAACTATGATGTATGGTTGGCGCATGGCTTTTCTATTTTGCATCCCTGCGATGGTCGTCAACCACTTGATTCATGACATATCGTTGTTGATGTTGCCAAGCGCGCTGGTGCTCTCTGCACTGATTCCAATACTTATCAGTTACAGCATCTTTCTTCTGAGCTACCAGTACTTACCACGTAACATCTTCGTTTTCATTTTTGTGGCAGGATTCTTCAATGGTGCACTTACCGGCAGCCTCCACTTGCTGATCAATTCTTTTTACCACCTATCTGTGGGTCATTATGACTGGCAAACCATCCAGCACAATTACTTTGTGTTTGTGCCGTTACTCGCTTTCCCTGAAGGTCTTCTTAATGGAATGGCTTTAGCGGTACTGACCGTTTTTAAGCCTGAGTGGCTGAGAGTTTTTTCGGACCGTGACTACATATACAACCATTATCACAAATAAGTTGTAACGCCCCATTCATACTGCATTTGTAAACTGGTTAAATTCGATAATTCTTGCCATTTTTCATATTAAATATGTGTTGAGATCATGTTTCACCTTCATCCGAAACGTTAACCTAAGCACATTAAAAATGTATTAGATTATTTAGTGAGGTCACCATGGAAATGTCAAACGCTCAACGTTTGATCCTATCAAACCAGTACAACCTAATGTCTCAACTTGATCCTAACAACGCGGCAAAATACAAGCGTCTACAGACTATTGTAGAGCGTGGTTACGAGCTACAAATGCGCGAGTTGAACAAAGATTTTGGCTGCATTACAGAAACCGAGTGTCGTGAAATCATCGACATCATGGAGATGTACCACGCAATGCAAGAATCAAACAAAATGCTGGATGACGAAGAGCGCGGTAAAGTCGACCAGCGTCGCCTTCAGTTCCTTGGCTTTGATATTGCGACAGAAGCACAACAAGTACACTATGTGCGCTTCCTAGTGGATTCAGAAGGTCTTTACCCTCAATTTGATAAAGCTGATCACCACTTCAATAGCCAAATGCCAATGTTAGACAAATACCGCCGCATGCTAAAAACCTGGCGCAACTGTCCTCGTCAATACCACCTATGTGCAAACGAGCTAGCACAAATCTTTAGTGCATAATTCAGCAAGTATTTGAAAAGGAGGGCAAAGGCTCTCCTTTTTTCTTTTCCCCTGTCACAAGTCAAGCTCATTCTATCAGCACAGTTTTATCTTTCATTCTCTAGACTTGTATACGAATCACTAATATCAGTGATTCAAAGCCAAATATCTGATTTCTATCACTCCTATTCACAACATAAATTTTTCAATCTCCAAACAGTGATTCAAATGTCACTTTTGCAATAAATTCATAATTGTTAAGCAAAATTGGAAATCCCCGACTAGGCTTAAAATGAGAAAGGGAGTGATTGAAAGGTACCTATCCATCGTTCTCCGTTGCAGTGAAAAAGTGTCCATAAAGCAAAGTCTTTGGTGTTGTCTAGCTTACTTCCAGTACAAACCAAACGTGATAACAGGACGTATAACTTCATACAACGAAGGGCATATCAAAGGTGGATAAGCCTGCGTCAACGTTCGTCGGTAGACTGACTAGTTAAAGGGGAAAGCGACATGAGTATTTTCGACCACTATCAATCAAGATATGAAGCTGCAAAAGATGAAGAGATGTCGTTACAGGATTTCTTAGCCCTGTGTAAAGACGACAAAAGCGCTTACGCTAATGCTGCAGAACGCCTACTGATGGCTATCGGAGAGCCAGAAGTCATTGATACTGCTCAAGATCCAAGACTGAGCCGTATATTCTCGAACCGAGTCATCTCACGTTATGAAACCTTCAAAGACTTCTATGGCATGGAAGATGCGATTGAGCAGATTGTTTCTTATCTCAAACATGCCGCACAAGGTTTGGAAGAGCGTAAACAAATTCTGTACTTACTCGGCCCTGTTGGTGGTGGTAAGTCATCACTTGCCGAAAAGCTAAAAGCCCTAATGGAAAAAATGCCCGTTTATGTGCTTAGTGCGAACGGCGAACGAAGCCCAGTTAACGATCACCCTTTCTGTCTGTTCAATCCGACAGAAGATGGCGAGATCTTGAAGAAAGAATACGGCATCGAACATCGTTACCTAAGATCTATCATGTCACCGTGGGCAGCAAAACGTCTGCATGAATTTGGTGGTGATATCACCAAGTTCAAAGTGCTGAAAGTACGCCCTTCCATCCTCGACCAAGTGGCTATTGCTAAAACCGAGCCAGGCGATGAAAACAACCAAGACATTTCGTCCCTCGTTGGTAAAGTCGATATTCGTCAGTTAGAGCATTACTCACAAGACGACCCAGATGCCTACAGTTACTCTGGCGCGCTGTGTAAAGCGAACCAAGGTTTGATGGAATTCGTAGAGATGTTCAAAGCGCCAATCAAGGTGCTACACCCTCTATTAACCGCAACTCAAGAAGGCAACTTTAATGGTACCGAGGGACTGTCTGCGATTCCATTCGACGGTATGATTCTGGCTCACTCGAACGAATCTGAGTGGCAAACCTTCCGCAACAATAAGAACAATGAGGCGTTCTTAGACCGTGTGTACATAGTGAAAGTACCTTACTGCTTACGTGTGTCGGAAGAAGTGAAGATCTACCAGAAACTGCTTGAAAACAGTGAGCTTTCTAAAGCACCTTGCTCACCAAGTACGCTTGAAACTCTGGCACAATTTAGTATTCTTTCGCGACTTAAAGAGCCTGAGAACTCGTCCATCTTCTCTAAGATGCGAGTGTACGATGGTGAAACACTGAAAGACACCGATCCGAAAGCGAAGAGCTACCAAGAGTACCGTGACTACGCAGGCGTTGACGAGGGTATGAACGGTCTATCAACTCGTTTCGCCTTCAAAATCCTATCTCGCGTGTTCAACTTCGACCAAACGGAAGTGGCGGCCAACCCTGTTCACCTGTTCTATGTTATTGAACAGCAAGTAGAACGTGAGCAGTTCCCTTCAGAAATGGCAGAGAAGTACCTTGAATTCTTGAAAGGCTATCTAGTGCCTCGTTATGTCGAGTTCATTGGTAAAGAAGTTCAAACGGCATACCTAGAGTCTTACTCTGAGTACGGTCAGAATATCTTCGACCGTTACGTCACCTATGCAGACTTCTGGATCCAAGACCAAGAATATCGCGATCCAGAAACAGGCCAACTGTTCGACCGTGCTTCTCTAAATGCTGAATTAGAGAAGATCGAGAAAACAGCGGGCATCTCTAACCCGAAAGATTTCCGAAACGAAATCGTAAACTTTGTGCTTCGTGCGAAAGCCAATAACAATGGTCAAAACCCAGTTTGGACCAGCTACGAAAAACTGCGCACGGTAATCGAGAAAAAAATGTTCTCCAATACCGAAGAGCTGCTTCCGGTTATCTCATTCAATGCGAAAACGTCTTCTGAAGATCAGAAGAAACACGACGACTTTGTCGCTCGCATGATGGAAAAAGGCTACACCGAGAAACAGGTTCGCCTACTTTCTGAGTGGTACCTACGAGTACGTAAGTCATCCTAACCAGTTTGAGTTAGGTCGCTTGTGAAACATGAAGAGGGCTATTTCATGGCGCAATTTATAGACCGAAGGCTCAATGGCAAGAACAAGAGCGCTGTTAATCGACAGCGCTTCTTGAAGCGCCATAAAGAGCAGATTAAAGAGTCGGTAGCTGACGCAGTGAATCGACGCTCGATCACGAACACGGAAACGGGCGAAGACGTCGCAATACCGCACAAAGACATTAACGAACCTATGTTTCATCAGGGTAAAGGGGGCGTACGTGACCGTGTGCACCCTGGTAACGACCAATTTATCACGGGTGATAAAATTGAACGTCCGAAAGGTGGAGGTCAAGGCGGCGGTGCTGGTGAAGGCAATGCTAGCCCCGACGGCGAAGGTCAAGACGAGTTCGTTTTCCAAATCTCAAAAGATGAATATCTCGACATCTTATTTGAAGATTTAGAGCTACCAAATCTCGAGAAAAACCAAATTGCCAAAATCACAGAGTGGAAGACCCATCGCGCGGGTTATCAAACCGCGGGTATTCCATCCAACATTGCCGTAGTTCGCTCGTTACAACAATCTCTGGCGCGACGCACCGCAATGACAGCAGGTAAAAAACGTCTTCTTAACGAGCTAGAGGATGAACTAACTCGCATCAAGAACATTGAGCCTGCACAACAGCTCGAAGAAAATCGCTTGAAGAAGGAAATCGAAGAGTTACGTAAGAAAATCGAAAGCGTGCCCTTCATTGATACCTTCGACTTACGTTTCAAGAACTATGAGAAGCGCCCTGTGCCATCGAGCCAAGCGGTCATGTTCTGTCTAATGGACGTATCCGGTTCTATGGATCAAGCCACCAAAGACATTGCAAAACGCTTCTATGTGCTTTTGTATCTTTTCTTAACTCGTACGTATGAGAATGTTGAAGTGGTCTTCATTCGCCACCACACCCAAGCGAAAGAAGTCGACGAGCACGAGTTTTTCTATTCGCAAGAAACGGGAGGCACTATCGTATCGAGCGCGCTCAAGCTGATGAATGAGATCGTTCAAGACCGCTACCCTGTGGGTCAATGGAACATCTACGCGGCTCAGGCATCCGATGGCGATAACTGGGCAGACGACTCACCCCGTTGTCGTGACCTACTCGTCAATAAGTTACTGCCAAATTGTCAGTACTATTCATACATCGAGATCACTAGACGTTCCCATCAAACGCTGTGGCATGAGTATGAAAAGCTTTCCGAAGCCTTTCCAAACTTCGCCATGAAAAACATCCGCTCTGTGGAGGATATCTTCCCAGTCTTCCGTGAACTATTCCAAAAAGAAAATGCGTAAGGAGGCTAGCGATGAATACCGCAACGACAAACCTTTCGGGGGAAGCCTCGAAGAAACGCAGAGATAATATGCTGCCAGATGGTCCAGACTGGACATTTGAACTGCTGGAGCGTTACCACAAGGAAATCAAGCGTGTCGCGGAGCATTATCGTCTCGACACCTACCCTAACCAAATCGAAGTCATCACCTCAGAGCAAATGATGGACGCATACTCAAGCATCGGTATGCCTATCAACTACAACCACTGGTCGTTTGGTAAAAAGTTCATCCAAACAGAGCAGAACTATAAGCACGGTCAAATGGGTCTAGCTTACGAGATCGTCATTAACTCAAACCCATGCATCGCTTACCTGATGGAAGAGAACACCATCACTATGCAGGCACTGGTTATTGCTCACGCATGCTATGGGCACAACTCATTCTTTAAAGGCAATTACCTGTTCCAAACTTGGACCGATGCCAGCTCTATCATCGATTATCTATTGTTTGCGAAGAACTACATTGCGGAATGTGAAGAGCGTTATGGTGTGCACGAAGTCGAGCAGCTTCTAGACTCTTGCCATGCACTTATGAACTTCGGCGTTGACCGTTATAAACGTCCTGAAAAGATTTCAATTAACGAGGAGAAAGCGCGTCAGGAAGAGCGTGAAGCTTACCTGCAATCGCAAGTAAACGAGTTATGGCGCACCGTTCCACAATCGAAAACCAAAGAAGAAGACATTAAAGTTCGTTTCCCTAGCGAGCCACAAGAGAACCTGCTCTACTTCTTTGAAAAACATGCTCCTCTGCTTGAACCATGGCAACGTGAGATTGTGCGTATCGTGCGTAAGGTAAGCCAATACTTCTATCCTCAAAAACAAACTCAGGTCATGAACGAAGGCTGGGCAACATTCTGGCACTACACCATTCTTAATCACCTTTATGATGAGGGTTTGGTGTCTGAGAAGTTCATTCTCGAATTTCTACACAGCCACACTAGTGTGGTTGCACAGCCACCATATAACAGCCCTTACTTTAGTGGTATCAACCCTTATGCGCTTGGTTTTGCGATGTTCCGCGATATCAAACGTATCTGTGAAGAACCAACAGACGAGGACAAAGAGTGGTTCCCTGAACTAGCAGGAACAGACTGGTTAGACGCGGTTCACTTTGCCATGCATAACTTCAAGGATGAAAGCTTTATTAGCCAATACTTATCACCGAAGCTCATGCGTGATTTCAAGTTGTTTGCCATCAATGACGATGATCGTAAAAACTTCATCGAAGTTGCCGCCATTCACGATGAGATGGGTTACCGACGCATTCGTGAAACGCTAGCTGCGCAATATAACTTGGCGAATTTAGAGCCAAATATTCAGGTGTTTAACGTAGATGTCCGCGGTGACCGCTCATTAACGCTGCAATATGTCCCCCATAACCGCATTCCTTTGGATAACAGTTATGAAGAAGTACTTAAGCATGTATATCGCTTGTGGGGCTTCGACGTGATTTTGGAAGAAGTCAAAGACACCGGACACAGAGAGATCCTCTCAACATGTCCGAAACGCAATCAGTACGACACCAATATCTAACCGATACAGCTTCCAATCTATCGTAGATACAAAAAGGCTCCTCAATGAGGAGCCTTTTCTAATTTTGAAATCAATACCAAGCTTATTGTGCTTGCTTAGCGACAATCGCACGTACTGCTTCTAAATCTTCTGGCGTATCCACACCGGCTGCTGGCGCTTCTTTTGCAACTTCCACATGGATCTTTTCGCCGTACCAAAGTACGCGAAGCTGCTCTAGGCACTCGATTTGTTCAAGTGCACTTGGCTGCCAATTCACATAGGTATTGATAAAACCAGCACGGTAAGCGTAGATGCCGATGTGACGCATCAATGGGTTCGCGATCGTTTTGTCTTGTTTAGCAAAGTTGTCACGATCCCATGGAATCGTTGCTCGGCTAAAATACATGGCATAGCCACGCTCATCCGCGACCACTTTTACCGCATTCGGGTTGAAGACTTCCTCTTCCGATTCGATCTCCACCGCAAGCGTTGCCATGGGCGCATCGCAACCTGCTAAGTTATCAGCCACTTGGCGAATGATAGACGGCGGAATCAATGGTTCATCACCCTGAACATTCACCACAATATGGTCTGCAGGAATCGCCATTTTCTCTACTACTTCGGCTAGTCGCTCAGTGCCAGATTCGTGGTTTGGCGAGGTCATACAAACCTTGCCACCAAACTGCTCTGCTGCCACTGACACTCGCTCATCGTCAGTTGCAATAATCACATCTTCTGCACCCGCTTGTAACGCTTGCTCGTAAACCCATTGGATCATAGGTTTACCACCAATATCTGCCAATGGCTTACCTGGTAAGCGGCTTGACGCATAGCGTGCAGGAATGACAACCGTAAAAGACATTAGCGTCCCTCGTCCATGCTCATGGTTCGAGCTTCTGGCTCAAGCAGAACAGGAATACCCTCTTTTATTGGGTAAGCAAGGCGATCCAATTTGCAGATCAACTCTTGATTATCTTTATCGTACGTCAGCTTACCTTTGCACACAGGGCAAGCTACAATCTCAAGCAGACGGTGATCCATAAGTCGCTTTAACCTCTTTTATTCGATTTAAAATTCGCTCTGCATCGTTTGATTCAAACTGAGCAGAAACAGGCAGATACCACCAATTATCTTGCGCATAGCTGTCACATTTGACGGCATCTTTTTCTGTCATAATCACATTCGCCCCTTGTTGAGCCAATGCGTGCAATTCTTGCTGGTCAAAGTCTTGATGGTCGGCAAAACCCTTCGTTACTTTAACGTCAGCGTTCATCGCATTAAGTGTATTAAAAAATCGTGGCGGATGTCCGATCCCAGCAAATGCAACGAGGTCTTGCAGTTCGCTCACCTCGACTTGCTGTTTTGTCTTTAAATTAACGGCTTTCGATGGCGCTAAAGACATTGGCATTTCGTTTTGCTGAGCTTGACCACCGTTTGTGATAATAAAATCGACGTTAGAAAGACGCTCTACCCCTTCGCGAAGCGGGCCAAGCGGTATAAGGCTTTCATTACCAAAGCGACGATTACCATCAACAATAACAAACTCGATATCTCTCTCAAGCGCGTAATGTTGAAGCCCATCATCCGTAACAATGATATCAACGCCCACTTCTAGTAATGCTTTCACTGCATTAGCACGGACTGGATCCACTGCCACTGGTGCGCCAGTTCTGCGATAGATAAGCTTAGGTTCATCACCACAATGTTTAGCAGGCGTACTATCATCAAGCAATAACGGATATTGCGGCGCTTTTGCGCCATAGCCTCTAGACACCACTCCAGGCTTAAAACCAAGTTGCTGCAATTGCTCTACCAGCCACACCACAACTGGGGTTTTGCCGTTCCCACCAGCAGTAATGTTACCAACAACGACAACAGGTACAGGCGCTTTATACGCTTGTTTTTTTCCAGATTGGTATTGTTGTCGCTTAGACTTACTAATTGCACCGAATAACAGACTAAGTGGCCACAGTAGCGGCCACAGTAAGTACTTGAGAGGATGGTTTTCGAACCAGATTTTTTCAATCACAGCGCTTAAGCACCAAATTGGATTCGGTGAAGTTGGGCATAAGCGCCATCTTTCGCGATTAAATCGGCATGGCTACCACGCTCAACAATTGCACCTTCGTCCACAACCAAAATTTCATCTGCATTCTCTATCGTAGATAGGCGGTGGGCAATCACCAATACGGTTTTGTCTTTCTGTAGCTCATCCAGAGCAGATTGGATGGCACGTTCAGATTCGGTATCTAAAGCAGATGTTGCCTCATCAAGAATAAGAACTGGCGCATCACGTAATAAAGCTCGAGCAATTGCTACACGTTGACGCTGCCCACCAGAAAGGCTTGCACCGTTCTCACCTATCATCGCGTCGAGTCCACCATCCATCTTACTGATGAACTCCATCGCGTGAGCTAGGCTGGCTGCGCGTTCAATGTCTTCACGTGAATACTTGCCTTCTGTTGCGTAAGCAATATTGTTCGCAATCGTATCGTTAAACAGATGCACGTTTTGCGAAACCAGAGCAAACTGCTCACGTAAGTTTTTCAGCTCATAGTCACGGATATCATGACCATCAAGTGAGATAGCACCGCCACTTACATCGTAGAAACGGTTAAACAAATTCGCAATGGTACTCTTACCTGAACCTGAGCGCCCCACTAAGGCAACTGTTTTGCCTCGTGGAATATCAAAGCTGACATTTTCCAATGCAGGCTTTTCAGAACCTTCATAGGTAAAGCTTACATCTTTCACTGCAACGTCGCCTTTTGCTCGCTCGACAGTGAATTTGCCTTCGTTCTTTTCTGTATCCAAATCCACAAGAGCGAACAAGGTTTGGCTCGCCGCCATACCACGTTGGAACTGTGACGTTACGTTTGTTAGTGCTTTCAATGGACGCATCAAACCAAACATCGCAGAGAATACAACAGTAAATGTACCCGGCGTTAACTGGTCTTTAATTGAGTCAATACTTGCAAGATAAAGCACCACAACAATAGCAATAGACGCAATCATCTGGATGATTGGGTTTGCCGCTGCTTGAGCTGTCACCAACTTCATGCTTTGTTGGCGCATTTGGTTACTTACTTTCTCGAAGCGTTTACCTTCGATATCTTGGCCGCCATAACTCAGTACTACTTTGTGACCTTTCAGCATTTGCTCTGCAGAGGCAGTCACATTGCCCATCATCGTCTGCATGTTTCTCGAGATCTTTCTGAATCGCTTAGAAACAACGCTAATACCAAAAGCAACAACAGGTGCAACAGCAAACAAAACCAAAGACAATTGCCAGCTGTTATAGAACATCAGAACCAACAAACCAATGATGCTTGCACCTTCACGCACAATGCTAACTAGCGCAGAACTAGTCGCCGCTGAAACTTGTTCAGAGTCATAAGTAATTCGAGAAAGTAGATTGCCTGTTTTTTCTTTATCGAAATAAGAAACAGGCATATGCATAAAATGATTAAACACCATGCGACGGATTTGCATTACCACATTGCCGGATACCCAGCTCAGACAATAAGTAGAGACAAACCCGCTCACACCACGAATAAACATCATGGCGAAAACGATAAGTGGAAGTGTACGTAGAAAATCAGATTCCGCACTACCAAAACCTTCATCTAGAAGCGGTTTTAGCAAGGAGATCATGTAGGTATCAGAGATAGCATTAACAACCAATGCTACAACAGCAACGATTAGACCTGACTTATAAAGGCGAATAAATTGCCATAGACGCTTAAACGTCTGCCAAGTCGTTTCATCAGTATTTATCGACATAGAAGTGCTTTGTTTTCTTACATTAAGACTCTTATTCTACTCCGTTACGCAGCATCTGCCTATACCAAGGGTCAAATGTCTCACTTCGTTTCGTTTCAAAATACCAATTCTCTTGCTCAATAAGGACGCTTATTTGACCGCCATTCCCCGTATCCAGCCATTTCGCATTGGCGTTCTCGTACGCTAGAACCACGTTATTTGCAGGCATTCCCCACTGATTCCCTTTTGCCAGAGATGCGATCGCCAGTTTTGGGGCAATCGCTTCAACAAACTTGGGATTAGAAGAGCTCTTACTTCCGTGATGCGGGACAATCACAACATCACTTTTTAACTGATCGGGGTTTCTCACCAAGGTCCATTCACTAACGGCTTCAATATCGCCCGTTAATAGCAACTTAAAATCCGTTTTGGTATCGACGACACGAATCACGCATGAATGTGGGTTATATGCACGTTTAACCAACTTCGGAGGCCAAAGAACTTCAAATTCTAGCGCTTGCCATTTCCATCGTTCCCCTGCAATACAAGGTTGGTAGTTAGCGTAGTTTTGGCTACTAAACTTACGAACTGGGGCGAAGTGCCTTTCGATATATGCACGTCCTCCAGCATGATCTGAGTCGGCGTGACTGACGACAAACATGTCGATAGAACCGAACCCTCTGCGATACAAGATAGGAGCAATAACTTGTTCAGCAATACTTCCATAAGCCCATGTTTTACCCGTGTCATATAAAAGCACTTCACCGTCTTTTTCTAGGAGCACTGCAAGTCCATGCCCAACATCTAACACATCAATACGCCAACCATCAGATTTTCGTTCATACCACAACACCAGACTTGTGATGACCAAGAACAAAACACCTGAAGCTTCTCGATTTAAAAATCGCATCGAAAGCACACAAACGCCCAATACCAGCACCCACAACGTTGCCTGTGAGCTAAGAGATTGCCAACTCCCCAAAGCAAATGGCAAAGACCAAGTAAGGGGTACAAGCATCCAATCTAACCACTGCCACAGCATGTTCGCCAAGTGCACTGAAAACGGGGTAATGATAAGTGCAACAAACATCAGTGGAACGACAACAAAACCGAACCAAGGGATAAAAATGAGGTTATATAAAATAGAGGAGAGGCTCGTCCCGGCAAAAAACAACCCACTAATCGGAATGATCAACACAGTAAGTACTAACTGAATTTTGAATAAGGTACCCAGTTTCCTAATCCAATTGCCACGGCTATGTTGTACACAATTCACTGCAAATAAAACGGCGATAACAGAGAGATAAGACAGCCAAAAGCTCATAGTGAGTGCAGAAAACGGCTCGATGCACAACTGTATTGCTACAGCAAGGAGCAGCACGCGCCAAGCGCTCCAATAAATCAAAGCAGACTTTAATAACAAGTAAATCAAACATACTGAAAAAGCTCGAGTCGTAGGCAAAGAGAAGTCTGCTAACCATGAATACAAAAAAGCAGTAGCAAGCCCAAACAAGGAAGGTAAAAAGACAAATTTTGGCAAAGCGTACCTAACAACAACCCCAAAGCTCATACCAAAAGCAAACGCCATTCCTATATGTAAACCCGAAATCGAGACCAAATGCAGTAAGCCACTATCACGTAGGAGTTGCCAGTCATATCGAGACAGAAGCGTACGGTCACTAAACGCCAAAGCACGAATAAGAGCGAAGTGTTCAAGCTGAACAATGTGCTTATGAACGACGGCGATAATTTGCGTTCTTAATGATGATCGCTCACGAATAAGCCACGCTGAATCCTTTGAAACGGTCGCCCTTGCCACAATGCCCTTTCCTACTGCCTGCTTTTCGGCGTCATGACCTGCTTCGTTTAAGAGCCCAAAGATGGGTTTAATTGTCACTTCGGTAGTGAACTCACTGTTAACGGCGAGTGGGAAAGGCGTTATCAACCGGATTTTCGGTTTAAAAAAAGGTAACAAGTTTTGAGAATTCACCTGATGGACACGCGCAATTCCTTCATATCCGTGACTTATTTGCGTAAAAGGGCTGTCAACTTTGCCATTTATGGTAATATTCACCCCTGCTTGAAACAGGGCTTGTCTTTGATGCTCCATAACATTGCCGTGGATAATGACAACCATAAAGCCCGAAATTACGCCTATGCTCAATAAGCCACGTCGTAATTTTATTATTGAGCCAGTGGCAATTATTCCCAGCAGCAACCAACGCCAATCTGGTATCGTCGGCCACCATGCAGACGAAATAACGCTCGCTACAAATAAAGCCAAGGTCAAACTTTTTTCTAAGAGAGTCATGTCGTCCTATGCCTAGAAAGCTGATAAAACGCTTCATGCCAGATCATGAAATGATCAAACGCCAAAAAGCACTAAAGGTCTTCGGCAACGTTTTATATAACCCAAACTTGTGGTGTTTAAATCGTCGCTCTGCATCTGGTGCTTTTGCTGTTGGTCTGTTTATGGCGTTTGTCCCGCTTCCGAGTCAGATGATCATGGCGGCAGGTCTTGCCATCATGCTTGGTGTTAACTTGCCTCTATCAGTCGCACTTGTTTGGATCAGTAACCCAATTACCATGCCAGTGCTGTTCTACTTTGCTTACAAGCTTGGTGCCTTGGTCATGCATGTACCACCACAACCATTCCACTTTGAATTGTCGTGGGAATTCATCATGCAGCAAATGAACACCATAGGACCTCCGTTCTTACTTGGCTGCGCGATCTGTGGCGTAGTGTCAGCAATCATTGGTTATTTCGGTATTCGTGGTCTTTGGCGTTATTCAGTCGTGAGAAGCTGGCAAAAGCGTAAAGTACGATAAGCGCTTATTCACCAGTTGGCAGGTTATGGCGCGTTGAATGGAAAACAGTTAACGTTAGAAATGAAAGGTGATGTAACTCAAGTATGAAACGCATCGAGCCAATTAGAGATAGCAACGATATAGATAAAAAGGACCGATAATAATCGGTCCTTTTTTTGTTGTCTGTTATTTGCGAACTGTTCGCTGAGCTTTGTAGATTACTTGGAACTCAATACCGCCGCTGGATTAAGTTTCGCTGCACGGGAGGCTGGGTACCATGTTGCCAACAAACTCAAGATAATCGCCGTAATTGAAACCAAAGCAACATCTGGCCAATGCAATTGCGATGGTAAGAAGTCGACAAAGTAGATATCCCCCGAAAGAAATTGGTGACCAATTAAGGCTTCCAACCCCTTAATAATCGGTGTGAGGTTGAGAGCGACAAGAACGCCAACGACACTACCCGCAAGACTACCAAATACGCCCGAGAATACGCCTTGCCAAACGAAGATACGCTTAATCAAACTGTCTTTTGCACCCATAGTACGAAGAATCGCAATCTCAGCCGCGCGATCTTTAACCGCCATCATCAATGTCGAGACAATATTGAAACACGCGACACCAATCACTAGCACCATTACCAGGTACATAATGGTACGAACAAGTTGGATATCACGGTACAAAAAGCCAAATTGTTGTTGCCAGCTTTTTAGGTAAACATAAACATCAATTCGGCTACCGACTTCACGTACAATTGATGGTGCATTCAACACATCATCCGTTTTCAGCGAAATACCTGTAACGCCATCACCTAAGCGAGCATAGGCTTGAGCATCCTTGAGCGGTACTAGCGCTAATGAATGATCTATTTGACCGTTAAGCGTTAAAAAACCAGCGACTTTGACTCGGACTCGCTTTGGGGCTTGTACCTTATTCGTACTGCCTGATTGCGGGATCATTAAAGTAATATAGTCACCAACATCGACCTTTAACTCATTGGCGACACCACGCCCAAGAATCACTTGCTGTTGACCTGAGTAAAAATTTTGCCACGCCTGTGGGTCAATAAAGTCAGACATACTAGAAACAGCTTGCTCAAAAGCTGGATCCACACCGCGAACTTCTATTGCTTTTAGCTTACTGCCCTTTTCTGCTAACCCCGTAAACCGAACATAAGGTGCGGCAGCAACCACATGCTCATGACTTAGGGCTTGCTTCATGGTTTTGGTATAGTTGTGCAGTGGACCATTCACCCCCTCTAACTCACCATGTGGAATCACAGAAAGCACACGAGACTGTAACTCTCGTTCAAAGCCATTCATCGCAGATAAGCCAATGATGATGACTGCTACGCCAACCGCAATACCGATGGTGGAGGAAAGAGAAATGAACGATACCATCTTGTTACGCTTTTTAGCGCGACTGAAACGTCCACCAATCATCAATGCTAAAGATGAAAACAAAATTAGCCCTCCACGGTTGCTGTGTCTGTGGTAAAACGATCCACCAGCAAACCATCTTGCATATGCATTTGGCGATCCATTTTCGCGGCCAGCTCGTTATCATGAGTGACAACTAAGAAAGCAATATTCGACTCCTGATTTAACTCACGCATTAAGTCGTAAATCGCTAGCGCCGTATTGTGATCTAAGTTACCAGTCGGCTCATCTGCTAAAACCAAGTCAGGCTTATTGACCAAAGCTCGTGCGATAGCCACACGTTGGCGCTCACCACCAGAAAGTTCTGACGGACGATGATCCATTCGATGTCCCAACCCCACCTTCTCCAGAAGGGCTTTTGCTTCCGCTTTCGCATCTGCAACTTTCGCCCCACCAATCAACAGTGGCATTGCAACATTTTCAACCGCTGTGAAATCAGCCAGCAGATGATGGAATTGATACACAAAGCCAAGATGCTTATTGCGCAATGCAGCTTGTTTGTTGGAGCTCAAAGCAGACAGGTTCTGTCCCAGAAAATCCACTTCTCCTTGAGATGCATCGTCTAATGCTCCAAGAATGTGGAGCAACGTACTCTTACCCGAGCCTGATGAACCGACAATAGACACTAACTCGCCTTTATCAATATCAAAACTTACACCTTTGAGCACTTCAGTATCTAACGAACCCTCTCGGTAGACTTTACGAATATCACGACATTCTAATAGCTTATTCATAGCGAAGTGCCTCAGCAGGTTTAACAGAAGATGCTCGGAAAGACGGGTAAACAGTTGCAGCTAGACTCAGAGCAATCGCCAGCACTACCACTAGTAAAATTTGGAATGAATCAATCACGATAGGTAAGTGACCACCGAAGCTAAATAGTGCCACTCCCGCCGCTTCAAGAATTGCATTGAGGTTAAGTGATAAAGCAACGCCCATTGCACCACCAACAATGGCACCAATCACACCACTGCTTGCGCCTTGAACCATGAAAATCGCCATCACTTGAGATTGAGTCATACCTTGTGTTTTAAGAATCGCGACTTCAGATTGCTTCTCCATCACCACCATGATCAAAGCGGAAATAATGTTAAACGCCGCAACACCAACGATCAGCCCAAGCATCAAGCCCATCATATTCTTTTCCATTTTGACGGCTTGGAAAAGCTCACCACGTTGTTCTCGCCAATCACTCCATTGCCAACCATCAGGCATTGGCTGATCAGCAAAATCAGTCACCATAAAAGGGTCTGAGAAGAACACACGCCAGCCAGAGACTGTATCTTTCGGTAAACGCATCAGCTTTGCCGCATCAGTCATATTAACAATCATAAGCTGACCATCGACATCTGAGCCCGTATTGAAGATGCCAGCTACCGTGAAATTACGTTGGCTCGGAATTCGACCCAGTGGGGTAAATTGGGTGGCATTGGTGACCATCAAACGGACTTTATCGCCCATCGACACTTTCAATGAGCGCGCCAAGCTGTGACCAAGGAATATTTTGTACTCACCTGCTTGAAGAGAAGATAAACGTCCTGCGATAAGGTGGTTAGAAATCGGGTCGCCAAGTTTGGGCTCTATACCAATTAAATAACCAGCTGTCAGTTGTGCAGAGCTTTGAATAACAGCCTCACCACGAACAATAGGTTCTGGTTTTGCTATGGTCGACATATCTTGAATGAACTTAGGAGCAGCTTCACTGAGAGGCGTTTTACTATCGTGTTGCGAAATCACAGCATGAGGAAGCACTCCTAAAATGCGCTCTTTCAACTGGGCTTCAAAACCGTTCATTACGGAAAGCACCGTCACTAACGCCATCACGCCAATTGTGATACCGGCTGTCGACATATAAGAAACAAATCGGCTAAATCGGTCTCCGGAGCGTCCCCGAAGGTACCGCAAGCCAATAAACAAAGAAATAGGATGATACATATAGGACAAACCAACTGGTTATCTAGTTATGAAGCCATTACTTAGCTAGTTAATACGGGTTATCTTACCTTACTCTTACAATGAAGAAGACAAGATAATCGCTAAATTTGTCAACGACATGCAATAAGTCCCCATTTACAGCAAAAAGTTCAGCCAGAGAAACGGGGAAACTTGATAACTTAACCTGATTAGCGATAATCAACCCCCTATCCTACTCATTCCTAAATGAAATGAGAGCGCTCGATGGCAGAAAAGGACCGAATTATGACAGAGCAAGAATATTTTACCGTACACCACAATCTGACTATCAACGTCGAAACGCTAGGGACGGACTTTGCTCTGCCAGATGAAGAGACTTTCCAATCCGAAATTCCAGCGCCTTTTATTGTCGCAAGTGAATTTAGCCATTTAGATATGTTAGCTGATAACGCGAGATTGGAGCTGCAAAACAAAGAGTTAAAACACGTCATCCATTTGCTGGATACTCAAAACTCTAAACTCAACTTACTGCTCAGCTTTATGCTCTCGCAACAAGATGACATTGCACTCCGTTTCCAGACTACGCAATTCGGCGCAAGCCAACTGAGCTACCGTAGCGATTCTGCCGTAGAAAAAGACCAACTGGTTCGTGTGAAGCTCTTCTTAGATCATCCTGCTGCAGCAATTTACTGCTACGCTCAGGTAGTAGAGTGCGAATCTGCCGAGCAAGGCTATGTAGTCACACTAAAGTACAAATTACTTCGAGAAGCTGACCAAGATTTATTGATTAAAGCCGCACTATACCAACAGCAAAAACTACTCCGTCAGCGCTCATTAGAGCGAGATAACAAATAATTACCATGACAAAAGCAACGATTCTGTCCGTCACCAATCCGTCTGAGCGTGGCGATAAAAAACAGCTTGGCAACTTACCGGGAGCGGCATTGCCGATGGCGATTGCCGAGCTAGCAAAACAACACTCTAGCCACTCTCTGCTAGTGGTACCAGACCCGCAAATCGCGCTCAAACTGCAAGCAGAAATTGAGCAATTTACCGACCAACCTGTAAGCCTATTTCCTGATTGGGAGACGCTGCCATACGACAACTTTTCTCCACACCAAGAGATCATCTCAGATCGTATTGCACGCTTATATCAATTGCCAAACCAAAATCGTGGTGTGACCATTGTGCCAGTGAGCACGGTATTACAACGCCAGTCCCCGCGTGATTTCTTACTTCAGCACACCTTGATGGTGAAAACGGGCGACCAATTCTCGCTGGAAAAACTGCGTGTGCAACTAGAGAACTCTGGCTACCGTCACGTTGATCAAGTGTTTGGTCCGGGTGAATATGCAAGCCGAGGTTCGATCCTAGATTTGTTCCCAATGGGCAGTTCAGATCCATATCGCATTGATTTCTTTGATGACGAGATCGACACCATTCGCACATTTGATCCAGAAAACCAACGTTCGATCGAAGACATTCAGCAAATCCAGCTTCTGCCTGCGCATGAATTTCCGACGACGAAAGCGGCTATTGAAGATTTCCGTACTCGTTGGCGCTCTCAGTTTGAAGCTCGCCGCGAGCCTGAATCAATTTACATGCAAGTCACCAAAGGCACTTGGCCGGCGGGCATCGAATATTGGCAGCCACTATTTTTCGATCATACAGAAACGCTTTTCGATTATTTACCCGATGACTCTCAACTGATCACCTACGGCGATATTGAAGCCGCAGTCGATACCTTCTTGAATGACGTTGACTACCGCTACGATCAAAAGAAAATCGATCCACTGCGTCCGTTGTTAGCACCACATGAATTGTGGCTGAAGAAAGATGAGCTATTCACTCACTTCAAACAACTACCGCAAGCTCAGCTGAGCCTAGAGAAAATCGTTAAACGTGCAGGTCGCCAGAATCTCGCCGTTCAATCTCTAGCCGAGCTTGGTGTTCAACAGCAGAACAAAGAGCCGTTAGCACGTTTACGCCAATTCAGTGAACAGTTTGCGGGTAAAATCGTTTTCTCTGTCGAGTCAGAAGGTCGCCGTGAAGCATTAACAGAGCTACTGCAAGGCATTAAAGTGCGCCCAGTAGTCCATGGTTCACTATATCAAGCGCTGGATTCTGACGATCGTTTCAGCCTAATTCTAGGTGCTGCGGAACATGGTTTTATTCATGAAGAGCTAAATTTCGGGCTGATCTGCGAAAGCGATCTGCTTGGCGATCGCGTTATCCAACGTCGCCGTAAAGACAAAAAAGCGGTCAACAGTGACACCGTCATACGCCACCTAGCTGAACTTAAGCCGGGTCAGCCTGTTGTGCACATCGATCACGGTATCGGCCGCTACATAGGCCTACAAACTCTTGAAGCTGGCGGTATGAAAACGGAATACGTAACACTTGAGTATCAAAATGATGCCAAGCTTTACGTACCCGTATCTTCACTGAACTTGATTAGCCGCTACTCAGGCGGAGCTGAAGAAAGTGCTCCGCTGCATAAACTAGGCGGTGAAGCATGGGCAAAAGCTCGCCGTAAAGCTGCAGAGAAAGTTCGTGACGTTGCAGCAGAACTTCTGGATGTTTATGCCAAGCGAGAGCTAAAACCGGGCTATAAATTTGAGCTCGACCGCGGTCAATACGCAACTTTCAAAGCAACTTTCCCGTTTGAGGAGACCGACGATCAGTCAATGGCAATTAATGCGGTCTTGTCTGACATGTGCCAAGCAAAAGCCATGGACCGCCTAGTTTGTGGTGACGTTGGTTTTGGTAAAACAGAAGTCGCAATGCGCGCTGCATTTGTTGCCACAGACAACAGTAAGCAAGTGGCAGTCTTAGTACCAACCACTCTGCTTGCACAGCAACACTTTGAAAACTTCCGCGACCGCTTTGCTAACTTGCCAATTCGTGTAGAAGTCCTGTCGCGCTTTAAATCGGCAAAAGAGCAAAAAGTGATTCTCCAAGATGTCGCTGATGGCAAAGTTGATATTGTCGTTGGTACTCACAAGTTGCTATCAAGCGATATTAAGTTCAAAGATCTTGGCTTGTTGATTGTTGATGAAGAACACCGATTTGGTGTGCGTCAAAAAGAAAAAGTGAAAGCAATGCGTGCCGATGTCGACATCTTAACGCTTACCGCAACACCAATTCCGCGCACATTAAACATGGCAATGAGTGGCATGCGCGATTTGTCGATCATCGCAACACCACCAGCACGCCGCTTGGCGATTAAGACCTTCGTACGTCAACGCGAAGACTCCGTGGTACGCGAAGCAGTACTCCGTGAAATCATGCGTGGTGGTCAGGTTTACTTCCTACATAACCAAGTCGAAACGATTGAAAAAACCGCCGAAGATTTGCAAAAGCTGATTCCGGAAGCGCGAGTTACCGTTGCACATGGTCAGATGCGTGAACGCGAGCTCGAGCGCATCATGAATGATTTCTATCATCAGCGCTTCAACTTACTCGTATGTACTACGATCATAGAAACAGGTATTGACGTACCAACCGCCAACACCATCATCATGGACCGAGCAGATAACCTAGGTCTCGCGCAGTTGCACCAGCTTCGTGGTCGTGTTGGTCGTTCGCACCACCAAGCGTACGCTTACCTGTTGACGCCACATCCAAAAGCAATAACGAAAGATGCAATTAAGCGTCTTGATGCAATTGCGTCACTGGAAGACCTTGGTGCTGGCTTCACTCTTGCTACCCACGATCTTGAAATCCGCGGGGCTGGTGAGTTACTGGGTGACGAACAAAGTGGTCAAATTCAATCGGTTGGTTTTACACTATATATGGAAATGCTTGAACAAGCCGTTGAAGCCTTAAAAGAAGGCAAAGAACCTTCACTGGATGATCTACTTCGAGAACAAACTGAAATCGAAATGCGCATTCCAGCTCTTTTGCCAGATGACTACATACCAGATGTCAACACTCGCCTATCTATGTACAAACGAATCGCGAGCGTGACAGATAAAGAAGGGCTATCAGAATTAAAAGTGGAACTGATTGATCGTTTCGGCTTGCTACCTGATGCAACGAAGAACTTACTGTCTGTCTCTGAGCTAAAAATTGCTGCTGCATGTCTCAAAGCTAAGAAAATTGAAGCTCATGACAAAGGTGGTTTCATCGAGTTTTACCCTGATGCTGACATAAACCCAGCATATTTAGTTAAACTCCTGCAATCACAGCCGCAAAAATTTGCAATGGAAGGTCCAACTAAGTTCAAGTTTAGCGTACCATTGACGGACCGACGTAAACGCATTCAGTTTGTTCAAGACTTACTGAATGATTTTAAACAGAATTTATTACCAACGAGCTAATAGTCGAATGAGAATACTGATCCCATTATTACTTCTTTGTGTCTCAATGCCATCATGGGCTGCGCGTCAATTTGATATTGAAGTAATTATTTTCAAGCGAGCAGTCGACGCTGAAAGTACCAGTGAATCATGGCCAAACAAACTGCCAACTATCGAAATGAGTAACGTCGGCAGCTTACAAAGCGATTCTTACCGTCAATCAAAAGGCGTCACCCTGCTTCCTCGTTCTTCTTACAGATTGAACGCTCAAGAAGCAGCACTTAACAACCATGCAGGCTTTAAAGTATTGAAGCACGTAGCGTGGCGTCAAGGTGACCGTGGTAAAGCAAGTGCACCAGTTTTCCGCATTGTTGGCGGGCGTGATTTTTCAGGATCATATAATCCAGATGGCAGCTCAATCACTGGCAATGCACATTCCTTAGCGACCGATGGCTATAGCGAAGAAAGCGTTAAAGGTCCACTTTATGAGTTAGATGGCAAATTACAAATCTACGTTCAGCACTATTTGTTTGCCGAGACAACGATGGACTTACGTGAACCGAGTGTTCGGGAGGTTCACATTGAATCGCAACCTTCAGAACAATTGTCTGAAGAATTTGGCGAAGTCGATGGTAACGTGCAAGTCGGTAACTTAGCAGAAGTCTCTCCGACTGTGACTGAAGAGACATTCTTGAAGAGCTTCCGAATGGATCAGAAGCGTCGTATGCGCAGTGGCGAAACCCACTACTTAGATAACCCATTAATGGGGATGATCATTCAAGTTCGTCGAGTACAATAAAACACAGTACCAACAACAAAGCGCAGCACTTGCTGCGCTTTGTTTTATTTGAAATCTAACATGGAAGTTGTATGAGTCCAGATTTTGAAATCATAACCCCTCGTTTGGCTCTCAGATTAATCCCATCTGAGGAAGCCCATATTCTACAACGCATACTGGCAGAATCCCCTTCCCTACACCAATGGTTAGATTGGTGTGATGAAAATGTCTCACTAAGAGATGCGCAAGATTTCTTGCTCGCTACGCGACTGAACTGGGTAAAAACAGAAGCGTTTGGTTTTGGCATTTATGAACGAAGTAGCGATAACCTTGTTGGTATGGCTGCTGTCAATGAGCTTTATCATACCTTCAATATGGCAAGCATTGGCTATTGGGTTGCGGACCGTTATCAACGCAAAGGTTACGCTCAAGAGGCAATCCGCGCGCTTGCCGAGTTCTGCTTCGCTAAACTCAATTTGACTCGCGTAGAAATCGTCTGTGATTTAGATAACACAGCCAGTCAGGCTTTAATTGAGTCTGTTGGTGCACAGAAAGAAGCGATTGCCAGAAACCGATTTATCTTTCATGGGAAGCCAAAAGATGGGGTCGTTTATTCACTGTTACCCAATGATTTGGAATGAAAAAAGCCACCGACATGCGGTGGCTTTTCTTCTATTTGTTATTTGATTCTCTCGCCAAATCTTCAACAAAGAACCAAAAATTTAAATTAGTGCAGTTTCAAGTTTGGACGCAATACGCGGTTGATACGACCAACCAGCATCATCAAACCCGTTTTAATCACACCGTGTAGCGCCATTTGGTGCATACGGTACAGTGAAATGTAAACTACGCGTGCGATGCGACCTTCAACCATCATAGAGCCTTTGGTTAAGTTACCCATCAAACTACCAACGGTTGAGAAGCGGCTTAGAGACACTAGAGAGCCGTGGTCTTTGTATTCGTATGCTTTAAGCTCGCGACCATTAAGCTTAGCCACAATGTTAGTGAACGCTTGACTTGCCATTTGGTGCGCAGCCTGAGCTCGTGGCGGCACAAATGAGCCATCTGGCTGGGTACATTGAGCCAAGTCGCCGATAACGAAGATGTCGTCATCACGAGTGGTTTGCAACGTGTTTTTCACGACTAATTGGTTAATACGGTTCGTTTCTAGACCGGCAATATCTTTGATGAAATCAGGCGCTTTGATACCCGCAGCCCATACCATGATTTGTGCAGGGATTTTCTCACCATCTTTGGTAGTCAAACCGTCTTTGTCCGCTTGTGTCACCATGGTCGCAGTACGCACGTTTACACCTAGCTTAACCAACTCTTGATGCGCTGCAGAAGAGATACGTGGTGGAAGCGCAGGCAGAATGCGCTCACCTGCTTCAACTAGGTTTACATTTAGTTTGCTAGAGTCAAGATCGCCGAAGCCATACGTACGTAATTCTTTTACTGCGTTGTGAAGCTCTGCCGATAATTCAACACCAGTTGCACCCGCACCAACGATCGCGATATCTACCGTACCGTTACCGTTTTTTGCATGCAGTTTTAAGAATTCATTATTCATTTCACTACGGAAACGGTGCGCCTGTTCAGGGCTGTCGAGGAAGATACAGTTTTCACGAACCCCAGGCGTATTGAAGTCGTTTGACGTAGAGCCAATTGCCATAACCAGAATATCGTATTCCAGTTCACGGCTTGGCATCAGAAGTTCACCATGTTCGTCTTTTAGTTCACTTAGAATGATCACTTTACGTTCACGGTCAATGTCTTGAAGGCTACCCATTTGGAAATCGAAGCAATGGTTTTTGGCATGAGCACGGTAGCTCAATGCATCCACACCTTCGTCTAATGAGCCTGTTGCCACTTCGTGCAACAGTGGTTTCCACAAGTGGCTCGCTTTACGGTCTACCAGTGTAATTTGCGCACGGTTCTTACGACCCAGAGTGCGGCCCAGTTTGGTAGCCAACTCAAGGCCACCAGCACCGCCGCCTACAACGATAATGCGTGTCACAATGTTATCCTCTACAAAAATGAATATATGGGTTCAGCTCGACGTAGACTCACAGTTACGCTGCGGTCATACATCCAACCGATGAATTCTTTGGTCTCTAGAGGTGAGCTCACTTTTTGGATAAATCCCGATGCCATCATGTTATTGCCTACTCTTGTTTTCGGCTTATGGTCCATCGGATTATTCGCCTGAAACACACGATCTCAGACAAAAAATGGGCAAGTTTCTTACTCGCTCTCAATTTTTTTTGATATTTATCAAATTATTTTTACCAAGTTCATTATATAGAGCAATCCTTTGATGGCAACAAAAATCCTTACTCTGGATACGGATTGACTACTTTTCATCTGCTTGACGGTAACGTTTTCGTGCCACAAAAGGTTAAATCGATAAATCAAGCCGATAAATCGATACAAAATGTAAAATTTGGCAGAATCAGTGCGATAGAGTCAAAACCAATAGATACAAAAACAGCACTTCTTGAAGTGCTGTTTAAAGGTAGTTAAATTTTTATCTATTGGGCAATTTATGCGTTCTTGAATGCTTTCATCGCTTGCAGATGATGAGAGATTTTCTTGAACTTGTGCGTTTGGTTCTCATCCCAAATAATCTGATAATGCTTGTCCAACTCCGCCGCAGTTTTCGAATTGTCATGTATTTCATCTTCTTTGGATAAAATCACTAAACAACGATCTTGGTTTTTGGTTCGGAATTGCTCGACACATTTGGTCGCGATATCTTCATATTCTTCGGGACGATCAATGCGACCTGCCATCGTTTTCTCTGGATGCAGGTTTGGGTTGAACATCACCTGCTTAATGCCGCAAAGAAAACCGATACGCTCTGACCAATATGCGCCAAGACCAACACCACAGATAAGTGGGGCAGGGTCATTCGCTTGGTCAATGACCTTAGACACTTCCTTCAACAAGTGCTGCATATCGTGCTTAGGATGAAGTGTGCTGTAATTGATGAAACGAACGTCATCATCGATGAATTGCAATTGAAGAACTTTTTCGTGGTTACCTGGGCTTGTACTATCAAAGCCGTGCAAGTAAATAATCATGTGTACCTCTCCCTGTGACTTGCTGGTACTTCACTTTAAACTACCACTATTTCCTTATGGTTAAAGAGGAAAAAGTCATGAGTTATCAAAACAGTGATCTTCCATACATAATAAGTCTTTAAACTCATTCGCACTGTCTAAGTATTGTTCATCATCCCACAATTTGTAGGCGATCAAATACCATAACATCGCCATCATAATGGTCCTTGGCATCCACGCACGTACGCCTTCCAGCCACAGAGACACATCATCAATTTGACGAATCTCGCAATACTGAGCAACACCCTGCTCAATTGGTACATCGGCAAGCTGCAAAATCAAAGTGAGGTCTAATCTTGGATCAGATAAAGCGGCGTATTCCCAGTCTATGACCTTCACCCCCTCTTCACCACGAACCAAGTTATAACAACCAAGATCGAAGTGGCACAGTGCAACGGGAACTTGTTCAACACTCGGTTCCGACCGCCATTTTCGATACAAGGTTTCAAACTCTGTACCAATGTACTTACCACCTAGCTCTAACCAGTAGTGATCAATTCGTGACAAGTAAGAGAAAGGAACCAAAGGAATCGCCGTCGACGGATATTCATGAATAGCAGCAGCGATTGGCAATAATTCATCAATACCGATACCAGGCTTAGTCAATGTCTCACCCGGAACCCACTCCACTAGCAAACCTTGCTCATGAACAAAGACAGGTTTAGGTCCGAGGTTAAGCGGGGCGATTGCATTGAGCACTTGATATTCGTTATGGCGAGATATAGCAAAGGTCTTGCATACGTTACTGGTTGGTCGCCAGACATACGCAAGACCCTCTGAAGATTCCAACCGCCAACAACGATTGGTAAGTCCACCAGTGACGGTTTGAACCTTCACTGGTGGTGAAGTAAAGAAGCCATCAAGAGTATTTAAACTCGGATCTAACTGTTTCGCTTGTTGCCAAGAAAACCACGCCATGAATGACTTCTCCACTCAAGGTCATATGACCAACAAGAATCAATTAAAGACCAAATAGGCTCTTAGATTGCTCTTTACGGATTTCTGTTTCATCCGCCCATTCAATCAGACCTGTTTCTAGATCCATTAGGCGCATCGTCATTTTGTAGTAAACGTCTTTGTCACTGCCTGCATTTTTCACGATGCTAGAAAGGTTGCCGTAAAGCATGTATTGCGCACCGACCATTTTACCGAATTGGATAGCTGTGCTTTGGTTCACTAGCTCGTCAGTGTTTTGGAAGTTAAGTTGCTCACGAACAGATTCCACACGATCCATGTCTACAAAACGGAACTTACCAGAGTTCAGCATCTTAGTAGAGATAGTGTCAGTAATAGATTCAGTATCGATGTGCTCACTTGTTTTGTTCTTGATGCGCTCAACAAACACGATAGGACGTTGGTCACGAGTAATTGCTGCCACTGAACCTGACATCATCATGCTGTCGACCATTTCGCCAGCAATTTTTTGTAGATCCGTCGAGCCGAAATCAATCGTTGTTGTTTCTGTCGCTTGCGCATCACCGTAAGAGACCTTATTTGAACAACCACCCAGAATGACGGCAAGACCTAAAAGAGCAATAATACTTTTTTTCATGAGAGTTCCTTAGTTTGTGTTTCATACCAAGGTGCCTCCACCTTGGCAAAGCAGCATAGCCGCCGAAATTGTGTTACTCGAGTTGAGTTAGTTATCATCTGCTTCGCGAATTTGTACGCGAAATTGTGTTCCGTTTGGGTTCACCGTCACTTCAGACAGAGTCACCTGTTCGAATCCACGCACAATCATTTTGCGCCACGGACCAGGTTTGGTGTTCACTTCCAGACCTGTATTGTCATACCAATAAAAGCGATAAAGAATGTGCTGGTCACCTTTGTAGTTACTGCTTAACTGCACGACACCTCGTGGGCGATCATCCACGTAAGTCGTTGTGATGTTGTCAACTAACAAACGGCTACCCAAAACATTGTCATTAAAAAACACCTTTTGAGTTTGACCATCAATTCGGATACCTGCGGTGTTGTCAGCACACCCGGCTAAACCAATGATCACCGCTAAGCCTATAAGCCATGCTCTCATTACAACCTCCCTAGTTGTTTATGCCACACTGTTGAGTGCGCTCCCTGACGGGACACCCAAACCAACGTGGTTTGTTGTGCTGGCACGTCAAATTGATACACCTGATCACCTAAGTTAAGACTCTGCTTGCCCGGCTTCACCACTTTCGAAGCCGTTTTCACCGTCCCCGGGAGCGTCTGCCAACTTCTGGTATCAGGTTGTTCAGTTAATGTATTCCAAACATTGAAAAGAATGTTGCCGACGTCATCGCCTTTCTTCGCTGCTTCTTTTCGAATTCGGTCTTTTGCCCAAACACGAATTGCCTGACGAATAACAATCGTCGTTAAACGTTCGTTCAAATCGTTTTGAGCCATCGAGTTAACATCGACTAAAGTGCTCGATGGTAATTTGCTGCCATTCAATGCCACATCGCCAAAACGCTGCGTTCCGCTTTTTGGGTAATAAGGTAATGCGAGCGAATAAATTGCACCATCACCTCGGCTGTCATATATAGGCAAATCTATACGCCAACCTTGTAATGCTTCTACAACACCTTGTTCGTCGATCACGATCACGCGACCTTGCGACTTACTCAACCCTGAAGGTGCTTCACCATAACGTTTTTCAAGTAAACGTAAGTCTTCACGCATGCCGAGCTTTTTTGCGGCATACATGGTGCTTTCAATCACTTGCTTATTGTTTGGCATCACCGCAAGGGCACGACGGTAGTCTACATACGCACTATTCAAATCTCGTGACGCTTCATATAAAAGACCCGACAGATAGAACAAGTAGCCATTTTGTACTGAACTTAGCTTTTTACCCGCATCTGGGTAGTTTGCAAGCACGCTACCTAGGTTCGCCGACATGCCTTGACTCTTAAGATCCTTCTCTGCGCGTTTTAGTTCCTTTTCACGTGCTTTCTTCGCTGCTTCTTGCACTTGGTTAGCACGGCGCATTTCTACCAGCGCACCTTCGAGATCATTCTTTTGCAAATAGTTTAAACCTAAGTACAAATGCAAAAAGCCGAGCTCATAATCGGCAGGCTGATATTCATTTAGATTGTCGTTAACGGCAAGAGAACCAACGCTGGTTGCTGTTTCCGTAACAGAAATGGTTGCACGATCTTGTTGTTTACGAACTGCACGATCGCTTTCTTCTAATGAGTTCAAGCTGGTAGGGTAATCCTCAGCAAGAAACGAAATTCTTCCTTGTTCAAAGTTTCCAAGGATTTCGCCACCTACATCACTTGATTGCAGTTGTTCAGCTTTGGCGTATTCACCAGCAACCACCGCTTGGTAGACTTCTTTATTTTGGTCGCTGTAATGACTGAACAGATTGCCAGCGGATAAGTTCGCACATCCCGTAGCAAGCAGGACCCAGCTCATCAATCCGAATAGCTTCACACCATGTTTCACATTTATCTCCACAAATGTGTCGTTCACAGAAATATACCCAAGTAATTTCAAAACATTGGCTGAGCCAAACATCCCGAAGTGCTTGGGTATAAAGAAGTGGATGAACTGCTTCATCCACTTCTAATAGATTAGCTCAATACCATTGGACCTAAAGGACGACCGCCCACTAGATGCATATGAATATGATAGACTTCCTGACCGCCATGTGAGTTACAGTTTACAATCAAACGGTAACCGTCTTCTGCAATGCCTTCTTCTTTAGCCAGCTTTTTCGCAACCGTGAACATGCGCCCCATCATCGCTTCATCTTCGGCTTCCACGTCATTAGTTGTCGGGATCAGCTTATTTGGAATGATAAGAATGTGGCTTGGTGCACGCGGATTAATATCACGAAACGCCGTTACTAAATCATCTTGGTAAAGGACATCTGCTGGGATTTCTTTGCGAATAATTTTGCTAAAGATGGTTTCTTCCGCCATGGGTACTCCATTTTATAAGGTGTGTAACCTATTTAGTATGCGCTAAGCCAAAAGCGAGCTCAATAAAAAACAGTGTTCACTTAACATTATCAATATAAGCCGTTACGTTGAAGCTTTTTTTGTCGTGTCCGTCATAAAACGTGCGTCTCAAACTCAATACAATCCAATGAATTTTGTTACTTTTTTAAGACATTTCTTATTTATCTTGTCTATTTTTGGGAGAGGAAGCTCACTTATGCGAGGTTCAGTTATTAAACGGATGTATGCAGGCTTCGCGCTAATCATCGTCCTGTTTGCGGTCACGATTGCCATTATGATGGGGGGCATGAATGATATTCACGGTAAGTTTGAGACAGTATCCAAGTCTTCACTACCACTTGTTTCACTATCTAACCAGACCAGTGTGGAACTGCTTTCCGCAGATAAATCTTTTAAGGATTTCCTGACCACAGAGAATAAACAACGCATGGATGAAATGCGTCAGGAATTTGCTAAATCTCAACAGCGCTTTGAAGGGACATTGAGTCAACTTGAAATCGCGAGTCAAATCTACCCTTCTCTTGCCGAACCATTTTCTCAACTTAAAGAACTTGAGCAGAGCTACTTTACCGAAGCAAAAGAAGCCATGGACAACTATGAGGCAATGTTTTCAGCACAAGAAGAAGTGCAAAAATCATCGCGTCGTTTCCAAAAGCTCAACACAGAGCTTTCTGTTGGTCTTAAAGAATACGTTGCAGATCAATCCAGCATCTCAGTGAAAGTGATGGCAAAAAGCTACTTCATTAAATTAAAAGATGCTGAAGTTATTACCTCGGATGCGCTGGCAAGTACCAACCCAGAATTCGTAACTCAAGCGGTAGCAAAAAACCGTAAAGCAGTCACACACCTAAACTACGCGTTCCGTGGACTTGTGACACAACTGCCTGAGCTGCAAAAAGCCTTCGGCGAATCCGTTGAGCAGTTTACTCGCGACGTAGGTATGCGTGGCGGAGTATTGGATCAACACAACAGTTACTTATCGGCTCGATCTGCGTTGTACAACAACATTGCTAACCTAGCAACAAAAGTAGACTCTAGCATGGCAATTCTTGAACAATTCACCACAACCGCAACCGACAAGCTGAACGAGTCTCTCGCTGACGCTGGGGACATCTACTCAGCGGGCGTGACTAAAGCGATTGTCATTGCTGTTATTGTGGTTCTCTTTGCAACAGCGATCGGCTACCACATCGCGCAAAGTGTTCGTGAACCACTAACTCGTATCTTAAAAGCGTTGGAAGGCCTTACAGAAGGCGATATGACGCAACGTATCGACAACCGTTACAACAACGAATTCAGCCGTGTGAGCGGTCACATCAATACGCTCGCGGATAGCCTGCACAACATCCTTGTGAAACTAAACGATGCATCAGACAACTTAGCAACAACCGCATCAACCAACGAGCAAACTTCTTCACAAGCACAAACACAATTGAATTCTCAACGTGAGCAAACCGCTAATGTGGCGACAGCAATGACTGAGATGTCTCACTCAGTACAAGAAGTCGCGCAGAGTGCACAAGGCTCGCTAGAGATGGTACAACGTGTTGAGACAGCGTCTGACCAAGGACGCAACGTGATGAACAGCAATATCTCGACCATCAACCAACTTGAGACACGTTTAAACGAATCAGTGTCTGCGGTTTCTGAATTGCAGAAAATGAGTGGGCAAATTGGCTCTATTCTGGATGTAATTCGTAACATTGCTGAACAAACCAACCTACTCGCACTGAATGCGGCCATTGAGGCAGCACGTGCTGGCGAGCAAGGTCGTGGTTTTGCAGTTGTTGCCGACGAAGTTCGAGTGTTAGCTTCCAAGACGACACAATCGACAACTGAGATTGAGTCAATGATCAGTAACCTACAAACCAGTTCACAAACCGCGAGTCAGGTGATTCAAAGTTGTATGAGTGATATGGAAATGTCGGTGGAACAAGCATCAAAAGCAAACAGTTCAATGGAAGAAATCCAAGCACTGATCATCGAAATCAGCCAAATGAGCACGCATATATCTCAGGCGGCAGCTGAGCAGAGCGAGACTTCTGCCGATATTGCACGCAGCATTGAAGACATCAATAGCATTGCAGACCAAAGCTATCACGCGATGTCTAGCATTGCGCAAACCAGCGAATCAATGACGCAACTTGCGCATCAGCAAAATGAACTGGTTCATCGATTTAAGCTATAAAATCGAACGCGACAAGTAGCGGATTTATTGCAACCAACTGTATAAGGGTGACTTTTTATTAAAGTCACCCTTGTTTTTTATGAGCCTTGTCTACATATGGTTATTATGGCTTGCTCATCCCTTTTCTTTTCTCTTTTCGAGCAAGCCAAATAAGAAGGAAAACCTATGGCTGTTCATGTTGGTATTATCGACCAAGATCCAGTGAGATTAGTCACTCCTCTTTTGGATAATCGCACTGTAAGTACACATATCGTCTTCATCGGCGACAAAAGCCAATCCGATATGTACGAGCGACTGAGCGCAGTATTAGAGCAGCGAGAAATTACTTCCGAATTCTTTGAAATTCCTTCTGCAGTAAACACTTCTCTGATCAAACAATCTGTCCACAAATTGGCAAAAGACCTCCACGACCGAGGCGAAGAAGTTAAACTCAATGCAAGCTGTGGCCTTCGTCACCGTCTGCTTTCCGTGTACGAAGTCTTCCGTACTTATCGCTGGCCAATCTTCGTTGTAGAGCCAAACAGTGACAAATTATGCTGGCTTTACCCAGATGGCAAAGAAGACACGCAAGTAGAAGACCACATTACGATTTCTGACTACCTTACAATTTTCGGTGCGCGCGGTGAATTCCACCACGTAGACCTTCCTCCTCAACTTGACCAAAAGCTGTATGAACTTGGCGAGCGCTGGGCGTCTAACGCGTTAGAGCTTGGTCCTGGTCTTGCTACACTAAACTACCTTGCAACAACGTGTCGTAAAGAGCAAAAGCTAGATGTTGAGCTTTCTGAGAAACAACAAGGCTACCGTGAACTGAACATGTTGTTGACCGACTTGGTCGAAGCGCAAATCGCCACTTACGAAAACGGCGTACTGACGTTTGCTGACGAAGATGCACGCCGCTTCTCAAATGGTGAGTGGTTAGAAACTCTGGTTCACAGCACCGTTAAACAAATTCAAGACACCATGCCGACCATTCAAGACCGCTCGTTGAACGTGCAGGTTTATCGCAAACTCGGTGAAAGTGAAGTTCGTAATGAGCTTGACGTGGCAACGGTGGTGAACAACAAGCTTCACATCATCGAATGTAAAACCAAAGGCATGCGTGACGATGGCGATGACACGCTCTACAAACTTGAATCGCTGCGTGATCTTCTTGGCGGTCTACAAGCAAGAGCGATGTTGGTGAGCTTCCGCCCACTGCGCCATAATGACATCACTCGTGCAGAAGATTTAGGTTTGGCACTGATCGGTCCTGATGAACTCAAAGATCTCAAAACTCACCTTTCTGCATGGTTTGAAGCCGCTGGCGGTTCTGACGAAATCTAGTTTTTAACCTCCAATCAAAAAACAGAAAAGCAGCCCTCTCGGCTGCTTTTTTTTATTGCGTCAGGTTTAAAGTTATTGCACCCAAACAAAACGAACAGATAGAAAAAACCAGAGGCGAACCTCTGGTTTTTCCCGTTTGTTTAAATGCCAACTAATGTTGTACTTAAAGCATCTTACGAGCGGCTTCTACTACAACTTTAATTGAGCGAGCTTCCGTTTCTTTCAGAGTTGAATGATCTGGAATCTCTTTTTGTGTACGGTTGATGATTACACCCGCCACACAACCTGCTTTCAGGCCAGAGCTTGCACACATGGTTAGCAATGTTGCTGACTCCATTTCGAAGTTCAGAACGCCCATGTCTTGCCACTCTTGCATAGAACCTTGGAAACGCTTAACAACACGACCAGAGAAAGTATCGTAACGCTCTTGACCTGGGTAGAAAGTGTCACTTGAAGCAGTCACACCCATATGAACTGTTGCACCAGACTCTTCAACTGCTGCTTTCATTGCTGTTGCGATTTCGAAATCTGCTACTGCTGGGAACTCCATTGGAGCAAAGTGTAGGCTCGCGCCATCTAGACGAACAGAACCTGTCGTAACGATCATGTCACCTACGTTTACGTGTGGTTGGATTGCGCCAGTAGTACCAACACGTAGGAAAGTACGAACACCAAGTTGCGCTAGCTCTTCTACTGCAATAGAAGTAGATGGACCACCGATACCTGTAGAACAAACCACAACAGGTTTACCGTCTAGCTCTGCACGGTATAGCGTGTATTCACGGTGACTTGCTAGAAATACTGGGTTTTCCATTTCTTCTGCGATTTTTTGTACGCGTGCTGGATCGCCTGGAATGATTGCTAGAGTAGCACCATTAAGATCAGCTTCAGTAACACCTAAATGGAATACAGCTTGAGACATAAGTCGCTCCTTGTTGTGGCTTATTTTGTAAACAATAAGCTCATTAATAAGTTGTTGGGTACAGATGCACTGTAGCGAACCTTTTACCAACATTGAGTGATCACAATCACAATGAAACAATGTAATAAATCTACACTTTCAAATAAAAACGGTTTGGATCACACTTTACAGACCAAAAGATCATTTCATTGCATAGTAATCAGTGATTCACCAAACGAAACCATCACTAAGACCATCTCGATTAACAGATATAAAAAAGCCTGAGACGTCTCCGCCTCAGGCTAATTCTTAATACACGTTTATGATTATTTTACTTGCTTAGTTTCAAAGCGTAATAGTCTTAGAGCGTTCAAAGTCACCAAGGCAGTAGCCCCGCTGTCGGCTAATACCGCAACCCATAACCCGGTAATACCGAGTAAGCTTGTCACCAAGAACACGCCTTTCAAGCCTAAAGCCAACGCTACGTTCTGACGAATATTATTGAGCGTCGCACGTGATAGCTCAATCATCGCAGGCAATTCAACCAAGCGGTTGTGAGTCAGGGCCGCATCTGCGGTTTCTAGCGCAACATCCGTACCACCACCCATGGCGATACCGATGCTGGATGCTTTCATCGCCGGTGCATCGTTAATACCATCTCCGACCATCGCGACAGTGTGTTGCTCTGATATCTCTTCCACATAGTGCACTTTATCCGCTGGTAACAGACTGGCTTTGTAATCAAGACCAATCTGGTTAGCAATAGCTTCTGCACTACGTGGGTTATCACCGGTTAACATGACTGATGAGATACCAAGTTTCTTCAGTGCAGCAACCGCTTGCTGGGTGTCTTGGCGAAGCGTGTCTTGCCATGCGATCAAACCAATGACTTCATGATCATGACGAGCAATAACGACCGTTTTACCCTGCCCTTCTAACTCAACCACTTGTTGCTCAACCTGTTGCGAGATTGGGAAGTCTGCTTTCGATGGTGCGATGACTTGAACCAACTTCCCTTCAACCACACCTGTCACACCAGAACCAACCTGCGCAGTTTTATCTGCCGCTTCAGGAATATTGATGCCTTGCTCTTGCGCTTTACTTACCAGCGATAACGCTAGTGGGTGACTTGAGCCAATCTCAATCGACGCCGTTAAGCTTAATAGCTGCTCTTCTGTTACATCGAATGGAACCACGTCAGTCACTTGCGGTTTACCTTGTGTCAAAGTACCTGTTTTGTCGAACGCGACAGATTCAACACGTCCCAACAGTTCCAACGCTGCACCGCCTTTGATCAAGGCACCTCGTTTTGCTGCCGCGGCTAAACCTGAGGTAATCGCTGCAGGAGTAGAGATAACCAAAGCACATGGACATGCGATCAATAACAATGCTAAACCGCGGTATACCCATGTCTCCCAAGGTTGTGCAAACAGCAATGGCGGTGTGATGATGACTAATAGAGAGACAAGCATCATCAGCGGTGTGTACCAACGACTGAATTTATCTAGGAAGCGTTCAAGCGGTGCTTTGCGTGACTCTGCTTCTTCAATCAAATGCAGAATACGGTCGATCGCGTTTTCACCTTGGCGAGACGTCACTTTCACTTGCACGACTTTGTCGACAACCACGGCACCCGCCATGATTTTTCCACCTTCAGCATGTTCAACTGGAACGGATTCACCGGTTAGTGCGCTCTCATCAAAGCTTGCTGCTTGGGTCATAAGTAGACCGTCAGCAGGCATACGACCACCAGGAGCGACTTCAATAATGTCACCTGGCTGAAGCTGTGACGCTGGCACTTCTTGACGTTCGCCGTCCACAATTAGTGTCGTATTTTCAGGCACTAAATCCATCAATGCCTGAACACCACTGCGAGCACGAGATGATGCGTATGCTTCTAACTTTTCACCAATAAGGAAAAGCAATAACACCATCGCTGCTTCAGCAGTTTCGCCAAGGTAAAGTGCACCTAATGCTGCGACACTCATTAATGTTTCAATCGCAAACGGAGTGCCACTACGAGCCAATTTCACCGCTTTCATTGCAACCGGATACAAACCAAGCAAACAGGTTAAGGTAAACAGCCAAGTACTTAACGTTGGGTTGAAATCAGAAATGATGCCAGCAAACGCCATTGCACCTGCGATCGATAGGATTTGTACATTGTCTTTAACAATGCCTAACCAACCTTTCTTTTCTGCTTTTGGTTTTGGTGCATCGGTAGAAGTTAATGGAAAACCAGTTTGTTGAGAGACCTGCTCAATTACAGCCGCGACGGCACGGTTATCAAAATCGACGACCAATTTTTCGGTTGCGAATAGTACTTTAGCGTTGGTAACACCTTCTACAGAGGTAATCGCCTTCTCTAACTTTTGGGCACAAGAAGGACAGTCCATACCAGACACTAACCAGCTATGACGAATGGAGGATTCGAGGGGTTCGGCAGGACCTTCGTCTTCGGCAGACTCTGAGCTACAACCGCCGCTACTGCAGCAAGAGCCTTCTGAGCCGACCACGCTCGCTTGCGTGATATTGAGAGTTGGTTTTGCCGGTGCGCAGCAAGAGTCGTTTGCACCTACCGCCACCGCAGATTTGATTTTGCCAGATTGGCAACCTTGATGTTTTGTACACATAATTCACTTTCCTTATTGGTGATGAGTCTCTTTCTGCCACTAAGGATAAACCTTGGAGCTAGCTCCAAGGTCAAGAACAATATGATGAATTAAGCAAAATTACGCTTTTTCTTCTTCCAAAGCCGTTGCGACTTCGTCGATCAATACCGCATCATGCGAACAGAAAGGCTGAGTGTTAACACAAGTAATCGCAGGGTCATCTTCAATAATGTCTTCCCCAAAGTTCTGCATCAGATCTTTGATGTGCTTGTTCAGTACTACCAGTGCAAGTAAACCAAATACAATCGTACCCACCGCTTGTCCATATAGCACACCAAGTGCGCCATACCATTGAGCCCCAAAGTACACAAATGGTAATGTACCAATTGTCGCTTTACCCAAATTCAATGCCGTTGAATAAAGCGGTTTACCAAGGTTGTTAAACGAGGTATTCGCAACAAATAAAGTGCCATTGAATACAAATGTGATAGCAACGTAAGTGCAGAACGCGACAACAATAATCGCGGCATCCCCCGTCAAACTAAACATAGCGACGATGTAATCTTGCAAAACATAAAGCAAGGCACAAACACCCAGCGTGTAAATAGTGGTAACCAACAAAGAGTCTGTCAGTGTTCGCTTCACGCGGTCCATTCGCTCCGCGCCAAAGTTCTGCCCAATGATAGGACCAACCGCACCAGACAATGCAAAAATCACAGCAAAACACACTGGTGTTAAACGCCCTATCACCGCAAAGCCTGCGACAAAGTCCTCACCGAATTGAGCAATATGTGTCGTTACAATCGCGTTGCCAATTGGCGTTGCGGTATTAGTGATGATTGCTGGAATGGCAATCGCCAAAATCGGATTAAGGTTATTTTTGAAGATATCGAATGTTGGAAAGGACACCAACTGATGCACTTTCACCAGCGGATAAAGGGAGAATGCCAATACCGTAAAACGAGCAATCACCGAGGCCGCCGCCGCACCTTCCACGTTCCATTTGAAGACAAAGATAAAGAGAGGATCAAGAATCGCGTTAACGATACCACCAGCCAACGTGGCCCACATCGAGCGTTTAGCATCACCAGCAGCACGCAAACCTGCACCGGCTGACATACCTAATGCCAAAATTGGCGCACTTGGTAGAAGAATGTTGAGATACGCTTCAGCACGCTCCGCCGCAACTCCTTCCGCACCAATGGCTGCGAGTAATTCGGGAATGTGGATGAACATACCAATGGTAATGACCAAGCTGATCATAAAAGCCACCAGCATGATGCTACCACTGGTCAACTTCGCTCGTTCGAAATCCTTTGCACCGATCGCTTTGGAAACTAAAGCGCCCATCGCTATCGAGGTACCTATCGATGCTGAAGTTGAGAAGAAAATTAATGTTCCCGCGAAACCAACCGCCGCAGCCAACTCGACCTGCCCCAACATACTGATGAACAACATATCAAGCAAATCGACGACAAACAGCGCCATTAAACCCACGGAACCCGCTCCGGACATCACCAGAATGTGGCGCATGGTTGAACCTTGGACAAACTTTGCGTCTTGCGTAGACATATTCTTCCTCAACGACAAAAAGACGCCGTAGCGTCTTTCGTCTTCATACTTATTGTTTTGTAATTAAACGGGGTGTTTGAAACATTCGTTCAGCGTTTTTCCTATCGCTCTCAGCACATCGCGTCTTGTAATCACACCGACGAGTTTCTCTTTATCATCTACCACAGGGTACATTTTTGGCTTGCCTATCTTCATCATGTCGGCCAACTCAATGATCGACATATCCGGCGATACAGACAAAACATCATCATGCATACACTCTTCTACTGTGTGCGTGTCCTGACAGTGATAACTGGCTTTAACGAGTTTGTCCAAAAGGTCTTGTTCAGAAAGGAATCCAATGACTTTCTCGTTTTCGTCGATAACAGGTCCACCTAGAGTAACACTTTGCATCACCTTGTCCAAAGCCGCCGTCAACGACATGTTCTTGGTGAAAGTCACTGCCTGTAACGTCATGTAATCTTTAACTTTTAGTGAGTGCATTCTTATCTCCTTAGCGGCACATTTTTGCTGCCTTTAAGATAAGTGTCGTCTAATTTCTTGATTTTACTAAATGGAAATTAGCAATTTTATCCATAGATTTAGTCTATCGATCTCTAATCGAATCAATACATAAGACAAAAAATAGATGCTCAGTTGCATATTTATATACCATCAACACCGCCCTCAGCTCGATGAATAACCATGAGAATATAAAGCATGAGAAGAGGTTGGATAAGTAACCAGTCGTTCAGAAATTTAAATGAGAAATAACTAGCTATGCAGCAAAGACAAAAAAGCCAGCCTATGATCGGGCTGGCTTTCGACGTTATATCACGCGACTAAATTATGCATTTTCCAGTGAAGCTACGATGTCACGCGCTACGGCTTCCGCCACTTTGATGCCATCAATACCCGCAGAAAGAATACCACCAGCATAACCGGCACCTTCACCCGCAGGGAAGAAACCTTTTAAGTTAATGCTTTGGAAGTCTTTGCCACGCTTGATGCAAACTGGAGAAGACGTACGTGTTTCAACACCTGTAAGCAAACCATCTTCTGATGCAAAACCTTTGATCTTACGATCGAATGCTGGAATCGCTTCACGAATCGCTTCAATAGCAAACTCAGGTAGCGCTTTTGACAGGTCAGTCAATTTGATGCCCGGAGTGAACGATGGCTCAACATCACCCAGTGCGCTTGGATCGCGACCTTTCAGGAAGTCACCGATTTTCTGCGCTGGTGCGTCATAGTTCTCACCACCAAGTGTGTAAGCGCCCGATTCCAGTTCACGTTGGAAACGGATACCTGCTAGTGGATCGCCTGGGTAATCTACTTCTGGTGAGATACCGACGACGATTGCGCTGTTCGCGTTACGCTCCGCACGAGAGTACTGGCTCATGCCGTTCGTTACTACACGACCTTCTTCAGAAGTTGCCGCAACTACCGTACCACCAGGGCACATACAGAAGCTGTAAACCGTACGACCATTCTTACAGTGGTGAACCAGTTTGTAGTCTGCAGCACCAAGAATTGGGTGACCTGCGTTTGGACCAAAACGCGCTTCGTCGATCATCGACTGTTTATGCTCGATACGGAAACCAACAGAGAATGGTTTCGCTTCCATGTAAACGCCACGGTCGTGCAGCATTTCAAAGGTATCACGAGCACTATGACCTACCGCTAGTACTACGTGACGAGATTTGATCTCTTCACCGTTTGATAGCGTTACGCCTGTGATTTGACCATCTTCCATATGCAGATCGTCAACACGAGTACTAAAGCGGATCTCACCACCTAGCTCGATGATTTTCGCGCGCATCTTCTCGATCATGGTAACCAGTTTAAAGGTACCGATGTGCGGCTTACTTACGTATAGAATTTCTTCTGGGGCACCAGCTTCAACAAACTCAGTGATCACTTTTCGACCGTAGAAGTTTGGATCTTTCACTTGGCTGTAAAGTTTACCATCAGAGAAAGTACCTGCACCGCCCTCACCAAACTGTACGTTCGATTCTGGGTTAAGTGTACGCTTGCGCCAGAAGCCAAACGTGTCTTTAGTGCGCTCACGTACTTCTTTACCACGCTCAACGATGATTGGGTTAAAGCCCATTTGAGCCAAAACCAAACCCGCAAAAAGACCACAAGGACCGAAACCGATCACCACTGGGCGCTCAGTTAGGTTCTCAGGTGCTTTCGCCACGAACTTGTATTCCATGTCAGGTGTTTGGCGAACATGTGGGTCTTTTTCAAATTTCGCTAGCAACGCTTCTTCATCACCTTCAACGATGATGTCTAGCGTGTAGATAAGATGAATATTGGTTTTCTTACGAGCATCGTAGCCGCGTCTAAAGACATTAAAAGAGATAACTTTCTCAGCAGCAATGCCAAGCTTTTTAGTAATCGCGTCCAATAGCGCGCCTTCCTCGTGATCAAGAGGAAGTTTAATTTCATTAATACGAATCATGTGATGTCTCGTTATGGTAGGTGTCTTAGCCAGAACTGCTATTTTCTCCTCGTTAATATCAAGGGTGAAAAAGCAGTCAGCTCACAATGGCGCGCATTTTACGAGAAATTGAATTGTCTGTCATACTAAATCCAAGTTGCGCGGCGGAATTAACGTAGCGAATGTTGAATTTTGCCTTGGGATGAGTATTATCCCCATTCTTCAATTTTGACTAACTTAAGAGCTGATTATCATGGCGTTTGTCGTAACCGATAACTGTATCCAATGTAAATACACTGACTGTGTCGCGGTATGCCCTGCTGATGCCTTCCACGAAGGTCCAAACTTTATGGTAATCAACCCGATTGAATGCATCGATTGTGGCTTGTGCGTGGATGAATGTGCCGCAGCCGCCATCTTCCAAGAAGACGAGCTACCAGAAGATCAAGTGATCTACAAAGAGCTCAACGCAGAACTTGCAGAAATCTGGCCGGTACAAACTGAAGTGAAGCCAGCAATGGATGAAGCAGAAAAGTGGAACGGCGTGCCAAATAAATTGGACATGCTAGAAAAATAAGCGCATTAAAACGAAAAAAGCGTAATGAACCTCAACTTGAAAAAGTCTGGCTCGTTACGCTTTTTTTGTATCTATGATTCGTTGCTGCGATTAGCTGTGTTGACGACGCATGTTGTCCAGAATAATACCTGTCGCCATTGCTACGTTTAGAGACTCTGCACCACCAAATGCTGGAATAGTAATCTTGTCAGTCACAAATTTAGACGCCGCTTCACGCACACCATGAGATTCGCTGCCCATCAACAAAATACCGTCTGCTGAGAATTCCGTTTTGTGCACGCTCTCGCCTTCAAGAAAAGCACCATACACAGGCAAGTTTGCCTCTTCTAAGTAGCTTGGTAAATCCACTAGGCTAACTTGCACACGACCAAAGCTACCCATGGTTGCGCTGATGGTTTTTGGGTTGTATGGGTCGGCACAATCCGTACTCGCGATGATGTGCTCGATACCATACCAGTCTGCTACGCGAATGATCGTACCTAGGTTCCCCGGATCAGATACGCCATCCAACGCAATCATCAAGCCTTTTGCCTGAGGCACTGTTACGTTTGGAATTTCAACCACAGCAATGGCTGCGTTATTGCTGACCAGGGTACTTGCCTTGGTTAAGTCATCAAGTGACGCTTCAATACATTCGAAACCGTTTAGTTCTTGGCTGTGCTGCTCTAGAAACTCAGCAGTCGCAAAAACCTGCTTTACCGTGAGCGAGCTGTTCGCTAACTCCAGTACGTTCTTTTCACCTTGAACCAGAAATAAGCCGTGCGCTTTACGCTGCTTCTTTTGACCTAAAGCACGCAGCAGTTTTAGTTGGTTTTTTGAAATCATGAAAATATCCCAGATGAAAGTTGGTGAAGTACCAGATGAAAACGGGGGGATTATAGAGTAAACCTTCGCACAGCTAAAGAGATGCCTTGCTTGAGAGAAAAGAAAAGCCCGCCAAGCTATCACTCTCGGCGGGCTTTAGGTATCTGTCGCTTCCCTATGCTGAAAGAATCGACATCACCATTCTTAAACGACTTTGGTTTTCGTCATCTCTTTGATACCAGACAAAATGAACGTTGGCAGTGAAGACACTAATATCACACCAAATAGGTGACCAGCACTCAGCGCCTCGGTATTAAAGATAAGCTGACCAAGACTCGTATAAATAACGCCAAGAGACAGCATTGCTGATACTGCGACTGCCCCCAGTAGGTATTTGTTGGTGAATGGGTTCTTACGATATAGCGAGTTAAACGTACGCGAATCAAACAAGTGCCATAACTGGGCAAAAATCAACATTGCGAATGCCATTGTCTGTGCATATTGAGCGCTTTGACCGCTACTCAATGCCCAGTTGAACGCCAAATAACTCATTCCGCCTAATGCTAAACCACGCGTCACAATACGTGTACCGAGATGGTCGCTGAAGAAACTTTCGTTACGCTTGCGCGGCTTACGTTCCATCAAGTCTTTCTCTTCTGGCTCAACACCCAACGCCAAAGCAGGCAAGCCGTCAGAGACTAGGTTAATCCAAAGAATCATCAATGGCGTGAGTGGTAGAATCGCCTCAGGTCCCATCATCAAGAAAGCAAATAAGATAACCGACACTTCACCCACGTTCGCTGTCAGTGCTTGGCGAATGAACTTACGCAAGTTATCGAAGATCTGACGTCCTTGGCGCACGGCTTTCACGATCGTACTGAAGTTGTCATCCAGAAGGATCAAATCGCCTGAATCTTTGGCCACCGAAGTACCGGTAATACCCATCGCAACACCAATGTCAGCTCGACGAAGGGCAGGTGCGTCATTAACGCCATCACCCGTCATCGCTGCCACTTCATTATTGTGTTGCTGAGCTTGAACAATACGCAGCTTGTGTTCTGGCGTCACGCGGGCAAAGACTGCCACTTCCGGGCAAATCTTACGCAATGCCTCATCGTCCATTTCATCCAGTTGTGCTCCCGTTATAACCAAGTCTTTTTCACTGCGGATAATGCCGATTTCGCGTGCAATTGCCGCTGCAGTGAGTGCATGGTCACCCGTGATCATTACCGTGCGAACGCCAGCGTTGTAACAACTCTCTACTGCATCTCGAACCTCTGGACGCGGTGGGTCCATGATTCCATACAAACCAAGCACGGTCACATCTTTCTCTAGCTCAGCAGGATCACGCTTTAGGTCATCCTCTGTCAGCTCTTTGTAACCCACCGCCAAAGTACGAAGCGCTTGCTCTGCGAAGTCCTGAATTGCCGCTTCATAATTCGCGATGACCTCTTCTGCTGGACTTGCCGCTAACGCAAGGCTACCTGTCGACATGGTTGGAGCTGTTGGTAGCTCACCACCATCAACCATAAAACCAGAGGCATTACGCAACACCACATCTGGCGCACCTTTGATAGCAAGGAAGTGCTTACCATCAGGTCCTTTAACAATCACTGACGCCATCTTACGTGCAGAGTCGAATGGGAACTTCTCGACGATAGAGTAACCGCCTGTTGATAGCATGTCTGATTGTTCCAGACCCGCTTTTGCCGCGGCAACAATCAGTGCACCCTCGGTTGGGTTACCACGCACTGACGAATTATCACCATCTTTGATGTATTCCGCATCATTACACAGGGTCGCAACTACCAAGCCTTTCATCATTTCTGGGCTTTGCTTTGCATCAACCGTATGACCTAGAGGTTTGAATTCCCCCTCAGGGCTAAAGCCTTTGCCCGACACTTCCCAGTAACGACCACTTGCATCGTACGCTTTCATTACCTGCATTTGGTTTTGTGTCAGCGTACCGGTTTTATCCGAACAGATAACCGTGGTTGAACCGAGCGTTTCAATCGCAGAAAGCTGCTTCGCCAATGCGTTGTTCTTCACCATACGTGTTGAGCCCATGGTCAACACAATTGAAATAACCGTTGGTAGACCTTCTGGAATTGCTGCTACCGATAGAGAAATACCCGTGTTGAGGATTTCGAGCCAAGGCATACCATGGTAAAGACCGATACCACAAACCACAGCAACCACACCCAAAGCCGCAACCATCAAGGTCTTCGCGATGGTATCCATACGTTCTTGCATTGGTGTTTTGGTTTCTTCGGTGTTTGCCATCATATCCGCAATATGACCGACTTCCGTCTTCATGCCTGTGCTGACTACTACACCTAAGCCTGTACCTGTCGTCACAATCGTGGTCATAAAGCCCATATTACGCTGATCACCAAGACCAACGGTTTCGTCTTCAATCACCTTGACGATTTTATCAACCGGCTCAGACTCACCAGTAAGCGCAGCCTCATCTACTGCGAGACGGTTCGCTTCGATGATACGCACGTCCGCTGCGAGGATGTCACCCGTATTAATCTTTAGGATATCGCCTGGCACAATGTCACGCGCCAAGACATCAACCCATTCTCCATTGCGACGAACTTGTGCGGTTGGGGCTGCCATTTCTCGCAGTGCTTCCATGCCCTTCTGAGCTTTAAACTCTTGCCAAAATGCAATGATGGCATTGATGAAGATGATCACAGTGATGGCAATCGCATCAACTAGGTGACCAGTGAAGAAGGAAACAATCGCACCAATACCCAGAATGAAGATCAATGGGTTCTTAAATTGGTGTAGAAATAGCTCAAGCGCAGATTTGCCTTCTTGCTCTTGTAGCTCATTTTTGCCGTGTTCAGCCTGACGCTGTTCTACTTCTTCCGAAGTCAGACCTTGCTCAGTTGATACATTAAATTGAGTCAGTGTTTCTTCAACCGACTCAGTAAACCACTTTTTAGTCATGGGGGTCTCCAAAAAGCATTCAAGCGACATCAGTACAATTTCAAACTGATAAAAAGCATTCGCTGAATAGAATTGAGTTAAATCACCTCGCTCGTCACCTTTGCACCGTTTATTTTCATTTTGAATATTTATCAAGAATCTATTCAGTGTTATGTCAGCGAGTAAAAATAACCTACCCGAACCAATGAATACTTGTAATTAACTTTCAGCCCCGAAAAAGGCGAATGCGGACGAATCTTTGACCCCAATCAATCTCAATTTTATTTTGTCATACAAAAAATAAAACAAGTGTAAAAGATCATGAATAAGACCCCGAATAGACGGAAAATACACTTCATATTTCCCGAAAAGTGTAATTTTTCTACAGATTAATTTTCTTAAAGGTTGCTAACAAATCTAACAAGCAGACAAACCATTCGAATAAACAGGAACGAGAAGATAAAAGAATTGCTAACAGAAAATAATGATGCGAGCACTGTAAGAATATAAAGACTTGCATTCATCGGTAATGAATATTTATTTTCTGAGCATATTCTGGGAAAAAGGAATAACGCGGGGAAAAGCGCGACTTTAGATTCCTTTCCATAGAATGAAGCTCGTCCATGTGTACCCAAGTAACCTCGAGATGCTTGGTTCAGCGAGAATGACTTGGTTTGAAGGCGAGGCAACAATTTGAAGATCTAGTGGTTCTAAATCGAAAATTGTTAACGAAGCATGCGAACCAAGGCAACTCGCCCTTCGGGAGCGTGTCACTGAAGCAACTTGGGTATAGGTACAGAAATCAGGGTATTGAATGGCTCTAAAGTGCAGAAGATAAAAACGAAAAAGCCTCGCTGTATAAGCGAGGCTTTTAAAGGGTGGGACCCCAGCCACATCCCGGCACACAAGTCACACGCTGCGGCTGCTTCCTTCCGGACCTGACCGAGTTCACGAGCTATTGTTGCGAGAGGACCAGAGCCCCATAATTCTTGCTTTGAGAGCTTGTCTCAAATGATGTGAGGATTATTCAGCATCGCCTCTCGGATTGCAAGGGCTAAAGCGACGAATTTGTCCTTTTCACTTCCGTTTGGACAAAACTCGGTCAATTCAGTCTATTAAAGCTAAACCATACAAGGGTTTGCTTCATTACAATTCCGGGAAGCTTGTTTGCTCGAGTACATATCTTCATCTGCTAAATGCAACGCTTGCTCAAGACTAACGCTTCGCTCTCGCTTGGCGGAAACACCCACAGAAATGGTTACCACATTCAAACCATCAGATTGTTCGTCTTTGACATCCAGTGAACTCAGCTCTTCAACCGCTCGACTTAACTGAACCTCAGTAGGATAACCAAGCAAAATAAACTCATCACCACCAATACGATAACTTCTACCCGCCCACACACGATGTATTTTGAGCGACAGCAATTGCAACACTTTATCCCCTGCTCGATGTCCAAACGTATCGTTGATTTGCTTGAAGTGGTTAATATCGAGATACAAGACCGCAAGATCCTTTGGTACACCCTGTCGGTACTTAAGTTGTAACGAGCGTCGATTTCTCAATCCAGTCAAGTTGTCAGTGTTTGATTGACGATATAGGTACAAGCTGACACCAACCGCAAACACCAGCACAAAAACAAACACAGCTTGAGTCTGCGTCGCCAAACGAACTTCATATTCTAAGGCGGTTCGCCAATCTGGTCTTAAGTCATACTGAGCAACAATTTTCTCCAAATCTAGCATGGAGATTGCTCGACTAAAGTATGGGGCGAGAATTTCACCACGCTGATTGGTTGTTAACCCTATCGACAATTCCGATTCGTAAAACTCACCAATCGCATCGTCTTGTTCAATTGGAATTAACTCACTCAAACGTAAGAAATGATTCAGCATAGCGGTGTCCATCGCAATGTAATCAATCTCTCTGGCTAACAAGGCATCTAATGTTGCTTGCTGAGAATCAAATCGCTTGAGTTCTTTTAATGGCAGCATTTGGGTAAGCATTTGATCAAAAAAGTCATCTTTTACCACACCAATACGTTCAGAAATAAGCTGAGACACATGGGAATATACGTTGGGCTTGTAGCCCAAGCGTTTCACCATAACCGACGTTGGTTGGTAATGAGGCTGAGGGAAGTAACTGAAAGCACGTCGTTCTCGACTGATGGTCAGTGGCGCTAATAAATCGAATTCACCTTGGATAAATTGGGCGTACATGGACTCCCAACTTTCATCAGGCTTGCTGATAACCACACAATTCAAAGCCAAAATTTTACAGCTTTTCATTACGACGTCTGCTGTCATCCCTTCGACAGAGCCGTCCTCTTTATAAACCACGTAAGGGAAGATGGATTCAAACTTGATAGTAAGAGGCTGCTCTAAATCGATTGGCAGTCGTTTAATAGATTCACGCAATGCTGTCTGTCGAAGTTCAAACTGATATAGCGCAACTTGTTCGCGTAAATGCTTTTGTACCGATTCATCGTGAATAAAATTGGCAAACGTCGACAACTCATCAAGATGTGATCCTTTCTGGCTAACAATAGAAACAGGCTTGATGGAGATTTGGTCATTAAGAAGTTTGGCATCAAAGCCTTCTAGCAACATAGGTTTGAGTTGATTGATAGCATCTACTACCCCATCAACTTGACCAGAACGCAGCAGTGCCACCGCTTCTTCATGCCCTTGATAAGGAACTTGAAGCAACTCAGGGTAGTTTTGTTGAATAAGCTCTGCATAGATGGTGTCTTTTGGTACCCCAACAACACTCGCTTCACCTAAGGTCGCGTCATTCAAACCATACAGATAAGTATATTCAATGTTAGTTGGACGTGAATAACTGAACTTCAGTGCACGTTCTGAGGTGTAGGTGATATTCGCAGCAAAGTCGCTCTCACCGTTCGCAACAGAATCCAAAATAGCGTCGAAACTCGAGTAATTCACGTACTGGATCGAAACACCAAAATGTTCTGCTACTGCGTCAAATAACACGCGAGTAACGACATCATCCGCCTCTGTCGCTACCTTATAATTAGGGGCTTGTTCCGGTTCTGCTTTGAGGCTCAAACTCAATAGAAAGCAAGCAAAAACCAACAGCCTTTGAACTACTTTAACCATGACAAACGTTTCTAAAAGGACCCTTCATACATATTGAAGGTAGGATTGAATTTTTATTATTAAATGCACAATAAATATGAAAGGCCGAACATATAACATTCGGCCTATTATTTCATAAACAAATCAAGAGTCTGCCGCACGGGTCACTATTTACCCAGAGCGACTACAACTATTTCATAACTCTGCCTGCTCATCGCTACTACGTAAGATGTAGTCCGTCATCCAAGCCGTTCCGAGCAAACAAATCCAAACAACAAAGACAGGGTTTGGTACTTCAATGTTTGGGCTAACGACTAATGCAGCGAACCCTACGGTCGGCAAAGTCCAGCAGAGCAACTTACCCCAACGCATCGAATTTCGAATCTTAGTTAACGCCTCCATAGAAGCCAGAATTCCCGTAATACTTAGTGCGACAAGCACAGCATAAGGCAAATCAGCTAACCACAGTGGCAGCAACAACAGCAATGACCACCAACTGTGTTTTTCTGAAGGTTTCCAATGATTTGCTGCCCACCACATGACTATCACTGATAAGGTTTGTACCACTGTCAACCACGCAGAGCCATCAAGCTTCCCGGCTTGTTGTGTCACCATAATGCCTACTTGTAAGGTCAATACAATCAGACCAGCGGTAAGCAATACGCCTAGTGAACTACGACGTGAGAACACGACCATTAATAGTGGGAATAGGATCAAAACGCCCACTGACAATGCAATCGGCTGCATCGACAGAGTGACACCATAAACGGTCATGGCACCGAGCAGAATCAAACCGGCAATTCCTCCTTGTGGCAATATCCACAGTGCGGGAATCATTAAGGCGAGAACGGGGATCTCTCCTTCGCTCAAACTGATGGCACGAGCACACACCACGGCAAGAAGAGTCGTAATAAGAAATTGAAGTGTCGAAAAAATCATAGCGCCTCCTGGCTTCCCCAACCAACTTGGTAACTCAACGGCATGTCAAACTGGGCATTAAAAGTCGTTGAGCGGGTCTATATGTAAACTAAGCATAAGCTTGTTTTTGTATTTCCAACTTACTCTGAGAGATCACTTGCAGCTCACAAAAGAAACAATAAAAGGCGGTGAAGAGAGATGAGCGACAAATGATGTTAAGGAGCAAGAACTGATAGCGAAGTACAAGTCTTGTGTATTACCATTCCTTGGTAAACAACAATGGACACTTTCAGTATGGACCAATTTTTAATGCAAATCTTTGCTGTAATTCACCAAATTCCCACCGGACGTGTTTCTACTTATGGTGAAATTGCCAAAATGGCTGGCTATCCGGGCTACGCAAGGCATGTTGGTAAAGCGTTAGGTAATCTACCCGAAGGCAGTAAACTGCCATGGTTTCGCGTCATAAATAGTCAAGGGAAGATTTCGTTGAAAGGTCGCGATCTGGAAAGACAAAAGCAAAAGCTTGAAGCTGAGGGAATTGAGGTGTCTGAGATTGGAAAAGTCTCGCTCAGAAAATACAAATGGCAGCCTTAATGGCTGCCATTTTAACAATCAGTTGGGCTAACGATTAACGAGTACCAACAAGACGAATGTTTGCTTGGTGCGTTTGTTCTGCATCTGTAATGACAGGAATGCTTGTGTCATTGATAAAGCGCAATTTACCATCCACTTCGATACGAGCACGTAGGCTGTAACGGTGGTTTGGTTTGATATCGTTGCTGTTGTAGCTCAGTTCAAATGCCAAAGGTACTTGTTTACCCTCTGTCTCGAATGTTTGTTTCGCTAGTACTTTAGCTGGGGCATCCGCAAGAGAAACATCTTCTAGCGCAACCGTAACGACTGCGTGGGGAGGCAGTGCAATACGCTCACGGTAAGCCACTGTACCTGTAATTGTCTTCATAGACGCCTCAGCTGATTCCATTTCTGTTGTTTGAGAAGTTTGGCAACCCACTAGTGCAGCACCGAATAGTAAAGAAGTAACAAGTAGTAGTGTTTTTTTCATAGTTTCCTCAACGGGTGTATCAATTCGCGCTAAGTATAGAGGGAGATTATTAAACTGTCTGCTGTACGCTTATCTATTTGACAATAGTTTGACTAAGTTAGAAATTATCAAACAGTTGATTTTGTTTCATAATTGAAGCAGCAATAAAAACAAGGTGAGGAGACATCATGAGTAAACCACTAAGAGAATTGCTCAGCCTACTACAACTCGAAAAACTAGAAGAAGGCTTGTTCCGTGGTCAAAGCGAGAACCTAGGTTTACCTCAAGTTTACGGTGGCCAGGTTATTGGACAGGCATTATCTGCTGCACGTTACACTGTAGAGGACGCACGCACAGTGCACTCGTTTCACAGTTATTTCCTCTATCCTGGCGATCCAGAGAAACCAATCATCTATGACGTAGAGAACCTACGTGACGGGCGCAGCTTTAGTACTCGTCGAGTCAAAGCGATTCAAAATGGTCGTCCTATTTTCTATCTAACGGCGTCTTATCATGGCGATGCTCCTGGTTTTGATCATCAAAACACCATGCCAGATATTCCTGGACCGGAGAATTTCCCTTCGGAAACTGAGCTTGCCAGCCATATTGCAGAGTTCTTACCCGAGCGTTTACGCAAAACATTCTGTGGCGAAAAACCTATTGAGACTCGCCCAGTCAACATCGTAAACCCATTGAAACCTAAGAAAACTGAAGCGAAACAGTACCTATGGATTCGCGCCAATGGAGAAATGCCAGAGAACCAACTGATTCACCAATATCTCCTAGCTTACGCGTCGGATTGGGGCTTCCTAACAACGGCACTTCATCCACACGAAGTGTCATTGATGACTCCGAACTTCCAAGTGGCAACCATCGATCACTCTATCTGGTTCCACCGCCCGTTTAAGATGGATGAGTGGTTGCTGTATGTAATTGAAAGTCCAACCGCCAGTAACACTCGCGGTCTAGTTCGTGGGGAAATCTACAACCAACAAGGTCATCTTGTTGCAACGGCCGTTCAAGAAGGTGTGATGCGCTTTACCAAATAGCTCTTCTCACAAATTGGGACTAAAAAAGGAGTGCTTATGCACTCCTTTTTATGTCAGTTAGTTTTTTTGATATTCAAAAGTAACAACAGACCACTCGTACAAGCTGTCAGGAAGACCGTACTCACCTTCACCATAAATCACACCTGGTTCCGCGTATTGTCCTCCTCTCTTAGTGGCCATAAACTCGCGATGTCCACGTCGGTACTGAATCAATGGGCTGACCATCTCGTATTTGGTTCCTTTTTCAAGCTTGCTGTCATCAATAACCAAATAACGAGTCATACGAATGGTTGCACCGGTTTTACAGTAACCTTCCGCTGAATAGTCGATCGCTAAGAATGGGCGAGGATCATTAGGGTCCAATAGTGCACTACAGCCATCAAAACGAGCAATATGCATCCACACAGCTCGCACTGCCATTGGGTCATCATTATCTGTTGGCCTCATCAGCAACAGGGCAACTTTACCTTCGCCATTCTCAACCAATTCAGCATCTGTAGGCTCTCGTAATAAGCTCGCTCCCATAATACCAAATTCACTTTCTTCTAAATTAGCGAATCTTTGTGCATTCAATTCACTACCAACGACCGTTTGACCACTTGTTAAATGTGTGTACTTATCCGCCACACCAGAAGCAGAGAGGTTGAGTGCTACTGTTACCGGAGTGTCACTCATCTCTTTGTAATCGCGGGTTTCTTTCTCAGCAACACGAATTTGCACAACGCTACTAGAATCATAACCTTTTAAGGTGATAACACCGCGTGAAGGATCTAGTGACGCTATATTTTCACGTCTGGTGTTGTGTAGTACGTAACTGCGCTCGCCAATTGCTCGACCAAAATCTAGCACCACTTCTTTGAAGGGTTCAAACTCTACGTCTTGGCGAAGTACAGATAAACCAGGGTGATCGGCTTTGCCTATTTTCCCCTGATAGCTGACCTTTTTAGTTAGGTAGTTACGTCCTGTCAGCGTGGCTTCAACCATGTAATCTCCAGCGTGCAGTATCGTTAACTCGCCATTGTTTGAAGCCATTTTTACAGACGGCGCTGATTGGTTGATCAAGCGATATTCAGCTTTGACACCATCACCGTTTAAATTAGGTTGTAACTTGTCACCAGAGCCATATGTCGCTTGTGGATAGGCAATAGTCGCACGGCTCTCAATCGGTTTAACGGTAACACTAAAGCTTGCTTGTCCAGCGGAGTATTGCTCATTGCCCACATCAGACACGACAATTCTTGTGTTGCCAGCATTCAGAATACGCATTTCACCTGAGTTAGGGTCTAATGAAACCACATCGGTTTCTGAACCTTCAGCAAACGCATAGCTGACCTGACCAACCACTCCTGAAATTGTCGGTTTGGCTACCGATGGTTTAAGCGCGTTCCAATTAACTTCGACATCAGAGCTAATCTGGATTCGACTCGGTGCACTCAATATGGTGAAGGTTACCGTTTGCTCTGGTCCCGCGGTATAGTTCTGACTCTCTTTACGACGTAACGTTAAGGTTGTCACACCCGCTTTATACACGTGAACCAGACCATTCGCGATGGCATCAGCAACACTCGGCTGGGTATTATCGAGAACTTCAATTCCATCGCCAGAAGCGAGCAACTCAAAATCACGTAATAACTGGAACTGATGATTTGTGCTGTATACAACCTCATAGTCTTTCACAGGCATTGCTGAGCCTTGAGCCTTGGCGACATTAAGAACGACATCAAACTGAGTCGATTGATAATACTCACCACCATCATCTTCAAAGCGTAGCGTATAGCTGCCTGCTCTATTTACATAGATTTTACCGGCAGCAATTTGCAGCCCTTCAGGAATAGAATCAACTAAACTGAGTTTGCCTTTCTGACCAGCAAACTGCAGTGGAACTGTTAACTCATCTTGATAAGTGAGAGCAATTGCAACATCTTCCATGTCTGGGTGCGGTGCTGGAGCAATATCAACCGTGATTTGAGTTTGCGTATTAGGAAAATTGCGTATTTCTCGCTCAATAATGTCGATTTTTGCTTGACCGACACCTTGTATGATCAGAGCGTCTCCATTTGGGGATACACGAACAACATCTTGCCCTTCAGCCACATCAAAATAGTAGTCGCCCTTTGCATTGCTAACGAGAGGATACAGCGATTGGTTAGCACTGTAGTTTGCAGCGATATTGATAGAGTTGAGCGGCTGACGCTTACCTTTGGCAACGTTCACCACAAAACGGGCTGTTTGTTGCTGCTGAACAAAACCTTGGCTGTATGTTGCCGTCGCCTCTATTTCGACCTGCCCTGCGTTATGAATCAACAGTAAACCGGTGTTCTTATCAAGAATTTCAACAACATCGGATTGGACGTTACTGTCAGCAAGCTTAAACGTAAGACTCTCAGTTTCGACGTCATCCAGTCGAACTGGTTCTAGCGTTAAACCGTCCCTATAAACAGGGCTTAGAGGCGCAAACTGTAATTGTTCAGCACCAACTTGGAAAACATGGACATTGGCATAAATATCGCGCGCTTGGTAATAATCATCTCCCGTATCGTGAATACGGATTCGCGCCTGACCTTGCGCTCCAATAGCATACACGCGACCATTTTGGTTTACGCGAACCAAGTGCTCATCACCATCAACCACTTCAAAGCTTATTTGGCCTCGTTGACCACGAACAACCAATAACTCACCGTCTTTATTCAATGCGTTCAAATTGAGTTCGTTGACCACTAAATCGGGGTTAGTGCCTTTGCTCACTGTCACAGTGAACTCTGCCTCAGAAGACTCATAAATCGAGCTGTTATCCGTCGCTTTTACCTTCGCGATGCCAGGGCGCAGAATCTGCAATTGCCCAGATTCATCAATTTGGACCACATTAGAAGGTGTTGAAGAGAGAATTTGGTATGTGATCGTGCCCTGCACATTGCTCATCGTTGTATTAAGAACGTGACCAACGCCATCAAAGGCAAGCGTTGTGTCTTCTACCTTTAACTGAGCACGGCTTTGCTTGGTCGTTTGAGTTGAAGAGTTTGAATTATCGGGTTTGGAATCACCGCCCCCACCACCGCAACCTGCAATAACAGCAGCGAAAAACAAGAGAAAATAATATTTTTTCATTTTTTGTAATAATTTCTTACATCAGGAATGTGGCGCGATAATAATACGATGTTTTATTCATCACCACCCCCATTTGGGATTAATTTCATACCTATCAACCCCGAAATACATTCACAAGATCCATAAATTGCCGACAATTTTCGAAAACTTGCAAAAATAAAAAACAAGCAAACGTTTACCTTACGTTAAGTTATTAAATTAGCGATAATAAATGTTGGGTTTTCAACAGGTTAAAATATAAGCACCAAATCACACTTTGAGGTGCTAATAATTGTAAGAGGTAAAAGAAGTGAGCCCTAAAAAGGCGCTCACGGAGATGTGAAAGAGAAATTAAACGCCATAAATTGGAAGCTCAGTAGTGTACTTTATCGGTTCCATAGCAAAGGTTGATGTTACGTTGGATAAACCTTTTACACTGTTCACCAATCGTTTATAGAACTCATCAAAACACTTCATGTCTTTGACGACCACTTTCATCATATAGTCGTATTCTCCTGCCATGCGATAGAACTCCATCACTTCAGGGAAATCACTTACGGTCGTCACAAAATGGTTATACCACCCTTCAGAGTGATCACTGGTTTTGAGCTGCACAAACGCAATGAAGGATAAATCTAACTTCTCCGCACTCAGTAGCGCGACACGCTTTTCAATATAGCCTTCATCTTCTAGCTTTTTTAAACGCTTCCAGCAAGGCGTGGTCGTCAGATTAACTCGCTCAGCTAAGTCATTTAATGACAAGGTTCCATCATTTTGGAGGAAAGAAAGCAACTGCTTATCGATTTTATCTAAGCCCATTACTATAAAAACCCTTTAATGCAGAAAATTTTTCTACTTTTGATAAATAACAGAACAATAATAGCAAAGTTTTTCTCTGCAGTTATAGGTAGATTATCCCTATAGACAAAAACAACTACCCTACAGAATTTCGAGGAGTCATGTTATGTGTACTGACCACAACTGGATCAACAATGCTGTACGCAAAATCGAAGCAGACTTTCAACGCTCAGCAGATACCCACTTATTCAAGTTAGATCTACCTTCTTTGGAAGGCATCGATATCTACTTAAAAGATGAAAGCACCCACCCGACAGGCTCACTAAAGCACCGCTTGGCACGCTCGCTGTTCCTTTACGCGATTTGTAATGGTTGGGTTGGTCCAGAAACCACGGTGATCGAAGCATCATCAGGCAGTACAGCGGTTTCTGAAGCGTACTTCGCTCGTCTTCTTGGCTTACCATTTATTGCGGTGATGCCAAAAACGACGGCACGCAAGAAAATTGAACAAATCGAATTCTACGGCGGCAAAGCGCACCTTGTTGACCGTTCAGACCAAATTTACGATGAGTCTCGTCGACTAGCGAAAGAGCTAAACGGTCACTACATGGACCAATTTACTTATGCTGAGCGCGCAACTGACTGGCGTGGTAATAACAATATTGCGAACTCTATTTTTAGCCAAATGGAGTTGGAAGATCATCCAATCCCAAGTTGGGTTGTAATGAGCCCAGGTACGGGTGGTACGTCGGCAACCATTGGTCGCTTTATTCGTTACCAAAAATACGACACAAAACTGTGTGTGGTTGATCCAGATAACTCGGTATTCTATGACTACTTCCAGTCTGGCAACGCAGAGATTAAAGGCGAAAACGGCAGCAAGATTGAAGGTATCGGTCGTCCACGAGTAGAGCCTAGCTTTATCGCAGGTGTGGTAGACGAAATGCGCAAAATTCCTGATGCAGCAAGCGTAGCAACAGCACATTGGCTGTCTGGCTTAATTGGTCGTAAAGTTGGCGCGTCGACAGGCACCAACCTATATGGTGTTCTTCAGCTTGCATGTGAGATGAAACAACGGGGTGAGACTGGCTCTATCGTAACGCTTCTGTGTGACTCTGGTGAACGCTACCTAGACACTTACTACAACACGGATTGGGTAAAAGAAAACATCGGTGACATTCAACCTTACCTAGCACAGCTTGAAATTATTCAGTCAAAAGGTTGCGTTGAACCAGCATGTTGCGGTCCAATCACTGAGTAAAACTCAGACGCCAAATAAAGAAACAGCCCGCTCAATCAGCGGGCTATTTTTTTATCTGCTTAATACAGAAAAATCACTTCTTCTGGCGTGCTTCAAATGCAGCCAATTGCTCTGGCGTTGCTTTAGGTTGGTGGTTCTGTTTCCATTCATCGTAAGTCATGCCATAGACACGCTCACGAGCATCATCGATATCGATATCCGCACCTAGTTCTTCAGCTTCTGCTTTATACCATTTGCTAAAGCAATTGCGGCAGAAACCAGCAAGGATCATGAGATCAATGTTTTGCACGTCTTTATTTTCATCCAAGTGAGCCAACAGGCGACGAAATGTCGCTGCATCAAGCTTGTCTTGCTCTTCTTGGGTTAGATTTTTGTACTTGAATTCAGCCACTTTACTTTCCTTTTATTTATCTCGCAGTTCATAGCATAGAAATGAGTGAGCGTGCTGAGTCTAAAATTTGCGTCATTACAACAAATTTCCTTGTAAAATCACGCACTCACCCAAAAGACTGATATGATAACCGCCAGTTATCTTATTGATTAAATTAATACTAATTCTAAAAACGGTCTTTCACAAAGGTTATCGCCAAGTTATGAAAAACGCCATCCTATTATTATCTGCATTGACCATGAGTCTGCCAACTTTCGCTACTCAAGAACAAACTCACCAATCTTATTTGTACCTTGGAACTGGTAATGTGGGCTTCGACACGCCGGAGTTTGGTTCTGATCGAGACAGTGGTTGGTCAACACCTCATATTACAATTGGCTGGGGCTACAACGTAAACCAATACCTTGCGTTTGAGGGTGTGTTGCGTTATTCACAAAATGAACTTAAGAATGATTCTCTTAAGAATGATTCTCTTAAGACAGATTTAGACCTTCATTACTACCAAGCAGGTATGTCAGCCGTACTAACAAGCGATAACTTGGGTGATACACCATTGTCACTATTTGGTCGCGTGACCGCATTGGGTACTCAAGCAGAAATGTACATTCCTGATGTTCAAAAAGTCACCGATGACTCTGGCGCGCTATTCAACGTTGGTGCAGGTATTCACTGGGACATGAGTAAAGATATTTGGCTTCGTGCTGAGTACATCTACAATGTGGCAGATATGGGCTTTGATAACTTTTATGACAGCTATGAAGGTGTCCAAGTAAGCTTAGGTAAACGCTTTTAATCAGACTTTCTCAAGCTTATATAACGTTCAGAATTGAAGACAAAAAAACCGAGGTCATTACCTCGGCTTTTTTGAATTTATTGCACGGAGTCACTAAGCAACTTATTGTTCAGAAAACTGACCAGCGGTGTCTTGCTTCACATGACTACTGCCTTGACCCGCATCCAATGAGGTCAAAATGTTTTCTTGGCGATCTTGAATCGCGCCTGTTAACTGCGGTAACGCAGTTGTCGCTAATAGCGCCATTGCACCAGCAACTAAAACCATCTCAACCATGTAACTGCCACGGAATTTTTTCAAGGGAACACCTCAATAGTAACGCCAGCCAAAGTAGTAATCCTCAGATACATTGCCTGCCAAGACCCATCATTCGGTCAAACACGATGAGCGAGTCCTGTGCCCCTCGAAGAAGTGGCGAAATAACAACCAATAATTATCATTAGATCTATAAATACCCAAGCGGAAAATATAAAAAAACCGAACAAAAATTGTTCGGCTTTTATATTCAACGTCTTAGCGGTAACACCTTATGGATGAGCAATACGTCCTTTTGTGTCGTGGCTTAGCGCTTTGCTCAACTCAGCCTCTACATGACCAGGTGAACGTGTCTTCGCAGAGATCAATCGGTACATCGCAGGGATAACAAACAGTGTCACTAATGTCGCAAAGCCCATACCGAAGAAGATAACCGTACCGACAGCCACACGGCTTTCATAACCCGCGCCTGTCGACATGATCAAAGGAATCGCACCGGCAAGTGTTGTGAATGCAGTCATCATGATCGGACGTAGACGACGAGCTGCCGCATCAGTAATCGCTTTTTCAAATTCAATGCCACGGTCACGTAACTGGTTAGCAAACTCAACGATCAAGATGCCATTCTTAGTTACCATACCGATCAACATGATCATGCCGATCTGACTGTAGATGTTCATCCCTTGGCTCATCACTACCAAACCAAGGAAGCCACCAAAGACCCCCATCGGCACAGTGAACATTACCACTAGAGGGTTGACGAAGCTTTCGAACTGCGCCGCCAATACGAGATATGCAACTAACAATGCCAAGGCAAATACAACTGCAACACTGGCTTGGTTCTCTTTGAAGTCCTTTGACTCACCAGAATAGCTCACTGAAATATCACCCGGCAGGTTATCAATCGCTTCTTGGTCTAAGAAATCAAGCGCCTCACCTAAAGTGTAGCCTTCTGATAAATTGGCAGTAATGGTGATGGATTTCTGTTTGTTATAGTGGGACAAACGAATCGATGCAGCCACTTCTTCTACCTTAGTCACCGTATCTAAAGTCACTAGCTCACCGCTGGTAGTGCGCAAGTAAATCTGGCTTAAGTCAGCCGCGTTATTGAAGCTATTTTCATCACCTCGAAGGTAAACATCATATTCTTCACCACGGTCAACATAAGTCGTTTCACTTTTACCACCAAGCATGATTTCCAGAGTTTCAGAAATGTCTTGAACACTCACGCCAAGTTCAGCCGCGCGGCGTTTGTCGACAGACACCAATAGCTCTGGCGTTTTCTCTGAATAATCGATTTCAGCGCCTTCCATCATTGGTGATTCTTCAGCTTTGTTCTTGAGCATTTCTGCCCAGACTAATAGCTCATCGTAGTCCGATCCGCCCAAGACAAACTGCACTGGTTCGCTCGATCCACCACGGAAACCCGGCATGAATGGGAAGACACGAACGTCAGGAATACCTGCCAGTGATTTGCGAACTTGATTCAACGCATCTTGAGCAGTGACATCACGTTCGTTCCAGTCTTCCAGAATCATGATAACGAAACCCGTTTGGTCACCCGCTTGACCACCGAATGCTGGTGTTTGGATACTGAACGATTTCAAGAATCCTTGCCCCAGTAACGGCATTAAGCGATCTTCTACAATGTCCATGTTCGCTGACATACGGTTATAGGAAGTTGCATCAGCACCACGAACAAAGGCAAAGATCACGCCTCGGTCCTCTTGCGGAGTTAACTGTGCAGGCACTTGATTCATCAAGAAGTAACTGCCACCCATACACGCGATAATAACCAAAGGTGCAGCCCAACGAACTTTCAACGCACCGCGCAGCGCTTTACGATAACCTGCTTCCAATTTCGCAAACAGCTTATCAACGGCTTGATTAAATCGGTTTGGTTTCACGTTCGCTTTTAGAATTTGACTGCCTAAAACAGGAGTAAGCGTCAAAGCAATTAAGGACGAGAAGATCACCGACATTGCCAACAAAACTGAGAATTCAGTAAACAGCAAACCGACCATGCCATCCATAAAGGAGATCGGCAGGAATACCATCACAAGAACTAACGTTGTGGCGATAACAGCAAAACCTACTTCACGCGTACCTTTGTAAGCCGCCAATAATGGTGATTCACCACGTTCAATATGGTGGAAGATGTTCTCTACTACTACGATTGCATCGTCCACAACCAGACCAATAGACAAGATCAACGCCATCAAGGTAATGAGGTTAATAGAGAAACCGAAATAGTAGGCAGCGATGAATGATGAAATCAGTGACACTGGTACCGTCACCGCAGGAATCAACGTTGCTCGTGCCTGACCGATAAAGATGTACAAAACCAGAATTACCAGACCACCCGTAATAAAGAGTGTACTGTAGACCTCATCGATCGAACGTTCGATAAAGACAGTGGCATCATAATCAATAGCTAGACGAGTCCCATCTGGCAAAAACTTCTGGATTTTATCCACTTCAGAACGCACAGCCTGCGCAACTTCTAAAGGGTTCGCATCTGATTGAGGCACCACCCCCAAACTGATGTTCACGACACCATCACTCTTAAAGGTCGAGTTTTCGTTTTCTGCACCGATGAACACATCAGCCACGTCTTTTAGGTAAATAGGCGTGTTGTCACTTGCACGTTTCACCACAAGGTATTGGAAATCTTCTGGCGTGTTGTATGTACGGGCAGTTCGCACTGACATCACTGTCGAATCGTTTCGAACTTCACCGCCCGGACTTTCTAAGTTTTCACTACGAAGCGCTGCTGTAATATCAGAGGCAGTAACCGAACGTCCTGCCATCAGATCTGGTTTGAGTTTCACGTACATCACTTTGTACAAACCACCAGACAGATCGATAGAACTAACACCCGAGATCAAACTGAAACGGTCCATAAGCACACGTTCGGCATAATCCGTCAATTGTGTGCGGTCCATCTCTGATGAGCTGAGGTTAATATAGAGAGAAGCTTCACCAGAACCATTGTTTTTGTAAACAACAGGATCATCAGCTTCATCTGGCAACGAACGCTGTGCTCGAGCTACCGCATCACGAACATCACTTACGCCAGTATTAAGGTCATAACCCAATTCAAAAGTGATGGTGATACGCGACATGCTGTTGCGCGTAGTGGAGCTAATTTCATCAATTCCACTGATGCCCGAAAGTTGATCTTCCAGTACCGAAGTAATTTGGCTTTCAATGATGGTTGCAGAAGCGCCTTCATAACGAGTGCTGATCGATACAACTGGACTTTCGATATCTGGCATTTCACGCACTGCAAGTTTGGTAAACGACACAAAGCCGAATACACATAGCAGCATGCTTAATACCAGCGCCGCAACAGGGCGTTTTACGGAAACGTCAGAAAGTAACATTAATTTGCTTCCTTAGCCGCTTCGTCTTGCGCGCCCTGCTCACTGGTTGCATTCGCAGTTTTCGCTTTTCCTGGTGCGATGATTTCTTTCACTTCGACGCCATCGCGCATGTTCACAATACCTTGCACGACAATCTTGTCGCCAATCTCTACACCAGATTCAATCACCACTTCATTATCGACACGTGCTCCCAAGAACACTTCTTGACGCTTCGCTTTGTTGTCTTCATCAATAACGTACACAAAACGCTTCGTTCCGGAATATTCCAGCGCTTGAACTGGGATAATTGGTGCTTCAATCGCAGGGAATGCCAAAGACGCATTCATAAGCATGCCTGGCTTCAGATGGTTTTCTGGGTTGTCGAATTCGATACGAATACGTAAGTTCAACGTTTCTGCACTGATACGAGTATCGATGCCTGTAACTTTACCGACAAAATCAACACCGCTCCAAGCGCTGGTAGTCGCGTGAACCTCCATACCAACAGATAACATGGATAGGTAACGCTCAGGTACTTGCAGATCCAGTTCCATTACGGACAAGTCATCTAACGTCAGCAACTCAGAGCCTGCACTGACCATTTTTCCTCGACTAAAATCGATAAAACCAACCGTACCGGCAAAAGGTGCACTGATATTTAGATCCGCTAGGTTAGCTTTTGCTGCATCTAGACGCGCTTCCGCAATCTCTACGCTTGCTTTTTGCGCATCAATTTCCGTTTGAGTAATGGCATTACGTTTCACCAAACGCTGAAACTCTTTTAACTTACGCTGTTCATCTTTTAGGTAAGCTTTTGCTTCTACTAATGCTGCTTGCGCTTTGTCATCATTTAGTAGAATGAGCAGCTGATCTTGTTGAACGTTTTGATTGGCTGTTACGGGGATATCTTTTACCTTGCCAGCAACTTCAGAAGCAACAATCACTGATTGGGCAGCTTCTAGCTTACCAATCAATGATAGGGATTGGTTGATTTGATGCGTCTCTACTTGTTCAGTTACGACCGTAACCGTCGATGGACCACGTTTTGCAGCAAAAGCCGCAGGTGATGCCATTAAAATAGAAAGCGTTAGAACGGATAAAGTGGCTCTCATACTCATAATTTTGACTACTAAACAGATAAACTTATGTCATTAAACTGATTACAGTTTATCAGTTGATACGACGCCTAACGTCAAGTAGTGTAAATTCAAGTAAAAAGTCAGTTTCTCTTTTGTATAAACGACATACAAAACGCTGACTTTCTACCATCTTTGCCCAAAAAGGCAGCATTCAACTTAAAAACGTAAGAAAAACGCTTTACAGCTTGAGCGAGTTTGCTATGATGCGCTCCGCACTTGAGAGATGTGTTGGGAAAACATTCTTAAGTATAAAAATACCCTGGAGGGGTTCCCGAGTGGCCAAAGGGAGCAGACTGTAAATCTGCCGGCACTGCCTTCGATGGTTCGAATCCGTCCCCCTCCACCATATTCTTTCTTATGTTTTTCCTTTGAACATGAGAACAACTTGGAAGCTAGGTTGGGAAACTAATTTTCAAGCATGCTCTTTGTAGTATGAAAACACCCTGGAGGGGTTCCCGAGTGGCCAAAGGGAGCAGACTGTAAATCTGCCGGCACTGCCTTCGATGGTTCGAATCCGTCCCCCTCCACCATATTCTTTCTTATGTTTTTCCTTTGAACATAAGAACAACTTGGAAGCTAGATTGGGAAACTAATTTTCAAGCATACTCTTTGTAGTATGAAAAACACCCTGGAGGGGTTCCCGAGTGGTCAAAGGGAGCAGACTGTAAATCTGCCGGCACTGCCTTCGATGGTTCGAATCCGTCCCCCTCCACCATATTCTTTCTTATGTTTTTCCTTTGAACATGAGAACAACTTGGAAGCTAGGTTGGGAAACTAATTTTCAAGCATGCTCTTTGTAGTATGAAAACACCCTGGAGGGGTTCCCGAGTGGCCAAAGGGAGCAGACTGTAAATCTGCCGGCACTGCCTTCGATGGTTCGAATCCGTCCCCCTCCACCATATTCTTTCTTATGTTTTTCCTTTGAACATAAGAACAACTTGGAAGCTAGGTTGGGAAACTAATTTTCAAGCATACTCTTTGTAGTATGAAAAACACCCTGGAGGGGTTCCCGAGTGGCCAAAGGGAGCAGACTGTAAATCTGCCGGCACTGCCTTCGATGGTTCGAATCCGTCCCCCTCCACCATATTGAAGAAGCCAGCTCATTGAGCTGGCTTTTTTCGTTCTATACCTATCAATTTTCAATGACTACCCCACTATCTGGCTAAATCTAGTCTCACTCACAGCGCGATTTTTAGTGATCTTTCGTTAAGTAGTACGACACCTAGATACTTTTAACTAGCTCTGCTTGAGAGGAATCCAAGTGTCAGCTGGTTTATTTTAGGTCAATGGAATCAAGCCATAGATCATCTCATTAGCTCTATCTTCACCAATCCCTATGTGTGACTCATCGTTTCCCTTGTAAGAATCCTATTTGCTCGACTTTAACCACTCGAAATTATATCGATAGGTTTCGATTCTCTGATTTCCAGACATAAAAAAACCCGCTCGAAAGCGGGATTTTACTAAGACTAAATTGAACGCTGCTGGTGATTAACCTTGAATACCGACAATCAACCAAGGTGCGTTTGGTACCGTTAGGTCGCGCTCTAGGTGCCAGATATCTTCGATATCTTCTTCAATGCCTTCTGCTGCATCACGGTAGCGACCACTGAACTGCAGACTAAGCTGTGCTTTACTTGCATCGTAGTCAGCGCGAACGATTTCAGCATCTACATACATCACATCGGTGTGTTGCTCGCCATCTAGCTTCGCACGTTCTGCTTTCAAATCTTCAAATAGGCTTGGTGAAACATACTCTTCAATCGTGTGAAGTTGGTTATGGTTCCATGCGCCTTGCAAGATGCGGTAGTGCTCACGAGAGCCATTGATAAATGCAGCTTGGTCAAAACCCGGTGGGTAGTTATGTGGAATGTCAGTTTGAGCACCGAAACCGCCAAAACCACCAGCGTTTGTATTTGGCTGTTGCTCAAAATTCTGCATGTTTGGTTGCTCGAACTTAGAAGCATTACCGCCAAATGCTGGCTGTTGACGATGCTGATTCATACTGCCCTGTTTAGCGCCAAGCATGCCGCGCATCAATTTGAAGATAACAAATGCAATCAAACCGATGATTAGGATATCCATAAATTGGATACCTTCGAATGCACCACCAAAGAATGCTGCTAACAAACCACCAGCAAGAAGACCACCAAGTAAGCCGCCCATCAAACCTTTTTTGCTTGATGATTTAGCACCTTGTTCTTTACCAATGGTGTTTGTGTTTTGTTGCTGCTGTTTAGGAGCAGGGGCTGTTTTATAACTCTTACCGAAAGACTTACCACCACCGAACTTTTTCGCTTCCGCGATAGGCGTTACAGCAACAGTAAACATCAGTAGGGCGACAATCGAAAATAAACGTTTCATCGTTATCCTTAAAATTGACGATATGTACTTAATCGCGCTGCATGATAGTGAAATGAACGAGCATCTAATATCAGTAGCACGCTAAATATGAGATGTGTCCATCATACTCCGTCGGATTCAACAATGAAACAATCCGTAATAGAAGACATGTATCAGAATATTGCCAACCCACAGGTTTCTGACTTGTTTGCGTTATTGACGGTCAATCAGTAGCTGACTATCATATTGAACGTTGTTCAATAAGTAGTTTTAAATTATGGCGCGCAGAAACGATCACACTAGAGAAGAGTTAGTCAATTTGACTCTTACCACAGTCAAAGACTTTTTAGACGAAAACTCTTACCACGACCTGAGCCTTCGCAAGATCGCTAATATGATAGGTTACGTGCCAAGTACTCTCGTTAATATCTTTGGCAACTATAACCTACTGCTTTTACATGCCGTTGCACAGACATTGGATGAGTTGCAACAAGAAGCAGTAACCGCGACCAAAAACAGTAAGGATGCTCATCAAGCACTTTTTGAACTGGCATACTGCTACCATGACTTTGCGCAAAAACACCCTTACCGCTGGCAACTGGTATTTGAGCACAACATGAATGGTGCTGAGCTTCCAGAGTGGCACGCGAAGCGCATCGATGGTATGACAGGAATGTTGGAATCCTTATTGGCACAAATCGCTCCCCATCGTACTGAATCTGAAGTATTACAAGCGAGTCGAGTATTATGGTCAGGTGTTCACGGCATTACACTTCTGAGTGTCGATGACAAATTTTTCTCAAGCGAACCTATTGATGGTAAAGAGCTTATCGATAACCTGATTTCAAACTACCTGATCAGCTGGTAATAAAGGATTGTTCATGTCATCAGACAGCCAGTCGTCTTTGCTTAGGCAGCGAAAGTTCCTCCCCTACTTTATTACCCAGTTTTTTGGTGCTTTCAACGACAACATATTTAAGAACGTACTGCTGCTGTTTGTGGCTTTTGCTGGGTCAAGCGCGTTACCAATTTCTAGCAACCTTTTCATTAACTTAGCGGCAGGCTTGTTTATTCTTCCATTCTTCTTATTCTCTGCATCAGCTGGGGTGCTCGCGGATAAGTACGAGAAGTCATGGTTTATTCGAAAGGTAAAGTTGTTCGAGATCGGCATCATGCTATTAGGCGCAATTGGTTTTATCACCGAAAGCTATGGCGTCCTGCTCTTATTGCTGTTTTTGATGGGTACCCAATCGGCGTTCTTTGGACCAGTCAAATATGCCCTACTTCCTCAACAACTTAATGAAAGAGAACTCGTCCCTGGCAATGCATTAGTCGAAGCTGGTACGTTTATCGCAATTCTGGTCGGTACTCTCGGTGCCGGTATTATTGCCTCAGCAGAGAGTGCCAAATATCTTGCTGCTTTCTGCGTTGTCATCTTTGCTGTTTTGGGCTACCTATCTAGTCGCTTTATTCCGTTTGCATCAGCCAGCGCGCCGGACATTCAATTCAAATGGCAACCATATAAACAGACCAAACACACACTCGCGATTGCTAAGTCTGATCGTATTGTCTTCCAATGCATCATGGCAATCAGCTGGTTTTGGTTCCTAGGTGCGGCTTATCTGACTCAATTTCCAAACTTCACCAAGGTGTATTTGAACGGTACCGAAAGCGCGGTTTCTTTCCTTCTAGCGCTATTCTCTGTGGGCATTGCGGTTGGCTCCATGGCGTGTAATTGGCTCTCAAATCATCGTATTGAAGTCGGCATCGTGCCGATTGGTGCTCTGGGTATCACAATCTTCGGTTTCTTGATGGCAACATCGATTCCGACCGATCTGCCTCGCTTCCATACTTTCGCTGAGTTTGTTAGCTACGATGCATTCTGGCCCTTGTTCTTCTACTTATTAATGATAGGTGTATCCGGCGGTCTCTTTATCGTCCCCCTTTATGCCTTGATGCAACACCGAGCTAAAGAAACGGAACGAGCGCAGGTCATTGCAGGCTTAAACATCTTTAACTCTCTATTCATGGTAGGCAGCGCTGTATTAGGCATTGTTTGTCTAAGCGTACTTGAAATGAGCATTCCTCAATTGTTTGCTCTTCTGGCGGTGCTTAACTTCCTCGTTGCAACGTACATTTTTTTGCAGATTCCTATCTTTGTGGTGCGCTTTGCAATGTGGGTGGTCACTCATACCATTTACCGAGTGAAGCACAAGAACTTACACCACCTACCAGAACACGGCGGGGCATTGATCGTCTGCAATCATGTCAGCTATATGGACTCACTGCTATTAAGTGCCGTTTGCCCTCGTCTCATTCGATTTGTGATGGAAGAAGACTATGCGAACCTTCCTCCTTTGCGACGATTCCTTCGCCGAGCAGGCGTGATCCCCATCTCGGCTAGCAATCGAACATCGATTCGCCGCGCATTTAATGATGTTGAGAAAGCACTGAGTGAGGGTCATATTGTGTGTATCTTCCCAGAGGGACGTTTAACGTCAGATGGTGAGATGAACGAGTTTATGCGTGGTATCGATATCATCCTTCGCCGCAGCCCTGTCCCTGTTATACCAATGGCACTGAAAGGTTTATGGGGCAGCTATTTCAGCCGTGCAAAAGGTCGCGCATGTAAGGGGTTACCAACCCGTTTCTGGTCTAAATTAGAAATCGAAGCAGGAACACCCGTCGATCCAAAACAAGCCAGCGCGCAAGTTATGTTTGAAAAAGTAAGAGCCCTTCGAGGCGACTGGCGTTAAACTCAGAACAGCACTTTCATATTCTTGAACATGCGTTTAGTTTAACTGAACGCATGTTCAATTCATTAAGACTTTCTGACCAAAAGCGTTACTGTATACTCCAGGCTTTAACTCATAACAACGAACGACACCCTTGAATACAAAGAATATCCCCTTTGGATTGGCACTGCTGTTTTGTTTAACCCCTTTCGTGTCCTCTCCTATTGCGCTTGTGATCGGTTTTCTATTGGCGAGTTTTAGCCTAGTACCGACAGAACTTCCTATTGCCTCTTTTACCAAGAAGTTGCTTTCCTATTCAATCATTGGCTTAGGCTTCGGTATTCACTTTGAGCAGGCTCTAGCAGTCACTTCTGACGGCATTGGTCTTATCATCGCCACCATTCTTGGTACGCTTGTGCTCGGTATGACGATCGCGAAGATGATTAAGTTAGAACGAACGACCGCTTACTTAATCGCTTCTGGCACTGCAATTTGCGGTGGCAGTGCAATTGCCGCTGTCGCTCCAGCGATTAAAGCGAAGGACGAACAAATCGGTCTTGCACTTGCAACGGTTTTCGTTCTGAACTCATTAGCGCTATTTATCTTCCCAGTGATTGGTCACGCAATAGGCTTGGATCAGCATACGTTCGGAACATGGGCGGCGATTGCGATTCACGACACTTCTTCAGTTGTGGGTGCCGCGTCTGCTTACGGCGAAGAAGCACTTACGACAGCAACAACATTGAAACTCGCCCGAGCATTGTGGATTATCCCTGTCGCACTGATCAGTGCTGTGATCTTTTCTCGAGGTAATGGAGAGGAAGGCAAAAGTAAGTTAGTGATTCCTTACTTCATTTTCTGGTACTGTGCTGCAATTGCATTCAGCGATTTTTTCCCACAATTTGAAGTGGTATATCAAGGCATCTTTGCCATTGCTAAGCAAGCTCTTGTGGTTTGTTTGTTCTTGATTGGTTGCAGTATTTCAGTCTCAAAACTCAAATCAGCAGGCGCAAAGCCATTACTGTTTGGCGTCACGTTGTGGGTACTGATTTCTACTACGTCTCTAGGCTGGTTACTTCTCAGCTAAACCTTGATCGATTTTCTGAGGCTGGGTTGGCTCGACTTTTCGCGTGCTTTGACTTTTGTGTACCAACACTAAAGCTATTGCAACCAGAAAGGCAGTTAACTCAGCCAATGAACGCATTAACCCCTCACTGCTGACAGCTACACCGATTTGCAATAATACCGCCGCTGCTAACGCTAATTTGATCATCCTGAACCTTATGCCTTATTCCTTTATCTTTGAGCATGATTATGATTCAGAGTTATAAGGATACGAAATTACCTTTTCGACTAATTCATTGCGAAATCAACTATAACCAAGTGACTTCAAGGTGCTGGATTCAGAGCGCTGTCACTGATTCAAGTTCAAGGAAAACAACGAAGCGTAATAGCAAGCTCTTTCCAAGTTGTTTGACGATGAAATTGTTTCAGTGACACGCTCCCAAAGGGCGAGTTGCCTTGGTTCGTATGCTCCGTTAACAACTTTTGATTTAGAACCACTAGATCTTCAAATTGTTGCCTCGCCTTCAAACCAAGTCATTCTCGCTGAACCAAGCATTTTGAGGTTACTTGGGTATATGACTTTCTATCCATGAAATAAAGGTTTTCACTTTAGGTCGATGTTCATAGCCAGATGGACAAATTAAATCGTACCCCAAGTTCGTATCCATTGTCGGATAAGGGCTAACCAATTCTCCTTTATCCAGTAAATCTTTGACGAATCGATACCGCCCCATCGCCACACCAACACTATTTCTCGCCGCGAGCACCGCCATATCTCGATGGCTAACACAATAAAAATGCTCAAAGATATCAACATCAAGTCCCACATGGGCAATCCATCGTTGCCATACATCCGAACCCAATGCATGGATAAAGTTGATACGATGAAGTGATGCCATCCCATCCTCTAAAATATTCTGTTCTTTCATGTACTCAGGTGTACAGACCGGGATGTACTTTTCACCAAACAGTCTTTGGCGATACACATCAACCAAATGCTCCGTATCATAAAAAATCGCAGCATCAATGTGATTAGTCACTAAATCTAATTGGTTTTCCTGTGCAAACAGGTTGAGGTTAAATCCCGGATAAAGACGTTTAAAATCCGCAATACGTGGCATCAACCATCCATTTAAGAATCCCGGAGATGCAGCGATATTCAGTTCACCAACTAAATCCGTTGATTTTATTTCTTCAATTTCATTAAAGATGGTGCTCAGTGACGATGATAATGTCTTTTGGAATCGGTACCCTTCTGCGGTCAAATCTAACTTCCGCGTACCTCGCACAAACAGAGAAAAACCAAGCTCCTGCTCTAGCACTTTGATGCGATGACTCACAGCGCCTTGAGTGAGGTGCAACTCTTTCGCTGCCTGCGTAAAGCTGAGGTGCTTCGCTGCGATACTGAAAGTATGAAGGTTTCTAAGCAGTAACTGTTGGTTAGCCATAACGCACCATGCATTAAAAATATTAATTCATGATAGTAGTGATTTCGTTTGTTTGCGTCGATAATTAAGTTTCAAATAGTCTCTAGAAACTAAATAAAAACACCACTTTCAAACATAGATCATGTTTTAGGTGGCATTAAAATTATAGGGGCAAATATGAATATACTCGGCTATATGCAAAAAGTCGGTAAGGCATTAATGGTACCCGTGGCGACCCTACCTGCTGCGGCAATATTAATGGGGATTGGCTACTGGATTGATCCGGTCGGTTGGGGCTCTGAAAGTGTTTTAGCGGCATTCCTAATTAAATCCGGTGGAGCCATCATTGATAATATGGCGGTACTGTTCGCCGTTGGTGTCGCTTTCGGATTAAGTAAGGATAAGAATGGCTCTGCCGCTTTATCTGGTTTTATCTGTTTTATGGTGCTAACCACATTACTAGCACCGGGTGCCGTTACTCAATTGATGGATATTAGTGCTGACGAAGTGCCTGATGCGTTCAACAAAATCAACAACCAGTTTATCGGTATTCTAGTTGGCGTAATCTCAGCAGAAATCTATAACCGTTACTCTGGTGTTGAGCTACCAAAGGCGTTGGCATTCTTCAGTGGCAAGCGTCTGGTTCCAATCTTAACCTCTATCGCTGGCATGGCTTTGGCTTTTGTCCTGCTTTACGTATGGCCTGTGATTTACGATGCATTAATTATTTTCGGGACTAAGCTCGAATCCATGGGGGCGTTAGGCGCAGGTCTCTTTGGCTTCTTTAACCGTTTGATGCTGACAATCGGCATGCACCACGCGCTCTACCCAGTCTTCTGGTTTGATGTGGTTGGCATCAACGACATTCCAAACTTCTTAGGCGGCGCACAGTCTATTGCCAATGGTACGGCTGTGATCGGCAAAACTGGTATGTACCAAGCTGGCTTCTTCCCAATTATGATGTTTGGTCTACCAGGTGCCGCTCTTGCGATTTATCACTGCGCTGATAAGCAAAACAAAACCAAAGTGTTTTCTATCATGCTGGCTGCTGCGATGGCGTCTTTCTTCACTGGTATCACAGAACCTCTAGAGTTCAGCTTCATGTTCTTAGCGCCAGTGTTGTACCTGATTCACGCAGTATTAACGGGGATCTCAATGTACATTGCGGCAAGCATGCAATGGATGGCAGGTTTTGGCTTCTCTGCAGGCTTCGTTGACTTCGTGCTGTCAAGCCAAAACCCGCTGGCGACCAAATGGTACATGCTGATCCCACAAGGTTTAGTTTTCTTCGCGATTTACTACAGCGTATTCCGCTTTGCGATTATTAAGTTCAACTTACGTACACCCGGTCGCGGCGAGGATATGGAAAAAGAAGTCACTGAGAACATTGGTGAATTGGCGAAAGACTACATCGCAGCGATTGGTGGTGCAGATAACATTCTCGAGGTGGACAATTGTATTACTCGCCTTCGCTTGACTGTAAAAGACTCTTCTCTAGCCGATGAAGCTAAGCTAAAACAACTAGGTGCTGCTGGTGTAGTTATGATTGGTAAAGGCGGCTTACAAGTGATTATCGGATTGGGCAAAGTAGATAAAGTGGCTGAGCAGATGAAAGTCGCGCTCGCTAACTAAAGAATTGTGGTGACTCACCATCACCACATCCCCCTGAAGTGCAATAACGCTTAGTCACCGTTTTGCACTTCATTTTTTAACCAGTCTTTCACTGCTTTGCGCGACACTTTAATACCACCACCCAACAGAGTTTGAGGCATTGCGTAATACGCTACTGGCCATTTGAATTTCTCTAGCTTAGTTTTTAGGTATTGCTCGTACTGTACTTTGCTCAATAACGATTCAGTTTGAATCACAGCCACTGGTCGGTGTCCAAATTCCGCATCTTCTACTGGCACAACAATGCTTTGTGAAATACCCTCGATTTGGTTCAGTACTGCTTCAATTTCTTCGCAGTGAACATTCTCACCGCCAGAGATGAATTGGTTGTCTGCTCGTCCAATGATCTTAAGTTCATCGCCTTGCCACTCACCTAAGTCTTTACTGTCGAACCAACCATCATCATTAAGCAGAGAAGTAATACTTCCTTGATTGAAGTAGCCAGTTGCGAGAGTGAGCCCGCCAATATAAATGCGTTGCTCCTCCAGCTTAATATCTCGATTTTGCAATAGGTGACCTGCATTGCTGATGCTGTCTATTTGCTTTGCTGTCACCGTTGAAGCGGCTTCCGTCATGCCGTAGCCTAGCCAAGTCTCAATGCCTTGTTGTGTCGCTCGTAGTGCGAGCTCATGTGCGACGTGGCTACCACCCAGTAATACATGCGTGAGAGACAATTCAACTTGTTCGTCCAGCAAACGCTTAAGCTGGGTCGAGACTAAAGAAGCATGAGAGACACCAACAATATCGTCTGCAAGGCTTCCACTTCCGACCTTAATGGTTGCACCAGCGAACAGCCAGCGATACACAATGGCAAGACCAGAAACATGATAAAGCGGCAAAGAGAGTAACCACGTACCTTGTTGGTCGAACCGAAACTCAGCCAACAGACCTTGAGCTGAAGAAAGATGCTGTCTATGCGTATGAACAACCGCTTTGGGCGTACCGGTTGAACCAGAGGTAAATACGATAGATGCGAATCCATCATGCGAGTATCCGTCAGTAGAGAGCACTGATACATCATCGGTGTCAGTGTCTGGAATCGACAACAAGGTAGCACTAAGTTGTGATAACTGATTTTCAGAGTACAAACCAACGGCACCATCAGCAAACCAAACAAAGCGTTGCTGGTTCGGTTTGTATAATGTCGTTAGTTTGCCAGACAGAGCCTCAAAAGGCTGCGGCATGGTTAAAGCAACAGTCGCTCCTAACTGCTGAGCGGCAAGATAAAACCACAGGGTTTCAACTTGATTCTTACCGACTAACGTCACCACATCTCCATTCATCACACCTTGCTGTTGCAGGGAATGAACATAATGGCTAATCCGTGCCGCTAATTGCTGCCAATTGAGCGACGCTTTGTTTGTTTCAAGGGCAATAGAAAAAGGGCTCACTTGAGCCCAGTATTTCCAAGGTGCAATCGCAATATCATCTACGCTGAATGCCACACTAACTCCTGCTCTGACAGCGGAATAACTGGAAGATCGCACTTCGGCCAGCCCTGCTCTAATTGCGCTTTAAACAAACCAATGGTATCCAAACCTGGGATCTCATTTGGTAGTTGCCATTGTGCTAAGCGCGCAAGTTGGTTGAGACCTAAGCTCGATTCAATGCTTGAGCTGATCACGGCTTTAATGCCCAGCGTCTTCGCCTTTTCAATCAGCTTAATACAGAAATCAACCGAGCCGATTAACGTTGGCTTGATGATGATGGTTTTCACACCAGTAAGATCTTCCAAGCTGAAATCTTCACGACGAACCGCATCTTGCAACGTCTCATCCCACGCGATAGCGATCCCCGTATTGATTGCAAAAGACAGGCTGTCACCAGGAGAGCGACATGGCTCCTCCAAGAAGGTGATGCGCTGGCGTAGTGATGGTGCAATGTATTTTGCAAACTGCTGCGCTTTTTCTGGCGTCCAAGCACGGTTTGCATCAAGACGAAGCGTTAGCTGTGGAATCGACTCAAGAAACAAGTTCACCAGCATACCGTCACGAATCGGTTCATACAGACCGACTTTTACTTTCGCGACTTTTTCGCCTTCCATTTCGTTCAGTTTTGGGATCAGATCGTCTGGGTCACCGTTACACAAAGGCGCGACTTGGTGCTTACCTTGCGTAGGTAAACCACCTTCAAGCTCCAGTTGAGCCATCGACAAACCAAACGCAACCGATGGATACATGTGGTTGTAATCCAAAGGTAAGTTCGCAACCCAGCGTTCAACCTGAGCTTGCAATTGAATACCGGCTTCTTCCACACCTTCCAAGCTAAAACCAACCAGTGGAGCGACTTCACCACGACCGATTTTATCGCCTTCGGACAGTTCAACGATGTAACCTGTACGTTCCGTCAACTTGTTATCACGCAGTATCACGCCACTGTCCATTGGCAAGCAGTAACGATAAATCTTCGCTTTACGCATAATTCGAATCCTATGTAATGCCGTATATTCTGAGCTCTTTAGCGAGACAACCCGCTAGCCTCCCAGAGGGCGAGGCGCTCAGGACGAAAACGAAATAGAGGAGCGCATGGCTCCTCTTCTTATACGGATTATGGGTTACGAGGGAATTTGTCGAAGTCTGGGCGACGTTTCTCGTTGAATGCGTTACGACCTTCTTGGCCTTCATCCGTCATGTAGAACATCATTGTCGCGTTACCAGCAAGCTCTTGCAGACCCGCTTGACCATCACAGTCTGCATTGAGTGCCGCTTTCAAACAACGTAGCGCCATAGGGCTATGTTGTAGAACTTCACGACACCAGCGAACGGTTTCTTTTTCTAGGTCTTCTAGTGGCACAACTGTGTTCACTAGTCCCATATCTACTGCTTCTTGTGCATTGTAGAAGCGACATAGGAACCAGATTTCGCGAGCTTTCTTCTGGCCAACAATGCGAGCCATGTAAGATGCACCCCAGCCACCATCGAATGAACCGACTTTAGGACCCGTTTGACCAAATTGTGCATTGTCAGCAGCAATCGTTAGATCACACATCATATGAAGAACATGACCACCACCGACAGCCCAACCTGCAACCGATGCGATCACTGGTTTTGGACAAGTACGGATGTCGCGTTGGAAATCCAATACGTTTAGATGGTGAGTGCCTTGGTCGTCTTTATAGCCGCCGTAATCACCGCGGATCTTCTGGTCACCGCCAGAACAGAAAGCGTCTTCGCCTAGACCCGTTAGAATGATCACGCCGACACCGGAGTCGTAGCGTGCATCTGCCAACGCATCAATCATCTCTTTCACCGTTTGAGGGCGGAACGCATTACGCACTTGTGGGCGTGCAATAGTAATTTTCGCGATACCGTCTTCAGACTTGTGGTAATGAATGTCCTCGTATTTCTCGCCGCAATCTTTCCATTGAACCGGAGCGTAAAGTTCTTCTTCAGAAATGCCTACTGTTTTAGCCATGGTGATTCCCATTGTTCTCGTTGCTCTCACCCAAAGTGAGAATGAAATATTTGATTAATGTGCATCGCAAATTGTTGTGGTTGCTCTTGATGGACATTGTGTCCAGCCCCCTCAACTTGTCGATACGCCAACCCGCTACTCTCAGCCAGTTGACTAAATTTTTTGTCTTTTGAACCGCAAATGTAATACAGCGGAATGGTTTGTTGTTGCAGCGCAGGCAGCAAGTAAGATTGCTTTGCTAAAGACGTCGCAAGCAACATGTCCGCAACTGCTGAACCAAGATTAGCACTTCGTTTCTCAATCAATGTTTGTCTTTGCTCATGGTTTAGTGAAGAAAAGACCAACTGTTGGTACCAATCGTTCAAAACACAGGCAAGAGGCTCTGTTTTGAAGCGTCTCGCCCAATGCGCATCGTTGCTAAACCGTGCTTGTTTTTCTGACTCGCTTTGCAGCCCGAAGTTTCCCCCTTCGATAATCGCACCGCAAATATTGAGATCCAGAAAACACTGGTGCGCAAGACCATGCATAGCAATGCGCCCACCCATTGAATAACCAATCAGAATAAACGGTTGTTGTGAGGGAAATAGTAAAGATAGTGTGGAATGGAGCAGTTTGCAGCAATCATTCAGGTCACGGCAAAAAATAGATTGGCTATGCCCATGCCCGGGTAAGTCAATCGTTACTCGGTCATACTGTGGCAAAGCTGCCATACACGTTTGCCAATCCTCACCACTGCCAAGCAAACCATGCAAAAACACCAACGTAGGTAATGCGCTACCTTGGTGTTTTTCCGTTGCAGGAAAGTGTTCAGAATAGAGCATGTAGATTCTTATTGAAGGATTTAAGATGCTCTACCGCTTGATTTGACGGCGTTTGCACTTCGACCACCAATGCTCCACGACCTGTCGCCAAATGTTGTGCTACTAACGTTTGGTACTCTGCCAGCGTGCTTGGTTTACTGTATTCTAATCCAAACTGCTTAGCGGCATGCTCAAACTCATAGCCATGGGGCATTTGGTAGAAAGACTCCCTATGCTCTTGTGGCACTGGCAGTAAATCAAAAATCGCACCACCATCGTTATTCGTGATCACTAAAACCGAAGGTAATTCACTGTGTGTAAACAGCGCTAGTGAGTTCAATCCATATAGAGCAGAAGTATCGCCAAGGAACATCAACATTGGATTTTGACGAGCTCGTTGCACACCACTTGCCGTAGCAAACAATCCATCAATACCCGAAGCGCCACGGTTAGTGAAGACTTCGGTATTGTCCAGTTTGCCAAACATATCGATTAGGCGAACAAACAAGCTATTACCAACAAACAAGTCCACCCCTTGAGACCGCTCCGCAACATCTATTGCCAAAGCAATTTCACTCAATTCACTCTTAGGATCGGAGACAAACAAACCTTTCGCATGCTGAGTCACCTGTTTGATGTCAGCAGCAAGGTCATCTGCCCAGCCGGAATACTCCGATTCAAACTCTGTAGTACGCTCTACCCACGCGCTTGGCTGCTCTGCCCAATGCCATTGAGGCAAGTGGCTTTGATTGTCACGATCCAATCGTGGAGAGACATACCAATATTGAATATCCCCACCATGCTGATTGCGAGAAACATGTCTCTCTAACCAATGATTAAAACGCTTAGAAATGATTCGACTGCCGAACTGAACAATCAAATCGCAGTCATCAAGCTGGCTTGCCAACCTTGGATTTTGTAGCCATAAATCAAAGTGCGCCCAATCAGAACTCACTCCACTTTGTGGGTCGGCAAGTATCGGCCACCCCATCTGCTCCGCAAATACACGAGCCGCTTGCGCTTGAACTAATGGCAAGCTTCCGATGACTACCACGCCTTTGTTATCGCCGCAACTTGGGATCGCACTGCTGGTTTTAGGGTTAAATCGCTGACAATACGTGACTTTGCTGTCTCTCCAACCTGCAACCGTGTCCAAGTAGCTTTGGTACGTACTCTTTTCAGTGTTCGAGTACAAAGGCTCGGGAAAGGCACAGTTAATGTGTACCGCACTGCCTCTTAGGCGTTGCGTAAACATCACTTCATCAACAGAAGTCAGCAACCAATTAAGAGGCGTTGATAATGTCGGACTCGGAAGGTTTAAACTGTCCGATACATGCTCAGCGAAAATACCCAATTGGTTGATGGCTTGGTTTGCACCGCAACCTACTAATTCAACAGGGCGGTCAGCAGTCAGTACCACCAGCTTTTCACCAGTCAACTTTGCTTCAGCAATCGCAGGCAATAAGTTCGCTACGGCAGTGCCAGAAGTCACAATCAATGCGACCGGCTCTTTGCTTGCTTTAGCAAGTCCGAGCGCCATGAAGCCTAATCCACGCTCATCAAAATGAGTATGAATAGTAAAATTGGGGTTATCTGCCGCTTCTACTGTTAAAGGTGTAGAGCGAGAACCAGGCGCAATACAAACGTGATTCACACCGAAGCGGTTCAATTCTGTCAGGATGGTTTCAGACCAGATGCGATTCAAAACAGCTTGATCGGCACTCATGATGCAACCCCAAGCGGTGGGTGATCTGAAATAAGAGAAAGTAACGTCGACATTTTTTTATCTAACTCGGCCCATTCATGTTCTGCAATGGAGCCTGGAACAATACCCGCGCCAGCAAACAGTTGAACTTGATCCCCTAAGATCAAAGCACTTCTGATCGCAACGCAAAATTCTGCACGTTCATGGCTAATATAACCCATCGAACCTGCATACCAACCACGAGCAAACGGTTCGTTATCCAGAATAAACTGCATCGATTCCTTGCGTGGTAAACCCGCTACTGCAGCGGTTGGTTGTAAAGCGGAAAGAAGCTGAACCCCATTGATTCCAGCTTTCAGTTCAGCGTGAATATTACGCTTCAAGTGCTGAACTTTTCTTAAACGTACTAAGCGAGGCTCGTTTTCGACCTCAACGCTTTCTGAATGCGGCGACAAACGATCGATAATGTCATCCACTACATATTGGTTTTCATTCAGATTTTTAGAATCTTGAGATAGCCAGTTTGCTAGCTCCATATCTTGCTTTGCATTATCGCCACGACCAATAGTGCCGGCTAAAGCTTCAGTATGAAGCTCATGACCAACGCGTGAATAAAGACGCTCAGGCGTTGACCCCATAAAACTATGTTTACTGTCTAGACTCAATAGAAAATGAAAGCTGTGGTGATTATTTAAGTAGCTTGCTTTAAGTAACTGCGCAGCAGAAAGTGTCGAATCTAGTTGAACCACTGTTTTGCGAGCCAAAACCACTTTCTTGAAATCATCGTTTTCAATACCTGTCAGCACTTTTTCTACTAGCGTGTTCCACTCAGGCTCAGTTGGCGCGTGGTCAATAGATCGAATATGAGAAGAAATAGGCGCAAGGCTAGGCACATCACAAACCAGCTTTTTTAAGCCTGCTAATGTACGGGTTTTATCTTCTGAGATATTGACTGCGAGCGACCATTGTTGATCGAAGCGAATCAACTCGATTTGAGGAAGAAAAAAGAAAGATGGCATGCAGCGACGATTTTTCTCGTGCTGACCATCGAATGAACGGCCACCCCATACACGTTGACCTTCTCCAAGGATCGTATATGCAGGTCCCGGCTCAACAAAAGAATGGAGCTGACCTAGGGCAACAACCTCTTCACGAGTATCACGGGACTGCCAGTAAAACTTGGGAAAAAGTGGTTGTGCTTCAAGCCAGTCAATAAACGCGAAATTTGGTTTCTCGTTGAGTGGCTCGACTAAACGTGTTTGATTGCCTTCCGTTTGCTGAACTCGCTCGATAATTCTATTTACGGCTTGATGGAACTGTGACAAATCAACCTCGAAATATGTGAGGATTAGTGGTAACTGACGGCTACTCTAAGTTTAGACCCAAAGCAAATCAAGGTCGTATGCGATCTTTTGCAAAATCCTGTGATGGCGACAGGACAAAACTTAGCCACTAAACGGATAATTTACAGATTTATATTCTAATAAAAAACAAATTATTGTATTTTAATAAAGAAATTAACGATTTTTTAGGAATTAAACAATGCAAAATATCGGGATGTCGTCAAAACTCGACAATGTCTGCTACGACATTAGGGGTCCTGTACTCAAACATGCTAAACGCATGGAGGAAGAAGGGCATAAAATCCTAAAGCTAAACATTGGTAACCCCGCCCCATTTGGTTTTGACGCCCCTGATGAGATTCTAGTAGATGTAATCCGTAATCTACCAACTTCTCAAGGCTATTGTGATTCCAAGGGTATTTACTCAGCACGTAAAGCCGTCGTGCAGCACTACCAACGTAAAGGCATCCGTTCTCTGGATGTGGAAGATGTATACGTAGGCAACGGTGTTTCCGAACTCATCGTAATGGCAATGCAAGCGCTATTGAATAATGGCGATGAAATGCTGATCCCAGCACCGGATTACCCATTGTGGACGGCATCTGTTGCGCTATCAGGCGGTAAGCCTGTTCATTACTTATGTGATGAAGGTGCGGACTGGTATCCAGATCTAGAAGACATCAAAAAGAAAATCACGCCAAAAACACGCGGTATTGTTCTCATCAACCCGAACAACCCAACGGGTGCGGTTTACAGCCGTGATTTCCTTTTAGAAGTGATTGAGATTGCGCGTCAACATAAGTTGATGATCTTCGCCGACGAAATCTACGACAAAGTACTTTACGACGGTGCAACACACACTTCTGTCGCAACACTTACTGACGATGTATTGGTAATGACCTTCAACGGTCTGTCAAAAGCATACCGTGTTTGTGGTTTCCGCGGTGGTTGGATGTTCCTAACGGGTCCTAAACATTTGGCTCAAGGCTACATCAACGGTCTCGAACTGCTGTCTTCAATGCGTTTGTGTGCCAACGTACCAATGCAACATGCAATCCAAACCGCGTTAGGCGGCTACCAAAGTATTAATGAGTTAATCCTGCCAGGTGGTCGTCTTCTTGAACAACGAAACCGCGCTTACGAACTGATCAATCAGATCCCTGGGGTTTCGTGTGTGAAGCCAAAAGGCGCGATGTACTTGTTCCCGAAAATCGACACCAAGATGTACAACATCAAAAATGACCAACAAATGGTCTTGGATTTCTTAAAACAAGAGAAGGTATTGTTGGTACAAGGCTCTGGCTTCAACTGGCCAAAACCCGATCACTTCCGTATCGTGACTTTACCCCACGTAGAAGATCTCGAAACCGCGATTAGTCGCTTTGAACGGTTCTTAACAACGTATAGCCAGTAGTAATTACTACTGAACTCTCATATGCTTAGAGGAGCTCCTAGTGAGCTCCTTTTTTTGTATCAGAATCAAAATTGGAGACAGCAATGAAAGAAAGCCATTTTTTCGCCCACTTGGCACGAATGAAGCTCATCCAACGCTGGCCCTTGATGCGCTCGGTATCACCGGAAAACGTTTCTGAACACAGCTTGCAAGTCGCGTTTGTCGCTCATGCCCTCGCCTTAATCAAAAACAAGAAGTTTGGCGGCAACCTCAATCCTGAACGGATAGCAATTCTAGCCATGTACCACGACTCCAGTGAGGTGTTAACTGGTGACTTGCCAACTCCTGTAAAATACTACAACCCAGAAATCTCTAAAGAATATAAGAAGATCGAAGCAGCTGCGGAACAAAAGTTACTGTCCATGTTGCCTGAGGAGTTTCAAGACGATTTTGCTCCCTACCTGTTGTCGCACTCTGCGCATGAAGAAGATGCATTGATCGTGAAACAAGCTGATTCCATCTGTGCATATTTAAAATGTCTCGAAGAACTTAGTGCAGGTAATCACGAGTTTGCTCTCGCCAAGAAGCGTCTCGACATCACTTTGCAAGAACGTAAAACACCGGAAATGGAATACTTCCTTCATACCTTTGCCCCAAGTTTTGAATTATCGCTGGATGAAATCAGTTAGTTGATGGAGAGAAACGTGTCGTTTGAATTAGATACTTCATGGCAAGAACGCCATGACGATGAACATAAAATCCGCCGTGACGATCATCGCAGCCCATATCAGCGTGACCGTGCGCGCATCTTGCACTCTGCGGCTTTCCGCCGCTTACAGGCGAAGACTCAGGTCCACGGCAACAGCTTAGAAGACTTCCACCGAACTCGCTTAACCCACTCTCTCGAAGCCGCGCAATTGGGAACGGGTATCGTAGCGCAGCTCAAGAAAAAGCAACCAGAGTTTCGAGATCTTCTGCCGTCTGACAGCTTGATCGATTCTCTCTGTTTAGCACACGACATTGGTCATCCTCCCTATGGACATGGTGGTGAAGTAGCCCTCAACTACATGATGCGTGAGCATGGCGGCTTTGAGGGGAATGCTCAAACATTTCGTATCGTCACCAAACTAGAGCCATATACTGAGCACTTTGGTATGAACTTATCGCGACGCGCGCTACTTGGTTTGATCAAATACCCTGCGCTACTTAGCCAAACTCGTGCAGTCTGCTTACCTGACCCAGTCGAACACCAACGCAAGCTAAAAGCCAAAGACTGGTGCCCAGCAAAGGGGATCTACGACTGCGATAAGGATTTGTTCGATTGGGTCATTGCACCATTAACCGACAACGACAAAACCTTGTTAAGCCAAATGCGCTGTCGTCCGGAATCAGAGTTTGAACACTGTAAAACTCGCTTCAAGTCACTCGATTGTTCCATCATGGAACTCGCCGATGACATTGCTTATGGCGTACATGATTTGGAAGATGCAATTGTGCTGGGCATGGTCACTCGCCAACAATGGCAAGAAGGAGCAGCAAGCCAACTGGCAGATTGTGGTGACCCGTGGTTTGAAGAACACATTGGATCAATCGGGCAGATGTTGTTTAGTGGCAAACATCATGAACGCAAAGATGCGATCGGCGGTATGGTCAATGCGCTGCTTACCAGTATCTCAATTAAAGTCGTCGATGAACCATTTAACAATGCGCTACTGGCTTGGAACGCCTGCTTAGAACCACAGATGGCAAAAGCGCTTGAAGTCCTCAAACACTTTGTTAGTAAGTATGTGATTCAAGTACATCAGGTGCAGATTGTTGAGTATAAGGGTCAACAGATCATCATGGATTTGTTTGAGGCATTAAGTGCCGATCCTGAACGCTTACTTCCAACACACACCCAAACCTTGTGGCAAACTGCCACCACCGAGAGCGCAAAAATGCGTGTGATAGCAGATTACATCTCAGCGATGACTGACGGGCATGCACAAAAGCTACACCGTCAGTTGTTTTCTTCAATCGTGCTCTAACCAAAAAGGACGGCTTTAAAGGCCACTATGAACCTTAATCCCCTTTCAGCTTAACGAGCTTTCAAATATACCCAAGTGACTTCAAGATGCAGGATTCAGAGCGTTGTCATTGATTCGAGGTCAAGGAAAACAACACAGCGTAATAGCCAGCTCTTTCCAAGTTGTTTGACGCAGAAATCGGGGCAATGACACGCTCCCGAAGGGCGAGCTGTCTTGGCTTGTATACTTTGTTGCCGATTCTTGATTTAGAGTGGCTAGATCTTTAAATCGTCGCCGCGCCTACAACCCAAGTCATTCTCGCTGAACCTAGCATCTCGAGGTTACTTGGGTATAGTTCTTTTCAAATACGCCCGGAGGCATCTGGGCGATTTGGAACTCAATCATCTTCTCAAACGCCGCCAATAAAGGTGTGAAATCTTGGTTTGGCTCTAACAAGCTTAACGCATGATACCCAGCTTCTACCGTCGATAAGCTGTTTTCAGACGGTGCTTTACGAATGGTGTAGTGACCTTGTAGATTTTCCGGCAACTTCACCGTGGGGATAGACTGTAAATTGGTCGAAAGCTGCCACATCTTGTAAGCTTTCTTCCATGTCCCATCAAGTAAAATCAAACGAGTTTTCTTAGTAGTATCAGATCGTTCATCTGCCAACTGAGAAAGACACAACGACTGATCTGAAGGATACAGAATAAAGTGCTGGTACGTTGCATCCTCAAGCAAGGCATTTAAAACTGAATCGTCAGAAAAATCTTCACCAATCAAGCAAGTACAATGATTTAAGCTTAAATTGAGAATCCGTGCCGTACCGAGAGGACGATGCTCTTCACTCGTATGCTGAAGGATGATAAGTTCAACCTCGTTTGCTAGCGATACAATCCATTGGCAGATACAAGCTTTGCGCGATTTTCCACACTGAGAACAATAACGAGACATAGAGTGAACCTTTATACATTGCTGAGCATCATCAGCGTCATCTGTTTAATACTTCAATTCGAGCCAATGGCAAGTCTAACTGAATGGCATGCATACAATATACGCCATGGCGAATGGTGGCGAATCGTAACAGGAAATTTGACGCATACCAACTTTGCTCATCTTGGTATGAACTTAGCTGGTCTATGGATTATTGGTTTTATTTTCCGCCCTACCGTGCGTAACTTTCTCATTGTGTTCATTGTCTTGTGCGCCTTTGTTGGTGCAATGAACTTGTTCACTAATATGTCGGTTTACGTTGGTTTATCAGGGGTACTGCACGGATTGTTCGGTTTCTGGGCTCTGAGTGAAGTTTTTGATGGCAGAAGAAGCAGCATGCTGCTCGTTGGTGGTCTAATTGCGAAAATCGCCTGGGAACAGTTCTACGGTCCTTCGACTAGTACAGCTGCAATGATTGGGGCTCGTGTTGCTGTTGATGCGCATTTATTTGGCGCAATTGGTGGTCTAGGTATGGCTGGGTTAGAAAAATTGCTACACCGTCGTCTCTTTGGTTAGCTCCCTTGGCAAAACGCTAAAAAGAACTCTTCACACTCCATTTTCGCATTTAAGCTAACCAAACAAAAAAATCCCGAACCATTAAAGAAGATTGGTTCGGGAAAGCAGTAATAGGAAACAGAAACTTCGCTTTTTAATGGCAAGAACGTTGATTACAACAAAATACGCTCTTCATTCTTTTTCACCGTGGCATCGCCAATGCCCTTCACTTTGGTCAGATCCGCAACGGTTTTAAAAGGACCGTGTTCATTACGATATTCGACGATATCTTTCGCTTTCTTTTCACCAATACCCTTTAGCATGGTGGCAATCTCTTGCGCTGAAGCTGTATTTACGTTTACCGTAATCTCGATACCTTCGTACTTAGCTGCTTTTGTGTTAGCCGACTTACTCTCTTCTGCCCAGCTCATCGGTGCTAAGAGTAATAAGCACAGTGTTAACATCCATTTCATTTGAGCACCCTCCCTTGAGTTTTTGTATTAAAACGAAAACTACTCTATGCAAAGCGCTGTTTATGTTGAAGTTTATTCAAACAAAAATAAAACGGGCCGCGAATGCGACCCGTTTTAGTTAACATGCAAATTACATCAGTAATGCTTAGTTGCTCACAACAAAGTACTCAATGTCAGTGTTTGCGCGTAGTACAGAGATTACCGAAGTAAGATCTTGTTGAGCAGAAGCACGTTGCATTTGCATCGCAACTTGCTCTTCCAATGCGCTGTCTAGCTCAGCATGAACAGCATCAAGCTCAACAACAACAATGTTGCCTTCTAGATCTTTAGATTGACCAAATACTGGCTTGCCATCAACAGGTTTCGCCATTGCAAATACTGTTGCTGCTAGTGGAGAGCGACGATCAACAGACTCTTGCTCACCAAACGCCAAACCATTTTCAGCAAGAATAGTCGTGTTGCCTTCTTTCAGAGCAGCAACAACTTTCGTACCGAGTTCGATCGCACCTTGCTCGCCTTTAACACGAGACAGTTCTGCAACCACTTGATCTTTCACTTCAGCTAGTGGAAGAACTGTTTCGTCACGAGCATCTTCGACACGAACAACAATGATGTGCTCAGGCGCCACTTCGATTGCTTCAGAGTTCAGACCATCTTCTTTCACTTCTGGGCTCATAATTGCCTGCATCACAGCTTGGTTCTTAAGAACTTCTGGCGCATCAACTTGAGAAATGAAGTCTGTCGTCTTCACTTTTTGACCAACCGCTTTAGAAGCGTCATCTAGCGAATCTGGGTATTCAAACGCTACTTTTTCAAGTTCGTTTTGTAGTTCATAGAACTGATCTACCGCTTTCTGGTCTACCATTTCTTGTTTAATTTCAGCTGCAACTTCAGAGAATGGTTTCGCCACTGCACCTTTTAGCTCTTCAAGCTTAATGATGTGGTAACCGAAATCTGACTTCACTAGACCAGTCATATCACCTGGGTTCTTAAGTGCAAATGCCGCTTCTTCAAAAGATGGGTCCATTACATCACGTTCGATCCAGCCTAGGTCACCGCCATTTTCAGCGCTACCAAAGTCTTCCGATTTTTCTTTTGCTAGTGTAGCAAAATCAGCACCTGCGTTTAGCTCGTCAAGAATTGCTTGCGCTTTCGCTTCATCATCACCTTCAACTAGGATGTGTGCTACGCGACGTTGCTCTTCTGTTGAGTACTTATCTAGGTGCTCGTCGTAGTATTTCTTAACTTCTGCGTCAGAAACTTGGATTTGCTTCTTAAGCTCTTCAGCAGAAAGCTCGATGTAAGCAACTTTAACTTGCTCAGGACGAGTGAAGTTATCTGGGTTTGCTTTGTAGTACTCTTGAATTTCTTCATCAGTAAGATCTACTTTCTTAGCAAACTCAGCCAAATCGATAGTGATTGTGCGAACGTCACGAGTTTGAGTGAACAGCTTGCCTTCTGCCTGAACTTCGCCAGGTAGCGTGAATTCACTTGTTTGCAGTGCGTTCAGCAGTTGCTCACGAACCAATTCACGGCGCATGTACTCTGCGAATGAGTCTGGAGAGAAGCCTGCGCGACGTAGAGACGCTTGGTAGATCTCTTGGTCGAATTTACCGTTAGATTGGAACTGAGGCATGTCTAGAATCATGCTGCGAACTTGTGCATCGCTAATGCGTAGACCTAGAGCTTCAGCTTGTTGGTCAAGTAGCACATCGTTGATCATGCGGTCTAGAACAGATTTGCGGAACGATTCAACGTATGCAGGGTCAGCCAGCATTTGAGAGAAGTAATCACCCAATTGAGCTTGCATGCGGTTACGCTCATTTTGGTATGCCATCTCAAACTCACCACGAGCAATCTCGGTGTTCCCTACTTTCGCTGCCGCGTTGTTGTTACCGCCAACAATGTAGCTACCTACACCAGCAAAAACGAAAGAAAGGATGATAAGTCCAAGGATAATTTTGACCGCGATGCTATTCACGCCTTCGCGTAGTCGATCCATCATAATTTAACTGCTCTCCACAATTGAAGCCGACTGCTTCTAATAGAAAATGTAATGTCGCGATAATATCAGAAAAAGAAATGCGCATCAGTAGGATGCGCATAATTTAAGAAAGTTCGGCTCTTAGTTTGTAAATTTTTGTTCAAATCTGACTGTTTGGACAAAAGTTATGCAATGGCCGTTAGCTGAACCAGCTCTTGTGTCTTCGACACAAAAAATTAGTTACAAGCGTCTTTTAGAGCTTTACCAGCTTTGAAAGAAGGTACTTTAGCTTCTGCGATTTGGATTTCTTCACCAGTTTTTGGGTTACGACCTGTGCGTGCTGCACGAGTACGTACGCTGAATGTACCGAAGCCAACAAGAGCAACTTGGTCACCAGACTGAAGCGTACCACTAACTGCTTCGATGAATGCGTCTAGAGCGCGACCAGCTGATGCTTTAGAGATGTCTGCGTTTTCTGCGATTTGTTCTACTAGTTGAGTTTTATTCACTGTGATTTCCCCTTTGTGTCATCTGTGATTATTTTTGTGATGACTTTCGTTCCATAATTAAAAAAATATGCTTCAACCCTTATCCTTCAAGGGCTGGAAGCTATCGAACTTAACTTAGCGTCCAAAAAAAACGCTGACAAGCCTTTTTAAGCCTATCAGCGTAAAGTTTTACTTATTTTTGCTACACATCACTATTTTTGAGACTGAAACTCAACGCCCGTCGGGTCTCGCTCAAGTGCAACTTTAAGAACTTCGTCGATCCACTGTACCGGGATAACCTTCAGATCCGCGATAACATTTTCTGGAATCTCTTCCAAATCACGCTCATTGTCTTTCGGAATCAGTACCGTTTTGATGCCGCCACGGTGTGCCGCAAGTAACTTCTCTTTTAGACCGCCGATAGGTAGAACTTCACCACGTAGAGTGATTTCACCCGTCATACCCACTTCTGCTTTCACAGGGTTACCTGTCAAGCTAGAAACTAGCGCAGTACACATTGCGATACCCGCACTTGGACCGTCTTTTGGTGTCGCACCCTCTGGTACGTGTACGTGAATATCACGTTTCTCGTAGAAGTCTGAGTTAATACCCAACTTCTCAGCACGTGAACGTACAACCGTCATCGCCGCTTGGATAGACTCTTTCATTACGTCGCCAAGAGAACCTGTCTGCGTCAACTTACCTTTACCTGGCATCGCTTCCGTTTCGATCGTCAGTAGATCGCCGCCCACTTGAGTCCAAGCGAGACCAGTTACTTGACCAATACGGTTGCTGTCATCTGCCTTACCAAAGTCATGACGTTGAACACCTAGGTATTCTTTCAGGTTATCCATCGTAACTGTCACTGACTTCAAGCTTGAATCAAGCAGGATGTTCTTCACTGCTTTACGACAGATCTTAGAAATTTCACGCTCTAGGCTACGTACACCCGCTTCACGCGTGTAGTAACGAATGATACCGATGATTGCAGAATCTTCGATGGTAATCTCGTTTGGTTTCAGACCATTACGCTTAACTTGCTTATCAACAAGGTGGCGTTTTGCAATGTTTAGTTTCTCGTCTTCTGTGTAGCCAGAAAGACGAATCACTTCCATACGATCCAATAGCGGTCCAGGAATGTCCATCGAGTTCGATGTAGCAACGAACATAACGTCAGAAAGATCGTAATCTACCTCTAGGTAGTGATCGTTAAATGCATTGTTTTGCTCTGGGTCTAGAACTTCTAATAGTGCTGATGATGGGTCACCACGCATATCTGAAGACATTTTGTCGATTTCATCCAGAAGGAACAGCGGGTTTTTCACACCAACTTTCGACATTTTCTGAATTAGCTTACCCGGCAGAGAGCCGATGTAAGTACGACGGTGACCACGGATTTCCGCTTCATCACGTACACCACCCAATGCCATACGCGTGTATTTACGACCCGTTGCCGCTGCAATTGAGCGACCTAGAGACGTTTTACCAACACCAGGAGGACCTACAAGACAAAGGATTGGACCTTTCAGCTTGTTGATACGGTTCTGCACCGCTAAGTACTCAAGAATACGCTCTTTCACACGCTCTAGACCGTAATGGTCTTCGTTTAGAATCTCTTCTGCTTTCGCCAAGTTCTTCTTCACTTTAGAACGCTTGTTCCAAGGCACGCTTACCATCCAATCGATGTAGCTGCGAACAACTGTCGCTTCTGCCGACATTGGAGACATCATCTTAAGCTTTTGCAGCTCTTGTTCTGTCTTTTCACGTGCATCCTGAGGCATTTTTGATTCTTCAATCTTTTGCTTCAGCGTTTCAAACTCGTCAGGCGCATCTTCCATCTCACCAAGTTCTTTCTGAATCGCTTTCATTTGCTCATTCAGGTAGTACTCACGCTGAGACTTTTCCATCTGCTTCTTAACGCGACCGCGGATGCGCTTTTCTACTTGAAGAAGATCGATTTCTGATTCCATCTGACCCATTAGGAATTCTAAACGTTCAGTTACATCAATAATTTCAAGTACTTGTTGTTTGTCCACCAGCTTAAGAGGCATGTGCGCAGCAATGGTATCTGCTAGACGCGCAGCTTCATCAATACCGCTTAGAGAAGTCAGTACTTCTGGCGGGATTTTTTTGTTTAGTTTGATGAAGCCTTCAAATTGGTTAATCGCACTGCGAACAATCACTTCTTGCTCACGCTCATCCAATTCAGGTGTTACCACAAATTCCGCTTCAGCAAGGAAGAATTCGCTCTCTTTGAAATGGTTGATTTTAGCGCGCTGCTGACCTTCAACGAGCACTTTTACTGTGCCATCAGGTAGCTTAAGAAGTTGAAGAATGGTTGCAACTGTACCTACTTCGAATAGGTCTTCAACCGTCGGCTCGTCAGTGTCAGCTTGCTTTTGTGCCACAAGCAGAACTTGTTTGTTTGTTTCCATCGCTGTTTCTAGACAGCTAATCGATTTCTCACGACCAACAAACAATGGAATAACCATGTGTGGGTATACCACTACGTCACGTAGAGGTAATACCGGGATCTCGATACGCTCGGAACGTTCCAAGTTCATATAATTCTCTCTTCCGCTTTCACGTTTAACGTATTACTTAAGGCAGTATATGGGGGCTAATTATTTGGATTCAATAAAAGAAATAAAAAAAGGAGGTAATTACTTACCTCCTTTTTTATTTATGGCTGAATTTATTCTGCTCCAGCTGCCTGATTATCGGCATTGCTGTAGATGAGCAATGGTTCTGATTCACCGTTAATTACTGATTCATCAATCACGACTTTACTTACGTCAGTCGCTGATGGCAGTTCATACATGGTTTCTAACAGAACGCTTTCTAAGATTGAACGTAGACCACGAGCACCCGTCTTACGCTCCATCGCTTTTTTAGCGATAGCACGCAACGCGTCTTCACGGAACTCAAGTTCTGCGTCTTCTAGTTCGAACAATGCTGCATATTGCTTGGTCAACGCGTTCTTCGGTTCACATAGGATCTGAATTAGCGCTTCTTCATCAAGCTCTGTCAGTGTTGTTGTTACAGGCAGACGACCAATGAACTCAGGGATCAAACCGTACTTCACTAGATCCTCAGGTTCTACCTGAGTAAATAGTTCACCAACGGTTTTGGTTTCGTTCTTCGAGCGCACTTCTGCGCCAAAACCAATACCTGTGCCTGTTGCTACACGTTGTTCAATCACTTTATCTAGACCAGCAAATGCACCGCCACAGATGAACAGGATCTTAGACGTGTCCACTTGTAGGAATTCTTGCTGTGGATGCTTACGACCACCTTGTGGTGGAACCGATGCAACCGTGCCTTCGATAAGTTTTAGTAGCGCCTGCTGAACACCTTCACCAGATACGTCACGCGTAATTGATGGGTTTTCAGCTTTACGAGAAATCTTGTCAATTTCGTCAATGTATACAATGCCGCGTTCAGCCTTCGCTACATCGTAATCACATTTTTGCAGAAGCTTCTGGATGATGTTTTCAACGTCTTCACCAACATAACCAGCTTCGGTTAGTGTGGTAGCGTCAGCCATTGTAAATGGCACATCCAGGAATCGAGCTAGTGTCTCAGCAAGCAGTGTTTTACCACTACCAGTAGGACCAATTAGAAGGATGTTACTTTTACCAAGTTCCACACCTTCGCTCGTTGTATCACCATTGCGTAAACGCTTGTAGTGGTTATATACCGCAACTGCGAGCACTTTTTTCGCGTAATCTTGTCCGATCACATAGTCATCAAGGTGTTCACGGATCTGTTTTGGCGTTGGTAACGCTTCAGATTCTTTCTTAGGGAGAACATCCTTGATTTCTTCGCGAATGATATCGTTACATAAGTCGACACACTCGTCGCAAATGTAAACTGACGGACCTGCGATTAGCTTGCGAACTTCGTGCTGACTTTTGCCACAGAAAGAGCAGTACAGCAATTTGCCGCTGCCGCTTTCTTTGCTTTTATCTGTCATTCGCTAACCTCTTAGCCTTTACTCTTTATGAATGAGTGTATATCAAATTTAGCCAAAATGCGCTGGCTAAATTACTCGCCGCGATGGCTCAACACTGCATCCACAATACCGTATTCTACTGCCTGATCTGCCGACATGAAGTTGTCACGATCAGTATCGCGCTCAATCACTTCAAGAGGCTGGCCAGTATGTTCTGCTAATAGGTTGTTTAGCTTCTGCTTGATAGTCAGGATTTCCTGAGCATGAATTTGGATATCAGAAGCTTGACCTTGGAAGCCACCTAGTGGTTGGTGGATCATCACACGTGAATTAGGCAGAACGTAACGCTTACCTGGCGCACCACCTGCAAGCAGGAACGCACCCATAGAGCAAGCTTGACCCATACATACTGTGCTTACATTTGGTTTGATGAACTGCATTGTGTCGTAGATAGACATACCTGCAGTCACGCTGCCGCCTGGCGAGTTGATGTATAGGAAAATATCTTTATCTGGATTTTCAGATTCTAGGAAAAGTAGCTGAGCCACGACAAGGTTTGCCATGTGGTCTTCCACTTGACCAGTTAAAAAGATCACGCGCTCTTTAAGCAAGCGTGAGTAAATGTCGTAAGAGCGTTCGCCGCGGGAAGTTTGTTCAACCACCATTGGCACTAGCGCGTCAATAATTGGCGACATTGCGTTTTTTTCTTGGTAGCTCATATTCTTATGTCCCTAAAATAAATGGCCCGGATGATGTGTATCATACGGACCATTGTTAGCAGAATAGTCGACGTTAAGTCAACCTTCTACGCAAGATATTGCTTATTAAGCAGCAGGTTGTTGGTTAAGTAGCTCGTTGAAGCTTACTTCTTTCTCAGTAACCTGTGCTTTAGCGATGATCGCGTCGATAGCTTGCTCTTCTAGAGCAACGTTACGCATGTTGTTCATCATTTGCTCGTTTTGCTCGTAGTAAGCAATAACTTCTGATGGATCTTCGTAAGCAGTTGCCATTTCTTCGATTAGCGCTTTCACTTTCTCGTCGTCAGCTTTTAGTTCTTCAGACTTGATTACTTCGCCTAGTAGAAGACCTACAACTACGCGACGTTTAGCTTGCTCTTCGAATAGTTCACGTGGAAGCTGTGCAGCTGCTTCTGGGTTACCACCGAAGCGTTGTGCAGCTTGTTGACGTAGAACTTGGATTTCTTGGTCAATAAGTGCAGCTGGTACGTCGATTTCGTTTTGCTCAACTAGACCGTCGATAGCTTGCTCTTTGATGCGGTTCTTAACAGCTTGCTTAAGTTCGCGCTCCATGTTCTTACGAACTTCAGCTTTAAGTGCTTCAACGCCACCTTCAGCAACACCGAACTTAGAAACGAACTCGTCGTTTAGTTCTGGTAGTTCACGAGCTTCAACTTTGTTCACTTTGATTGCGAACTTAGCTGCTTTACCTTTTAGGTTTTCAGCGTGGTAATCTTCTGGGAAGTTTACGTCGATTTCGAATTCCATACCTTTAGTTTTACCTTCGATACCGTCTTCGAAACCTGGGATCATGCGACCTGCGCCCATTTCTAGTGGGAAGTTCTCAGCTTTACCGCCTTCGAACTCTTCACCGTCGATAGAGCCAACGAAATCGATGCTTACACGCTTACCAGCTTCTGCAGCTTCTTCAACTTCTGCCCAAGTAGCTTGTTGCTTACGTAGAGTTTCGATCATCTCTTCTACGTCTGCATCTTTAACTTCTGTTGTTGGTTTTTCAACAGTGATGCTGTCTAGACCTTTAAGCTCAACTTCTGGGTAAACTTCGAAAGTTGCAGTGAAAACTAGGTCTGCGCCTTCGTTGTTTTCAACTGGAGCGAAAGTTGGAGCGCCAGCTGGGTTGATTTTCTCTTTTACGATCGCTTCGATGAAGTGGCGTTGCATAACTTCACCAAGAACGTCTTGACGTACTGCTTTGCCGTACATCTTAGCAACCATTTTTAGAGGCACTTTACCCTTACGGAAACCATCGAAACGACGGTTTTTAGCGATGTTGCGTAGTTCAGCTGTTACAGCGTCTTCGATGTTTGCAGCTGGAACAGTAATGTTTAGACGGCGCTCTAGGCCTTCTAGCGTTTCAACAGTAACTTGCATTATTTATAAACCTCTAAAGTGGCTCGGTTTGTCCGAGCGTATGAGCGAGACTCTCCGGAGTTCACGCTTCATCCTTGTGTAGTGTCCTGTCCGAACACCTAATTTAAAATCGAGTATCGATGCTGAAAATCAACATCGGACTAATCAGTGATATCTTCGGTGTTATCACCAAAGGTATCTCCTATTAGCCTCAGGACAGAATTTTTAGACGCGACATTCTAGCGATCTGTCGCTACCCTGTCGAGCCAATAGCCACTATGTGGACATTGTCTGCGCTAAATTCTCGAATACTGATCCAAAAATTAGCGAAAAATGCGATTTGAACACCGCTTCATCGCTGTCAGCATATCTAGAATGGGGACAATAGCGACTTTTTCAAGAGAATCGACAGCTTTTTTTATTGAAAAGCCTAAAAAGAGATCTTGCTCTTGTTTTACTCCACAGAGTTGGAAACTAAATCCCTATTCATCTCTACAAACTATTAACATTTTCTTACGTGACAAAAGGAAGGTGTCAAGGAGCGTGGGATGTCGCAGAGAAACCGTATTATACTGATTTTTTTCGCCTTCTATTTCCTCTGCGCGTTCATCGGTGGTCACTGGGTTTGGAGCCATAGCTACCAGTCATTACTCGACAAACATCAATCGCAGTTGGAGCGCTTTTCTAGCCATATTCAAAATAAGTTAGATAAATATGCTCACATCCCACACCTGCTTTCTAAGGATGAACCTTTGGTCGAAGCGCTACTTAACCCAGAAAACAGCGCACAACTTGAAATCACCAATCGATACTTAGAATCGGTCAATGGCGTCATTGAAGCGGCTGACACCTATTTAATAGACAAATGGGGAACAACGATCGCTGCAAGCAACTGGCGTAAAGAACGTTCTTTCGTCGGACGCAACTTCGCCTTTCGTCCCTATTTTAAACAAGCGATTACAGGGCAACGCAGCCAATATTACGCGCTGGGTTCAACATCGGGTAAGCGTGGTTATTACTACTCTTACCCTATTGTCTATGCTGGGGGGGTGATCGGCGTCGTCGTGGTTAAAATGGATCTGAGTAAGATAGAGGACAACTGGCAACAACCCAACAGCGTTTTCGTAGCCAGTGACCCGAACGGTATTGTATTTATGAGCAGTCGCAATGACTGGTTGTTCAAAAGCCTGCAGCCTCTCGAAGAGCCAACTGCAGCAGAGGTGTGGGCAAGCAGGCAATATTTGAACACCACCATCGACTCACTTGGATTCGTCGGTGACATGAGCTTAGCGCATACCGAAGCGAAGCAAGGCTACCCCTATAACAAAGGGACACTAGTGGTTTCATCCTTACCTTTAGAAAACCTCAAACTCACTATCCGAGTGCTTTCTCCTAAGCAATCTGTCATCTGGTTCACCATGGGTTATTTGCTTGTTCTCACGCTTGTTTTTACTGTGCTCTTTCTCGTTGGGCAGCTCATTTATCATCGCCAGCAGCGCCATCGACAAATCGAACGCATTCAGCAAGAAGCAAATCAGAAATTGGAATATCAGGTAATGGCTCGCACCGCTGAATTGCAAGCAGAGATAGCACAACGTATCGAGACAGAGCAAACCTTACGCGTTACCCAAGACGAGCTGGTGCAAGCCGCAAAACTTGCTGTGCTGGGACAAATGTCGGCAAGCATCAGTCATGAACTCAATAATCCCCTCGCCGCCATTCGCAGTTTCGCTGAAAACGGTAAGCTTTTCTTGCACAAAGAGAAATATGAACGGACGGAAGAAAACTTAACGCGTATATCCGCCCTGACCGACAGAATGGCGAACATCAGTCAGCAGCTGCGCTCTTTTGCTAAGAAGACCAGTGGGAACGAGCTGGCGCAAACTCACCTTCTGCCCGTTATTGCCTCCGCAAAAGAACTGATGAAGCCGGCATTCAAATCAGCCCGAGTAACATTAAATACCAAACTCATAGAACAAGACGTAGAAGTACAGATCAACACAATTCAACTCGAACAAGTGCTGGTGAACTTATTGACCAACGCAATAGAAGCGACCAAAGGGCAAGAAAACAAGCAAGTCCATTTGTCTATCGAAAAAGATATACAAGCCGAACTCGTATGGATTTATGTCGATGATAATGGCACGGGACTCGGTGAGTTCACCTTTTCACAGCTATGTGAACCCTTTTTAACCACCAAGCAAAATGGCTTAGGTTTAGGGCTCTCGATATCGCAACAAATTTTAGCTGGTATGAATGGCATATTAAGCGCCCAGAATCGAGAGCAAGGCGGAGCTCGATTCTCCATTTGCTTACCTCTTATTTCATCACACACCACATAACAAAAGGATTGAACTATGTGTCAGGTGTTTTTTATTGATGACGAAGCCGATCTCAGACTGGCGATCGAACAAACCTTTGAACTGGCAGACATAGAAGCCAAGTTTTTTCCGGATGCAGAGTCGGCTTTAATCGCGATGCAACAAGGAGAAGGCTCGGGAGTGGTCGTCACCGACATCTGTTTGCCGGGCATTTCTGGTATGGATTTACTGACCACATTAACCCAGCGCGACCCAAACTTACCCGTCATCATGATCACAGGACACGGCGACATTTCAATGGCAGTTCAAGCTCTTCATCAAGGAGCCTATGACTTTATTGAAAAACCATTTGCACCTGAGCATCTGGTAGAAACCGTCAAACGCGCAATTGAGAAACGCAAACTGACTAATGAAAATGAGAAACTGCGTCAATCCCTGAAAGCCAGTCAAACCTTGGGACCGCGTATTATTGGAGAAACCGAAAGTATCCAACTGCTACGTGAAACCATCACTCACATTGCTGACACCGATGCGGATATATTGCTGTTTGGAGAAACGGGGACAGGTAAAGAGCTGATAGCTCGCTCTCTGCACGAACAAAGCTCTCGTCGGAACCAAAACTTTGTCGCGGTAAACTGTGGGGCAGTACCTGAGAACCTCATCGAAAGCGAGCTTTATGGTCACGAAAAAGGGGCGTTTACCGGAGCAGAAAGTCGTCGCATCGGTAAGTTTGAATTTGCACAGGGTGGCACGTTATTTTTGGATGAAATCGAATCTATGCCAGTTCAAGCACAAATCCGTTTACTGCGCGTTTTGCAAGAAAGAGTGATTGAGCGGGTTGGTTCCAATGAGTTATTGCCATTGGATATTCGAGTGATTGCAGCAACAAAGGTGGACTTAAAGCAAGCCTCTGAACAAGGCACATTTCGCCAAGACCTCTATTATCGCCTCAATGTGGTAACACTGGATTTACCGCCGATGCGCGAGCGTAAGGAAGATATTCCCGCACTATTCCACCACTTTTTACTGGTTGCCGCATCACGCTATGGGAAAACCTCCCCTAGCCTCTCCTCACAAGATTTGGCTCAGTTAATGGCACATGATTGGCCGGGTAATGTGCGTGAATTACGTAACGCGGCAGAACGATTTGTTTTACTTGGGAAACTGATACAGCTAGGCGACGCTTCGTGCACACCTACTTCCCCATCGAGCCTTTCTGAACAAGTGGCAGAGTTTGAAAAAGCAGCCATAGAGAGTGCTCTACTGGAGAACAGCGGGAGTATCAAGCAAACGATGGAACAATTGAATGTGCCTCGAAAAACTCTGTATGACAAAATGCAACGCTATCAGATAGATAAAGATCTATATAAATAAAACGCCGTTTGCGGTTTGTTGTTATATCCAACTTGAATCATACTTTTTACTAGCAAGAGATTAATGGTTCATATGGATATGACAGAGAAAATCAGGATACCCGTTATCACAGATACCGTGATGGTCGACGGTCATTATCAGGAAGAAAGGCGATCCGGTGAAGATCGGCGCAAAAATAGAAAGAAGTGGCTTGGTTACGAGCGCAGAGTCAATCCTGACCCTCGTAGACCTTCCTACAAGTCAATAAACGAAGAGGTGTGAATCGTCACACCTCTTTTGTTTTAACTGTTTCGGCTCTTACCGTTCACTTGCTCGCCGCTACTTAGTAATAATTTCCGGTCCCATCAGCGTCGTTGGCAACCAAGTTGACACCCAAGGAACGTACGTCACGATAATGAGGAATAAGAACATCACCGCCACCCACGGTAGCGCCGCTTTAACCACATTCATCATCGACATTTTGGCGACCCCAGCTGTCACAAACAAGTTAAGTCCAACAGGTGGCGTAATCATGCCAATTTCCATGTTAACGACCATCATGATGCCAAGGTGAATCGGATCGATGCCCAGAGCGATCGCTATTGGGAACACTAGCGGTGCCACAATGATCAACAAGCCAGAAGGTTCCATAAACTGACCACCAATCAACAGCAGCACGTTCACGACAATCAAGAAAGTAATAGGACCTAGCCCCGCCGACAGCATAGATTCAGTGATCATTTGCGGTATGCGTTCTTCTGTCAGCACATGCTTAAGAATCAAAGCGTTGGCAATGATAAACAGTAACATGATGGTCAGCTTGCCTGCTTCATACAAGGTGTGTTTGGTGTCTTTATGAACGAAAGTCTGCAACACTTTAACTAAGGCTGGTTTACTATTTTGCTTATCAGCAAAGGGACCCATATCTTTGTAAACGAAGTTGGCAATGAAGAAGGAATACACCGCCGCCACTGCCGCCGCTTCTGTTGGGGTAAAGATACCGCCGTAGATACCACCCAAAATGATCACCACCAACAACAGACCCCAGCTCGCATCTTTGGCGGCATCAAAGGTTTCTTTCCAACCCACGAAAGGCTGTTTGGGCAAGTTCTTGATTCGTGCGGCAATGTAAATGGCGATCATCAACATCACTCCCGCAAGTAAGCCTGGAATCACACCACCAAGGAACATACGTCCAACCGACACATCAGTTGCAGCGGCGTACACCACCATTACAATCGAAGGAGGAATCAAAATACCCAGCGTACCCGCATTACAGATCACGCCTGCAGCAAACTCTTTGGAGTAACCGTTTTTGATCATACCAGCGATAACGATACTACCGATCGCAACCACCGTCGCAGGGGACGAGCCAGAAAGTGCAGCAAACATCATGCAAGCCACAACTGATGCCATCGCTAACCCACCGCGGAACCAACCTACAATGGCAATCGCGAAGCGGATAATGCGCTTGGCAACGCCACCCGTAGACATAAAGCTAGAGGCCAAAATAAAGAAAGGTATCGCTAACAAGGTGTAGTGGCCAGCAAACGCGTTAAATAAGGTTTGTGCTACCGATGCAAGAGAAGCATCTGAGTGCATCAATAAGAAAAGAATACTGGACAGACCCAGTGAGACAGCAATTGGCACACCAATCAACATGAAGCCAATGACCATCAAGAATAACAACAGAATATCCATGATTTATTGCTCCTTGCGATCTGATGACGAAGAGCCGTTTGGAATCGCATCAGCGGCTTCGCTCAGTTCTTCTTTAAGTGCTTCCAACTCTTCTTCTGCTTCATGACCTGCAATCAAACGGTCTAACTTACCCGTCGCGATCTGCCATGTAATTTGTACAAAACGAAAAGTCAGAAGTGCCATACCAAGAGGTAAAGCAAAGTAAGGAATAAAACGAGGAAGCTTCTCATAGCGTTCCCCTTCGTTGAGCCAGTCCGCTAGAAACTGAAACATCTCAGGCATAGGAATATCGTCGGTTTCATACCATGCACGCTCAGTGACAAACGGATACCAGTAATTCCAAGAGCCGATTAACAGTAGAATGGAAAATGCCAAACAACACACAGCAGCAAGCAGTGCGAGGATCTTACGTTCGCCTTCAGGGACCATGTTAATGATGACATCAACACCGATATGAAAGTGCTTCTTCACACCGTAAGAGGCACCGACCAGAACCATCCATGCGAACATGAATACCGTCAACTCAAGTGCCCAAAGGATGTTGTCGTTAAAGACATAGCGGAAAATAACATTGGCAAAAGTCAGCAACGTCATTGCACCAAGAAAGAACGCAATCAGCGTTTCTTCAATCGCATCGGTGACTCGTCCTGCCTTGGAAAAAAAAGTCTGTTCCATAATTACATCACGTCATTATTGGGATAAAAGGGTCCCCCTCCTCCATATTGGAGTACGCGAGGACCAATCGTAGTGCTTAGTGCTTTTTACTTATGAGCCCAAAGAACTTGGGCTGTTTGATTATTGGTTGGAAGCAAGAGCGGCATCGATAAGATCTGAACCAATGTCTTTCTCGAATTTCTTCCACACAGGTTGCAGTGCCGTCACCCACTCTTGACGCTGCTCAGGCGTTAAAGTACGAACCACACCACCGGCTTCAATGATGTTGTTCTTATTCGCAAGGTTCACCTTGGTTGACTCGGCATTACGCTGAGCCGTCACTTCTTGAATAATGGTATTAAGCTGTTCGCGCTGATCGTCTGGTAACTTTTTCCAGAAATCGTTCGATGTCACAACTAAGTAATCTAGGATGCCGTGGTTGGTTTCAGTAATGCCATCTTGTACTTCGAAGAACTTCTTACCGTAAATGTTCGACCATGTGTTTTCCTGACCATCGATAACTTTGGTTTGAAGACCGCCATACACTTCTTTAAATGACATTTTTTGAGGGTTTGCACCAAGCTGTTCGAACTGAGCCACCAATACGTCGGAAGCTTGCACACGGAACTTCAAACCTTCCGCATCGCTAGGCAACATCAATGGCTTGTTGGCAGACATTTGCTTCATACCGTTATGCCAAAATGCCAGACCTTGCAAGCCACGACGCTTCATTGCATTTTTTAGCTTTTCACCGGATTCCGAGTTTTGGAAACGGTCGACAGCCGCCACATCCTCAAAAAGGAAAGGAAGGTCGAAGATGCGGTACTTCTTGGTGAATTTCTCAAACTTAGAAAGAGAAGGGGCAGCGAGTTGAACATCACCATTAAGCAGAGCTTCAAGCACCTTGTTGTCGTCGTAAAGCGTCGAGTTAGGGAAGACCTGCATGCAAACTTTGCCGTTCATCTCTTCATTTACACGCTTTTCCAGTAACGAGGCAGCAATGCCTTTAGGGTGTTTATCTGTGTTCGTTACGTGACTGAACTTGATCACGGTTTCACCAGGGTCACAGTTTGCAGCAGCATTAAAGCTGGTGATGGCTAGAGCAGATACAGACAAAAGGGTTAGAGGCTTGAACATTATTATTCTCCTTGTTGAATCACATCCCATCCTTTCCATGAATACCAAACGGGCAGAGGGTGATGGGTACAGATGTTCAACAAGGAGCAAGTTGTAGACCAACTCAATTATAAATTTAAAATCAATGAGTTAAATTAAATCCAAAAGTTAGCCAGAGCAAAAAGGGGTTAAATCCACCCATGCTAATCTGCGTGATGGGTGGAGAATGACACATTTAAGAAGAGCAGCTAATTTCCATCTTTTTCCCCCACTCTGGAGGCAGTTTGGCGTAGTCATCCAACTCTGGCTGCTCGTCATAAGGACGCTTGAGCAGTTCAGCCAGACGGCTTACTTCACTGAAGTCTCCTTCCTCTGCTTTATCAATGGCAAGTTGAGCTAGGTAGTTACGCAAGATGTATTTTGGATTCGCTCGACGCATCTTTTCACAGCGAGTTTCTGCTGATACGCACTCACCGCGCTCGTCCACTTCCAACTCACAGCGGGCAAGATATAAGTCTACCCATGCACTTGCAGCTTCTCGATCAATAAACAAATCAATCACAGCTTGGGACGAGTTAACGTCTAAGTTAGACAACTCACGGAAGAATCGCGTGTAGTCCGTTTTGTTTTGGTTCAACAGTTCAAACATGGCTTCGAACAAGCGTCCGTCTTCTTCTATTTTGGTCAAAAGACCGAGCTTGGCGCGCATCAATTCACTGAACTTCTGGCTAAGGCGCATTTCAAACTTTCCTAGTGCTGCCTCCAGATCTTCCCGCTGCACAAGCGGTGACAAAGAATGTGCTAAAGCCGAAAGGTTCCAAAGAGCGATACGTGGTTGCTGTTCAAAGGCATAACGCCCTTGGTAGTCCGAATGGTTGCAGATGTAATTAGGATCGTAGTCGTCGAGGAAGCCAAACGGTCCATAATCAAAAGTTTGCCCAAGTATCGACATGTTGTCGGTATTCATCACACCGTGGGCAAAACCATAGGCTTGCCAGTACGCAATCATCACTGAGGTTTTCTCCACGATGGTCTCGAACATGGCAGCATATGGTTTCTCCACTTCTAAACAATCTGGGAAATACCACTCGATGACTTTATCAGCGAGGTACTTTTGCTCACTAAGTTGGTTGGTGTAGAAAAAATGCTCAAAGTGACCGAAGCGAATGTGCGTTTCAGCAATTCGAATCAGTAGCGCGCCATATTCCATCTTCTCACGGTAAACAGGCGTATCGCTGTCCATCATGCCAAGCGCTCTGGTCGTAGGAATGCCTAACCCGGCCATGGCTTCACTGCACAGATATTCGCGGATCGTAGAGCGCAATACTGCCCGACCATCCCCCATCCGTGAGTACGGCGTAAGCCCTGCTCCTTTGAGGTGAATATCAAACCAAGTGCCATTTTGGTGTTGCATCTCAGCCAGTAACAACCCGCGACCGTCACCTAAATCCGGGTTGTACACGCCAAATTGATGCCCTGCGTACTTCATTGCCAAAGGAGCAAATGATGCAAATTCGTTTTGCCCTGCAAACACATTCAACAACTCTTCATTCGCGCTTTCTGGTAAGCCAAATTGCTTCGCTAATTCTCCGTTCCAAACAACCCAACGTGTGTTATCTAAAGGCTGTGGCGTGACATAAGTGAAAAACGCAGATGGCAGGTCACTGAAGCGATGGGTGAAATTAACACCTTCCCAGATGGACATAGTAGTTCCTTAATAAAACGACTTCCTAAACGTGAGTATAAGCGCTGAACAGGTTTCTCTTCAGCCACGAATTATTCATGGGTATTTACGAAATACCGACAACGGCAGACCAACATGAGATGACTTCACAACGCGTCACTGTGCTACGGGACGAGACTAAAGCGATAAAAAAGCCACTCGGCTGAGTGGCTTTAATGAATGAACAAGAGACGCTTATTGCTCGCGACGACGCCAGCCAAACAGCCCCAATAACAATAGTGCCCAGTAAGACAAAGCACCACCGCCACTATCCGAATTGTCAAAACTTAAGCTGCTTACCGAAGCCACCACTGACACATTCACTGAGCCAGTCGCCAAGCCACCATTCCCATCCGACACGGTGTATTCCAGTTGAACATTCGTCACTTGATCTTGAGGTGCTTGGTATTGGATCTTTCCATCCACCACACTTGCCGTTCCCACGCCGGATGGATTACTCACGCTCTGCAACACTAAGCGATCTTCATTGAAATCTGAATCATTGGCGAGCACGTTGATCATAATGCTCTTTCCAGACTCAACACTGGCGCTATCTTGATTAGTAACCGGCGGCGTGTTCTCAACATCAACACTAACCGTCGCGGTTGCAGACAAACCGCTAGGGTCCGTGACCGTCACTTGGAAGGTAAGCGTCTCGCCCGCCTTCGTTCCTTGCGCCACAGTAAACTTCGCGTTCACACTATTCGCATCTGAAATAATGGCTTTAGTACCCGTCGTTTGCTGCCATCTATAGTTAAGTGCATCACCATCAGGGTCAGAGCTTGAAGAAGCTGACAAGCTGCCTTGCCCGTTCGCTGTCATGCTACCGATATCAACTTCGGCATTGGCTGTTGGCGCTTCATTTTGACCATTCACACGCACTTGCACCGCCACTGGCAGCGATTTCAGCGCACCATCTGAAGAAACAAGACGATATTGGAAACTGTCATTACCCACGAAGTTTTCTTTAGGTGTGTATTGGGTACCGCTCAATGTGCCATGCGTAGGTTGTTGCGTGTATTCCACATTGAATTGATAGCCAGGGGCAATAAAGTCATTCGACGTAAGCGCAAGCGTTACAGGCACGTTTTTGTCCGTCGTCACCGTGTCCGTTTTAGCCTCTACGATATTGCTTGAATCAATATCAAACAGCGCGCCAAAAGGAATGTAAGAGAAGTTTTGACGCATTAAACCCGAAGAGTAAATACGTTCACGATCTCCTGCCCAAATCGTTGGCACTGCTTCTTGTTCCGTCGCTAAGGTGCTTCTAAAGTTATAGTTAGATTCAAAACGCCCGTTCTCAATTTCAACCACAAGCAAATGCTTACCTGCCGTTATGCGACTTGGTTGTTCAAACAGAATACGAGTGCTGCTACGAAGTGAGCCTGCCTGCAGAAGCTGCGCCTCATTTTGATCGAACTGTAAACTGAACGATTCAAATCCAGGATGTGGGAAACGCCATACCTTGTAGTTCATCACCCCAGCATTGTCATTAGGTGTCACATAAAGTTGCAAGCCATCCAATTCTGAAGCCACTTTAAGATCCAAAGAGACAGCCAAAGCGTCATCAGAGCTTGGGTAAACATATCCTCGATGGAACGAGTTTTGCCACGCCGACTTGTTTGGCTCACTTGGCATGGTTAATGAAAACGTTGCCGAGTTTGATTCACTTGAGATATTTGAGATACGAACACCCGTGTTAAAGCCTGCTATGCCGGTCAAACTAGGGTTGGAATCGTCAGAAATGCTCGTGCCACCATTTGGATAAAGATCTCGATCGTCGCTAGGAAAACCGGCTTCCAATTGTTTGCGTCCGTCAGCTTGCATGATCTGCACCTGCATATCACCGACATCGTTGAATCGATTTGAGATGTTCACCGACGTTGCCAACACCCCTTCTGATACCAATGCTCGGTCGTACCCTTCAAACCGTCTATTCTCAAGGTAGATACGAGGACCAAACTCTTTAAGATAAGGATCAAGATAAACGAGCTTCACTTGCCCATTTTCAACCGAAGCAGATTCATCGCTGGATTGCGCAATGTCCGGCAGTACAAAGCCCGCAGCATGCTTACTCCAAGCGCTCATGTTGACCGGTGTATCTCCAGCATAACGGTCGCCTTCTTTCTTCGCCCAAGAACCACCACCCATCACGCCCCACTGACCAATAGATGCATCGCTGTTGTAAGAGTACAAATCCGGTAACCCAAGCATCAGGTGACCAAGTTCATGGACGATCACCCCCAATGTGGATTGATGCGTCTGCTGAAAGTCAGCAAACACACAGTAGTCTCTGATGGTAGTTCCGTCGATTGACACCGCATCATGTGAGTATTTGTGCGGCCATATAGAAGGACGATCTAGCTGGTTTGCCGCCAAGTCCCCACCAGCAAAAACAAACATAACCGAGAGCTCTGTTGGTTCGACACGACCGCTGCTGTCGGTGTCGTATTGAGCTAAGTTGATGTATTGGTCTAGCTTTTGGTACGCCTCAGAAAAAACCGCCTTAAGCTTGGTATTACAAGCATCACCGCTGGTTTTGGTGCTACAGTTAGGATGGTTTTGGTTCACCGTGACACTAATAACGCCATCATCCGCAGTGCCATAGCTTTCCTTCGCTGGTACGACGCGATACTTCCCATGTGAGTTCTTGTCATAATAATCCACCACGCTTTGACGATTTTCGCCAAACACCAACTGTTGAAAATCGTTAACCATAGTCTGGTTATTAAACGACACCTCAACCACCAGCAAAGGCTGTTGAACCACACTCGATGAACTCATTGCTCGGTATCCTTGCTGAGCTTGGCGCATCAAGTTTGCACGAGCTTGGGGTTCTAGTGTTCTCAAAGAAGAAAGAGAAGGTTTTAATAGTACATCAGGGCGGTTTTTCGATACTTGTGGAGCGATTGCAGATTGTGTTTTTTCTACTCCAGTCGAGACAAGTAGCGGCTGATCCGCTTCTCGCTTGATCTCAGCAAAAAACCAAGTATCGCCGTCTTTGATTAACGCATTTCCTTGCTTATCTTCATGCCAGTAGAAACTAGCGGTACCGCGAACCAGAATTTCACTGACCGTCCCATCACTGAGAGTTACGGGTTGCCAAATAGGAGATGGGGGTGTGGTTGCCATGCTGTGACCAGAAATCAGCGCGGTCAACATGGTGAGTGCGAGAGTCTTTAACTTCAAACTACGGCTCCATGAGTTCGATGTGTAAGCCATGCATCTCATATGCAAATGATTACAACAAGTTATATATAGTGGAGCTATGAAATAGTACAGAAATCGAGAAGGAATGAAATGCTGTGACAGGAGTAGATCGAAATTATTTGCATTCGCTCACTAATTTTATAAAAAACGCGAGAGCAGAATAATCAAAACTCTCGCGTAAGCTATTAATATTAAAAGATTAAAATGCAATTAACCTGTTAAAACGTTATCTTCTGGGTATTTAATTAATGTCGGTTCTGGTCGCGCCAGCATGTAGGCTAGTGTCAATGGACCAATACGACCGATGATCATCACAACGATCATGATGTACTTACCTGGTTCCGACAGTTCTGCTGTCAATCCAGCCGTCAAACCTACCGTCGCAAAGGCAGAAATGGTTTCAAACATTACCTTATCAAACGCGGCTTTCTCAGTAATCATCAACAAAAACATCGCAGTGGTGAGGATAGCGCCACTTACCACGATAATCGCTAATGACTTGGTTACGGTTTGCCAATTCACCGTGCGTTTAAAGATCACAACATGCTTTTTCTGGCGCAAGAACGCCCATGTTGCCATAAATGCCACTGCAAAAGTCGACACTTTAATACCACCACCTGTAGAGGTTGAGCCCGCACCAATCAACATCAGTACGATCATCACTAACAAAGCAGGTTGGGTAAACTGAGCCAAATCTACGCTGTTAAACCCAGCGGTACGTGCACTTGCCGATTGGAAGAAAGCCGCTAACCATTGCCCCGCAACAGGCAAAGACGCCATGGTATTTGGGTTATGTCTTTCCAGTAGCCAAAACAAAATAGTACCGACACCAAGCAATGCAGGTGTCGCGATCAACATGATTTTGGTGTGCAGATGCAAAAAGTGAAAGCCTTTACGCCAATGCAGCCATAAATCACCGATCACGGTGAAGCCCAAGCCACCGAAGATAAACAAACCCGCTAGGGTGAAAATCACCACCGGGTCGTTAACAAAGCTCATCATACTATCGGAGAACAACGCAAATCCTGCGTTATTGAATGCTGAAATAGAATGAAACAGCGCATAAAACATGCCTGTTTGCCAGCCCATTTCTGGCACCCAGCGGAAAGATAGGAAGATAAATCCAATGGTCTCAGCAATCAGAGCAAAGACAACGATTTTCTTGACCAATTTACGTAAGTTGACTTGGCGATCTTGCCCTAATGCATCTTTCGCAAGTGCTTGTTGACGCAAACTCAAACGAACACCAAACATATACAGCAGCACCGCAGACAGCGTCATCTGCCCTAGCCCACCAATTTGCATTAAGAACATCAATAGCACTTTACCCGCCAAGGTAAAGTGCTGCCCGGTATCTACGACACCAAGCCCCGTTACACTGATAGCCGAAGTCGCGGTGAACAAAGCGTCAGTGATAGAAAGCCCGGTTACAGAAAAAATCGGCAGGGTCAGCAAAACAGCAGAAGGCAATAACACACCGAGAAAGCTCAGCAATATAATGCGCGGTTCGCCACCTTTCGCTTTATCTCGTTTGCCATCTGGGGCGTAAAACACGCCTCTCTGATGAAATTGCTTCATAGTGATTTCAACTTGCTCGCAAGTTTGTCTTGGGGTCCCACAACAATGATGAGATCGCCGATCTCCAGCGTTGAATTGAGAGCCGGTGCTTTGGTGATTTCTGGACCGCGTTTAAAGCCAAGCACTTGTACACCTTCCACCTTACATAAGGCTAAATCGCCAAGTGTTTTGCCCATCCAACGAGAGCCAATCACAAACTCTGTCATGGCTAAGCCACTGCCTAGTGGATGAAACTCCAACACACGTTTGTCCAGCATCTTACGCGCCACACGAATACCCATATCACGCTCTGGCATGATGACGTGGTCTGCACCAATTTTTTGTAGTACACGCGCTTGGAAGCGATCATTCGCTTTTACCCAAACCGATTTCACACCCGCTTCTTTTGCGATAAGTGTTGCGAGGATGCTGGCATTGACGTCTGCACCAATAGCAATCATGACCATGTCATAATCATCAAGCTTGAGTTCTGCGACTGTCTCTTCATGAGTACAGTTCGCTACGATGGCTTGGCTAACAAATCCCGCCGCTTCTTTCACTCGGTCTTCGTTAATGTCTACCGCCAAAACTTGTGAACCTGAATCCTGCAGTTCTTTACAAACGGCCAAGCCGAAACGACCTAGACCAATTACAGCAAATTGCTTATCACCAGTTTTCATTCGTGCCTCATTTATGCGTTGAATAGCAGGCGCGAAAGTCTGCGCCTATTCCTCACCATCTGCAAACATGACGACAAAAAATTGACAAAACCCTAACTCAAACCTTCGCGCAAGATCTAACCAAAGCGTAAGACACATTGAACGAGTTTTCCTAATTATTAGCAATTAAATCAAAAGAATAACTACATGCTTCACACTTCATCTGTGCATGGTTTTCGCTATCAAATAAAGAAAGAAAACTGAGACCACGTTGAACAAAAAGCCAGAGAGAAAAGAAAAAAGTAAAAAATAAGCCGCATCGAGGTGCGGCTTATCATGTAGAAAAGAGCTATCAAACGTTATTTAGCGTTACGTTTATCACCATTTTCGCGACGTGGACGCTGATCTTGCGGTTTACGCTTGTTCTTCGGAACATAGTTCAGAATCGAAATTGGCACAGCTTTTCTCGGTGCAAAACCTTCAATTTCTACACGCTCTAGCAAATGACCAAGGCGGCTTTCGATCATGCACAGGTTTTTGAAATCGTCTTTCGATACCAGTGAAATCGCCTCGCCCTCTGCACCAGCACGACCAGTACGACCAATGCGGTGTACATATTCATCTGCTGGGTAAGGTAGATCGTAGTTAATCACGACAGGCAAGTTATCAATATCGATACCACGTGCCGCCACACCCGTTGCCACTAAGTATTGGATTTCACCGGCTTTGAACTTCTCAATCAGTTCTTGGCGAACACGTTGGTTACGACCACTGTGGAAAGCTTCAGCCACAATGCCACGCTTCTCTAATTGAGTAACCAGTTTCGCTGCGCCATGTTTTGTCTCGATGAACACCAACACTTGCGACCAGTCGTTCTCATTCAACATGTGGCTCAGTAGTGAAGATTTCATGTCTTTATCAACGGTGGTGATCCATTGCTTAATGTTTGACTTAGACGCGCTGTGCTTTGCAATGGTGATTTCTTCAGGATCAACAATTGCATTCTTTGCCAAATCACGAACTGGGTTAGATAAGGTCGCGGAGAACAGCAAGCTTTGAATATCTTCTGGCATGCAATCGATGATCTTATCAATCGAATCAATAAAGCCCATATCCAACATTTTGTCAGCTTCATCTAGGACCAGCATTTCCACTTCATCAAAGTGAATAGCACGCTGACCGTAAAGATCAATCAAACGACCTGGAGTACTTACGACAATGTCTACGCCTTCAATCAACGCTTGTTTTTGCGGTGCGTAATCCACACCACCGAACATCGCCATAGAACGCAATGGTAGATTTTTGCCATACGCTTCAATGCTCTGATGAACCTGAAGAGCCAATTCGCGCGTTGGCGTTAGGATGATCGCACGTGCACGCTTTTTACGTTGCGTTTCGCCGTGGCTCAGTTTTTCTAAGATTGGTAATACAAAGCTGGCAGTTTTACCTGTACCCGTTTGTGCTGCGGCAATTAGGTTACTACCACGCAGAACAATAGGAATGGCTTTTTGTTGGATAGAAGTCGGTTTTTCGTAACCCAGCGCCTTCACAGCATCTGTGATAGAAGCACTTAAACCAAGCTTAGAAAATGGCATACAAACGTCTCAACGAAGAAATGGGCGCGTAGTGTATCAGAATCCGAACTAAGTAACAGAATCTATCTGTCTCCAGCAGAGGCTTACTGAAATCTACTCGTGGCGACAAAGAAATTCTATCCTTTTAATCAGTCATTCAATTGTTACAGCGTGATGATTTATTCGCCACTTCACGTTTCTTGTATTTGAACCTCGTTATGCTGCTAGGGTGTGCATCACTGGAAAACTTCATGGACATTTTATTACTGGTTGGATTAATCGCGCTCAATGGTGTGTTCGCCATGTCTGAGATTGCATTAGTGACTGCCAAAAGCGGTCGACTGAAAAAGTCAGCCGAACACAGCTCTTCCGCTCGTCTTGCTTTAGAGCTTAAGAATAACCCCACTCAATTTCTCTCTACTATACAAATCGGCATCACCGTCATTGGCATCCTCAGCGGTATTTTTGGTGAAGCAACCCTCTCAGTTCCATTCGGGCATTGGCTCGTCGCACAAGGTTTAGAGCGTGAGATAGCAAATATCCTTGCAACGGCAATTGTGGTGGTCATGATCACTTACTTCGCCATCGTGATTGGTGAGCTCGTGCCAAAGCGTTTTGCACAAAACAATGCCGAACGCATCGCTGTCATCGTTGCCTACCCAATCCACTGGCTAGCAAAACTGACCACGCCATTTGTCATGCTACTGACCGTTTCGACCGACACACTGCTTAAGCTTCTACGCCAAAACAACGCAGGCGAAATCGTCACAGAAGAGGATATCTTTGCTGTCGTTAGCGAAGGTTCCGAATGTGGTGCTATTGAGCCTCAAGAACAATTGATGATCCGTAACTTGCTCCACCTTAATGACCGACTAGCACTTTCACTCATGACACCGAGATGCGATATCCATTATCTCGATTTAGATTTACCTCTCGATGCGATTTTGAGGAATCTACGTCAAACTCAGCATTCTGTTTGGCCCGTCTGCAAAGGAGGGTTAGATAACATTATCGGCACCGTTTCCTCTAAGGCGTTATTAGATGAATACGATGAGCTATCCATTTCTCGCTTAGCCAAGCTGTTGAAACGGTCGCGCTTCGTACCCGAATCAATGAAAGGTCTACCACTGCTCAATTACATGCAACAAACCAGTACCGAGATGGTGTTTATCGTCGACGAATATGGCGATGTGCAAGGACTAGTAACTCACTACGATCTGCTTAAATCCATCGCTGGTGAATTGGGCATGGCACCACAGCAACTCTGGGCAAAGAAACAGAAAGATGGCAGTTGGATCATGGATGCGCTGATCCCACTTAACGAGTTGAAGTACAAACTAACGTTGAACCATATTGAAGGCGAAGAAATAGAAGGATTCCAAACATTGAATGGTTTTTTGACGTGGTTAATTGGGCGCGTGCCGACTCAAGGAGAAACCGTCGAATATCAACAATGGCAATTTGAGATACTACACGTGAAGAATAATCGCATTGTCCAAGTCAAAGTCACCGAGTCGCTCAGCGAAATGAAAAGCGATTAAAGCGGAATAAAAAAGCAGCTTCCGGCTAGGAGGCTGCTTGTTAGATCAAACCAGTATTCGCTTTAGAATAGGTAAGTTGCACTTACGTATGCACTGCGACCTTTCTCTGAATAACCGTAGTAGTCGTCTTCATCATCAAGCTCGACATCAAAGATGTTGTTCAAGCCAGCTTTAAGATTGAGCTGTTGGAAGTCATAAGCAACACCAAGACCGACAAGCGTGTAGCCATCTACTGTTTTGTTCTCACGGCTTTGGTTTGTGATCACCTGTTCACCAACGTAGTTTACTCGCGCAAACGTAGTGAATGCATCAAACACTTCCCAGTTCAAATCAAGATTTGCAAGATGCTCTGGCGTCTTCATGAGCGTATCACCCGTGCTCTTGTCTTTCGCGTCCGTGTAGGTGTAGTTACCCTTTAGGTTGATGCTGTCAGTAATGTCATACCAACCTTCAAGCTCGATACCTTTGATCTCTGCTTTACCGATGTTTTGGTAAGTGAAGATAGGCATTTTACCAACCGCACCAACTGGCTTGGTTAGGTCGCGTTCAATCTTGTTCTTAAAGTCCGTGTAGTAGTACATCAAACCAACACCCATAGACGTGGACTCATAAGCAAAACCGGCTTCGTAGCTTTCTGATTCTTCAGGTTTTAGATCATCGTTACCCGTTAACCAACAACGGTTACCACAACTGATTACACGTACTTGATCGCTGCTTTCCATCATACCTGGCGCACGGAAACCACCACCCGCACCACCTTTGAACACAAATTCATCGGTGAAGCTATAAACTGCATATGCTCTTGGACTGAAGTGACTACCATACACTTCATGGAAGTCTTGACGACCACCAAGTGTCAGCGCCAATTTATCGAGATCGAACTCACCCTGAACAAAAACCGCGCCTTGATAGTTATCGATGTCGCCTGATGGTACATCTCGGCTGTTTTCCAATTCAGAAGTACGGTATTCGCCACCAAACACCCACTCATGTGAGTCACGCCACAAACCAGAAACTTTAAAATCAAGCGTGTTGTTTTGTAGCTCAACATCAGCAGCGCCATTGGTGTATGCCGTACTTGCATCATCAAGCTTCATATTTTCGCCATACAAACGTACTTGTGTATCCACAGACTCCCATGCACCTTCATGCGTCAGTCCGTAGTTCCAACGCGTTGAGTCTTGGGAATTTGTTTGCGCACCCGAACGAGGATGGACCCAATCCGCTTCACGCTCATCGTTGGTGTAAATCACATCGGCGATCAAACGCTGTTCATCAGTAAGCTGCCAAGCCATCTCACCAAATACATTGGTGGTGTCTTTCTTTTCTAATGCATCAAAGGTCGGGTTAGTATCGGTACGCCACGGATCTCTTGAAGAGCTTTCAACAATGATGCTGCCTTCAAGGTTTTGTGCGAGTTCACCACTAGCGTAAGCATGACCTTTAACACCATCACCACCGTCGCCTTCAAGAATGCTTTCGTATTCCAAACCAACAGAACCTGATGTCTCTTTGGTTGGCGACTTCAAGATAACGTTGACCACACCACCCATCGCTTCAGACCCATACAGGGAAGAAACCGGACCGCGAACCACTTCAATTCTCTGAACCGCAGTCAGTGGGATGCTTGATAAGTCAAAATCGTTACCACGAATCAAAGCATCTTGAGAGTTAATACGACGACCGTTAATCAAAACCAAGGTGTGCTTAGAATCCAGACCACGAATACGAATGGTGTTACGACCGTAAGCTGTACTACTCAACACACTCACCCCAGTAGCACTACGCACCGCTTCTGAAATGTCTTTTACCGGCATCTTAGCGAGATCGTCAGCGGTAATTACCGACACTGATGCCGGTGCAGTCAACTCTGAATGCTGTGTTAAAGACGCTGTCACAACCATGCGCTCCATTTCCACAACATCATCTTTATCGTTAGCAACTGCATGACCACTGAGTGCCGTCAAAAGTGCACCGGCAAGCACTGTCGGCATAAATGTGGGCTTTTTAACTAAACTATTCACTGCATATCCTTATATCTATTTTATAAATAAATTGAGCTCGCAAACTCTAATAAACGAATGTATAAATGACAATCATTACTACTCGTATTTACATTTAGATTTGAGCTGGGCTATATTTTTGAACTGCAACACATTGAAAAGCACCGAGTTGGGTAACATTCTCGACCCTTTCTGTCTTCAATTAGAAAGTGTCAGTCCAAGGGTTCACATCGTAAAAGCCACACCGGAGATGTATTCCAAATTGGGCTTTCCCGAGGAAGAGCAACAAATTCATAAGTCGATAGCTAAACGCCAGCGAGAATTCAGAGCAGGACGCAACGCGGCTCGTGCCGCCATACAAATGCTCTCCTTAAGCCAAGATAACGGGAACTCCCCGCTCATTTTGACGGGGAAATCCAGAGAGCCTTTATTCCCTCAGCCAATCAGTGGCAGCATCAGTCACACTGATGGTATTTGCCTCGCGGGTTGTGCATTAAAAAGTGACATCGCAAGCTTAGGGATCGACGTAGAACGCAATGTCCCCCTCGCCTCACACCTTTTTACAAGCATCTACACAGGTGACGAACAGAACTTAATCAAATCGTCTAGCCACCTACCTGATGCTCTGATATTCAGCATCAAAGAGAGCTTGTTTAAATGCTGCTTCCCCTTTGTTCAGGTGTATTTCGATTTTCTAGAAGCACAAATCACGCTGCTGCCTGAGAGTAAAAACTCAGGACAATTTCGCTTCGAGCTGATTGGAAATAACCAAACCTCTTTAACCGCCAAATTGCCCGACCTTCCATTTCATGGCTACTACTGCTTCAACAAGCAGTTTATTTTCTCACTGTGCTATTTCTCCTCATGAAGTCGTCATTCATTTCTATTCGATGACCTTTTTGATCACCATTTGCTGTCGTTCATTAACCAGCGGTAAGCGCTGCTCTAAACGCCACTTCCACATTTGTGGGATTGAAATACCTACTGTATCGAGTTGCCTTGTCTGTGGACCCAAGTACCAATAAGCATCAATCAATTCATCTAAGCAGGTAAAAGCATATGGATTCACGGAAGGCTTTTTCGGGATCAGTTCAAGAAACGAGCGCTGCTTTAGTAAAGGCTGATCCGTCGGGTAAATGCCATGTTCAGGTGCATTCAGTTCACTAGATAAGATGTGTGGCCAAACTGATACATACTGCTCACCAAACTTGTGTTTCGCTAGCTCACCGAAGGTGCTGTGTTTTGCCATAAAGCCCAACGTTGGCGAGCACTTCAGAATGTGTCTTGCACCAACTAACACCACCACACCAAGCCCACATTTCGACGTTTGTTTTTCTACTCCTTCTGCCAAAGCTTGATCACGTTGTGCACTGAGCTTTGCTAACTCTTTCGAATGTTGGATGTCTTCCCAGCTGAACGATGGTTCGGTCAACACTATCTTGATCGGCACCTTACGCGTGCTATTTACAGCACGAACTCGCTCAAAGAAAGCACCGTAACAAGGATGCAACCAAGCGGGAAATGCGACTGAGTCCAACCACACCGCCGCTAATTCAGCTTGGGTAACCGTCTCTCCCGATAAGTAGTTATTGAGTAATGCTTGATGCTTGGCATTCCCAAATTCAATGAACAAATGGGAAAACGAGCCATCCAATTCAGGTGCAAGTAAGGCTTCCGTTATCTTCTCGAACAGTTCGCTAAACCAATGAGCTTCACCGATGGCAACTACACTGCCAGCGTTAAGTTTGCTTTTGAGAAAAGCCAGAGGGGAAACCGCCCCCTCCAACAAATCCTTAGTTTTTGCTTTGGTTGAGGTATCAAACATCAAATCTCTCTCTCAGTTCTTCAACCATATGTGAACCAATCAAACGCAGCATATCTGGGCGCATCATTTCACGGTGAATACACGCGACATCGATCACTTTGAGCTCGCCATCCATGTATTTGAACCATCCATTGCGATCAAGAAATGCCTCTTCCGGTGGCTTCTCCGCATTGAAAAACAACACATCCCCTTGATACTGATAATCGACGCTATCGCGTACGCGATGGTTGTTGTTAATGACCACTTCCACCATTGCCGTAATGGTTTCAGCACTCAGGTGCGCCATTGATGATCCTGCATCTTGTAAGATGTCGATCACTTCAGGTCGCGTTAGGCTAGAATGCAACGATTCATCAAACTCTACCCCAGCCATACGAATTAAGGCGCCAAGCGCTTTCTCTTCGCCAGGCGGGTGCATACTTTGCCATTGCTCCGTTGGGTAAGAGTCCAACAAGGTGACTAAGCCAACTTCTTGATCTTGCTGCTGTAAGATGCCCGCCATTAAATGCGCAATCATGCCGCCAATAGACCAGCCTAGTAGGTGATATGGACCAAAGGGTTGTTCTTCTCGAATCGCCGCCACGTAATCCTCAGCCATTTCGGTCATTGATTTAGGCAGCGGAGAAGAAGGGTCACCGAGGTTTTTCGCTTGTACGCCGTAAAGAGGCACATTGGATGGAAGAATCGGAGTCAAAGCCGCATAGCACCAACTCAAGCCACCAGCAGGATGGACACAGAAAATAGCTGGCTTACCCTCTCGCTTTCGCAGAGGCAGTAAGATATTGAGCGCTTCATCACTTTCACTGCCATTTAGCTTGGCGGCAATACCGGAAACCGTCGGAGACTCAAACACCGCCGCAAGCGATAGCTCAATTCCCATGATCTCTTTCACATGAGCAATCAACTGAGCAGCAAGCAACGAGTGTCCGCCTAATTCAAAGAAGTTGTCATCCACACCAACCGCCGGTAAATCAAGTAAGCGGCAAAATAGTTTGCATAAACGCTCTTCAACAAGGTTACTTGGTCCTTTTGTGCTCACTTGAGCAGACAAATCTGGCTTGGGTAGCGCATCACGATCCAATTTACCATTCGGTGTTAAAGGGAAGCTTTCAAGCTCAACAAAATAGCTTGGCACCATGTATTCCGGTAATGGCTCAGCAAGGTACTTTTGTAGTGCGTTAGTATCAATTCCCTGCTCAAGATCCTCTGCCGACACATAAGCAACAAGGCGTTTATCATTCTCAGTATATTCCTGAGCTAACACGGCAACTTGCGCAACACTTGGGTGGTTTGCTAAGGCATTTTCAATCTCTTCTAACTCGATTCGGAAACCACGAATCTTGACCTGAAAATCGCTTCGCCCACAGTATTCAATCGCACCATCTTCGCGCCAGCGCGCCAAATCACCAGACAAGTACATTCGGCTACCTTGTGGACCAAAGGGATTATCGATAAAGCGCTCTTGAGTCAGTTCTGGCTGACCATGGTAGCCCAGTGCCAACTGTCGACCTGCAATGTATAAGTTACCCACTACACCGGGAGGCACAGGATTAAGTTCATCATCCAGAATATAGATTTGCGTGTTCCATACAGGACGACCTATAGGAATCGAATTCCCTTGCGTATTCGCCTCACTTGGCCAGTAAGTTACGTCCACCGCAGCTTCTGTCGGACCGTACAAATTATGCAATGGTGCATCAAACTCTTGGTAATAATGATTGACTAGCTCCATTGGCAACGCCTCCCCGCTACAAAAGACTTGGCGTAGACTTTGGCACAATCTGGCATCTGCTTGTTGTACGAAAATTTGCAGCATTGAAGGCACAAAATGCAAGGTGGTGATCTGCTCTTTATGAATCAAATCTTGTAGGTATATTGGGTCTTTGTGTCCGTCTGGTTTCGCAATAACAAGGCACGATCCGACCATCATTGGCCAGAAGAACTCCCATACTGAAACATCGAACCCTGCTGGCGTTTTTTGTAATACCCGGTCTTTCGCATCAATTGGATATTGGTCGTGCATCCACAAGAGTCGATTGACAATCGCATCATGCGTAACGACGACGCCTTTTGGTTTCCCGGTCGAGCCCGAGGTATAAATCATATAAGCTGGTGAATGAGGTTCTGGCTTAACTTGAGGAGGCAACGGTTCTACTACTTTGTATATCGTAGGCAGCGTCTCATCATCCACTAGCTTTACATCCACCTCTTGCGGCAGTTTGTCTTGAAGCGTCTTGGTTGAGAAAACAAATTTCGGTGAAGAAGATTCGAGCATGTAGTGGATACGCCCCTCGGGGTAGTCAGGATCCACAGGCACATAAACCGCGCCAGCCGCTAAAATGGCTTGCTGTACTACAATCAGCTCTTCGCTTCTTGGGACACACACAGCAATGCGGTCACCAAGCTCAACGCCTTGCGCTGTTAACCAGTTGGTGAGTGAATACACTTTGCGAGCCAGTTGCTCGTAACTCAACTTCTGACCTTCAAAGATCAAAGCCGGAGCGTGTGGTGTCAAAATACGTTGGCGAGCCATGATGGCGGACAGCGTCGTTTCCGGTACTTCGTGAGCGGTATCGTTCCATGTCTCGACAACCTTCTCTCGCTCACCAGCCAGTAGAATACTGACATCACTCACTTGGCAATGAGAAGGATCTTGAGCTTCTGCGCTTGTAAAAAAGTCACTCATAAAATGGAACAAGCGTTGTTGATGCTCATGAATCTCTTTCTCTGAATACAGCTCTGGATTCGCATCCATATCGATGTGTAATTGCCCAGCTAATTCATAGCAATAGAAAGAAATGTCATCGACCGGTCCGGCTGATAAGTTGTGTGCTTTTGAAGTGAGGTCACCGAATTTATGCTCGTACTCAAACGGCATAATATTCACCAATGGACCAAATAGATTACGATGATCTTTTACCAAATTTAGCTCGCGATGAAGCTCTTCATAGCGATAGCTTTGATGACGGCGAACCGATGCAAATTCTTGGTTAACTTGCTTCACCAACGTTTTGATATCCAATCTTGATTCAAAACTGACTCGTACGGGAAGAATATTGACGCGCATCGCCGGAGTTTGAATGGCTACCGAGCCCAAACGCCCCATCAGAGGCACACCAATCACCACTTCATTGGAGCGTGTCATACGGTGTACATAAGCCGCAATAGATGCGATAAGTACGCTATACCAGTGTGTTCTGCACTGTTTAGCTAACGACTCCATTCTCTGAAAGTCAGAGGCTGCCATTGCACCTTTTAGACGAAGGAAATGGTCTGAAGTCACTGTCGGCTTACCCGCAAGGTTTACAGTGTCAGAATGGTCGGCATAACGCTGTAAATAAAATGCGCGATCTTTTTGGTATTTCTCAGAAGCTTTATAGTCGTCATCTTCTTTCAAAAGAGCCTGTTGGTCTGCAAATTCAAGCTTCTCAAAGTGCTCTCCTTTAACCAACTGACCATAAACATGCGCCACCCGCCCCGCGACCAGCGACATGCTGTAACCGTCTATCGCAATGTGATGCAGTGAAAGGAACCAAACGTATTGATCATCGGAGAGCTTAAGCAATGCCATGATGAATAAAGGACCTTGTTCCAAATCGACAGGTTGCTTTAACTGATCTTTCATCCAAGTCACAGCGGCATCAAGCGGTTTAACGTGTTGCGAAAAGTCGATACGTTCGACTTGCCAGGTTTGTCTATCTATCACCATTCGCGGTCCTTCGGTGGTGGTAACAAACTTAGCGTGCAACGAGTCGACTTCATCAATTGCCGTTTTGACTGCTTCAACAAAACAAGGCTCATCCACCTCGCCTTCAATAACCAGGTATTCGCCAGTCTTATAAATTGGGTTTTTAGGGTCACGTAACTGAGCAAACCAAATCCCTGCTTGGGCATCCGTAAGCGGCAACAATTGTTCTGCCGTATAAGGTAAATCGTACATGTTCATTCCTTTGTCATTCTTCCGCTTTGGCTGTTAGGTCAGCTTCTTCTCGATCAGTCTCCACCAATCCTGCAAACTAGGTTTCGCTGCTAATTCCATAAAACTCACATCAAGACCCGCCTGTTGCCAATCTCCGACCAGCGACATCATGCGTACCGAATCCAAACCAAAATCAAGCAAACTATCCTCTGGCGTCATCTCATCGGCTGGTACCTCTAACAGCGCCGCTAACTGTTGAGTAAGTTGCGGTTGCGACTGAGGAATCACAAAATCACCAGCTGCGAGTTCGTTCGCACTTGCCACTTGTTCGAGCAATTGCTGCTTGTCCAAGACATAACCGCATCGACCCGCCACATAGTTGAGCGCCATGTCATGATCGCTCGCTGAGAAGTCAGCAACGGCATCGGAAACCATGAAAGCTTTAATGTCTGTCATGAACGCTTCTGCCGCGGTTTGTAAACAACCGATGTGAGCATAAATACCCACGATAATTAGCTGATCACGCTCCGTTTCATCCATCATGGATTTAAGTGGCGTACGTTGAAACGCACTGTAACGCCATTTGGTGTAAACGGTATCCTGCTCCGTTGGCGCAAGTGCCGGGGAGATACGAGTAATGTTGTCATCCGCTTTTAAACCGGGACCCCAAAAATCGGTCAATAAGCCGCGATCTTCTTGGCGTTGGTCACCGGGCTGCGCGGTATAAACCACTGGAATGCCGGCATCAATACATGCTTGTTTGATCTCTTGAATGTTGCGAGTCAACATTTGAATCAGCTCGCTGTCTGCATCGTAGAAATTGAGAAAGTATTGCTGCATATCGTGGATTAACAACACGGCACGATGTGGTTCTACTGACCAGTTAACGCGATTTTCTGGCTTCACTTTCGTTAGTGAGTAACCAGAGATAGATGGAATGGCCATTGGGCTTATCTCCAAAGTAATCAAAATGCCAAGCACACCAAATCAACCTTGGTGTTTCGACCTTGGTTAAACGAGTTCGAGTAATTTATTTTTATTCACTTTACCTACTGGCGTTTTGGGTAATACATCAACAAAAACGACCATATCTGGGATCTTAAAATCAGCCAGCCCACGCCCTCGTAAGAAACGCTTTATCTCGATCGGTTTCGGGGCTTGCTGCGGGCAAACTAAGGCAGCACAACTGCGCTCCCCAAGGTAATCATCTGGGATGGCAATAACAGCAGCATCATGGACACAATCGTGCGCCAGCAAATGGTTCTCGACCTCTTCTGCTGCGATTTTTTCACCCCCTCGGTTAATCTGATCTTTGTCGCGACCAACAACTTTCAAATTGCCCTCTTCAGTCAGCAGTACCACATCGCCAGTACGGTAGTAGCCTTGCTCGGTGAATGAACGCTGATTGTGCTCAGGAGCCCGGTAGTAACCTTGAATGGTATAAGGTCCACGCACGAACAAAATACCTTCCGTACCTTGCGGGACAGGGTTACCCATTTCATTGAGTATCAACAGCTCATCAGCAGGTGACATTGGGCGACCTTGCGTCGTGACAATCACGGACTCAGGATCATCTAGACGGGTGTAGTTAACTAGCCCTTCAGCCATGCCAAATACTTGCTGTAAGGTACAACCAAGTTCAGGTTTGATACGCTTTGCCGCTTCCTCACTAAAACGAGCCCCCCCAACTTGCAGCACTTCTAATGAAGTAAGGTCATGTCGAGTTCTTGCGGCTTCATCGAGCCACAATAGTGCCAACGGTGGCACTAAAGCGGCTACGGTAATTCGGTACTTTTCAATCAAAGAAAAGGCAGTTTGAGGGCTTGCGTCTGGAGCAAGTACAACGGTGCCACCCGCCATAAAACAGCCCAACGCACCGGGAGAACTCAATGGGAAATTGTGGGCGGCCGGTAAAACACAAAGGTAACGCGTATTTGGCGAGAATTGGCAAACCTCATTGCTCGCTCGTACACTGTATAGATAGTCGTAATGTGTGCGAGGAATAAGCTTAGGTGTGCCAGTCGTACCACCCGATAATTGGAAAAAGGCAAAATCTTCACCGCGATGAACTTGAGGTTCAACATTGTCTAGCAAGAGCGCTCTAAGGGCTACGCTACCAATCGGCATGGCACTCATGTCACCCGCCCAAACGATGTTCTTTAAGCTTGGTAATTCAGACGCTACTTGCAGCGCAATATCAGCCGTATCGACGCCGAGTTGAGGAGCAGTGATTAACGCTTTTGCCTGTGTAAAATGACAAAAGTATCGAATCTCCGAATAACGATGAGCGGGTAACGCAAGCACAGGTTGAACGCCAATTTTAAGCAGTGCAAAAAAGCTAATGTAAAACTCGCTTATGTTAGGCAAATGCAAAACGACCTTGTCGCCAGATTTAAGATTCAGAGTCGATTGGAAACCAGCAGCTAACTTATCAACATGCTCAAGTAACGATTGATACGTCCACTGTCGAGCCCCCTCAACTAGAGCAACATGGTTAGGAGAAATAGAGACGCTTGCCTCAAGCATCTCTGGAATGGTTTGCTCTGTCCAAAAACCCGCTTGGCGGTATTGCTTTGCTAAACCTTCCGACCAAGGTGTAAAGCCAGGGGCATTCATGCTTAAGCAAGTCATTGAACCACCTCCATATTCTCACGAATTTCAATACCCAGCGCGTTCAATACAGTGCGCATTTTATTTCCTGTTTCTTCAAGCTCACTTTGTGGCTCAGATCCGGAGACGATCCCAGCTCCGGCATAAACTCGAATACGCTTCTTCTCAACTTCAGCGCAGCGGATAACAACAACCCATTCGCCATTACCACGAGCATCTACCCAACCAACAAGACCCGTGAAATAGCCCCTATCAAAGGGCTCCACTTGACTGATGAAATCGTAAGCTTGAGCCGTAGGATAGCCACACACGGCAGGTGTTGGGTGAAGCGCACTCGCCAATTTCAGAACGCTGGTATTGGCATCGGACACCGTCCCTTCAATACGAGTCGAAAGGTGCAACATGGCTTTGGTTTCAATAACCGACGGCACCATAGGCACATAAAGGTTATGACACCAAGGTTGAAGCGCTTTTTCTACCGCATCGACCACTACCGCATGCTCATGAAGATCTTTGCTACTCTCCATCATGAGCTCGCCTTGCTGCTGATTCATTGATGCATTTTCACAACGTCGACGAGAACCTGCCAGAGGGTTTGAGCACACATGAGGACCTTTACGGGATACCAGTAATTCAGGGCTGGACCCCATCAAATAAGCGTCAGAATGACTACCGCCGATACGAGTAGAAAAGGTATAACCACCAGGATTTTGCTTGAGTAAGGTTTTGAGGAAGCGAGCTCGATCGATTTCATCTTGTGTATCCACTTGCATCGTGCGTGACAACACCACTTTATCAAGAGCGATGTTTTCTTGGCTGCAACGATGAGTGGCAAGCTCAACACTATGCATGTATTCAGTAGGCGTCGGGATAGGTTGAATAGAAGAAGGATGACAGTCGTTGCAACCATCGATATCTAATACTTTATCCGGTCTGATCGGTGACGTAGTGATCAAACGCTCAGGGACGATAAAGTGCACGGGATTATGTTCAGAAAACGGTATTACACCAACGGCAATAGGGTTGTCATTCCCCTCTTCCTTCGCCGATTCTAGTAATTTGCTAATGTGAGTATCTAACTCTGAGAATTTAACTTGTTGGGAAAATTCTGCAGCAATGCCTTGTGTAAGCAACGTCACCGTCGGTGAGCTAAAGAAGAACGAAGCGTCATCCGTATGGGCGTTGAGAAACTCTGTGAGCATAGTACTGCTTCCCATGGAGTTACGAAGCATAATCATCTCTCAAACTGTATTAAACATAGCGTCCCAAATGAGATTCCTTCTCATTTGAAGAATGAGACTACACACCTAGTTACAATTATTCAATCATTTTTGATAATAATTATCATTCGCATAACTTATAGTTTTATAAATTAATATTCTTAAACAAATAAAACCTCAAACAAACAATTCACCATACTTATATCTAACTAGCTTCAAATCTAAGTAACTTCAAGGTGGAGGATTCAGAGCGACTTGCCTTGGTTCGTATGCATCGTTAACAATTTTTGATTTGGATCCATAGCCAAAAAGAAAGGGCTGACGCCCTCAGCCGTCAGCCCTTTCTCAATCTTTATTTCAATCAACACCGCATCAGCTGTTATCAACAAAGCCGTACTTCTTATCACTTAATGAGCGAATCTCATTGAAGCGGTCTTGCGTCTTCCCACCGATAATATCGACGCGTCTTTGCATCTCATTTACCCACTCCCTATCTTCCATCACATCACGAGGGAATACCGTTGTTCGTTGGTTATCACCCAGATAAAGAAAAGCATCAAACAAACCACCGACTTGGGCGTCCATGTCGTCCATCGCAGCAAGCTTATAACGGGCTTTTGGTAATAAATCGATAAACCTCAGATCAGCAATCGGACTTTTTGCGACCTCAAGAAGCGCCGGAGCTTTTACGTCATGAAACGTCTTCACCACTTCTGGTTCCGTCATTGGCCAAATCAAGTAGGTACTATTGGGAAACGCTTGCTCTAATCGTGTCGCCAATGGCCAAGCACTGGCTTGTGTTTTTGCAACGTAATCCCGCGGCGCATTCACCAAATGGAAAGCCCCAAAAATCAACAGTGCTTTCTGATTGTATTGTATACGCTCAGCAGCAACTTGATAAAAATGATCCGTCTTGTTTTTAGCAGCTTGCTGCCATACCTTTTCATCACTCACAGTGCTCCAATCAAACGGTGCTTCGGCTAAATGCACATGGATTTTTTTCCCTTTAGGTAGCGTTTGATTTCGCACTTTTATCGCTTTGAAGAAATCGGCATAAGCATCTGGCATCCAAGCCATAAAGTAGATCGAACCTCGCAAAATTGAGCGAAGCTGTTCATCACTCACGTCCCCACCAGCTAAGTAGTTATCCAGTACAGGTTGGTACTTTGCATTGCCAAACTCCACCACAATATGCGTGACTTGATCTGAAAATGCAGGAGTCGAAACCAGCTCTGTTGCATAGCGCAAGAAAGCATCATTCCAATGATAATCGCCAATACCCACAAAGTTGTGTTGCTTAAACGCATTAAGAATCGCAGCGTCTGCTGATTTAGCTTGCTCGACCACTTGTTCGACTTTTTGCTCGGACAGATCTACCTCTGCGTAGTGTGGTAAATACTCACATCCAGCCAACCCGACAAGCCCTAACGTGAGCAACCAAGGTTTGATTTTCCAACCTAGTTTGTTCGTCAATTTCATTACCTCCTTGTTAACATTATGACAACGATAACAAAAATCATTATCATCTATCTAGTTTGGATGTGATATTTGCAGCACGAAGGGAGAGGGTTATGAGTGAAAACAACACAGAATTCAAAAGTAAACTGTGCCTAGTGACTGGTGCAGGGCAAGGTATTGGACTTGCCTGTGCCAAAAGCTTATTGGAACAAGGGGCTACTGTGATTGCCTGCGATATCACGCAAGCTCTGCTAGAGGAATTCAAACAATCTTTGCCAAAAAAACAGCAAGCTCGAACGTTGCTACTTCCCTTTGACTTAGCCAACACCACAGCCGTTCAGTATGCGTGTCATTATCTTGCTCAAGGCAAGCTCATTCCTGACTACGTGATTACATGCGCCGGTGCGCTACATCTTGGTTCTGTTCTGGAACTTCCTCCTGAAGCGCTCATTAAAACGTTAGACGTGAACCTAAAGGGAACCATGCTACTGACACAACAACTGGCGAAATTGCTGGTTCAAAATAACAAAAAAGGCGCGATTGTTGCGGTAGGTTCGAACGCAGCAGACACCCCAAGAGTCAACATGTCGGCGTATTGTTCGTCTAAAGCGGGACTTCATATGTGGGTGCAATGTTTGGGGTTAGAACTCGCGGCATACGGCATTCGCTGTAACATTGTTAGCCCAGGCTCAACCAGAACACCGATGCAAGAACAAATGTGGAATGAGTCCTATGGAGAACGAGAAACGATTCAGGGTAACTTAGCGTCACACCGGATTGGTATTCCTTTGAACAAGATTGCAGAAACCAAAGACATAACCAATGCGATTGAATTTTTACTGAGTGAGAAAGCGGGTCACATTACCATGCACGATTTAAGAGTGGACGGCGGAGCAACTTTCTAGTTGCTCCAGATTTAAGAGAATGAGCTAGCCTAAGAACTTAGGATGCAGTCCCTTTTCTAGCTTACGTCTCACTTTATATGACACATCGCCTAGTGTGATTTTCCCAGCGTTATTGCGGTCGATCCCTGCATTCTGGCGATAAGCAATTGATCCTTGTTTGAATAATACATGAGCTGCGGGTTTACCAATAGCCGCAGGATACAGGATCGCCATATACACATCCTCAAGAGAAGACAGGCGGTTTCGGTAAGGCATAAAATACGCTTTCACATAATCGAGTTGCTCTAACGCACTCATTTGAGCAAGCTTCTTTGTGCTCGTACCAAGTGCTTCCGCGGTTGATGGCATAAATTGAATCAAACCCGTCGCCCCACTCCCCGAGCCGTTTTTAATGCTGGGGCTGAATGTCTCTGCTGTTTCAAAAGCCATGCAAGCCATCAGATGATTTGGATCGATGTTGAGATCTCGGGAAATATCATTCACTTTACTTTTAAACTCAGGAGATACGCGACTCCCCCAAGCAAGAGCATCTACAGAAGGCGTCGAAAAGGGCACAGAAACATGACCTTTCTTGTAGAAAAATGAAGATGGAGAGAGGATTTTTAGAATTTTCTGATTCTTTTGAGTGTACGTATCAGAAAGGGGAAAAACCTTATCTTTCTTGTGTTTAAGCTGCTTAATTTTTGTCAACTTATACAATAACTTAGAAACCGTTTTCACGATAAAACCACATTTGGAAAACATGCTCTAAACTGTAATCCATTTCTCACTTATTTAACATCGTTATCAGTAATAACAAGCAAAAGTGTGAGATAGATCTTTTTGACTTTCTGAGAGCGAACGAAGAAAGGACATAAATGCTGATTTCATCTTCATTCGTGTTCAATTTATAAACCCTTAAATATTACCCCTCTATGGTGACCTAAGTAACGCTTATGTCTATGATGCACCTGAAAGGACATGTCTTCTTGTAATCCAAGAACCTCGGGTTTCTCTAGATAACTTGAAATCAAAACCTTCCCACTATCATTGAATGATATGAATCCAAGATCGAATGCCTTATCGATATTTGGAATTAACAACAGCCCGTTAAATCTATCTAATCGCTCTTCGTTATCCGATTCACGCCAAGGCTTAATATGAGATGCCAATAGCAACTGCGTGTTCTTAAAACCCGTAACGGCACAACCACCCCACATATCAATTAATTTTGACCTGAAGTGCCCCTGCCCCATTCTTGTATTAACTAAAATAGTCTTTTCCGTCGAGCTGAGCTGCTTATCGTTCATTACTTGTCGAATATCTGCATTAACATCTATCTGAGATAAGTCGACAAAAAAGTTTTCGTAGTGAGAAAGCGCAGCACTGTACATCCCTTTCCCCTTGATATCTCGAATTTTAAACTCAGGTAAACTTTGGGCTTTGAGCTTATAGTTCTTAAATTCACCGTATGATTTCACATCTGTAATTGGTTCTTGAATCTGTCCAGCATCCATAAGCCAGTTCGATATTGAACCACGAACTGCGCCCAAATAGTTTTTCGCTGTTTTCTCTGACTTACCTAGGTCAATCAACCAGCGATAAAACAAAGACGCTAAATCTGAAAGGTTTGAAACAAGAGCATCTTTCAATTCATTTGAAACGATATAGCTACTCATATAATCATAAAGCTCATCATCAAGATAAGCATAAGCAATCGCTTTTGACGAGTATCGTTTGGTAGATTCCGCTTGAAAACCATCATTGTAAGACAAGTGCCAAAATCCCTCACTTCTCAGAAAAAAGTAAGGATTTTCCGGTGTATCCCTATCATTCCCAGTAGCAAAGTTTGCTAAGTGATAAGTGAAACGCTCTTTGAGGACCTGATTAAACTCTATTTTGTTGGAAGAGATATGTCCCGCCTGAATGAGCTCCATAACCGTGAGCAACATGCACACTTTATGAGGGCTCTTTTTCCCATTAGAGCTATTCATATTCAGGCTACGGAATTTATCTACATAATATTGAAGTGACACGGCTTGTTCTTCTTTCACTTTAAAATCACAACGGTTTGCCAGTAAACATCATCCCTCTTGAGCTGATCTTTACTGTCAGAAACTTGTCTAACGATAAGCGCATTGTTCTTTGCCAACTGCTCTAACTCTTGAACAGAAACAGGATAAGCTTTGCGCCCATCAGTGAACTCTCCATGGCGAAGGCTTATGACCAATCGACCATTGGGCGCAAGCAGATTAGAGAGCTTACGGAAAGCACGTTCACGATGAGAAGTAGCAAGATGCATCCAAACCGCGCTCACTAACACAAGATCAAAGCGAAGCCCCAAGTTGGTGGTTTTCTCAAGTGCTGGCAAAGAATCTTCCAACCAAACGACAGAATCATCAGTTTCAGCTTTTCCTAGTTTTAACAGCGATGTTGCAGGTTCCAGCGCAATAACCTCGCAGCCTTTTTTGGCCATCCATTTAGCATCTCTTCCGGAGCCTGCGCCAACATCCAACACACGATCACCAACAAGAGGCCAAAAAGCCTGCCAACTTGTATGCACTTGCTCAAAAGTTGTTGAATCATATTGCTCTGCTAATGAGCCAGCATTCTGATTATAAAAATGAAAAGTCGAAGACATGGTTGGGCTGCTGTTATTAAACTCATTAAATCATAAGGTTAAACGAAGACAGACGCCATCATGAGTGTTTAAAAATTTAGGTTCAGCCGACGAAAAAGCCCCGCGATTTTTTGCGGGGCTTCGGTATTAAAAAGAGTGGGAGGATTACATCCCCTCATCTCTCACTAGCTCAGCTAGGGTCGCTAAGCGTTGTTCACTCTGTTTTACGTATGGGTTGGCTTCATCCCATGCGTAACCCGCAAGAATCGCGCTGATCATCTGTTTGATACGTGGATTGGGGTTTTGGTAGAAGATAACATCTTGCAACATGCCGTTGTACCAACCTTCCACGTAAGTACGGAAAGTATTGACGCCCACCATTAAGCGATCAGCATAAGCAGATTGCCAATCGACCGTTTCACCATTTAGCTGGCGTTCAATGCAGTCTGCTGCAAATTGTGCTGACTTCATGGCAATAGTCACGCCTGAAGAGAAGACAGGATCAAGAAACTCACCAGCATTACCAAGCAACGCGTAGTGTGGTGTCGCTAAGTGTTTTACGTTCGCTGAATAGCCACCCAGTTCACCAGCAGGATTTGGGTACTGAGCTTGGTTAAGGAGCTGCGCAAGCCCTGGTTCTTCACTTGCTAACTGCTTAAGAGCGGTAATCTTATCCTCGGGATAGTTTTCAAAGAACGTCGGTTCGCCAACCACACCAAATGAGCAAGTACCATTTGAGAACGGGATCAACCAATACCACACATCATGATTTTCAGGATGCACAGAGATCAGGATCTTGTTGCGATCGTATTCAATCCCTTCTGCAGTAATGTTGTCTTCAATGTGCGTAAAAATTGCTTTTCTTGGTGGCAGGCATGAAGGCTCTTCTAGCGCGAGCAAACGAGGAAGAACGCGACCAAAACCACTAGCATCTAGCACGTAATCGGCTTCAATTTGGTAAGCTTGTTTGTCAGCGTCAAGCACATTAAGAATCGACTTGGCACCTTCAAAGTCGATGCTTGTCAGTTCGTGCTGGTAACGAATTTCAACACCTTGCTCCACTGCACTGTCTGCCAGTACTTTATCGAAGTTACCGCGTTGAACTTGGTAAGTGGTACCCGGTCCTGCAGTGAATTTGTCGGTGAAATCAAATTGGGTATAAACGCCATTGCGACGAAACGCAGCACCATCTTTGTACTGGAATCCATATTGGTTCACCGCCTCCAACATACCGGCTTGCTCTACCACTTCCATGCAGGCAGGAAGAAGGCTTTCGCCGATCGAAAAACGTGGGAACAACGCTTTCTCAATCACAACGACATTAATTCCGCGCATATTGAGCAATGCTGAAACGGTAGAACCTGAAGGTCCTGCACCAACGACGACGACTTGCTTTTGTTCTTTTATCATTCTGCTTTCTAGTTTGCTTGTAGTTTTAATAATGTATGACCGAGACCAATGTTGTCGGTTCTTTCTGTCACGACTAAGCCTGCCGCTTCGACAATTTCCAGGAAGTCATCGCTGCGGTAGAAACGACTGTTGCCGTTTGCTAAACAGGTAAAGTAAAGCGAGGTCGCGTTCAAGCTATAAGAAGCTCCCGCGTATTTTTGTGCATCCCAGAACAGTTCTAAGATATACACCGTATCGCCTTCTCGAAGCTGCGCTTTCACTTTCTTAAGAATATTGAGAATTTCGATTGGTGAGAAGCAATCAAGGAATTGACTCATCCACCAGATATCAGCGTGCTCAGGTAACACTTGAGCTTTATCCAGCATGTTGGCTGGGAATGGAGTGATGCGCTCACTCAGTTGATTTTCCTTGGCATTTGCCATCGCAACTTCTAGCTGCTGAGGAAGATCAACAATTGTAATGTTCACATCTTGATCGTGGTTACAGCACTGCATTGCCCACTTACCAGTATTGCCACCAATGTCCACAATGTGACTTGGTTTATTAGCAAATACTTCTTTAAGTAATAGTGGGAAAGAGCGATCAGAGTAAAAGTGGTCAAACTTGAACCAGCTTTGTTTCGCTTGTTCTGGCAATGTTGATAACCCTTGGTAAATGGTTTCCCAATCACCAAGTTCTTTAAGACCTGACGGCTTGCCTTCTTTGATCGCATCCGTTAGGTGCATCATAGCGGCGTAACAAACATCGGCAGTGAAATCCATGTTTGCTTGCGTCATGCCATCATAAAGTAAGTAAAAGCCTAGGTTAGCCAAGGAATAGTTAGGTTTTTCCCACAAAACAATGTGCGCACTAATGGCCATATCCAACAATACTTTCACGCCGTATTCAGACACACCCGTTTTTTCTGCAATTTCTACAGCGTTCATACCCTTTGAGCCTGCACTGTCGAGCGCGGCTAAGATACCAAGTTCTCTTAATGTTCTCGCAGTGTGGAAAACAATAGGGGCAAAAGATAATTTTTGAGCTTCTGTTTTAGCTTCAAAAGCGTTGAAAGGATCAATATTTTGATTTAACACGAAAAAACCTAACTTCAATTAATATAATTATTACTGGGACTCTGCGCCTAAAAGTGCAAGCGCGCGTTGAATATCAACATTTAAGTTGTTCACCCAACGGTTGTAATTACGATGGATTTTGCCATCACTTGCTTTTAGATTTACTGAGTTGAGATAAATAATTGAATAATATTTGTTGCTATATGGAATTTTTACTTCCGCAAAGTGACTACGAACGTTGATTTTTGCAATTAATACACCTGGGCTTGTTTCTTCAATCGTCCAACCGCGATTAGTTGCTGATTGAACAATCGCCGCTTTTACTTGTTTATTTTGAAGATCATAAGCAACTGGAGTATCCTCCACATTCAATACAGGTTGCACTCGGCCACAACCGACAAGAAGCAAAGTTAATAGCACTGATATAAACAGCTTTAAACGTGACATGATAATTTCCTTTATTATGGTTTCTGCTGAAGCTTAAATTGTATCGAGCGGTAAAATAAAGCAATTTAATCAAATATGCCAAACTCCAAGATCAAAATTTCGTTTAATATCGACGCTTGGTCAGCTAACTCTCAAGGGCTTAGTCAAGTCGATGAGTGGAAACAATGGACCTCTACCGGTCAGTGGCCAGAAGAAGGCAAACTGAACGTATCTGATATCCCACCTATGATGCGCAGACGTATGAGCCAACTGAGTAAGTTAGCGGTTCAAACGGCGATTGAGTTGCTCAAGCAGCACGATGTTGACTACCTTGTTTTCTCTAGCCGTCATGGTGAACTTCATCGCAGTGTGGCGTTGGTAGAAGATATCCTCAAGGGTGAAGAAGCTTCGCCAATGGCATTCTCTCAGTCTGTGCATAATACCGCAGCGGGGCTTGCGACCATCGCAACTAAACAACCGATCCCTCTCACCTCTATCGCAGCTGCTGAAAATACCTTCCAAAGCGCGTTAATCGAAGCGTGGCTATTCCTGTATGACAACCCTGACAAGAAAGTTCTGATTGTCGATTTTGATGAGCCACTCCCAGAGTCATATTCTGAGTTTGAAACGCACGCTTACCATGGATATGGTTTAGGTCTGGTGCTTTCTCATGGCGATACTTTTAGCGTTCAAGCAACAACCGAGAAAACAGACGAAGATGCCTTTCCGCAAGGGCTTAGCTTTATTCAGCACTTTTTATCATCAGCAAACAATTGGACGATTCATTCGCCTCAACAATCATGGGAATGGCGTCGTCAATGAGAATGTTGAATCAATATTGGCGAGTATTCGCGACAGGATTTTGTTTCTCGGTTTTTGGTTTAGGTGGCTTGGCACTCAGCTTTATCGTCATTCCACTTATTCACCTGACTACATCGGATATAAAACAGAGAGAATATAAAGTTCAAGGGGCGATTCAATATTCTTTCAACACTTTTTGTAATTTGATGAAGCTTTGCGGCGCAATTGATTACCAAATCATTGGTGCCGACATTCTTCAACAAGATAAAAACTGTCTCATAGTTGCGAACCACCCAAGTTTAATTGATTACGTTTTGATCGCATCCCAATTAAAGCGCTGCGACTGTTTAGTTAAGTCCGCAATTTGGGCAAACCCATTTATGAAGCACATTGTTAAGGCTGCAGGTTATATACCCAACGAAGCACCTGATGATTTATTAGCAATGTGTGAAGAAAGATTTGACGATGGTAACGTTTTGCTTATTTTTCCTGAAGGCACAAGAACCACTCCAGGTGTAAAATCGAAATTACAAAGAGGCGCTGCGCAAATAGCGGTTAGAACCGAGCGAGATTTGCGTGTCGTACATATTACGGTCACGCCAAGCTTCCTGACAAAAGAGAAAAAATGGTATCAAGTTCCAAAGACAAAACCATTTTTCAAGGTTGAAGTTAAGGATAAAGTTGAGATTGAGCCTTTTATAAAGCAAACTACGTCCCCAACGATAGCGGCTCGTCGCTTACAACAGCATTTGGCTGAAACTATATTTCCAGAAAATTCGTAATTATAAGCAGGTCCCAGTGGAACAATTACACAACGATATCAAGCAACTTATTATTGACGCTCTAAACCTAGAAGATTTAACCGTCGACGATATTGAAACAGAAGCGCCACTTTTTGGTGATGGTCTTGGCTTGGATTCTATCGATGCTCTTGAACTTGGATTAGCAATTAAAAAGCAATACAACATTGTCATTGATGCAGACGATTCGAACACTCGTGAGCACTTCGCTTCTGTAGCTAACCTTGCGAAGTACATTTCTTCTCAAACCTCTTCTCAAGATAATGAATAGTTTTTAGGTATATTCATGACAGACGTAAATAAAGATCAAGTATTTGAACAAGTTAAAGATGCGCTTGTGGAGCTATTCGAAATTGAAGCTGAAGACATTCAGCCAGAAGCCCATCTTTACACCGATCTAGACCTAGACAGCATTGATGCCGTAGACCTTGTTGTACACCTACAAAATGTCACTGGCAAAAAGATCAAACCAGCGGAATTCAGCACAGTTCGTACTGTCGATGACGTGGTTAATGCAGTAACTGAACTTCTCAAGGAAAGTTAATGCGCCAATTGCTGACGGTTTTGTCTGCAATTGTATTATTTGCCTACCCCTTCGCGGTTTACTTCGGTATCGACCGATTTGGTTTAAATCTGGTTGGTGGCTTATTGGTTGCAGCGTTGCTTTTGCGGTTACTCGCTGCAAACAAAACACCACTCAAAGAGTTTAAGTTCCTTGCGATCACCACGGGCGTTGTGGGTATTGTCTTAGTCACCTTAGGTGTTGTTTTTAAGCAGCACGGGTGGCTAAAGTTCTACCCTGTTGTCGTCAACCTTTGCATGCTTGGCGTGTTCTCACTGAGCTTGAAGCAACCGCAAACCATCATCGAGAGACTGGCTCGCCTTCAAGAGCCTGAACTTCCTCAAAGTGGCGTGATCTACACACGAAAAGTTACGATCGTGTGGTGTGGATTCTTTATCTTGAATGCATCGGTAGCACTGTATACCTGTTTTCAACCTATCGAAATCTGGACGCTGTACAACGGCTTAATCAGTTATTTACTCGCTGGTAGCTTGTTCGCTGGTGAATGGATAGTGCGTCAATTTGTACGAAAGGAACATTAAATCGTATGAACACAAGTTCGTTAAACTTCTCCTCTATTGCGACCTTAATGACAACCAATAGAGAGGCACAATCCACGATTGCGTATGACAGAAACCAAACCATGACGTGGGAGTCTTTTCAGCATAACGTCGCCAGTTTGCGAGCAACGTTAGAAGCGCTTGATGCCCAACGAATCGCGCTCTGTTTTGGCAACAGCTACCTTTTTGCGCTCAGTTTCTTTGCTTGTTGTCATGCTGGAAAATCCATCGTCCTTCCCGGCAATTACCAACCTGAAGCTTTAAAAGAGCTCGACGAGCACTTCGATCTTGTATTGCACGACACTGAAGTGATGATTCCGACAGGGCTCTCAGCTTTGCACGTGAATACAAGTTTCGATTCTCTCATTTGTGAATGGCAAGCCTTGCCACTTGCGAATATCAACGTCACGCTGTTTACCTCAGGTTCAAGCGGTAAACCAAAAGCGATCAGAAAAACACTCAAACAACTGGATGTGGAAGTCGCCATTCTTGACGGCTTATGGGGAGACAAACTGGAAGGTTCTCATATCGAGAGCACGGTATCTCACCAACATATCTACGGGTTGCTATTCCGCGTTCTCTGGCCATTGTGCTCTGGGCGCCCTTTTGCCGCTCATAACTTAGAATTTCCAGAGCAGATTGTGCATTTTGCCTCTACTGAGACAACATTGATCAGTAGCCCTGCATTACTTAAACGCCTGACAGAAGAGCATCAACCATCGGCGTTACGCTGCGTTTTTTCTTCTGGAGGTCCTTTAGCTAATGATGCTGCCAATCACAGCCAGCGATTGTTTGGTGATTACCCATTAGAGGTCTTCGGAAGTACCGAAACGGGTGGTATCGCTTATCGACAGCAACTATCTGCTACCCAACCTTGGACTCTTTTCCCCGGTGTTGAAGCCGCTCTAAATCATGAAAACTGTTTAAAGCTTCGCTCCCCCCACATTGATGAAAACTCGTGGTATCAAACTGCAGATGAATGCTATTTCCATGATAGTATTTCCTTCGAACTACGCGGTCGCACCGACAGAATCGTCAAAGTTGAAGAAAAGCGCGTTTCGTTGGTCGAAGTCGAGAAGCGTTTAGAGCAATTGCCGTGGGTAAAAGAAAGTGCCGTCATCCCGATGGAAGATGCCGGTCGGCTGTCTCTATTTGCAGTGATAGTCTTGACCAACGAAGGCGATCAAACACTGCAAGAACTCGGGAAAGGTAAGTTCTGGTTAGCGCTAAGAAAAGCCTTGCGTAGCTGGTTAGAGCCGATTGCTATTCCAAGAAAATTCCGCGTTTTAGACGAGATTCCGCTCAATAGCCAAGGCAAGCGCCAGATCGCTGAAATAGAAAAACTGTTCCAAGAATAAAAGAACTCATCATGGACAAAAGAAAACCAACGCTCAAACAGGTTGATATCGACAATCACATCGCGACGATTGAAATGCGTGTCGATGCCGACATCTTGGATTTCCAAGGTCACTTTACCCATTTCCCATTGTTGCCAGGCGTAACACAAATCGATTGGGCGCTGTTTTATGCGGTCGAATACTTGAACACACCAACACTGTTCAAAGGCATGGAAGTCATCAAATTCCAAGAACCTATCCTACCGGACATGTGCGTTAGCCTCACGCTTTCCTGGGATGCAGAGCGTGAAAAACTGGCATTTAAGTATACGTCGATCTCGGGCGAACAAACCGTAGTTCATTCTTCAGGCAAAATGAAGCTAGGGAATTAACGTGACAAGCGCAAGCAACGAGAACCAATACCACCCTTGTTTTCTTATTCCATGCTACAACCATGGCAGCACGATTGCGGCTGTAGTTGAGTCGTTGTCTGTTTTTTCCCTGCCAGTTTTAGTCGTTGATGACGGCAGTAATGAAGAGACAAAACGTGCTCTAGATGCTTTAGCAAATGAAGAGAAAATCACCTTGATTCGCCTTTCAGAAAACCAAGGTAAAGGTGGCGCAGTAATGGCTGGTATTAAGCAAGCGCTGCTGCAAGGGTTCTCTCATGCAATTCAGATAGATGCCGATGGGCAACACGACCTTGAGGCTGTGCCAACGTTATTGCAGGCTTCGCAGGCTAATCCAAACAGACTAATTTCTGGACAACCGGTTTACGACGAAAGCGTACCTAAATCACGTCTCTACGGACGATACGCGACCCATGTTTGGGTGTGGATTGAGACGCTATCGCTTTCTATCAAAGACAGCATGTGTGGCTTTCGAGCTTACCCTCTTACCCAAACTGTGGACGTGCTCCACAAGTACGACATTGGTAAGCGCATGGACTTCGACATTGAGATCTTAGTTCGTATGTATTGGGAAGGCACCGATATTGATTTCGTACCAACACGCGTGATTTACCCTGAAGGTGGCATTTCTCATTTTGATGCACTTTGGGACAACGTAAAAATCAGTTGGATGCACACACGTTTGTTCTTTGGCATGTTGCCTCGCATCCCTTCATTGCTGGCTCGTAAGCACAAGCGTGCAAACGAGTCCAAGCAAGCAACATCTCGCGACGATCATTGGTCAAAGCGAAAAGAACAAGGCACCGTGTTGGGGATCAAAACCCTATTGGCCGTGTATCGAGTATTTGGACGCAAAGTTTTTGACCTCATTTTGAAGCTCGTAATGCGTTACTACCACCTAACAGGTAAGTCTGCACGACAAGCTTCTGAGATCTACTTAGATCAATTGCAACAACACGCGAAGCAACAGAACATCACCCTACCTCAACCTTTGGACAGCTATCAGCACCTGCTGTCATTTGGGCGAACCATGCTTGATAAGTTGGCAGCTTGGCAAGGTGATTTCAGTGTGGACAATCTTACCATTCATGGTCAGCACCACTTCGAAGAGATGGCTGAGAAACAACAAGGCGTGGTCATTCTTGGTTCCCACCTTGGTAACATCGAATTGTGTAGAGCGCTTGGTCGCCGACATTCACACGTGAAAATCAATGCATTGGTGTTCACCGAGCACGCCGAACAATTTAATGCCGTGATGAAGGCCGTTAACCCAAGCTCCGAGCTTAACCTTATCCAAGTGAGTTCGATGGGACCCGATACCGCCATTTTGCTTCAACAAAAAATAGAGCAAGGCGAATGGGTGGTGATTGTTGGCGATCGCACTTCCACCAGCGTTGAAAGCCGCGTCGTTTGGGCGGACTTTTTAGGCAAGCCAGCGCCCTTCCCACAGGGACCATTTATGTTGGCTTCAGTGTTGAAAGCTCCAGTTTATCTGCTGTTTGGTCTACGAGACGATAACGCCGAAACGCCGCACTTTAACGTATATTTTGAACATTTTAGTGATCAAATCGTCTTACCACGTAAGAGTCGCCAAGAAGCGCTGGACAACGTGGTGCAGCAATATGCGCAACGATTAGAACATCACACACTGCAAGCTCCATTGCAGTGGTACAACTTTTTTAATTTCTGGACTTTAAGTAATCAGCAACATGACAATAAACAATAATCAAAGCATCACCTTTGGTGCAGAACGCCTTTCGATTGAAGATGTCGTCGCGATTGCACATGGTGCAAAAGCAAACATGAATGCGTCACCGGAATTCACATCGAAGATTGATCGCGGTGTGGCATTCCTAGAAAAATTACTTAAAGAAGAAGGCGTAATTTACGGCGTAACCACTGGGTATGGCGACTCTTGCACTGTTGCAATCCCACCAGCATTGGTCGATGAATTACCCCTTCACCTCACTCGCTTTCATGGTTGTGGTTTAGGCGAGATCTTGTCTCATGAGCAAGCAAGAGCCGTGCTGGCAACTCGCCTATGTTCTCTATCACAAGGGGTTTCTGGTGTTTCGCATGATCTATTGAACCAAATCGTCAACCTGATCAACCACGACATTGCACCACGCATCCCGCAGGAAGGCTCGGTTGGCGCCAGTGGCGACTTAACACCACTGTCTTACCTTGCCGCGGCGCTCATTGGTGAGCGCGATGTGATTTACAAAGGTGAAGTACGCCCAACTCTTGATGTATTTACTGAACTTGGCATAACTCCAATTACGCTCAAACCAAAAGAAGGTTTGGCGCTGATGAATGGCACATCCGTGATGACTGCTCTGGCGTGTATTGCTTACAAACGCGCAGAATACCTTGCTCAGTTGTGCACTAAGATCACGGCGATGGTATCGGTAGGTATGCAGGGCAATGATTTCCACTTTGATGAAGCCCTCTTCGCAGTGAAACCTCATCCGGGTCAACAACAAGTTGCGGCATGGCTACGTAACGACCTTAAAGCGGAACGCCCACCACGCAACAGTGACCGCCTGCAAGATCGTTACTCTCTGCGTTGTGCTCCACACGTGATCGGCATGGTTCAAGATTCTCTTCCTTGGTTGCGTCAATTGATCGAGAACGAGCTTAACAGCGCAAACGACAACCCAATCATCGATGGCGACAACGAACGCGTACTGCATGGTGGACACTTCTACGGCGGTCATATTGCAATGGCGATGGACACACTGAAAACAAACATCGCGAACCTAGCGGATCTACTGGATCGTCAGATGGCTCAGTTAATGGACTACAAGTTCAACAATGGTCTGCCATTCAACCTGACGGGTGCGGAAGGCGAACGTAAGCCAATCAACCATGGCTTTAAAGCGGTGCAAATTGGTATTTCAGCTTGGACAGCAGAAGCGCTAAAACACACCATGCCTGCAAGCGTGTTCTCACGCTCAACAGAGTGTCACAACCAAGACAAAGTGAGCATGGGTACGATTGCAGCTCGCGACTGTATGCGCGTTCTTGAGCTGACAGAACAAGTCGCAGCGGCATCTTTGCTGGCGAGTGTTCAAGCGGTAGAGATTCGTCGTCGCCATAATGAGCTAGACGAACACCACATGAGCAGTAACTTGAAGATGATTCGCGATGCGGTATTGGAAGAGTTCGAGTTTGTTGTCGAAGACCGTCCACTAGAGCACGATCTACGTAACTTCATCGCTAAAATCCAACAACGTCACTGGTTGTTGTACGCGGAGGCGTAATGCAAGAACAAGTCCTTTACCCGCTAGAAACCGAGGTGACAATGGTCACCTCATTTCAGGATGCTGATCCGATGGGCGTCATCTATCACGGTAACTTCTTTCGTTACTTCGAAGAAGCACGCCGAGTGCTAATGGAGAAGATTGAGTACAGCTACCGTGATATGCAAGCGTCGGGCTACATGTGGCCAATCATCGACACCCGCGTGAAGTATGTAAAGGCAATCCCATTCAACCACGAGATTCGCATTACCGCGACGCTCACTGAGTGGGAAAACCGCTTGCGCGTAGACTACGTGATTTATGATGCCAAAACCGATCAGCGCATGTGTAAAGCTCATACCACACAAGTGGCAGTTTCTATCGAAAAACAAGAAATGTGCTTTGTTTCTCCTGCCGCTTTTCTAGATAAAGTAGAGCAGTGGCATAAGTGTGGGAGCCTATCTTAATGCGCAAATCCTTGTTCTCTTTATTTGTGTCTATGGCTCTGCTCGTATCATTCTCGACTCCGAGCTGGGCTAAAGTGGTGGATCTCGACTCATTGCAGGCGCAGTTGTCACAAAACGAAGTAGTCCGCGGCGATTTTAAACAAAGCCGTCACCTAGAGATGTTTAATCAACCGCTTACTTCAACAGGCATTTTTACTCTCAGCAAATCGCACGGTTTACTTTGGCAACAGCAGATCCCATTTGCCGTAAACTTGGTTTTAACTCAAGACAAGTTACGCCAGACCTTTGCTAACCAAGCGCCAAAAACCATCACCGCACAAGAAAACCCAATGGCATTCTATTTTAGCCATGTATTTCTATCAGTTTTCCATGGTGATACCGCAGCATTGAAAGAACAGTTTACGCTGGACTTTTCTGCTCAAGATAGTGGTCAATGGCAATTGGTTCTCACTCCAAAACAAGCACCACTTAACGCGGTGTTTAAAGCCATCACGCTCTCTGGTAACACTCATATTGACCAATTAATGCTAGAAGAACTGCGCGGAGACAAAACAGAGATTGAGTTTACTCAACAAGCGTCTTTGCCAAAGGAATTAACGGATGCAGAAAAGGCTCAATTTGATTTCTAAATTCCGTCTAGGTTCATACGCATTGGCTTGGCTTTGGTTAAGCTTAGTTGTGATCGCAAGCGCTCTGTTATTAAAACAATGGGTGGGGAGCGAACACTCGCCGATTGAAACCAACATCCTAAAACTGTTGCCTGAAAATCAGCAAAATCCAATCGCAGAACAAGCGTTTGAAGCAATCTCCACCAGCATGAGTGATCAAGTCATCTTTGTACTGACCGCTGCCGACAAAATACAATTGCTAAAAGCCGCTGGCGCATTTGAAAAAGGGTTAAGAGAAACCCAACAGTTTACCAACGTCATCGGGAAAATATCACCTGACGCTCAACAAGCTTGGGCAAGCTACTACTTCAATCATCGTTTCCAGCAACTGACTCAAGCACAACGAGAGCGATTAAGCCAAGACCCACAAGCTCAAGTGCAATATGTGGTTCAATCCCTTTACAACCCGTTTTCGGGCGTAACAGGTCAAGAGCTACAAAACGATCCGTTCTTACTGTTTCGTGATTACTTAAGTCAAGTCACGCAGCAAACATCAGCGTTTAGACTCGATAATGGCTACTTGTCTGTCGAAAAAGATGGTCAACAATACCTCTTAATCACTGCGACACTCAGTGGTTCTCCATACGCTCTCTCGACTCAAAGTGTCGTCCCAAAAATCGAACAGCTAGAGCAATCCATCGCCGCACAGTTTGGTGCTAAAACCGCGCATACCGGCGTACTGTTTTACGCAGACTTTGGCACTCAGAGTGCGAAATCAGAAATCAGCACTATTGGCGTGTTCTCTTTATTGGGCATCGTCGTGTTGTTCTTGGTTGTGTTCCGCAGTTTAATGCCACTCTCTTTAGCGCTGTTATCCATTTCGGTTGGCTTGCTGATTGCTCTTAGCGTCACCACTTGGGTATTTGGCAAAGTCCATCTATTCAGTTTGGTCTTCGGTGCAAGCTTAATTGGTGTTTCAATAGACTACGCTTTCCATTATCTGACCGAACGTTTATCTGAAGGCAGCCAGTGGGACAGCCGAAAAGGTCTCAAACATATTTTTGCTGCCATCACTTTAGGTCTTATCACCAGCTTGATTGGCTATTTAGGCATGTTGATTGCGCCTTTCCCAGGCTTGCAGCAACTTGCCCTCTTCTCCTCTATCGGACTGATTGCCGCTTACGCAACCGTAGTGGCTTGGTACCCGATTCTCGCAGTGAAACCTTCTCGCAATGCGGTGAAAGTACCGGGTCATCGGTTGTTGTCTGCATGGTTATCTGTGTGGCAACGTCCTAGCGTGAAAGTTGGGCTGCCGCTTACCTGTCTTATCATCAGTGGCTATTTTCTCACTCAGTTGAAGTACGACGATGACATTCGCCAATTGCAAGCCATGCCAGAAACGCTAAAGCAGCAAGAGGCTTTGATTACAAAAGTCAGTGGAATGCAGGCTTCTCAGCAAATGCTTGTGGTCACCACCGACACGGATCAATCTCTGCTTCAACGACTAGAGCAACTTGACCCCACGCTACAGCAATGGCAACAAACCAACATCATTGAAGGCTATCAAAGTTTGAGTAAGTATCTGGGCTCAATCGAACGCCAACAAAGTGATTTTGCTCTGATAGCAAATCTGTACCAAACGCAAGCTTCTGCTTTAGCATCAGGCTTACAACTGGCACACAAGCCAAAACTGACAAACACCCTTGTGCCAGTCAGTTTGCCAGACTATCTAAACAATCCGGTGTCCGAACCAATTCGCTTCCTCTACTTGGGAGAAATCGAAGGTCAATCGGCAGCGGTCATCACGTTAAACAAGTTGAACGACCCAGAAATTGTAAAAGCATTTGCGCAGTCTCAATCAGATATCAGTTACTTAAACAAAGCCGAAGAGATCTCGACATTATTTGGCGAGTACCGCATTAAAATCATGGAGCTGTTATTTGCTGCTGCCGCGATTATTTTTGCCGTTCTAGTCAAACGCTACGGCTTTCACCACGGTTGGCGTATTTTACTCCCTTCAGCAATTGCTTGTATTGGAGGTCTCGCTGCCGCGGTTGCTGCTGGCTCGACACTCAACTTATTTAACTTGTTAGGCTTGATCCTGATCTTGGGAATCGGTATCGACTACACCCTATTTTTTGCTGAGAAAGCACGCAGTTTGAGCACTCTTCTCGCGATTACGCTCTCTGCCATCACAACGGTATTGTCTTTTGGGTTACTCTCTCTCAGTCAAACCCATGCGATTCATAGCTTTGGTGTGACCGTTTTAAGCGGCATTTTCATCGCTTGGCTACTCTCGCCGATTGCTATTATGACTAAGGAAAAATCACAATGAGCACTTCCACGGCCGTGCGTATTTTCATCGCAATGATTTTTGTAACTTTGCTCAGTGCTTGCAGCTTAGTACCCAAACAATCAACGCCTAGCGTCGAAATAGAACAAGGCGTCTCTGTCGCGCTCCCTGCCCCGAACGATCTCGGTTATCACCTCACAGCAAGCCAGTTGATTACTGCGACTTGGACCGCAGAAGGAAAAGAGAGACAAGAACAACTGCCAGTGCAATTACAAGTGAACAGCAACGATGTCACACTAGCCGGCTTTTCCTCTTGGGGTACCCGAATTTTATCCCTCAACTACAATGGTGAGCAGATAAATACAGAAGTTTTAACCGGTCTCGATGGCACGTTGCCAGAACCGGAGCAAGTACTATTCAACCTAATGATCACGCTGTGGCCGAGTTCTGCTTGGGAAGCGCCGCTAAATAAGGTAAGGTGGCGAATGATTGATGATGAATATTCTAGAGCCGTGTTTAATAGCGACGGTGAAAAGATCATAGACATCCGCTATGAGAATCACGACAAACTGAAAGGTAAGATTAGCTTTAATCACCTTCAACATCCGTTTTCGATTTCTATTCAAACACTGCAGTATCAATTAAATTAAGAACGATCCTAATACAACACTATGTCTACTCGCTCTCCTCAACCTTTGTATATTCAGGCCTGCGGCTTTCATTCCGCGATGGGTAACGATGATGCAAGCATTCATCGATGTCTATCGGGCTCTAAGCCATCGAACATGGTCATGGATAAAACCATTCTGAATAACGATCGAGAAACCGTTATTGGACGCGTCTTAGAGCCATTACCAACGCTTTCGCAAGCGTTGCATTCGTTTGATTCTAGAAACAACCGACTCGCACTCTCTGCCATTTTGCAGATCGAACCCAAAGTCCGCGAAGCCATTAGCCAATATGGCTCAGACCGCATTGCCGTGGTGATCGGGACCAGCACCTCCGGCATTGCAGATGGTGAAATTGCCTTTGCAGAAAAGCTCTCAGATGGTGCGTTCCCAAACGATTACCATTACCGTAAGCAAGAGCTTGGTCATTGCAGTGACTTTGTCGCCGCGTATTTTGGACTGACAGGTCCTCATTACGCCGTATCGACAGCTTGCTCTTCCAGTGGACGCGTATTTATCACCGCTCAACGTCTTTTAAAATCGGGGCTAGTCGATGCCGTGATTGTTGGTGGTGTCGACACAATATGTCGCCTGACCTTAAATGGCTTTAGTGGTCTAGAAGCCCTGTCAGACAAACACTGCTTACCATTCGATGCAGATCGTTCGGGTATTAATATCGGAGAAGCCGCGTCCATCATGCTATTGAGCCACACGCCAGCCAAAGTGGCGTTGTTAGGCGCAGGAGACAGCTCTGACGCACACCATATCTCTGCACCACACCCAGAGGGACTAGGTGCAGAAGAGGCCATGAACAAAGCCCTTTCAAACGCTGGTTTAACGGCTGAAGATATTGGTTACATCAATGCGCATGGAACCGCGACCCCATTGAACGATTCGATGGAAAGCAAAGCCATTTTCCGCTGCTTTGGCGATGCTGTATCAGTGAGCTCAACCAAACCGTTAACCGGTCATACTCTAGGTGCCGCCAGCGCAACTGAAGCGGCAATCGCATGGCATATTTTGAATTACGATCTCGATCTCCCCGTCCAGCATTGCGCAAACAAAGCGGAAGATATCGAAATCTCCCTCGTTGAAGCACCATCAAAACTTGGTGGAAAAGCGATTTTAAGCAACTCTTTTGCTTTCGGCGGTAATAACGTTAGTCTTATTTTTGGTTACGCTCATGACTAAACTTCCCCCAATTGAACAACTGCTTCCGCACGATAGACCAATGATCTTGGTTGATCGTGCTATCGATATTCAACAAGACACCATCCATTGTCAGGTTGATATTGGCGAGCATAACCCTTTTTTCAACCGTGATACTCAAACGGTTCCGGCGTATGTCGGCATAGAGTTTATGGCACAGTCTGTTGCCGCTTGGTCTGGCTACCATGCCCTTATTCAAGGACAGGAGCCGCCTATTGGGTTCTTATTAGGCAGTCGACGTTACACCTCTGAGTGCGATGCCTTTACTCAAGGTCAACAGCTCGACGTATATGCCGAGAAAATGATGGAAGACAATGGCATGGCAGTGTTTTCTGCTCGCATGGAGTGGCAAGAAAAAACCATCGCTACCTGTCAGTTGAACGTATACGTTCCATCAGAAGAAAAATTAAAAGAAATGAAAATCAGGAGTCAACAATGACCCGACAAGTCCTCGTAACTGGTGCCAGTAAAGGCATTGGTAAAGCCATCGCCGTTCAACTTGCCAAAGACGGTTTCCACATCGTCGTGCATTACATGGGCGATCAACAAGGCGCACAAAACACTTTAGAGACCATTGAACAACATGGTGGCTCAGGTCGTCTGATCCAGTTTGATATCAGCAACCGCGAAGAATGCCGTACTAAACTAGAAGCCGACATCGCAGAGCATGGTGCTTACTACGGTGTCGTCAACAATGCTGGCATCACTCGCGACACTGCTTTCCCAGCTATGACGGAAGAAGAATGGGATGGCGTGATTCATACCAACCTAGATAGTTTCTACAACGTACTGCACCCTTGCGTAATGCCAATGGTACAAAAACGCAAAGGCGGTCGTATTGTGACTCTCGCGTCGGTGTCTGGTCTGATGGGCAACCGTGGTCAAACCAACTACAGCGCGGCAAAAGCTGGCGTGATTGGTGCAACGAAATCTCTCGCGCTTGAACTCGCAAAACGTAAGATCACCGTGAACTGTGTGGCACCAGGTCTTATTGATACTGGCATGGTGGATGAGCACGTAAAAGAGCACGCGATGCCGCAAATCCCTCTTCGTCGCATGGGTGAACCAGAGGAAGTGGCTGGTCTAGTAAGCTACTTGATGTCTGATATTGCAGGTTATGTTACCCGCCAAGTTATCTCAGTAAATGGAGGCTTAGTATGAGTCGTCGAGTCGTTGTGACAGGTATGTCCGGTGTTACCGCCTTTGGTAACGATTGGTCAGCAGTAGAGCCTAAACTGCGCGACTGCCAGAACGCCACTCAATACATGCCCTCTTATGAGCAATATGATGGTTTGAACACCAAGCTTGCTGCACCTGTAACTGACTTCGAACTACCGAAGCATTACAAACGCAAACAAGTCCGCGGTATGGGTCGTGTCTCTAAGCTTGCGACTGTCGCAACAGAAAACGCGCTAAGCCAAGCCGGTCTGATTGGCAATGATGTTCTCACTAACGGTCAAACCGGTATCGCTTACGGCTCATCTACAGGCAGTACCGATGCCATTGGCGCATTTGGTGTAATGCTAAATGACAAAACCACCAAAGCGATTACCGCGACAACTTACGTACAAATGATGCCACACACGACTGCGGTTAACGTTGGTCTGTTCTTTGGCTTAAAAGGTCGCGTGATTCCAACCAGTAGCGCATGTACTTCCGGCAGCCAAGCGATTGGTTACGCCTACGAAGCCATTAAGCACGGCTACCAAACCGTGATGGTTGCAGGTGGCGCTGAAGAGCTTTGCCCAACAGAATCGGCTGTGTTTGATACCCTTTTCGCGACCAGTTTGAAAAACGACGCACCGAAAAGTACCCCAAGACCCTACGATACTGAGCGCGATGGCTTAGTAATTGGCGAAGGCGCAGGTACATTGGTTTTAGAAGAGTACGAACACGCAGTGGCTCGCGGCGCAAAAATCTATGCCGAGATCATTGGCTTTGCAAGCAACTGCGATGCTGCGCACGTAACACAACCTCAAATGGAAACCATGCAAATCTGTATGGAGATGGCGCTACAGAACGCAGGCATTTCGGCAGATCAAATCGATTATGTATCGGCGCACGGTACGGCGACTGACCGCGGCGACATTGCAGAAAGCAACGCCACGGCAAATGCACTCGGTAAAGTGCCAATCAGCTCATTGAAGAGCTACTTTGGTCATACCCTAGGTGCTTGTGGTGCTATCGAGGCGTGGCTAAGCCTAGAGATGATGCACGGAGGTTGGTTTAACCCGACCCTTAACCTAGAGAACCTAGACCCACAGTGTGGCGACCTAGATTACATCTCAGGACAAGGTCGCGAGCTCAATGTTGAATACCTAATGAGCAATAACTTTGCGTTTGGCGGTATCAACACCTCACTCATCTTTAAAAAGATCTAAACCCCTTTTAAACAAAAAGCGCTAGCTTCTTCTTATTAGCTAGCGCTTTTTTGTTCTATTCGTAAGCTACAGAGCGGTGCTTACAGCGATAAATATCTGCTGAAACTGACGTTGGGGTTTGTCCATCGGTTTCTATCACCTTCACCACGTGATATCGGTTACCACCCGCCATATAAACTTGGTTTGCAAGTTCCTCAAATAAGGAACCTTTTTGTTGCTCAGACACAACTTGGTTACCGATGACTTTACACTCATTGTTTTCCACCTCTGCAAATGAGATTGGCTGCACCTCATTGGCACCAGGCAATAGCATGGTCTTGGTTGCTTTAGCCACACTTACGCTCGGTGCCGATGGACAATGATACAACTCAGCAACCACACTGGAAGGACGACCACGACTGGTATCGAGCACGGTAGCAATGTGATAACGGTTACCTCCCGATGCGTATGTTTGATTCTTCAACATACGGTCAACGTTGTTAGGATGGATATCTTCAATCGTGTAAGAGTCCACCATCTGACAATTAAGATTTTTAATTGCTACGTCAGTAATCGGAGAAATATTGACAGCTTGTGGAAGCACACGAACTTTACGCGTGACACATCCACTTAAAATAGAAAGCACAACTGCGGTTAGAATTATTTTTTTCATGATTTACTAAATGGAATAGAAGAGAACCAAATTCTATGAAATGAGTCATTTTGGACAATCCAAAACGACAAAACCCCGACAACTCAGAGAGTTATCGGGGCTTTTGAATAAATGGCACGCCCTATAGGATTCGAACCTATGACCACATCCTTAGAAGGGACGTGCTCTATCCAGCTGAGCTAAGGGCGCGCTACAGGGACAGGATTATACGAGTTCAAGCGCTTAAATCAACGAGTTTTCATAACATTCTGATCTGAATGCCTAAAAAAAGGGCACCAAAAGGCTAAATGTTCAAAAACACCACAAAGCAAACGTTTGCGTATGGATGTTAAATAGATTTTCTGCGACAATGCGCCGCAAATAATTTGCCTTCTCAATTTAAAAGGAAAGTCATGACTGCTCAAAATATAGATGGAACTCTTATTTCCCAAACTGTTCGATCCGAAGTTGCAGCACGTGTGAAAGCTCGTATTGAAGCTGGTCTTCGCGCTCCTGGTCTTGCAGTTGTTCTAGTTGGTGAAGATCCAGCTTCTCAAGTATACGTTGGCAGTAAGCGCCGTGCGTGTGAGGAAGTTGGCTTTGTCTCTAAGTCTTTTGACCTTCCTGCGACAACGTCGGAAGAAGAATTGCTGGCTCTAATTGATGAGTTGAACAACGACGCAGAAATCGACGGTATTCTTGTTCAGTTGCCTCTTCCTGCTGGCATCGATGCAACGCACGTTCTTGAGCGCATTCACCCAGAGAAAGACGTGGATGGCTTCCACCCTTACAACGTGGGTCGTCTAGCGCAGCGCATTCCTAAGCTTCGTTCTTGTACACCAAAAGGCATTATTACGCTTCTTGACCGTTACAACATAGAACTACGTGGCAAACACGCAGTTGTGGTTGGTGCATCAAACATTGTTGGTCGCCCAATGACTCTTGAGCTGCTTCTTGCTGGCTGCACAACAACGACTTGTCACCGCTTTACCAAAGACCTAGAAGGTCACGTTCGCCAAGCAGACCTTGTTGTAGTTGCGGTTGGTAAGCCGAACTTCATTCCTGGAGAGTGGATTAAGAAAGGCGCGGTTGTGGTTGATGTGGGTATCAACCGTCTTGAGTCAGGCAAACTAGTGGGTGACGTGGAATACGATAAAGCGCGTGAAAACGCGAGCTTCATTACCCCAGTACCAGGTGGTGTTGGTCCGATGACAGTGGCAAGCCTAATTGAGAACACAATGCTGGCATGCGAACAGTTCCACACCAAAAAGTAAGTGCGCCCCCCGATGAAAAAAGGCTCCAGCGGAGCCTTTTTTATTGGCTGTAACTCTAACCCCAGCCGTTAATAACAATATGACTCAATAGAGAGTGAGTATTTTTTGAACCACTTCTAAGTTCATTCAAACACAGCCAATACACAATTTAGTCGCGGTATAGTGGTTTTCATTTGTTTCTGTACAGCTAAATACCATGCGAGAAAGAATACTGTTTGAAGGTCCGTCACCAAAACAAAACCTACCGGATTATGAGTTTTACGCGGAAGGTGGAAGCCCCAAATTTACTGATTTCATTTGCGATTTTATCGACCAACAGAAAGAGCAGCTCGAAGAGATCAATCTCGCGTTGTATTTATGCAATAACAAATTGATGCTGGAAAGTATGATTGGATCAGCGTTGAAGGCTGGAATTACATTGAATATCTTCTCTATTCCTTTAGAGGGCTACGATAAAACTCCGGCGCAATCTCCCACTTTCGCACCTAAGCTAAGCAAAAACAAAGCACTACAAAGTAAACAGAAAAAACCGTTCTCCAAAAAAGACATCGCCCAGTATTTATATGGCAGATTTGCCAAGTCTGAGAATCCAAAAATCAACTTGTACATCTGTGATCATATGTATGTCCGATCGAAGTATGTTAAGCCCTTCTCTCGAGGAAGAATGCCCTACTCTCTCCATATCAAGCACCTATTTATTAAGTTCAAATCGGGGTCTAGTCACTCCATGGTCACGTCTTCAAATATGGCTGTCAGGGACTTAATTAAGCATGAGTTATTGGTTCATACGGAAAACTCAGAACACGATCATCAAAGGTGTCAGGAGTTTTTTGACCACTTAAAAATCAATAGCGAAAACATCAAACATTACGAGAAAAAACGAGGGTATAGCTATCAAGAGAAGGCACAAGAGAGATTGTCTTCCCCCTCATGGGATCAAGGCATCTACTTTACCGCTCACTTTTTAAATGAATCCAATACCATTGTTCAGGATAAAATTTATACCCTGATTCGCAATGCGAGAAAAAGGGTCATTCTGTGTGCACAGCACATTAATGATCAGAACCTAATACCTAACCATCCCGATGTCGAATTGCGCGTCATTTCCCAAACCTATACGGATGAACACAAAATTAAAAAATCAGGTAAACACTACGCTTGCATCAACCAGCAGTTAGTGGAAACGCGAATGCCTTCTAATACCACTAACTTTCTCCAGATGGTCAACTTCCTCAAACAAAGACCAAACACGGCGTATTACTTCAACACCTCTTTGCACGCTAAATTTATCGTCGTCGATGACACAATCATTATCTCCACGGGTAACCTGACAGAGACTCAATTTATTTACCGTTATGTTGCATCAATGAATCTCGTCAACATGCCTGATACCACCTACGAAGGGACACATTCCGAGATGAATGCCTACTATTTGAGTCGCAACAATCCAAAACTTGCCGATGAGCTTGTCACTTATTTTGAAGTATTAACTCAATGCCCTCTCACCCATCGCGCTTTCTGAGTCTGGCTTCTACTATACCCAAGTGACTTCAAGATGCAGGATTCAGAGCGTTGTCATTGATTCGAGAGTAAGGAAAACAACGCAGTGTAATAGCCAGCTCTTTCCAAGTTGTTTGACGCAGCAATCGGGTCAATGACACGCTCCCAAAGGGCGAGCTGCCTTGGCTTGTATACTTTGTTGCCGATTCTTGATTTAGAATGACTAGATCTTTAAATCGCCGCCGCGTCTACAAACCAAGTCATTCTCGCTGAACCTAGCATCTCGAGGTTACTTGGGTATAAGTGCAGCCATACATTCAACTTATTGAAATAACGCGAGAAAAAATCACTGGCCTTATGTACAGTAAGTTGGTACAATACGCCCATTATTTAGACGACATATATCAGAGCATGACACAACGAATCGTTTCTTTTTTTGCTGGGGCTGGTGGCTTAGACCTAGGGTTCGAACAAGCTGGGTTCAATGTAACTTGGGCTAACGAATACGATAAAGATATTTGGGCGACATACGAGAAGAACCATCCTCACACTACGTTGGACAGACGTAGTATTACAAACATTGATGCGGATGAAGTGCCTGAATGTGACGGTATTATTGGTGGTCCACCATGCCAAAGCTGGAGTGAAGCGGGTGCGCAACGTGGTATCGAAGACAAGCGTGGTCAGTTGTTCTTCGATTTTATCCGTATCCTAGAAGCAAAAAAGCCTAAGTTCTTCTTGGCTGAAAACGTAAGTGGTATGCAGCACACACGCCATGCAAACGCGCTCAACAACATCAAGCAGATGTTTAAAGATGCTGGTTATGATTTGTATTACCAGATGATGAACGCGGTTGATTACGGCGCTGCGCAAGACAGAAAGCGCGTTATCTTTATTGGCTTCAGAAGTGACTTAAACATCAAGTACACCTTCCCAGAACCAATGGAAAAAACAGAACGTCGCACCTTGAAGCACGTGATTGCAGACCTTGATGGAACGGCAGTGCCTGCATTAGACAAGCAGAAGCCAAACCCAGATGTAAAAGTGCTAAACCACGAGTACATGATTGGCGGTTTCTCTACGATGTTTATGTCTCGAAACCGAGTGAGAACTTGGGATGAGCCTTCTTTTACCATTCAGGCTGGCGGTCGCCACGCACCGATTCACCCAGGCGCGCCAAAAATGGAAAAAGTAGAGACAGACAAGTTTAAGTTTGTGGAAGGTCACGAAGACAAATATCGCCGTCTGAGTGTGCGTGAGTGCGCACGAATTCAGGGCTTCCCGAATGACTTTGAGTTCGTTTACAACAATGTTGCAGCAGGCTACAAGATGATTGGTAATGCTGTTGCTGTCCCTTTTGCAAAAGCATTGGCTTTAAGCATTCAAGAGCACCTAGCTCAAGCAAAAGATCTTAAAGCTGCTTAACGAAAAAAAGTATCCCTAAATGCCTTTAGGGATACTCATTTCTTCTCTTTCTATTACTTCAATTGGAAGAAGATCCCCACTTAAGGGAACCTTCCATCGCCTTTCAATTAAAGACTCAAAATCACGCCAGCGATTGATGCGCTCATCAGGTTCGCCATTACGCCTGCTGCGATTGCACGGAAGCCGTATTTAGAGATGAATGAACGCTTCTCTGGTACGAGTGAGCCTAGACCACCAATCAGCATTGCCATGGTTGAGATGTTTGCGAAACCACACAGTGCGAAGGTTACGATAGCTTGTGAGTGTGCGCTTAGCTGAGACTTCACTTCCATCAGTTGGATGAAGGCTACGAACTCGTTTACCACAATCTTGTTACCGATCAGTGAGCCAGCCACAATAGCTTCATTCCAAGGAATACCTAGCAACCATGCGATTGGTGCGAATAGGTAGCCAAGTACTAGCTCGAAGCTCAGTTCCATACCAAATAGACCGCCGAACCAGCCTAGAATACCGTTTAGCATCGCGATAACGCTCACGAACGCCAATAGGGTTGCACCTACCGCCACTGCGATGCGTAAACCAGACATTGCGCCGTCTGCCATTGCTTCAACCACGTTGGTTGCGCGTGGCATTTCTACTTGGTCTAGGTCGATATCTGGTGTTGTGGTGTCTGTCTCTGGCATCATGATTTTTGCCATCAGAAGACCCGCAGGCGCAGACATAAATGCCGCTGCGATTAGGAAGTTAAGATCCACACCCAGTGATGCGTAACCTACTAGCGTGCCACCAGCAACCGATGCCAAACCACCAGTCATTACTGCGAAAAACTGAGAATCACTCATGTGCTTCAGGTATGGCTTTACTACAAGCGGCGCTTCAATCATACCAACGAAGATGTTCGCTGTTGCAGATAACGATTCTGCACGACCTGTACCTAGCAAACGCTGAAGACCACCACCGATTAGGTTGATCACTTTTGGCATTAGACCGATGTGGTACAAACCAGAAATCAGTGCCGAGAAGAAGATGATGATACCAAGTACGTTAATCGCGAAGGTAAAGCCGTTGGTCGCAAGACCGCCGAATAGGAACGCGATGCCCTCTTGACCGTAGTTGATTAGGTTAGAAACCGCGCCAGTTACTGCGTTAAGCGCTTCTTTACCCGCTGGTACGTAAAGTACCAATAGCGCGAAGATTACTTGCAGAGCAAAAGCCAAAGACACCGTTCGTAGACGAATGTTCTTACGGTTAGTCGAAAGCAGCCATGCTACGAATAGGATGGCTACGATACCAAGAATTGAGTTCATAAAATGAATCCGACAAAAGGGGGAACAGGAAAGGCGTCGGATTGTATAGAGCGTAAAAAATGCTGCAAGTTGGGGATGTTAACAGGCTGAGAATCTCGTCTGCTCACTCTTTAACCAGCAAAATAACTCTTTGAATTAAATAAAGATAAACGTTTGCCTAAAGTTATTATTTCCAAATGGAAAAGATGTTTCTGGATTTGGAAAAATTTTGTGATTCAAATCACCTTATGTATTCCCTACTTCGGAATCGAAATATACGGTGCTAATCGCTGATCCCAATGGCAAGGCGATCCGATCTTTTGTTTGATGAATTCGATCACTGCTGAGATCTTTTTCGGCATATGTTGACGGCTTGGGTACACCGCATAAAACGGCATGGATTGGCTGGCTTTCCAATCAGGTAGAAGCTGTATTAGTTTGCCTGAGCGGAATTCATCCCCCAGCAAATAAGTGGCTAAGTAAGCAATCCCCCACCCTGCGATTGCGGCATCACGCACCGCTTCTGCTAAATCGACCGAGTAGTTGCCAGAGACTTTCACGTTGAGCTCTTGCTCGCGATTGGTGAACGCCCAACTGGTGTAGTCACGCTCCCAACTGCGGTAAATAAGGCAGTTGTGCTGCGACAAGTCATTCGGTTCGGTTGGCGTATCGAACTTGAGTAAGTAATCTGGCGAAGCAGCAACCACAAATTGGCAATCTGCTAAGCGCTGAGCAATGTAGCCTTCTGGCAAATGTTCATTATTGGTGATCCACAGATCCAAGCCTTCTTCGAGCATATCGACTTTGTAATCGAACAAATGCACTTCGACTTGCAGTTGCGGGTATTTCTCACGAAGTTCTTGAATGGCAGGAATGATGTGCAACGTGCCAAAAGACTGCGACAAACCAAGACGAACCAAGCCGGCGACTTCATCACGCTGGCTTTCCATCTCTAACGTTGCACTGCTAACGGCTTGCACCACTTGCTCACAGTGATGATAGAAGGTTTGCCCGGCTTCGGTTGGCGTGAAGCTGCGCGTGGTGCGTTGCACAAGCTTGATGCCCAGGGAAGCTTCCAACTGGCTGAGCTGTTTACTGACGTGAGAAACAGACACGCCTAGGCTCTTTGCCGCAGCGGTAAAGTTCTTATGTTTGATCAACGCTGAGAAGATCACCATTTGTGCAGCACGTTCAGATAACACGCAAACCTCGTTTCAAATAGAGAAAACAAAGGGCTCCGAAGAGCCCCTTTTTATTCGTTTATACATTCAATCTAGAATGTGATGCGGTCAGCTAAATGACTTACCGCCAGTGCGAAGTAGTAAGAGCGGTTCCACTTCATCAACACATTGTAGTTGTTGTACACCAGGTAAGTACGGCCGTTCTCATCGTCTGGCATGATCAACCATGCTTTGATGTCTTCGTCCAGCTTAGGAAGTGGGCTGCCATCGTATTTGGTGATGCCAAGCTTGCTCCACTCTTGCAGATACTTACCTTTTTCCGCTTCGCGACCTTGCAGGTTGTGGTCAATGCCGTGTGGCACTTTAACCTGACGACCCCAAGTGAACTTATCATCCCAGCCAGATTTGCTTAGGTAGTTCGCAGTAGAAGCAAACACGTCAGCTTCTGATTGCCAGATATCCTTCTTGCCGTCGCCGTTACCATCCGCGGCAAAGCGTAGGAATGAGCTTGGCATAAACTGACATTGACCCATCGCACCAGCCCAAGAACCTTTGAAGTTCTCTAGCTCGATATGACCTTCATCTAGGATTTGTAGTGCCGCCATGGTTTCTTTACGGAAGAACTCTTCACGACGACCTTCAAACGCCATGGTCGACAACGCGTCGATCACGCGGAAGTTACCAGTGAACTTACCGAAGTTACTTTCCACGCCCCAAAGTGCAACGATAAAGCGCGGCTGCACGCCAAACTCATCACCAATGCGTTTTAGCTCAGCGTAGTGTTCTTTATACAGTTGCTTCGCTTGTTTTACCTTCCACTCAGGTACCGCGCGCGGAATGTATTCATCTAACGTCAGTTTCTTCTCAGGTTGGTTACGGTCGGCTTTGACTGCTCGTGGTTTGTATTCCACATCAGCAAAAGCGGCACTGATCACCTGTTCGGAAATGCCTTTATCACGCGCTTCTGCACGCAATTTATTTAGGTATTCATCAAAGCCATCGCTGCTTGCAAAGGCTGAAGTGCACATACCAACGCTGAGCATTACTGCCAGTATCTTTTTCATATCGCCCTCCTTGAGCGAGGCAGAATTCCCAGATGAAAAGCGGTGACGTTATTCGCCTTTCTGCTGGGCTTTTTGTTCTTTGTATTTTTCTAGTAGGTTTTCCGGCGGAGGCGGAACCTGTAGGAAGAAACCATCATTAATTAGTGACGCTTTCACTTTCTCGACATCAACTTGTGCCAAAGTACGACCATCAAGCTTGATTGTCATCACCGGCATAGGCTTACCGAACATCTGCATTAACGTGTCAGGAACCTGTGAGAAATCATCCTTTTTCGGAATATAGAGATAAGTGCCTTCTTTTCTGGAGCTTTTATAAATAGAACAAAGCATGACGAGCCTTTTGTGCTGATTTACCCGCTTTGAGTGCGGATTTTGTTGAAAACGTAAAATTCTCGCAAACTTGATAGCAAATTTGAGATTAATTCACTTATTTGCCCGCTTGAGAACTTGCTGCGCTAAAGGATGAAATATAACATGACAGACCTAGTTTAAGGCAACGCTCTTTCAATAAAGGCAAGAAGTCCACGATGACCCATTCACCTGACCTTAAAGGTAGCAGTTTTACATTGTCAGTTTTACACCTTTCTGACAACGAGATCGCTAAGACTGTCGAATTTTTGCAAGAAAAGGTTTCTCAAGCACCCTCTTTCTTCGCATCCGCACCTCTGGTTATCAATATAGCAAAAGTAGAAGGCGACATTGATTTCACCACACTTAAACAAGGCATCGCCGATGCAGGGTTTATTCCGGTTGGTGTGACTGGCTGTAAAGATAAGCGCGTTCAAAACCTTGCCTCAGAAGCGGGCTTCGCCATCATGTCTGCGAGCAAATCTCCAACTCAAGCACCAGCGAAAATGGCGCCGACCAAAATCGTTCGTACGCCTGTGCGTTCTGGTCAGCAGATTTACGCCAAAGACGGTGACTTGGTTGTACTAGCACACGTAAGCGCTGGTGCAGAAGTGATTGCTGATGGCTCTATCCACATTCATGGCACTCTACGCGGACGCGCCATTGCTGGGGCGAGTGGTCAACAAGAAGCACGAATTATTTGTCACGATTTACAAGCTGAACTGGTTTCCATTGCAGGAGATTACTGGTTGAGCGATCAAATTGAGAGTGAGTATTGGCAAAAGAAAGTAATGATCAGTAAAGCCGAAGAATCATTACATCTAGAAACACTCACGATTTAGTCTAAAAAGGAAATAAAATGGCACGCATTATTGTAGTAACGTCTGGTAAAGGTGGCGTTGGTAAAACCACTTCAAGCGCAGCCATCGCCTCTGGTCTGGCTCTTAAGGGCAAAAAGACTGCGGTGATCGATTTTGATATCGGCTTGCGTAACCTCGATCTTATCATGGGCTGTGAACGCCGCGTGGTGTATGACTTTGTTAACGTCATCAACGGTGAAGCAACGCTTAACCAAGCGATGATTAAAGACAAGCGCACAGATAACCTATTCATTCTTCCAGCTTCTCAAACACGTGATAAAGACGCGCTAACCAAAGATGGCGTGCAACGTGTTTTCACTGAGTTGGATGAAATGGGCTTCGACTTCATCATCTGTGACTCTCCAGCAGGTATCGAGCAAGGTGCTCTGATGGCGCTGTACTACGCAGATGAAGCGATTGTAACGACGAACCCAGAAGTGTCTTCGGTACGTGATTCTGACCGTATCCTAGGTATTTTGGATTCTAAGTCTCTACGTGCTGAGCAAGGTCTTGAGCCTGTTAAGCAGCACCTATTGCTGACGCGTTACAACCCATCTCGCGTAACACAAGGTGAGATGCTGAGCGTTGAAGACGTAGAAGAGATCCTACACATTTCTCTACTGGGCGTGATTCCAGAAAGCCAAGCCGTTCTAAACGCATCAAACAAAGGTGTGCCAGTGATCTTTGACGAGAACACAGACGCAGGCATGGCTTACTCTGATACGGTAGACCGCCTACTGGGCAACCAGGTTGAATTTCGTTTCCTTACCGAGGAGAAGAAAGGAATCTTTAAACGACTATTCGGAGGCTAGAAATGTCACTATTAGAATTTTTCCGCCCGCAAAAGAAAACTTCAGCGAATCTAGCCAAAGAGCGTTTGCAGATCATCGTTGCTGAGCGTCGTAGCCAGAACGATCCTGCGCCTTCTTACTTGCCTCAATTGAAAGAGGACATCTTGAAGGTGATCAGCAAATACGTTGCGATTGATCCAAACATGGTGGATTTGACGTTTGAGCACAAGGACGATGATATTTCGGTTCTTGAGCTAAACGTGAAGTTGCCAGAAGACGAGAAGTAGTTACTTTTCGACTTTGCTTGAGAGTCTTCCTCTTCGTCATTCTGGACAGCGAGGTACGAGCGCGATTCAGAATCTATTACCAGAGTACTCGGCTTGGTGAAAGAAGGTTTTGGCTTTAAAGCGGGCTGTCAGTAGATTCCTGGTCTCACTTAGGTTCGCTGGAATGACCCTGTGGTTTAGTCCTGCTAAAATGGGGACTCCAAGTAAAATACAAATGCGTGTTACAAAAAAGGTTGGCGATAGTGCCAACCTTTTTTATTTGGTACTTACTTCAGCACCTTATTCATCTTCTCGCCGAGCAATTCAAGACGCCAGCCTTGCATGACATCTGGTAAACGCGCTGGGTCGCGATCTTTCTTCCATACCCAACTGATGATTTGGTTGATCTGCTTTTTAGAAGCCAAGAACTCGGTCGCCAAGCCTGATTTTTGCGATGCTACCTTCACCACATCTTTCATGTTCTTGAAGATTTGCTTGTAGCCTGGGTAATCCATCAAACGCTCGATTTTAGCTGGGTAATCATCGGCAGGTGTTTGCTTTGCACTTTTCACGATAGCCGCAATTCGTGCGCCGTGGCGGTTAATCGCACGAATGTCGATGCCTTCCGCTTCCATCTTCTTAAAGCCAGTCAAACCAAGGCGAGCCACTGTCAGCAAATCACCTTCTTTGAAGATAAAGTTCAGTGCTAGGTCACGCTTAATCGCTTCGCGGTAGCGCCAAGTCGCCAAAGGCTTAAGAATCGCTAGTTCAGCCGGTCTTAGTTGCCATGCACCTTTGATATCTAGGTAGACGGTTTCTTCATTTAAGTTACGAATACGCTTTGATACAAGCAGGTCACTCTCTTGCTGAACCGCTTCCCACCAGCCTGCTTCGTTGACTTTATCTAATAGCTTCTCGTAAAGAGGCATTAGATAGTGTACGTCGGCCGCGGCGTAATCAAGCTGCTTTTGAGTAAGTGGGCGCGCCATCCAATCAGTGCGAGATTCGCTCTTGTCTAGCTCCACGCCTAGGTATTCTTCCACCAGCGTAGCAAAGCCCGTCGACAGACCGTGACCCAAAAATGCTGCCATCAACTGAGTATCCACCATTGGGAATGGTGTGCAGCCAAAGGCATTTTGGAAGACTTCTAAATCTTCACCACACGCGTGCAGTACTTTTAGCACTGAGGTGTCTTTTAGCAACTCGACGAACGACGTCATGTCAGTCAGTTCGGTCGGGTCGATAAGGGAAAGTTGTTTGCCATCGAAAAGCTGAATCAAACCTAGTTGCGGATAGTAAGTCCTGATTCGCACGAATTCGGTATCCAGCATAACTACGTCGGCTTCTCTTGCTAGAGCGCAGACTTCTTCTAGGTCTTTGTTTTTCGTAATGATCTGATAGTTCACATGCTTCTCGCTATAAAAAAATGCCAGCAAAACGCTGGCATTCTAACACTATTTGGCAATAAATGATTGTTGCACAAAGAAATCCGCTTATGCGCTCTTCTTCGCTAGCTCTGCGTCGTTCTCTTCACGCAGTACGCGACGAAGGATCTTACCTACGTTGGTCTTAGGTAGATCTTCACGGAACTCAACCAACTTCGGCACTTTGTAGCCAGTTAGGTGTTGGCGACAGTGTGCAATCACTTCGTCTTTGGTTAGGCTTGGATCGCGTTTTACAACGTAGATCTTCACCAACTCGCCAGACACTTCGTGAGGCTGACCGATTGCCGCGACTTCTAGCACTTTACCGTGCAGAGCAACCACGTCTTCGATTTCGTTCGGGTAAACGTTGAAGCCAGACACAAGAATCATGTCTTTCTTACGGTCAACGATGTGCAGGAAGCCTTCATCATCAAACTTAACGATGTCACCCGTCGATAGCCAACCGTCTTCGTTGATCACTTCTTTGGTCGCTTCTGGGCGCTGCCAGTAACCTTGCATCACTTGAGGACCGCGAACTTGAAGCTCACCTGTCTCAGTATTTGCTAGTGGGTTACCTTCTTCATCAACAATACGTACTTCAGTTGATGGCACAGGCAGACCGATAGAACCGTTGTATTCCACTAGGTCGTGCGGGTAAGCCGCCACCAATGGAGAACATTCTGTTAGACCGTAACCTTCTAGTAGGTAACAGCCCGTGGTCTTTTGCCATTTTTCAGCGACGGCACGTTGCACTGCCATACCACCACCTACTGCTAGGCGAAGATTGCTGAAATCTAGCTCATGGAAATCTTCGTTGTTCACTAGCGCGTTAAACAGCGTGTTTACGCCAGTAATCGCAGTGAACTGGTATTTTTGCAGCTCTTTCACAAAGCCCGGAATATCACGCGGGTTAGTGATAAGCAGGTTGTTGCCACCCATTTCAACGAACAGTAGACAGTTCACCGTCAGCGCGAATACGTGGTAAAGCGGCAGTGCCGTAACAACAAGCTCGCGACCCGGAGACAATACAGGACCATAAGCACCTTTCGCCTGCATTACGTTGGCGATCATGTTGCGGTGCGTCAGGATTGCGCCTTTCGCTACGCCCGTTGTACCACCAGTGTACTGTAGGAATGCAATATCATCACCAGACATAAATGGTTTCACGTACTGAAGACGACGACCTTTGTGCAGCGCTTTACGCATTGAGATTGCACCCGGTAGGTCGTACTTAGGTACCATGCCCTTCACGTACTTAACCACGAAGTCGACAAGAGTACCTTTCGCACGTGGCAGCATTTGACCAAGGCTGGTCAGAACCACGTGTTTCACTGGCGTGTTTTCTACGATTTGCTCTAGTGTGTTCGCGAAATTAGAAACGATAACGATCGCCGTTGCGCCAGCATCGTTTAGCTGGTGCTCAAGCTCACGAGGAGTGTAAAGTGGGTTCACGTTCACAGCGATACAGCCTGCACGCAAAATACCAAATAGCGCGACAGGGTATTGAAGCAGGTTTGGCATCATAAGAGCAACGCGGTCGCCCTTCTTCAGCTTAAGTTCGTTTTGTAGGTATGCGGCGAATGCGCGGCTACGCTCTTCCAATTTGCGGAAGGTCATGACCGAGCCCATGTTCATGAATGCCGGTTGGTCTGCGTACTTTTGAACAGACTGCTCGAACATTTCTACCAAAGACTCATATTGCTCTGGATTAATGGTTTCAGGTACGTCACTTGGATAACGTGAAAGCCATGGTTTATCCACGATGTTACTCCTCGTTTATAACTGGCTAAAAAATAGCGTCCTTTTTATTTTGAGCACTATTACAGCACAGCAAACGTGCTTGAGCACGTAACTCTCAAACACTTGTTTAAATTTTGTTAACTACACCAAGAATTCGCTTTGCGACCTCGAGTGTTTGCTCTAAATGGCAATGATGCCCACCCGCGACAGAAACCACATTCGGTGGATTTTCGCCCCAATCGACTTGGTTAGACTGTAAATGCTGAAATCCTTTGTCACCCAATATGATTAGGTGCGGACAGCGTATTTGGCTGGTGATCGAGTTCGCGTGGTCCTGTGCCATGCGATAAAGAGAATCGCACTTTAATTTGGCATCGTGTCGCCAAAACCATTGGTTCTCGCGACATTCAGTTCCGCGCTCTACGATTGGCATCAACTGCTCGGCGGTCAGGTGATTCGCTTGCATGCGTAGCTTTAACGCCAGATCGAAAGAAGCGATAGCTCGCTCCGGTTTGTTGCGTTGACGTTGCCGGCTAAGGACACCATCACGCAGTCGTTTTACGCTATTGGAAGGTTGTTCTGCGAGTGGACCCGCTCCTTCAATTTGCACTAACGCTTCGACCTGTTCAGGAAAGGCAGCACTATAGCAACTTGCGATTAAAGCGCCTAGTGAATGACCTACTAACACCAGTCTGTTTGGCGATAATTCATCCAATAATTGGTGTAAATCAGCAATATAGTCGTGGAAGGGGTAGTAATTGTCTGAGGATTTATGACTGGATAAGCCATGACCAAATAGGTCAATTGCCAGTAGATGAAGATCAGGGTTGTGCTGATGGATGGCGTTCATCAAGGTTTTGAAGCTACCCGCGTTATCCATCCACCCATGAAGAAAAACGACTGAACAAGCAGTCGTTTTTTCGTTTCCGATCTCTAAGGCTGCCATGCTCCCATTTGGGAGTTCGAAACGGCGCTCATTCATCACAGATTATTTAACCTTCTTGATCACCTTGCCATCTTGCGGGAAATCCGAACGCATCATGCGACAGTTAATGGAGTAACAAGGGTAGTAATAGGTTGGCGTGTCATACATACGTACACGCTCTTCAATCTTCCATAAACGGTAGCCATCGCCTTTGATGACTGGGAAGATGTATTGATGCTCGCCAATTTTGCCTTCTTCTTCGCCCGCACCTTTACCCACCACGGTAATGATTCGACCTTTACTGAAAGCAACTGGCTCTAAGTAACCATCAAAATAAACCGCGAAGCGACCCGTTGGTTCTTGATCGATGTCCGGCTTGCCTGATTTGCTGATTGGCAGATTTACGATCTCCAGACGCGTTTGGTCTTTCAAGTTATCCACTTTCGCGATAACACCACCAAGACGGACATCGTTAGCAGCCTGTCCTTGGTCTTCAGCAAAGGCTTTGTAATCCGTCAAAACCTGCTCGGTGCTTGCATTCAGCTCTTCAGGAAGAGAGCTACAGGCAGAAAGCCCGAATGCTGCGATAATAACCAGAAAAATACGTCCAGAAAGTTTCATAAACCCCCACTATAAATTCGTTGTTTTACACATAGATATCGACACCAAGTAACTGAGCAAGTTCCTCTTTCTTCGCTCGATTCATGACGTCCATATACTGTTCCATTGCTTTGCGAGCATGACCCTCGGGCAAATCATATTGCACTTGAGCGCGATGAATCTGAGACTCATCCACTTGCTTAATGGAATGCGCGACAGCGTTCGCCACCTTAGAAGGTTGACCAACGGGCTGCTTATCTTGAGCTTTCTTTACCTGCCCTTTTTTACCGACTTTATTAGTGCGATTTGCACCCGGTATTAACGCAGGAGGTAAACCATTGATAGACGCCATAACGCTCCATAAAAATACAGGGCGAATGCCCTGCACTTTGTCAAATCATTGAAAGACCGATTATTCGCGACCCGGAAGTTTCTTCCACGTCACATTATCACGCAGATAAACCGGGCTCGATTCTTCTACTGGAACTGTGTTGCCTTTCTTAAGCTCCTGCTCAGCAAGAATCACAATGTCTTGTGAATCAGGGTAAAGCACATCACCGCTCGTTAAGTTGAGTGGCAGTTTGCCAAGATCTTCTTGGTAAGCATCCCAACCAGTACCTGCTTTAGTCCACGTTTTGTCGTCTGCTTGCGCTTCTTCCGCAAGTCGTGCTGGTGGAATAACGCATTCTGCATCCACACCTGCCCATTCACCGTTTTCTTGGCGAGTGTAACGTGCCCAGTAAACTTCACTCATACGCGCATCAATCGCAACCGCAACATCCGTTGCACCGTGCAGGCGGTAGCTTGCTTGTGCCATCGCAGCCAACGTTGAAACGCCAATCATTGGTAAGTCAGCACCAAACGCCAAACCTTGCGCGATACCAATACCGATACGAACGCCAGTAAAGCTGCCCGGACCACGACCAAACGCCAATGCGTCTAGATCTTGTAGAGTCAGACCTGCTTCTTTCAGTACTTCGTCTACCATAGGCAGTACTTTCTTAGTGTGGTCACGAGGAGCCACTTCACTGCGTGAAATCACTCGGTCATTAACCAGTAGCGCAACTGAACAGTTCTCAGTTGCCGTATCGATAGCAAGAATTTTTGCGCTCATGTAACTCTCTACAATTCTTCTTTAATTTATTGATGCCACAGCGCATTAGTCTGCGGCAGGTTGTTCTGTTTTTAGGAATGTTTTGATTCGTTCTAAATCCCGTGTTCTTGGGATTGGCGGTAAACTGCCGAGGAAGATGCCACCATAATCACGCGTTACCAAACGGTTGTCGCAAATGATTAAGGCACCATGATCTTTTTGGTCTCGAATCAAACGTCCTACGCCCTGCTTTAACGTGATAACCGCATCCGGGATTTGCACTTCTGCAAACGGCTCACCGCCACGTAATCGACAGTCTTCGATTCGGGCTTTGAGTAGCGGATCATCAGGGGCAGTAAACGGTAATTTGTCGATGATAACACAGCTCAGCGCATCACCTCTAACATCGATCCCTTCCCAGAATGCACCCGTAGCCACCAGCAGTGCATTACCCAGTTCCATAAACTCGGCAAGGGTCTTTTGTTTGCTCATCTCACCTTGCATTAACACAGGCAGATCCAGCACTTCACGGAAGCGTTCACCAAGCTCACGCATCATGCTGTGTGAAGTACATAGAAAGAAACAACGCCCGTCGTTTTCTTCAATTACAGGCGCAAGCATTCGCACCAGTTTGTCGGCTAAGCCAGGGCTGTTTGGCTCTGGTAAATAACGAGGCACACATAGGCGCGCTTGCTTCTCGTAATCGAACGGAGATGGCAACGAAAACTGCTGCTTCGGCTTCAATCCAAGACGGTCGGTAAAGTGTTTAAAGTCACCCGATACCGCTAGGGTTGCAGAAGTGAAAATCCACGCGCCTTGTTTGATTTCAATTTGCTCATGGAATTTATCTGCAACCGATAGCGGCGTAATGTGCAGAGCAAAATGGCGGGGAGATGTGTCGTACCAGTATGAGTAACCAGTAATATCGACATCACAAACGCGATCAATTCGTCCTTTGATCAGGTTGGCACGCTCAAAGGCGGTATCCAGCAATTGGCTTCGACCTAGCGCCAGTTTCAACACATCAATCGCCAAGTCTAAGCTATCGGTTAAGCGCACCAATTCACGCTTGATCGATTCCGACTGCAGCGCTTCACGCCAGTTTCCACGAAAGCCCGGTTCACCGAGCACGATGCGCATATCCATCGCACTTTGCATCAGCTTATCACCGACTTTTTGTAGCTGGCGCATGTCTTTTGCTTCAGTGCGGTAAGCAATCTCAATGTCTTTGGCGAGCTCTTGGATCTGACGGCTAGAGATCGATTGTCCGAAGTATTCGCTGGCAATGTCTGGAAGCTGGTGGGCTTCATCGAAAATGAATACGTCAGCTTCTGGGATCAACTCACCAAAGCCGGTTTCTTTGATCGCGAGGTCTGCAAGGAACAAGTGGTGGTTGACGACAACAATGTCTGAATCCATTGCGCGTTTGCGTGCTTTTAAGACGAAACAATCGGTGTAGCTCGGACACTCTTTACCCAAACAGTTATCGTTGGTGGAGGTTATGGTCGGGATGATCATGCTGTCTTCTGGCAGGTCGTCACAGTCACCTAAATCGCCCGTTTTGGTTTCAGACGACCAAGTGCGAACCTTCACCAATTGAGTCAACAATGTTGGATCGGCTTCATTAGTATGGCTCTCGACCATTTGGCGGCTAAGACGATCCAAACATAGGTAGTTGGAACGACCTTTTAGTAACGCCACTTGTCCATAAAAGCCTAAAGCACTGACCATCAACGGCAGGTCACGATGATACAACTGCTCTTGCAGGTTCTTCGACCCGGTACTGATGATGACTTTTTTGCCGCTTAATAGCGCTGGTACAAGGTAAGCAAAGGTTTTACCCGTTCCCGTTCCTGCTTCAACCACCAGTTGAGTTTGGTCTTTGATCGCACTGCTGACAGCTTCTGCCATATCGATTTGTGGCTGGCGAGCTTGAAAGCCCGGAATGGCTTTGCCTAACGCGCCCTCAGAGGAGAATGTTTTTGCGATCATGCCTGACATCTGGTTGGAAAAATTGTCGAGAGTATATCAGGAGTTGAGCGTAAACATCAGCCAACAAAAGCACTAGGTTTTAGCATCGCGCGGATAATTTGTTGAAACCGCGCCGAGAATAGATTATTTATGAAGTCAGATTGCAGTACGATTCACGCTTCTGACGTGACCCTTTTATTCGTACGCTAGAAAAATAATGCATGGAAGTATCTGATTTATGGAAAAGAAAACACTGTTAACCCATTGTTCTGACGCACCGGGTTTGATCTCAAAAATCACCAATATCTGTTATAAACATCAGCTGAATATCGTTCATAATAACGAGTTTGTTGATAACACCAGTGGGCACTTTTTCATGAGAACCGAGTTGGAGGGTTACTTCAACGATCAAACGCTACTCGCCGATTTAGACCAAGCGCTGCCACAAGGTGCAAAACGCAAACTCATTAGCTCTCGCCGTAAACGCATCGTCATCCTAGTAACCAAAGAAGCGCACTGTTTAGGTGATATTCTGATGAAGACTTACGATGGCAGCTTAGATGTTGAAATTGCTGCGGTTGTTGGTAACTACGACAAACTTCAAACACTCACTGAACGTTTTGATATCCCTTACCATCACGTGACCCACGAAGATCTTAGCCGTGAAGAGCACGAGCAAAAGATGCTTGAAGTGATTGATCAATATGATGCCGATTATCTTGTACTAGCGAAGTACATGCGTGTTCTCACTCCGACTTTCGTAGAGAAATACCGTCACAAGATCATCAACATCCACCACAGTTTCTTACCCGCTTTCATCGGTGCAAAGCCATACCAACAAGCTTACGATCGCGGTGTGAAGATCATCGGTGCAACAGCGCACTTCGTGACAAATGACTTGGATGAAGGTCCAATCATCAAGCAGGACGTTATTCCAGTGGATCACACGTTCAGCGCACAAGATATGGCACAAGCAGGTCGCGATGTAGAGAAGAACGTATTGAGCAAAGCTCTGAATAAAGTGATCAATGACCACGTTTTCGTTTACGGCAATAAGACGGTTATTCTATAAATTCGTCGTATTTGAATAAAAGAAAGGGTTGCTCATGTAGCAACCCTTTCTTCTTTCTAGTCGTTCAAAGCTAACTTATTCAGACTGCTCAGACTCAACAATACGCTTGAGTGAATGCGGGTGCAGCTTGATACAAATGCCTTGATACTTAAACGCCACCGTTGGGTTGTTCAAGCGTTCGCCTTCCCCTTTCGGACTTGACAGTTTGATCTTCACACCCAGCTCTTCCAACTCGTCAAAACGCGCGCCAAACGTTGGGTAAGTGTGTTTCAAATCAGCAAGAAACTCGTCTGCGGTTTCGGCATGAGATGGAATCACGAACTCCACATGCTCCCAACTTTCGCTTGGGTAGATTTTGCCTTCCGCAGGGTATGGCAACTCCAGACACTCAATCTTCCAACCACGGCTTTCCAACGCTTTGTCGAATTCGATAACAATAATTGGGCGACCGTTGATTTTCGCTTGTGAAATCACTTTGCCATATTGATTCCAAGCCTCATGCGCAGCTTTCGCGGTTTCAGTATCATTAATACGTAACGCAATATGGTCAGCTTGAGCAAAGCTCAGATCCAGTTTTAACAGGGATGCAAGCTCTTCAATCTTCGCCATAAATGCATCCAGATCTTGGATCATCAATTCAGGCGCTAGGCGTTTTTCAACTAGTTGAGTCGTCATTGTGGCTCTCTCATGGGGCGATTTATCTCATTACTCTGAGCGCAATAGTAAACGCAAACCAAGCCACATTTCCATTCAATCGAAAAAGTATAAATTTCCCCAATTCCTCTCTGTATGAAAAGCAATAAAGTTGTTATCATTAGCCCCATTTTTGTGAACTCCAACAGAACTCGGCACTTATATCGCCGAGTTCTTCGTCCTTGAATTGAAGGAAACGCGTGTGAATATCCAAGCACTTATTAATGACAAAGTATCTCAGGCTCTAGAAGCCGCTGGCGCACCTGCAGGCAGTCCTGCGGCAGTACGCCAATCAGCAAAGCCACAATTTGGTGACTACCAAGCAAACGGCGTAATGGGCGTTGCTAAAAAACTGGGTACTAACCCACGAGAATTTGCACAGAAAGTACTGGATGTTCTAGACCTAGACGGTATTGCGAGCAAGACAGAAATCGCAGGTCCTGGTTTCATCAACATTTTCCTAAGCGAAGAGTTCCTAGCAAAACAAGCGGAAGCAGCATTGGCTGACTCACGTCTTGGCGTTGCGGCAGACGAAGCTCAAACTATCGTTGCTGACTACTCTGCACCAAACGTTGCTAAAGAAATGCACGTTGGTCACCTACGTTCAACCATCATCGGTGATGCAGTAGTACGTACTCTTGAGTTCCTAGGTCACAAAGTGATCCGTGCGAACCACATCGGTGACTGGGGTACTCAGTTCGGTATGCTTATCGCAAACCTTGAGCGTGTACAACAAGAGTCTGGCGAAGTTTCTATGGAGCTGGCTGACCTTGAAGGCTTCTACCGTGAGTCTAAGAAACTATACGACGAAGACGAAGAATTCGCAGTGAAAGCACGTAACTACGTTGTGAAACTGCAAAGCGGCGACGAGTTCTGCGCAGAAATGTGGAAGAAGCTGGTTGACGTAACTATGATCCAAAACCAGCGTAACTACGATCGTCTAAACGTATCTCTATCTCGTGATGACGTAATGGGCGAGAGCATGTACAACGACATGCTACCTAAGATCGTAGCGGACCTTAAAGCACAAGGTCTTGCAGTTGAAGATGACGGCGCGCAAGTTGTGTTCCTTGAAGAATTCAAGAACAAAGACGGCGAAGCGATGGGCGTTATCGTTCAGAAACGCGACGGCGGCTTCCTATACACAACAACGGACATCGCATGTGCGAAATACCGTTACGAAGAACTAGGCGCAGACCGCGTACTTTACTTCATCGACTCTCGTCAACACCAACACCTAATGCAAGCTTGGACTATCGTTCGTAAAGCGGGTTACGTGCCAGAGTCAGTATCTCTTGAGCACCACGCGTTCGGTATGATGCTAGGTAAAGATGGTAAGCCATTCAAGACTCGTGCAGGCGGTACGGTTCGTCTTGCTGATCTTCTAGATGAAGCAGAAGTTCGTGCAGCACAACTGATCGAATCTAAGAACCCAGAACTAGCAGAAGACGAGAAGAAAGCGATCGCGAACACAGTTGCAATGGCAGCGGTTAAATACGCAGACCTTTCTAAGCACCGCACCACGGACTACGTGTTCGATTGGGACAACATGCTAGCGTTCGAAGGTAACACTGCACCGTACATGCAATACGCTTACACTCGCGTAGCATCTGTATTCGCTAAAGCTGGCGTTTCTATGGATGATCTACAAGGTGAAATTAAGATCACTGACGAGAAAGAAAAAGCGCTTATCGCAAAACTTATGCAGTTCGAAGAAGCGGTTCAATCTGTTGCTCGCGAAGGTCAACCACACATCATGTGTAGCTACCTATTCGAACTAGCAGGTCAGTTCTCTAGCTTCTACGAAGCGTGCCCTATCCTAGTTGCTGAAGACGAAGCAGTGAAACAAAGCCGCCTGAAACTGGCAGCACTAACAGCGAAGACCATCAAGCAAGGTCTGTCGCTACTAGGTATCGATACTCTAGAGCGTATGTAAGCGATTCTAGAATCGAGACGATTTAGAAAGGTTGGCGTGAAAGCGTCAACCTTTTGTTTTATCTGGCGTATACTGATGTCATTCAATTCAAATCGGATAATATAATGAGTTTTGAACTGCACCCTCAATTGGCAAAAGACACTACCGTTATCGGTCACTTCCCACTGTGTGTGGCACTTCTGCATAAAGACAATGCCGTGCCATGGGTTATCTTGGTACCAAAACGTGCAAACCTAAAAGAGCTTCACCATTTGCCAATGAAAGAACAGCAACAGTTTTTGCTAGAGTCTCAGGCAGTAAGCCAAGCACTAGAAGCAACATTCCGTCCAGACAAGTTAAACCTAGGCGCACTAGGTAACATGGTACCTCAGCTACACATTCACCATATTGCTCGCTTCAAAGATGACGTAGCATGGCCGGGACCAGTTTGGGGCAACACCAAAGGTGAATTCCGTACAGAAGAAGAGCAAAACGAATTGCTTGGCCGTATTAAAAACGTGCTATCACTGAGCTCTATTTTCCAAAAAGCATAGCCGCTGTCAGCGAAAATAATTCGCCTTTGAATACGGCTGAAACAGACAGAGAAAGATTAATACGCATTTGTAACAATCTTTCTCATTTTTCTAGGATTATCACTAAAATAAAACTTGTTTAGACTGCCAACTCAGTTAGAGAGGGTCATCATGAAACAAGTCTTCAACACATTCCGATACGTCAGCTGGATCGCCATCATCTGTTCTATGGCTGCTTCATTCTTGCTTTTTGTTATGGGCGCAGCAAAAACCTATTCGGCATTTGCGGTCTTCATTCTCAATCAAACACCTCCAGAAGCACTCGCACATTTAGATAAAGCAGACATCGCGATCGCGTATTTGATCAAATCACTGGATACGTTTCTTGTCGCACTAGTTTTGTTCATCTTTGCTCACGGCATCTACACACTGTTTATTTCCAACAAAGCTAAAGCGAAAACACAAGAACAGTCGGTTTTGCATTGGATCAGAACCCCAAACATCGGTCACCTAAAAAACATTTTGGCTGAAGTCATCATCGTGATCTTGTTTGTGAAGTTCTTAGAGCTCGTGCTGATTAACTTCGACAGCTTAGATTGGACGATCTTAACATTACCTATTTCGATTTTAGTTTTAAGTCTTGGTTTGAAGTTCCTAGGGTTAGGCGCGACTAAACACTCTGAAGAACATTAATTTCTCTGTATTCACAAACAATAACCAGCAAAAGAAAAGCCGCATCATTGCTGATGCGGCCTTGTCGTTTTTACATGATAACTTTTTAGGTGACTAATTTTGACAATCGCTACATGGTGACTGTCAAAGACAAACCATCTTGTTTAGTCACTGAGTAGCGAACACGAGTCACGTCATGAGCTTTATTAGTGTCGACTAGGCGGCTAATTTTGCCCTTCTTAATCCACACGTTTAACATCGCGTCAGCGCCATCTTCACTCATCCCAAACTGTTTAGCCAGATCTGACTGGGAGACGGTTCCTTTGTCTGCAATGTATTGATAAAGCTCTTTTAAAATCATGCTACTTGCGCCTCTAATGCACCGTTTTGTTTCTTACCAACTTGTTTGAACACGCGGTAGGTACCAAAGAAGATAGCAACGATCACAGCCATCCAAATACCACTTGTCACTGGGCTATCTGCGAAATGCGTCAATTGGTTGTAGAACGTCGCACATAGGTAAGCTAAGCCCATTGTCCAAACCGCGATAAAGCGTGCGAACTTATGACCAAACTCACGTACGTAAGCCCCCATCGCCGCCACACAAGGTGTGTACAGTAGGATAAAGATTAGGTAAGCAAATGCGGCATTGCCAGAAGCAAACTGCGATTTGATGTTACCGAAGATAGAAGCATCGACTTCTTGTTCTTCTGCAACTGCATTTGAGTCAGTTAAGTCACCAACTTCAATGCCTAGTGGATCTGAGTAGCTCAAACCGGCTAGGTTTTCAGGGATACTCATTACTGCCTCTTCTAGGCTGCCCATTAGGTCAAATTCTGCGTCTTCACCATCGCTTGGTGTAGTGTATAGGCTGTTAAGCGTACCAACTACCGCCTCTTTTGCGAAGATACCGGTAATGATACCTACCGTCGCCGGCCAGTTGTCTTCTTGAACACCGATTGGCGCGAATACTGGAGTCACAACTTGCGCTGCTTTAGAAAGCACAGAGTTTTCGCTGTCTTCGTTACCAAAGCTGCCATCAGTACCCAATGAGTTGAAGAAACTCAGAATAGCAACAACGATAACGATGGTTTTACCTGCACCAAGAACGAAGCGCTTTAGCTTTTGCCAAGTTTTGATCACCACGTTTTGTAACGTTGGAAGCTCATAGTCAGGCATTTCCATTACTAGGCTGTCACTGCTACCTGGGTAAAGCGTGTGCTTAAGGAAAAGCCCCGTGAAGATCGCTGCCACAATACCAAGTAGGTAAAGTGCGAATACAATGTTCTGACCAGAGCCTGGGAAGAATGCCGCAGCGAATAGTGCGTATACTGGTAGACGAGCACCACATGACATAAATGGCGCCATAGATGCAGCTAGTTTACGCTCACGTTCTTGGTCTAGAGTACGAGTTGCCATGATTGACGGTACGTTACAACCGAAACCAAGAACCAACGGTACAAATGCTTTGCCCGGTAGACCAATCTTCTGCATCACTTTATCTAGTACGAATGCGGCACGAGCCATGTAGCCTGAGCTTTCAAGTACCGCTAAGAACAGGTACAAACACGCGATAACTGGAATAAAGGTTGCAACCGTTTGGATACCACCACCAATACCATCAGCAAGCACCGTCACTAACCACACAGGCAAATGACCGTCTAACAAGTGGTGTCCACCATCAACCAACAGAGCACCGACACCGATATCAAAGAAGTCGATGAACGCACTACCAATGTTGATAGAGAACATGAACATTAGGTACATAACAATGAAGAAGAATGGAATGCCCACCCACTTGTTCAAGATAAATTGGTCTAGCTTTTCAGTCACACTGCGACTTAGCTTGCCCTCACTGCGACGTACTTTCTTGCACTCTTCATGAAGGTGTGTGTATTTTGTATCTGCAACATGTAAGTCAACATCAAGCTCAAGTTCTGCAATTGTGTTTTCAACGCTATTGCGATCAGCATCCGACATGCTGTTAAGAACCAGTGCGTCTTTTTCTAGTGCACGAATTGCTAGAGCACGGTTAGAAACGGTTTGATCATTGAAAAGAGCCGAAACGTTGTTGATCGCCGCTTCCATTTGTTCGCCGTAATTCAAAGCGATGTCTTTTAGTGCAACACCTTGAACCACTGACTTGTGCAACTTCTCTTTAAATTCTGCAACTTGTGCTTTATTTGTCGCTGATAGGCTAACGACTGGACAACCCAAGGTTTTTTCTAGTTCTGCAACATTGATGACTTGGCGTTCACGCTTAAGTGCGTCCATTTTGTTTAATACAACAATCATAGGACGACCAAGTTCACGCAGTTGTAGCGTCATGTATAAGCTGCGCTCAAGACTCGTTGCGTCTACTACGTTGATAATCAGATCAGCAGGGTGCGTCAAAACCGCACGCGATGCGATAGATTCGTCGATACTATTGCTATCATTGCCACTGTCGAGAGAGTAGATACCCGGAAGGTCCGTCAGAAGAAATTCATCACCAGCATGTTTGAACTGACCAGTTTTCTTTTCAACCGTTACACCAGCCCAGTTACCAACTTGTTGTTTTGCACCAGTCAGGCCATTAAAAAGTGTGGTTTTACCGCTGTTTGGGTTACCAACAGTAAGAATTTGGTATTGCATTATGCTCGCTCCACTTCGATGTTTTGCGCAATAGTCTCTCGTAATGCAACAGAAACACCACGAACTTCAACTTGCAGTGGGTCTCCCATTGGTGCGCGTCGAATAACTTTAACCTCAGTATTAGGAAGTAGTCCCATTACCATTAGCTTTTTTCTGACGTCCGACGTAAGTCCTTCTAACAACCGAATTGTCACTGTTTCGCCAGGTTTGATTTCTGATAGCTTCATAGTGGCCCTTAAGAGTAGTGCAAATGATAAATATTATTATTAATAGTATAGGTCGCTAATGTTACTCTTCTATACCCTCTCATTCATTGTGTGAAATCAAAGATTTCATTAATGCTTTTGGCGAAATCTAACGTCAACTCCGTTAATTAATTTCACGTCATTTTCGTCAAAATTGAATATTTTCAGACAAATGCAAATTAACACAAGCATAACATTTGCAGTTTCGAAAAATTAAAAAATCAATAAATTCAGCACCTTAAATAAAAAAAGGCAACTTGTCGCTTTTCTCACATAAAGCTGTCGTTATTTTTATAAGAAAAATAAGTAAGGTCTCGTATAGTTAACCCATCGAGAGACAACAGCCTCTCAAAAGAATTCCAGAGGTGGCATGGCAACATGTCACTCCGGCAGCAAGCGAAGGTGTCATTGACACCCGTGGTATAGTCCCCCCGGCTATACCACGATATTTTTTTCTTCTCTTTCTTCATTCGCTTCTCAATTAAGTCCCAATAATTCCTAAACGTTTTACTCGAACAAATCCCTGTTATTCTCATTATCTATCACAACACTATATCGCCATTGTGCTGCACGTACTCTGCGTTATATAGCTCGAGCCCTTTATCACGCATCACGCATCACGCCAGACTAAATGTCATTCCCTTGTGTCCAGAATCTATATTGAGCTCTTTACGATACCGTTCACCTTACAGACGTAAAAAAGCCCAACGCTAAGGCTGGGCTCGGTAATGTCGAATTAAGAGCTAGAGGCTTGTTTGGCTCTCTTGAGTCATTGCGAACTTAGAAGGTGGCAGCCCGAAATGTAGCTTAAACTTCTGGCTAAAGTACGACGGGTCATTAAAGCCGCAGTTAAAGGCAACTTCACTGATCTTCTCGCCAGCGAGCAATTGTTCACAGGCGGTTTCCAACCTAACTTCCGTTAAGTAGTCTTTCAATGTTCGTGAAGAAGCAGATTTAAATCGTCGTTGTAGGCTTCTTTCTGACATATAGAGCATCTTCGCTGCAGACGCTGTACCAAATTCTGGGTCGTGATAATGTTCTGCGACAAGTTGATACACTTTCATCAACCATTCTTGTTCCGGCGATGTATCTTGCTGTGGTTTCTCTACTTCTGCAAACTCCGGCAAGACCTCTTCGACATGACTCGGTTCTTGAGCACATGGCCACGTGATTTCAATTTTATTTTGAGCATCCGACGCAAACATAGATAAATGACCACCGCTGACCGCCACCAATTGAGGCAAATTATCCATACTTAAGTCAACATTGCTGCTGTTTGATGGTCGCATCGTCGAAACCTTACTCGGTAACTGGGTACCATGATCGATAAAACTTAACGAGACAATGTCATTCCCCTCCTCCAATACCAACTTAACCGACTGCCCTCTAAAAGAGCGTTTAATAATATTGGCGAAGATGCTGTTAAAAATGACATCAAGATTAAAGCTTTCGAGTGAAATCCGGCTCGCTTTGTTGTCATCTTCTAACTCAACACTAATGCCAGCTTTAGTGAAGTCCTCTCGCCACACATCAACGACGGACTGGGTAATCTGGCTTAAGTTATAGTTTTGACTACCATTGCTGGTATCTTCTGGTGAGCTCTTAAGCTCGTTCAATTGCCAATAGGTTTTAGAAAGGTGATCTTGAGTTACTGAATCTAAATCCAGTGGAAGCTTATGGGCAATCGAATCCACACTGGATTTAATTGATTGTGCAACATGGTCCACCAGCAAGTTTCTCACTTGAATTTGCTTTCTAAGCTGTTGATTGCTCGTCAATAGAACTCGACTTTGATGACGTAACTGATTGGTTTTTAATGTCACCTGCGCCGCTAGATCACGGTTCGCTTGCAATACAAATCGCGAACGCCAGTACATCAGGAGTGCTAACGTTGCGATCGTAATTAACGTAAATCCAGATATTGCCAACTTTGACAAATACCAAGGCTTGAGTACCGTAAACTTAGATTCAAGTCCAATCAAACCAGAGGCGAGTTGTGAGTCATTACTTACTTGAAGGTGATAATCTCCGGAATTTAAGTGCTCTAGTGTTAACTGTCCACCTTCCAGAGATTGCCATTGTTCACTCTCATTCAAGCGATAGTAGAGGTTTTGGTTATCTGGTTTTGGCATCACACCAAACAAGAAACTCAATGAAGACCCATAAGGCAACTTCATATCTTCTAAGTCAGAGCTTCCTACTTGAACAACATCATTTTCCAACATGACTTGGCTAACAATAAGTTTGGACTCTGGCGTATTAGACACTAGCAGTTTTGATGAATCAGCTTTCACTAAACCGTATTGAGATCCAAAGATAAGTTGGCGGTCACTATCCTCTGAACGTCGAATCAGATTACAAACGCCTGGAAGAAATTCATTATTAATTAAGCCTGAAGAAGAGGAATAGTGCTTCATCAACTGACCGGAGAAATGGTAATAGCTTAACCCTACCGATGAAGCGAGCCAAACCCCTTCAGAATCACTCAGTAAACAAGCGGGCCGAGAGTTTGAAACACTCATTTCCATCACCTGCTTTTCGTTACGACCCGGGATGGTTCGAAAAACACCGTAAGCAGATGCAAACCATTGAGAGCCATCATTAGCAGTAATGATATCAAGCGACTCTCCATACTTTTCAGAGAAACGGTTAAAACGAATCCGCTCTCCATCATACTCATAGACACCGTGATCGGTACCAATCAGCAGCAACTCTTCTTTGTCATACAAACGGGTAATTTTGGCAGGTAGATACTGACTCACTAACCAGTCACTGCCAAAGTTACGCATTTCTTGCTTTTCAGCGTCGATATTAAACAGTTGATAACCACTTGATACCCACAATCGGCTCGCCCCGTCAGCCACAATATGATCAACGGCTCGTCCTGCAATGACTTGCAAATACGGGAAGGTCATTGGGGTTAAGTTCTCAAGATCGAATATCTCAAGGCCATTTGCTGTCGCTATCCATAACTTATCACCTTGAAAAGCGAACTCATTAATCTGAGAAGATAAATCTAAAACCTCACTAATTGCCTTAGGTCCTGAGCGATAAAGCTTATGATCATCAGCAAACCAAAGCGCACCATCAGGTCCCGTCAACGTTTGGCGGATTCGCCCAGAAAGTGTCAATTGATCGTAACTACTGAACGTTGTTCGCTCGAATTTTTTACTAAATAATGAGTAATAACGAATGCCTTGGTTGGTAGCAATCCACATACCGCCCATGTTGTCGTTCAATAACGAGTAGATCTTAGTGGTCGCTAATTCCAGCTCAAGGAAGCTTGCCGGGGTGACTTGAGTTACATCTCCGCTTAAGAACGAATACAAATAAAGCCCTTGCTCCGTTCCGACCCAATACTCTTGGTTGGTTTCTGCAAATGTAAGAACGTGAGATGTACCAATTCGAATGACAGGTTTATCTGGTTCGGAGATATTAAAAATCAGCGCGCCTTTTAGCGTTCCGACCAGAATCTCTCGACGAGTATGTGAGTAATACACTTTTTCTATGTAGTGTTTACCCGACGAAACAACATGGTTGAACTTGCTCCCCTCTGATAGATATACACCTGATGTCGTCGCTAACGCCCACTTCGTTTCGACGAAAATGGCGTCATTAATATAGACGTAACTGTTGTTACTATGCTGATAGAGTTGCAGTAAAGAGAAGGAGTTAAGTTCACTGGTTTCAATATTGTAGGTATAGAAATGCGCGCCGTCACTAACCCAGATAAAATTGCCAGATGAGCCAATCTTACGAATTTGAGAACCAGGATTGAGACTAAAGACCAAGCGACGTTCTTGGTTAGGGTAAGTCTGATATACCTCGTTTTCGATAAACGTCCAGAATGAGCCTTTGTGGTATGCCAGTTGTTCTACTTTCGCTCGTAGAAAACTGCCTGATTTTGGCAAAGTGGTTTGCCCATCATAAAACAGCACCCGTCCGTGGACATCGTGAATCCAAAGCCCACCATGCTCACCCGGGAACAATTTTTTTGCCGCAATAAAAGTCCCCTTAACCTGATTTGGCAAAGGGTAAAAGATCGCATTCGCTTCACTTGAAGCAAACGCTTGAAATGAGAGGATAAAAGCCCAGAAAAAGAGGGCTAATTGGCGCAGCAAGATAAAATCCTTACATGTATCAATACGTGCGACTCATGGTTCACTCATGCCTTCCATAGCTAAGTGTCTATATGGTTATTTTGAGCCGCTAATTATTGATAATGATATCTCAAATCCTTTGATAGAAAAGACTCACTGCGCTTAAGGTTTGTAATTCTTACTGCCAGATCACGTTAAAAACGTATTCCGTGTAGAGAAGCACAACACAATTGTTACTTTTCGCTCAAACATTGACTAAAGCTGTTGGACATTCCTTTAAGAAATTCGAAGTAACTTCCAGATTTCACCTCAACCTCACTACCCAGCGGATCAAGAACACCTGAACGAACGTCACTGCCGCGCATCACACTCTCAATAACCGCCGGAGTAAACTGAGGTTCAGAGAACACGCACGCTACATCACCGGTTCCCAACGTTTTACGGATACGAATCAGTGTTTTTGCACCAGGTTTACGGTCCGGTGAAACGGTGAAGTGACCCATTTGATTCAAACCATAACGCTCTTCAAAATACCCATAAGCATCATGGAATACGAAGTAACCTTTATCTTTGACTGGAGCAAGCTGCTGTTTAATCTCAGAATCAGTCGCGTTCAACTTTACTTCAAATTTCTTCAGGTTGTTGGCGTACGTATCGGCATGTACTGGATCAACTTCCGCTAACTTGTGTGCAATTGCATTAGCGACCTGTTGTACTGTTTCAACACCCAACCAAAAATGAGGGTCATGTGTACCATGGTCATGACCATCGTGATCATGAGAATGCTCGCTACCAAACTCTCGCAGCGACAAACCTGGAATTTGGCTTAGTGTCAGTGTGTTCCCTCTATCTGTCACCACTTTTTCAAGGAATGGTTCGAGGTCGTGCCCATACCAAATCACCAAATCCGCAGCAGCTACTTTCTGGACATCAGAAGGGCGCAACGCGTAATCATGCGGAGATGCATTGTTTTGTAGCAATACGTCCGGAGCTGTTACGCCTTCAGTAAGCTCGGTCGTGATCATTTGAATTGGTTTGATACTGGTTAACACAGTTACCGCGTGAGCAGGTAACGTTAATATTGCTGAGACAGCAAGAATAATAGCTCTTTTCATAGTTTTACTTGGGGTATGGCGTGGAAAGTGAGATAATGTTACATTATAACATTATTATTTTGCAAATGAGTTTCATTCATGTCTTCACTAGTCCGTCTTGAGCAACTGTGCGTCGAGTTTGACGAACGCAGAGTTCTCGACAATATCACTATGGAATTAGAAAAGGGCAAGATCACCACCCTAATTGGTCCCAACGGAGCGGGAAAATCGACATTAGTTAAAGTCATTCTAGGTCTCCAAAAACCGACCAGCGGTAAGTTAACGAAGCAACGTAAACTGAAAATTGGTTATGTTCCTCAGAAACTGAAACTCAACGATTCACTGCCACTCAATGTCATTCGCTTTTTGAACCTTGCTGGCAAGTATAGCAAGCAGGAATGTCTCGATGCGCTACGCCTTGTTGGAGCTGAGCATCTCATCGCAAGTAACATGCACCGTCTATCTGGCGGAGAGAACCAACGAGTATTGCTCGCACGCGCCCTACTACAACGTCCAGAATTGTTGGTATTAGATGAACCCGCTCAAGGAGTCGATGTTCAAGGTCAGATCGATCTCTATGACTTAATTGAGAGCATCCGCCACCGATTTGACTGCGGTGTGTTCATGGTGTCTCATGACTTGCACTTAGTGATGGCTAAAACTGACGATGTGATTTGCTTGCATCATCATGTGTGCTGCTCTGGCTCACCGGCAACCATCACCCAGCACCCTTCTTACATTGCGCTGTTTGGTAATGCGACTCGAGAATCTCTGGCTTTTTACCATCATGATCATGAGCATCACCACCACGATTTAGCGGGTTCACCAGTCACTGGCGATGCTACATCTTGTTCAAACCATTCTCACGGACATCATCATCATGATTGAGTTTTTATTGCCTTCAATTCTGGCTGGTATTGGTATTGCGATCATCGCAGGTCCACTTGGCTCATTCGTGGTTTGGCGAAAAATGGCTTACTTTGGCGATACCCTTGCTCACGCCTCGTTAATGGGGTTAGCGCTGGGCTTTTTACTCAATGTAAACCTATATCTTGCGCTACTAGTTTGCTGTTTAGCGTTAGCGGTCCTGCTTGTGACTCTGCAAAAACAACAGCTTGTGGCGACAGATACCTTGCTTGGTATTTTGGCGCACAGTGCGCTGTCCATTGGTTTAGTGTCCGTCAGTTTCTTAGACAACGTTCGCGTAGATCTTATGAGCTACCTATTCGGTGACTTGCTTGCGGTCTCGCCACAAGATCTGATGTTCATCTACGCTGGTGTTGTTGCTGTAAGTGCGTGTTTGTACATCTTTTGGCGCCCACTGCTCTCCAGCACAGTCAGCGAAGAGCTTGCCGCCGTGGAGGGCGTGAATACCGATCTAGTGCGTTTGGTATTAATGCTGATGGTGGGTGTGGTCATCGCAGTAGGTATGAAGTTTGTTGGCGCATTGATCATGACTTCTCTACTGATTATCCCTGCAGCCACTGCGCGTAAAGTTTCCTCATCACCAGAGCAAATGGCATTGTTTGCCTCGATTATCGGTTCGATTGCAGTGTTAATGGGGTTAAGCCTATCTTGGCACTTCGATACGCCAGCAGGTCCTTCTGTTGTCATTAGTGCAACATTCCTGTTTATGCTTAGCCAATTGATTAGACGTAAAGCCTAATGCACTGATAGAAAAAGAAAAGCCTGCGAAATCGCAGGCTTTTTTGATGCTTTTGTAATGGTTTGGTTGATTACCAACCTGTCACTTCACGTAGACCTTTGCCAATCTCTGCTAGAGATTTCACAGTCTTAACGCCAGCCGCTTCTAGTGCTGCGAATTTGTCTTCAGCAGTACCTTTGCCACCAGAGATAATCGCACCAGCGTGACCCATACGTTTACCAGGAGGAGCCGTTACACCAGCAATGTAAGAAACCACAGGCTTCGTTACGTTTTCTTTGATGTAAGCAGCAGCTTCTTCTTCCGCAGTACCACCAATTTCACCAATCATTACGATTGCTTCAGTTTCTGGGTCTTCTTGGAAAAGTTTAAGGATATCGATAAAGTTTGAACCAGGAATTGGGTCACCACCGATACCAACACACGTTGATTGACCGAAGCCTTCATCCGTTGTTTGCTTAACCGCTTCGTACGTTAGAGTACCTGAACGAGAAACGATACCTACTTTACCTTTCTTGTGAATATGACCAGGCATGATACCGATCTTACATTCATCAGGTGTGATAACACCCGGACAGTTTGGACCGATCATGCGAACGCCAGTTTCTTCTAGCTTCACTTTAACATCGATCATATCTGTTGTTGGGATGCCTTCCGTGATGGTCACGATAAGCTCAATACCCGCATCAATCGCTTCTAGGATTGCATCTTTACAGAATGGCGCTGGTACGTAGATTACTGTTGCTGTTGCGCCAGTCACTTCGACTGCTTCACGTACAGTGTTGAATACAGGAAGACCAAGGTGAGTTTGACCACCTTTACCTGGAGATACACCACCAACCATTTGTGTACCGTAAGCAATTGCCTGCTCTGAGTGGAAAGTACCTTGACCACCCGTGAAGCCCTGACAGATTACTTTAGTGTCTTTGTTAATTAGTACAGACATTATTTAGCCTCCGCAGCAGCAACAACTTTCTGAGCAGCATCTGTTAGCGACTCAGCAGCAATGATATCAACATCAGAATTAGCAAGAACTTCGCGACCTAGGTCAGCGTTAGTACCTTCAAGACGAACAACAACAGGTACCGTTACACCAACTTCTTTCACTGCACCAATGATGCCTTCTGCGATCATGTCACAACGAACGATACCGCCGAAGATGTTGACTAGAACTGCTTTCACGTTGTCATCAGATAGGATGATCTTGAACGCTTCCGCTACACGCTCTTTTGTTGCACCGCCACCTACGTCTAGGAAGTTAGCCGGCTTGCCACCGTGTAGGTTTACGATGTCCATTGTACCCATCGCCAGACCTGCACCATTAACCATACAGCCAACATTGCCGTCTAGTGCTACGTAGTTCAGTTCCCACTGAGCTGCGTGCGCTTCACGCTCATCTTCTTGTGAAGGATCGTGCATTTCACGAAGCTTAGGCTGACGGTATAACGCGTTTGAGTCGATGTTGATCTTACCGTCAAGACACAGCAGGTTGCCTTCGCCAGTAATAACCAGTGGGTTGATCTCTAGTAGCGCTAGGTCGTACTGAGAAAACATAGTGCCAAGACCCATGAAGATCTTAACGAATTGTTTGATTTGGTCACCTTCAAGACCAAGTTTGAACGCGAGCTCACGACCTTGGTAAGCCTGAGGACCTACTAGTGGATCGATTGCTGCTTTGTGGATTAGCTCCGGTGTTTCTTCCGCAACTTTTTCGATTTCCACACCACCTTCAGTTGAAGCCATGAATACGATCTTACGGCTTGCACGGTCTACAACCGCACCAAGGTAAAGTTCGTTAGCAATGTTAGATGCTTCTTCTACAAGGATTTTAGTAACAGGCTGACCATTTGCGTCTGTTTGGTAAGTAACCAAGTTCTTACCTAGCCATTTTTGTGCGAATTCTTTTACACCATCTTTTGTATCGTGTAGCTCTACGCCACCCGCTTTACCGCGACCGCCAGCGTGAACCTGACACTTTACAACTTTCTTTTCAGTAGTGATGCGACCCGCTGCTTCAAAAGCTTCTTGTGGCGTATCACATGCGTAGCCTTCCGGTACAGGCAAACCGAATTCTGCAAACAGCTGTTTGGCTTGGTATTCATGCAAATTCATTTTGATATTCCGTTTGTTTATCCCTTAAGGGATTTATTATTTCCATAACACCACTTCATGCGGTGCGTCTGTAGGGTCTTCTCAAATCAACTGCTTATAGATTATATCGGGGGCAGTTCAAGTGAAGGCCAGACGCTGAGCCAGTCTAGCCTTGGATGCTGTAGGCGTCGAGCTATCAGGGACAACTCGACGTTTTAGCGATATTAAACGTCTAATAACAGACGCGCTGGATCTTCTAGTAGCTCTTTAATTGTTACTAGGAAACCCACTGACTCACGACCATCAATCAAACGGTGATCGTAAGATAGTGCTAGGTACATCATTGGCAAGATTTCTACTTTGCCATCAACCGCCATTGGACGCTCTTGGATCTTGTGCATACCCAAGATTGCTGATTGTGGTGGGTTAATGATTGGCGTAGACATCAATGAACCAAATACACCGCCGTTAGTGATAGTGAAGTTACCGCCCATCAACTCATCAACCGTTAGCTTGCCGTCACGACCTTTGATTGCTAGCTCTTTGATGCCTTTTTCGATGTCAGCAAAACCTAGCGTGTCACAGTCTTTTAGAACTGGCGTCACTAGACCGCGTGGCGTAGAAACCGCCATACTGATATCAAAGTAGTTGTGGTAAACGATGTCATCACCATCAATAGATGCATTCACTTCTGGGTAACGTTTTAGTGCTTCAGTTACTGCTTTCACATAGAAAGACATGAAGCCAAGACGAGTGCCGTGACGCTCTTCAAACTGGTCTTTGTACTGCTTACGAAGGTCCATGATTGGCTTCATGTTCACTTCGTTAAACGTAGTCAGCATCGCCGTGTTGTTTTTCGCTTCTAGAAGACGATTTGCCACTGTCTTACGTAGACGCGTCATTGGAACACGTTTTTGGCTGCGAGCTGCTGCAGGCGCTTCAACAGCTGCTGGAGCTTCTGCTTTCGGAGCTGCTTTTGCGTTTGCAAGGTGCGCTTCGATATCTTCGCGAGTAATGCGACCGCCAACACCAGAGCCTTTCACTTGGCTTGCTTCTAGACCGTGTTCAGCAAGAAGACGACGAACCGCAGGGCTTAACGCATCGTTGCTCTCTTCTGTCAGCGTTGCTTTATGACGCTTGTCAGGAGATGCTTCTTTGTCTTCTGTTGAATCTGTCGTTGGTTCGCCTGCTACGGCACCTGGCTTAAGTTTTGCGATCAACTGCTTAGAAAGTACTGTCGCACCTTCTTCTTCGATAATGGCTTCTAAAACGCCCGCTTCCGGAGCAGGTACTTCAAGCACGACTTTATCAGTTTCGATATCAACCAGAACTTCATCACGCTCGACTACGTCGCCTGGTTGTTTGTGCCATGTCGCTACGGTTGCGTCAGCAACTGATTCAGGTAAATCTGGAACCAGAATTTCAATTGTCATATCTGTTTCTTCCTTTAACTTCTAGTTCTTAATTCGAAGTTTTTGAGTTCACGTTCAGAGCGTCTTCAACCAACGCTTTTTGTTGTTTCAAGTGCACCGACATGTAGCCTACTGCTGGCGAAGCAGAAGCTGGGCGACCTGCGTATTTAAGATCTGCGCCTGCTGGAATAGCTGCACGGAAGTTGTGTTGGCTACAGTACCAAGCACCCTGGTTTTGAGGCTCTTCCTGACACCATACAAAGTCTTCAACATTCGTGTATTGCTCAATAGCGGCTTGAACTTCTTCCATCGGGAATGGGTATAGCTGCTCAATACGCACAATAGCAACATCATCTTGTTCGTTATTGCGACGCTGTTCTAGAAGGTCGAAATAAACCTTACCCGAACAGAACACAACACGTTTCACTTTGCTTGGTTCCAGATTATCGATTTCTGGAATCGCCGGCTGGAATGTACCTTCAGAAAGATCTTCCAAAGACGATGTACAAAGTGGATGACGCAGTAGCGACTTAGGTGACATAACAATCAGTGGACGACGCATTGGACGCACCACCTGACGACGGATCATGTGGTAAACCTGTGCTGGTGTAGATGGCACTACAACCTGCATGTTTTGTTCAGCACACAATTGTAGGTAACGTTCTAAACGCGCTGACGAGTGCTCAGGACCTTGACCTTCATAACCGTGTGGCAACAGCATCGTCAGACCACATAGACGAGCCCATTTTTGCTCACCCGACGAAATGAACTGGTCGATCACCACTTGCGCACCGTTTGCGAAATCACCAAATTGTGCTTCCCAAATGGTCAAACCGCTTGGCTCTGCCGTTGCGTAACCGTACTCAAACGCCAGTACCGCTTCTTCCGACAATACAGAGTCAAAGACTTGGAATGGACCTTGTTTGTCATGAATATTCGCTAGCGGGATGTAAGTGCTCGCATCGTTTTGGTTATGCAAAACAGAGTGGCGATGGAAGAAAGTACCACGACCTGAGTCCTGACCAGAGATACGAATACGCTTGCCATCGTCAACTAAGGTAGCGTACGCAAGTGTCTCTGCCATACCCCAATCTAATGGCTTCTCACCACTGATCATTGCAGCACGATCGTTGTAAAGCTTGTTTACACGGCTTTGTAGCTTATGGCTATCCGGGTATTGAATTAGGCGTTGACCAAGCTCTTTCAAGCGAGTTGAATCAAATTTGTTATCCCACTCAACATCCCAGTCGTGACCTAGATACGGAGACCAGTCAACAGAGTGAAGAGCCATTGGACGCCACTCTTTCACCACAACTTCACCTTTATCAAGCGCGTCGCGGTACTCATTCACAAGCTGAGTTGCTACTTCAATGTCTGATTCATTTTTATCGATCAGTACATCAGCGTATAGCTTACGTGGTGTTGGGTGCTTTTTGATTTTCTGGTACATCAACGGTTGAGTCGCATTCGGCTCATCCGCTTCGTTGTGACCATGACGACGGTAACAAACCAAATCAATCACAACATCACGCTTAAACTCGTTGCGGTAATCCAGAGCAATACGAGTGACAAAAGCAACTGCTTCTGGGTCGTCAGCGTTAACGTGGAAAATCGGAGCCTGTACCATCTTCGCAATATCAGTACAGTACATCGTCGAGCGAGTATCACGAGGGTTCGATGTTGTAAAACCAACTTGGTTGTTCACAACGATACGTACCGTACCGCCGACACAGAAGCCACGCGCTAGAGACATGTTAAACGTCTCTGCTACCACGCCCTGACCTGCAATTGCTGAGTCACCGTGAATAGTGATTGGCAGTACGCGGCTACCATCAAAATCACCAAGGCGATCTTGACGCGCACGAACCGAACCGATAACTACTGGGTTTACAATCTCAAGGTGAGATGGGTTAAATGCTAGCGCTAAGTGGACATCGCCACCTGGCGTTGCAAAGTCTGCAGAGAAACCTTGGTGGTACTTAACGTCACCCGTACCCCATGTTTCGTCATGTTTGCCTGCAAACTCGTCAAACAAATCTTGTGGCTTCTTACCTAGAACGTTGACTAGCATGTTCAAACGTCCACGGTGAGCCATACCGATAACCACTTCACGCATGCCGCTCTTACCAGCATGACGAATCAGCTCTTTTGTCATCGGAATTAGTGCATCACCACCTTCTAGAGAGAAACGTTTAGCGCCTGGGAACTTAGCACCCAAGTAACGCTCAAGACCTTCAGCAGCAGTTAGCTCCTCAAGGAATGTACGTTTTTCAGTTTTATCGAAAGATGGCTGACCAACCACAGACTCTAAACGTTGCTGAATCCAACGCTTCTGTTCTGTGTCTGTCATGTGCATGTATTCAGCACCAATAGAACCACAGTACGTTTTCTTCAGAGCTGAGTAGATGTCTTTCAACTGCATGGTTTCTTGCCCAATAGCAAAAGAACCTACGTTGAAAGTTTCTTCGAAGTCATCTTCGGTGAGATTGTGGAATGCAGGGTCTAGCTCCGCCACAGGTGGACGTTGCCATAGACCTAGAGGATCAAGCTCAGCAGCTTCATGACCGCGGAAGCGGTATGCGTTGATAAGCTGTAGAACTTTTACTTGCTTAGCGTCGACATCTGGATCACTAACTTGGACACTGTAATGCTTTGTTTCTTGAGCGAGTCGTCGGAAGTAGTCACGGACACGCGAATGCGGCTGTTCTGCCACTTCTTCTGAGTTTTTAGGCAACTCATCAAATACGCGTTTCCACTCCTCACTTACCAGATCGGGATCACTTAGATACAGTTCGTAGAGGTCCTCTACATACGTTGCATTGGCGCCAGCCAAGTGTGAAGACTCGAGCCATGCCTTCATCACGCCGTTGTGCATATTTTCCCTTAACCAGTAGTTTTCACGTTTGCTTCGGTCTGCGCCGAGCTATTAAGAGCCGACCCATTTGGGTCGGCAATTTTTGTTGTTAATTAAATCGAACGATTCACCAGCATCGACTTGATGTGACCGATGGCTTTCGTAGGATTTAGCCCCTTAGGACAAACACTTACACAATTCATGATGCCATGGCAACGAAAAACGCTAAATGCATCATCAAGATCGGACAAACGTTCATCAGTTGCTGTATCTCGGCTATCAATTAGCCAACGGTAAGCCGCTAAGAGACCAGCAGGGCCGATAAATTTATCTGGGTTCCACCAGAATGATGGACAAGAAGTTGTACAACATGCACACATAATACATTCATACAATCCATCTAAATGCGCACGTTCATCTGGCGATTGTAAGTTCTCTCGCGATGGTGGTAGAGCACCGTCATCAATCAAGAAAGGCTTAACTTTCGCATAGTTATCGTAGAACTGTGTCATGTCAACGATAAGATCACGTACTACTGGTAGGCCAGGTAACGGTCGGATGACAATCTTGTCACCTTGAAGCGCAGATAACGGAGTAATGCACGCTAGACCGTTTTTACCATTCATATTCAGACCATCAGATCCACATACCCCTTCACGACATGAACGACGGAATGCAATGCTCGGATCTTGCTCTTTTAGTAAAATCAGCGCGTCCAGAACCATCATGTCTGAGCCTTCTTCCACTTCAAGAACGTAGTCTTTCATGTAAGGTTTTGTGTCTACATCCGGGTTGTAACGGTATAAAGAGAAGTTCAGTTTCATAGTCATATCCTCCCTTTAGTAAGTACGTACTTTCGGAGGGAAAGCTTCACGATGAGTTGGCGTCATATTCACATCACGCTTAGTCATTGCTTCAGTTTCCGGGTTGTAGATTGAGTGGCATAGCCAATTTTCATCATCACGCTCAGGGAAGTCGAAGCGAGCATGTGCGCCACGGCTTTCAGTACGGTAGTTCGCCGCTACTGCTGTAGAGAATGCAGTTTCCATCAAGTTGTCTAGCTCTAAACACTCAATACGTTGCGTGTTGAATTCAGAAGACTTGTCAGCTAGGTGTGCATCTTTTAGGCGCTCACGAATCACTTTCAACTCTTCCAGACCTGTTGCCATTGCGTCGCCTTCACGGAATACCGAGAAGCTGTTTTGCATGCAAGATTGTAGATCTTTACGAATTTGAACTGGGTCTTCACCACCAGTGCTGTTCTCCCAACGCATAGTACGCGCTAGTGAAGCTTCGATGTCAGACTCTGTTGCTGGACGAGCTTCAGCTTGTGCAGCCAGTGTTTCGCCGAGGTGTAGACCTGTTGCGCGACCGAATACCACCAAATCAAGCAGTGAGTTGCCGCCCAGACGGTTTGCACCGTGTACCGATACAGAAGCAATTTCACCACAAGCGTATAGGCCTTGGACTTCGACATCATTACCGTCAGCAGTCTGTTTGATTGCTTGACCTGAAACTTGCGTTGGAACACCACCCATCATGTAGTGACAAGTTGGGATTACTGGAATTGGCTCTTTAACTGGATCAACGTGCGCGAATGTACGCGAAAGCTCACAGATACCAGGCAGACGAGACTCAAGAACATCTTTACCTAGGTGATCCAATTTCAGCTTGATGTGTGGGCCCCAAGGACCGTCACAACCACGACCTTCACGGATTTCAATCATCATAGAACGAGCTACTACGTCACGACCAGCAAGGTCTTTCGCGTTTGGCGCATAACGCTCCATGAAGCGCTCGCCATCTTTATTTAGAAGGTAACCACCTTCACCACGACAACCTTCTGTAACAAGAACACCTGCACCAGCAATACCCGTTGGGTGGAACTGCCACATTTCCATGTCTTGCATTGGAACGCCTGCGCGAAGTGCCATACCAACACCATCACCAGTATTGATGTGCGCGTTGGTAGTCGACGCGTAGATACGACCTGCACCACCTGTTGCTAGGATGGTTGCTTTCGATTTGAAGTAACAAATCTCACCCGTTTCCATACAGATAGCCGTACAACCCATGATCGCGCCGTCTTGGTTTTTCACCAAATCTAGAGCGTACCATTCAGAGAAAATGGTTGTTTTGTGTTTTACGTTTTGTTGGTAGAGCGTGTGAAGAAGTGCGTGACCAGTACGGTCTGCCGCTGCTGCTGTACGAGCCGCTTGCTCACCACCAAACTCTTTTGACTGACCACCAAATGGACGTTGGTAGATTGTTCCGTTATCAAAGCGAGAGAATGGAAGACCCATTTTTTCTAGTTCGATAACTGACTCAGGACCATTTTTACACATGTACTCAATCGCATTTTGGTCACCGATGTAATCAGAACCTTTTACCGTATCGTACATATGCCATTGCCAATCGTCCTTGTGCGAGTTACCAAGCGCAACTGTAATACCACCCTGCGCGGATACAGTATGAGAACGAGTTGGGAAAACTTTAGATAGCAAAGCACATGATAAGCCTTGCTCCGAAATTTGTAGTGCAGCGCGCATGCCCGCACCACCAGCGCCGATTACTACGGCATCAAACTCACGAACTGGAATAGACACTTACGCACCCCACAGAATAAATAGACCAGAGAAGACATAGCCGAACAGAACGGCAATAACACCAAGTTGAAGTGCACCGCGAAGTTTCGAGCACTTAATGTAATCGGTTAAGACTTGCCATAAACCAATCCACGCGTGAATCAGAATAGAAACAAGTGCCAACATGGTGAAAACTTTGGTGAAAGTACCACCAAAGAATTGGGTCCAAGATGCGTAAGAGATATCTGAGAAAGCACAGAAGCTCACTAGATAAATCGTATATAGCGTCATAATGATGGCTGAAGCACGAATCAATAAGAAATCGTGAACACCATTACGACCAAATGAAGAAACGTGTTTTACCATACCAAGATCCCCGCCAGTAGTGATAACACTGCAGTTGCACCAAATGCGACTTTAGCGCTCATCGCGCCTGAATCGAGTTCTTCGAAATGACCTAGGTCCATCAATAAGTGACGAACACCACCAGCAATGTGGTAGGCAAGTGCAGTTAGAATGCCCCATAGAATGAATTTCACGAAGAAGCTATCGACAATGTCAGCGGCTTCCATAAAACCCATCGGGGACGACAGAGAAATGGACAGTAACCAAAGTAATATACCCACCGCAACAAACGTAATCACACCAGATACACGGTGTAGGATTGACGCGATTGCTGTGATGGGAAAGCGGATGGTCTGTAAATCTAAATTAACAGGTCTTGACTTTCTTTCTTTCACGGGCTTGCTCACTCAGCTCCATTGAGCATTTATTGTTATAACCAATTTCAGCTTCCAAACGTACAAAAGTTAACATTTGATTAACAAATACTCGCAATAAGCTCGGAGATAATTGTAAACACTTTGTTAACAACCGGAGTCCACAAACAAACCTCACTTTTGTTTCTAGCCCCGAATTTATAAGGATTTAACTAAAATTTTCTGTGCCAATATACGGCTAGCAACATTCTAATACAATTGATGTAACAAATTATGCTACATAGAACAGATTTTTAACGATTTTCATGAGAAAAATCATAACAAGTGCACACAAAAATGGAGAAAAATTGACTTTAAGCTTTAACAACAGTACAAAAATGGCACATAAACATCCTGGACGGATTAAATAATAAACAAAGGAGATTGTTATGGCGGATAAGAAAGCTACCCTTCATGTTGAAGGTCATGCGCCGATCGAACTGCCAATTATGGACGGTACGCTAGGTACACCTGTGATTGATGTTCGTAAACTGGGAGCCAATGGTTACTTTACTTTTGACCCAGGTTTTCTTGCCACTGCATCTTGTGAATCGTCAATCACGTACATCGACGGCGGCAAAGGTATTCTTTTGCACCGCGGTTACCCAATTGACCAATTAGCCAATAACGCAGATTACTTGGAAGTATGTTACATCCTGCTTTATGGCGAAGCCCCTACCCGTGAGCAATACGAGCAATTCAAAACAACGGTTACTCGCCATACAATGGTGCACGAGCAAATCGCAAGCTTCTTCCATGGCTTCCGTCGCGACGCTCACCCAATGGCAGTAATGTGTGGTGTAGTTGGTGCACTAGCGGCCTTCTACCACGATTCACTAGATATCAACAACGACGAACACCGTGAAATTGCGGCGTACCGTCTGCTATCGAAAATGCCAACATTGGCGGCGATGTGTTACAAGTACTCAATCGGTCAGCCATTTATCTACCCTCGTAACGACCTAAGCTACGCAGAAAACTTTTTACACATGATGTACGCAAACCCATGTGAAGAATACGAAGTAAACCCTGTTGTTGCTCGTGCGATGGATAAAATCTTTACGCTTCACGCAGATCACGAACAAAACGCATCAACATCGACCGTTCGTCTATCTGGTTCTTCTGGAGCGAACCCATTCGCATGTATTGCCGCAGGTATTGCTTCTCTATGGGGTCCTGCACACGGTGGTGCAAACGAAGCATGTCTGAAGATGCTTGAAGAGATCGGCAGTGTAGAGAACATTCCTGAGTACGTTGAACGTGCAAAAGACAAAGATGACCCATTCCGTCTAATGGGCTTTGGTCACCGCGTTTACAAAAACTACGATCCACGCGCTACAGTTATGCGCGAAACATGTCACGAAGTTCTAAAAGAGCTAAACATTAAAGATCCACTACTAGACGTAGCAATGGAGCTTGAGCGTATTGCACTTTCTGACGAATACTTCGTGTCTAAGAAGCTTTACCCGAACGTAGACTTCTACTCAGGTATCATCCTAAAAGCGATCGGCATTCCTGTATCGATGTTTACGGTAATCTTCGCGATTTCTCGTACTATCGGTTGGATCGCTCACTGGAACGAAATGCACAGCGACCCACTAAACCGAATCGGTCGTCCTCGTCAGCTATACACAGGTGAAACTCAGCGTGAGTTCTCTCCACTGCACGAGCGTGAATAACCGTTAGAATCGATAATCGGAAAGAGTTGGGGTTGACGTGAAAGCGTCAACCCTTTCTTTATTTGAAGAGATGAGAACACGCAGCGTTCTATGAAATGCGTCGCATCGAGAGACTATTTCTCTACGCTCTTACAGCTATTACACAAGAAATTCCTGACGTTGCTCCTACCTCACAATCGGAGATGACGTCGTGAAGACTTCAGAGTTTTCGTCTTCTTTATGAGCGAGGCACAAGTGAGTCGGGGATCTGCTCTTTCTCTCTGTTTAGAAAGCAGAGCGTCCCCGTATCACGAAGGATGAAGTCCGTCCCGTCTATACTGGATTATCAATATCGATAAACGTGACATCTAACCCGTGCTCTTGCGCCAACCATTCACCCAACGCCTTAATACCGTAACGTTCTGTAGCATGGTGACCCGCAGAGAAATAATGAATGTCTAACTCACGAGCGGTGTAAGTTGTTCGTTCTGAGATCTCACCCGAAATAAACGCATCTAATCCGTGCTGAGCGGCAAGCTCAATAAAATCTTGACCACCGCCAGTACACCAACCGACGGTCTCAATCATTTTGTCTGCATTTTCAGGTGCGATATGCAAAGGTTCACGGTTTAGGACTTGATTAATTTTGTTCGCAAACTCAGCACCTGTCATCGCTTGTTTTAAACGACCAAACATCGCCACGGACTGAGGGTGACCTTCTAACCCACCTTCAACCGAGATATTCAACAAACGAGCAAGCTCAGCGTTATTGCCGAGTTCTGGGTGAATATCTAACGGTAAGTGGTAGCCGTAAAGGTTGATGTCGTTTTTAATCAAACTACGAATGCGCTTACCTTTCATACCACGAATAGGCTCTGGTTCACCTTTCCAAAAGTACCCATGATGCACAAGCAGAGCATCAGCTTCCAACTCGATGGCTTTATTGATCAAGGCTTGTGAAGCAGTGACACCAGTTACGATACGTTTGATTTCTGATTTACCTTCTACTTGCATTCCATTTGGCGCGTAGTCTTTGATAAGTTGCGGTGACAATTTCTCGTTGAGGATCTTTTCTAACTGTAAATTATTCATTATTACTTCCAATACTTGTGGCTTGAGCAAAGTGTATATCGAACCGCAATCCAGATGCCAGTTGTGACATCCCCAACTCAAACAAATTTAGATACAATAGAAAGGCTTTACCCGTGACAACAAGGATAATGGATGAATTCACTACAACGTTTCCAACAATGGATTGCTGACACCTCTCCACTTTTCAAACTTAAGCCCCCTTTTGTCACTGTCAAAGATATTCAGACGCAGGCTCTGCCAGACAATGAAGAATATGATGGAAACCCTCGCCTTGGTTTTCTGTATCAGTACCTTTGCACCAAGTTGCTAACCTGTTCGCCTCGTTATGAACTGGTTGCTGAAGAGATTCAATTAAATGACGCCACTGGGCGAACCATTGGTGCTGTCGATCTGATCTTAAAAGATGTAGAAAGTAATCAACATGAGCATTGGGAAGTCGCAATTAAATTCTACTTACTTCATCAAGGCGTTTGGTATGGACCGAATGCTCACGACCAACTGCACAAAAAGCTCGAACGCATGCTCAACCACCAGCTAAAAATGAGCCAAAGGGAAGAGTTTCGTCTGCAACTACCGCTAAACAGTGAACCGAGTGAACATTTACTAATGCAGGGACGTCTGTACGTAAACCCTTTTTCAAAAGAGCCTATCCCTACAACCTGTTTAGGTTATGAATTAGACCCTATACAAATATCTGGTTTCTGGTGTTATCAAAGCCAATGGGAACAAATTAAACAGCCACTTTACGCACTTCCTAAACCGCTCTGGGCAACTGGTAATGAGGAATTCTTGGATCCAATCGACAAACCATCTGATAGGTTTGTTCACGCGCAGACAAAGGACGGTCAGTTTTGGTTTGTTGTACCGGATACGTGGCCCAATTAAAAACGAAAGACATTTTATTTTGTCTTTTTAGGGACAAGTTCTTTCAACGAGCTAATCTCGACATTTCCGGTTATAAGAAAGATTCTCGACCACAACCTTTCGCCGCTTTCGGGAATGACGCTGCCGAGGTCCAGTATATCCAGTTCATCACCTTCACAAGGGAGAAACGAACGAGTTGGGCTCCCTTTCTTTTTGCTCGCCTCTCCAAGCGAAGCTCCTTCGAATCTTGAAGCGAAGCATTACCTCTTCACAAACAAAAAAGGGTCGACACAAAGTCGACCCTTTCAAACAATAATCGCTTAAGTTACAAACCAGCGGCTGCAAATACTTGATTAACGATTTCTTGTGCTTCAGCTTCGATTTGTTTTAGGTGCTCTTCACCTTTGAAGCTTTCACAGTAAATTTTGTAGATGTCTTCAGTGCCTGATGGACGAGCTGCGAACCAACCATTAGCGGTCGTGACTTTAAGACCACCAATTGCAGCACCGTTACCAGGAGCGTGCGTTAGACGAGCAGTGATTGCATCACCTGCTAGTGTTTCAGCCGCTACCATTTCAGGTGAAAGCTTCTTCAGTACGTCTTTTTGCGGACCATTCGCTACAGCTTGAATACGGTTGTACTTAGACTCACCATGCTTCGCAGCTAGCTCCTCATAGTAATCTTGCGGGTTCTTACCCGTTACCGCAGTGATCTCTGCCGCTAGAAGACATAACAAGATGCCATCTTTGTCTGTTGACCAAGGCGTACCATCTTTACGAAGGAAAGACGCACCAGCACTTTCTTCACCGCCGAAGCCGAACTTACCAGTGTATAGACCATCAACAAACCATTTGAAACCGACTGGTACTTCGCACAGTTCACGACCTAAATCAGCCACAACACGGTCAATAAGAGCACTTGATACTAGCGTTTTACCAACAGCAACATCTTTGCCCCACGCATCGCGATGACGGTATAGGTAGTCAATACAAACCGCTAAGAAGTGGTTCGGGTTCATCAAACCTTTTGGCGTAACGATACCGTGACGGTCGTAGTCAGGGTCATTACCAAAAGCTAAATCATATTCATCTTTCAATGCCAATAGACCAGCCATTGCGTAAGGAGAAGAACAATCCATACGTACAACGCCATCTTTATCGAGAGACATGAATTGGAAAGAAGGATCAATCGCTTCACTTACTAGCGTTAGGTCTAGGTTGTACACCTGACCAATTTGACGCCAGTAATCAATACCGCTACCACCCAATGGATCAACACCAATTTTCAAGTTTGCTTTTTGGATTGCTTCCATATCGATAACATTAACTAGGTCATCGATGTACGGTTTCAGCAAGTCCATCTCTACAAACAGATCCGATGCTTTTGCTTCTGCTAGAGGTAAGCGTTTAACACCTTGTAGACCTTCGGCAATTAGCGCATTTGCACGATCTTCGATCGCTTGAGTCAGTTCAGCTTCTGCAGGACCACCGTGAGTCGGATTGTATTTGATACCGCCGTCTTGTGGTGGGTTGTGAGATGGTGTGATCACGATGCCATCTGCCTTATCATCGTGCTTGATGTTGTAAGTCAGGATCGCATGAGAAATACCCGGCGTTGGTGTGTAGCCGTTGTCTTGCTGCACAATCACTTGTACACCGTTTGCAATCAATACTTCAACCACACTTGAAAAAGCAGGCTCAGAAAGCGCGTGAGTGTCTTTCCCCACAAACAATGGACCCGTTGTGCCTTGTTCTGCACGAACTTCCGCTACCGCTTGAGCAATCGCTAAGATGTGGTTTTCGTTAAAAGTGTGTTTGTCTGCAGTACCGCGATGACCAGAAGTACCAAATTGAACTTTATGTTCTGCATTAGTTGCATCTGGCTGAAGTAAGAAGTAATTAGCAACGAGTGCTGGGATATTGTGAAGATCTTCCTGCTGCGCTTTTTGCCCAGCACGAGGGTGCATAGCCATGTTTGACATCCTTTCTTTAAATACAAATATAATCAAAAAAGCCTCATAATATCCGCTACACGCTACACATTATGAGGCTTCTATCAGGTTTCTTAGATTGAACCTGTTACTTTCTCTATTAAGTCAGGCTGGAATTCCATGTGCGTCATCACCTGCTCCACCATTTGTCGTTTACGACTGGTGTTGTTGTTAGTGATTACCCAAAATGGCGTACCAGGAATTGCTTTAGGTTTGGTAGTGTTACCATTTGCTAGTAGAGTCTCTTCGTTATCAGCAAAGTAAACACGTTTGCGTCCCTTCACTTTTGTCGCTTGGGAGAAACTCTCTGGATTTAGTTTGTGTAAGGTTGATAGTACCAACATGAAGCGATCAATCGCTTTCTTAAGACCAGCAAACTCATCAGAGATAAGTAGAGAACGCATCTCTTTTACGGTATCTACTGATTCTGCTTTACCTGCATCTTTACTTACTACAATCCCTTGTGGCTTTTCTACTACAGGTGCAATGACTGCTTCCTGCAACTGACCATCAAGGTTCAAAAGGCGTCGTAAAATATCCGAGGCACTTTCACCGATATGCTTGGTTTGACCTGCAATGTAACGGTATAGATCCTCATCAACCTCAATTGTTTTCATTCGCTTTTCACATTCTCAATGTTTAAACTTTGGGGGATTATAACGAGATCCTCGCGGATACTCCACGTTAAACCCATCACGAATAAGATAAAATGTCAGCATTACTCAACTATAAGCAGGAAGGGCAAGGCCAAACGGTTGTTTTGATTCATGGATTATTTGGCAGTTTCAGTAATCTAGGTTTACTGGCTCGCGATCTCGTTCAAGATCACTCAGTGATCAGCATTGATCTCCGAAATCATGGTCTTTCTTTCCATTCAGATACACACAATTACGAAGTGATGGCACAAGATATTGCTGATTTACTTCACCATTTAAACATCGAGCCAGCGTTAGTTATTGGTCACTCAATGGGTGGCAAAGTAGCGATGAAACTCGCAGATGTCGCACCTGAATTCGTCAAACAGCTGATTGTATTAGACATGGCTCCTGTGGCTTATCAAACCAACCGTCATGACAATGTATTTAATGGCTTGCGAGCAGTAATCGAGGAACAACCAGCCAATCGACAACAAACTATGGATATTCTCGCTCAACACATCGAGATGGATGGAGTCAGACAATTCTTGTCAAAGTCCCTATATAAAAACGGGAACAAAATGGATTGGCGTTTTAACGTCACGGGCTTACTGAACAACTACGACAGCATCATCGGTTGGAATGACATCGCACCCACAGACATTCCAACTCTATTTGTTAAAGGCGGCGATTCCGACTACTTGATGCCAGAGCACCAGGCTGCAGTTAAGCGTCAGTTTAACAATGCAAAAGCGCACATTATTGCTAACACAGGACACTGGTTACATGCAGAAAAACCAGCAGAAGTTATGCGGGTGATCAGGAAATATATTTCCAGTTAACAAATTCGGAAAACAACGCCAGATTATTGAAATAACCCTTCTTGTTGTGCATTAACTTTACGGTTTAACAGTGGTATAGTGCGCCCAAGAATTTTTGGCATGAAGGACGACAATGCTATACGACTATATGGACATGCTCGAGTCGATCGGGCTCGATCTTCTTTTTGCTGCTATCTTCTTTTTCATCGGGATGGCAATAAAAGATGTACTAAAACAAGGTAACGTACCTGTTTTCGGTCGTCGTATTGTGTGGTTGGTTCTTTTCCTTGGCTGCGCTGGCTTCATTGCGAAAGGTCTGATTCAGCTCAGTTGGGAAGGCACAGGGCTCGGTTAAGCTCTCTATCCCATAGCCAGTAACAAACAATGTAAAGGTATAGACTCTATGGCAAGTGTAGGTATCTTCTTCGGTAGCGACACAGGTAATACTGAAGCCGTTGCAAAGATGATTCAAAAGCAACTAGGTAAACAACTAGTTCACGTCCAAGACATCGCAAAAAGCAGCAAAGAAGACATTGATAACTTTGATCTTCTGCTTCTAGGTATCCCGACTTGGTACTACGGCGAAGCACAATGTGACTGGGATGACTTCTTCCCTGAACTTGAGCAAATCGACTTCTCGACAAAGCTAGTTGCTATCTTCGGTTGTGGTGACCAAGAAGATTACGCAGAGTACTTCTGTGATGCAATGGGTACAGTACGTGATATCGTTGAAGCGAAAGGTGGCACTATTCTGGGTCACACTTCAACTGAAGGTTACGAGTTCGAAGCATCTAAAGCACTTGTAGAAGGTGATGATAGCCAGTTTGTAGGTCTATGTATCGATGAAGACCGTCAACCAGAACTTACTGATGAACGTGTTGAAAACTGGGTTAAGCAAATCTACGAAGAGATGTGCCTAGCTGAGCTTGAAGGCTAATTAAAAGCATTCATTAAAAAGACCTCCACTCTGGAGGTCTTTTTGTATGTGGTAATCAAGATGCCTCAGTGGCAATTTCTTCTTCGCGGAATTGTGGTTTCTTGCGTACATACAATTTGCGCTGAACTTCAGAGACCACATTGCCTTCCTTATCTTTGACGTGGGTAATAAACTCAGGGAAACATTTTTCTCCATTGCGCGTCATCTGATAGATGTCGTCCAGCACTCCTTCCGTCACCTCAAATTCAGCAAACAAATCACTTTGTCCTGGCTTGATAAAGTTGATGCTCGCCTCTTTGTCCCATACATAATATTCTTCACGCAGAATGCCCATAAGCATCAGCGAGTAGATAGGATCAGTCAGGGAAAAAATGCTCCCTCCATATTGAGTGCGATTGGCATTTTTATTCCACCATCTCAACTTCAAACGTACTTTAACCGTTCGAAAGTCTTCAGAAATATGTAAGATTTTAATACCCGCCCCCCAAAATGGCGGCCAAATATTGAGCGCAAATTTCACAATTCCCGGTTTATATATCTTAGCAAGTCGCTTATTCATAACTTTCCATGTCTTTGCGATTCTGATGTTATCAACTTGTAACTGGTCTGATCTGTAATATAATCGACCTGTTTCTAATTTACAAAAAGAATCTATTAACCCTTTGAAGTTCGTGGTTTAATGTTTCGAACGCTTCGCCTATAATGGTAGGAATATTGAATTCTGTTAAATCGCTGCAGATGATCCAACGGGAAAGTATATGTCAGACAATAATCAGGCGCTGAAGGATGCGGGCTTAAAAGTAACCCTTCCGAGGCTAAAAATTCTAGAAGTACTTCAGCAGCCAGACTGCCAGCACATCAGTGCTGAAGATTTGTACAAAAAGCTGATTGATCTCGGTGAAGAGATTGGTCTTGCAACCGTTTATCGTGTACTCAACCAATTCGATGATGCTGGTATTGTAACTCGTCACCACTTTGAGGGCGGCAAATCAGTTTTTGAATTATCAACGCAACACCACCACGACCACCTTGTTTGTCTGGATTGTGGTGAAGTTATTGAATTTTCTGACGATGTTATTGAGCAACGTCAAAAAGAAATCGCCGCTAAGTACAACGTGACGTTGACTAACCACAGCTTATACCTATACGGTAAATGCAGCGACGGTTCTTGCAAAGATAATCCAGACGCACACAAACCTGTAAAATAAGAAGTATTTCTTTTTATTGATAAACATAGTAAAACGTCAGCTAAGGCTGACGTTTTTTTATGGAGAAGAGCAATGAAGAGAAGGAACCCTCAAGGCTTTACCCTACTAGAACTTATCATTGCGATCGTCATTCTCGGCATCCTAGCTGTTGTTGCAGCTCCCCGTTTTTTAAACCTCCAAGACGATGCGTATCAAGCAAAAATGGAATCCATCGCTGACCAATTCGAAACAGGCGTGCGATTTACCCAAAGCCAATGGTTAGTCAATGGTGGAACACAGGAAGCTCAAACAGATATCGATGGATATGGTGGTGGCGAACTGGATGTAAATGAGTTTGGCTTTCCGCTTGGCACTAACAAGGGCAACAGAAATGGCGTGATTGGCAACCCGTATAACATAGGACAAGGGAATGCTGGTTGTATTGCCGTGTGGCAAGCTTTACTCGGCAACGAATACTCTCTATCAAATAATCGTAACGCGAACGATAGGTTTGATTTTATTACCCGACGAGTCCAAGACAAAGAATCCCACCAATCTGTTTGTTATTATACCTTTACTAAAAAAGGTTACGATCGCAATCCTGATAACTCTAGCTTCGTCATATGGTATGACTCAAAAACAGGCAGCGTCACGACATCAAAACCAACTAGACTGGAATAACAAACAAAAATGCCAGCAATGATGCTGGCATTTTTATTAGCGAAGGATTGAGATTATTGGTTCTCGATTTTCGCCCAAGTATCACGTAGACCAACCGTACGGTTGAATACTAGGTTCTCTGCTGAAGAGTCTTTTGAATCTGCACAGAAGTAACCCATACGCTCAAACTGATAACCTGTTTCCGCTTCTGCGTTTACTAGGCTTGGCTCAACAAAACCGTTTAGAACCACTAGTGATTCTGGGTTGATTGTCGCAGCAAAGTCATCCGCAGCCGCTGGGTTTGGTACTGTGAACAAACGATCGTACATGCGGATTTCTGCAGGCAATGCTTTGTCTGCTGATACCCAGTGAATTACGCCTTTCACTTTACGACCATCTGCAGGGTTCTTACCTAGCGTTTCAGCATCGTAAGTACAGAAGATTGTCGTGATGTTACCTTCTGCGTCTTTTTCGATGCGCTCAGCTTTGATCACGTATGCGCCACGTAGACGAACTTCTTTACCTAGAACAAGACGCTTGTATTTCTTGTTTGCTTCTTCACGGAAGTCTTCGCGCTCGATCCAAACTTCACGAGTGAATGGCACTTCACGCTCACCCATCTCAGGTTTGTTTGGATGGTTAGCAACAGTCAGCGTCTCTACCGCGCCTGCTTCGAAGTTCTCGATAACGATCTTAACTGGATCTAGAACAGCCATCGCACGTGGTGCGTTTTCGTTTAGATCATCACGAATACAAGATTCGAGTGAACCGAACTCAATCATGTTCTCTTGCTTCGTTACGCCGATGCGCTTACAGAATTCACGAATAGATGCTGATGTGAAGCCACGACGACGCAAACCAGACACTGTAGGCATACGTGGGTCATCCCAACCATCAACCAATTTCTCAGTCACTAGTTGGTTTAGCTTACGCTTAGACATCACTGTGTATTCAAGATTTAGGCGGCTGAATTCGTACTGGTGTGGACGACAATCAATCGTGATGTTGTCTAGAACCCAGTCGTACAGACGACGGTTATCCATGAACTCTAGAGTACAAATAGAGTGCGTAATGCCCTCTAGCGCATCAGAGATACAGTGTGTGAAGTCGTACATTGGGTAAATGCACCACTTATCACCAGTCTGGTGGTGAGTCGCAAAACGTACACGGTAAATAACTGGGTCACGCATTACCATGAATGAAGAACCCATGTCGATCTTCGCACGTAAACACGCTTTACCTTCTTCGAACTCACCTGCACGCATTTTTTCAAATAGCGCTAGGTTTTCTTCGATTGGACGATCACGGTATGGGCTTGGTTTACCCGGAGCCGTTAGCGTACCGCGGTATTCACGAATCTGCTCAGGACTTAGCTCATCAACGTACGCTAAGCCTTTATTAATCAATTCAATTGCATATTCGTAAAGCTTGTCGAAGTAGTTTGATGAGTAACATACTTCACCATCCCACTCGAAGCCCAACCAGTTTACATCTTTCTTGATAGACTCAACGTATTCGATGTCTTCTTTTTCAGGGTTTGTATCGTCGAAACGTAAGTTACATTGACCCTGGTAGTCCTGAGCAATACCGAAGTTCAAACAGATAGACTTAGCATGACCGATATGCAGGTAGCCATTTGGCTCCGGCGGGAATCGAGTATGCACGCTAGTGTGTTTACCATCCGCTAGATCTTTATCAATGATCTGGCGAATAAAGTTTGATGGACGAGCATCAGCTTCACTCATCTATAGCACCTCAAAAATATTAGTATTGTCAGAGAAAACAGTACTCCGTAGCCTTACTCGGTTTACAGAGTGCATTGTTCCTAATGATCCACAATTCTTAGCGATTAGACAACAAGAACCGTCGTTAAAACGGGAATATTTCTGTTCTTCGCTTGAAAGCGCAGCATATTAAATCCGTATAAACAAAAAAAGACCTCCCGAAGGAGGTCTTTATAGAGAGTCATTAAGATGTAATTAAGGAAGTTTTACATCTGATAGGTCTTCACCTGCACCGATTGCTTTCATTTCACCAGCAACGATTTCTGCAAGAGGACCAAGGATAACTTGAAGGTTGTTTTCGCCTAGCTTAACAACACCTTTCGCGCCTAATTTCTTAAGTACTGCTTCGTCTGCAACAGAGCGATCCTTAAGTGTTAGACGTAGACGAGTGATACACGCGTCGATTGAAGTTAGGTTGTCGTGACCACCTAGCGCTTTTAGGTATTGACGAGCTAGGTCACCTTTTGCTGCATCACCAGCAGGAGCTGCAGATGTTTCATCTTCGTCATCTTCACGACCTGGCGATTTCAGGTTGAAAGCGCGGATTGCGAAGCTGAATGTGAAGAAGTATAGAGCACCGAAAGCCAAACCTAGAGCAAGTAGTACTAGAGGCTTAGTTGCTAGACCGTAGTTCAGTACGAAGTCGATTAGACCTGCAGAGAAACCAAAGCCGTGTAGCGTGCCAAGCATGTTTGCAAGTACTAGAGATAGACCTGTAAATACAGCGTGGATAGCGTATAGAGCAGGAGCTAGGAACACGAACATGAACTCTAGAGGTTCAGTGATACCTGTTAGGAATGAACAGAATGCTACTGAGAATAGTGCACCACCAACTTGGCTACGCTTCTCAACCGGAGCTGCTAGGTACATAGCAAGTGCTGCACCAGGTAGACCGAACATCATTACAGGGAAGAAACCGTTCATGAATACACCAGCGCTCTTATCGCCGCCGAAGAAGCGGTGTAGGTCACCAGATTTCAGAGTTTCAGTTACTTCTTTAACTGTTGCTGTGATTTCTGGAGTTACAGAGTTAGCGAATTCGAATGTGTGAGTTTGACCAGCAACAAGAGTCTTAGCTAGAGCTGGGTCAACACAAAGCTGTTGTAGAGCAGGAAGCGCTTGACCCGCCGCTGTTGCGCCAGATACTAGAACTTCTTGACACGTACCCATACCGAACCAGAAGTACGAGTTTAGTACGTGGTGTAGACCTACAGGGATTAGTGCACGGTTAAGCGTACCGTATACGAATTGACCGATAGCACCAGAAGTAGAAACTGCGTGCGCTAACGCGTCAAGACCGCCTTGGATTGTTGGCCATACAACACCAGCAATTGCACCAGCAACTAGCGAGAATAGACCCGCCATGATTGGTACTAGACGTTTGCCAGAGAAGAATGCCAACCACTCAGGTAGACGAGTAGCGTGGAAAGCGTTGTAAGAGTGACCAGCGATGATACCTGCAATGATACCGCCGAAGAATGACATGTTAACGCTTGCATCGATCGTTGCTGCTGTCGCAGTAAGAACGAAGTAAGCAACTGCACCAGCTAGACCTGCAGCACCTTGACCGTCTTTAGAAAGACCAATCGCGATACCTAGACCGAATAGTAGTGGAAGTTGACTAAAGATTGCATTACCAGCAGATGCCATAAACGCAATATCTAAAAGGTCAGGCTGACCCAAACGTAGTAAAAGCGCTGCAACTGGAAGCGTTGCGATAGGAAGCATAAGAGCTTTACCTAACTTCTGCGCGTATCCAAGAATATTCACCTTAAGTTCCCCCTATAGGATTTTATGTTTTGTTGAATGACTTATTTCAGTCGTTCAATTTAGTCGCTATCAGTTTATGATATTAATTTTGCTCCGCAAATTAAAACCTCATTGTTTGTGATCATAATCACCAGAAATTGGTCATTCAGAAGGTTTTTGCTAGCGAGATCATAAAACTTATTTTATTATACGAAAAAATGGCGTTTTAGAGATAAGATTCTCGTACTTTATGCAAGACAGAATCAGTGTTATTTTGGTATCTCTACAGATGATTCGCAGTAACTTCGCTCTGGAAAACAATCATAAAAACTAATTCATTTATTATTTTTCAGTTAGTTACTCTGATAATGACATCGATAAAACGCGACTTGCTGTATGTGACTCGTTATCTAATTCAGTGATACAAACTAAGTACCAGCCTGACTCATAGAGTCACCAGTTAGATAACGGGACAGAAAATGAATTCTCATCTATAAGGACTAGCTGACTATGTACGCGCTAAGTAACTGTAAAATCTATACCGGTAGTGATGTTCTTACCGATCATGCTGTCATCATCGACAATGACCAGATTCAATCAGTTGTACCAGTGACTCAACTACCAGAAGGTATTGAAGTAAAAGACCTGGACGGTGCTAATCTAAGCCCTGGTTTTATCGACCTACAGCTAAATGGCTGTGGTGGTGTGATGCTTAACGACGAAATCACACCAGAAACAATGCAGATCATGCATGAAGCTAACCTAAAGTCGGGTTGTACAAGCTTCCTACCTACCCTAATCACATCTTCAGACGAAGATATGCGTGCTGCTATCACTGCTGCTCGCGAGTACCACAACAAATACCAAAACCAATCGCTAGGTCTGCATCTTGAAGGTCCGTACCTTAACGTAGCGAAAAAAGGTATTCATAGCGTTGACTTCATCCGCCCTTCTGATGACGGTATGATCGATCTAATCTGTGCTAACGCAGACATCATCGCGAAAGTAACGCTTGCACCAGAACAAAATGATCCTGAGCACATTGCACGCTTGAAAGCAGCTGGCATTGTTGTTTCTATCGGCCACACGAATGCAACTTATGCAGAAGCTCGCCAAGGTTTCGATGCAGGCATCACATTCGCAACTCACCTATTCAACGCGATGACACCGATGGTTGGCCGTGAACCAGGTGTAGTTGGTGCGATTTATGACACCCCTGAAGTCTACGCTGGTATCATCGCTGATGGTTTTCACGTTGATTACGCAAACATCCGAATCGCTCATAAGATCAAAGGCGAAAAGCTTGTTTTGGTGACGGATGCCACAGCTCCAGCAGGTGCTAACATTGATCACTTTATTTTTGTCGGTAAGAAAGTATATTACCGAGATGGTAAGTGTGTTGATGAAAATGGCACACTAGGCGGCTCAGCTCTGACTATGATTGAAGCAGTTCAGAATTCAGTTGAGCACGCAGGCATCGCTTTAGAAGAAGCTCTACGAATGGCTACGCTTTACCCAGCAACCGCAATCGGTGTTGAGGAGCGTCTTGGCCGAGTTCGAAAAGGAATGGTAGCTAACCTGACCATTTTCGATCGTGACTTCAATGTAAAAGCGACGGTTGTTAACGGACAATACGAGCAAAATTAAGCATGAATGGCGGACAGATTGGTAATGTAGATTTAGTAAAACAGCTTAACAGTGCTGCGGTATACAGGCTGATTGACCAACAAGGTCCAATCTCCCGTATTCAAGTCGCGGATGTTAGTCAGCTCGCCCCAGCGAGTGTTACCAAAATAACCCGCCAACTATTAGAGCGCGGCTTGATCAAAGAAGTCGCGCAACAAGCTTCTACCGGTGGTCGTCGAGCCATCTCGTTGACCACTGAAGTAAAACCTTTTCACTCTATCGCTGTACGATTAGGTCGTGACTATGTGCAATTCTGTTTGTACGACCTAGGTGGAACGGCACTTGCAGAAGACCAGCACGAACTTCACTATACCAATCAAGCAGACCTTATCGCAGGTTTGATTGACTTGCTAAAGGACTTCGTGAGTCGCTGCCAAGATAAAATTGACCAACTGATTGCTATCGGTATCACACTGCCTGGTTTGGTGAACCCAACCACAGGCGTAGTGGAATACATGCCGAATACAGACATCGATAACCTTGCACTGGGTGAAATCATCCGTGAAAAGTTCAATACCGCTTGTTTTGTCGGTAACGATGTTCGTGGTATGGCATTGGCTGAACATTACTTTGGTGCAAGCCAAGATTGCCAAGACTCAATTCTTGTCAGTGTTCACCGTGGTACTGGTGCCGGCATCATTGTCAATGGTCAAGTATTCCTTGGCTTCAACCGTAACGTCGGTGAAATTGGTCACATCCAAATCGACCCACTTGGCGAGCAATGCCAATGTGGCAACTTTGGCTGTCTAGAAACGGTTGCAGCAAACCCAGCAATCGTACAACGTGTTAAAAAGCTTATTGCACAGGGCTATGAATCAAGCCTTACTCAACTAGAGCACATCACAATCGATGACGTTTGTACTCATGCGATGAACGGCGATGAACTTGCTAAGCAAAGCTTAGTGCGCGTAGGCAACCAACTTGGTAAAGCTATCGCAATTACGATTAACTTGTTTAACCCACAAAAAATCGTCATTGCCGGTGACATTACGGCGGCTGAAGAAATTGTTTTCCCAGCAATCCAGCGCAATGTTGAAAACCAATCTTTGAAGACTTTCCATAACGAACTTCCGATTGTTGCTTCTCATATTGATAAGCAACCAACAATGGGCGCATTCGCAATGATAAAGCGCGCCATGTTGAACGGAGTTTTGTTACAAAAGTTACTAGAAGACTAAGTTTATACAACCAATTGAGTTACAATCTCGGGCTGTGGTTTCACAGCCCGTTTTTGTATATCAGGAATATAGCTCAATAGTATGGAAATTATTCTAATTACAACGGCGTTTCTCGCCGGCTTCATCGCTCTAAAATGTAACCTTCCGCCCTTGGTTGGTTTCCTACTCGCAGGCTTCGGTCTTCACGCGTTTGGCTACCAAAGTAATGACGTCATTGTCACGCTTGCTGATCTTGGTGTGACCTTGCTGCTTTTCACTATTGGTCTAAAGTTGGACGTAAAAACGCTACTTTCCAAAGAGATTTGGGGTGGCGCAACCGCGCACAATATTCTTTCTACCCTTTTCTTTGCGCTGGTTCTCGTTGGTCTAAAACTGCTCGGTTTGTCATCACTGGCCACTATGGAACACAGCCAGATTCTGTTGTTGGCTTTCGCTCTGTCTTTTTCTAGTACTGTCTTCGCGGTAAAAACCCTGCAAGAAAAAGGTGAGATGAATGCGACTTACGGCACCCTAGCAATTGGTATTCTGGTCATGCAGGATATTTTTGCTGTGGTCTTCCTTACCGCTTCAACAGGTAAAATTCCGGAGTGGTATGCGATAGGTTTGTTTGCTCTCCCTCTTATCCGCCCATTGTTCTACAAACTCCTAGATAAAGTAGGTCACGGCGAGATGCTGGTTCTATTTGGTATCTTCTTTGCGCTCGTCGTCGGGGCTGGTTTGTTTGAACTCGTCGGTATGAAGCCAGATTTAGGCGCGCTGATTTTAGGCATGTTACTAGCCGGGCATCGTAAAGCATCAGAGTTATCAAAATCGCTCTTTAATATGAAAGAGCTCTTCCTCGTGTGCTTCTTCCTCAATATTGGTTTGTCAGCATCATTGAGCTTCACTGGTGTGGGTCTTGCGCTGCTATTCATTTTGTTGCTGCCAATCAAAGGTCTGCTGTATTTCCTTACTATCAACCACTTTAAGTTCCGTGTTCGGACTTCATTACTGACGTCTCTTTCTCTTTTCAACTACAGTGAATTTGGTTTGATTGTCGGTGGACTGGCTTACAAGATGGGCTGGATGCCTAGTGACATGCTAGCGGCTATCGCTGTGGCTGTTTCGATTTCATTTATCATCTCAGCACCGTTAAATCGCCTTGGTCACCAAATCTACCAACACTCGGGCAAATGGTTACAAGAAACGGCGGCAGAGAAATTGAACCAACGAGATCAATTAATCAATCCAGGGCATGCCCAAGTATTGATCCTAGGTATGGGTCGAATTGGCACCGGTGCTTACGACGAATTACGATCTCGCTATGGCAAAGTTTCTCTTGGTGTTGAAGTAAGAGAAGAAGCTGCGCATAAACACCGCTCTGAAGGTCGCAACGTTATTTCAGGCGATGCAACAGACCCTGACTTTTGGGAACGCATTTTAGATACAGCAAACGTAAAGTTGGTCCTATTGGCGATGCCACACCACCAAGGTAACCAAACCGCGCTTGAACAGCTTCAAAGCCGAAACTATAAAGGGCAAATAGCAGCAATTGCCGAATACCCAGATCAACTTGAAGGCTTACTAGAGACTGGGGTCGACGCCGCATTCAACATCTATAGCGAAGCTGGTAGTGGTTTCGCACGCCATGTTTGCGAGCAACTTCAACCTCAATTTACACCGATGAAATAAGCATCAAACGTAACTATCCTTATTGAGCCCTCTTCTAATAAGAGGGCTTTTTTGTGCATTTTTTAAACCAAACCTTGATCTCATTCATCAGATTAAGGTTATTTTTAAACAATATCTAATCATCAAGCCTTTTTATCATTTTTTTCATCATCAAACGTTGCTTTTTTTACTCAGAATGGCAAATTGAACCTATACCGATTAAAAATTGTTTAGTTTAAAAAGGATGTTGTATGTGTTCAGTATTTGGCATTTTAGACATTAAGAGCGATGCAGCAGCATTGCGCCCTATCGCACTTGAGATGTCGAAAAAGCTTCGTCACCGCGGTCCAGACTGGTCTGGTATTTACTCATCAGAACGCGCGATTCTTGCGCATGAACGTTTGGCGATCGTTGGTCTAAATAGTGGTGCTCAACCACTATACAGCCCTGATAAAAAACTCATCCTTGCTGTAAACGGTGAAATCTACAACCACAAAGAAATTCGTGCTCGCTACGAAGGTAAATACGAATTCCAAACTGACTCAGACTGTGAAGTTATCCTAGCGCTATACCAAGACATGGGTGCAGACCTTCTTGAAGAACTAAACGGTATTTTTGCATTCGTACTTTACGATGAAGAAAAAGACGAGTACTTAGTAGGTCGTGACCACATTGGTATCATTCCTCTTTACCAAGGTTATGATGAACATGGTAACTACTACGTTGCATCAGAAATGAAAGCACTGGTACCAGTATGTAAGACCGTGAGCGAGTTCCCTCCGGGTTGTCACTACGGCAGTGCAGATGCAGAACCTCAACGTTACTACATTCGTGACTGGAATGAGTACGCAGCAGTTCAAGGCAACAGCACAAGCAAAGAAGAACTTACAGAAGCTTTAGAAGCTGCGGTAAAACGCCAACTAATGACTGACGTGCCATATGGCGTACTTCTCTCTGGTGGTCTGGATTCATCGATTACATCTGCTGTAGCAAAACGATTTGCAGCAATGCGTATTGAAGACGACGAAAAGTCTGAAGCTTGGTGGCCACAGCTGCACTCTTTCGCTGTAGGTCTAGAAGGAGCACCAGATCTGAAAGCCGCTCGCGAAGTTGCAGAACAAATTGGTACGGTTCACCATGAAATGACGTACACCATCCAAGAAGGCTTGGACGCGATTCGTGATGTGATTTACCACATCGAAACATATGACGTGACGACTATCCGCGCTTCAACACCTATGTTCCTAATGGGTCGTAAGATCAAAGCAATGGGAATCAAAATGGTACTTTCTGGTGAAGGTGCTGATGAAATCTTCGGTGGCTACTTATACTTCCATAAAGCGCCAAACGCGCAAGAGTTCCACGAAGAGACCGTACGTAAGCTTCTAGCTCTGAACATGTTTGACTGTGCACGTGCAAACAAATCGCTAGCGGCATGGGGTGTTGAAGGTCGTGTACCATTCCTAGATAAGGAGTTCATTGACGTAGCAATGCGTTTGAACCCTGCCGATAAGATGTGTGGCAACGGTAAGATGGAGAAGCACATTTTACGTGAGTGCTTCGAACACTACCTACCGGAGTCGATTGCATGGCGTCAGAAGGAACAGTTCTCTGATGGTGTTGGTTACAGCTGGATTGATACGCTAAAAGAAGTCGCAGAGCAAAAAGTAACAGATCAGCAAATGGAGACGGCTCAATTCCGCTTCCCTTACAACACACCTACAACTAAAGAAGGTTATGTATACCGCGAGATCTTTGAAGAGTTGTTCCCTCTACCATCAGCTGCGGAATGTGTTCCTGGTGGCCCATCAGTCGCGTGTTCTTCAGCGAAAGCGATTGAATGGGATGAGTCATTCCAAAACTGTGTTGACCCATCAGGTCGTGCCGTTCAAACCGTACACAACGATGCATACTAATCGTATCACGTGTTAAATAGGGCTGAGTCACCAGCCCTTGAACACTGGTAAGTTAACACGATCAAAAAGAGGTGCATTACGCACCTCTTTTTGATCTTTCAATGAGTTGGTTTACATAAATTCCAAATCATTATTGTCAATGCTGACAGGCACTCGCTTAGAGAGCATTTGAACCAACATAATCGAACGCTTTTCACCATCTTGTTCGTGATAAATCGCATCAATACCAGCAAACTGTCCGTTCATAACACGAACATGATCGCCTGGTTTCGGCATACATTCTGGGCTTGTCGGCTCCTCAGCACACTTTTCAATCTGCTTTAGTTCATAAACAAGATCACCTTGAATCTCTTTTGGTTGTGCTCCGAAGCGTACGAAGTCAACGACACCTCGAGTGGAACGTACCGATGTAAAATTCGGTCCTTGTTCATAATCAAATCGAGAAAAAACATAGCAAGGGAATAATGGTTCTTCGACCTTTTGTCGCTTGCCGCGTAAGATCTTTTCGACCTCCACAGTTGGGTAAAAACACTCTACTCCTTGGTTTTCAAGGTGTTGCTTCGCCCTAACTTGCTCTCCTCGTTTACAATACAATAAATACCAACGTTTCATTTTATTACTAGCCAATTATATTTTTATTTCATCCTAGCATTAAGCCTAGAACGAGTCATGGGTATTCAAGAAACCTATCAGTAAGCCTCTTAAACATAACATGCATAACTTACACTTTTTCGAAGCATTAAGAAAATAAGTCTATAGGCAAAAATGGAAAGTAAGTTTGTAACACGAACGATTCGCCGATTAAAACCCCACAAAATCAACGCGGAGCCATCATTTAATAAGGCAAATGAATCGTCACATAAAATTTTATTGTTTGTAAGTCATCAAAATGACATGTATACGTAGATTTCTTTAAAAAATGTAATAACTACTATTAGAAGAGCTTATGTCAAACCAACATCAATACTTTGGTCACCCACGTGGCTTGTTCTTATTGTTCGGTACTGAACTTTGGGAACGCTTTTCTTACTACGCAATGCGCGCCATTCTAGTACTGTATTTAACTGACACAACAATGAACGGTGGCCTTGGCTGGTCGACTAAAGATGCCCTAGACCTATACGGCATCTATACTGGACTTGTCTACATTACTCCTCTCATCGGTGGTTACCTTGCGGATAACTACTTAGGTCAACGCCGTTCTATCTTGATTGGTGGCGCGTTGATGGCAATCGGTCAATTTACACTAGCAATGCCTGCTGACGCTCTAGGTCTTGGTGCTCTACACACATTCTATTTAGGTCTTGCTCTACTTATCTGTGGTAACGGTCTATTTAAGCCAAACATCTCTACAATGGTTGGTGACTTATATCAAGAAGGTGACAACCGTCGTGATGGTGCTTTCACTATCTTCTACATGGGTATTAACCTTGGTGCATTAATCGCTGGTGTTGTTTCTGGCTCTGTAACAACTGAATTCGGTTGGAAAGCGGGTTTCGTGGCTGCTGGTATCGGTATGCTTATCAGCCTAGTCATGCAGATGACGTTTGCTCAAGCATGGCTTGGTGATATTGGTCGTGTTCCAGCTGCAAAACGTGATCTAGCGATTAAAAAATCTTCTCAAAAAGAACCGTTAACAAAAGAAGAAACGGATCGCATCAAAGTAATCCTAGTGATGAGCCTATTCACTATCGTATTCTGGGCAGGCTTTGAACAAGCTGGCGGTCTAATGAACATCTACACTCAGCAATACACAGATCGAATGATCGGTGGCTTTGAAGTGCCTGCTGCGTGGTTCCAATCACTAAACCCATTCTTCATCATCACGCTAGCACCTGTACTAGCCGTGCTATGGGTGAAACTAGGTAAACGTGAGCCAAACTCACCAGTGAAATTTGCTTTAGCGATGTTCTTCCTAGCGCTTGGTTTCCTATGTATGGTTGGTGCGGTTATTGAGCAAGGCGGTGACACTACAGTTAAGACATCCATGTTGTGGCTTGTTGGTGCATTCTTCTTCCATACTCTAGGCGAATTGTGTCTATCTCCGATTGGTCTGTCTCTTGTTACTAAACTGGCTCCGCTGCGTCTTGCTTCACTAATGATGGGTGCATGGTTTGGCTGTAATGCAATTGCAAACTACGTTGCTGGTTATGTGGGCTCTCACGTTGGTGAGCTAGGTGCACTGGCTATCTTCAGCGGTATTGCAGTAACAGCGATGGTTTCTGGTGTCATTCTTCTGTTGTTCTCTAACACGCTTGTTCGTTGGATGCACGGTGCTGAAAACACACATAGCACAGCAGAACAAATTGAAGAGCAACAAACTCAAGTTGCTTAATATATAAAGTGCAAATAAAAACAAAGGGTCGCAATTGCGACCCTTTTTGTATTCAAAGCTCTAAGTGAAAGAATGTAGGACACAGATGCTTTACAACTTTGAGCGAACCAAATCCACCATCATCTCGATGTGTAACTCGTTGTCATTTAAACACGGAATGTAGCTAAAGCTCTCACCACCAGCTTCTAAGTAAATTTCACGGCACTCTTCTGAGATCTCTTCCAGTGTCTCTAAGCAGTCAGCAGAAAAAGCTGGCGTTACGATATTCAGCTTTTTTTTACCTTGGCTAGGTAGGACTTCTAATGTCTTGTCCGTGTATGGTTGTAACCATTCTTCGCGACCAAATCGAGACTGGTAGGTCATACCAATTTGATCCTCATTCAAACCAAGGGCCTCACCAAGCAAGCGAGTTGTCTCGGCACAATGTTGAGGATAAATATCACCATTGTCCGCGTATCGCTTCGGAATACCATGGTAAGAACACAGCAAGTAATCACCCTGACCATTTGCTTCCCAATGCTCGCGTACCGACTGAGCTAAAGCTTCAATGTATTTAGGGTGATTGTGGTAATCGCGAATAAAACTAAACTCTGGCATCACAGGCATATTCTTAAATGCCTTTGTCATCCCGTCAGAAACTGCAGCTGTCGTTGTTCCTGAGTATTGAGGGTAAAGCGGCAAAACGATCACTTGTTCAACGCCTTGGGCTAATAGCGCCTCAAAACCGGTTTGCAAGCTAGGATTGCCATATGTCATCCCTAGCTCTACTGGCATGTCTAAAGCTGTGCTCAGCTTCTTTGCCTGGCGTTTTGAATACACCATGAGAGGTGATCCCTCTTCCATCCACACCGACTCATACAGCTTGGCAACTTTTGGAGAACGAACTGGAAGAATGATGCCATGCAAAATCGGGCACCAGAGCCACCGTGTCATATCAACAACACGGTAATCATGAAGGAACTGACTTAGAAAGCGTTTAACGGCTGGCGGAGTTGGCTCATCAGGCGTCCCAAGGTTGACCAATAACACGCCCTGCTTCTTATTGTTGTTTTTCATAACATCCTATTCATGGTAAACGGCTTGATTTGTACGGCATATCTAAGAGAAAAGTTCATCGTACTAACAGGCAGAATAAAAAAAAGCGACCCAAAGGTCGCTTTTAAATATATCAAAATATTAAATTTTGCCGTTAGCAAATTATGCTAGCGCTTTCTCAATATCTGCGCTTACTTCTGCAACTTGCTTAGTGCCGTCGAATTTAAGGTACTTAGTGTTGCCAGCTTCTGCTTCTTTGCCGTAGTAGTTGATCAGTGGTGCAGTTTGCTCGTGGTAAACGCCTAGACGTGCGCGTACTGTTTCTTCTTTGTCGTCATCACGAACAACAAGATCTTCACCAGTCACGTCATCTTTACCTTCCACTTTTGGTGGGTTGTAAACAACGTGGTAAGTACGACCAGAAGGAAGGTGAGCACGACGACCAGCCATACGCTCAACAATCACATCATCAGCTACGTCAAATTCAATCACGTAATCTACGTCAACGCCCATTTCTTTTAGGCCATCAGCTTGAGGGATAGTGCGAGGGAAACCATCTAGTAGGAAACCTTTTTCGCAATCGTCTTGAGCAATACGCTCTTTGATTAGACCAAGGATGATTTCATCAGAAACTAGCTGACCAGCGTCGATAACAGCTTTAGCTTGTTTACCAAGCTCTGTACCTGCTTTGATAGCAGCACGAAGCATATCACCAGTAGAGATTTGTGGAATACCGTATTTATCCATGATGAAGTTTGCTTGTGTGCCTTTACCTGCACCTGGAGCACCTAGAAGAATGATGCGCATGATTTATCCTCTTTAATATTTAAGATTTATACCGAAGCTCACAATAGCTGGACTTCTAGGAATCACCCTCGAAGCACTGGCAACGATAAGTTTCGGTATAACGTTTAGGCGAGCCAAAATACACGCCTTATTACTCACATTCAAGTGTTGAGATTCTAACATAGGTTCACTGTGTAATGAGCAGATTAAGACTAAAGAATGTTAGCGATGCCAGCTTTCCTGTCTTATTGACTACTAACTCAACACTTAAAGTGTGAATCTATGCGTTTACAAACAAAAAGCTCGCATTTCGCGAGCTTTTTAGTGGTATTTAGTTATTAAACCTTAGTCAAAAGCTTATTGATGGCACCTAAGAATTGAGAAGGATCTTCCATCGAGCCACGCTCGGCTAACATTGCCTGACCCAGTAACACTTCTACCCAGCGACCAAACGCTTCGTCGTCTGCTTCATCCGCCATTCGCTTCACGAGCTCATGCTCAGGGTTGATTTCGAAGATGTATTTCACTTCTGGTACCGCTTGACCTGCTGCTTCAAGAAGCTTCGCCATTTGCGTCCCCATTTCGAAATCGTCCGTCACCACAACGGCAGGTGTTGTTGCAAGCTTGAAGGTTGTACGAACTTCTTTTACGCGGTCACCTAGGTAAGACTGAGTGCGCTCAACAACAGACTTAAACTCTTCTTCTGTTTCTTTCTGCTTTTCTTTTTCTGCTTCGTCTTCGAACTTGCTCAGATCCAGACCCGCTTTGGTGATCGATTGGAACTGCTTGCCGTCAAACTCTGTCAGGTAGTTCATCAACCACTCATCAATTCGATCGAACATCAAAATAACTTCAATGCCTTTCGCCTTAAATTGCTCTAGGTGCGGACTGTTCTTCGCCGCTGCGTAGCTGTCTGCTGTTAAGAAGTAAATCTTATCTTGACCTTCCTTCATGCGTTCAACATAAGCAGCCAAACCAATAGATTGCTCAGCTGAGTCCACTTCAGTAGATGCGAAGCGCAATAGACCGGCAACTTTCTCTTTGTTTGCCATGTCTTCAGCAGGACCTTCCTTCATCACCTGACCAAACTCTTTCCAGAATGATTGGTATTTCTCTTCGTCATTCTTCGCCATGCGCTCCAGCATTGTCAGTACACGCTTAGTACAAGCGTTACGCAATGACTGAGTCACTTTGTTGTCTTGAAGAATTTCACGAGAAACGTTCAGTGGCAGATCGTTCGAATCAATTAAGCCGCGGACGAAACGCAAGTAAGACGGCATAAACTGCTCTGCGTCATCCATGATGAATACACGTTGTACGTATAATTTCAGACCCGACTTGTGATCGCGGTTCATCATGTCCCAAGGTGCCTTCGCTGGAATGTAAAGCAAGCTTGTGTAATCGTTCTTGCCTTCTACGCGGTTATGGCTCCAAGTTAGAGGATCTGCAAAGTCGTGAGAAACGTGTTTGTAGAACTCTTGGTATTCTGCTTCAGAGACGTCTGATTTGTTGCGAGTCCAAAGTGCTTGAGCTTTGTTGATTTGCTCCCACTTCTTCTCACTTGTTTCGTTGCCTTCCTCATCGCGAACAGCAGTTTGGATAGAAACTGGAATACCGATATGGTCGGAGTATTTGCTGATCACGTCACGTAGACGCCATTCATTTAAGAACTCTTTCCCTTCTTCACGCATGTGAAGCACGATATCAGTACCACGAGATTCTTTCGTGATCGTCTCAATAGTGTATTCGCCTTCGCCCGCAGAATGCCATTGAACCGCTTCATCTGCAGAAATACCTGCGGCACGAGTGCGTACCGTCACAGCATCAGCAACAATGAATGCAGAATAGAAACCCACACCAAACTGACCAATAAGCTGAGAGTCTTTGCTCTGCTCATCGGATAATTTAGAGAAAAACTCTGCTGTACCTGATTTTGCAATGGTACCTAAATGTTCAATCACATCATCACGGCTCATACCGATGCCGTTATCAGAGATTGTTAGTGTATTAGCACTTTCGTCAAACGCCAGCTTAACACCCAGATCCGCGTTACCCTCATATAAATCTGGGTTAGATAGCGCTTGGAAACGAAGCTTATCTGATGCGTCAGACGCGTTTGAAATCAGCTCGCGCAGGAAAATCTCTTTGTTTGAGTAAAGAGAGTGAATCATCAGATGAAGTAGTTGTTTTACTTCTGATTGAAAGCCACGAGTTTCTTTGTTTTGTGATACGGTTTCGCTCATGTTTGCTCCATAACATCTAAACTAAAAAGACTTTTAATGACAAAGTCCTAACCGCCACCTTAAAAAAGCAGCATTACTAAGATGTCATTTAACATGTGGCTGACAAATGTAAATTCAAGGTCAATATTGCTAAAAACGGTGTTTTTTTAGAAAATTTTAATTATCCTACGTCCCTAAAAGCATCTAAAACGTAGCACATGTCTTTTTGCGCACGCCTTATTATGTGACGCAAATCACTTATAATTACAGAATCATCCATCTAAGAAGAACTAAATGACTAACATCGGCACCAAATTTCTGCTTGCTCAAAGATTTGTCTTTGACCCAAATAGTAATTCGCTCGCTGACCAACAAAATGGCAACGAAGTTGTACGATTAGGAAGCAACGAAAGCCGTATTCTACTCATGTTGGCAGAGAGACCCAATGAAGTGTTAACGCGTAACGAGCTTCACGAGTTCGTATGGCGGGAGCAGGGTTTTGAGGTGGATGACTCAAGCCTTACTCAAGCGATTTCCACTCTACGTAAAATGTTGAAAGACTCTACGAAGTCGCCTGAATTTGTAAAAACGGTGCCAAAGCGCGGTTACCAACTGATTTGTTCAGTTGAACGTTTAAGCCCACTATCTTCTGAAGCAGCACTTACCGATGTTGATGCTCAAGAGGAAGAAAATGAAGCTCCAGTCGTTGACCTAGAGCAATTCGCAGAGCCCACTGCTGAGACAAAAGCAGAAACAGCCGTCGAACAAGCACCGACAGCTCAACCATTAAAATCTGCACCTGCACAAAAGAACACAAACTGGTTATTCAGAATCATCGTGTTAGTTGCCCTGCTACTTCCTGTTGGCGTGTTAATGCTAACCAACCCTGCAGAATCACAATTTCGTCAAATTGGTGAATATCACAACGTGCCAGTGATGACACCGATCAACCACCCTCAATTAAACAATTGGCTGCCGTCCATTGAGCAATGCATTCAACGCTATGTTGAACACCATGCTGCTGAGTCTTCACCAGTCGAAGTCATTGCAACAGGTGGTCAAAACAATCAATTGATTCTGAACTACATTCACGACAGTGATCACTCATATGAGAATGTAACACTGCGTATTTTTGCTGGTCGTAACGACCCAACTGACATCTGCAATTAAGGGAGGCTGAAATGAAGATAAGAATAGCATCTGCGGTTTTAGCCGTATCCATCCTTTTTAGTGGTTGGTTGTACTGGGGTAGTGACCTTAAAGTTGAGCAAGTCCTTACGTCAAATGAGTGGCAATCAACCATGGTGACACTTATTACTGATAACTTGCCAGATGATACCGTAGGTCCGCTACGCAAAGTCAACGTTGAGTCGAATGTGAAGTACCTACCTAATGGTGACTATATTCGCGTGGCAAACATCAAGCTATTTGCACAGGGCTCAAACATCGAGTCTACGATCAATATCTCTGAAAAAGGTCGTTGGGAAGTCAGTGATAACTATTTGCTGGTCTCTCCTTCTGAGTTCAAAGACATCTCCGCATCACAATCTAAAGATTTTTCGGAGTCTCAACTTCGTCTTATCACTCAAATCTTTAAGCTAGATGCTGAACAGAGTCGTCGTATTGACGTCGTTAACGAAAAAACTCTACTACTGACTAGCCTGAATCACGGTTCTACGGTACTGTTTAGAAACTGATTTTGATTCGATAAGAAGGGGGCAAGATGCCCCCTTTATTTTGCATATGGATTGGCTAGACACCCTCACCCTCTTCTTCGGTTCCCTTGTCGCAAATACGCTTGCTTCACTCTCTGGCGGTGGTGCGGGATTACTGCAGTTTCCACTTCTTATCTTTCTTGGTCTTCCCTTTTCTGTCGCACTAGGTACGCATAAAGTCGCTTCAGTCGCACTCGGTTTAGGCGCAGCAAGCACACACCTTAAAGCCGGTACGATTAAACCAAAAGTCGCCCTCTATCTCATACTCACCGGCAGTATTGGCGTGGTGATTGGCGCTAATCTCATTGTACAAATCCCAGATGGCATTGCTGAAAAAATGCTTGGCGCGATGATCTTAGCTCTTGGTATTTACTCTCGATTTAAGAAAGAGCTCGGTCAAACGGAAACTAAAACGCATCGTGACAGTGCCGGTTGGCTTATTGGTGGACTGGGTTTACTGCTGATTGGGATTGTAAACGGCTCACTCACAGCAGGTTCTGGGTTGCTTGTGACACTCTTTCTTGTCCGCTGGTTTGGTTACGATTACAAGCAAGCGGTAGCTTACACCATGATTTGTGTCGGTCTGTTTTGGAATGGCATTGGAGGTATTGCCGTTGTGCAAGCTGGTGCTCCTATTCATTGGGCTTGGTTACCTGTTTTATTATTCAGCTCATTTCTAGGTGGCAGCTTAGGCGCATGGGCAGCAACTCGATACAGCAATCGCGTCATCAAAGTTGCCTTTGAAGTGCTCACCTTCGCCGTTGGAATCAAATTGCTCCTCTGACGTTTTAAAAAATTTGAAATTAAGGAATTCGGAAATGGATAAAGCCATCATTGACATTTATTACTGTCGCCAGTGCAATTGGATGCTACGTTCAACCTGGCTCTCACAAGAGCTATTACATACCTTTAGTGAAGAAATAAAAACGATGAGCTTGCACCCAGATACGGGCGGTCGGTTCGAAATCTTTTGTAATGGAACCCAGATTTGGGAGCGTAAGAAAGATGGTGGCTTTCCTGAGGCGAAAGTCCTCAAACAACGTGTTAGAGACATCATCGACCCAGAACGCGATCTAGGACATTCAGACACAAAATAGGGAGCCATTCGCTCCCTTTATCTTTTCTTTACTCGCAAGGCTATTAAATCGTAGTTTGCGCTAGTACTTCGCCTTCTGGAGTTTGAACCGTTAGCGTATTACCTTCGAGTAAACCATAACTGCGTGGTAAGCCATTTCTCGGGAACGTCATTGAGCCCGGATTGAAAATGATGGCACCATCTTGCATCTCCGCCACAGGAACATGAGTATGACCATGGGCAATGATGTCGCCCTCACGCAACGGCGGTCGCTTTGTGGTGTTGTATAGGTGACCATGAGTCAAGAACATACGCTTGCCGGACTCTAACAGAAGCCACGCATACTCCGTCATCATTGGGAAATTTAACAGCATCTGATCCACTTCACTGTCGCAGTTACCGCGCACAGAGATAATGCGATCACTGTATTGATTCAGCAATTCTGCCACTTGTGGTGGGTTATAGCCTTCTGGTATTGGATTTCTTGGTCCGTGATTAAGCGTATCGCCCAATAAGATTAGGTGCTCTGCACCAGAGGCTAAATAAAGCTTGATGGTTTCTTCTGTGGCTGGCAAAGAACCGTGCAAGTCTGAGGCAAAAAATAGTTTCACGACATCGTCTCCTCAAAATGTATGAGGGTATTCTACGGCATTCCTATAGAAGCTCAACCACAGTGAAACCTCTAATGACCACGCAACATTTCCACCAGCATCGGAACCAGGTAGAACCACGCGACATAACCAACGCCCACTAAGACAATCATCCAGAAAATGAAGGACAAGAACTTTGACTTAGCAAGATGGTTAAGTGGATCTGGCTCTCCGCAGCCAGGACAAGTATGAGCTCGTTTTGAAATTTGTTTCTCGCACACAGGACAAGCAACTAGCGGCATGACATGACATCCTCAATTATTTCTTTAATTCTCAAAGGATAAGCCTCAGATCGAGGATATGCAATGGCACTAATACGCTACTCTTCTTAGCTAGGCAAAATGTCGCTGACCTGAGAAATTATCTTTACCAGCAGCGCGCGAACCACACTCAAAACCGTCGCTATACTTCTTCCCGAGCCATACCATTGATAACAATATTGTTATAACTCACCATGCCAATGACCTCTCCATTTTCAATGACTGGCGCGCGGCTGATACCAAAACGCTCAAACAAACGCGCACAATATTTCACATTCATATTGGGGTCGACGGTTAACGCAGGTTTGGTCATGATTTCATAGATGTTGGTGCGTTGTGGTGAACGGTTTTTTGCCAACACTTTTTTCGCTATGTCGTTCATTAAGACGATGCCATATTCATCATCGTCATCACGCTTTTTCACCACCAGCGCTTTCACTTCACTCTTCCTCGCTAGCGTGATCCCTTCGTGAACCGTAATCAACCCATCGACAATGATGTATGTTGCCGCCATTACGTCTCTGACTCTAATCAGCTCATGACTACTCATAACTCATCCTCTACCACTTTAGTTAGCTTCTCTACTTGGTGTGCGACACCGACAGCATCCTCGACATCAATCTGCACGGCAATCCCTTGACCGGATTCCTGATCGAACTCTCCAACGTCACTGATGGTTTCTAAAATGTGTCTCGACAAATGCTCCTCTACAACAAATAACAGCACATCTTTTTGCACCTCCAAGGTTAATCCAAAGAAAGTTCGTTTCTGGTTTAAACCTTGTCCTCGGGCATTGTTGATCACCGTAGCCCCCGTTGCTCCTGCATCTCTTGCTGCATCGAGCACCTTGTCGGTTTTGCTGTCTTCAACAAAGGCCAAAATCAATTTAAAGCGCATTTTCTTTTTCCTCCGCGGTTCCTTTATTCAACCACTGGGTAATCTGGGCATAGCCCATCACAGAAATCATTGGAAACAGGCTGGCAAACGCTATCAAGCCAAAGCCATCTATCATTGGGTTTCGTCCTGGTACGGTTGAAGCTAACCCCAACCCAAGCGCGGTCACTAAAGGTACGGTCACCGTCGAGGTAGTAACACCGCCTGAATCGTAAGCCAAAGGTACAATCAACTTTGGCGCATAGAAGGTTTGAATCACCACTACGATGTAACCGGCGATAATGTAGTAGTGAATAGGATCACCAACGACAATCCGATAGCTGCCTAGAGCAATACCAACTGCCACCCCCAAAGCAACGGCAACGCGCAATCCATTCACACTAATACTGCCACCAGAAACCTGATTTGCCTTTATCGCTACTGCAATAAGAGAAGGCTCTGCGATTGTCGTGCTGAAACCGATAAAGAAAGCAAAGATATACACCCAGTAGTAGTCTACCCAACTTAAGGCTTGACCGATGGATACTTTAAACTCGCGTAGAAATGCAGGGGCAGTAAGCTGCGTTGCCATGGTTTCACCCAACGGAAACAGCGCCATTTCTAACCCAAGCAAAAACAGCGACAAACCGAGGATAACGTAGGCAAATCCAAGCAGGACTTTAGGCAGGTTAGAGATGGGACGTCGTAATACTGCAAGCTGGAAGCCAAAAATAATGGTCGCTATCGGGATCACGTCACTGATAGTAGAAACAAAGGTATCGAAGAAGTGCTCAAACGAAATCATGCCACCACCATCCCGTATACCATCACAAACATCATTGGTAGCAATGAGGCAAAGGCGATCAAACCAAACCCATCAATCATAGGGTTTCGCCCTTTGATCGCGGAAGCGAGCCCAACGCCAAGCGCTGTGACCAAAGGAACCGTAATTGTGGATGTCGTCACTCCTCCAGAATCATAAGCCACCCCAATGATTGATTCAGGCGCAAATCCCGTTAGTATCACAACGCCAATATAACCGCCTATGATCATGTACTGAATCGGCCAGCCCTTGAGAATTCGCAACACGCCGAGCACAATCGCTACACCTACCGACAAGGCAACCGTTAAGCGTAATCCATCTGCGTACTCTTCCATAGATTGTTCTGTATTGGCAATCATGCCCCCTTCAGCCGCAACTTCTGATGCTTCCTCTGCAACAGCGGTCAAGGCTGGTTCTGCAATGGTGGTACCAAAACCCAAGCAGAACGCAAAGATCAGTAACCAGAAAACGCTGCCTTTATTAGCGAACGCTTGTGCCATATTTTCCCCAATGGGAAACAAACCAAGCTCTAATCCAAAGATAAAGAAGGTTAAACCGAGAATAACCAGAAGAAGACCAAATAGAATAGAGACGAGATTGGGCAGCGGTTCCTGAAGCACGACCAACTGAAAAAAGGTGATGACAATAACAATAGGTAGCAAGTCACGAGCACTACTGAGCAACGCTCTAAATAGAGCAACAAATGCCTCCATACTCCCTCCTATCTACTGACTGTTATTCTCCTTTAAGTTCAGCATGACACAGTTTCCCTGAGCTAAGTGTGAGCTTTGCTAAAGGCTTGATAACATTTTGTTACATTCTTTCAAATTGTGAACTTCGCATCGCTTCCCAACAAAATGCTTCTAACTCCTTAGGAACTAATAATAAAATCGACACTGCAAGTCATTGATATGATCACGCTAGGCGTATAACGACTATAATGTTTGAATAGTTTTACCATCAAAGGGATGACATGAAGATACTACTGACCGGCGGCACAGGCTTTATTGGCTCAGAGCTACTTAAGTTACTGACCACTCACCAAGTCATTTTGCTTACGCGTAACCCAGAGCAAGCAAAACAACGACTTAATCATGCCGATGTCGGTAATATTGAATATCTCGACTCCCTTGATTCACTTGAAGATCTTAATGATGTTGATGCCGTGATTAACCTCGCAGGCGAACCGATCGCAGACAAGCGCTGGAGCAAGGAGCAGAAAGAGATCATTTGTAACAGCCGTTGGAAGGTTACCGAGCGTATTGTCGCACTGATCCACGCAAGTACAGAGCCACCATCGGTGTTCATCAGTGGATCTGCCGTTGGTTATTACGGCGACCAGCAAGACCATCCTTTTGATGAGTGCTTACACGTCAATAGCGAGGCGTTCGCTCACTCCGTTTGTGCTCGTTGGGAGCAGATAGCAAAACGTGCAGAATCCGAACAAACCCGAGTATGCTTGTTGCGTACTGGCGTTGTCCTTGGTCCAAATGGTGGCGCACTTGCCAAAATGATTTTGCCTTACAAACTAGGTTTAGGGGGACCATTGGGTAGCGGTAAACAATACATGCCATGGATCCATATTTTGGATATGGTTCGTGCCATTATGTACTTGCTTGAAACGCCACACGCTCATGGTGAATTCAACTTATGTGCTCCCCACCCTGTTAGCAATCGAATCTTTAGTGGCACACTGGCGAAAACGCTAAAACGTCCACATATTCTCTTCACCCCTAAATGGGTGATGAATATGGCGATGGGAGAATCCTCTTGCTTACTGTTTGATAGCATTCGCGCCAAACCGAAAAAGCTGACCGAATTGGGTTTTCAATTCAGCTACTCTCGCGTCGAACCTGCACTCAAGAACTTGCTTCAAGATCGAAGTTATTGAATCATAAGGCTCACTATACTTTCGTGAGCCCTCTAATATGAAAAAATCCATTCTTATCACCGGATGCTCCACTGGCATCGGCTACATTTGTGCCCATGCTTTGAAAAAAGAGGGCTTCCACGTGATTGCCTCCTGCCGGCACGAACAAGATGTCGAACGCTTAACAAGCGAAGGACTAACCTGTATTCAATTGGATCTTAACGATTCTGAAAGCATCTCTTCGGGAGTCAAGCAAGCATTAACACTAGCCGACGGAAAGTTATATGCCGTATTCAATAACGGGGCATATGGTCAGCCTGGCGCGCTAGAAGACTTGCCGACAGAGGCGCTCCAAGCTCAGTTTCAAACCAACTTTTTTGGCTGGCATCAGTTAGTCAGAGAAGTACTGCCACATATGCGCAAACAGGGTGAAGGAAGAATCATCCAAAATAGCTCTGTGCTTGGGTTTGCAGCCATGAAATATCGTGGTGCCTACAATGCCTCTAAGTTCGCACTCGAAGGCTGGACCGACACACTACGTTTGGAATTGATGGACACCAACATCAAAACCGCACTGATAGAGCCGGGACCTATTGAAACCCAATTTAGACATAATGCATTAAAAGCCTTCGAGCAATGGATTGATGTCGAGAACAGCCCACACAAAGCCGCTTACGAAGGTCAGAAGCAGCGTCTAGATAACGACAAGTCGAACAATAGATTTGTGCTTCCTGCAGAATCTTGCATCGAGCCAGTGCTTCATGCGCTCACAAGCGATAAACCAAAAATCCGCTACCGCATTACAACGCCAACTAAAGTATTTGCCGTGTTAAAGCGCCTATTACCAACGCGTATTCTTGATAAGATTCTGCGACAAGCAGCATAAAAACTTTTTATCACAATGTAATTTTACCGTAACAATGTGATGTCATTATGAGCATGTAGGTTAAGAAAGCCTCAATGTTCGAATCAATTTCTAAGTTAGTATCTTCATCTATCGAGCCTGAACACGATGTTGATACTCACTTTAGATTTGGTATCGCCACCCTTTCTGTTTTGTATTTACGCGAGACAATAATGACATTAAATCAGCTCAACTGGCTTAGTGTGGGTGTAGTGTTGACTGTGTTCATCCTATTTTGATACCTCACCCAGCACACAAAGATAACGTCTAACAAGACTCCCTAATTCGTGCTGGAATAGCCAAAGTTTTATAGCACTTTCGCTTGCTATCAGGATTACGCTGCTTCGGCAGCGTTTTTCCTTTCTATCGCTTGAATTTCCTAAATATCAACTCCATATCTACAATCAACGACAAGAAACAAAAAGCAAGGACACTCTGATGCAATCCCCATTTATCGTTGAGTTAACAGAACAAAATTTCCGCGAGACTCTTGAAGGGTCAATGAACACGCCAGTGTTGATCCACTTCTGGGCGAGTGCTCAACCAGAAAGTGCGCAAGTGATCCCTGAGCTACAAATGCTAACTCAACAATACAACGGTGCATTCACCCTTGCTCTATTGAACTGTGAGCAGCAACCAGCTTTAGCATCACAGTTTGGCGTACAAGTCTTACCAACTATCGCGTTGTTTATGAACGGTCAAGCGGTAGATGGTATGGGTGGTCCTCAGCCGATTGATGCCATTTCAGCCATGCTGCAAAAACACCTCCCAAGCCAAGACGAAATGCAGTTAAAGCAAGCAAGCGAGTTGCTACAACAAGGCGAACATGCTCAAGCTCTAGCTATTTTGCAAACCCTTTCAGAAGATCTGCAAAACCGCGGTGATGTAAAACTAGCGATGGCAGATTGTTTGCTAGAAACCAAACAATTTGAATTGGCACAAACGCTATTGAGTGCAATCCCACTGGAATATCAAGATAACTACTATAAGGGATTGATTGCCAAGTTAGATCTGCACCTCCAAGCAGCAGATAGCCCAGAGCTTCAACGCCTTGAACAAGAGCTAGCCGCAAACCCAGATAACTTCGAATTGGCATGTGAGCTTGCAGTTCAATACAACCAAGTTGGTCGCGATGAAGAAGCGTTGGAGCTACTTTGGAATATTTTAAAAACCAACCTCGGCGCACAAGACGGTGAAGTGAAGAAAACTTTTATGGATATCTTAAGTGCATTGGGTCAAGGCAATGCATTAGCAAGTAAATTCCGTCGTCAGTTGTACTCTATTCTCTACTAATTAAAGTACTAACCTGCTGAATTAAAAATATAAAAAGGTCGGATTAATCCGGCCTTTATTCTGTCTATAATTTATCGAGGCTCTCATTTCTACGATTGTGTCATAAGCCTAAATGAGTAAAAATGAAACAAACATTATGCACTTAAGGGAATAGAACATGCCAATCGACTCATTGATCACCATCGGGATCTTAGTTGTACTAGCCATTATTGTCCTCGCTTCTGGGATCAAAACCGTACCACAAGGGAACAACTGGACCGTCGAACGCTTCGGACGTTATACCCACACCTTAAAGCCAGGTCTAAACCTAATCATTCCTTTCGTTGATCGCGTAGGTCAAAAAGTCAACATGATGGAACGTGTACTGGACATCCCGGCACAAGAAGTCATCTCAAAAGACAATGCGAATGTTGTTATCGATGCAGTCGGCTTTGTCCAAGTCATCGACGCAGCCAAAGCGGCGTATGAAGTCAACGATCTAGAACACGCTATCCGTAACCTAACACTAACGAACATTCGTACCGTGCTCGGCTCAATGGAATTGGATGAGATGCTTAGCCAGCGTGACATGATCAACACCAAATTGCTCTCTATCGTTGACCAAGCAACCAACCCTTGGGGCGTAAAAGTAACTCGTATCGAGATCAAAGACGTTCAACCACCAGCAGATCTAACAGCAGCAATGAACGCTCAGATGAAAGCAGAACGTAATAAGCGTGCTGAAATCCTAGAAGCTGAAGGGATACGTCAAGCAGAAATCTTACGAGCAGAAGGTCAAAAACAATCGGAAATTCTGAAAGCGGAAGGTGAAAAGCAATCGGCGATCTTACATGCGGAAGCGCGTGAGCGTGCAGCTCAAGCAGAAGCAAAAGCGACTTACATGGTATCTGAAGCAATCGCTAAAGGTGATGTTCAGGCGGTTAACTACTTTATTGCCCAAGGTTATACCGATGCACTGAAGAGTATCGGTCAAGCGGAAAATGGTAAGATCATCATGATGCCGATCGAAGCGACAGGTCTAATGGGCTCAGTCGCGGGTATTGCTGAAATGTTCAAACAAAGTAAGGACTAAGGATTGCCTATGGATTTATTTAGCCTATTAGAAAGCGTGTCATTCTGGCATTGGATTGCGCTTGGTTTAGCCTTGCTCGCTGTAGAGCTATTGGGCACAGCAGGCTATTTTCTTTGGCTAGGCATTTCCGCCCTGATCGTTGGCGCTATCCTATCTTTCTTACCAATGAGTTGGCAGATGCAGTGGCTTGCCTTTGTGGCTTTCAGTTTGGTTACCACTTGGCTATGGTGGAGAAAGCAATGGTCCAAGGATCGCAAAAGTGATCAAGCCAGAGATCTCAATCAAAAACACAAACAGCTGATAGGTAATATTGTCACGCTCGAAGAAGATTTTCACATTGGAATGAATCGTCTTAGAGTGGCAGATACAACGTGGTCAGCTGAATGCGAACACGAATTGCCGACGGGAACTCGGGTCGAAATTATCGCCGTAGACGGCATAATTTTGAAGATTAAACCGGTTTCTCGCTGATTTGTGTCAAAATAAAAGGGTGCTCAGCATCCTTTTATTTCCTTTCCGTGACTAATGCTTTTATTTCATCTACTTATTTAAATTAACCACAAAAATTAAGTAATAGAAATATTATTAATATTCTCTCCTTTATCAAAATAGCTTCTCCTACTAAATTAAAATTTCAAGTACATAGATAAATATATCCCAAGATTTAAAATCTAAATTCATTTTAAAAAATAAAACACTGTTGAATTAATTTTTGATCTTTCTAGGTCTCTATACATACTTAACGCATAAGCATGGCAATTAAATGCTTATATTTTTTAAGGTAAGTAAGAGGATGTACTATGAAGAAGTGTTTTTTGTTTTTAGCGTGCAGCGCGTTTGCGTTTTCTTCATTCGCCTATAACAACGGGAATGGAGGCACCACCAATCTAGGACCTATCGTTGAATGTGTTTTACCAAGTGGCGATGTTGCCCATCTACCTAGTGAGATGTGCCGCTTTCAAGGTGGTTCATGGGACAACTAAATCGTAGGTTAGATTAAGGAGCAGAACGCTACGCTTTAATATTTCCCACCTAAACAACGAACTCAAGTAATTAAGTGAAATTAAAAAGAAAATACATTCTAGATTACAAGGTAAATAATATGAAACTGGTAACTGGATTATTAGTCGCTATCGCTGCATTAATGCCATTGACTTCGCTAGCAAATGGCGCTTCTGGTGGTAGAACATTAGCACCGGAAATAAAGTGTGAATTGCCCAACGGCAACGTACACATGCTTCCTCCCCTATATTGCAAAATGTATGACGGAAAAGAAGTAAAATAAAAAAGGAGCCGATTGGCTCCTTTTTCTTAACTTCTAAATATTAGTGGAAGCTGTATGGGATAAGAACTTGTAGACGTAGGTCTGTCTCATCCGCGTCTGCTGCACCAGCAAACTCGTCACGCTCTAGGATAGTACCGTGTAGACGCACGGTTGTACCTTTAAGAGAACCGCTTTGTAGAGAGTAAGAAACTGTTGCGTTAACTGCGTACTCGCTCTCGTAATCCCAGTCACCAGATGCGCCGCTTGCTGCAGAGTCTGCACCAGAACCGTAGCCGAAGCCTAGGTAGTAGTTCCAGCCGTTACCTTGGTTGTAAGATAGACGGTTGTACCAAGCTAGCTCGCCAGCTTTGTTCCAGTCAGATAGAGCATCCCACCATTGTGACCAAGTACCATTATTCATACCGTAAGTATGGATTGTACGAGGAACGAAATCTGAACGGTTGTCTGTGTCTGTGTAACGTAGTTCAGACATCCAAGACAGTTTACCGAACGATTGGTTTAGAGATAGACCAGTGTGGAAACCTAGACCATCGTATTTCACATCGTCATCAACACCGTAGAAGTCAAATGCAAGAGTAGTACGGTCACTTACTGTGTACTTCAAGTAAGCTTTGTATGACGTGTTATCAGTTTCGTCATGGTAGCTAGTTACTTGACCTGCACCCCAGTCGATACCGTTAGCGTATTTAACGCCTGTCGCTTGACCAAGACCAACTTGGAAGAATAGAGCGTCAGTAATGTTACCGTTCAAACCTAGAGAGTGTAGGTAGCTCCAAGAAGTGTCTGACCATAGTGCTGGCGCGTAGTCATCTTCGTGTAGCAACCATGGTGCTGTAAATTGGTCTGCACCAAAGTAGCTTAGGTTGAAATCACCCAGCTTCGCGTTTAGTTCGAAACCACGGTAAGTACCTGGTACGAAGCTCCAAACGTTACCGATTGTGCCATTACCACCAGCTTGCAACATACCGAAGCGAGCGTTAAAGTTTTCGCCAGTCTTAAACTTCAGAGCAGCTTTGTAAACTTTAAGTTGATCACCGTCACCTGCACCCCAGTCTAGGTTAGTACAAGTAGAGATCTCGTTACATAGGTAACCGTCTGCGCCTTTCAAGCTATCGTTGTATAGGTCGCCAGAGTAGTAAGCTGCTACGTCTGCACCTAACCAACCATCATGGTAGCCAGAAGTGAAGTCAATGATCGCATTGTAAGATGAGTAGTTTAGACGGCTCCAGCGGTCGCCATTCTCACCACCAGGTTTACCTGTTGTACGAGTACGAGAACGAGTATCAACAACGAACATTGCATTAAGACTTGAGTCTTGCATAAATTCGTTAACTTTTTCTACATACTCACCACCAGCTGCACTTTCAGTAGATGCTGTAGCCGGAGCTACTGCAACCGCACCAAACATCGCAGCTGTTAACGCTGAAACCTTGAAAAATTTGTCCATGGAAAAAACTCCTAAAAATGGATATAGCTGTATTTTTCTATCTCGCCTTAAGTTGGCCGCCGAAGGAGAGAAGTAAATTCCTGAGTGAACCTCAATATTTCTAAATTGGTTCTTTTTAGTTCCTGCATACACACCGTGTATCCACGCTTCTAAGACTAACTTCGCATCTAAAAACATCCAAATGGAACTTATTTTTTTTCTAAAAAAATATGACCAACGCCAAAGTTCCATATAAGTTGTTGATCCAGATCTTATTTTTAACACCAAAGACACAAATCAAAGAAAAGACTTTAAATATCAAATACATAATGAAAATTCATCCATTCTATTTTGAAGTCGATCGCAGAGTTTTAGTTATAAAAGAAGAATAACGTAAGGAGAGATCCTGATCACTGAAATCAGGAAAAGTGGTATTTGAACGGTTATTGAGTGACTTTTTAATTGCCAAGAAAAAGCCCCAAGCGACTGACACTTGGGGCTTTTAGGTATTTTTTATCTTTTTTGAGGAGAGTTATTTCATCAAATTGAGTAAGTCTTGCTCAGTTTGAATCTCAATTCCAAGTTCTTGAGCTTTCGCTAGCTTAGAACCGGCATTTTCTCCAGCAAACAAAATATCTGTTTTCTTCGAAACACTACCAGTTACTTTTGCGCCTAAATTCTGTAGTGCTTCTTTCGCCTCTGAACGACCTAACTGAGAAAGCGTACCAGTTAACACCACGGTTTTACCTTCCAAAGGTAATTCGACCCCTTCCTGTGGTGCGGCGATTTCTGGCCAGTGAATGCCCTGCGCCAGTAGGTCTTGTACGACCGCTTGGTTTTTCTCTTCGCTGAAGAAAGTGGTAATGTGTTTTGCTACGACCACACCAATATCTTGAACCTCAACCAACTGCTCTTCTGTTGCTTGCTCAATGGTTTCAAGGTTCTTGAAATGTTGTGCAAGGTTTGCAGCTGTAGCTTCACCGACTTCTCGGATACCAAGTGAGTACAAGAAACGTGGCAATGTTGTTAGTTTTGATTTCTCAAGAGCATTCACAACGTTGGTTGCCGATTTCGGTCCCATTCGTTCCAAGACCGTCAGTACGCCTGCAGAAAGCTTGAACAGGTCTGCTGGCGTTTCGACCATCTCACGATCAACCAATTGTTCAATGACCTTCTCGCCCAATCCGTCTACATCTAGCGCCTTACGAGACACAAAGTGTTTTAACGCTTCTTTACGTTGAGCCTGGCATACTAAACCACCAGTACAACGTGTAACGGCTTCACCTTCGATACGTTCAACATGAGAGCCACATACCGGACAAGCATTGGGGAATAGGATCTCGCGCGCCGTTTCTGGGCGACGTTCTTTGATAACAGAGACAACTTGCGGAATCACATCACCAGCACGACGAATCACTACTTGATCACCTACCATCACTTGTAAACGTTCAATCTCGTCTGCGTTGTGAAGAGTTGCATTACTTACCGTGACACCACCAACAAATACTGGCTCAAGCTTAGCTACTGGCGTAATGGCACCGGTACGACCAACTTGGAACTCCACATCATTTAGCGTGGTAATTTCTTCTTGCGCTGGGAATTTATACGCGATTGCCCAACGAGGAGCACGAGCAACAAAACCCAAACGCTCTTGAATTGCAATATCATCAACTTTAATGACGACGCCATCAATTTCATACGCCAAAGCTTCACGACGGTTAAGAATGTCTTGGTAGTAGGCTTTTACCTCTTCCAAGTTATCGACTCGCTTGGTTTCGGGGCACATTGGTAAGCCCCAAGATTTGATTTGTAAGAATCGCTCATAGTGGCTGTTTGCTAACGTAGCACCTTCAACAACGCCAACACTGTAAGCATAAAAGCTCAATGGACGCGAAGCGGTAATACGTGAATCTAGTTGACGCAGACTGCCCGCCGCCGCGTTACGTGGGTTAACAAAAACTTTCTCGCCTTTTTGACGAGCGATCTCGTTAAGTTTGTCAAAACCCGCTTTTGGCATAAAGACTTCACCGCGAACTTCTAGACGTGTCGGCCAGTCTTTACCCTGCAGCTTTAATGGAATTGCGCTGATGGTACGCACATTTTCCGTGATGTTTTCACCAGTAGTACCATCACCACGTGTCGCAGCCTGAACCAAGACACCATCTTCGTACAATAGACTTACAGCCAAACCGTCAAGCTTAGGCTCACAGCAGTACTGTTTGATGGTATGACCGACAACGCGATCTTGAGCGCGTTTATGAAAACCATCCAGTTCCGTATCATCAAAAGCGTTATCCAACGATAGCATCGGCACTTCATGAGTAACTTGGCTGAACTCAGACAGTGGCTGACCTCCTACGCGTTGACTTGGAGAGTCGACGGTAACCAGTTCTGGGTGTTCGGCTTCAATATCCAATAATTCACGCATCATACGATCGTATTCTGCATCTGGAATCTCTGGGTTATCTTCCACGTAGTAACGAACCGCGTGGTAATGCAACGACTCTTTTAGCTCTTCTAGTCGCTGATGTACTGATTCAGACATATTAAAGCCCCGTGTATATTCATTAATGAGGTTGGGAATCTAAGAAAAAGGGCTCCTAACGGAGCCCTATCATTATTTGGTGTTAAGGTTATGCGTTAGCAGCATTAAACTCAACTATTTGACGTCGATATGATGCTAATCGATCAGGTGTCATCAGGTTACGTTGATCATCCAGTACATTCCCCCCCATGTCGTCCGCGACTTGCTGTGCAATACGCAGCATAAGGTTGAAGTTTTGGTCTGCTTCACCATAGCAAGGGAGAGTCATAAAGAAGGAAATACCTTTCGTTGAAAACTCTGCTGGGTCACCGTGCTCTAACGTACCCGGCTGCATCATGTTTGCAACACTGAATAACACTTTACCATTGCCAGACAAGTCCACATGACGATGGAAGATATTCATTTCACCGTAAATCAAACCGTTTTGCTGAAGGCTATCGAATAGCTTAGTACCAATAAATGGCTCTTCGCCTGCACAGTGCACATTTAACACAATCACTTGCATTTCTGGCTCTGACTTCGGCTCTTCAACCGCTACCTCTGTCATTACAGGCGCAATCTCTACTTCTGCCGATTCTGGTACAACCGTTGTTTCAAATACCGGTTCGATAATTTCTTCTTTTTCCGCGATAGTTTCGTTTTCAGCAAAAGTGTCTACTGACTCTTGTAAAACAGGCTCTACCACGTCTTCTTCTGTTTTTGTCGCAACAAAAGCTGGGATTTCTTGCTCTTCTTTATGCTCTTTCTCTTCTTTTACATCAAGAACATCATCGATCAGAGGATCAGAAGCGAATTTATTATCAAATGAATTCTCCATCCCAAAGTCTGGCTCTTTGCGATCTTTACGGATGATTTCGAAGTCGTCTTCTGGAGCAGGAGCAAAATCACGCTCTTGTTCTGGAGACTCTTTATCCTCTTGGTCAACATCCAACTTACCAAGCGGCTTGTTACCAAATTTTGCTTTGCCTTCTTTTTTGCTTGTCCACAGACCATGAAATAGCAATGCGGCGATGGCTAATGCGCCAACAACAATGAGTACGAATCGCAATTCCTGCATTATTTACTCTCAATCTACTTGTTCTACTACTCGCACATCCTTGAGCAGTAACCCAAGTGCAATAAATCCGAATGATGCTTTTACTTTACCAAAACTATATGTAGGTTTAGAACAACTTAATGCAAGAAGTTCGGTTTTTTGTTGTGATTCTTGCCACGATTCCACTTTACAAGACCCAAAATGTTAGGGCATTGAAAGAAAACCATCCACAGGTACAATGAGTTTTCACTTACACGAAACAAAATAGATATGAAGTTGAATAATCAGCCTAGAACCGGATTCGGTTACTTCCTATATGGGATTCAAATAGCACTCTCTCCGGAGATCCGTCGCTTTGTGGTTTTGCCATTACTTGCCAACGTATTACTCGTGGGTGGCGCGATTTTCTATCTATTCTCCCATCTCGATGTTTGGATCCAGAACTGGATTGGTCAGTTACCAGATTTTCTCTCTTGGCTTACCTACATATTGTGGCCAATATTGGTGTTAACTATTCTTGCCACATTCTCTTATTTCTTTAGTACATTAGCTAACTTCATCGCCGCACCATTCAATGGTTTACTCGCTGAAAAAGTCGAAGAGTCCTTAACGGGTCAAAAAGTGAATGATGATGGCATGGCTGCGGTGATAAAAGATGTCCCTCGCGTGCTAGCACGAGAATGGCGAAAATTGCTTTATGTCCTACCAAAAGCGATTGGCTTGTTTCTTCTTCTGTTGATCCCTGCACTCGGGCAAACGGTTGGACCTTTCTTGTGGTTCATCTTCACCGCTTGGATGCTTGCTATCCAGTACTGTGACTATCCGTTTGATAACCATAAAGTGTCTTTCAACGAGATGCGTTACAAATTGAAACAAAAGCAAGGGAAAGCCTATGGCTTTGGAGTGTTGGTTTCGGTGTTTACCACGATTCCAATTCTTAACCTAATTGTTATGCCTGTTGCTGTCTGCGGTGCAACTGCAATGTGGGTGAACGAATTTAAGCATCAACAATAACTCACACTTTCATTCGATACGGGGAGGTTTTAGACGCCTCCCCTTTCATTTTGCTCAATTCTCGACCAACCTCATAAGATATAACTTTTTAATCCTTTTCCCTTTTTTTGAGACCGCATATTCTTCTACTCATATTCACAATATCGTGTAATGAAGGAACATCACTATGAGCAAGATCTACGAAGACAACTCTCTTACTATCGGTAACACACCTCTTGTTCGCTTGAATAAAGTGAGCAAAGGTAAAGTTTTGGCGAAAATCGAAGCGCGTAACCCAAGCTTCAGTGTTAAGTGCCGTATTGGTGCTAACATGATTTGGGAAGCAGAAAAGGCAGGTACTCTTAAGCCGGGCGTTGAGCTAGTTGAGCCAACCAGTGGTAACACAGGTGTTGCACTTGCATTCGTAGCAGCCGCTCGCGGTTACAAGCTCACTCTGACAATGCCAGAATCAATGAGCCTTGAGCGTCGTAAGCTTCTTAAAGCGCTAGGTGCAAACCTAGAACTAACAGAAGCAGCAAAAGGTATGAAAGGCGCGATCGCTAAAGCGGAAGAAATCGTTGCAAGCAATCCAGACAAATACCTTCTTCTACAGCAGTTCAACAACCCTGCCAACCCAGAGATTCACGAGAAGACAACTGGTCCAGAAATCTGGGAAGCAACAGACGGTGAAATCGATGTATTCGTAGCAGGTGTAGGTACAGGCGGTACCATCACAGGCACAAGCCGCTACATCAAAGGTGAGAAAGGCAAAGCCATCACATCTGTTGCAGTAGAGCCAGCAGAATCACCAGTAATTGCGCAAGCGCTAGCAGGTGAAGAAATCCAACCAGCGCCTCACAAAATCCAAGGTATTGGTGCAGGTTTCATCCCTGGTAACTTAGATTTAGAACTTCTAGACCGTGTTGAGCAAGTGACTTCTGAAGAAGCGATCGAGATGGCTCGTCGCCTAATGGAAGAAGAAGGCATCCTAGCTGGCATCTCATCAGGTGCAGCAGTCGTTGCAGCAAACCGACTCGCGGAACTTCCTGAATTTGAAGGAAAAACAATCGTAACAGTTCTACCAAGCTCTGGTGAACGTTACCTAAGTACAGCACTATTTGCTGGTATCTTTACCGAGAAAGAGAACCAACAGTAATATGTGGTCAAATCAATTTTTCGTTTAAAAAAGCCCCGTTCAGGGGCTTTTTTGTTGATCCCTGCCCCACCTTTGGTAATATCAGGGTGTTTTATTTTTAGGTTCAAAATAAAGAATCTAAACCAAAAAGGTTTCAGTGTAATTACGCACGCAAACAGTTGCGTAATTACCAAACTTTTGACTAGTATCAGTTCTGACACGCTTTGAACTCTCTCGTGCTAGCGCACAAGGTGTAAAGCAGTTAAGCTAAAACTTAGTCACAAACTAACAAAAAAATACATTTATTGGGGTATATCACATGTACGAGAAGCAAGTAGAAATCACAGCAGAAAACGGTCTTCACACTCGTCCAGCTGCACAGTTCGTTAAAGAAGCTAAAGCATTCGACGCGGACATCACTGTGACTTCTAACGGTAAAAGCGCTAGCGCTAAGAGCCTATTCAAGCTACAAACACTAGGCCTAGTAAAAGGTACTCTAGTAACTATCTCAGCTGAAGGCCCACAAGCTCAGCAAGCAGTTGACCACCTAGTTGCTCTAATGGACCAACTACACTAATTCGGTCTCCTATTTCAGAAGCCATTTTGTGAAAGCAAAATGGCTTCGTTGGAAATAGACTCAAAACTAAGCTAAAACTATTCGTTAGCGCACCCATTATTCTCCCGTTTTATAAAGTTGACCAACTTAAGGTAAGGCTATGATTTCAGGCATCCTAGCATCTCCTGGTATTGCAATCGGTAAAGCACTACTACTTCAAGAAGATGAAATTGTCCTAAACACAAACACTATTTCTGATGATCAAGTAGAAGCAGAAGTTGCACGTTTCTTTGACGCTCGTAACAAATCTTCTGCTCAACTAGAAACTATCAAGCAAAAAGCGCTTGAAACGTTTGGCGAAGAAAAAGAAGCGATCTTTGAAGGTCACATCATGCTTCTTGAAGACGAAGAGCTAGAAGAGGAAATCCTAGCACTTATCAAAAACGACAAAATGTCTGCTGACCACGCGATCCACTCTGTGATCGAAGAGCAAGCAACGGCTCTTGAGTCTCTAGACGACGAATACCTGAAAGAACGTGCAACTGACATCCGTGATATCGGTTCTCGTTTCGTTAAGAACGCTCTAGGTATCAACATCGTTTCTCTAAGCGATATTGATCAAGAAGTTATCCTAGTAGCTTACGACCTAACGCCATCTGAAACTGCACAGATCAACCTAGACTACGTTCTTGGTTTTGCTTGTGACATCGGCGGTCGCACTTCTCACACTTCAATCATGGCTCGCTCTCTTGAGCTTCCAGCTATCGTTGGTACTAACGACATCACTAAGCAAGTTAAGAACGGCGACATGCTGATTCTTGATGCGATGAACAACAAGATCGTTATCAACCCATCTGACGCTGAGCTAGAAGAAGCAAAAGCAGTTAAAGCTGCATTCCTTGCTGAAAAAGAAGAGCTAGCTAAGCTAAAAGACCTACACGCAGAAACAACTGACGGTCACCGCGTAGAAGTTTGCGGTAACATCGGTACTGTTAAAGACTGTGACGGTATCATCCGTAACGGTGGTGAAGGTGTTGGTCTGTACCGTACTGAATTCCTATTCATGGACCGTGATGCACTTCCAACTGAAGAAGAGCAATACCAAGCTTACAAAGAAGTTGCTGAAGCAATGAACGGTCACGCTGTGATCATCCGTACTATGGATATCGGCGGCGACAAAGATCTTCCATACATGGATCTTCCAAAAGAGATGAACCCGTTCCTAGGCTGGCGTGCAGTACGTATCAGCTTGGATCGTCGTGAAATCCTACGTGACCAGCTACGTGGTATCCTACGTGCATCTGCACACGGTAAACTGCGTATCATGTTCCCAATGATCATCTCTGTTGAAGAAATCCGTGAGCTTAAGAAAGCGATCGAAGAGTACAAAGCAGAACTACGCGCTGAAGGTCATGCATTCGACGAAAACATCGAAATCGGTGTAATGGTTGAGACTCCAGCTGCAGCAGCTATCGCGCACCACCTAGCGAAGGAAGTATCTTTCTTCTCTATCGGTACAAACGACCTAACTCAGTACACACTAGCGGTTGACCGTGGTAACGAGATGATTTCTCACCTATACAACCCACTATCACCAGCTGTACTTACTGTGATTAAGCAAGTTATCGACGCTTCTCACGCTGAAGGTAAGTGGACTGGTATGTGTGGTGAGCTAGCAGGTGATGAGCGTGCAACACTTCTACTTCTAGGTATGGGTCTAGACGAGTTCTCAATGAGCGGCATCTCTATCCCTAAAGTGAAGAAAGTTATCCGTAACTCTAACTTCGCAGAAGTGAAAGCAATGGCTGAAGAAGCACTTTCTCTACCAACAGCAGCGGAAATCGAAGCAGTTGTAGAAAAGTTCATTGCAGAGAAAACTCAATAATCAACTAATTCCAATGAGATAGGCGGTTAAAAAAAGTCGTCTATCTCGAAAGATTGGTATACTATAATTCGACAGAATTAAATAAAACGTTAGGAGCATGACACAATGGGTCTGTTTGACAAACTTAAGAAGCTAGTATCTGACGACAGCGCTGACGCAGGTGCAATCGAAATCATCGCACCACTTTCTGGTGAGATCGTGAACATTGAAGATGTGCCAGATGTTGTTTTCGCTGAGAAAATCGTTGGTGATGGTATTGCTATCAAACCTGCTGGTAACAAAATGGTAGCTCCTGTAAACGGTACTATCGGTAAGATCTTCGAAACGAACCACGCGTTCTCTATCGAGTCTGACGACGGTGTTGAGCTTTTCGTTCACTTCGGTATCGATACTGTTGAACTTAAAGGCGAAGGCTTCAAGCGTATCGCTGAAGAAGGTCAAACTGTTAAAGCTGGCGACACTGTAATTGAATTCGACCTAGCTCTTCTAGAAGAGAAAGCGAAATCAACGCTAACTCCAGTTGTTATCTCTAACATGGACGAAATCAAAGAGCTAAACAAGCTTTCTGGTTCTGTTACTGTTGGTGAAACTCCAGTTCTACGTGTAACTAAGTAATTTTTACTTAGCTGAACACGAAAAAAACGCTGCCATTGGCAGCGTTTTTTATTACCTGAAACTTTTGTTCCTGAGCGATGTTCATCGCTGTAACCCGTTCAACTGAGCAATCCAAGTGCCGAGCTCGGTCTCTGCTTCGCTTGGGCTAATAATGCGGTCGTCGCATCTTGCAGCACTTGTGACCGTACCATCTCCGTCGACTCACGAGCAAAATCCGTATCTCGTATCCGCCCTTTTGATTCGGTCACACTCCGGTTCACCGTGTTAAGGTTATCCATCGTGCCGCTAACCCGGTTTTGGAAGCCACCTATTTCACTTCGATGCGAGTCAACATACTTAATTGCTGCATCAATTACCCCAACTGAAAGCTGCGCCCCGCCAACAGTCGACATATCGATGTCGTCCATTGTGACTAAACCACCAGCACTAACATCAAGCTCATCCGTTAAACTGCCCTCTAACGTTACACCTTCAGGTGCATTCAGCGTCGAGGCAAAGAATTGCAGTTCATTGTTTTCAGTCACTGAGGCACTCACTATCGATTGCTGCGCATTGATATAAGTAGCAACCTGTTCAATGCGATCTCCTAGTTTGAGCCCAATAGATTCTGTTTGGGTTTGCCCTTTACTGTCTTGGTATTCAAATTTAAGGGTTTGATTATCTTTAGTGACTCGCCAATCTTTATCGACCGCATCACCAACATAATGCTGCCCTCCCATCTCCGGGATGTGACTGCGCATATTCCGCAGTGTCAGAGAGATAGAGTTGGCATTCGCTCCAATATGGAAGCTTTGCGAGCCGTAAGAACCATCAAACAGGTTTTTATCTGCAAATGTCGTCGTGATCGCGACACGATCAAGCTCATCTTGCAGCGCTACGACCTCGTATTGAATACTTTGCCGATCACTTGAGTCATTACTGCCGTTTGCCGCTTGAAGCCCCAGAGAGCGCAAGCGTTGCAATATATCACTGCTCTCATGCAAAGCACCTTCTGCGGTTTGTGCCACCGAATACGCATCGTGCGCATTTCTCAAGGCGACATCAAGCCCTCTCGTTTGGACATTAAGAGTGTTGGAGATCTGTAAACCAGCAGCGTCATCACTAGCAGAGTTAATTCGATAACCCGAAGTGAGATTCCGTTGTGACTCTATGTTTTGCTCAGCCGCATGACTGAGATGTCGCTGCGTCATCATCGCAGTGACATTGGTATTTAAAGAGACCATCTAATCGATACAAACTCCTTGTCACCTATCCTATTCGGTGTCCCTAATGCGTGATTCGAATATGCAAAAAGCCAGGGATGAACCTGGCTTTTGTATCGCGTCGTATTAGGTTAATTAACCTAGTAGGCTTAGCGCTGAGTTAGGCGCTTGTTTCGCTTGCGCAAGGATTGAGCTTGACGCTTGCGATAGGATTTGTGACTTAGTCATTTGAGTCGTTTCTTTCGCGAAGTCGGTATCTTTAATACGGCTCTTCGACGCGTTCACGTTCTCGTTGATGTTGTCCAAGTTGCTGATTGCGTGGTTGAAACGGTTTTGGAAAGCACCTAGCTCTGCACGGTGGCTATCTACGTATTTCAACGCCGCATCAATGATAGCGACAGATTCTTGTGCGCCACCTACTGATGTTACATCGATGGTATCAACCGTTACTTTCTTACCATCGCTTAGACCTAACTCACCAGAAAGACCGCCAGAAAACTCTACTTCGCCTTCAACTTTGTTGTTACCAGCGAAAACTTGCAGTTTACCGTCTTGGTCTACTGATGCTTTTACTAGGTCTGTTTGACCGTTGATGTAAGTCGCAAGCTCTTCGATATCGTCACCCGCTTTTGCGCTGATGTTGATTTCTTGCTCTTTACCGAAGCTGTCTGTCAGACTGATTTTCAGGTCGTTTTTGCCCGCTTCCACACCCCAGTCTTTATCTTTGCCTTTTTCAGCTTGGTAGCTCACGCCGCCCATCATTTGGTTGTCAGAGCGCATGTCTTTTAGGTTTAGCATCACGGCTTCACCGTTGTCCGCACCGATTTGGAAAGACTGAGTACCGTAAGTACCGTTAAGTAGACGGTTACCACCGAATGATGTTGTTTCAGCGATACGGTTTAGTTCGTCGTTTAGTGCCGTTACTTCTTCTTGAATCGCAACACGCTCAGATTTTGAGTTAGAGCCGTTCGCTGATTGAAGAGATAGGTCACGCATACGTTGTAGGATGTTGGTTGTCTCGTTCATTGCACCTTCTGCTGTTTGTGCAATCGAGATACCGTCGTTCGCGTTACGAACAGCTACATCCAAGCCACGGCTTTGTACGTTCAAGCGGTTCGAGATTTGAAGACCCGCAGCGTCATCTTTCGCGCTGTTGATTTTGAAACCTGAAGACAAACGTTCCATTGAAGTTTGTTGTGCTGAGTTTGCGTTGTTTAGGTAACGCTGAGCGGTCATCGCTGATACGTTAGTGTTTACATTCACTGCCATGGTGATTTCTCCAATTGATTTTCCGATGTAGCGGTTTCCGACGTCTCGGAAAACCAAGTAGTTCTCTCAAAGTTACTTCTATTAACGACTCGGATTTCAGAAGCTTTAGGAAAAAATAAAAAAAAGTGAATTAGCGAGATTTGGCTAGAAAAATTGGAGAAAAGTAGAAAAAAGCGCTCAAGTTTCTTAGATTTACGCCGAGCGGAATGTTTTGTACATAAAACAACCAAAAGCGAATAAAAGCAGTCAGTTAGAGCGGTATCAGTAAGGAGGTTTGCTGGAAGATAGAAAAGAAAAAGCCCCTTTTCCTTTGAGAGAACCGGGGCTAGGTTGGTAGCCAGAGCCTATGTGGAGATCAAGAGAAATGAACACATATCCGACACACCGGGTGCAACCTTACATTGAAAATGATTGGCAGGTGAGAGATGAGAGAGCCGCACATTCTATTATAAAGTTGCTTGCCAAAAGCCTGCATTCCCATCCACGTCTGAATGTATTGAGTACAGGCTAGGTAAACTACTGCAATAGTGACATCGCAGAGTTTGGCAATTGTTTCGCTTGAGCAAGAATCGAAGTACCTGCTTGTTGCAAAATTTGCGCTTTGGTCATTTGCGTTGTTTCTTTCGCAAAGTCCGTATCTTTAATTCGGCTGTTAGACGCATCGACGTTTTCTTGGATGTTTGCCAAGTTGTTGATGCTGTGGCTTAGACGGTTTTGCTTCGCACCTAGGTCCGCACGTTGTGAATCAACATACTTAAGTGCTGAATCCAATACTGAAATCGCGTTTTGAGAACCTTGCACGGTTGTCATATCGATGTCTTGTACTGATGTACGTACTGGCTCGTCACTTAAACCCAAATCAGAAGCTAGACCACCAGAGATTGAAATCTCACCTTGAACGTTCGGGTGCGCTACAAATACTTGCAGCTTGCCGTCTTCACTCACCGATGCGTTAATCATATCAGATTGGCCGTTGATGTACGTTGCCAACTCTTCAATATCATCGCCTGCTTTCGCATTGATGCTGATTTCTAGATCATCTGGGTTGCCATCTTCATCTTCACCCATACCTGGTAGTGTGATTTTTAGATCTGCTTTAGCAGGATCAACACCCCAGTCTTTGTCTTTGCCATTCTCAGAGAAGAAAGTCACACCGCCCATACGTTGGTCATCCGCACGGATGCTTGTTAGAGCCATGATCATTGCTTCACCAGAGCTTGAACCAATTTGGAATGCTGCTTCACCAAACGAACCGTTCAATAGACGACGACCACCAAATGATGTCGTTTCTGCGATACGGTTTAGTTCATCCGTCAACGCTGATGATTCTTCGTTGATCGCCTGACGCTCAGCCGGAGAGTTAGTACCGTTTGAAGATTGGATCGCCAAGTCACGCATACGTTGCATTACTGACGTCGCTTCGTTCATCGCACCTTCTGCCGTTTGGGCAATCGAGATACCGTCGTTTGCGTTACGCATTGCCACATCTAGACCACGAGACTGAGCCGTTAGACGGTTAGAGATCTGTAGACCTGCTGCGTCGTCTTTTGCACTGTTAATCTTGTGACCAGATGAAAGACGTTCCATCGAAGTATTAAGTTCGTTGGTCGCCTTGTTTAAATAACGCTGCGCGGTCATCGCGGAGACGTTAGTACTAACTGTTACAGCCATTTTGCTCTCCTTTTGAGTTCGCAAGCTTTTGCGAAGCGGCCAGCTTTACTCTCATTTGGATAAGCACTGACCGTAAAAATTACTTGCTAAATCTGCCTATATGGCAGGGTTTAGAATCTCGTAAGTCTGTTCTGACAACATCAATACAATTTGTGTGCCAACTTGAATTTAATAACTCACTCTTTTAAAAACGAGCAAATAAACAACAAGTTAGTTCAGCAATGAAAGGGCGTATTCGCCTTTTCCTTCTGCTGAGTTACGTTATCAGCCAGTTGTTGATCTATTGCCGCTTGATTTGCCGCGAACCTCATTGCCGCTTTCGGTAAAATCGTGCCGCTTGGCTCGCATTACTCGGCATTTTCCGTTGATTTCTCGCGCTTAAGGCTTTGCACATAAGGCATTAAAATTACGGATTGAAGGCGTTACTCTTCCATTCAGATGCTATGGGCATCTCGCTAGGTTTCAGCAGCGCTAGATCGAATTAAGTGTCGCTAAATATAGTTAAATAGCGTTAGGTCTTTGGTTTTACCAAAAGCCTGTTGCGAGGCTTGCAGTGCACGTGAGTTCTCGCTGAACTCGATGACCGCCTTGGAATAATCCAAATCCTCAAAATTGCTCTTCGCTTTCGCCAGAGACAAATTAAAATCTTCGTGGTTTTGCTCTTGAATATCGAGCGTGCTCAACTTAGCACCCAAATCGGTTCTTACTTTGTTCATGTGAACAAATGCCGCTTGGAATTCTTCTGTCATTTGATGCAGCTTCGCGGTCGCCGAAGCGTCTGATACTGAGCTCTCCGACCATTGCATGGTTTCTCTAAACGCATCAAAAATACTAAAGGTTTGGCGTGGCTCTAACGTAATGCTGTCGCCAGCCGATACTTGACCTTTAAGCTGAATATTCACGCCTTCGTATTTGATGCCATCAACAGGTGAATAATCATCAACCTGCACGATGCTGCCATCTTTTTCTAACTGATAACCAAACTTGCCGTTACTCATATCCACAAAGGTCACTTTGTAGTTTGAGTTATCTTCTGACGCACTCGTTGCTTGACCAAGCAACAACTCAGAGCCTTCTTGTAAATCGTATTGTGGTTCGAAATCACCAAACGGATTCGGGATCTCTGAAAACAAGTGGTTACCCGGGTAGTTGATGCCTAGCTCAATATTGCTCGCAATCTTCATCTTGCGTTGGTAATCATCGCCGGTGTACACAACGCTGCCATCGTTATCTCTAAAAAACGGCTGAGTTTTCGGCTTAGTACCGGCAAAAACGTAGTTACCTGATTCATCTTGAGTGTTCACTAGCGCCAAGAAGTTATTGGCAATCTCTTCAAGCTCGCGCTTTTTCGCGGCACGGTCTTCTGGAGAGTAAGCACCGTTGATCATTTCCATCGAAATACGCTTCGATTCATCGGTGAACTCCTCAGCATTGGCAATCACGACCTCTTGGTTTTCTAGTCGGTTACGAACCAGAACGATTGCATCAAGGTACTGCTTTAGCTGTTCTTCTTGTTGACCAATACTCTGTATATAGTGCGTCGCCAACGGGTTATCGCTCGGCTTGGTCAACTGCTTACCAGAAGCAAGTTGCTCCTGATTGTGGTGAACTTTGTTTTCCTGACGGCGCAAATCGTTTTGCACCGACTGGTAGTTATGGAAGCTGGAAATTCGAGTTAACATCTACGGCCTCCTGTTATCGCAATTGCAAGATGGTGTTGAAGGTGTCATTTGCCGCCTGCATCACACGAGAAGAGGCCATATACGCCTGTTGGAACTTCATCATGTTTGCCGCTTCTTCATCGAGGTTTACCCCCGAGATCGACGCCACTCGCTCTTGCGCTGCTTCACTTTCTAATTGAGCGACATCGGCTAAGCGACTTGCAGTGGATGTCTTCAAGCCCACATCTGTGTTCAAGTTGTAGTAAAGACTAACCAGAGTCGACTCATTGCCGTTCATCTTCTTGTCGGTTTGAATATTCAGCATCTTACGTAAGTTGCCGTTATCACCTTCAGAAGGCACAAGGTTAGCCGTAAACTTATCGTTAGGTAGTGCACCACTCGTGAGCTCAAATACCGTCGCGCCACCGTTTTTATAACCCGGATGGTTACTTGGTAGGCTTACCGACACAGGTCCAGTTGGAGGGTATGGCTGCGGAGCCATAAGCACATTGCCTTTGGTGTCCGTAACAGCAAATTGATCGCCGGTAGGAGAAACCACTACCTCAAACTCTCGTAGGTCACCTGCGTCAACGATTTCAAACTTCGCGTTGCCTTGAGCGAATGTGGTTGACGCTTCATAGCTTTGCGCTGCAATGGCTTTTGGATCGTTGGTTTCAACTTTTATTTGTGCCGCACTGCTGCGCGTTGGGCGAAGTAAAATGTGCTCACCGACTTTAGGTTCATTGCGCACTTCCACTCGCATACCATCAAGATAGAAAGCATTCCCTGAATCGGTGTTCAGCTTAACGGTTTCACCATTCGGCTTCGTCACACTGTAGCTGTCGCCATCGTAACGAAGCGAATACTCACCGCCTTTCAGCGCACTAATGTCGTTGATGTATACCGCCATATCAGCAGTAGATTGAGGTCCGGCTACCACACGAGATTTCGCTAACGGCTCTGAGTTCACATCGGTAAACAAAGGGTCACCGACATTGCCGTAGTGGTCCAAACCTTGTGATTGCAAGTGGTTCACTTCACTTGAAAAAGCAACCGATAGGCGACCAAGTTCATCCATCACTTGAGGGATGTGCTCGTCGCGCATTTTCAATAGTGCCCCAATTTTGCCGTCAATATCGTCCGATTTGATCGCTTTAATGCCGCCACCTTCAACCATAGCAAGACGACGTTCATGGACGTCAGGAAAGCCATCAATCATCTTCAGCTGGCTAGCTTCCGTGCCTGAAACAAGCGTATGTCCGTTACCAATATGCACATTGAAACCTTCAGCGTTTTTTCGCGGGGTCACGGTAACTTTGGTGTATTCAGACAGCTCTTTAATCAGCTTTTCATGTTGGTCCATCAAATCGTTATGAGGACCTGGGGTTCGCATCATCAATCGATGAACATCGCGGATCTCAACGGCAAGTTGGTTCACGCGTTCAATGCCCATATCCAGTGACTTATTCGTCACATCGGATTGCTGACGTACGGTTTCGTGGAATTCGTTTAAGGTATCGCTAAGTAGTTTGGCTTTTTCCAATACTACTTTACGCGCCCCCATGTCATTGGGAGTGTCCGCCATGGTTTTCACAGCATCAAACCATTCGTTCATGTTCTCTGGGATCTTTTTCGATGCCACAGAAGACAACATGCCAGACAGCAAATCGAGGTTCTTTTCGTTATCTAGCTTATTGGCGTAGTTGGTGGTGGACAAATTAAGCTCTTTAACGGCAAATTCATCCCATGAGCGGCGAACATTTTCCACATGCACGCCCATGCCGTAGGTAGAGCCGCCAAATTGGCGTGGGTCATTGGTGCCTTGGATAACAGACTGACGGCTGTAACCCTCTGTATTAGCATTAGAAATGTTATGACCAGTCGTATTCAACTGTCGCTGAGCAGTAAGCACACTTTGTGTACCCACATTCAACAGATCTGACGCCATACATGCCCCCAAAAACGAAATAAAATCGGTATTGACCGATCACCTAGTTAGCATTTAGCAAAAGATGTGCCAGTTTAGAAAAGAAAGAGAAACCTAGGAAAAAAGAAAGGCTTGCACCATAGCAAGCCTTATCAAGAAGTGTCTTAAGCATTCAAAATCGTTATGAATTACATGCTCTCGATTTTCTGCTTCACCTGCAGTACTTTGTCTGCGTAATTTGGATCGGTTGCGTAACCTGCACTATGGATACCACGAATAAATGATTCCGAATCACCTTTCTGTTGAAGAGCGGTTTCGTAGCGCGGATTTTCATTCAAGAAACGCACATAATCATTAAAGCTGTCTTGGTAGTTAGAGTAAGAGCGGAATGCTGCAGTCTCTTTCACTGGCGTATTGTCATGGAATTCCAAGGTTTGAGTCGTTACCTTATCGCCCTGCCAGCTTCTGTCCGCTTTGATGTTGAATAAGTTGTTGCTGCTACCACGCGCATTCTTCACCACCTTTTGCCCCCAGCCTGTTTCTAGCGCGGCTTGAGCAAGCAGTAATGACGGCTCGACACCCAGTGCTTTTGCTGCGCGATCAGCGTAAGGCTTCATCGAGTTAACGAAGGATTCTGGTGTATCAAAACGTGACGGCTCTGAACCAGGACGAGACAGCTGACCCGATTCAATCAAGCGCTGCTCAATCTCGCGCGCTTTTTTAGGGTCTACACGACGATATTCCACAGCATTGTTTGCCGCATCGCGCATTGCTGTTTCACTCTTGTCATCGCCCTGGCCTACCGTCAACTGCTTAACAATCATGTCAGCTAGCCCCATTGAACCTGAAGCACTCAGTTCACTTGCCATTTGTTCATCAAGCATTTGGCGGTAGAACTTTTCGTTCTGACTATTCATGAAGTTCGACTCGAAGCCTTCATTCGCCTCACGCATTGATTTCAGCATCATCGACGTAAAGATAGATTCAAACTGACGAGCGGCCGCACGCAGTGCTTCATGCTCGCCGTCTTTGCCTTCTTTTACGGCTTTCTGACGCAGCGTATCAAGGGAGCTGATGTCGTGAATAAAGCCGATATCGTTAGGATTGTTCACCATGGTTTGCCTCCTAATCGATTAGATGATGATCAACTGGCCTTCAATGGCACCAGCTTGTTTTAATGCTTGCAGAATCGCCATTAAATCAGAAGGTGCTGCACCAACTTCATTAACCGCACGAACGAGATCATCCAGTGTCAAACCCGGTTCAAACTTGAACATCTTGCCTTTTTCTTCACTCACTTCGATATCAGAATCCGGCACGACAACCGTTTGACCACCAGAGAAGCTGTTCGGCTGACTAACGTTAAGGTTTTCTTTGATTGCGACGGTCATACCACCATGCGTTACGGCCGCTGGTTTAAGACGGACATGCTTACCGACCACGATAGTGCCAGTGCGAGAGTTAACAATGATCTTTGCTGCGCCATCTGCCGGGTCAAACTCTAGATTCTCAATTGCCGATAGGAATGCAACGCGTTGGCTGATGTCTCGTGGCGCACGAACACGCACAGACGTGGCATCGACAGCACTTGCCATCTGAGGACCAAGGAAGTTGTTTACCGCATCAGCCATACGCTGCGCAGTCGTGAAATCAGAATCCAGTAGGTTAAATGTGATGTAGTCGCCACGCCCAAATGGGTTTGGGATTTCACGCTCTACTGTTGCACCGCTAGAGATAAGACCGACCGTCGGGTTGTTACCAACGATTTTTGAGCCGTCGGCACCTTCTGCACTGAAACCACTGACAACAAGATTACCTTGAGCAACGGCATAAACTTGTCCATCTAGACCTTTTAGGAAAGTTTGTAACAAGGTACCGCCACGTAAACTTTTCGCGCTACCGATTGAAGAAACCGTCACGTCAACTTGCTGACCCGGTTTCGAAAACGCAGGTAGCTCAGCCGTTACCATTACTGCGGCAACGTTTTTGATCTTTGGCTTTGTGCCCGGCGGCATCTGAATGCCGAAGTTTTGCAGCATTGCCGCGAAGCTTTGTTCTGTAAACGGATTGGATTCACCCGTTCCTGGTAAGCCTGAAACCAAGCCATAACCCACGAGTTGGTTACTACGCACACCTGCCACCTGCGCGACGTCTTTGATACGTGCAGCTTGGGCTGTGGTTGCGAACAGTGCAACGCTCATCAGTGCTAATAGGATTCTTTTCATGCTTACTTAATCTCTTGCAGTCAAATTGCCGTCAATGCGGCGTTTTATAGGGCTACATTAAAGAATCGTGCCAAGAAACCAGGCTCTTGCATATCTTGTGGTAGACCCGTGCCAGAGTATTGAATTCTTGCGTTAGACACGCGATTTGACGCAATAGTATTGTCGAAGTTGATGTCATCAGGACGAATTGTGCCGCTCAGGCGAATGTACTCGTCACCCGTGTTTAGCGTCATCCACTTTTCGCCACGGATCACTAGGTTGCCGTTTGCCAGCACCTCAATCACTTCCACCGTAATGTAACCGCTGATGCTGTTACTCTGTTTCGCCGAGGAATCACCAGCAAACGTGTTGGTGTTATTCAAATCGTAAGAGAAGTTGTACTTACCGCCCACTTGCAGCTCTTGACCACCCACCGACAGCGGTTCCATCTTCGCGTCGTTGGTTTTCGATAGATCCGCATTTGCGCTCTTAGTCGCACGAGTCGTCTCATCGAGCGTCACGGTAATGATGTCACCAATGCCACGAGGTTTAGAGTCATCGTACAGGTCAGTAATGTGTTCTGCGCTAAACAAAGAGCCCGTTGCCGCCGCGTAATGCTCTGGCTTTTGCTTAGGATGAATCGGGGCCCATGCCGGATCGCCTGCTACTGGATCGCTTCTGCCACGCAGAGTATCAATGATGCCGCTGCTCTCGTCTTTCGACTTATCGCCTTCAACCGCATCAACCACTGTTGTTGCTTGGCTGACTTCATCTGTTTCGATAGGCTCTAGCATCGTACAGCCAGACATCGTAGCGATAAGTGCAAGTAGACAAATACGTTTCATCATTGGCTCCTAAATCCCGATTCTAGCGATTAAAGCTGCTGGTTAACGAAGCTCATCATCTTGTCGACAGATGAGATCACTTTTGAGTTCATTTCATACACACGCTGCGCTTCGATCATGTTGACCAACTCTTCAGTCACGTTCACGTTTGATGCTTCAAGCATGGATTGACGAATTTCGCCCAAACCATCAAGACCTGGGACACCTTCTTGTGGGTCACCGCTTGCGCCTGTTGGTAGGTAAAGGTTTTGACCGATTGGCTCTAGACCACCAGGGTTTACGAAATCGGTAATGGTTAACTGACCAACCACAACGTTGTTTTGCTCACCACGGATACGTACAGAGACTTCACCGTCAGTACCGACAGTAATCGAGATAGCATCTTCAGGAATCACGATCTCTGGCTCAACTGGGTAACCGGAGCCAGAGGTCACTAGCGTACCTTCGCCGTTTAGCGTGAACTGACCGTTACGAGTGTAACCAATGTTGCCGTCTGGCAGTGTCACTTGGAAAAAGCCATCACCCTCTACCATCATATCGAGAGCGTTAGTTGTAGTTTGCGCGTTACCGTGCGTGTGCACTTTTTGTGTCGCAACCACTTTAGAGCCGGCACCCAGCATCAAACCACTTGGCAGTTCAGTGTTTTGAGACGATTGACCGCCAGGCTGGTTAATGTTTTGGTAGAAAAGATCTTCGAATACCGCGCGGCTTTTTTTGTAGCCCACGGTAGAGGCGTTCGCCAAGTTGTTCGAAATCGTTGCAATGTTGGTCTGCTGGGCATCTAGACCCGTTTTACTTACCCATAGTGCTGGATGCATTGTGAACCTCTAACTCTGTTAACTCATACGAAGCAATGAATCTGAAGATTTATCCATCTCTTCAGCGGTGCTCATCATCTTGACTTGCATTTCAAACTGACGCTGAAGGTCAATCAGAGCAGTCATTTCACCCACGGCATTTACGTTACTACCTTCAATTGCACCGGTTTGGATGCTGATAGTACCGTCTGCTTCGTAAGGCTGGTTTGGAGTTTTATGGCGGAATAAGCCATTGGTATCTTTAAATAAGCTTTGATCGTCTGTGCGTACAAGCTTAATACGATCAACCACTTCTAATTCTTCGGCAGGCGCACCTTGAGGCAGTACAGAGATGGTGCCATCACGACCGATTTCGATTTTGGAGACTGGAATGGGTAACGTAATTGGCGCGTCGTTTTCGCCTAGTACCACATGACCACTAGCGTTTGTCAGCAAGCCATTTTGATCAACTTTTAGGTTACCGTTACGCGTCAAACCTTCTTTACCAGTTTGGTCCATAACCGCAATCCAACCGCTGCCTTCCACTGTAATATCAAGATCGCGACCTGTAGTGATCACACTACCTTGCGCAAAGTTGTGCCCTGGACGTTCCGTCATGCTGAATACACGTGAAGGTAAACCTTCACCATAAGCTTGCATAGAACGAGCTTGTGCCAAGTCAGCACGAAAACCCGTTGTACTCACGTTTGCCAAGTTGTTGGCACGCAATTGCAGGGCCTGCATATTTTGCTTGGCGCCACTCATTGCGAGAAACAGTGCGCGATCCATAAATTACTCCAAAAATTCTCTGTACGAAGGAGTAAAAGCAATAGTTATGCCAACATTAAAATAATGTTATTAATCAAAAGCTTGAACATGAAATGTAGTCTTTAAGATGGCAATTCAATGAGAATCAACCAAAAGAGAGGCAATGTTTTGATCCGCTTAGCGGCAATAGCGGCAAGCTGGAGATCAAAGCATGCCCAACCTGAATTGAGGTAATTTCAGGTTGAGCATCAGATGAATGTCATGATGTTATCAAACGAAGCGGCAAGCGCACGCAGCGTTTGATTAAACAGATTACCTAGTGAGCTATCAACTAGCGCTCTAGCGAATCTGCAGGATATTTTGTTGTAGCTGGTTATGTACTTCTAGCGCACGAGAGTTCGCTTGGAAGTTACGCTGAGCAGAGATCAGATCCACCAGCTCCTGAGTCATATCAATGTTTGATTGCTCTAGCATACCGTTGTTAATAGTACCGAAAGAGCCCTTGTTAGATTCACCCCAGATCTTGTCACCAGAGAACTGTGTTGAATCCCATTGAGTACCGCCTTTTTTATCCAAACCTTGCTCGTTAGGAACACGAACCAGCGCTACACGACCCAATGTTACGTTTTCACCGTTTGAGTAAGTACCCAACACGCTACCGTTCTCATCAAAGTCGACTTTGGTTAGGAAGCCTGTTGTCGCACCATCTTCATCGAACTTAGTTAGCTCAAATGGAGCAGCAAACTGTGTTGCTGAACCTAGACCAAAGTTAAGTGTTTGCGCAATGTCCGCACCGTTCAGATCAAGTGGTGTCGTGTTTGTCGCAGGATCGCCCAACGCTACCGATGTGATTGGCTGACCATTGTTTAGGCTCGCCAATGTACCGTCGTTGTTGAACTTCATTGTGTGACCAACATGACCCGTTGGCGTTGCCGCATCACCGTTTGCGATGTTCAATGGCTTCTCACCACCTTTATCTGTCACGGTGTAGTAGGTTTGCCACGTGTTCGGTTGAGTTTGGTCTTTCAAGTAGTACGTTGTTAACTTGTAAGACTGACCCATTGAGTCATAAATCGTCGAAGACGTAGAGCGGTTATATGTATCCGGGTCAGAAAAATCAAACTGAGTTGGATCTTTCAAATCACCGTTAGCAGGTAAGTTCACACCCACTTCAATGTTCGCTGTTTGCTTTGGCTTACCAAATTCTGCAGGAATATTGATTGGTTGTGGCTCGTAAGATGAAACCTCACCAGACTCTGGGTTTACTTGGTAACCAAGTAGGAACTCATCGTTCGCTGTTACCATGTAGTTGTCTTTGTTCAAATGGAATGCACCGTTACGTGTCATTTCATTTTGCTGTGGGATAAGACGATCTTTCGCTACCGCGAAGAAGCCAGTACCCGATACACGCAAATCCATTGGGTTATTGGTGTAAATGCTTGAACCTTCGTGGAACTGTTGCGCCACTTGGTTCGCTTGTGCACCGCCACCCGGAGTGGTTTTTGCGTTAGTGAACAAAGAGTTTGAGTACACATCGCTGAATTCCGCACGAGACTCTTTAAAGCCGTACGTGTTGGCGTTCGCAATGTTGTTACTGGTGGTGTTCAAATCCAGTTGAGCGGAGGACAAACCGCTTAAAGATACATATGACATTCCAAAATCTCCTAACCTGACGTGCTATTGATTACGCTTTGCCGACTTCCAAAACTTCTGCAAGTCGAACTGGCGATTCAAAGCCTGCCAGATTGAGTAATACGTTACCGTCACCCTTGCCTAGCAACACACTGTTCACGTTCGCGTACGTAGATACTGGGAACTCTTGAGACTCCCCTTCTACCAAGCCAGACGCTTTCACATTGTATTTGCCAGCAGGCATCGGATTACCGTTTTCATCATTACCGTCCCAAAGTACACGAGTATCACCGGCTGGTTTCGCACCTACCTCAAAAGTACGCACCAGTTGGCCCGCTTCGTTTTCTACTCGGACAAATAAGTTGTCGATCGGTTGTGCTAGCTTAACCATTGCCGCCATTGCCGCATTGTCTTGCTTCACACCCGCCGCACCTGGGACCAATACGTCACGACCAACCAAAGAGGAGGCTTGTAACGCTTGGTTTGATGTCATTGACGAGTTTAAGCTCTCGAACTGAGAGTTCATCTTGCCAATGCCATCTACGGTCGCAAATGACGCCATTTGCGCAATCATCTGGTCATTACTTACCGGCTTAAAAGGATCCTGTTGAGACAATTGCTTAGTGAGCAAAGATAGGAAGTCTTCCTGTTTCAGGTCCTGCTTACCAGTACTCTCTTCAGTCTTCTTGTTCTCTTGTAGGCTTTTAAGCTGGTCGATATAGGACAAGCCGCTTTGACCAACGTTGTTAATTCCGGCCATACGCTACCCCCTTATCCTTATTGACCCATCTGCAGCGTACGCAGCAGCATTTGTTTACTAGAATCAGCCACTTGCACATTAGTTTGGTATGCGCGAGAAGCTGAAATCATGTTTGCCATTTCTTCCATTACATTCACGTTAGGCTTGTAGATGTAGCCTTCCTCGTTTGCAAGGGGATGGTCAGGGTTGTACTCCGCACTAAGCGGTTTATCGCTTTCTACAATACCCATCACTTTCACTGGCACCGTATCACCGCCACGCATGGCGTTACTTAACTCAGCACCAAACACAGCATGACGAGCCTTATAAGTGTCTTTCGCAGAACTGCTGACACTGTCGGCATTCGCCAAGTTGCTTGAGGTAGTATTCAGACGAACGGACTCAGCGCTCATTGCGGAACCTGTCACATTGAAAACGTTAAATAAGCTCATCTAAATTATTCCCCTTTGATTGCTTTGGTTAAGTTCTTGAATTTGCTGCCTAGAAAGTCGAGTGATGCTTGGTGTCTAATTTGGTTTTGCATAAACAAGTTACGCTCTAAATCCAAATCAACCGTGTTGCCATCGCCCGTATCTGGTTGCGTAGGTAGACGATATAGCTTGTCCCCGACCAACGTTGTAGTGGCAGGAATGTGCCGACCATCTGTGCGGCTAAGACCAATGCTTGCCCCAGATGTTGCCGCCTGCAATTCCTTGGCAAAGTCTAAACCTCTTGCTTTATAACCAGGCGTGTTTGCTTGCGCGATGTTGGTGGAAATCACCTCCGCGTTGCGCTCACGTACGCCCACCGTGTACTGGTGGATGCCTAGTGCGTTGTCAAAAGATATAGCCATGTTTGCCTCTACATTAAGAACTGACCGTAATTAATAACTAAAAAGCAATTAGCGTGCCAAAAATAGAACATGCCATTTTGCCGCTTCAGTTATCGACGTAGTGGTTTGCAATAAGCAAGCCAATGTTATTGATGGAGTGTCATACGAATCGAGTAATGAGCTCGACTCTTTAAAAAATATACACCCTATGGTCGGGAGCAGGCAAAAATGGCGTGAGCTTTTAGGACAAGGGCGCGAAAAAGCGATGTAAGAATAAGAGACGTGAAAAAAGACAAGGAAAAAGAAAATCGAATAAAAAAGAAAAGCCTGACACAAGGTCAGGCTTTGGAATGGGTTAAAGAGTCCGCTATTTTAACTTGTAAATAATGCCAGGGTTGCAGCGCACCATTTCAAATCGGTCAGTCAAACCTGTTAGCGATTCTGACGCACCAAGCAATAAGTAACCACCGGGGTTAAGGCTGTTTGCCATTTGGTTTAGTACTTTAGACTTCATCTCTGGCGAGAAGTAAATCAGTACATTGCGACAGAAGATGATGTCGAATTTGCCCATAAGTGCATAACTGTCCATCAAGTTCTGAGGACGGAAGTTCACTAGGCGTTTTACGTTGTCTTTCACTTTCATGCGACCGTCTCCCGCATCTTCAAAGAAGGTGCGGCGACGCTCAGGAGAAAGACCACGTCCCAATGCTAGGTTGTCGTACAAACCCGCACGACACATATCCAACATGCTCGATGAGATGTCCGTAGCCGTAATCGATACGTTCGGAAGCAGTCCTGGTTTACGTTGTTGTGTTTCCAGAACAGTCATCGCCATTGAGTAAGGTTCTTGACCTGACGAGCTGGCTGCAGACCAAATTTTGATTGGTCGTTTGTTTGCCGCCATCTCCGGCAATAGTTTATCAGCTAATACCGTGAACGGATAAGTATCTCGGAACCACAATGTTTCGTTAGTCGTCATTGCATCAACAGCAGCAATACGCAGCTCACGATTGCGACCTGTCACGACATCACGCAGCAGATCCGACAAAGAAGCAAGCTTGAACTTAGTCACAAGCGGGCTCAGTCGACTGCGCACTAGGTACTGTTTGCTGTCACCTAATACGATGCCACATTGTGATTCTAGAAAACGGCTAAAGTCACGATACTCTTGATCACTGATTGTAATAGCAGTCATTAATGTCTCTTTTATTGTGTTAAAGCAGATTTAACCGCGTTACCCAATTCGTCTGGGTTAAATTTCGCAATGAAGGTGTTCGCACCTACACGCTCAACCATGGCTTGGTTGAAGACGCCACTCAATGAGGAGTGAAGGATAACATAAAGGTTCTTCAAATCTGCATTTCTGCGAATTTCAGCTGTTAAGGTATAGCCGTCCATCTCTGGCATCTCGATATCCGAAATCACCAAGGAGATCTGATCGTAGATACTACCCTCTTGTGCCATTTCGATCAGCTTATTGTACGCTTCTTTACCATCTTTCACAGAGACAACTTCAAATCCGATAGAAGTAATTGCTCGTTCAACCTGTTTACGCGCAACCGTAGAGTCATCCGCAATCAAAATACGACGTACGATTGGCTTTTCTTGTTCTGCGACTGCAATTTCTTCACCGATGGTTGAATCCATGGTTTCATCTACTGGTGCAATCTCAGCCAAGATCTTCTCAACGTCCAGAATTTCAACTAGCTCGTTGTCGATGTTAGTGACTGCCGTTAGGTAGTGTGCTTTACCTGCGCCATCTGGCGGCGGCAAAATCGCTTCCCAGTGCATGTTAATGATACGCTCAACAGAAGATACCAAGAACGCCTGGATTGTTCGGTTGAACTCAGCGATCACAACAAAACACTTGTCGATATCAGTCGTCGGACGACCACCAATAGCCAAGCTTAAATCGATCACTGACACGGTATGGCCACGGATATGAGCGACACCTTTAACCAGCGGGTGTAGATTTGGCATCGAAGTCAGCTTAGGGCACTGAAGTACTTCTTTTACTTTGAATACGTTAATGCCGTAGCGCTGTCGACCCATCAATCGGAAAGTAAGTAGCTCCAATCGGTTTTGGCCGACGAGTTGCGTACGCTGATTCACCGAGTCAAGAATCCCCGTCATATGCTCATCTCCATCTCAAACTTTTTGTTTTTAAATGATACTCTACCACTGGCAGGCATAATACCAGAGAAACAGTATGGCGTATCATAATATGAATTCGACACCATTTACTATGACAATATGTAGAGCGTTATTTACAAAGTACGCTAAGTTTATCGGCATTTTGCTCAGTATGTTTAGCTTTTTTGTTCATTCAGCAACGGAAAGTCAAATTGAGCAAATCAGAACCGCCGCTGAACAGCACATTCTTAGCACGGTAGAGCAGCCAGCGGGAGGGAAATTAACAGTCAATGCGGCAAATATTGATCCACGTATCAAAGCCACGGATTGCCCAGAGCCACTGGAAACGTCTGCATCATCAACCAGTAGCACACGTAGCAACATCAACGTCTTAGTCGAGTGTCTGGCTGACAACTGGAAAGTTTATGTCCCAGTTAGGATCTCAGCGTCAGTGCCAATGATCGTTTCTACCCGCCAATTGGGTCGCGGCGAGATCATTAGCGCTTCAGATGTCACCACATCAATGATCGAGCTTCAGCGTTTTCGCAAAGATGGCTTTACTAACTTTGAGCAAGTAGTTGGCGCAAAGTTAAAACGCAATGTTCGCTTGGGTGACGTGGTCGAACGTAACGATGTGTGCGTAGTTTGCCGAAATGAAAAAGTGACGATTCGAGCCGTAAAAGGCGGCATGACCATCACCACACAGGGTACGGCATTGCAAGATGGATCATCTGGTGATCAAGTAAGAGTGAAAAATGATAAGTCCCAACGTATAATAGAAGGAATTGTGACAGGTATTGCGGAAATCACCATCACCTTCTAAGGTAGGCTGGTGTACGGCAAATCGATCAATAAAAATGCAAAAAATCTCTAAAGTTATTTTGCGCTTGGTCGATAGTCTGGATACCAGTATTACGATACGAGTTTAAGGTTGAGATATGGCAGGTATAGATAATATACGTTCAGGTCAGATGATGACGACGACAAGTCGCGCTCCTGCACGTACTGATTCTAGTGCGACCAGCACAACAGAATCAAAGAAAGCGCCAGCACAACAAGACGCGGTATCATTAAGCCAACAAGGCAAAGCAGTCAGCAAACTCCAAAAGGATATGGCAGCTTCTCCGGCTTATGACAGCGCGAAAGTGGCGGCAATTAAAGAAGCAATTGCAAACGGTTCATACAAAGTTGACCCAGAAAAACTGGCTGACAATATGATTAAGTTTGAAAATGAATTGCAAGGCAAAAGCTAACTGACTTAGGCCCAAGGTAAGTATTCATGGCAGCATTAGTCGATCTTGTAAACTTCCAACTAGAAAATGCAAAAGCACTTTCTGGTGTGTTACGTCAAGAAACACAGGCGATCAGCGCTCGTGTATCTACTGAGATCGAAAAACTCGCCAAGGAAAAGATGACACTCATTGGTCAACTAAGAACCACCGACCAGCGAATCGCCTCTCACCCGCACGTCAATCAACTTACCGAAGATGAAAACCTGAGTCAGGTTGTCGCTCAAATCCAATCTATCGTTCTCGATTGTCAGCAAGTAAACCAAATGAATGGTGAATCGCTCAATCGTGCCCAATCGAGTTTCAATAAACTCAACAACATGCTTCAACGCACGCACGGAAAGGTCGGCATGACTTACAACTCCGGCGGTAAAACTCACACCATCTCCACACTAGGCACCAACATCAAAGCCTAGCTCTTTTCTTCTGTCCCTCAGTCTATTTAAACTGCCGTCTAATACAGCAAGCTTATTAGCTTCACTCATTCCCAAAAAGTATCACGAATAAAAAAGCGACCAATTGTTGCCAATCAGCCGCTCAAAAAGATCATCTGTTTAGTGAAGATTGAATTAGAACAAGGTCTGCTGACGCTTCTCAGGCACCTGCTGCACTTCACCGTAGTCGCGCAATTTATCCATCTTACGGATATCCAAACGCAACTCTGTCACATAGCTGTCTTCAACTAAGTAACTACGTACCACTTCTGCACCACGAATCACACCGTCTACAGCACCGCTTGTGCTTTCAATGCCTAAACGTTGGTCTTCCAACTGCGCACGACCACTTACGCGCATGCCATATACTTGCTCGGCAAGTTCGCGGTACGCATCGATCTTAGATGCACGCATTGCACGAACGCGCTTCTCTTCCATTGTGCGACCGGTTTGCTCACTAACGCTTGCATAACCCACCGCCACTAAAATTTCGTCTTGACGCATCTGCTGCAGAGGCTGACAACCCACCAGCACTAAGGTCGCGATAATAAATAATAACTTCTTCATGTCTGTTTCCTACGGGCGGAGAATCACTGTGTATGGCTGACGGATAGTTGGGTCAGAACGAATTAACACACCATCTTGAGTACGGATGCTATTAAGCGTATCCAGATCACGACCGATACGGTCCGCAGGTAAGAAGCCTTGCGCCGTAGCAACAACAATGCGGCTCTGCATACCGACAATGCGTGCGTTGACGAGGACACCGCCTTCTTGACGTAGCATTGTGCCCGTCAATACGTACTGGATCTCTTGCTCTTGTGCCAGATCTTGCCAATCTCGGCTCAGAGCGAAATCTCCCTGTTGGGTTACTTGGATTGAACCTGTCGTTTTAAAGTCGACAACTTTAAAACCGCGACGTTGGAACTGGTGGATAAACCCTTCCGATACTGAGTTACCCAACCAATTGGTTGAATCCATGTTTTGCAGGTCGACAAAAGAAGTAATCGCAACGGGCGTACGTGACGACACTGCAACGTTTGAAACCATCAACTCTTCAGTCATGCTTTCAATAAAGAAATCCATCGTATGGCGTGGACTGTCCATTAACATGAACTGACTGCCAGAGTACGGTTCTTTACCATTATAAATTGGTGAGTATGCGCACGATGTTAAAAGCGTCATCATCGATGCGGCAACAAGCCATCTTTTCATGGTTTGATTCTCCAGATAATCTTAGGTGTTACTGCTCTTTACTGACTTCATTTCTATAAAGTGCAATCTTGGAACAGTCTTTGCTTTTCTTCTGTTTGTCGAACGAAAGAAAGCTCACCAAACTTCACTGAAATTGGTAAAGCAATATTTATACCCGAACGGTTACAAACAATGAAAAAAATATTTTTTAGCCTTATATCAATCACTTTCATATTGATCCTACCATTTCGTGCGGTGGCATCTTGGTATGAAGTGACAGGCGTTGCCACGATCGTTTCTTCAGATGAAGCGGCAAGGCTACATGCGTTAGAGGACGCACTCTTTAAAGCCGTCAACTTTTCGGGTGCGGATATCGGTAGCATCAGTAACTTGATGCCACTGCTAGAAGAAAGCCGTAAAGAGTACCAATTCACGAACCATGAAGTACGTTACATCTTGGTAGAATCTGAACGTAAACGTGGCGGCAAGATGGAAATGAGGATCCGAGTGGACATCTATCCGTCGGCAACGGGTTGCCACGTGAATCAATACAAGAAGACGGTATTAGTCGGTAATATTGATGTTGCCTCTCCGCAGCAAGCGGTGATGGGACAGATCTACAACGTGGGCAATGATTTTAGTCACGTCGTCAACCGCCAGTTAGATCAAACATCGCGCAGCTTTGTTTCTGTCGGCACCACAGACTATTCGATCTCAGCGAAGTCACCAGAACGCACCCAGATGATTGCTCAAGATAATGGCGCTCAGTACATCATCGGTGGTGTGATTACAGACTTAACGGCAACCATTGATGCCAAACTACTCCAAGATGATGTGATCAACCGTCAGTTTGCACTAGAGATGAAAGTCTTTGATGGCAAGACAGGTCACGAGGTCTACCACAAAAACTATCGTGAAGTGGCACACTGGCCTTTTGCAAAAACCAGTCAAGTAGATACTCGTAGCGCACGTTTCTGGGCATCGACTTACGGTGAGATGATGCTGCGTGTGAGCCGCAATATCATGCTAGACCTAGAATCAGAGCTGTCTTGTAAGATCACACTTCCTGAGGTCGTTGCAGTATTTGGCAATACCGTAACCATGGATCTTGGTCGTATGCACGGCGTAAAAGAAGGCGACCAGCTACAACTTTGGCACACGGCGTCGTTCATCGATCAAAATGGCTTGCCGCGTAACAAGGTGTCTCAGAGTGAAATTACCCTAACGGTTTCTCGTGTTTACGAACACGAAGCGGAGCTCACGATTGACCAGCCAAACCTTGCGTCTAGCGTGCAAATTGGCGACGTAATGAACAAGATGTTGTAGATGCACGTATAAAGCATTGCCATATGCCTACTTTTGAATATCATAGGCAACGCATCTTATTTGATTACGCCCCCATGGCACAGCTGGATAGCGCAGTCCCCTCCTAAGGGACAGGGCGTAGGTTCGAATCCTACTGGGGGCGCCATATAGATCAACGCCTTAGCTATAACTTTAGCTAAGGCGTTTTTGTTTACGTCCACAAAATGCCCACACCAATCGATTATTTTACGTTTCACAATCGAAAGTTTATCGACGACTTTAGACATCACAGCCACAATAAAGAAGGGATCAACAGATTGTTTGAAAAAGGTTTCTCGATAGAAGATGTCGCTCAAGTAACTGGCCAAAGAAACTTGAGTATTTTGTGACAGGTGTATACTCAACTATACCCTCATAAATTGCACAAAAAATAATAGGAAAGTAGCTCACTTACATCTTGCGATTACTTTGAATTAACTCTAGGATGCGTGTCTTCGTGACTTAGCCCAAAGCCAACTTTAAGAATTAGTGTTATACATTAAATATGGAATATAAATTACTAGCTAAGCTATTTAATAGCTCAGAATTAAAGAGAATTGCTGCAGGGGACTTGAGCACCATCGACAGTATAAGGAAAGCATTCTCTGAATTTCATTCGCACGTAACTGTTTCTGAGTTTTATGACGAGGCATACAAGCTGCTATTGAAAAACTACCGTAATGAGTATGTTGTCAAGAACGAGATCGCTAACAAAATACTTCTTGGCACCCACTCTATGAATACCACCTCAATGATGAGCGAGGTGAGAACTGGGAAGAGCGTCGCTGACTGCGTTGTGTTGAACGGTCACTCAACATGTTATGAAATCAAGACGGAGATGGATTCATTAACTCGCTTAAGTAATCAATTAGATTCCTACCTAATGGCTTATGATAAGACCTACGTTGTTACCCATAAAAGCCACTTAAAGCACATCCTATCGATTCACGCCGAATCACCAACTTTTGGCGTTCTAGAGTTAACGAAAAGAAACAATTTTAAAACGGTTATTGAAGCTCCAATCAGTGATGACTTCGACTTTGACATGACGTTTGACACCTTACGTAAACCTGAATACATGTTTATTGCAGAGCAAGTTCTAGGCTCAATACCAGAAATGCCCAACACTAAAATATACAATTATTGCAAAGAGGCATATAAATCTCTGCCAGCACACAAAGCCAATGAATTATTTAAGAAAAGTCTAAAATTATTTCGTGCTAATGATCACAATTTTATCAACTCCCTTCCAAAATCCCTTAAAAATATAGGGATTAGCTATCAATTTAGCAGACAAGAAAAAAACAAACTCGTATGCTCACTGATGAATAACTCAAGCTTATCATCAGGTGATTACAATGTACTATCCTTATTTGAGGGGCAAGCGTCATGAACTTTCTGCCCTTCGCAGAACTGCGAACGTACTAGACCCAACTAAAGTGCGCCCAATAATTGAGCCTGTTAAAACTCAAACCTCAGTATTGGAAAGAACGATTTCTGAGCTCAACTCTAACAACCAAACACCAATTGTGGTCGTAAACCCCCTAGAAGGTCAGTTAACCGGAAGTACTGCTATATTAAACTTGCTTCAGTCCGATAACTTAAACTTCCTCCCATGCATAGCATTCAGTCATCAAAACATGCAGTCTGCAATAAACTTAGCAACGCAGTTTTGTGACGATAATGTCGATTTTGCGACTTACTTTAAAGATGAGCCTGTTACCGACGTTTCAGCTATCACGTCAAGAGCCCAAGTTAATGCGGTATTCGCAACGCAGAATACAACAAGCCAGTTTTTAGCTCGTATGCCTCAACTAGTAAAGCTTCAAGATTGCTTTGCCGCGAGAGGGCGAAATGCTGACTACCCTCTTCATCCGTACAATTTCACTGATGCTCACTTGACCTACGTAAATATGCCAAATGCTATTGGTTTTGGTGATTATCAAATCGTTGGTGAACCGTATACTGAGAGCGGAGGTCCAGCCCGAGCCGTGGCACTCCATATTACTTATATAAACACTTCATTTAATGATCACATGTTTATCAAACATTGCGTTTCTACACTCGACTCAGGAACAACGTCGAACACTGCAAATAAATTCTTACAAGCCCTCAATGAGTTGATGAATTTTGCAAACCAAACGCCAGATATTGACCAAACAACGGTGGGCTTTGTTGGGTTGAGCAATTACCATAGAACGCAGCATTACCCTAACTTGGGACCGGCAAAAGAATGTTCAATCATGCATCATATTGAGAGCATTGGTAACTACCTATAAAATAAAAGCCCTCTCCTAAGGGACAGGTCGTAGGTTCGAATCCTACTGGGGGCGCCACATAGATCAACGCCTTAGCTATAACCTTAGCTAAGGCGTTTTTGTTTGTATCCACAAAATGTCCATGCATTGAGGTTGATGCCCCGAATTCTCCCAATAAGCAAACCTTACTCAAGGTAAAACTGAGCCATCCATTCTTTTAAGTCTTCATAACTCATTTCATATTCTTTTTTGATGGCGATCTTTGCTTGTCAAAACGTTAATAAACGATTGTATGATGACGCCTTGCCTTTATCGACTACTCTTAGCTGACAAACTTTTTGCCGGCTTTGAGGGAGTGCCTAACTCAAGAATTCTGTCTTGATTTAGATGTATCAGAAAAGATTCAATACTCATGCTATTTACAGTTTTGTATTTTATTACTTTAATTATCTATGAGTTTTGCTTACCCTTTTAGCTATTAACAAAACTATTAGTTAGCACTATGTCTAAGAGCAATTTAATTACAAACACTGGACACCGCTTCATCTCGAAGGGCAAAACGGCCTTCAAGATTCATATCCACACACCGGATGACACGGTTTTACACCGCTCCGTAGGTTTCGTTCGCATTGGAGAAAAGAAAGGGCTTAAAAAGGCTATCAAGCTGCGTAACGAGCTTGGACGGGAGATGTGGGGTAAATTTTGGCGTCGTCTGCTGAAAGACCCCTATTTAATGACCAGACTGCCGCATAGCGTCGAACCAAAGATTGTCCATAAGCCTAACCCTACCCTAGAGGATCCTGATAATAGAGACACCTGCTACATTGCGAAATGGCGTGAGTTTAACGATGCTGGCGAGTACAAATATAAAACGGTCGTGCGCTCTATTAACAAGTACGGCAAACTGGCCGCCTATATGCAAACAAAGAAAGCGTTGCTGGATGCACACAAAGATAACCTGGAAATCCTGACGTTTATGGGGCGTCTCAACAGCATTGACCTCAAGTGACCTTTATTCCTTCCTTTCATTGAGTGTTCTTCGCTGATAAACAGATATACCCAAGTAACCTCGAGATGCAGGGTTCAGCGAGAATGACTTGTTTTGTAGACGCGGCGACGATTTAAAGGTCTAGTGGACCTAAATCAAGAATCGACAACAAAGTATACAAGCCAAGGTTCTTGCTATTTGCAAAGAGTACCCTTTGGGAGTGTGTCATTGACTCGCGTTTTTATTAAACTAATGGCTGCGTCAAACAACTTGGAATGAGCAGGTACGCTACGTTGTTTTCCTTGCTTGCTTTAGGTAAATAGGGAATCAATGACAACGCTCTGAATCCGGAATCTTAAAGTCACTTGGGTATATAAAAAAACCCCAAAAGAGCGAACTCTTTGGGGCTTTTCGTATCTAGCTTTCTAACGGTTAGTGTTAGATTTCGCGATTATTGTTGAACTTGGTATTCAAACTCAGGAACAACGATTTCTACGCGACGGTTTTGCTCACGACCTTCACGAGTGTCGTTTGAAGCGATAGGGTTGTTTTCACCTTCACCACGAGCGTGAATGCGAGAAGCATCGATACCTTTCTCTACAAGAGCATTTGCTACAGATTCAGCACGCTTCTCAGAAACTTTTAGGTTGTATGCCGCTGGACCAGAAGTATCTGTGTAGCCAATTACATCAACGTTTGCTTGTGGGTACTCGTTTAGGAACGCTACTAGGTCGTCTAGTTTTGCTGCGCTCGCAGGTTTAAGCGTTGTGCTGTTTAGCGCAAAGCTACCTGTACCGATTGTTTGAGTTTCGAAAGTTTTCGTTACAACAACTGGTGCAACAACTTCTTCTACTACTACTTCTTCAACTACTGGCTCTTCTTCAACAACCACTTCGTCTTGACCGCCAAACTTGAATGACACACCTAGAGTTGCTGTGTTACCCATTGCTTTTACTGAATCGTTGTTGATGTCTGTGATTGTTTGGTATTCCGCACGTGCTGTTACGTTTTGGCTAACGTTGAACTCAAGACCAGCCGCACCTAGGTAAGAGTAATCGTCTTTACCGTCGTTCATCATTAGGTATGCGCCACCAACTTTACCGTAAAGAGCGATGTCTTCAGTGATTGGTAGGCTGAATTTAGGAGCAAGAGTGATTGCTTCTACGTGACCGCCGAAAGAAGTTTGGTCAAAGTCACCAAGGTTGTCGAAGCCTGCTTCTACTGAGAAGTAGTCATTCATTTCGTAACCAACAAAAGCACCTAGAGTAGAGCCATCTTTGTCACAAGCTTGACCAGCTACACAAGCGTCTTCCATCCAAGACTTACCCATCTTACCGCCCACGTACACTTCTGCGTGTGCTGCTGAAGCCATAAGTAAAGAAGCTGAAATTACCGCTGCTAGTTTTTTCATTATTGATTCCTCTAAAAGAAGTTCTCTTGTTCGTAACGAAATGCGCCGCCTGACTGACGTTGTATTTCAATTCTTTTATTCAAATCCTTTGATTTTGATACCGAAGTAACTTCCGCAATTTTGCATAAAAGTTACTTGGGTATGGATCCTGACCAGTGATGCATATTGCTGCTTCACTGATGGCGAGCACTATAACTCCAAGAAATCCCAAGACAAATCCCAAAACTGTCAATTTAATGTCATCGAAAAGCATGACTTTATGTGATCTAGAGCACTCAAATACGAGTGATAGCAATCACGCAAACGTTTGCGTGATATTTCAAAATAAAATAAGTAAAGCAAATTAACTTCTCATTAATGAGACGATATTTAAGGAACTTTATGGATTTTGGTGCTAAGTCAGAGAGATATTTTGTATTGAAAGGTCAAAAAAACATTCGTCGAGGATATATTTGGATAAGTAAAACTTATTAACTTTTCGAACTATTGTTGGGAAAACATACAGATTTCGACGTCATTTATGTTGAGTTAAGATGTTTTCTTAACGTCGGGCACAAAAAAGCCGCGAAATATATCGCGGCTTTCTGATTATTTATTCAAGTAATTATGCGTTTGCTTCGCGCTCAGCGATGAACTCAAGAGCCATTTTGATACGTGCAACACAATGCTCTTTGCCAATCAGTTCCATTACTGCGTCTACAGAAGGAGACTGACCGCCACCTGTTACTGCAACACGCAGTGGCATACCGATTTTGCCCATGCCGATTTCTAGCTCTTCGCACACAGCTGCGATAACACCATCTTTGATGTTCGCTGTCGTCCACTCAGTCAGTGCTTCAGCTTTCGCTAGAGCAAGCTCTAGAGGCTCTTTAGCTACGCCGCGTAGATGCTTCTTCGCTGCGCCTGCTTCAAACTCAGAGAAATCTTCGTAGAAGTAACGAATCTGCTCAGCTAGCTCAACAAGCGTGTTGCAACGCTCACCAACAAGCTTGATCACTTCCGTGATAGCTGGACCATTAGTTACGTCTAGTTTTTGTTGATCTAGGTGCCATTGTAGGTGCTGTGCAACGTACGCTGGCTCTGAGTTTTTGATGTAGTGGTTGTTCAACCATTGCAGTTTGTCAGTGTTGAATGCAGACGCTGACTTAGATACTGCGTTTAGGCTAAATAGGTTGATCATCTCTTCTTGAGTGAAGATTTCTTGATCACCATGAGACCAACCAAGACGCACTAGGTAGTTGTTTAGCGCAGCAGGTAGGTAACCCATATCGCGGTACTGCATTACAGATACTGCACCGTGACGCTTAGACAGTTTCGCGCCGTCATCACCTAGGATCATTGCACAGTGCGCAAATGTTGGTACTGGCGCACCTAGCGCTTCGTAGATGTTGATCTGACGAGGCGTGTTGTTGATGTGGTCTTCACCACGAACAACGTGAGTGATACCCATATCCCAGTCGTCAACCACAACGCAGAAGTTGTACGTTGGAGAGCCGTCAGTACGACGAATGATCAGATCATCCATTTGGTCGTTGCGGATTTCAATGCGACCACGAATTTGGTCATCAAATACTACGCTGCCTTCTTTCGGGTTACGGAAACGGATAACACATGGATCGCCATCTTTTGCCGCTTCGTTTGCCGCTTTGATTTTTGGATGGTTAGCATCGTAGCGAGGCATTTCTTTGTTTGCTTCTTGCTCTGCACGAACTTCGTCTAGCAGTTCTTTAGACGCGTAACATTTGTATGCTTTGTCTTCTTCTAGAAGCTTATCAACCATCTCGTTGTAACGATCAAAACGTTGAGTTTGGAAATAAGGGCCTTCGTTCCACTCAAGACCTAGCCATTCCATGCCTTCTAGGATCGCATCAACCGCTTCCTGAGAGTTACGCTCAAGGTCAGTATCTTCGATACGTAGAACGAATTCACCACCTTGGTTTTTAGCGTATAGCCAAGAGTAAAGTGCAGTACGAGCACCACCAACGTGTAGGTAGCCAGTTGGGCTAGGAGCAAAACGAGTTTTAACCGTCATTTGAGTTCCTTAGGGATAATGAGCAACGAGAAGGCTCTCGTTGTAATGTCAAGGATAAAAGTGGCGACATTTTACCACCGTAAGTCAATACTACAATCCTTCCTTGTGGTTTAACGCCAGAAATAAAAACGGGCAGCCACCGAACACGATGCTGCCCTTTGATTTATCTCTTAAGTACAATTGTTGCTAGATAACTACTATCGCTATAGAAAGCCTATATAAAAGAAGAAAACCAGATTACTTTAGGTTACGCATTGCCCATTGCATGAACTCTTGCTGCTCTTCACGGCTTAGATCGTTGAACGACTCTTTCAGTGTTTTTGTTACCGCTGGAGAAGCTGCAATGCTCGCTTTTGTCGTTTGCTTGTTCATTGCTTGGTTGTAGTCAGCGACTTCACGTTCGTAGTCACGGAAACCTTGTAAACCACCTTTGCGAAGTTGAACCATTGAGAACTTAACGTCTTTGCCGTTCGCATCTTTTAGCGTCAGTTTAGGGTCCATTTCAAAAGCCTTGGCTTCTTCAATAGTGCGGAACTTGTTGTATGTCAGCGTAAGCTCAGCATCTTTCGGTGCATCAAATTCAAGTAAAAGCGGCTGTGAATCAAACTTACGACGCTTGCCATCTTCAAACACAATTTGACCAACATTTACAGCAAGTTGGTTTGCACCATCTTCAACTTTGATGCTGTTGTTGTCAGAGATCCACTCAGGGTAGACGAACTCACTGTTGAGAACGCGAGGAACCAATTCCGCTTGCAGAGTCAGTTGAGCAGCAAATGCAGGCGCAGAAAGGATTGCGCAAAGTCCTAATAGTGTGGTTGTTTTTTTCATCATGGTTTTCTCGTTTTATACCAATTTAGATAAGCCACTGAAACTAACAGGCCAGTCATTCCAATGGCTTATGTGAATAAGTATCAAGACAAAAAGGGCGTTTCCGCCCTTTTAGCTGCTTCTTTATTAGAAGTAGTATTCAACACCTACAGAGTATTCGTTGTAGTCACCGTTAGTACCTGATGTCCAGCGAGCTGCATCATCTAGACCATCTAGACCTTCGTTGAAATCGTTCATACGTGCACGAGCGTATAGCACTGCAGATGGGTCAACAAAGTACATGATCTGTGCTGAAACAACATCATCAGATGTGTTAGATAGTGTCTTACCGTCACGTTCTAGATCGAAGTTCGCTGCGTAACCCAGTTTGTACTGCCAGTCACCTGTTGTGTACATCAGACCTGCTGACATTGCATCTTGCTTCTCGTTTACACCGTTGCTTGCGTCAGCTTCCATGTATTTGTATTGAGCGAAGAAAGAGATACCGTTTTCAAACCAACCTTGAACACCTACTAGGTATGTGTTGTTTTCCCAAGTTTGACCTTCAGCTTCAATGTTGCGGTTACCTTCGTAAGCTGCATCCAATTGTAGTGGACCTAACTTGTAGTGAGCCGCGATGCCGCCCCAGTAGTCATCACCCGCACCTAGACCAGCTTTATCACCAGCACCAACTGCTGCGTCGATAGAGAATTTGTCAGCGTACATTGGAGAGTCCCAACGAATAGTATTTGATTGACGGTCTTGGTATTTAGCACCACCGATCGCACCACCCCAGTCGTAAACATCGCCTAGACCTGGGTTCGATGCTGGCCAGTCAACCAACTCGTACATTGGAGTTAGAACACGACCTAGACGAACTTGACCCCAAGAAGCACTTTCAAAACCTACGAATGTATCACGTTCACCAAGACCTGCACCTTCACCACCGAAGCTTGGGTCTACGTAACCACCTTCGATTTGCCAAATGAACGTTGGCTCAAAGTTAGCGAATTGCTTTTTACCACGGAAGCCGATACGTGATTCGTTGTTTAGCTGCATACCACCAAGGTTATCATCTTGTTTTGCATCACCAGAATCGTAATCGCGGTACGCGGCCTGCATCGCGATAATGCCGTAAACTTCGTAAGAGAAAGAGTCTTTAGTTAGGTACTCTTTCGCTGCATCACTGTTTGCACCATCAGCAAAAGCTGAACCACTGAACATCATGCCTGTGATTGCAGTAGCAAGTAGGCTTTTCTTTAGGTAAGACATTTTAAACCCCTATATTTTTAGTTTTTTCCATTTTCAAATTCGCTAACTAGAACATTGCAGGAACTTGAAACAATGTGTGGACGGGGCAAATATGACAAACTTTTTTCGCAGTAAAAAACTTTCCCAGCGGCAATCTGAGCAAGTTCAAAATGAGAAGATCAAAAAGAATATAAACCCTTAAATAACAGCAATTTATAGTGACAAATAAAAATATAAAAACGTCAAAACCGTTCTAATCAACTTCGTTTTTATATAAAAAGCTCAAAAATCGTGAGCGACTTCACTCAGGTTTTAGGCGTTTTAACGGAACTTTATATTCAGAGAGAAAAAACTTTGAGATAACTCGCAACAAAAGGGGCGTAAGGTCGGCTCAATAAAGTGGATTTTGACGAATTTGTTTCGCGTCGAAAAGCTTGACCTTCCCCTTGCAGGAAGGTTTATGCTCTGCACATTACTATTATTGAGGACAAATTATGTATCAGTTTGTTGTACCTATGTCGGGACTCAACTGCATGGGCTGTGCGAGAAAAGTTGAGAAAGCTTTACATGCCAATCACAGTGTTGAGATCATTAATTTGTCCCCGACGATGGTAGAGGTGAAAACCGAATCTTCACTCTCTTCTATTATTGAATCCATCGAATCGCTGGGCTACCACGCCGGTCACCAATATCAATTCCATTTAACGGGTTTGAGCTGTGGTGGCTGCGTGAAAAAGCTCTCTTCTTTATTAGAATCAAATCAAGACGTCATTACATTCCAAGCCTCTACAACACAACTTGACATCACAACCCTACTCTCTGAGCAGCAAGTGATCGATCTCGTTGCGACATTGGGCTATACCGCTAGCATCGAGGCTATCGAGACTATCGAGGCTAAAGAAGAAGTCACAGAGCAAATAACGCCCGCAATAAAAGAAGCGCATCTCGATCGTAACCAACCCGAATCTGCCAATGTTCAGCTACAGATGCTGATTCAAGGCATGACATGTGCCAGCTGTGTATTTTCGGTCGAGAAAGCACTCACTAATGTCGAAGGCATAGAGAAAGCACAGGTCAATCTTGCAGAGCAGAGCGCGTTAGTATTTGCAAACCAAGATAGTGAAATGCTTCATCAAGCCATCATCGAGTCGGTAAAACAAGCGGGCTATCAAGCAGAAATCCTTCAAGACGCAGCAACGCAACAAGAAAAACAAGCAGCACAGCAACTTGCTCAACAAAAGCGCTTTAAACTTGATGCTATCGCAGGCTTAGTCGTTGGTGCACCATTGATGCTCTGGGGGGTATTTGGTGGCAACATGGTTATCCGAGATGCCAGTGATCAAGTGGTTTGGGGTGCGATAGGTATTCTCTGTCTATTATTGCTGGCGACAGCAGGTAAGCACTTCTTTACTAACGCATGGTTAGCAGCCACTCACAAACGTGCCACCATGGACACTTTAGTTGCCCTAGGTACTGGTGCCGCGTGGTTCTATTCAATGCTTGTGGTGATTTTTCCTGATTGGTTCCCACTCGCCTCTCGCCATGTTTACTTTGAAGCAAGTGCGATGATCGTCGGTCTGATTTCTCTTGGTCACTATATAGAAGCAAAAGCAAAGGCAAATACAACACGCTCATTGCAAGCTCTGATTAACCTACAACCTCAGCAAGCCACCGTCATTACTGAAAATGGCGATCAGCAAATTGCGGTTGAGCAAATCACGTTGGGCATGAAGCTACGCATCAAACCGGGTGAGAAAGTGCCCGTTGATGGTATCGTGATTCAGGGGGAATCGTACATTGATGAATCTATGCTAACTGGTGAACCCGTACCCGTGTTAAAAGCGCAAGAGGCTCAAGTCTCTGCGGGCACACTAAATACCGATGGCGCTCTGATTATTGAAGCCACCGGCATCGGCGCCAATACCATGCTAGCGCGTATTATCCGTATGGTGCGCACCGCACAAAGCAGTAAGCCAGCAATTGCCAAATTAGCGGACCAGATTTCTGCTGTATTCGTCCCTGTGGTTGTCGGTATCGCAATCCTTGCCGCTTTGGTTTGGTTCGCAGTAGGTCCAGAACCTAAAGCCAGCTACATGCTTGTGGTAACGACGACTGTACTGATTATTGCCTGTCCTTGTGCTCTGGGCTTAGCAACACCATTGTCGGTCACCGTAGGCGTGGGCAAAGCCGCAGAACTGGGTATCTTGATCAAAGACGCAGACGCACTGCAATTGGCGAGCAAAGTCGACACCGTCGTATTCGACAAAACCGGTACGTTAACTCAGGGCAAACCCAGTGTGCAGCAAGTATTTACTCACGCCACCAGCCAAGAACACTTGTTAGCATTAGCATACGCAGCAGAGCGTCAATCTGAGCACCCATTAGCAAAAGCCGTGTGTGATTACGCTAAGGAAAATGCGGCTGAAGATATCGAGTTGGACGCTTTTGAAAACATTCGCGGTCGCGGCATTCTTGCAACTTACCAAGCACAACCACTGCTGATTGGTTCATTGCAGTTTATGCAAACAGAGCAGGTAGATACTTCCGCGATGGGGCAAGCCATTCAAGATTGCGCCAACAACGCATGGACACCGGTTGCCATTTCCCTCAACAACGAACTGATTGGTTTAATTGCCATCGCTGATCCAATTAAATCTGATGCCAAACAAGCAGTCACTGCACTAAAATTACAGGGTATCAACACAGTGATGCTCACTGGTGATAATGAACACGTAGCGACAGCCATCGGCAACGAATTAGGCATTGATGAAGTCATTGCTCAGGTGATGCCAGATGAGAAAGCGCAACATATAAAACAACTACAATCACAAGGACAAACCGTCGCCATGATTGGTGATGGTATTAATGACGCACCCGCTCTCGCCCTCGCCGATCTCGGCGTTGCAATGGGCAGCGGCAGTGATGTGGCGATCGAAAGTTCACAAATGACGATTCTTAATACATCACCAATGGCAATTGTTCATGCCATCGAACTGTCTCGTGCAACATTGAAGAACATGAAACAAAACCTGTTTGGTGCCTTTGTTTATAACTCGTTGGGTATTCCAATCGCCGCTGGCGTGCTCTACCCAGCATTCGGATTCCTACTCAGTCCTGTTGTTGCTGGCGCAGCAATGGCACTGTCTTCAATCACAGTCGTGAGTAATGCAAATCGACTACGACTGTTTACCATTAAGTAAGCGACACTTCTTATAGAGGATATTATGAAGTTGAAACTATTGACCTTTACAATGCTTGCTGTCACATCGGCGAACGTATTAGCCGCTGATGTCATCAACCACAAATCGCCATACTGTGGCTGCTGTGGAGAATGGACGAAACACATGGAAGAGAACGGCTTTACCGTCGAAGAAAAGCTGCACGATGACATGAACGCGGTTAAACGCGACTTGGGCATCAAGAATGAACAGCTTTACTCGTGCCACACCGCAGAAATTAATGGCTACGTATTTGAAGGTCATATTCCTGCTGACGACATTAAAGCCTTTTTAGAAAACCCACCTCGCAACGCAAAAGGTCTTGCGGTACCCGGCATGCCTATGGGATCACCGGGTATGGAGTATGGCGATAAAAAAGACAGTTACGCCGTCTACGCCTATAACGACAAAGGTCAGGTTTACGAATACCGCTTCCACAAAGGCAACGACCAGTAAAAACAAAGCCCAGCGAGACATACCGCTGGGCTTTTTCTTAATGGACAGTTAAGACAAAACTCTTTAATTAGAAGCCGTAAGACGCACCAAATACGAATGCGTTGTTCACTAGGCTATCACCCGCCGCATTTTCCGCACCGTGTGCTTGGCTACGGAACTCGAAGTAAGGCTGAACGCCCTTACGAGTCCATGTTGCACGTAGCTCGTGGTCCATCGTTTCTGCTTCAATCATGTAAACGTTGTTGTAGCTCAAAGTCACATCTTCGTTCATTACGTAACCAATGCGGTTATCCATACGGTAGTCTGTTTTCGCGTCTGCAGACGTTGCATCGATGTGCGCGCGAGTACGGTTGCTCAATGAGATGCCGTTATCAAAGTTGTAGCCGATCTTTACAAGTGGACGGTACTGGATGCTCTCACCCGCAGAGAATAGGTGTTGGTAGCCCGCAGCAACCCATAGATGATCAGTGATGTTGAAAGATTGCTCACCACCTACAGTGATGGCTGGCGTTGTGTTGCCTGCGCCGCCATTTTCAGTTTCTAGTTTGCCTAGCTGAATACCATCAAACTCAGTGTAAACCGTAAGACCGCCGAATTGGTTATCAAACGTATGACCCGCTTCTAGCGTAGATGTCATGTCTGAACCGTGAATTCGACCGTCATCGTGGAATTGGATGTTACCAGTTACATAAGATGAACCCGCGAAAGCGCTTGAAGCGAAAACAAGAGAAAGTGCACTTAGTGCTAAAACGTTTTTCATAATTACTGCCTTTATTTGTTCACGTTATGCGACGAGTTTTTTGGCTATCACTTGCCTCTCATCACATACTTTGGGATGTGCCTCCCTGGCGACGGCAATACTGCGCAATTTAATTCGCATTGAAAAATAAATCGTTTAAAACAGTGATCAAATTCAAATCGTGATTTTCGAAATTAAAAAAAGTTTATTAAATACAGTGGTTTGATATAAAAACTAAAAATTCGTCAAAAAAATAAAGTGTGAAGTAAGGCATATCTCCCCTTTTATTTGACAGTTAAATACACATCCAGATCACACTATGACAGACACCCTAAATTAGAAACTTAATTATCAATAAAAAATAATTAGACATTGATCACGCTTATTTTCCGAAGAAAAATAAACAAAGCCCCCAACATAAGTTGAGGGCTTTGAGTAAGGAACTATGATTTTAGTGAATACTGAGCGCTATTATTTCACGCTAGTGATACGGCTTACCTTCTCACCTGTCGCAGATACCGAGCGGATGAAGACTTCACCAGTTACATTTGGACGAGCGTTGTCTGCATAAGTCAACCAGTTCTCACCATCCAGAGAGTATTGAAGCGTTACGCCAGGGAACTGAACGTTCATTGCTAGCTTACCATCTTCTACTTTTGCACCTGGTACTGGTAGGCGGTAGTCGATACCTGATTTTTCTAGCTTAGCCAGTTCACGTTGACCAAGTACGTTCGCAAAGCGGTTGTAGTCTTGGTTTAGCGATGCTTTATCAACTAGATTAGAGTTTTGCGAGTACTCAACACCAACTTTGTAGTCGTTTTCCCAGTCAGCACGGTGCCATGCACGCTCAGCAGCAGCGAGGACGCGAGGGAATACCATGTACTCGTATTGCTCGTCGTTACGTACTGTCTCAGACCAAAGTTGTGCAGATAGACCGTAGAAAGGTTTCGCTTCGATTTCACCTTTACCAGTAAAGCCATTGCCATCGCGATCTACAGAAGTTTCTGCGTTTTGAGGCATGTTCTCTGGTGCAAAGCCAAACATCTTACGAGTATCCGTTGCACGTGTTGCCCAGTAGTAACCACGCTCTTTCGGGTCAACTTCGTATGGCATATCCATGTACACGTAATCTGGGTTAGAAACAATCACGTCGTAACCTTTCTTAGACCACTCGTACACTGACGAAGTACCGCCCCAGTAAAGAACGTCCCAGAAGTTTACGCGAGTATTTTCTGTAGCAAACGCTTTTTCGCCGTCACTGTATTTCAAACCATCTTGCCAAGCTTGGAAGTTTGGAATGCCTTTCTCAGCAACAATCTTCGACACTTCTTCCGCGAAGTGGCTTGGTAGGTGAGCAAAGTCACTGACTGTGCCATCTGTGATTAGCGTCTGACATTGTGGAGACTGTGCAAACGGCTTGTCTTGTTTAGACAGGTCAATCGTGCCTTTCCAGCTTACTTTATCTTCTGCGTTAACGTCTTGGAAACCAGCACCTAGCTTGATGTTCTTCGCTTCGTCACCACCGAAGTGCCAAGTTGTTAGTGGAGCGCCAGCTTCTTGGTGCATTGCTGCCACTTCTGAAATCACCTTATCAACAAAGCGAGTTGAAGATTCCATACATGGGTTGATGAAGCTTTGCTTATTGTAAAACTGAACCGTCGTTACGTTTGATGTATCTTGAGGATCCATCAGACGGTATTCGTTCGCTTCAGCTTCTTTACCTTCTTCCATTAGGCGGTCGTAACGAGCTTCCATTGATACTACTGCTGCACGAGCGTGAGCTGGCATATCGATTTCTGGAATCACTTCAATGTTACGTGCTTTCGCGTATTTCAAGATTTCCACGTAGTCTGCTTTGCTGAAGTAGCCAGAGCCAAAGTTGTCTGTCGTTGGACCAGAGCCAAGCTGAGGCAGTAAACAGCTTTTCTCTTGTGTATCGAAACAACGGTTAGCACCCACTTCTGTCAGCTCAGGCAGACCCGGGATTTCTAAACGCCAGCCTTCATCATCGGTTAGGTGAAGGTGAAGTTTGTTCATCTTGTACGCTGCCATTTGGTCTAGCGTTGCAAGGATTGCGTCCTTAGAGTGGAAGTTACGAGCCACATCCACCATCACACCACGGTAATCAAAACGAGGCGCATCTTTAATAGACAGTTGTGGTAGAGAATCAGCATTTTGGCTATCTACCAGGCCAAAGATAGATTGTACTGCGTAGAAAGCGCCTGCTTGGTCGAACGCTTTAATCACAATACCGTCGCCTTTGATGCTCATTTCGTAAGCACCAGATTTTGCTAATTCACCGGTGAAGTCTGCAGGAACAACAGTGATGCTTACAGGAAGATCACCACGAACGTCCACACCTACCACTTCTGCACGATCTTGAATCGCTGCGAACTGAGTCGCATCGAATGCGTCTTTAGGCAGCGCAATACCATCCGCGATATCTACTTTGCCTTTACCCGCTTCAACGTGCATTGGTGTTGGTAGTAACGTGGTTGATACGTCTTGTGTTGCTAGGTCTTCGTTTTTCTCAAAACGAGACACAGCGTTTGCAAATACATTGTTGTCGTCTGGTGTACGTTTTAGGTTATTACCTTCAAGACCCGTCACAAAAGACGCAACATCTTCAGTATTTAGAGAAGCAATCATCTTAGGTTCTGCGTTTGGAGCAGAAACGAATGCACCCGGCATGAAGTCAGTTTCAAATAGTTGCCAGTATTCACCAACCAATGGAAGAACAACCTCTTCACCGGCAGCGAAGCCGTCAAACTTATCTGTTGGTTCTAGCTTATGTAGGTCACCAGTTACACGAGAGATTTTGAACTGCTCGTTGTCAACATCCAGAATCAGACGAATGCTGTGGAAGTAAATAGCCCAATCTTTTGAGTCAACAGCTTCACCTTGGTTAACAAGCGTCATGTTTACTTTGTTACAAGAAGCCCATTCTGCGCCCATATCTTGGCACGCAAGACCTTCGTTAGCACCATGGTTAGTTAACACTTCATATTGGATATCAAGGTTATCAGCCAGTGAGTTTACAACTTGTTGCTCAGAGCTCTGTAGTGAAGAGCAGCCTGCCAATGTAGCGATAACAGAAGCAGCAATCAGACTATGTTTCAACATCTTACTTTCCCCAAAAAGTCAGTGGTTCAAAACGACATTTATTAAAAATGGTGAGCACCTAAATGCGAGGCGCTTAACAGTTGCATTCAACATACAAGCAGTTATTTCTAAGCGTAAAATTAATAAAACTAAGAAGTGATCTGGCTCAAATTAAGCCAAGCATTCAAAAATATAAACATAATAATTTCAACAAGTTAAACTTTACGTTAAAAGCGGCTAACTTTTTTTGACGAGTTTGTTGCGATCTCAATCACGAATATCGATGGGTTTCGACTGATTTTGTAGGATTCTGATCACTATTGGTTATTAAGTGAACCATTAACAACAAACTCAATTGAAACACTTTCGTGAATTACCTCTCATTTCCTAGCCGTTAAAACTCGTCAATTTTTTAAAAAATGACGATTTTGCCGAACCATGTTATAGATAAAGTGCCTATTGAATTCGAGGAGCAAAATATGTTTCGACTCTTGTCCGTGATGTCATCTCTGATCGTCTTTTTTACTTCTTATTCTGTTCAAGCCGAACCACAACACTGGCTGGCAAAGAAGGGCGAGACGGAATACATGATTATCGGGTCTGTACATGTCGGCGATAAAAGCATGTATCCATTACCAGAAGCTGTGACTCGGTTCCTGACAAACAGTAATGGTTTAATCATCGAAGCAGACATTCGAAATACAGAAGGGGTGACTTACCCGGAAACCTCGCTTCACGCTAGGGATGTTTTAGATAAAACACAGCGCAAACATCTTGCTGAAATAGCCAATGACCTAGGTCTACAAGAAGCACAGTTACTCAATGCACCGCCATGGTCTGCGGCTTTGACAATCCAATTAATGTTGGTGAACAAACTTGGTTACGCGTCTGATCAAGGTGTCGACATGCACCTAATTAACTTAGCTGACCAACAAAAAGTACCAGTACTTGCTTTGGAGAGTGTGCAATTCCAATTGGACTTAATCACAGGACAAAAAGATGGCGGTAAAGAGTTTCTGCTCTCTTCTATTGAAGAATATGACGGTGGCGACAAACTGGTACAATGCTTAATCGACAGTTGGAAGAGCGGCGATGGTAGCTCACTTGAAGCAGCATCGGCGAGTGAACAATCAAGTGATGAGTTCAATGAAGCCTTTCTCTATTCCCGTAACCGCGACTGGGCTCAGAAACTCGATACAGGTAGTGTACTACCGAAAAAATCCGGTAAATACACCGTGGTGGTAGGCAGCTTACATCTAGTAGGTAAAGACAATGTAATCGAACTATTAGAAAAACGCGGTTTCACTGTCAAACCACTAGCAAAAACTCACAAAGCAGACTGCGATATTGGATAAAGAAGATAGCTCCATTTGCTGGTATGCTTACATCTACTTATCGTGTTGTATTTGTAGGCAAATGACGCTTACGTCACGCTGACAAATGCGGTCACCTATTGGATACTATCGAGTCAATCCTTAAACAACTTCAAATTTGATAAGAGCCTTTATGACGTTCAAAGCCTCATTATTATGCCTTGCTAGCGCGCTACTATTGCCATCGCTTGCCCATGCAAAATCGTCTTGTACGATTGAAGACTTCCAACCTATTGATATTACGCCGGATACAAAAGGCGGTGTTTTGGATAAAGAAAGTGGACAGTTTCTCATTAACCAAAAGCCTATGATGCGTTGTGCAAACATCACTTTTTCAACCGCCCATACTCGTAACCGCGTCGCTCATATGATGAACCAGAACTTTGAAGCTACTTACTTTGATGGCAAAACTGGTCAGTCTCATTCCGCTACTTTTGATGAAGATGAGCTAAAAGCTGGGTACATTAAAATCGGTCCAAACCATCCAAAAACGGCTTACGTTTGTTTCACGACGTCCGAAACTCCGATTAAAGACATTAGTTGTGATGTGAACTAGCGAGAAGCGCAGTTTTATCATATCACTCAGAACAATAGAGAGATTCCCGACTGCGCTCCTTCGTCGCTTTCGGGAATGACGCCTTTGAATTCAGTGCTTTTTATTCGTCATCCTCAAGAGCGAGGGACGAGCGAGTTGGGGATCTCTTAGGTTTTCATTTACCAGTTGATGAAAGCTGATTTGCCTCAAAGCGTTCCTTCTCTCGCATCTCGAAGAGCAGAGTCTGTTCCCGAAGCGAAGCGTTCTCGATTCAAAAAGCCGTAAAACGCAAAAAAGCCGTAGCATTTCTGCTACGGCTTTCTCTAATACGGTCGGTGAAGAGCCATATTCTAACTTCAGGCGAACCCCATTTGGTTCACTACTATCAAAGCCAAATTTGCGACCGCTGAAACGACGAAAGCCTGCTCATTGAGCAGGCTTTCTGAAAGTGGTCGGTGAAGAGGGATTCGAACCCCCGACCCTCTGGTCCCAAACCAGATGCGCTACCAAGCTGCGCTATTCACCGAGATGTTTAACTGAGGACTTATCCCCGTCAACGGATGCGTATATTACGGATTCTTTAGTTAGACGCAAGCGCTTTTTACAAAAAAACGTAATGTCTTAATTCGTTTGACGATTTACTGAACACTAGCACGTGAAATGTGACTAAGAACCCACAATAAAACACAGTTTATTAACCTTGGCAACATAATTGATCCAGATCAGTGTGCAAAAAAACACCACCCATTAACGTTATCAATGTCGGAAATATCTTGGAGGAAACGTATGGACTTTTGGCTTGATCTCCTATTTGGTAATGCGGTGGGACTATCGTCAATGATAGTAATCTTTGGGGCAATTGGTCTGATGTTGTTTTACGGCGGTTTCTTCATTTACAAGATTATGAACGACAAATCTCCTCACTAGATCTCGCTTAGCTCTAGAAACGCTTTGCACCGGAGTTGGTTACTTGCCTGCTCCGGTTTTTTATTTGATCTCAATGCACTACTCATTGATATAATCTTACTATTCCTACCCTGTTCTTTATGAGATTGCCGTTATGTCTCAAGACGACGATTTTGATCTGTTTCAACAGATGATGGGCGACGTAAAGCCTATCGACCACGATACTGCAGAGCACAAAAAAGTGCACCAAGTGACGGACGCTCAGATGGCGAAACGCGAAGCCGCAATTTGGCTTACTGAAGACGACCCAGAGTACCTGTCGATTGACCATGCAGAAATGCTCAAACCCGATGACTTTATCGAGTTCAAACGGGATGGTGTACAAGATGGTGTATACCGCAAACTACGCCTTGGTAAATACCCAATTCAAGCTCGACTTGATCTGCACCGTAAGACACTGAAAGAAGCACGTGACGAAGTAGTCAAATTCCTCAAGCAATGTATTGAGATGGATATCCGTACCGTCGTGATCGTACATGGTCGTGGCGAGCGCTCTAATCCACCAGCATTAATGAAAAGTTTCGTCAGCAGTTGGTTACAACAGATCCGTGAAGTGCAATGCGTGCATAGTGCACAACGATTCCACGGTGGCAGCGGCGCCGTTTACGTTCTATTAAGAAAGAGTGCTGAAAAGAAAATGGAGACGCGTGAACGTCATCAAAAACGTTTAGGCTAACTCGAATCTCGGTGCTAGAATGCCCGACCTTATCTTGTCTTGCTGCAATTAACTGCGGCAAGACAACCTTTATTAACCGCCGTTGTGAAACGTTAGGAGACCAACATGTCACAAGACAACGCAAAACGCTTAAACAAATACATCAGCGAAACGGGCTTCTGCTCACGTCGTGAAGCCGACCGTCTTATCGAGCAAGGTCGTGTCACCATTAATGGTCAACAACCAGAAATGGGAACAAAAGTACTTCCAGGCGATGACGTTTGTGTCGATGGAAACCCTGTTGCAGCAAAAGAAAAACCGATTTATATCGCGTTGAACAAACCAACGGGCATCACCTGTACAACTGAACGCGACATCCCGGGCAACATCGTTGATTTCATCGGTCATAAAAAGCGTATCTTCCCTATCGGTCGTCTGGATAAGCCTTCAGATGGTTTGATCTTTCTGACTAACGATGGTGATATCGTAAATAAGATTCTGCGTGCAGGTAACAACCACGAAAAAGAATACGTGGTGCGTGTTGATAAGCCTATTACTGGCGAATTCCTAAAACAGATGTCGAGCGGTGTGAAAATCCTCGATACAGTCACGCTACCTTGTCAGGTAACAAAAGAAACCAAATTCTCTTTCCGCATCGTGTTAACGCAAGGTTTGAACCGTCAAATCCGTCGTATGTGTGAAGCGCTCGGCTACGAAGTATTTAAACTGCGTCGCGTACGTATCATGAACATCTCACTTGATGGCATTCCAAATGGTAAATGGCGTTACCTGAGTGACGATGAAGTGGCAGAGATCCTAGCAATGTGTGAAGGTTCAGTGGGCACAGAGGAAGCGTCAAAGACAGATTCTAAAGGTCGTAACATTCGTAAAGCGACCGATGCCAAACTATTTGATAGCCGCGAAGAAAACCAAGGTTCAACGGCACGCCGTAACCAAAAAACACATACCTTCCGTGGTAACAACGCGGATGAATTCCGACATGCGCCAAATTCTAAAAAAGGTCAGCAAAAACGTCGCCAACGTGATGATGAGAATGCACGCCCTGCAAAAGAGCACTACAAAGCGAAACCACAAGGTGAACGCAGTAAGCCTCAAGGTGATCACAATAAACCTCAATCACCGAGCAAGCCTAAGCAGCATTACATGAATCCAAATGCAGCGAAGCCAAGCAAACCAACGAAACGCACAGGCGGCACGTTGAGCCTGAAGAAGTAACCATTCGCTCCATCACAAGATCAAAAAAGGACGCTCATCAGCGTCCTTTTTATTGGTCATGTATACCCAAGTAACCTCGAGATGCTAGGTTCAGCGAGAATGACTTGGTTTGTAGACGCGGCGACGATTTAAAGATCTAGTCACTCTAAATCAAGAATCGGCAACAAAGTATACAAGCCAAGACAACTCGCCCTTCGGGAGCGTGTCATTGCCTCGATTTCTGCGTCAAACAACTTGGAAAGAGCTGGCTATTACGCGGTGTTGTTTTCCTTGAACTCGAATCAATGACAACGCTCTGAATCCTGCATCTTGAAGTCACTTGGGTATATTTACAGACAAAGAGGAGCAAATTGACCACGTGTTAGACTCAACAAATCTTTGGGTGCCAATTCAATTTCTAAACCACGCTTACCTGCGCTCACACAGATCGTCTCTTGCTGTGTTGCACTTTCATGCAGAAAAGTAGGCAGCGCTTTCTTCTGCCCCAATGGGCTGATTCCACCCACAACATAACCTGTGGTCTTTTGAGCAATTTCAGGATCTGCCATGTCCGCTTTCTTACCTTTCGCAGCTTTCGCCGCCAATTTTAGGTTCAATTTTTGATCGACAGGAATGATCGCAACGGCAAGGTTCTTAGGCTCGCCGTTTAAGCAAAACAGCAAAGTCTTAAATACTTTCTTTGGATCTTGTCCCAATACTTCTGCTGCTTCTAATCCGTAGCTGTCTGCTCTGGGATCATGCTCATATTGGTGAATGGTGTGTGAAACTTTTTTCTTTTTCGCAAGATTAATGGCCGGAGTCATCAAGATTCTCCTTATAAAACAAAAAACGCTGCCCCTAGTGAGGAGCAGCGCTTTAAGTTAATGGTATCAGCGACTTTGAGTCAATCGCTTTTTACTTGTAAACCATCTCACCTGAAGGCGCGTATTCGTTTACGTCAATTGGGCTGTGTGACTCTAGGTACTCTTTCAGTACCTCAGCATCCGTAAAGCCTGTATTTACGTAACCTGGGTGAGTGTTAACTTTCGGGTAGCCGTCACCGCCTGAAGCGTTGTAACTTGGTACAGTAAAGCGGTACTCACCATCAAGTCGAAGCTGTTTGCCACCGATAAATACATTTGCTACTTTGCCATTCTCAACAGTCATTGAAATACCAGCGAACTGAGCGTAAGCGCCAGAATCAACAGGTTTCGTTGCAACAACATTTAGGTAGTCTAGTACTTCTTTACCAGACATATCTACGTAAGAAACCATGTTGCCAAATGGTTGAACGGTCAGCACATCTTTGTACGTGATGTCACCCGCTTCAATTGAATCACGAACACCACCTGAGTTCATTACAGCGAAGTCTGCTTTCGCACGCTCCATGTGTGCTGTTGCAATCAGACGACCAAGGTTCGTTTGTTGGAAACGTACCACATTACGATCACCTTCCAGTTTGCCATTGGATTCTGCAATCTTAACGTTTAGCTTGCCTTGACCTTTTTCTTGGTAAGGACGTAGGAAATCAAGCATAGCTTCATCTTGCGCGATCTCATCTTGGATAAGCACGCGTTGAGATTTACCATCAACTTTGATCTTCTTCTTCAGGTTCACAGGGATCAGATCGTAGCTCACCATAGACAATTCGCCGTTGCGGAATTCGTAATCAGCTCGACCAACGTACTTACCCCACTCGTACGCTTGTACGATGTAAGTGCCGTTTTGCTCATCTGGTTTACACTCTTCACCTGGCTTGAAGTTCTTCTTAATAACGTTTGGACCTTCCATACATACAGGCTCTTGTGAGTGACCACCCACAATCATGTCCAAATCACCTTCATTTAGGTAGCGAGCCAATGCAACATCACCCGGAGCGTTCACACCACGGTTGCCGTTTTCGTAGTGACCCATATGTGTCACTGCAAAGATAAGGTCTGGCTTCTCAGTTTCTTTTAGCTCAGCGATCAGCTTCTTCGCTTCTTCTTTCGGATCACGGAAGTCAACTTGACCAATGTACTCTGGGTTACCTAGTTTTGCTGTGTCTTCTGTCGTTAGACCGATCACGGCAATCTTGATGCCTTGCTTATTGAACATTGCGTAAGGTTGGAACAAGCGCTCACCGGTTTCCTTATCGTAAATGTTCGCAGACAGCATTGGGAAGTTAGCCCACTCTTGCTGCTTGAATAGCACGTCAAGTGGGTTATCGAACTCATGGTTACCCAACGCCATCGCGTCGTAACCAATTTTGCTCATGCCTTTGAAATCTGGTTCCGCATCTTGCAGATCTGATTCAGGAACACCTGTATTGATATCGCCGCCTGACAGTAGAAGAACGCTGCCACCCTCTGCTTGAATTTCTGTACGTAGCTCGTCGATCAATGTCTTGCGAGCTGCCATACCATACTCACCGTATTTGTTTTGCCAGAAGCGACCGTGGTGGTCGTTCGTGTGCAGTACAGTCAGTTTGTATGTTGTATCTTCATTCCATTCATGTGCTGGTTGCGTTGCACATCCGGCAAGAGTTGCCAGAATCGCCGCGCTCAAAGCGGTTTTTACAATCAGGCGTTGCTTCATTGTTTTACCTTTTTATCGTCTGGGGTCCACTGCAGACGCTCTTAACCCTTTAAAGGAGCTCCGTCCATATAATTAAGAGCGCTAAAACTTGACGTAGTTTATAGGAAGAATTGCACGCTAACATATTGATTTCATAATTATGATGCATGGATCACTAATGACTATTTTAACAACTGCAACTCTGACGCTACGTTTCAACAGATTATAGACCCATTCACAGGCAATCGTTTTGCTGTGACATTGGCAGGCATTTCAATGCAATTGGTAAGCGAGAAGCGAGAAGCGAGAAGCGAGAAGCGAGAAGCGAGAAGCGAGAAGCGAGAAGCGAGAAGCGAGAAGCGAGAAAAGAATAATTTGGCAGAATGAATATACCAATACAAAAATGGTCAGCACATTGGCTGACCGTTTCCCACAAACATTCAGTAAACTGATTATTTGATATCGATGCTGTCGAAGCTCTTAATTAGGTCATCTAGTGACTTCATTTGCGCTAGGAATGGCTCAAGTTTATCTAGAGGCAGTGCAGACGGACCATCACAGCGAGCTTGATCTGGGTTCGGGTGCGCTTCAATAAACAAACCTGCGATGCCTGTTGCTAGACCCGCTTTCGCAAGTTCAACGGTTTGCTCACGACGACCACCAGATGCCGCGCCCGACGGATCGCGCATTTGTAGCGAGTGCGTTACGTCAAAAATGATTGGGCTGCCTTTTGATGCGTTCTTCATGACACCAAAACCAAGCATATCAACCACTAGGTTGTCGTAACCATGGCAAGAGCCGCGCTCACATAAAATGATGTTTTCGTTACCACACTCAGCAAACTTCTCAACGATGTTACCTACTTGACCAGGGCTCATGAACTGAGGTTTTTTAACGTTGATCACCGCGCCTGTTTTCGCCATTGCTTCTACAAGGTCAGTTTGACGAGCTAGGAATGCAGGAAGTTGGATAACATCAACCACATCAGCGACAGGTTGAGCTTGTTCCTCAGTGTGAACATCAGTGATGATCTTCACGCCAAACGTGTCTTTCAGCTCTTGGAAGATTTTCATGCCTTCTTCCAGACCAGGACCACGGTATGAATGAACAGAACTGCGGTTTGCTTTATCGAACGATGCCTTGAACACGTATGGGATGCCAAGTTTGTCGGTTACTTTTACGTAGTGCTCACAGATCTGCATAGCAAGATCACGAGACTCAAGAACGTTCATACCTGCAAATAGGGTGAATGGCTTGTCGTTAGCAACCTGAATGTCGCCAATATTAACGATTTTCTGTTCCATTTTGATTCTCTTTTGTCTGTCTTCAACACGCCGCTTTCAGCATGCCGATAAAATTTAGTGAAGCGTAACGTGCTTTTCGCTCATCGCGTTAACTTGTGATTTTAGTAGCTCTGATGCCGGATCGTCTGGGCATTGGTCAATAAAGTACTGAAAATCTGAAACCGCTACCTGATGGCACTCCAATTGTTGGAAGATAAAGCCTCGGTCACGAATCTCGTATGGGTCGTCCGGTACGAAAGTCAGCGCAAGGTTGGTGCACCGTAGTGCTAACGTATAACGCTCTTCACGCAACATCGCACTTTTAATTAATGCCAACCAACGACCTATTACTGTTGGGTTATCCGCTTCTTCAAAGTGCTCAGGCTTCAAGGTTGCAAGTGGACCTTCTTGACCAATCAGCCAAGCTTGAAGGATTTTTTCACCGACGTATTCACCGTTAAATGGATTAATGTAGTCCGGCGTTTTGTGCATCCAATCTACTTTGATCAAAAATTGCGTCGGAAAGGTCACGCCTTTCATCGGAAAACCAAGTCGGTTCCCCAAGTAAAGTAGGACCGCCCCCAAACTAACGGGAATGCCTTTTTTACGCTCCAACACTTTATCAATGAAGCTATTGTCAGAGATAAAGTACTCTTGATCGTCGCCTTTAAAGCCCCATTCATAAAAGAACAAACGGAGAAACGAATCAAAACGTTGTTCTTCGTCCGTCTCGTGAACCAGAATAGCTTCCGCTTCTTTATAAAGGCGTTCTAATTCTTGCTTTGCCCAATGCACATTAGTGTCTGGATTGATGGAGTGGTTCAGTTCTAACGCACCTTCCACCAACGCCATGTTGTCAAAATCTTCGTCAAAAAACTCAAGCATGAAGATTACCCAAATAAGTTTGGATTTTTAGATACGGCAATATTAGCGGCCATCACTAGCCAGCCTAGAGCACCAAAGAAGGCGAAAATTCTCAGCAGCTTGTTCTTTGCCATCTTTAAAGCAAAGAAACCAAGAGCAATGTACGCAAGCACACAAGTGATCTTGTTGGTTAACCAAGGCGCTGCATCCGTAAATGGAATAAAGCCTGTCACCATGATCAAACCAATACCGGAAAGGAGTAACGCGGTATCAACAATATGTGGGAAAACTTTTAGGAATCGGTTGTTGCGCTTTGGAGAATCCATCATCAACAATACGAATCGGATCGATAGTAGCGTCGCACTCAATGCGATCGTTACTAAGTGAATGTGTTTTAGAGCTACGTACATTTCATTTCTCTTTTATAAGTTACTGCTGACTTGCTCGTTATTATGAAGGCTTGTAACAACCAAGTGTCACTCGGTCGTTGCCGCCGTAGTCTTTTTCCGTGACTACTTGTTCAAAACCAAAATGAGTCATGATCTCACGAACAGCTTCGCCTTGGTCATAACCATGTTCAAACGCGAGCCACCCATCTTCTTCCAAATATTGACGAGCAAGATCAGAGATATGGCGAATATCCGCCAAGCCATTCTCATCCGCAACGAGTGCCGATTTTGGCTCAAAACGCACATCACCTTGCGCGAGATGTGGATCTTTTTCGTCGATATACGGTGGGTTGGAGACAATTAAAGCAAACTTTGTTCCGCTGGCAATAGGTTCGAACCAACTACCTTGATCAAACGTCACATTTTTGATGTTTAACTGCGATGCGTTGTACTCTGCGAGCTCTTTCGCTTCATGTTTAAGGTCAACCCCCACCACTTGACGCTTGGGTAACTCAGACGCCAATGCCAATGCAATCGCCCCAGTGCCAGTGCCTAAATCAAGGATTGGTCCTGTCTGCTCGTAAGTTTTATCCAATGCAACTTCAACCAAACGTTCCGTGTCCGGTCTTGGAATTAATGTGGATGGAGAGACTTTAAGAGGTAAAGACCAAAACTCGCGTTCACCGATAATGTAAGCCACAGGCTCACCCGTGATACGACGAGCCAATAACGCATCAAACTGAGCTTGTTGCTCGGGGTCCAATGCTTTTTCAGGCCAAGTCAGAAGATAGGTTCTTGGTTTGCCAAGGACATGGCAAAGAAGTACGGCTGCATCGAGAGAAGGCGACTCTTTGCCGCCTTCAGTCAATATTGCCGTCGCACTTTTCAGCGCTTGCTCAATAGATTGAACTTGGCTCATCGATTAGTTGTTCTCTGCGAGCGCCGCAAGTTGGTCTGCTTGGTGCTCTTGAACCACAGGATCAATCAAACTTTGCAGGTCACCTTCCATCACTTCGTTCAAACGGTAGATGGTTAGGTTGATGCGGTGGTCAGAAACACGACCTTGTGGGTAGTTGTAAGTACGGATACGGTCACTACGGTCACCAGAACCTAATAAGTTACGACGTGTATCAGAAACTTCTGCTGCACGACGTTCTTCTTCTGCTTGAACGATGCGAGCAGCAAGCACTGCCATCGCTTTTGCTTTGTTCTTATGCTGTGAACGCTCGTCTTGACACTCTACTACTGTACCAGTTGGTAAGTGGGTAATACGGATTGCAGAATCCGTGGTGTTAACGTGCTGACCACCCGCGCCAGATGCACGGAATGTATCGATTTTTAGGTCTGCTGCTTTGATTTCTGGCAGATCCGCTTCTGGGATTTCCGCCATAACCGCTACGGTACACGCAGAAGTATGAACACGACCTTGAGATTCTGTCGCTGGTACACGTTGGACACGGTGACCGCCTGACTCAAACTTCAGCACGCCGTATGCGCCGTCACCGCTCACTTTCGCGATCATCTCTTTGTAACCACCGTGTTCAGCTTCGTTTGAAGACATCACCTCGATACGCCAACCACGCTTTTCTGCGTATTTGCTGTACATACGGAACAGGTCACCAGCGAAGATACCTGCTTCGTCACCACCCGCACCTGCACGGATTTCTAGGAAACAGTTACGGTCATCGTTTGGATCTTTTGGAAGAAGAAGAATTTGTAGCTCATCAGTTAGACGCTCAATCGTTTCTTTTGCTTCTTTGATTTCTTCCTGCGCCATTTCACGCATTTCTTCGTCGTCTTCATTCGCCATATCTTCAGCAGCGACAAGATCGTCTTGCGCTTGTTGATACGCTTGGAAGCACTTAGTAACTTCTTCTAGCTGAGAGTACTCTTTTGATAGAGCGCGGAATTTATCCTGATTTCCAATTACATCAGGATCACCAAGAAGATGTTGAACTTCTTCGTAACGTTCTACTAGCGTTTCTAGCTTAGTCAGAATAGAGGCTTTCATAGTGTCGTTTTCTTAATAAAAAGCGTGAGTTACAGATCATCCAAACCAAGGGTCTGGCGGATAACCGTTAATTTTGCTGGTTCGCCCTGCTCTGCCGCACTTTGCAGCGCGCGAGTTGGAGCGTGAATCAGTTTGTTGGTGAGTTTATTACTAAGTTCGCGCAGCACTTTCTCTGGGTCTGCACCGGTTGCCAATGATTGTAGGCTTTTACTTAGTAAGTCTTCACGAATTTCGTTGGCCGATTTGCGATAATCACGAATGCTATCCACAGCTTGAAGTGAACGCAGCCACGTCATAAATGCCGCGCTTTCTTCGCTAACGATCGCTTCTGCTTGAATGGCTTCTACTTTACGTTGTTCGATGTTGCTATCAATGATCGACTGTAAGTCATCCACCGAGTACAAGTAAGCGTCACTCAATTCCCCAACCTGAGCTTCCACATCGCGAGGTACTGCGATATCGACCAATAACATCGGTTGATGACGACGTTTCTTCAACGCGGTCTCAACCATGCCTTTACCAATGATAGGTAGAGGACTCGCCGTTGAGCTGATGACGATGTCTGCTCTTGGTAAATGGTCAGGAATTTCATTCAAGCTGATCACTTCTGCTCCAAATTGTTCTGCTAGACCAAGAGCTCGCTCTCGAGTTCGGTTTGCAACAATCATCTTAGTACAGCCGTTCGACGCTAAGTGTTTTGCCACCAATTCGATGGTTTCACCTGCACCAACCAACAGTACCGTTGAGTCAGACAGTGATTCAAAGATGTGTTTCGCCAATGTACAGGCAGCATAAGCCACCGACACGGCGTTACCACCAATATCAGTTTCTGTTCGAACACGTTTTGCGACTGAGAAAGTCTTTTGGAACAACTTATCAATCGACGCATCCACCGCCTGATGATCTCGGGAATCAGAAAACGCTTGTTTTACCTGACCCAAAATCTGAGGCTCACCTAGTACCAGTGAATCAAGGCCGCAAGAAACACGCATCAAGTGCTTAATCGCCGCTTGCTCTTCATGGACATAAAGGCTCGGCATCAAGTCTTCTTGACTAACTTGATGGAACTGGGCTAACCAGTCGATAAGCTTATTTCGCGCTCCTTGCTTCACGTCGCAGTACACTTCGGTACGGTTACAGGTAGAAACAATCACACTGCCATTGACGGCTTCATGGTCTCTGAGTTGCTCAAGTGCTGGTCCCAATTTATCGGGTCCGAACGCCACTTTCTCTCGCAAGTCAACAGACGCTGTATTGTGATTGATTCCAATAGCAAGCAAGGACATCTAACGTGGTATCTCTGAGATCGGTTATAAAATAGGTTCAGAATTTTACTGTAAGCACGCATTTATTGAAAGGGTAAGCCGGATTTGTTTTCCTTCACTCGGCTTTTCAATGCTATAGTTGTGAGCGATTACCGATGAAACTGATTAATAAGCCATCAAACATGACCTTACGCTCCTTTCTCATCTTGCTCATGTCGAGCATTGTTCTCGCAGGTTGTAGTTCTGTTCCTGAAAGTGTCACCAGCGTAGAGTGGCAGGCACACGAGCAGCGACTTGAAACCATTAAAAATTTTCAAGCCACAGGTAAACTTGGCTACATTGGTCCCGATCAAAGACAAAGCCTGAATTTCTTCTGGAAGCACTCTTCGTCATTAAGCCAGTTACGCTTAACGACCTTACTTGGTCAAACCGCATTAAAGCTCACTATTACGCCACAAGGCGCAACCGTCGAAACCTATGATGACCAAGTACTCTCCGCTCGTGATGCTAACCAACTGATTTACCGATTAACCGGCTTAATGATGCCAGTTGACCATTTACCTGATTGGCTACTTGGCTTACCAACAGATGCCGACTCTTTCCAACTATCACCGACCAATACTCTCCAAGCACTGGACAAACAGATCGGTTTGAACGACTGGAATATTGCTTACCAGCGTTACGGTGATATTGAGTGGCATAACCAGACGTTACCTCTCCCAAACAAGCTAAAACTCAGTACGTCTGACGTAAAAATTAATTTAGTGATCACAAAATGGAACATCACCCAATGATCGATCTTTCAACCCGTTGGCCATCACCAGCGAAATTGAATCTCTTTCTTTATATCAATGGTCGGACCGAAAACGGTTACCACGAGTTACAAACTCTATTCCAGTTCGTCGATCACGGCGATGAACTAACCATTCAAGCGAACGATTCAGGTGAGATCACGATTTCGCCAGAGATCGAAGGTGTTCCTCTGCAAGACAATTTGATCTGGAAAGCGGCGACCGCGCTTCAACGTTATGCGAAATGCTCTTATGGGGCACATATCGATCTTCATAAGATCTTACCTATGGGCGGTGGCATTGGCGGCGGCTCATCCAACGCAGCAACTACTTTGGTTGCGCTCAATTACCTATGGCAAACCCATCTTAGTGATGATGAATTAGCCGAAATTGGTCTTGCACTTGGTGCAGATGTGCCTGTATTTGTGCGTGGTTTTGCCGCATTTGCTGAAGGCGTTGGTGAGAAACTTTCTCCTGCTCATCCAGATGAGAAATGGTATTTAGTTGTTCGTCCAAATGTTTCTATTGCAACCGCCGACATATTCGGACATCCGGATTTGACTCGAAACACGCCAAAACGCGATTTAGAAACGCTTTTGAACACGCCAAGCGTAAACGATTGCGAAAAAATTGTACGAATGCTCTACCCAGAGGTTGATAAGCAACTTTCATGGCTGCTACAATACGCGCCGTCAAGATTGACGGGGACAGGATCTTGCGTTTTTGCTGAATTTTCGAGCAAATCCGAAGCAGAAACTATCCTTGCACAACTCTCTGATAAAGTCTCGGCATTTGTCGCTCAAGGGCGAAATATTTCGCCACTAAAAGAGACTTTGGCTGAATACCAATCAGCCTCACACCGACCTATTTAAACTGGACGCAAACCCGAGGTTTCCACCGTGCCTGATATGAAGCTATTTGCTGGTAACGCAACACCTGAACTAGCCCAACGTATTGCTGATCGTCTTTACATCTCTCTTGGTGATGCATCTGTTTCTCGCTTTTCTGATGGCGAAGTTGCAGTTCAAATCAATGAGAACGTTCGTGGTAGTGATGTTTTCATCATTCAATCCACTTGTGCACCGACTAACGACAACCTAATGGAATTGGTTGTTATGATTGATGCAATGCGCCGTGCTTCAGCAGGTCGTATCACTGCAGTAATTCCTTACTTCGGCTACGCTCGCCAAGACCGTCGTGTACGTTCTGCGCGTGTGCCAATCACTGCAAAAGTTGTTGCTGATTTCCTATCTAACGTTGGCGTAGACCGCGTTCTAACTATCGACCTACATGCTGAGCAAATTCAAGGCTTCTTCGATGTACCAGTTGATAACATCTTCGGTACACCAGTACTTCTAGAAGACATGCAATCTCGTGGTCTAGAAAACCCAGTAGTGGTTTCTCCTGATCTAGGTGGCGTTGTTCGTGCTCGTGCAACTGCAAAAGCGCTAGGCGACATCGACATCGCTATCGTTGATAAGCGTCGTCCACGTGCAAACGTTTCTGAAGTAATGAACCTAATCGGTGACGTTGAAGGTCGTGACTGTGTGATCGTTGATGACATGATCGATACAGGTGGCACTCTATGTAAAGCAGCTGAAGCGCTAAAAGAGCGCGGTGCTAAGCGTGTATTCGCTTACGCAACTCACGCTGTATTCTCTGGTAACGCTGCGGACAACATTAAGAACTCTGTTCTTGACCAAGTTATCGTGACTGACTCTATCTCTCTATCTAAAGAGATGGCTGCAACTGGCAAAGTAACCACACTAAGCCTATCTCGCATGCTAGCTGAAGCGATTCGTCGTATCAGCAACGAAGAGTCAATCTCTGCAATGTTCAACTAATACGAACATTTCAGTTAAACTGATTTCAAAAGCACCCCTCTTTGGGGTGTTTTTTTATTTGTATCGATAGGCAGAAAATCCCTTGGTCGCCCACTGCGAGAATTCTGTGCTATCATACTGCGCTTTTTGAGATTCCAGAGAGATCCTAACCTTGACTCAACCAATCAAACTTCTTGTTGGTCTTGCTAATCCGGGACCAGAATACGCCAAAACTCGCCACAATGCGGGCGCTTGGGTTGTAGAAGAATTAGCACGCGTTCACAACGTTACCCTGAAGAATGAACCAAAATTCTTTGGCCTAACAGGACGCATTATGGTCAATGGCCAGGATCTCCGTTTGCTAATCCCAACCACTTTCATGAACCTCTCTGGCAAAGCAATCGCAGCACTTGCGAAGTTTTACCAAATTAAGCCAGAAGAGATCATGGTTGCTCATGACGAGCTAGACTTACCGCCAGGTGTCGCTAAGTTTAAGAAAGGTGGTGGTCACGGTGGTCACAATGGTCTGCGTGACACCATTAGCAAACTGGGCAATAACAAAGATTTTTATCGTCTTCGTATCGGCATTGGCCATCCGGGACACAAAGATAAAGTGGCGGGTTTTGTACTAGGCAAAGCTCCAGCGAAAGAGCAAGAGCTACTAGACGCCGCAGCTGACGAATCAGTGCGCTGTCTAGATATCCTAATTAAGGATGGTCTATCAAAAGCACAAAATCGCCTCCACACGTTCAAAGCTGAATAAGGTTACTATCATGGGTTTTAAATGTGGCATCGTTGGTCTACCTAACGTTGGTAAATCAACTCTGTTTAACGCACTAACTAAAGCGGGTATTGAAGCAGCAAACTTCCCGTTCTGTACCATTGAACCAAACACTGGTGTGGTTCCTGTGCCAGATCTACGTCTAGATGCTCTAGCAAAGATCGTTAACCCACAGAAAGTTCTACCTACCACAATGGAATTCGTAGACATCGCTGGTCTAGTTGCGGGCGCATCTCGTGGTGAAGGTCTAGGTAACAAATTCCTAGCGAACATCCGTGAAACTGACGCAATCGGCCACGTTGTACGTTGTTTCGAAAACGACAACATCGTTCACGTTGCAGGTAAAGTATCTCCAATCGAAGATATTGAAGTTATCAACCTTGAACTAGCAATGGCTGACCTTGATTCTTGTGAACGCGCTATCCAGCGTAACGCTAAGAAAGCAAAAGGCGGTGACAAAGACGCGAAATTCGAACTGACGGTTCTAGAAAAACTGCTTCCTGTACTAACAGAAGGTGGCATGGCGCGTACTGTTGATCTTGCAAAAGAAGAGCTAGCAGCAATTGGCTACCTAAACTTCCTAACGCTAAAACCAACAATGTACATCGCTAACGTGAACGAAGATGGTTTTGAAGACAACGCATACCTAGATGCAGTACGTGAGTTTGCAGCGAAAGAAAACAACGTTGTTGTTCCTGTATGTGCAGCTATCGAATCAGAAATGGCTGAACTAGAAGATGACGAGCGTGAAGAGTTCCTAGCAGACCTAGGTATCGAAGAACCAGGTCTAAACCGCGTTATCCGCGCAGGTTACGAACTACTGAACCTACAAACTTACTTCACAGCTGGCGTGAAAGAAGTTCGTGCATGGACTATCCCTGTTGGCGCTACGGCACCAAAAGCGGCAGCGAAGATCCACACAGACTTCGAAAAAGGCTTTATCCGTGCTGAAGTTGTTGGTTACGACGATTTCATCCAATTCAACGGTGAAAGCGGCGCGAAAGACGCAGGTAAATGGCGTCTAGAAGGTAAAGAATACATCGTTAAAGATGGTGATGTTGTACACTTCCGCTTCAACGTATAATTAAGTGAATGAATTCTAAACACTTCATTTACATAAAAAGCCGGCCATAGCGCTGGCTTTTTTTATACCTTTCTAAAACAACAAGAAATTAAGTCCCTTAATGCAAGCCATTTTATTTCCAGTTTTAGATCATAAACGCGCCTCTTTGTTTAAAAAGGAAGCGAACGATGGATTTTGCAGGATTTATTGAAAAAAACTGTTGACGGATCTCACTCAACTTCGCATAATGCGCGCCGTTCCCGACGACAAGGCAACTTAGCGACGAGAACGAGAAAACATGGTTTTGGCTACGTAGCTCAGCTGGTTAGAGCACATCACTCATAATGATGGGGTCACAGGTTCGAATCCCGTCGTAGCCACCATTCCTAAAGGTTCTTTTTTAAGAGCAATTAGGAATAGATGCGGAAGTGGCGGAATTGGTAGACGCACCAGATTTAGGTTCTGGCGCCGCAAGGTGTGAGAGTTCAAGTCTCTCCTTCCGCACCATGTTTTAAGTAGTTTTACGACTACTGTCTGCAGGTCTATCGCCAAGCGGTAAGGCAGCGGCTTTTGATGCCGCCATTCCCTGGTTCGAATCCAGGTAGACCTGCCATTATTTAAAGTGGGATTCCTTTGACAAAAAGGGTTGTCACTTAGAGCGTGAAGGTTTATATTGTCTCGCTCAAAAAGATGGCTACGTAGCTCAGCTGGTTAGAGCACATCACTCATAATGATGGGGTCACAGGTTCGAATCCCGTCGTAGCCACCATTCTTTCTTTTGAAAGACAAAATTTAGTTGTTAGTTTTTACCAATTAACTGATAACTGATAGCTTATAGAGTTCAAGATGCGGAAGTGGCGGAATTGGTAGACGCACCAGATTTAGGTTCTGGCGCCGCAAGGTGTGAGAGTTCAAGTCTCTCCTTCCGCACCATCTTGAAATGCTCTAAACAATATATGCGGAAATGGCGGAATTGGTAGACGCACCAGATTTAGGTTCTGGCGCCGCAAGGTGTGAGAGTTCAAGTCTCTCTTTCCGCACCATATATTGAATAGTCTTTTGACTATTGCCTGCAGGTCTATCGCCAAGCGGTAAGGCAGCGGCTTTTGATGCCGCCATTCCCTGGTTCGAATCCAGGTAGACCTGCCACTATTTTGATTATTGAGTTTACTCAGTAATTATGCGGAAGTGGCGGAATTGGTAGACGCACCAGATTTAGGTTCTGGCGCCGCAAGGTGTGAGAGTTCAAGTCTCTCCTTCCGCACCATTATTAAAGTCTCTTTTATTAGAGCGCTGTAGGTCTATCGCCAAGCGGTAAGGCAGCGGCTTTTGATGCCGCCATTCCCTGGTTCGAATCCAGGTAGACCTGCCATTATTCTTCCTTGAAACATAGGAATGTTATTGATGTTTTACCAATTATATCAGTAACGACAAATCAAGTTGCGGAAGTGGCGGAATTGGTAGACGCACCAGATTTAGGTTCTGGCGCCGCAAGGTGTGAGAGTTCAAGTCTCTCCTTCCGCACCATCTTGATTTAAAGAATATTGTGTTGGCTACGTAGCTCAGCTGGTTAGAGCACATCACTCATAATGATGGGGTCACAGGTTCGAATCCCGTCGTAGCCACCATTTATTTCGTTGTTTAGGTTTTACCAATTACCTTTATGACGACAGAAAAGTTGCGGAAGTGGCGGAATTGGTAGACGCACCAGATTTAGGTTCTGGCGCCGCAAGGTGTGAGAGTTCAAGTCTCTCCTTCCGCACCATACTTTTCTAACTTGATTAGTCTTTATGACTATCGCCTGCAGGTCTATCGCCAAGCGGTAAGGCAGCGGCTTTTGATGCCGCCATTCCCTGGTTCGAATCCAGGTAGACCTGCCACTATTTTGATTATTGAGTTTACTCAGTAATTATGCGGAAGTGGCGGAATTGGTAGACGCACCAGATTTAGGTTCTGGCGCCGCAAGGTGTGAGAGTTCAAGTCTCTCCTTCCGCACCATTATTTGATATGTCTTAGGACTATCGCCCGTAGGTCTATCGCCAAGCGGTAAGGCAGCGGCTTTTGATGCCGCCATTCCCTGGTTCGAATCCAGGTAGACCTGCCATATTCAATGCTATTGATGTTTTACCAATTACATCAATAACTACAGATCAAGTTGCGGAAGTGGCGGAATTGGTAGACGCACCAGATTTAGGTTCTGGCGCCGCAAGGTGTGAGAGTTCAAGTCTCTCCTTCCGCACCATACTTGATTAAAGAATATAGAATGGCTACGTAGCTCAGCTGGTTAGAGCACATCACTCATAATGATGGGGTCACAGGTTCGAATCCCGTCGTAGCCACCATTAATATAGATTTTAGATGCGGAAGTGGCGGAATTGGTAGACGCACCAGATTTAGGTTCTGGCGCCGCAAGGTGTGAGAGTTCAAGTCTCTCCTTCCGCACCATCTAAAAATAATCTATACTTTGCGGAAATGGCGGAATTGGTAGACGCACCAGATTTAGGTTCTGGCGCCGCAAGGTGTGAGAGTTCAAGTCTCTCTTTCCGCACCATACTTTCCTTTATCGGAAAGACTTAGTTGAAAGGCTAAGACTAGTAGGGCTATCGCCAAGCGGTAAGGCAGCGGCTTTTGATGCCGCCATTCCCTGGTTCGAATCCAGGTAGCCCTGCCATTACACAACGTTGTTGAGGTTTTACCAATTACCTTGATAACTACAGAATAAGTTGCGGAAGTGGCGGAATTGGTAGACGCACCAGATTTAGGTTCTGGCGCCGTAAGGTGTGAGAGTTCAAGTCTCTCCTTCCGCACCATTCTTAAGAAACCCAGCATTAGTTTGCTGGGTTTTTTCTTTTTTCTGATTCTGGACTCGGTAGATCTCTGATTTATCGAATTAAAAAAGCGAGCTCATGGCTCGCTTTTTTTCTATCTATTGCTTTCCTATCGACCGCTTTCTATGTGATCAGAAGTCTTTTACATACCTAGCGCATACTTCAATACTTGCGCTTTGATCGGTCCTGAGTTTTCCGCCAGCTTCAATGCTGCATTACGAGCGAACTTCAATGGACCTAAATCATTACTAAAGCCTTTGTAGAACACATCCATGCCCGTTTGCATTAATAAGTTATCTGGTCGACGGGCGCGCTCATACTTGGCGAGCAAAGCATCATTAAGTTGCTCTTGCTGATTGGTAACCGAAAGCAGAACATCAACATCTTTGAAGCCGAGATTCACACCTTGCCCAGCAAGTGGGTTGATTGTATGAGCAGAATCCCCCACTAAAACGCAATTCTTGTTTGAATAGCTTTGGGCATGGCGACGAGTGAGTGGGAATGAGCCAAATTGTAAAACTTCAATATCGCCTAACTCAGCAGGGAAATGACGTAGGATCTCCTCTTTTAACTGAGGTTTCGTCATCGCACACAATTGTTTAATGCGTTTTGGCGAGTCATACCACACCAGCGACCCCTGCCCGACTTCTTTACCATCCTCAGTTAGTGAACATAACGGCAAGAACGAACGTGGACCTGAGGGAGTAAATTGCTGCCAAGTGATGTCTTGTTGAGGAAGTTCGGTTTTTACGTTGATCAACATGCAGTGTTGACGGTAATCCCATGCGGTTACGCCAATACCCGCCAATTGACGAACTTTCGAGTTCGCGCCATCAGCGCCAATCACCCAGCTAGCTTCAAACTGCTCGCCACTTTCTAGCGTTACACGGTTTACCTCGGCAAATTCTATATCTTTCAATCGCTCTGGACACATCACCGTTAAGTTGTCGTATTGTGCGAAAGTTTGCCAAAGCCCCAGTTGGATTAGGCGGTTTTCAACAATGTATCCTAACTGCTCCAATGACAGTTCATCAGAGTGAAAGCGAGTACGGCACTCAGGATGTTCCCACGTTTCCAAACGACGATAAGGGCACACACGCATGCTTTCAATCGCGGACCATGCACCTAATGAATCAAGTAGCTTCACCGACTGATGAGAAATCGCGGAAACGCGAATATCCAACGCTTGAGAAGCCTCAAACGCCTTTGGCTCTGCGCCTTCTACCATTACAACGCTTCTGCCTTGCTTGGCAAACCCAACAGCCACCGCTGCCCCGACCATGCCGCCACCGATTACGGCGATGTCATACTTGTTCATTTTTTGCTCTTCATCATATTGATTAATTGGCGTTTTTTAATTGTACGTTCCATGGCTATTTTTACAAAATTGTTTAACAAAAAACCTTGCTGTATATAGGGCAAAAAACTAGATTTCATCAGGGTTTGCAGAGAATTCGTCAGATCACTAGTCAGGTGCTTTTTAAAGCAGTACAATACGCCGCTTACCGCCGAGATGGCGGCTATAATTTGAGCAATAGCTCTCCGATTTAAGTACAACTGAACGAGCGAAAGTGAGATGAGTAAGAAACTGCTAATTAAAACCTGGGGCTGCCAGATGAACGAATACGATTCATCAAAAATGGCCGACCTGCTTAATGCTGCAAACGGCTATGAGCTGACCGAAGAGCCAGAGGAAGCAGACGTACTTCTACTTAACACCTGTTCGATCCGTGAAAAAGCGCAAGAGAAAGTTTTCCACCAGCTTGGTCGTTGGAAGACACTAAAAGATAAAAAACCTGGCGTAGTTATCGGCGTAGGTGGTTGTGTAGCAACTCAAGAAGGTGATCACATCCGTCAGCGTGCTCCATACGTTGACGTAATTTTTGGTCCACAAACTCTTCACCGTCTTCCTGAGATGATTAAACAATCTCAATCGGATGAAGCACCAGTAATGGACATTTCATTCCCAGAAATAGAAAAGTTTGACCGTCTACCAGAGCCTCGTGCTGAAGGTGCAACAGCATTCGTTTCTATTATGGAAGGCTGTTCTAAGTACTGTACTTACTGTGTAGTACCGTACACTCGTGGTGAAGAAGTAAGCCGTCCAATGGATGACGTACTGTTCGAAATCGCACAGCTAGCAGATCAAGGCGTACGTGAAGTAAACCTACTGGGTCAAAACGTAAACGCATACCGTGGTCCTATGCACGACGGCGAAATCTGTTCATTTGCAGAACTGCTTCGTTTGGTTGCGTCTATCGATGGTATTGATCGTATCCGCTTTACAACAAGCCACCCATTAGAGTTTACTGATGACATCATCGCAGTATACGAAGACACACCTGAGCTAGTAAGCTTCCTTCACCTACCGGTACAAAGTGGTAGTGACCGAGTGCTGACTATGATGAAACGTCCTCACACTGGGATTGAGTACAAGTCGATCATCCGTAAACTGCGTAAAGCTCGTCCTGATATCCAAATCAGTTCAGACTTTATCGTTGGTTTCCCTGGTGAAACAGACAAAGATTTCCAAGACACAATGAAGCTAATCAAAGACGTAGACTTTGACATGAGCTTCAGCTTCATCTTCTCTCCACGTCCAGGTACGCCAGCGGCAGACTACCCTTGTGACCTATCAGAGCAAGTGAAGAAAGAGCGTCTATACGAGCTACAACAAACCGTAAATGCACAAGCAATGCGCTACTCTCGTCTAATGCTTGGTACTGAGCAACGCGTTCTGGTTGAAGGTCCTTCTAAGAAGAACCTAATGGAGCTTCGCGCTCGTACAGAAAACAACCGTGTAGTAAACTTTGAAGGTAGCGCAGACCTAATCGGTCAGTTCGTTGACGTGAAGATTACGGACGTATTTGCTAACTCGCTACGTGGTGAGCTAGTACGTACTGAAAAAGACATGGACCTTCGTAGTGTGATTTCACCAACGCAAATGATGGCGAAAACACGTCGCGAAGATGAGCTAGGTGTAGCTACTTTTACGCCATAAGCTCGTACAAATAGCCATTGAGAGCCTGGTCGTTATCAGGCTCTCGTTAAGTGGCATAAAATGAGAGGCAACATTGAGCAATAAAATCGTAACGCTAGAAATCAATCTAGAACCTTCAGACAACCGCCGACTAGCAAGCCTGTGCGGTCCATTCGATGACAACATCAAGCATTTAGAACGTCGTCTAGGCGTCGAAATTAACCACCGTAGCGACCTTTTCACCATTGTCGGTAAACCTCATACCGCAGCTGCTGCGCTGGATATCCTGAAAACCCTTTACGTAGACACCGCTCCTGTCCGCGGCGAAACGCCTGATATCGAACCAGAGCAGATCCATCTGGCAATCAAAGAATCAGGTGTACTGGAGCAAAACACCGAGTCACATTTCGAACACGGTAAAGAAGTCTTCGTTAAAACGAAAAAAGGCGTGATCAAGCCTCGTACACCAAATCAGGGTCAATACCTGATGAACATGGTGACGCATGATATCACTTTCGGTATCGGCCCTGCTGGTACAGGTAAAACTTACCTCGCGGTTGCAGCAGCCGTCGACGCACTAGAGCGCCAAGAGATCCGCCGTATTCTACTTACTCGTCCTGCAGTTGAAGCGGGCGAGAAACTGGGCTTCCTACCTGGTGATTTGAGCCAGAAAGTCGACCCATACCTACGCCCTCTCTACGATGCCCTATTTGAAATGCTGGGCTTTGAGCGCGTAGAAAAGCTGATTGAACGTAACGTGATTGAGGTGGCACCTCTTGCTTACATGCGTGGTCGTACTCTAAACGACGCCTTCATCATTCTTGATGAAAGCCAAAACACCACCGTCGAGCAGATGAAGATGTTCCTAACGCGAATTGGCTTCAACTCTCGTGCGGTTATCACTGGTGACGTCACACAGATTGACTTACCTCGCGGCGCGAAATCAGGTCTTCGTCATGCCATTGAGGTACTGAGCGAAGTTGACGACATCAGTTTTAACTTCTTCCAAGCTGACGACGTAGTGCGCCACCCAGTGGTTGCTCGTATCGTTAACGCTTATGAGAAGTGGGAAGCGCAAGACCAGAAAGAACGTAAAGAGTTCGAAAAACGCCGTCGTGAAGAGCGTGATGCCAAATTGCTAGAAGCAGCAAAAGCAGAACTGAGCGCACAAGTCGCGGCAACTAAGGAATAACCATGGCAATTGAACTTGATTTGCAACTGGCAGTCGAAAATGAAGAAGGCTTACCTTCTGAGCAAGATTTCCAATTGTGGCTAGATAAGACCATTCCTCTTTTCCAACCACAAGCGGAACTGACGATTCGTATTGTCGACGAGCAAGAAAGTCACGAGCTAAACCACGAATACCGTGGTAAAGACAAGCCGACCAACGTGCTATCTTTCCCATTCGAAGTACCACCGGGTATGGAAATGGACCTACTGGGCGATTTGATTATCTGTCGCCAAGTCGTTGAAAAAGAGGCAGTAGAGCAGAACAAGCCTCTACTAGCACATTGGGCGCATATGGTTGTACATGGCAGCTTGCATCTGCTAGGTTATGACCATATCGAGGATGATGAAGCTGAAGAGATGGAATCCCTCGAGACAGAAATCATGCAAGGTATGGGTTATGAAGACCCATATATTGCTGAAAAAGAGTAGCTTTGGTTGCTCGACAGGGAAAGGCGAACTACCCAGATAACCATCTCGTACTCGTCTTTCTATGTGAGCTATCACACATCTGATAGCGTTACTTAATTGAGAAACAATGAACGAAGATAATTCTCCCTCTTCTAATGAAGGCAAGAAAGAAAAGGCAGAAGGTCCGAGTAGAAAGTCCTTCTTTGAACGTCTAGGTCAACTATTTCAAGGCGAACCAAAAGACCGCCAAGAGCTTGTGGATGTGATCCGCGACTCTGAAATCAATGACCTGATTGACCACGACACCCGCGACATGCTTGAAGGTGTAATGGAAATCTCCGAAATGCGCGTGCGTGACATCATGATCCCGCGTTCGCAAATGGTTACTGTCGAGCGCACAGACGATCTTGATACTTTGATCGCACTGATCACTGATGCTCAACACTCTCGCTACCCTGTGATCAGCGAAGATAAAGACCATGTGGAAGGCATTCTACTAGCGAAGGACTTACTCAAATACTTGGGCTCAGGCAGTAACCCATTTGATATCGAAGAAGTGATTCGACCAGCAGTCGTAGTACCGGAAAGTAAACGTGTAGACCGCCTGCTAAAAGAATTCCGTGAAGAACGTTATCACATGGCGATTGTTGTCGATGAATTCGGCGGTGTTTCTGGTCTTGTAACTATCGAAGATATCCTTGAAGAAATCGTAGGGGATATTGAAGATGAGTTCGATGATGATGAAGAAACCGATATCCGTAAGCTGAGCAAACACACGTTTGCTGTCAGAGCTCTGACAACCATTGAAGAGTTTAATGAGACATTCGGTACCAACTTCAGTGATGAAGAAGTGGATACCGTTGGCGGCATGGTAATGACTGCTTTTGGTCACCTACCATCGCGTGGCGAAGTCGTGGATATTGATGCATACAGCTTCAAAGTAACGGCAGCCGACAACCGTCGTGTCATTCAACTTCAAGTGACGATTCCAGACGAAGAAAAGCTGGTTGAAGCCACTCAAGAGTAACGCGATACCCTAACATCGGGAATATCAGAAAAATAAAATGATGAATGTACTCTTTCATCGCCTCAAGCGGCCCTTAGTGGCCGCTTTTGTTGGCGCCTCCACTACCCTAGCATTTGCTCCTTATCAGCTATGGCCGCTTGCCATACTTAGCCCTGCTATCCTACTTATTCTTCTTGCAGACCAATCACCTAGGCGTGCGCTTTGGATCGGTTATTCATGGGGTTTAGGGCAATTTGCGACAGGAGTAAGCTGGGTTTACGTTAGCATTGCAGGCTTTGGCGGCATGCCGCTGATTGCAAACCTATTCCTCATGGGCTTGTTAATCGCCTACCTATCCATATACACCGGCTTATTTGCGTGGCTCGCTAACAAGTTTTTCCCTGAATTTACCCTGAGCAAAGCATTGCTTGCTGCTCCTGCATTATGGCTAGTGACCGACTGGCTACGTGGCTGGGTTATGACAGGTTTCCCTTGGCTATGGCTTGGCTATAGTCAAATTGACGCACCATTTGCCAGCTTTGCACCCATCGGTGGTGTAGAACTACTAACACTGTTCATCATGATCAGTGCTGGTGCATTGGCGTATGCTTGGATTCACAAGCAATGGTTAATGATCATCATCCCTGCGGTACTGTTAAGTGCAGGCTTTGGTATTCGCCAATACGATTGGGTAACTCCTCGCATTGAAGACACAACCAAAGTAGCGCTGATCCAAGGTAACGTTGACCAGAACCTAAAATGGCTACCGAGCCAACGCTGGCCAACCATCATGAAATACGCAGACCTCACTCGTGAGAACTGGGATGCTGACATCATCGTATGGCCAGAGGCTGCCATTCCTGCATTTGAAATTGAAGTCCCGTCGTTCTTGAGAAACATCGATACTGCGGCGAAAATGAACAACAGCGCCATTATTACGGGTGTGGTAAACCAAGGAAAAGACGGTCAATTCTACAACAGCATTTTATCGCTGGGTGTAAATCCATACGGTGATTACAGCTTTGATATGGACAAGCGCTACCACAAGCACCACTTACTTCCGTTTGGTGAGTTCGTGCCGTTTGAAGACGTATTGCGCCCACTTGCACCATTCTTCAACTTGCCAATGTCTTCCTTCAGCCGTGGCGATTTTATTCAGCCAAACATCGTGGCGAATGGAAAGCACATGGATCCTGCACTGTGTTATGAAATCATCTTCAGCGAACAAGTTCGTCAGAACGTGACCGACGATACTGATTTCATTCTAACGCTTTCTAACGACGCTTGGTTCGGTCATTCAATTGGTCCACTACAGCACATGGAAATCGCTCGAATGCGTGCTCTAGAGCTGGGTAAGCCACTTATTCGCTCGACCAACAATGGCGTAACCGCAGTGACCGACCATAAAGGTAAGGTGATTGAACAAATCCCTCAATTTGAAACCGCAGTGCTTCGCGCAGAACTTGTTCCTACCGATGGTCAAACTCCGTATCGCATCGTCGGCACTTGGCCTCTGTATATTTGGGCTGGATTAAGTTTGATGTTGGCTTGGTGGTTATCAAGGAAGAAAAAGTCATAAGTGAAAAAGAGGCTCTTAGGCCTCTTTTTTTTTACGTTTGTTAATGCTGTTCTTATGGCTTGAGAGACTGACGACTAAAGCCAGTATGATTGCACTTAATGCATGGAATGATCACAGTTGGATGGTTATATGTCGTCTTATGACCACATTCATCGCAGACCAATGTGCCAAGTCCGATCACCTCTCCCGCCTCATAAAGACCTTGATGTTCTAAGTCATCAAACAGTTCAACCCACTCCACTTTGGTTCGGTCTGTAATTTCGAGCAAACCTTGCCAAACGGAATCGGCAATTGTGAGATAGAAGGGTCCACTCTTACCTTCTTCATAGCTATCAGAAAACTCTTTTAAATCGGCTTTGACATAAGCTGATATCAGTGAGAGTTCGTCTTTGGTCATGTCGTTGGCAGCATCCACCACTTTGCCCGACGTTTCGAATACTTTGTTAACTTCATCCGGACTGTGCTTCAAGGTTTCAATCACATCCTCGAGCATTTCCTCATAACCTGCTTTACGTTTAGGCATAACTGACCTCCATCTTTCTACTACCAAGCACCACTTCAAGGCGTATGGGTACAGATTGGCTATTGTTGTGATCCCTAGCTTTAGGTATTCTATGACGATCTATTTAAGTCTGTTCTAACCGAACTCACAAATTCCAAGATAACCGGATACCATCGATGCAAGAACAATACAATCCACAAGACCTTGAACAGAAAGTTCAAAAGCACTGGGATGACAACAAGACCTTTGTTGTAAGTGAAGACCCAAATAAAGAAAAATTCTACTGTCTATCCATGTTCCCATACCCAAGTGGTCGACTGCACATGGGTCACGTGCGCAACTACACCATCGGTGACGTAGTATCTCGTTTCCAACGCCTACAAGGCAAAAACGTAATGCAACCAATCGGTTGGGATGCATTTGGTCTACCTGCAGAAAACGCAGCAGTGAAAAACAACACTGCACCTGCACCATGGACTTACGAAAACATCGAATACATGAAGAACCAACTTAAGCTTCTTGGCTTTGGTTACGATTGGAACCGTGAATTCGCAACATGTACACCTGAGTACTACCGTTGGGAACAAGAGTTCTTCACTAAGCTTTACGAGAAAGGTCTGGTTTACAAAAAGACTTCTTCTGTTAACTGGTGTCCAAACGACCAAACTGTTCTTGCGAACGAGCAGGTTGAAGATGGCTGCTGCTGGCGTTGTGACACTCCAGTAGAGCAAAAAGAAATTCCTCAGTGGTTCATTAAGATCACAGAATACGCTCAAGAGTTGCTGGACGATCTAGACAAACTTGAAGGTTGGCCAGAAATGGTGAAAACCATGCAGCGCAACTGGATCGGCCGTTCTGAAGGTGTTGAGCTCAAGTTTGAAGTCAAGGGTCAACAAGACCTAGAAGTTTACACAACACGTCCAGACACGCTAATGGGCGTCACTTACGTTGGTATCGCTGCAGGTCACCCTCTAGCGACTATCGCGGCTGAGAACAACCCAGAACTTGCTGCGTTCATCGAAGAGTGTAAGAACACCAAAGTAGCAGAAGCTGAACTGGCGACAATGGAGAAGAAAGGTATGGCGACTGGCCTTACTGCTATTCACCCATTGAACGGTCGTGAAGTTCCTGTTTACGTAGCAAACTTCGTACTGATGGACTACGGTACAGGCGCTGTAATGGCAGTACCTGCACACGACCAACGTGACTTCGAGTTCGCAACTAAGTACGGTCTAGACATCGTGCCTGTTATCAAGCCGGTTGATGGCAGCGAGCTAGACATCTCTGAAGCGGCATACACTGAGAAAGGTGTGCTGTTCGATTCAGGTGAATTCGACGGTCTAGAATTCCAAGCGGCATTCGATGCAATTGCAGCGAAGCTAGAAGCAGAAGGCAAAGGCACTAAGACTGTTAACTTCCGTCTACGTGACTGGGGTGTATCTCGCCAACGTTACTGGGGTGCACCAATCCCAATGGTAACCACTGAAGACGGTGAAGTTCACCCAGTACCAGCTGACCAGCTACCTGTTATTCTTCCAGAAGACGTAGTAATGGATGGCGTTACTAGCCCAATTAAAGCAGACAAAGAGTGGGCAAAGACAACCTTTAACGGCGAACCTGCTCTACGTGAGACAGATACATTCGATACGTTCATGGAGTCTTCTTGGTACTACGCTCGTTACTGTTCACCACAAGCTGATGACATCCTAGATCCAGAAAAAGCAAACTACTGGCTACCGGTAGACCAGTACATCGGTGGTATCGAGCACGCTTGTATGCACCTACTGTACTCTCGCTTCTTCCACAAACTGCTGCGTGATGCAGGCTACGTAACGTCTGACGAGCCGTTCAAGCAACTACTGTGTCAAGGCATGGTACTAGCGGACGCGTTCTACTTCGAGAACGAGAAAGGCGGTAAAGAGTGGGTTGCACCAACTGACGTTAAAGTTGAACGTGACGGTAAAGGTCGCATCACTTCTGCAACGGATAACGAAGGTCGCAACGTTGAACACTCAGGCATGATCAAAATGTCTAAGTCCAAGAACAACGGTATTGACCCTCAAGAGATGGTAGACAAGTACGGCGCAGACACAGTACGTCTATTCATGATGTTCGCGTCTCCAGCAGACATGACACTTGAGTGGCAAGAGTCTGGCGTAGAAGGTGCTAACCGCTTCCTGAAACGTGTTTGGAAACTAGTAAACGAGCACACATCAAAAGGTGCAGCAGAAGCAGTAGATGCAGCAGCACTTTCTGGTGACCAAAAAGCTCTTCGTCGTGACGTTCACAAAACTATCGCGAAAGTGACTGATGATATTGCTCGTCGTCAAACGTTCAACACAGCAATCGCTGCAATCATGGAACTGATGAACAAGCTAGCGAAAGCGCCTCAAGAATCTGCGCAAGATCGTGCAATCCTTGATGAGGCTCTAAAAGCTGTTGTTGCAATGCTTTACCCAATCACTCCGCACATCTCATACGAACTATGGGCTGCGCTAGGTGAAGCAGACATCGACAATGCTGTATGGCCAACGTTCGATGAGAAAGCACTTGTTGAAGACGAGAAGACTATCGTTGTTCAAGTTAACGGTAAACTGCGTGCGAAACTGACTGTAGCGGCTGACGCAACGAAAGAACAAGTTGAAGAGCTTGGTCTAAATGACGAAAACGTTACTAAGTTCACAGATGGTCTAACAATCCGTAAAGTAATTTACGTACCAGGTAAACTGTTGAACATCGTTGCTAACTAGTCTTTCACGACAAACGATACGTAGTTAGCAATAACTCAAAGCAGAGCGAACTTATTCGCCTGTAAAGAGTCATTAAACAGGGTAGTTCGCTACCCTGTTTATTTACCTCAAGCCATTCATGCTGAGTGGTTTAAGGTAAATAACCCCTTCAATTTAGGATGAATACAATCAATGCGCTTTTTCTCTTTGATTAAACTACCAGTGGTATTGGTATTAGCGGGGCTTCTTTCTGCCTGTGGTTTCCACCTTCGTGGCGAATACTCGGTTCCGGAAGAACTGCATACCATGTCTTTCACTAGCTACGATGAATACAGCCCATTGACGCGTTATATTCGCGCTCAACTTGAATTGAACAAAGTAGATTTAGTACAACCATCTTCAAGTACACCAAATCTGCACCTGATCGAAGCGACTATCGACGAACGTACACTATCGCTGTACCAAAACAGTCGTGCGGCAGAGAAAGAACTGACTTACGTAGTGAAGTACCGTGTGACTATTCCTGGTTTCGGTGCAAAAGACTTCAAAACAACCGTAAACCGCAACTACCTTGATAACCCATTAACAGCATTGGCGAAGTCGGTAGAACGTGACGTTATCGAAGACGAAATGCGTCAACAAGCGGCGAGTCAAATGATGCGTCAGCTAGGTCGAGTTCGTGCGGAATACGAACAAGGTCAACCTACCCCTGATGTGATGAAGACTAACTCTACGAACACTAACTCTTAATCAGAATGCGAATTTTTGCCGACAAGCTGGCTGACCATCTAGCGAAACACATCAAACAGGTTTACCTGATTTTTGGTAATGAACCTCTGCTGATTCAAGAAAGTCGCCAAGCGATCCAAACAATGGCGCACCAGCAAGGTTTTGAAGAAAGACACCGTTTCGCGGTTGACGCTAGTTTAGATTGGAACCAAGTATATGATTGTTTCCAAGCACTAAGCCTATTTTCCAGTCGCCAACTAATTGAACTTGAGCTACCAGAAAGCGGCGTAACGACAACAGTTAGTAAAGAACTGCAAACCCTATGTGAAATGCTACACGACGACATTATGCTGGTGATCGTGGGCAGTAAACTGACAAAAACCCAAGAAAACGCAAAATGGTTTAAAGCGCTGAGTGCAAAAGGTGATTGGGTAAGCTGCCAAACACCAGATCTGCAACGTTTGCCGATGTTCGTACAGGCTCGTTGCCGCACATTAGGGCTAAAAGCAGATCAGCAATCACTGCAAATGTTGGCACAGTGGCATGAAGGGAACTTGTTCGCGCTCTCACAAAGCTTAGAGAAGCTCGCTTTACTCTACCCAGATGGCGAACTGACGGTTGTGCGTCTTGAAGAAGCCTTGAGCCGACACAACCACTTTACGACTTTCCATTGGATTGACGCTCTCCTTGCTGGGAAAGCCAACCGAGCACAACGCATTTTGCGCCAGCTTGAAGCCGAAGGCACAGAGACAGTCATCCTTATCCGTAGTGTACAGAAAGAGTTCAACCAATTACTTAACATGCATCGAGACCTTACCCAAATGGGCATGAGTCAGGTGTTTGAAAAGCATCGAGTGTGGCAAAATAAACGCCCATTCTATAATGCTGCGCTGACTCGCCTGTCAGCCTCAAGAATTTGTGCCCTTTTATCCTTGCTCACACATGCTGAGATAAAAGCCAAAACCCAATACGATGAATCTGTGTGGCCAACTATCCATCAATTGAGCCTAGAAACCTGCTCTCCTGATATTAAGCTGGCAATTTAGCTTTCAAAGCGTGATATAGTGCGCGACCAGTTTTAACTCAACGAGATTAAAACGCCCACAGACAAAAAAGAAAATACCGAGGAAAACCGAGTGCTTCGCGAAGAACTTAAAGACTTTTTAGCCGATAAAGCCGACGACATGAAAGCGGAAGAGATTGTTATTCTGAATGTTGAAGGCAAATCAAGCGTGACAGATTACATGATCATTTGTACTGGCACGTCGAAGCGTCACGTTTCATCTATCGCTGATCACGTTGCATCTGAAGTGAAGAAAGCTGGTCTAGAGCCACTAGGTATGGAAGGCGAAAATGAAGGTGAATGGGTTGTCCTAGACATGGGCGACGCAATGCTTCACGTGATGCAAGAAGAGCATCGCGAGCTATACCAACTAGAAAAACTCTGGGGTTAATCTTTTGAAAATTCAACTAATTGCCGTTGGCACCAAAATGCCAAAATGGGTCGAAGAAGGTTTTCAAGAATACCGTCGTCGCTTCCCACATGATATGCCACTTGAGTTGGTTGAAATCCCTGCGGGTAAACGTGGCAAAAATGCAGACATCGCACGCATCTTACAAAAAGAAGGCGAAGCGATGTTGGCTGCGGTACCTAAAGGTGCGCGTATCGTCACTCTCGATATTCCAGGGAAAAAGTGGGATACCCCACAGCTAGCAGAACAGCTAGAAGCATGGAAACTAGATGGTCGTGACGTGTCGATCCTAATCGGTGGTCCTGAAGGCTTAGCGCCAGCTTGTAAAGCCGCAGCAGATCAAAGTTGGTCACTGTCAGCACTGACACTACCACACCCACTTGTGCGTATCGTGATGGCAGAGAGTTTATACCGAGCGTGGAGCATTACTGCTAACCACCCTTACCACCGCGAATAATCGCTACTTAGCTGTAGAGACAAGCGTTAATGATTCGTAAACGCCGCAGTCAAATTCGAGATTACCAAGCAGAAGCGCGTCTATTTTCTAGTCGCGCTATTGTTGCATTTATAGGTATCGTAATTTTGATGGGCTTGCTGGTTGCCAACATGTACAACATTCAGGTAAACCAGTTCCAAGACTATAAAACCCGTTCTAATGACAACCGCATTAAAGTGGTTCCTATTGCACCAAACCGTGGTTTGATCTACGACCGCAATGGTGTTCTGCTCGCTGAAAACCGCCCCGTCTTTAACCTGGAACTGACCCCAGAAAAAATCAAAGACATTGACGGCACCATCAAAGAGCTACAAACCATCCTTGAAATCACACCAGAGCAAATCGAACGCTTCCAACGTGAGCGTAAGCGTACTCGTCGCTTCAAGTCAGTTCCGTTGTTGACTCAATTGGATGAAAACCAAGTTGCTGTTTTCTCTGTCAATCAATACCGTTTCCCGGGCGTTGAGATTAGCGCTACGCTAAAGCGTTACTACCCATTCAGCGAAGTACTGACCCATGTGATTGGCTATGTTTCTCGTATTAACGACCGCGACATGCAGCGCTTAGTGCGCGAAGAAAAAGACGCCAACTACCAAGCAACTCGTGACATCGGTAAGTTAGGTATCGAGAAGTACTACGAGGACCTATTGCACGGTACGGCGGGTTACCAAGAAGTGGAAGTAAACAGCCGCGGACGTGTCATTCGTACTTTGAAATACGTTCCACCTGTGCCAGGTAAAGACATCGTCTTAAACCTCGATATCAACCTACAGCTCTATGTGCATCAGTTATTAGATGGACGTCGTGGTAGCGCGGTAGTGCTCGACCCTCGAGACAATGGTGTATTGGCTATGGTTTCTAGCCCAAGCTACGATCCAAATGCGTTCGTACACGGGATCTCAGGTAAAGCATACCGAGCACTATTAAACGATAAAAACCGTCCATTGGTGAACCGCACAACGCTTGGCATTTACCCACCAGCTTCAACCATCAAACCCTTCATTGCTGTAGCGGCTCTGGAAGAAGGTGTTGTGACACCGAAAACCACCCGAAACGATCCTGGTTACTGGCGAATTCCAAATTCAGATACTCGTCCATTCCGTGACTGGCTACGTTGGGGTCATGGTCGCGTCGACATCATCAAATCAATTGAAGAATCCGTCGATACCTTCTTCTACCAAATTGCCTACGACATGGGCATTGATCGCCTATCGAATTGGATGATGATGTTTGGTTTTGGCGATTATACGGGCATCGACATTTACGAAGAAAGTAAGGCAAACATGCCAACTCGTGAATGGAAAATGGCTCGTCATAAAACACCTTGGTACAAGGGCGACACTATCCCTGTTGGTATTGGGCAAGGTTACTGGACAGCAACACCAATGCAGATAGCGAAAGCGACCTCAGTATTGGTTAACGAAGGCGCTGTAACAGCACCTCACTTGCTAAAAGCAACCATCGACAACGGTGGCGACTTTGAGGAGCAAGAAAGCTCTGAATACGAAACCTACCCTCCTATCCAAAATGTGCCAGACAAATACTGGAATATGGCGAAGGAAGGCATGCGTTTGGTTAACCACGGTCCAAAAGGTACTGCTCGTCGCTCTTTCTATAATATGGATTACCAAACTGGTGGTAAGTCAGGGACCGCTCAGGTATTTGGTCTTGCAGAAGACGAAGAGTACAACGCAGATGAAGTCGCAGAACATTTACGTGACCACGCGTTGTTTACCGGTTTTGCGCCATTCGATGATCCAAAAGTCGTCGTATCAGTGGTACTGGAAAACGCAGGTGGTGGTTCGAGTAACGGCGCGCCTGTTGTGAGAAAGATCTTCGACCGTGTCATCCTTGGTCCTGAAAAAATCGAGTCAGATGAAGAACAAAACAATGCGAAGAAAGAGGTAGCGCAGTGATGAAAATGGATCCCTCTACAGGCAAAAACCGTGCTCTGTTTGAACGCTTCCATATCGACTTGCCGTTGTTACTCGGCATCTTTGCTTTGATGGGCTTTGGTCTTGTCATCATGTACAGTGCCAGTGGTCAAAGTTTGGCGATGATGGATCGTCAAGCAATGCGCATGGTGCTGTCACTGGTTGTCATGATCGTATTGGCACAGATCTCGCCCAGAACCTATGAGAGCCTTGCTCCATTAATGTTTGTTGGTGGCGTTATTCTGTTGTTTGGCGTGCTCTTCTTTGGTGAAGCCTCCAAAGGCGCCCAACGCTGGCTCAATCTTGGCTTTGTTCGTTTCCAGCCCTCAGAGCTCCTTAAGCTTGCCGTACCTTTAATGGTGGCGCGCTACATCGGTCGTCAACCACTTCCTCCGACGTTCAAAACGCTCATTGTTGCACTAATCATGGTTTGTCTACCAACCATTCTTATTGCAAAACAGCCAGACCTTGGTACTTCAATTCTGATCGCCGCTTCTGGTATTTTCGTTATCTTCCTTGCGGGTATTAGTTGGAAAATCATTGCCGCAGCCGCCATTGCTCTGGGTGGTTTTATTCCTATTTTATGGTTCTTCCTGATGCGCGAATACCAAAAGGTACGTGTGCGCACTCTATTTAATCCAGAGTCAGACCCTCTTGGTGCCGGCTATCACATTATCCAAAGTAAGATTGCAATCGGCTCTGGTGGTATTTCAGGCAAAGGTTGGCTGCAAGGTACACAATCTCAATTAGAATTTCTTCCAGAGCGACACACTGACTTTATCTTTGCAGTAATCGCTGAGGAATGGGGTATGATTGGCTTCCTTTGCCTATTAGCCATCTACCTATTTATTATCGGTCGAGGTCTCTACCTCGCAAGCCAAGCACAAACAGCGTTTGGTCGAATGATGGCGGGCAGTATTGTACTCAGCTTCTTCGTGTATATTTTTGTAAATATCGGCATGGTAAGTGGCATCCTACCTGTAGTAGGCGTACCTTTACCGTTGATCAGTTATGGTGGTACTTCAATGGTGACACTGATGGCTGGTTTTGGCATTCTTATGTCGATCCATACACACCGAAAAGCATTCTCTAAGGCGACCTAGACCATGCAAAAACGCGCTTTATATTCCTTAGTTTTTTCTGCTTTGATTTTGGCGGGTTGTTCATCCACCGATCAAAAAACGCAGGAAGGACGTTATGAACTTGAATCTGATGTAGCTCCAGAAAAGCCATTATCAGTCGAGCACATTGAGGATGCGCACCCAAAATACGAACCATACAGCTTAGGTGGTAACAGCGATTACAACCTTCGAGGTTCAGACTACAAAATCGTTCGTGATGCAAAAGGCTTTACGGAAAAAGGTCGTGCCTCTTGGTACGGCAAGAAGTTCCAAGGTCATTTAACCTCGAATGGCGAGATTTACGACATGTACTCGATGACTGCTGCGCACAAAACGCTGCCATTACCGAGCTACGTGAAAGTCACCAATACCGACAATGGTAAATCCACGGTTGTGCGAGTTAACGACCGAGGTCCTTTCCATGAGGGTCGCATCATTGATTTGAGCTACGCGGCAGCTTACAAGCTTGACGTAGTGAAAACTGGGACGGCGAACGTAGAGATCGAAGTCATCATGGTGGATAAACCGACCGATGAAAAGTCGTTGGCGGCCCATCCTAAGTACGTCATTCAGGTTGCTTCTTCAAAATATGAAGATCGAGCGCGAACTTTAGGCCAAGAGCTTGGTCAAAAGCTGGATACGGAAACTTTCTTGGAGTCCACGGAAGGTTCGTATCGCTTGTTGTTAGGCCCATATACTGACTATTCTCTGACGCAAGCCACACTGGATAAAGTAAAGTTGCTCGGCTATTCGTCCGCATTTATTAAAAAACACAAAACTGGCAAATGACCTTGGTGTCATGATTTTCTATGCAGAGCCCCTCTTACATAAGTGGGGATTCTGTTAAGATGTCGACAGTTAACCAAAAAATTTGAATTACCATGAATAAAAATAAGTTTGTGAAATCTATTCTCGTTTCTTCGGTTGCACTATCAGCAACCATCGCTCAATCTGCTTTTGCTTCACCAGTTGTTGTCCCAGATGCTCCTCAAATCGCAGCCAAAGGCTACGTACTTATGGATTACAACTCAGGTAAAGTTCTGGCTGAGAAAGAGATGAACACAAAATTGTCTCCTGCTAGTCTGACAAAAATGATGACCAGCTACGTAATTGGCCAAGAGCTAGCGCGTGGTAATATTTCAGAAGACGATGATGTAACCATCAGTAAGAATGCTTGGGCGAAAAACTTCCCTGACTCTTCAAAAATGTTCATTGAAGTTGGCACGACGGTAAAAGTAAAAGACCTGAACCGTGGCATCATCATCCAATCTGGTAACGATGCGTGTGTGGCAATGGCTGAACACATTGCTGGTTCAGAAGATGCATTCGTTGATCTAATGAATGCTTGGGCGGATACGATCGGTATGACGAACACGCACTTTGCGAACGTTCACGGTCTAGACAACCCTAACCTATACTCAACACCTTACGATATGGCACTGCTTGGTAAAGCACTGATCCGTGACGTACCAGACGAGTACCGTATTTACTCTCAAAAGAAATTCACTTACAACGGCATCACTCAGTACAACCGTAACGGTCTACTGTGGGATAAGAGCATGAATGTTGACGGTATCAAAACGGGTCACACAAGCAATGCTGGTTACAGCCTAGTAAGCTCTGCAACAGAAGGTCAAATGCGCCTAGTTGCGGTTGTGATGGGAACAAAAGATGCGAATGCACGTAAATCAGAAAGTAAAAAGCTTCTGAGCTACGGTTTCCGTTTCTTCGAAACAGTGGCACCTCATAAAGCGGGTGAAACTTTCGTAGAAGAAAAAATCTGGATGGGTAACAAAGACACCATTGCTCTGGGTCTTGACCAAGATACCTACGTAACCCTACCTCGGGGCGAAGCAAAGAACCTAAAAGCAAGCTTCGTACTTGAAAAAGAACTTGAAGCCCCAATTAAGAAAGGTGATGTAGTTGGTAAGCTATACTATCAAATTGATGGTGAAGATATTGCTGAGTACCCACTAATGGCACTGGAAACAGTAGACCAAGGCAGCCTATTTAGCCGCATGTGGGACTACATCGTATTGTTGTTTAAGAGCTTCTTCTAACAGTCGCTTCTGACCAACAAACAAGTCTACAAAGCCGCCAACTAGGGCGGCTTTGTTAATCTTGAGTTCACCCTAATTTGACTGTACTATTTCGCACCGCAACGAATACCAACTGGAGTTACCGATATGCTAACCATCAACTCTGATGCAAAATTGAAAGACCTGCTTGAGTTCCCTTGTTCATTTACTTACAAGGTAATGGGTCATGCAAAGCCTGAGCTTCCAGAGCTAGTTCTAGAAGTTATCCAGCGCCATGCTCCAGGTGACTACAGCCCAACAGTAAAACCAAGTGCTAAGGGCAACTACCACTCGGTGTCTATCAACATCACTGCAACGTCTATCGAGCAGGTTGAAACCCTATACAAAGAACTGGGTGAAATCGACATCGTACGCATGGTTCTATAATTTTTTGATAAATTAAATTTTTTTTGAAAGCAGCTTCGGCTGCTTTCTTTTTATTTATCATACAGATAATACAAACCACTCGAACTTTCAGTTAAAAATCTGTTACTCAGCTGTAGAGCATCAGGGTCATCCGGTTTATAATCCAAAAACTTTATATATTATCGACAGGAATTCCCATGCAACACCAACTTGTTGTGAAACGACTTGGACGCCAAGATTATGAGCCTGTATGGAAGGCGATGCATGAGTTTACTGACCAACGCACAGACGACACGCCTGATGAAGTTTGGTTGGTAGAACATAACCCAGTATTCACTCAAGGTCAGGCAGGTAAAGCTGAGCACCTGATTAATACCGGAGATATTCCTGTTGTTCAAAGCGATCGTGGCGGTCAGGTGACTTATCATGGTCCGGGTCAATTAGTCGCGTACTTCTTGATCAACCTACGTCGCAAAAAATTAGGAGTGCGAGATCTCGTTACGCACATAGAGAACCTCGTTATTAACACTCTTAAGGCATACAATATCGATTCTGCTGCACGACCTGATGCCCCTGGCGTTTATGTCGGCGGTAAAAAAATATGTTCTCTCGGACTTCGCATTCGGAAAGGATGCTCATTTCACGGCCTAGCGTTGAACGTCAATATGGACTTAGGTCCTTTTTTACGTATTAACCCATGTGGCTACGAAGGAATGGAGATGGTTCAAGTCAGCCAAGTTGGCGGCCCTGAAGACATCGAAGCCGTGGAAAAACAACTAATACAAGAACTCGTTACTTTGCTTGATTACGAGCAAGTAGATTTCAGCACAGAAGCACCTTCTCAAGGTAACAAAGCATGAGCAAACCAATCCAGATGGAAAAAGGCGTTAAATACCGCGACGCCGACAAGATGGCATTGATTCCCGTAAAGAACATGCCAACAGAGCAGAAAGAAGTGCTACGTAAGCCTGATTGGATGAAGATCAAGCTACCAGCCGACAGCCAACGTATTCAAGACATCAAATCAGCAATGCGTAAGAACAACCTTCACTCTGTATGTGAAGAAGCGTCTTGCCCTAACTTAGCTGAGTGTTTTAACCACGGTACGGCAACTTTCATGATCCTTGGTGCGATCTGTACTCGCCGTTGTCCTTTCTGTGACGTTGCCCATGGTCGTCCTCTTGCTGTTGAAGCTGAAGAACCAAAGAAACTTGCGAAAACCATCGCAGACATGAAACTGAAGTACGTTGTAATCACTTCTGTTGACCGTGATGATTTGCGTGATGGTGGTGCAGAGCATTTTGCTAACTGTAACCGCGAAATTCGCGAACTAAACCCGCACATCAAGATTGAAACTCTGGTTCCTGACTTCCGTGGTCGTATGGACGTGGCACTTGATCTTATGAAAGACAACCCGCCGGATGTCTTCAACCACAACCTAGAAACCGCCCCTCGTCTTTACCGTAAAGCTCGCCCAGGCGCGAACTACAAGTGGTCATTGCAATTGCTGCAAAAATTCAAAGAGCAGCATCCAAATGTACCGACGAAATCAGGTCTAATGATGGGTCTTGGTGAAACCAAAGAAGAGATCGTCGAAGTACTAAAAGATCTTCGTGCACATGGCGTAACTATGCTGACACTTGGTCAGTACCTAGCACCAAGCCGTCACCACTTGCCAGTAGAACGTTACGTTCCACCTTCAGAGTTTGATGAGCTAAAAGAGATTGCACTAGAACTTGGCTTCACCCACGCGGCGTGTGGTCCATTTGTTCGCTCTTCTTACCATGCTGATATGCAGGCTCAAGGTATTGAAGTGAAATAAGCTCTCGCTTGTTTTGATAAGAAAAGGTTGGCTCTGTGCCAACCTTTTTTGTCTCCATAGAACATAAAGCATCGTCGTTCGAACAATAACCCTACTGGTTAAAACCAAACTCGCTATTTCGAAGAACCTACGAGATATCAGGATATCTTGTTTCAACACTCTCTAAGTAACAACGATAATTAGAGATTCCCTATCCCGCTCGTTCCTCGCTTGTAGGGAGTGACGACGTTGGGCTCTTGAGCAAATCAAAAGTATATTCAGAGTCTAATAACCTCTTTCGTTTTCCACGCAAATACTCCCAAGCTGCCACATAACAACTTGTTTCTCAGAAACCAAAGCACGTCATTCCGAAGAGCCTAGGCGATATCAGGAATCTTGTTTCAACACTCTCTCTAAGCTGATGTTTCCATACGCTAGAAAAACAAAAAGGTCCTCAAACGAGGACCTTTCATCAATCAAATTATCACACTGAATCGCAGAAATAGAACGAGTCAGCCTGTACTACTTTGCAAAGAAAGCGAATTTACACAGAGAACTATGCGTAAACTGGTAGACGCTTACAGATCTCTAGAACTTTCTGCTTCGTCGCTTCGATAACTTCCTCGTTGCCGATGTTATCTAGAACGTCACACATCCAGTTTGCTAGCTCTTTCGCGTCATCTTCAGTGAAGCCGCGGCGAGTAATTGCTGGCGTACCAACACGGATACCAGACGTTACGAATGGGCTGCGTGGGTCGTTTGGAACCGAGTTCTTATTTACTGTGATGTTTGCTGCACCTAGTGCTGCATCTGCATCTTTACCTGTAATGTCTTTGTCGATTAGGTCAACTAGGAATAGGTGGTTCTCAGTACCGTTAGATACGATTTTGTAACCACGCTCTTGGAATTGACCAACCATTGCTTTCGCGTTTTTCACTACGTTAGCTTGGTAGGCTTTGAATTCAGGTTCCATCGCTTCTTTGAACGCTACAGCTTTACCAGCAATAACGTGCATTAGAGGACCACCTTGACCGCCAGGGAATACCGCTGAGTTCAGCTTCTTGTACAGCTCTTCACCTTCGTTAGAAAGGATAAGACCACCACGAGGACCTGCTAGCGTTTTGTGTGTAGTCGTTGTTACTACGTGAGCGTGTGGAACTGGTGTTGGGTACTCGCCTGCTGCGATTAGACCAGCAACGTGCGCCATGTCTACGAATAGGTAAGCATCAACTTTGTCTGCGATTTCACGCATGCGTTTCCAATCAACGATTTGCGAGTAAGCAGAAAAACCACCGATGATCATCTTAGGCTTGTGCTCAAGCGCTAGCTGTTCCATCTCGTCGTAGTTGATTTGACCTGCTTCGTCGATACCGTAAGGAATAACGTTGTAGTGCTTACCAGAGAAGTTTACTGGTGAACCGTGAGTTAGGTGACCACCGTGCGCTAGGCTCATACCTAGAACTGTGTCGCCTGGGTTTAGAAGCGCCATGTAAACTGCGCTGTTTGCTTGAGAACCTGAGTGAGGCTGTACGTTCGCGTACTCACAACCAAATAGTTGGCATGCACGATCGATTGCTAGTGCTTCAGCTTTATCTACGTACTCACAACCGCCGTAGTAACGCTTGCCTGGGTAGCCTTCAGCGTATTTGTTCGTTAGCTGAGAACCTTGAGCTTCCATTACACGTGGACTTGTGTAGTTTTCAGAAGCGATAAGTTCAATGTGTTCTTCCTGGCGAAGAGTCTCTTCCTGGATAGCTGCGAACAGTTCCGCATCGTAATCTGCGATGTTCATATCACGCTTAAGCATCTGTATCTCCTGACTCAGATTGGTACTGAAAGTTGCAAAAAAACTGAATAACGACCTAACGCAAACGTTTTCGTCGACCTAATGGCGCGCATTCTACATAATTTGATCTAGGTCATAAAGAGAAATTTACAATTTTTCTCATGCAGTTTTTTCATGGTGACAAGCAAGAAATATCATGACGATGTTGCAATCGTTTAACCATGATTCCCTGACTGTCAATTTTGTGCTTTACACCCTGTAAAACAACAATTACATAGGTTTACCGCAAATTTTACCCTCTAGCTACCGAAAAGATCATCTTTTTACTACTATGCACGCCCGAATTATCACAAACGACTGCATATTAGATGGAAAAACACTCAAGAAAAGAAGACTGGATGGCAATTCTTACAGGTACCTTTTTGGTAGCTCAAGGCGTTTTCTTTCTCCAATCCGCGAACCTCTTAACCGGAGGCACAACCGGATTGGCTCTGCTTATTAGCCAATTTACACCTTTTACGTTTGGTGTGCTTTACTTTTTAGCCAACTGTCCTTTTTACTTGCTCGCATGGAAACGCTTCGGTCGTCACTTTGCCATTAACAGTGCAATTTCTGGAGCTTTGGTTTCTATCTTTGCTGATCACCTGTATTTACTGATTTCATTGGAATCAATCAACGAAATTTACTGCGCGGTAGCGGGTGGCTTGCTGATGGGCTTAGGTATGTTGATCCTATTCCGTCATCGTTCAAGCTTGGGCGGCTTTAACGTATTGTGCTTATTCATCCAAGATAAGTTCGGTATTTCTGTAGGTAAATCCCAGATGGCAATTGACGCATGTATCTTGTTTGCGTCTTTCTTCTTCGTCACACCTTGGGTTATTGGGTTGTCGATACTTGGTGCCTTCGCACTGAACCTCGTACTTGCGATGAACCATAAACCGCATCGCTATTCGGTGAGCTACGGCTCATAACCTTTCCATGATGATTGGAGCGCAATTTATAAGATTTTGCGCTCCAATGACTATATAATATCTCGCCATTCACTAATCACTCATGATGGTATGCGAGACTTTCTACAACAAGCCAAACAAACCAAAAGTCAGATTGCTATTGGCGAGCTTATCTACAATCCAGAGACTCAAACTCTGCATAAACAAGCAGTCAGTATCGATCTTGAGCCGCGTACCGTCGAGTTACTGGAGCTGTTACTCACCAGTGTTGGACACCCACTCTCTGCTGAAACCATCATCGAGACCATTTGGCAAAGTAAGTTCATTTCAAAGAATGTCCTAACCAACCGAATCAGTACACTCAGAGCTTTGCTTCAAGAACACTTGCCGGAGCACGATGCAGCCAAATTGTTGGTCACCTACCCACGTAAAGGTTACTTCCTTAATCCAGCCAATATTCAATTGCTACCTCCAGCCCAGAAGGCTCAGCAAACCAAAGAGCCAGCTAAGAGCAACCTTGCCCCTGCGTCTCACAAATTCAAACTTGTTTATGGCTTATGCGCCGCACTTGCGCTAATGAGTATTGGGCTTGGGGTGACGCTGTGGCAGCAGCAAGGCATTTCAACTCAGCAAACTCGAAACCAACTCTTAATCCCTAAAGTAGAATTGTTGCTGAACCGTGTTGATGCTATAGGCACCACTGCTCGTGAGTACCGAACTCTAGTGAAAGCGATCTTGTTGCAGCAACAAGTCGAGTATCCTTATACCGATATCGCTAACCAAGATGCGCCGAGCTACTTTCTCGATCCAATTAATGAAACCCCTTATTTCCCTGGCGCACGAAACATGCAAACCAGCGATTATCAGCTCAACATTGAGCTAAAAGATGATTCCACAGAAGGGGGACTCAAAGCGCAAATGAACCTAATTTACCCAGCGACGGGAAAATTGGCGTTTCGTAATCAATACGAGCTCCGTATCAGCCATCTACAATCAGATATCTTTCGTATGCATGCAGATATCGCTCAATACTTTAATTTACCTGCACCTTCTCAGAGCAATTGGCAGTTAACCGATGCACACAAGAAAATGCTACTGGATGAGCAATTCTCAATGGATGGTATTAAAAACATGGATGAGTTTACTGCCATCACGATAGCTCGCCATCTCGCGTTGTACGAACAAAATCAAACCAAACTCGAAGGGTTTCTTTATCAAGTACAGTCCGAGTTCGATGCCTTACCCGATGAGCTGAACTTATGGATGGGTATCCTCAATTACAAACTCGGCAATCTCGATAAGGCGAAAACCTTATTGACGACACCGGCGGGAGACTCATTAATTCAGAATGCCCTGATTTACACTTTTGTATCTCATATTGCCTACAAGCAAAATAAGCTTGATCAGTTCCGCTTAAATTACATGGAATCGCTCGTAGCTCTTTTACGTGTTATGCCTTCTGAAGAGTTATTCAGTCGTTTGTCTCAGCCGGAATCGAAAGAAACCTGCTTACAGCCTTGGAAGAAGTTGCGTGTCAGTATTAAAGAAAAGGAAATTGTGATGCGCTGGAAGGCATTAATTGAAGAATACTGCACCAATATCGAAGAAGACATTAACCCAGAAAAAACAAAGACCTAAATATAAAATTAAGCTTTCATTTAACTCTATTAGTTTTTGTTTTTTGCCCTTTTTCTCACTCAAAACTTAGCATGGCGACATTCAAATAACGGCTCGATTTATCAGCCTTCTAAAATTAGGAATGTAAACTCATGCTTAAAAAAATGACGCTTCTCGCAGCAGCTACGATCGCACTTTACGGCTGTGGAGGGGGCGGTTCTTCTTCTGGTTCTACAAGCGAAAGCAAAGGTCCACAATCAAGCTTCGACTACCCAATCCAAAACTCATCTTTCAAACCTGAAGCAAGTACAAAGCTTCACTACGTCACTTCTGCTGACGGTCAACAGGGCGAACCTATAACGATAAGCTTTGAGCCAATGGCTGTTCAAAAGCTTATCGACCGACTACGCGACACCCAGCAAGATGACCCTTTTATTCCCGTTATCCAACTTCTGGAAAACAACGGCATTACACAGTTCTACCTAGACAGTAGCGAGCAAGAAGGTAATACCATTTACTTTGCTGGTATTGACGGTGCGCTACATGAAGTTACCGACCTTTATCTCATTGACTCTCTATCCAACGTCATGATGATGAACAGCAGCCCTCTATTTCGGTTAGAGGGGTCAACGGTGAAAGAGAAGGATCCAAACATTGATATCAGCAAACATCTCGTATCTGTAATCGTAGATTTGTCAGGAGAGCAAGTGAAACGCATGCTTGATTCCTTTGATGATAATCCTTGGGTAAACGCGTTAGCTGATAACGCTCAGTGTAAAACCACTTGGAGCCAACAAGTTGGGGAAACAGGTGCCCGCAAAACGTTTAATGTCTCCGGTAAATCGGTTGAAGCTGCATACCTAACCGAGAAAAATACTTATAACCTTGTATGTGACGGTATGGAATTGATCGATTCAAAAGAGTTTGAGAGTTCTGCTGAACGCTGGTTTAACCCAACTCTAGGATTCATTGAGCAAGTAGAACTGCTAAAGAGTGAACAGATTCAAGTGGAAGAAACGAAAGTAACTCTGAATAAGATCGAAAAAGCTTAATTCAGCCATCAAATCTTATTTAGATAAAAAGCAAAGGCTTTGGGGAGCACTCCAAAGCCTTTTGTTTAGGACCGAAATCCTTAGGGGAAGCTTAATTTTTACCCTTCAATCAGCAAGATGCGATTTTCGTAAGGACGCAGTACTTGGTGGTTGGAAGCAATCGCGCTGGTCGCATTTTGATAGTTGGAAAGCAGATTTTTGGCTTTACTCATATCAAAGCGCTCTGGTAATACACACTCTACTTCTTCGCCGTAATAGTTGTTAATACACAGCAGCGTTTGCTTGTCGTTCTGACGTGCGTAAGCAAAAATACGTTTGTGCTCAGGCAGTAAGTCCTCGTAACGACCATCGGTGATGACTGGTACCTGTTTACGCAGTTCAATCAAGCGCTTGTAGAAGTAGAACACCGAGTTTAAATCGGCAATCGCGGCTTCTGCGTTGATCTCTGAATAGTTCTGAGCCACCTCTAGCCACGGCGTGCCCTCAGTAAAGCCCGCGTGTTTCGCGCTGTTCCATTGCATTGGCGTACGTGAGTTATCACGCGACTTCTGTGCCAAAATCGCCATCATATCGTCGTGAGATACGTCATCGCGATTGACCATGATGTCGTACATGTTCGTGCTTTCAACATCGCGATATTGGCTGATTTCGGTGTAGCCCGGGTTGGTCATGCCGATCTCTTCACCTTGATAAACATAAGGCGTGCCTTGCATCATCTGCACCGATGCCGCAAGCATTTTGGCAGATTCAACACGGTATTGTTCGTCGTTACCTAATCGGCTCACAACGCGTGGTTGGTCATGGTTACACCAAAATAGCGCGCCCCACCCTTTGCCATTTAAGCCGGTTTGCCAATGGTTGAAGATCTGTTTTAGTTGGATGAAATCAAACGGCGCTTTCGTCCACTTATCACCATTCGGGTAATCGACTTTAAGATGGTGGAAATTGAACACCATTGACAGCTCTTTGCCATCTTGCGCTGAATACTGCTGACAATGCTCTAGCGTGGTGGAAGACATTTCACCCACCGTCACGCTACCGTACTTTTGGAACACAGCTTCGCTGATCTCTTGAAGATATTCATGTACACGTGGACCGTCAGTGTAGAAACGGCGACCATCACCAATATCGTCACTTGGAAAATCTTGTTGCTTGGAAATCAGGTTGATGACATCTAGACGGAAACCATCCACACCTTTCTCTGCCCAGAAGCCAATGACTTCTTTGACTTCTTCACGCACTACCGGGTTTTCCCAGTTTAGGTCCGCTTGCTCTTTAGCAAAAAGGTGCAAATAGTACTGACCCGTTTTTTCATCCAACGCCCAAGCGTTGCCACCAAACTTAGATTGCCAGTTGTTTGGCTCTGCGCCATCAACCGGATCTTTCCAGATGTAGTAATCACGGTATGGGCTGTTTTTATCACCCAATGCCGATTGGAACCACTTGTGTTCTGTCGAAGTATGATTCACCACGATATCCATGATGATTCGAATACCCAGCTGGTGAGCCTCAGCCAACAGGGTATCGAAATCTTGCATGGTGCCGAAATCTGGGTTGATCGCATAGTAATCGGAAATGTCATAACCGTTGTCGATCATTGGTGATTGATAAACCGGTGTCAGCCAAATCGCATCCACACCAAGGTGTTTTAGATAATCCAGCTTAGAAATGATCCCTTTGATATCGCCCGTGCCTTTACTTCCACTGTCACAAAAGCTTTTTGGGTAAATTTGGTAGATGGTTGCGGTTTTCCACCAGCTCTCATCATGCTTGGTCATTGCCATTTCTAACGCTCACTTACCATTAAACGGAAACTTAAAAATCTTAAAAAAATAGAGGAGATAAACGAGGCAGCCAAATCACTGCCTCAGTTTGAATTACGCGTTAGCGGTTTCTAACTCGCCTTTCATCTGTGCGCGTTTATACAACACAAGCGTCAGCGCTACTGGGACGACAATCGCCACCAACATCGCCAGAGCAAATACGCCCCAGAACTGCGGTTGGATAGACAAGATGCCCGGCAAACCGCCCACACCGATGCCGTTCGCCATCACACCTGCACTACCACAGATAGCAGCGGCAATCGCACTACCGATCATCGCGCTCAGCATTGGGAATTTGTATTTCAAGTTGATGCCGTACATCGCTGGCTCAGTCACACCAAGGTAAGCAGAGATAGCCGCAGGCACCGAGATATCACGCTCACCATGTTTTTTACTGATGATAATGATGCCGACTACTGCAGACGCTTGAGCAATATTTGAAAGTGCAATCAAAGGCCAAATTGGCGTGCCACCTAGCTCTTGCATCAGTTGAAGATCAACCGCGTTGGTGGTGTGGTGAATACCGGTAATTACCAATGGCGCATATAGGAAACCGAAGATGGTTGAGCCAATCATTGCGAAGTCACCCGTCATGGCTGCTTTTGCTGCGAAAGCAACGCCGTCACCCAACATACGACCAAATGGACCAATGATAGAGTGCGCAAGAATCACAGACACGATGATAGAGACAAACGGCACGACCACTAGATAGAGGTAAGAAGGAATGATGCGTTTTAAGTTGGTTTCAATAAACGCCAGAGCCATACCAGCAAGCATCGCTGGAATCACTTGCGCTTGATAGCCCACTTTCTCGATGGCGAATAAGCCAAAGTCCCATACTTCAGGCACTTGCTTACCAATTAAATAGGCGTTCATTAACTGTGGCGAAACCAGAGTCACGCCCAATGTGATACCCAGAATCGGAGTACCGCCAAGCTTTTTTACTGTCGACCAACACACGCCAACCGGTAGGAAGAAGAAGATCGCCTCACCAATTAGCCATAGGAAAGAGTGTACCGTTGCCCAAAACTGGCTGATTTCCGTTAGCGTTTGACCATCAAACATCTTGATGTCGCCAATCACGTTACGGAAACCAAGAATCAAACCACCGGTAATGATCGCTGGTAGCAGTGGTACAAAGATTTCAGCAAGGTGGGAAATACCACGCTCAACGATGTTCATGTTTTGACGAGCAGCGTTCTTAGATTCATCTTTGCTCGATTCACTTTTGCCGCTAAGATCGATCAGTACTTTGTAAACCTCATCAACTTCAGTGCCGATAACGACCTGAAATTGACCGGCATTGGTAAAGCAGCCCTTCACCATAGGCAGTGCATCTAACTGTTTTGTATCGGCTTTGTCAGTGTCATTCAACACGAAACGCAAGCGAGTTAAGCAGTGGCTTACACTGGCAATATTGTCCGATCCCCCGACCAGCTCAATAAGACGCTGTACATCTTGACGCGCAATCTTACTCATAACTTTGTCCACCCTGTATTGGATACATTCAATTCATCGTTTTATTTTTATAATGGGAACATTCCCACTCGATGATTTTAATATTGCCATTTCGCATTCAAAAACAAAATGGGAACAGTCCCATTAATTGAGAATGATCACAGTATAATTTTAGAGCAGATCATCGAAAGGAGGATTAACGACGGATAGGCTGCTGGGTAAAATGCACCACAGACTCATCACCATTTAATTGATTAATCAGCATGTTAGCGGATTTTTCACCAGCATGAGAGTAGCCTGGATCTACGCTGAAGACATTCGGGAAGAGAAAAGAAAGTAATTCGTTACCACCGACACCGGTAACCACCACATCTTCACGTCCCACTTCTTGCAGACGTTTAATCACACCTAGAGCGATGGTATCACTGGCACAAACAATGGCTTGTGTATCGGATTGAAGAACGTGATCCACCAGCTGATACGCACTTTCGTGGCTAAGCTTGCCAGTTTTAAAACATGGTTCGATGCGCTTTTTCTCACACCAAGCTTGGTAAGCATTTAGGCGAGCGAGACCCGTGGTACGGTCTTCTGGATCAACACCAATATAGGCAATACGAGAAATAGATTGTTGTTCCAGGTGGGAGAGCGCCATATCGATAACGCCTTGGTTATCGTAGTTGATCGAGGAAACCATTTGCGTGTCCATCGCGATCACGACAATGCGATTGCCCCACTCAGCCAAAGCTTGTTCATCACACCCAGTAAAACCAAACACGATCACCCCATCGACATTGCGACGTTTGAGCACATCCAAATGTTCATTGGTTTTATCGCGATCGAACTGGCTCTCCATGATCACCACGTCATACCCTGCCGAATACAAAGCGTTGAGCATGGTACCAACGGCGCGGTTCTCTGATGGCGAATCCAGACGAGAGATGATCACACCGATCACCTTTTGGCTGCCGCCACGCATCGACTGAGCCGATTTTGAGGGTACATAACCTGATTCACGAATGATTTGCTCTACCTTCTCACGCGTTTGCGGTTTTACCTTGGGATCATTGGTAAGCACACGACTGACCGTCGACTTGCCTACGCCAGCCAGTTTCGCGATATCAAGAATGGTGAGTTTTTTGCTCATAAGTGTTCAGACTAAAAGAAGGAATCAAACAAAAGGGAAGCAGCGGCTTCCCTTATCTCAGTCAGTAATGAAGATTACTTGTTTAGGTACGCAGGCACGTCTGCAATGCTACCTAATACTACCGTTGCAATCGCTTCGCCTTGTTCTGTTACTGGCTTACCAGTGCGAACCAAAATCTTAGTGCCAACGCCTGCCGCTTCTGCTGCCATCATGTCTTCGGCTTTGTCGCCGATCATCACAGATTTCTCCATGTCGATCTTCAAGAAGTCACGCGCAGAAATAAACATACCTGGTTTTGGCTTACGACAATCACAATCTTGCTTGTACTCACCAATGCCATGCTCCGGATGATGCGGGCAGTAGTAGATGCCGTCGAACTCAACGCCATTATCAGCGAAGTTCCAGTCCATCCATTGAGTCAGAGACAAGAAACGGTCTTCGCTGAATTTACCACGTGCAATGCCAGATTGATTGGTCACAAGCACCAGCAGGTAGCCTTTATCTTTCAGCGCTTTTGTCGCTTCAAAGACACCGTCAATGTACTCAAAATCATGTTCGTCATGAACGTAGCCGTGGTCAACGTTGATCACGCCGTCACGGTCGATAAAAACAGCAGGTTTTGCCAAAACGTATTTCTCTATTTACTCGGTTTTATCAGATTATTACATACCTTATAAGCACTCACACTATCTAATTGGTGTGAGTGGGCGACAAAACAGTTGATTTGTCGCCCGAGAATCGGTAAATCTTGAGTATCCCTCTTATATATGCCCTTCCGCCAAACATTCTCTGTTTTCCTTTTCCAACAGAACATCCATACATTTAGACGTCTAGACGTAAAAATATCTATTGACTTAATACTACTTAACCCATAGCATCAACTGAGAATTGAGATAGAGTTCAAAATTTACTCCTGTTAAAAGCCGTTTTTAACAGCGAAGTTCCCAGTATCTCTGTGCAGGTTGAAACATGATAGAAATAAAAAACGTCAATAAAGTGTTCTACCAAGGCAGTAAGGAAATTCTTGCCCTTAAGGACATTAATCTAGATATCGCGAAGGGCACCATCTTCGGTGTTATTGGCTCATCGGGCGCGGGTAAAAGTACCCTAATCCGCTGTGTGAACATGCTGGAAGCCCCGACATCGGGTTCCATCATCGTAGATGGCGTTGATCTAACCAAATTAAGCAAAAAGCAATTGGGAGAAACTCGCCGTAACATCGGGATGATCTTCCAACACTTTAACCTGCTGTCGTCTCGCACCGTTTTCGACAATGTCGCACTCCCTCTTGAGCTAGCAGGCAAAGACAAAGCGCAAATCACAACAAAAGTGACTGAGCTACTTAAACTCGTTGGTCTTTCAGACAAGCATGAAAGCTACCCAGCAAACCTAAGTGGTGGTCAAAAGCAACGCGTGGCGATTGCACGTGCACTGGCATCAGACCCTAGCGTTTTGCTGTGTGACGAAGCAACCAGTGCACTGGATCCAGCAACGACTCAGTCCATCTTAGAACTACTAAAAGAAATCAACCGCAAGCTAGAAATCACCATTCTACTGATCACTCACGAAATGGAAGTGGTTAAGAGCATCTGTCACGAAGTGGCGATCATCGGTGATGGTGAGCTAGTGGAAAAAGGTACCGTTGGTGAAATCTTCGCGCATCCGAAGACTGCACTGGCGCACGAGTTCATTCGCTCTACTTTGGATCTTTCTATCCCAGAAGATTACCAAGCTCGCTTACAAACCACGCGCGTAGAAAACAGCTACCCATTGGTTCGCTTAGAATTTACTGGCGCAACCGTGGATGCGCCTCTAATGACGCAGATCGCTCGTAAGTACAACATCGACGTAAGCATTCTAAGCTCTGATCTGGATTACGCTGGCGGCGTGAAGTTCGGCATGATGGTCGCAGAGCTGTTTGGTAACGAAGAAGACGATAACGCAGCGATTGAGTTCCTGCGTGAGCACAACGTGAAAGTAGAGGTACTTGGCTATGTCCTTTAATACAATTTCTGAATGGCTGAGCCTAAACAGCAACCTACTTTTGGGCGCAACATGGGAAACCCTATACATGGTTGCGGTTGCTGGCATCGTTGGTTTTGCTGTTGGTATTCCACTAGGCGTAATTTTGCACACCACTAAAAAAGGTGGCTTGCTGGAGAACACCAAACTTAATCGCGTGCTTGGCGCCATCGTTAACATCGGTCGCTCGGTTCCTTTCCTAGTGCTGATGGTTGCGATTATTCCAGTAACCAAACTGTTGGTTGGCACCTTTATCGGTACAACAGCAGCGATTGTTCCTTTGACTATCGGTGCAATCCCATTTGTGGCGCGTCTCATTGAAGGTGCACTGCTGGAAGTACCATCAGGTTTGGTTGAGGCTGCACAATCTATGGGCGCAACACCAACACAAATCATCACAAAAGTTCTGCTTCCTGAAGCAATGCCGACTATTGTTAACTCAGTAACGATTACCCTAGTAACACTTGTAAGCTACTCAGCAATGGCGGGTACGGTAGGCGGCGGCGGTCTTGGTGACGTAGCTATCCGTTATGGCTTCCACCGTTACGACGTAGTCATCATGGCAGTAACGGTCGTGATGCTGATTGTTCTAGTACAAATTATTCAGTCTATCGGTGATGCAATCGTACGCCGTGTAGACCACAGATAAGAATTGAAAATACCAATTATAAGGAGATAAAGATGAAATTTAGCCTTAAGAGTCTTTTGACTGTTGCAACTGCCGCTTCTGCACTGGTTCTTGCTGGTTGTGGTGACAAAGAAGTCGACGTGAATAAAGTAAAAGTTGGCGTAATGGCAGGTGCTGAAGCTCAAGTTGCGGAAGTTGCAGCAAAAGTTGCTAAAGAGAAATATAACCTGGATGTTGAGTTGGTTACCTTTACCGATTACGTAACACCAAACGCAGCACTAGATGATGGCTCAATCGACGCAAACGCGTTCCAACACAAGCCATACCTAGATCAGCAAGTAAAAGATCGTGGCTACAAGCTAGTAACTGCAGGCAACTCTTTCGTATACCCTATCGCTGGTTACTCTAAGCAAGTGAAATCAGTGGATGAAATCGAAGATGGTGCTCGCATCGCGGTTCCAAACGATCCAACTAACCTAGGTCGTTCTCTTCTACTTCTTGAGCAACAAGGTCTGATCGAACTGCGCGATGGCGTTGGTCTACTGGCAACAGTACGTGACATCGTAGGTAACCCGAAAAACATCACTATCGTTGAACTAGACGCAGCACAGCTTCCACGTTCTCTTGATGACGTTGCGGTTTCTATCATCAACACAACTTACGCAAGTTCAATTGACCTAACACCTGAGCGTGACGGTATCTTCGTAGAAGACAAAGAGTCTCCATACGTAAACCTTATCGTTGCTCGTGAAGACAACGTTCAAGCAGCTAACGTACAAAACTTCGTGAAAGCATACCAAACAGATGAAGTTTACGAAGCAGCGAAAGACATCTTCAAAGGTGGCGTAGTGAAAGGTTGGTAATCCCCTCTTTCTACAACACTTTAAACTTAAAAAGGGCGCTCATCGGAGCGCCCTTTTTGCATTTGTTTTCATTGCGGTTTTATATCGCTAGAACAGCTGAACTTCGTCTTGCTCAAGCTTCTTTTGCTCCTGTTCTGGCTGCGTATCCACTTGCGGATGTTTAAACACATAAGGCGCTAAAAACGCAGTAAACGGGATAGTAAGCACAATGCCTACACTGCCCGCTAACGCGTTCACCACTGCAAGTCCCACCAGCGGCATATTCATAAACTGGCTCGCAGGCATGTTAAGCCCCCATACCATCATGATAGTTGTTAACGATCCACCAGCAAACGCTAAAATCAAGGTGTTAGTCATGGTGCCCATGATGTCTCGACCAATATTCATCGACGCTCTAACCAACTGCTTTGGTTTGAGTTTCGGGTCGGTTTGTTGCAGCTCCGCATACGCCGATGCAATCGAAATCGCAACGTCCATAACAGCGCCAAGTGCAGCAACGACAATCGTCACGAACATCAACCAACGGATGCCCATCTTTACCGACGTTAGGTAAATCACGTCTTCGCCCTTGTCGAGGTAAATGCCCGACAAGTGCGCTATTTCACCGAACCACTGCGCCATTACACCCGCGGCGATCACACCCAATAATGTGCCGCCCATGGCACATAAACTCTTACGGTTATAGCCAGAGACGAGAATAAAGCTGACTACAATGATCACCACCATCAATAAGATGCTGACCAACATCGGATTCCAACCCGCAAAAATACTCGGCACCAACACGCCAACGATCAATGCCGCAGTAAAATAGAGCGCGACCATTGAGTTAATGCCCTCTTTCTTGCCAAAGCTCAGTAGCAGCGCACAGAACAGCACAAGCATAAGGTAAATCGCGTCTGAGCGTTTGTGGTTATACGCCCAATAAACGGTACCATTGGTGGTTTCGCGGATCATCATAATGAAAGTATCGCCTTCACCAACGTACACATTGTGCTGGCGACTAAGAGGATTGGTGACTTCCACCTCTAAACCTTCGCTCTCTCCCTCAAGGATTTTTGCCATGAAGACTTGCTTACCAGTCATCACATCCGGCACAAGCGGATCTGGCGCAACATGGTTTGAGATCGAACGCGTGACAGTCGCTTCAACAAACTCTTGTTGTTGACGAGATTTGGGACGGAAATCTTCACTCCACGAAGAAGAAAACTGAAAGATAAGCGTGGAGATAAGGGTAATCAGTAGGGTGAAACCCCATCGGTTATAGATTCTTTTGATCATGAAGCACTCTTCTACATCACTCACTAAACGGGCTTTGCCTCTGGTGAGTAAAATTAGGCGCGGTAAAGATTACCGCGCCCATATGCAGGATTAATGAGTTGGGTTACAACCTGCGACTTTCTCATCAAGCGTCGCCGCGTCTTTGTTAGGGTTAACAAAGTAGCTAGACGAATCATTGATGTTCACAGACTTAACAATTGCAGGGTATTTCGGGTTTTCCAAATCAATCGAGACACAGATTTCCATGTTCTTCAATTGATCCCACAGCGCCTTGCCTTTACCTTCTCTTAGTGTCGTAATTTCACCACTTGGCAGGTATTGCGTGAACGACCAGTTACCAACGTTGCCATTAAAATCTGCCACGTTGATGCCTTTGTTCTTCTCAACATAAGCCGTCAACATATCGCGGATTGCGTATACCGGCTCATTCACTGAGTCGTAGAACACGTCATCTTTGCTCGCCCAACCAAACTTCTGGATTTGCGAACCAAAGCGGTAGCTGTTCATTGCCACTTTGTAAGTTGCATTAGGATCGAACTGTTCACCGCCAATGCTAGTGATGTTGACGCGGCTGCCTTCATTCGTCACTGTATTGTTTTCATCCAACTCAAGAGACGGCTTACTCAGATCCACAGTAAATTCGATATCACCATCAAATTGGTCGTATAGGTAAGCAGGAGCGCCTTTCTTGAACGAAACGGTAATGTCACCCGGTTGGTATTGGTTGAAGTAAGAGTAAGACCATTCGATGAAGCGTTTTAGGTTGGCACCTGTCATCTCCACACCAAGCAAGGTGTTGTCGTATTTATACAAGTTAGTCGACTTACCTTTGGTGTACACTTCGTTGTCTATTAAGTTAGATTGATCAGAGAACAGAGATGCTGCAGAGACTATCGCGCCGTTACCTTTACCCATCGCCGCTTCGATTTGCTGCATTTGGATTTGGTTAATCACATCCATCAATGGTGTATCAACCACTTTCGCAAGGTGAATCGTCGAGTACAGACGCTCTGCGGTGTAGTTGTAATCCGTCGCGGTCGCTTCATCTGGAAAGCCTGTTGCGCTTGGTGTGAAGTTGCCCGTTACACGACCAAGCTCGCGCGTCGCGTCTTCAACCGAAATATCATGCACGTATTGGAATTTCGCTTGTAGAGCCTGCTCTTCTTTGACCTTCTTCGTGCCGATGTTGGTTAACGTGGTATCTTCCATTGTCCACTTACCATCGACTTTCTTCAGTTGAATCTCAGCTTTGGCAAGGTAAGCACCCCACTTACCTGGCTCAATGATTTTCACGCTTTGTGCTCGGTTATCTTGAGTGTATTCGCCAGACTTGGCTTTATCTTCAATCAACGTATTTTCGCCGCCGATTTCTGATGTTGATTTGCTGATTGGTGTGACTGTGCCGTCCGCATTCACTTGCTCGATGTAGTTCGCGTGTTCGTGACCCGCTAGAATAACGTCGAATTTATCCGCCATTGCAGACGCAATTTCATAAACGCCCACACCACCGTCTTCTTGGCGACCAAGGTGAAGCGCACCCACGATCACATCTGGATTGTACTTAGACACCAGTTGATCAACCGCTTCTTTGGTTGCGTCCAATTCGTTCTCAAACTTCAAACCTTTGAAGTGATCCGGAGCTGAGGCTTCCCAGTTCGGCACGTTCGATGGCGTTAGACCAACGATCGCCACTTTCACACCTTCCACTTCAAACATTTGGAACGCGCGAATGTAGTTCACATCGTTACTTTCCCACTTGATGTTAGAAGACAGGACCGCACCATTAAAATGATCGAGGTTGCGATCGACAAACGAACGCTCAAAGTTAAATTCATGGTTGCCTGGTACCCAAACATCAAAGCCAAGAGAGTTCATGCTCTCAACCACAGGGTGAGTTGGGTCATCGTTGAATAGCTGCGCGGAGTTGCCCTGAACCGTATCACCGATATCAATCAGGATCATATTTGGATGTGCCGCTTTTTGACCAGCAAGCAAGGTTGCGATGCGGGTAATACCAGCGTCATCGTCTACGGCATTTAGCGCATAGTCAAAACCAAACAAGCGACCATGTAAATCCGATGTCGCCGCGATAGCAATGGTGACTTCGTCATCTTGCGTTGCTTCACCTTTGACGACGACGTCAGGTGTGTTAGTTAGCGTTTTACCCTCTGCGACCACTGGACTGTAATCTGATGGTACCTCTACGTATTTGGTTTCATCATCGTTACAACCAGCCATCAAGCCGACAACTGCAATACAGATTAGGCTTCGTTTAAATAAAGTCATCTCAATTCCTTCCAGATTATTTTTTTATATATATTTTCGGAAGGGGCCCTCTTCCCAAAACCTCAAAAAGGATATGGATATTATTTGAAATTTTTGAGAAGCAAACGTTTCAATGCTTATAAACCATGCAACTAAGTTACATTTTTCTTTGAACATGAACAAAGATCACAATCAAGGGGATGAGAGGAATGGTCAATGAAAATGCTTTTCGAATCAATGTATTGATAAAATAAATAATAGAAAATTTCACCAATCAACCCTGATTCATTTATAGCGATAGAAAAAGCTGACATAGACGCCAGCTTTTTAAAAATAGACTACTTGATGTGGTCCCAAGAGATATTGGAGACAATTCGGCAATCGTCACACTTAAAGTAGAAGATGTCGTGCAGCGGTTCGTCTAGTAACCAGTCACCACCACATTTGGGACACTTGCGCGCTTTTTCCGCTTCCAGTGACTCACCACCAACTCGGTATTGGTAGTAATAAGTCGGGATCTTGGTGATGTATTCAATACGACCACGCAAATCCCAACCTCGACGGAACAGCACGCTGTCAGCGTCGCAAATTTCATGCAGCGCAGCGTGTTCAGCACGACAGCCACCTGCCATTTGGATTTCATCACACGCTTGCCATTCGGTTTGCCATTTCACCACCGCTTTGTGGTCACCATTCAACGTAGCGCCATTACGGTAAAGCGGAATTGGTAACAGTGTCTCGCCGCTGCGCAGTGGAGAACAAGTATGAACGTACGTGGTGTACAGCACTTGCCAGCTAGGTGTCTCTTCTTCCGCCGCTTCTTCTGAGTTCAAATCACGACCCAACATGCGCATTTTCGGCGCAAGCAACGAGGCTTCCGACAAACGATTCATGCACACTTTGACGAAATCAGAATGGTAACGAGGGTGCAAACTGTCTTGCTCTGGGCAAACCACGCGAACATAAAACTCGCCATCACCCATCACGATAGGAAACTCACGACCAAGCACCTGACCGTTGTAGCGCAATGCGTCCATCAGACCATTAATCGCTTTATCAACCGCGCTTACGGTAGTGTTATCAAAACACTCAAACTGCAACTCAACAACGTACATGCTTACACTGCAGCCTCTAGTTTGCTTAGAAACTCGGTGAGCGTCTCAGCCAGTACGTCGCGTTTGTCTGAGCCTAAGCGCTCAAGAATCACATTACCGGTTAAGTTACAGATAGAAATAACATCCAACTCTGCATCTGTCGCTGCGATAAATACCGTCGGCTTTAATTTTAGACGACGCTGAGTGACTAGATGACCAAGAATATTTTCTTGCAGACGAGTAAAGTCATCATCACTCCATACTTGCAGCAACGTCAGTTCGTTACCTTGCCAAGTTGCGTCCATATCAGCGCTGTACTGAGAACCGTAAAAGGTTTTGATGTCTTCATGCAGCGTCAGCTCAATTGCGTTCTCAACGTTAGTGAAATCCGCCATTTCTTCACGTGGGAATGCTTTCCACAATACGGCCCCGTCGCGTTTCTCTTCTACACATGGAGAAACAAGATCAGCAAGCTCTTCACTGCGTGGCAGTTCGTTATGCTCGTCTTGCCAAGCTTGTTGGTAGCGCAGGCTAAAGTCCTGTAGAGCCTGAGTAACGGTTTGGGTCATGAAGGTCTCCTGGTTAGTTTTTATCAGGTCGCGGTGTCTGCCGGATGGCAATTAATCAGCGGATTCAGTAAAATTCTCGCCATTCTAATCGAAAATGACCACAAAGTATGAGCAAATATTCTGACGCTAAAGAGCTTGCTGGCCTAACTCTGGGTAAAAAGACCGAGTACGCAAATCAATACGACGCAAGCTTGCTGCAACCTGTACCTCGCAGCCTAAACCGTGATGACCTTGAACTTGGCGACAGCCTACCGTTTATGGGTCACGATATTTGGACGCTGTACGAGCTATCTTGGCTAAACAGTAAAGGCTTGCCTCAAGTTGCCGTTGGCGAAGTCTACATCCCAGCAACCAGCGCAAACTTAATTGAGTCAAAGTCGTTCAAGTTGTACCTAAACAGCTACAACCAAACGCGTTTTGCTACTTGGGAAGAAGTCACTGAGCGTTTAGCGCAAGATTTATCAGCATGCGCTGGCGAGCAAGTACTTGTGGAAGTGAATCCAGTTAGTCACTACACCAACCAACCTATTGTCACGATGGAAGGTGAATGCATTGACGATCAAGACATCGAAATCACTAGCTACGACTTTGATGCAGCGCTTCTAGACGGCGCTGCAGGTAACGAGCAAGTGGAAGAAGTACTTCACAGCCATTTACTAAAATCAAACTGTTTGATCACCAACCAGCCAGATTGGGGCAGCGTAGAAATTCGCTACCAAGGCGCTAAGCTTGATCATGAGAAGCTGCTTCGCTACTTGGTTTCATTCCGTGAACACAATGAGTTCCACGAGCAATGTGTTGAACGTATCTTCACTGACTTGATGAAGTACTGCCAACCAACGAAGCTAACCGTATTCGCACGTTACACGCGTCGTGGTGGTTTGGATATCAACCCTTACCGCTCAACGGAACAAGACAAGCCAGCGCACAATAATCGCATGGCTCGTCAATAATCTGAGTACTTAATCAAAAGCGAATGAGCTAAATACTCAACACTCATTGCTTAAATACTCAAAAACGCCCAGCTATCTGTTGGATTGCTGGGCGTTTTTCTCTAATATTGTTTATTCAAAAACGACACAGTTCGAGGGAACGAAAAGGATGTTTTGGGACAGTTCGCGTCTATTAAGGCTGATTGGCTTTCTTTGCTTATTGTTAGCACAGCCACTTCACGCGACCATTTTATCTTCCGCTTTGCTCAATGAAGCTCAGCAATTGGCTGAGATCGAACCTTCACAAGCAAAACAAGCGGCCAAAAACTACCTTTTGCAACGCGAGCTGATTGAACGCCAAGAGAATGGCAGCCCTTCCGCGATGTCTCGTGAAGAGACCGACCGCAGTATCCGCACCCCGAGCAGCACGATTGAGGCGCACAAAATCATTGCACAAGCCGATTATGCAATGGGCAACATTCGCTCTGCCATCAACAACCTTGATGAAGCAGAACGTCTAGCCAAAGAATACCAATTGCCGTACATGAATCTGGATGTGCAACTAATGCGCAACCAAATGATTTGGATGTACGACAAAAACTACGCCGCAGCAGAACAAAAACTCGACCAGATCGAAAAGCAGATTGAAGAAGCAAATCCGGTTTTACAGCGTACCGACAGCGTTCGTTACCGCTTAGTGATGCAACGAGCCTTGCTCGCAGCAAACAGCGGTGACTCCGTAAACGCTGAGCGTTTGTATGCTAAAGCTAAAACCATGTTGGAAGACAATCGCTCAGATCTGACTCTGATTGACTACCACACAGCGGTAGGCGAATTTTACCTCAACAACAAGAAATACAACCTTGCGCTTTCAGAACTGCTTTACGGTTACTGGCAATCTATCGAGAGCGACAGTGGAGCCAGACTAGCGAAGGTAAACCGTCTATTAGCTCGACTATTCCAAGAGCGCCGCGTTTACGACAAAGCAATTGAATACCTCTCTCAGGCGGCGGACTTTTACGACAGTTACCCAAGCTCCCCAATTTTGGCTGACGTGCTAGAACAGATGGGCGATATCTACTTCTACCAAGGTAAGTTCAACCTCGCGCTGGTGCATTACTTCAATGTACTTGATCACGACAGCACCAGTAAGAATATCAACCGCATCATTAAAATACGTTTGAGCCTAGCTGCCACTTACCTTCAGCTTTACAACTATGCGTTAGCAGAGCAGTACCTAGACCGTTCCAAAGACTTATTGGAATACGCTGATTTACCTCAGCTAGAAGCCAAAGCTGCACTGCTTAAATCAGGTCTGGCATACCATCAAAATGACAGTAAAGATGTGATCGTCAATGCCAAGAGAGCGCTAGACCTGATAGAGAAAGCACCAGAAGATACGGGCTTCATTAAACAGCAAAGCTATCGCTTACTGGGTTTGGGGTATGAGCAAGCTGGCGAATACCAGTTATCCCTTCAAGCCTACAAAAAATACATCAGCCTAGTGCGCCTAGAGCAAAAGCAGCTTAACCAAATCAGTGAAGATGCCTTCCGCCAACAAAAAGAGTTTGCTGAGCAAAGCATCCACTATGTAGGTCAGGCAGACAAGCTAGCTCAAGTTGAAATGGAGCATCGTAAATTCCAAAAGATCTCGTTCGCACTGTTTATTACCGTTTTGGTGATGTTCTTATTCATCATGCGTCGTGGTGTTATCAACCAACGTCAAACAGCTGAGATTGAAAAGCTGCGTAATGATCTGTTCACTCACTCTCGCTCACGCCTGCGTAACTTACGTATGCTCAACGTCAAGCTATCGCGTTCATTGAAGAAGTCGAGCGACACATTCGAACAATGGCAAATGGGTGAACTTATCCACGAGCCGTTGAATGACCGCTTACGCTTTGTGATGATCGATTTGCCATTCTTGCGCAGCATGTACGTTCAACATGGTTACAAAGCTGGCTTAGAGTTAGAACGTGCATTTGGTGAGTTCCTAGCAGAACGCATTCAGAAGCCAACACGTTTGTACCATTTCTCAGATGCAAACTTGTTGTACATTGAGCCAAATGCCGATCGCGATGCCTCCGCAGAAGCCACCTTTGATAAATTCCAAGGCTGGGTGGACGAGTTCGCAGCACAGCACAACGTTAATCGTATCATTCGCATGGGCATCAGTGATTACCCATTCTTACCGCGTGCTTACACCGCGATTAACGATGAAGAACTGCTCGATCTACTGTTGCTTGCGACACACATAGCACGTGAAGTTAGTTTGAAAGATAAGCACAGTCATTGGGTATTCTTAAAGGCCATTGATAATGCACCTGCTGCGAGCTTTGCAACTGGTGACATAAGGACAGCTTGCCAACATGCCATCAATCAAGGGCTAATAAAGATTCATTCTTCGTACAAGAATGAGGACGACATCAAAAAAATATTAAAAAACGGATAATTAAACAACGGTTGAGCGTGATCAGTGATGACGCTATAAAGTTTTTTGTTATTATCAAATAATCGTCAGTAGTACATGGACTTAACCGTAGTCACTTCATGGGAATCTTGGAATCCGATATTCAGTCGCAGCTTCATCAGCTGAGTTGTCAACTTGACCAACTCAGGCTGACTCATCGTGATACTTCGCTCAAATTTCAACGTGAGCAGCAAGTTCTTAAGCGAGTTGTGGCATCATTGTCTTCTGCTTGTCAGGGTTCAAACTCTCAAGTATCCAACTACCTGCGCGAAATTCAGCAAGAGCTTGAACATCATAAAGATGTAAGTACGCTGATCCCTCGCTTAGCAGTGCTAGAAAGAATGCTCAAACAGCAATCTAAGACAATGGAAAAACAAAACGGTTATCTCGACGAACAAATCAAACACAGTGGTGAAACGCTTCAACGTATCACCGGCTTGCCTGCGCAATTAAAACGTGAATTGCGTAACCTGATGAGCTTCTCGGAAGTCCATGCTGGTAAGAAAGTCGATCAAGCCACTAAGCTACTGAGCATCTACGAGCGCGCACTCAAGATAATCACCTCTAATTCACGCCTTAACCTGGGCGAGCTAGAACACGGTCCTGATAAGTCACAACTGGAATGCCTTGCAAGCGATCTACAACACACCATCACGGAACTCGATTTTGAAGGTGAGTCTGGCGATCAACTGTTGGATATTCGCGCTAAGTTACTTTTAGGCGTCAATGCTGAATCTCTGATTGAATTAACGCTACACACATTAAAACTGGTCGTGGAAGCGACCAAGTACGAGCGTAAATCATCAGAACAGTTCCTAGAACAGTTGAACACGTCACTGTCTAGCAATCTCAAAACCGTTCATCAGAATGTTGACCAGCACCAAACTTACTTTGAGCATCGTCAAGAGCTGAACGCTGAGATGACCGCTTTGGTTGAACGCAGCCAAGAGTCTCTTGAGCAAGCTCAAGACTTAGACGAGTTAAAAGGCGAAGTTTCGCCACTGCTGGCCAAAATGGCATCACTGACTGAACGCTTGAGAATGACAGAAGAGCGTGAGCAAGCACTTCAAGAACGCCTAAGCTACAGCAAAAATCAATTGGAAGCAGTGTTCGAAACGACACAAGATTACCGTCGCCGCTTGGAAGACCAAGCTCAGCGTATGCTGCTTGATCCTCTTACAAAGGTCTACAACCGCACGGCTTTTAACGATCGTTTAGAGCTCGAATATCGTCGTTGGATTCGCTCACAGCAAAACTTGCGCGTGGTGCTGTTTGACGTGGATAACTTCAAAGCGGTTAATGATAGCTACGGTTACACAGCTGGTGACAAGGCGCTAAAAATCATTGCCCGCACGATGAACAAGCGGATTGCAGATACGGAAACCGTAGCGCGTTTTGGTGGTGAAGAGTTCATCTTGCTGATCCCGGAACAATCAGAAGAATACACGCTTGAATTGATGAAAAACATTCAACGTGACATCAGCAAATTACCATTCAAGTTCCGTGAACAAAACATCATGATCACCTTAACTGCGGTTTCTACATCATTTAAAGAAGCAGACAACCCAGAATACGTCCTCGACCGTCTTGGTAACATGCTAAAAGACGCCAAACAGCGTGGTAACAACCAAGTCAACTGGAACTAAAAAGCGTTCAAAAAACAATCAAACGAACACTTTTTACGTGCTGTTTTGTCATATTGCCTCAAATTTTCAACGAGTTATCACGTTTCTCCTCTTCCAGTCTGCTAAGCTGTTTAAACGCTATAAACAAAGTCTGCCAACCACTGAGTAAAACGACACGTATAAGCTAAGTAGGTGAGTTGGTTTCTTCCCTCAAAGAAAGCACTAGCAAGGAGGCCTTATGATTACCCATATAAGCCCCGCAGGTAGCATGGATTTGCTATCACAACTGGAAGTTGAACGTCTTAAGAAAACCGCATCAAGTGAGCTTTACCAGCTCTATCGCAATTGTACGCTCGCGGTCCTCAACTCTGGTAGCCATACCGACAACTCAAAAGAGCTGTTAGATAAATACCTATCGTTTGATGTGAACGTAGTTCGACGCGAACGCGGCATCAAGCTTGAGCTTGCCAACCCGCCAGAACATGCGTTCGTTGACGGAGAGATCATCAAGGGCATTCAAGAGCACTTATTCTCTGTTTTACGTGACATCGTGTACGTAAACATGCATTTGGCGGACAACCAACGTCTTAACCTCACCAATGCCACGCACATCACCAACCTTGTATTTGGCATCTTGCGTAATGCTGGTACGTTGACGCCCGGCATTGAGCCGAACCTTGTGGTTTGTTGGGGTGGTCACTCAATCAACGCGACAGAGTACCAATACACTCGCGAAGTGGGTAACGAGTTGGGTCTACGTGAACTGAACATCTGTACGGGCTGTGGTCCTGGTGCGATGGAAGGTCCAATGAAAGGCGCAGCGATTGGTCACGCCAAACAGCGTTATACCGAGCAGCGTTACCTTGGCTTGACAGAGCCTTCAATCATTGCGGCTGAGCCACCAAACCCAATCGTGAACGAGTTGGTGATCATGCCAGACATCGAGAAACGTCTCGAAGCCTTTGTTCGCATGGCGCACGGCATCGTTATCTTCCCTGGCGGTCCGGGTACCGCCGAAGAGTTGCTGTACATCTTGGGTATCATGATGCACCCAGAAAATGCCGACCAACCAATGCCTATCGTACTTACAGGTCCGAAAGAGAGTGAAGCCTACTTCCGCTCAATCGATGCCTTTATTGCCGATACATTGGGCGAAGAAGGTCAGAAGCACTACCAAATCGTGATCGATGATCCGGCAGAAGTTGCCCGTATTATGAAACGCTCAATGGACGAGGTTCGTCAGCATCGTAAAGAAAAAGGCGACGCGTACAGCTTTAACTGGTCGCTAAAAATTGAGCCAGAGTTCCAACTTCCGTTTGAACCAACTCATGATGCGATGGCAAGCCTAGATTTGCATTTGAACCAACAGCCTCAAGTTCTGGCTGCAAGCCTGCGCCAAGCCTTCTCAGGTATTGTTGCTGGTAACGTTAAAGCGGAAGGGATTCGAGAAATCGAACGCAAAGGTCCGTTTACCATCAATGGCGATCCAGTCTTGATGAAAAAACTCGACAAGCTGTTGAAAGACTTCGTAGAGCAGCACCGCATGAAACTGCCGGGTGGCACTGCGTATGAACCATGCTACCGTATTGCCCATCGAGAAAATGGTGGTCGATAGATAACTCAGCTTTGGTTACACTAGGGGCATTCCGCCCCTTTTTTATTGCTAAGTCATTATGTCTATTCATCTTGTTATCATTGATGCCCTAAACCTAATCCGCCGCGTGCACTCAGCACAACCCGATCCAACTGACATAGCAAGAACCATCACAACGACAGGCAGAACGCTGACTCGCATCCTATCTGAGGCACAACCTACGCACATCATCGCGGTATTCGATCACCACGAGCAAGACCGAGGTTGGCGCGCGGAAATCCTTCCAGACTACAAACAAAACCGCAAACCTATGCCAGAGCCCCTGATGCAAGGTTTAGACGCAATTCAACAAGCGTGGTGGGAGCAAGGCATCGACTCACTGCTATCTGAAGGTGATGAAGCGGATGACTTAGTTGCAACCCTCGCCACTAAAGTCGCAAGTCACGGAGAGAAAGTCACCATCGTTTCCACCGACAAAGGTTATTGCCAATTGTTGTCCCCAACTTTGCAAATCCGAGACTACTTCCAACATCGTTGGTTGGATGAGCCGTTCATCGAAAAAGAGTTTGGCGTGAAACCCACTCAGCTTGCCGACTACTGGGGTTTAACAGGGATTAGCTCAAGCCAAGTACCGGGTGTACCCGGTGTTGGTCCAAAAGCCGCTAAGGAAATTCTCACTCAGTTTGAGGACATTGAAGCGGCATACGCAAGTGAAGAGCTGGTACCGAAATATCGTAAGAAGCTGGATGAACACATTGAATCTGCACGTCTATGCAAACGCGTAGCGGCGTTGAAATGCGACATCGAGCTCGGCTTTAATCTGCAAGACATTCGCTTTACCGGACCAAATAAAGCCGAGTAAGTGCATCTCTTTTACGCTGCTAGTCTTGGGTTAGACAACACGTTTATAAAATCTGTTGTGTAACCCTTTACATTCACAGCAATGATATTTACCTCATCATTAACCTACAAGATACTGATTAGTTTATAAGCTAATTCACAGTCTTAGTGAGTAATTTCATTATTTTCAAATCTCCCAATAACGGAGAAAAATAATGAAAAACATCATCTTAGTATCTTTAGTCACGCTCCTATCCTTCCCTACTCTTGCTGAAACTTGCGGTCAACACCTTGATAAAGGTATGCCTTCAACCAACAGCGATCAGTTCCTCTGCCGAGATGGCTATGCGGTTGGGTACAACTACGACACCAAAAACGCAGACTGGGTTGCTTACCACATTACCGCTGAAAGCGTGAATATCACCAACAAACGCAGTAACTCCTTCAAAGAAGACACTGAAATGCCGGATTACGCGCGCTCTACCCTAGCGGACTACAAAGGCTCAGGTTACGACAGAGGACACCTTGCGCCATCAGCGACAATGGACTTCACCCGAGAGTCAATGAAGCAAAGCTTTTTGATGAGCAACATGTCGCCTCAACTTCCGGGGTTTAACCGAGTTGGTTGGCGCGTTCTAGAAGAACATGTTCGTGATCTCGCCAATGAATACAACGAACTTTATGTGGTGACTGGACCGATTTACCAAGGCAACGAAGGAACAATCGGTAATGGTGTGGTGATCCCGAGCGCGTTTTACAAAGTCATTCTTGATCCAAGCTTTGATGAAGCCATTGCGTTCATTGTCCCGCATCGTGATGTTTCAAGCTCTGAGTTAGCTAACTTTATTACCACCATTGACGAAGTTGAACGTCAAACTGGATTAGACTTTTTTGCTCAAACGCCAGATAGCATCGAAGACAACATGGAATCAGTAAAATGGGAAGAGATGTGGCCTACCAGCAACTAAGTAATGGTCATGGTTCTTAAACCGCAATAAAAAAGCGCCTGCATTAGGCGCTTTTTTGAAAATGTTCAACCACATAGAAACGATAGCTTAGTGTGGTGAGATATTAGATAAACATTGAATGTGAATCGTGATCTCTTCGCGGTCATGGTATAGGTGCTTTGCTTGCAGCTTGAATTTCACCTTGTTCTCAATCAGGAACATTTTTAGGTTTTCAAGATCTTGCAGCACTTCATCGTAACGACCTTTCATTGGAAGCTTAAGGTTGAAAATCGCTTCTTTCGCCCAACCTTTTAGCAGCCATTGCCCCATAAGGTGCGCAACGCGTGCTGGCTTCTCAACCATGTCACATACAATCCAAGTAACGTTCTTACGGTCTGGTTCAAATTTAAAGCCATCTACCATGTGGTGTTTAATTTGACCCGTTTCCATTAGGCTATCCGCCATCATGCCGTTATCCACACAGTGAACGAACATCGAACGTTTCACCAATTGGTAAGTCCAACCGCCCGGACAAGCACCTAGGTCAACACCCCACATGCCAGGAGCCAAACGCTCATCCCATTCCTCACGCGGAATGAAGACATGGAATGCTTCTTCTAATTTCAACGTAGAGCGGCTTGGTGCATCTGCAGGGAACTTAAGGCGAGGAATACCCATGAAGAACTGCGAGTTGTTACCTGGGTATGAGTAACCCACGTAACAATGACCCGGAGCCACAAAGCAAATATGCAGTACTGGCTTCTTCGCGTTGTCTTTGTTCCACATCAGACCTTTACCACGCATCGCCTGACGCATTGGTACCGTGAACTTGCGGCAAAACTTCAATAACTCTTTCGCTTCGTTAGTATCGGGAGTTTCAATACGCAGATCGCCACAACGTGGGAATGCTTCGATTTCAGACAATTCAGCAAGAATTGGGCTGATACGGTCATCGCTTGGTAGCGCTTCAAACTCGGCAGCCACAGCAAATATCTGACGTGCAAAAATCAGTGCGCTAAAGTCTAAGCCTTTTGCTAGCTTATCTGCGTCTCCATCTTGGTAACATTCGAAGACAACATAACCTGAGTTTTTCTTCACACGAGGGAAGCCATACACTTCCAATTGTGTTGCTTTGTCCTGAATTTCACCAGCACACTCTTTCTCAAAGCCAGAACGGCAATAGAGCATTAGTTGTTTCACTTGGAGACCTCTTTGATATTAAACGCAGCAAAAAAGAACAGACACCAACCGCTCATGAACAAGAATCCTCCCATAGGAGTAATTGGTCCAAACCACTTAATGCCCGTCAGCGCCAGCGCGTAAAGACTGCCGCTAAAACAAAAGATGCCGATGATAAAGCAAATCGCCGCGATGAAAAAATACTTTTGTGCTTTTTGTCCCAAATTGAGCAACAGCAAAATCGCACAAAATGCGATAGCCAAAGTATGGATGAACTGATACAAAACGCCGGTTTCAAAGACGCCCAGTAAATAAGGCGATAACTTTGCTTTCAAACCATGTGCAGCAAATGCACCTAGCGCCACTGATGTTAAGCCAGAAAGACCAGTAAACGAGAGTAACCACTTACTTTTCACAGGACACCTCTTTAATAAATGTCGCTAACTGCTCCACTGTTGAAGCAATGTTACCTGCCTCTGTATAGCCAGAGCTCTTACGTGGCTTAAAGCTGTGGTCACCGTCTGGCAGAAAGCTCACTGTGACCTGCTCTGATAATGCAAAGCCTTCGAACTCTTCGCGCTTGCCGAATGTATCGCGCTCACCTTGCAAAATTAAAGTTGGCTTTTCGATACTCGCTAAATGCTCGCCTTTGTATTTCTCTGGTTTACCGGGAGGATGAAAAGGAAAACCTAAACAGGCAACACCCGCCACCAACGCATTATCGGCAAGTAAGCTCGACATACGCCCACCCATCGACTTACCGCCAATCACAATAGGTTGAGAAGTAAAGTGAGCGATCACTTCTTCATAAGCTTCAAGAAGTTTTGGGGCACGATCTGGCGGACGCTTCTTGCCATCTTCCGCTCGCTTAACCATATAGGGGAAGTTAAAACGCACCACGCGTATACCCTGCTCAACTAATCCTTTGGCGACGGCAGTCATGAAATCGTGTTCCATGCCTGCCCCTGCGCCGTGAGCAAAAATAAACAGCGGTCCGTTTCCAGGTCCCTCAGCTATCCAATGGCTCATCCAATACTTCCTCTTGTTCTTTTCTTGCAGTTGCTAGCATCCAGTCCCTAAACGTCGCGATACGTCCCATATCCGCTTGCTGTTCGTGACACACCACATAGAAGGCATTCTTCGACACCAATACCTCATCAAATGGCGCGATTAAGCGTCCCGCTTCCATTTCAGGTTTGGCTAGCACGTTGTTACCTAGAGCGACACCTTGCCCGTGCGCAGCAGCTTGAAGCACCATGGTCGAGTGGCTGAAAATAGGACCATGGTTCACATTGATGCCTTCGATATTCTGCTGGCGAGCGAACTGCTTCCAATCTTTACGAGAGGTATCATGTAACAAGGTGTGTAATTTAAGGTCACTTAGAGATTCTAATGGTTTGTTACCTAAAAGTAACGAAGGTGAACAAAGTGGGATCAAAAACTCTTGGTAGAGTTTATCGGCACGCAAACCAGGCCAGTTACCACGACCATAATAGATAGCCACATCAACATCATCAGTCAGTGAACCTTCGTCCATATCAACCGCTTTAATACGCACATCGATGTCCGGTTCTTGGGCATTAAAATCCGCCAAGCGAGGTACCAGCCATTGGATTGCAAAACTTGGTGGCAAACTGATGGTCAACGCACCTTTTTCACTACGTTCCAATACCTTATCGGTCGCTTCTGCAATCGAAGTGAAAATATCTTTGATGTCCAGAAAGTAACTTTGCCCCTCTTCCGTTAGCAACAAAGAGCGGTTGCGACGACGGAAAAGCTTCAAAGATAAGAACTCTTCTAACGCTTTAATTTGGTGGCTCACTGCCGCTTGAGTAACAAACAACTCTTCAGCAGCACGGGTAAAACTGAGATGGCGGGCAGCCGCTTCAAAAACGCGAAGTGAATTCAACGGAGGCAATCTGCGAGACATTATGGGACCTCAAGTAGGATTAGTTTTTTTTATCTGAAACATTATAAAATGTCCGTTGCCGAACAGCCAGATAAATTCTATATTTCATCCCGCAACACGAGCCTGAACGGCTTGACTCCTTTTGTGAATCAATTGGCTTCGTTGTTGCGATGTTGTGTTTGCAAACTCGTATTTCGAGTTAGGTAGATTTCTACCATATGTTTTGTCCACACTCCCTGTGACAAAACAGATACTTCCTGTATTTATTTTGACCTGTCTGTCAAATTTCTTGCACCGCCTTATTAGGCGGTGTTTTTTTATCTAAAAAATCCCACTGTCCCTCTTCTTCAGAAATTGGTATCAACATCACCTTTTCATCCTGATTTCGGATTAATTATCGTTATATCAATACAAATCCCGAAGCGTGCGATTGAGCTCAATCTTATCACTTCATTAGGGAAAATTTTGCGCGTGCTAAAACGAAAAAAGCGCAAACTGATTTCTCAATTTGCGCTTTTGTGATTGTCAGCATTACAACGCGATTATGGGCGGTAAACCTTCACGTTGTTGAAACCTTGCTCTTGCAAGTAAAGTGCTTGCAGACGGCTCATCACACCACGGTCACAGTACAGTAGGTATGTCTTAGCTTGGTCTAGATCACCAAACTGAGTACCCAGTTTGTAGAATGGAATATGTTTAACATCAACACCATCGATTTCTAGTGGGTTATCGTCTTCCTCTTCAGGGCTACGGATATCCAATACGATTGCGTTTTCTTCTACTGCTTGTACTTGCTCAACTTCTGGTGCTGCTTCCTGTGACTCTTTTGCGATATCACGGATGTCCATCATACGAGCTTCTTGAACCACTTGCTCAAGGATGCTGAAGTCGAATTTCTCTTCTTCTGCTTCTAGCTTGCCTTTCACCGCTTTAACAGTAGGCTTCTTAGAGATAACACCACAGTATTCTGGCATCGTCTTCGCAAAGTCTTCTGTGCCGATTTCACGCGCTAGGTTGATGATGTCTTCTTTATCCCAGTTGATCAGCGGACGCAGAATCAGAGTATCTGTTACGTTATCGATATGGCGTAGGTTAGTCAGCGTCTGGCTCGATACCTGACCCAGCGCTTCACCTGTTACCAATGCTTCGATCTTCATCTTCTGAGCGATCATACCTGCTGCACGCATGAACATACGCTTCAGGATCACGCCCATTTGGCCGTCATCAACTTTCTCTAGGATTTCTGCAACTACAGGCTCGAAATCAACTGAGATGAAACGTACTTTTGCTGAAGAGCCGTATTTATTCCATAGGTAGTGAGAAACCTGCTTAACGCCGATTTCATGTGCTGGACCACCTAGGTTAAAGAAACAGTAATGTACTTTTGAACCACGTTTGATATGTAGGTAGCTTGAAACACCAGAGTCGAAACCACCCGAGATCAGGCTTAGTACGTCTTCTTGTGTACCTAGCGGGAAACCACCTAGGCCTTTGTGACGTGCTAACACTTGGTTTAGCTTGTCGTTAGTCACTTCAACGTTGATCGTTACGTCCGGCTTACTTAGCTTAACTCGAGCGCTTTCTACCGCTTGGTTAAGACCGCCACCTACGTAACGCTCTAACTCAATAGAAGTAAAATCGTGTTTACCACGACGCTTAGCGCGCACTACGAAAGTCTTGCCTTCGATAAGTGAACCGCTTAGATCCAACACTTGCTCGTAGATGTCATGCAAGTCTTTGAATTCAGTTTGTTTTACTTCAAGAATATGATGAATACCTGGCGTGTGCGTCAGGATTTCTAAAACTTCAGCGTGGAACTCGTCACTCTCAGAGGTCACTTCAATGTGATCACGACGGTTGAATACCGCGACAGACTCCGTACGGCTCTTAACGATGTTACGAATGTTGCACTCTAAAATCTTTGTGAAGCGCTTACGCACAGATTCACTTTTTACAAAAATTTCTGGATGGGGCTTTACAATAAATTTCATAGTCTAGTTCGCAGGTTAGTTTCGCAATCAACAATGAGTGATACTCCACCTCGATGCTTCATACGCAGCAAAAGTGCGTTTTGGTCATAAAAGGTAGCCTGAGCTCACTTCAAAGGCGCAAGATTATACACCTAAGCGAAATGGAATGACAAAAAAAGCGAGCTAACGCTCGCTTTTAGTATAAGAACAAATATCCGCTTATTGAATTACGGGTACTTCTTCACTGTAAAGTGGCTCACCTTGCATGATGCTGATTTCAACACGGCGGTTAAGTGCGCGGTTTGCATCGGAATCGTTTGGCGCTAATGGCTCAGTATCAGCCATGCCTCGCACTCGTAAGCGTTGGTGCGAGAAGCCTCTTACTTTCTCCATCTCTTGGGCAACCGATACAGCTCGTTGCGAAGACAAGTCCCAGTTAGAACGATACAGCTCAGAATCCAGCGGTTGGTTGTCCGTATATCCAGACACTCGAACAATACCCGGTACGTCTTTCACCAGTTCGGCAATCTGGCGTACTAGTGGTCTGAATTTCGGCTGTAAGAACGCCGATCCTTCAGGAAACGCGCCTTTCTCTCGCATTCGAATCACAATTTGCTGACCGAGGTTTTCTACTTCAATCGCGCCTTGCTCAATCTCTCGCTCCAACGCTTTCTTGATGCTTTCCATCAAGGTTTCCATCTCTTGCGACGTTTGTTCAGACTGCTGTTGTTGCATGTCTGCTTCTGCCGATTGATTGTTTTGCGTTGAAGTTTCTGGTGATTGTCCCCCCGTCAGCTTACCTTGGTCACGTTTAGTACCACCTGCTCGGTCAGATTCCCCTTCATGGAATTCCAACGTCTGCTGAGTGATGTCCATGGTTTGCTGCATGATGACATCAATTGGCGTCGGCTCAGGGCGACCCGGTCGAAATTCCTGAGCGATGATGCTGGTACCTTTTGGGATGTCCTTCACTTCAAGTTGGTTTTGTACACCAAAAGCGAACTTCATCGAGCCCGCAATTTGTTTGAACTTCAATACGTCCATTTCCGAAAACGAAAGCAGCAGTACGAAGAAACACATCAGCAGTGACATCAAGTCAGCGAATGTCCCCATCCACAGCGGGAGACCGGGTGGCGGACAATCACATTTGTTATCTTCATCCATCAGATGACCTCCGGATTACTCGTCTATCTCGAGAGCGCGTTTACCCTCGTTGAGGTAGTTCTTCAAGTAACTATCGATAACACGAGGGTTTTGACCATCTTGGATCGCCAAAACACCATCCATAATCAAACGACGGTTTAACGTTTCTTGATCGCGACGTAATGAAAGCTTGTCTGCAATTGGGAAAAACACCATGTTAGAAAGCACCGCACCGTATAGTGTGGTCAAAAGCGCTACCGCCATCGCAGGACCGATCGCTTTTGGGTCATCCATGTTTGAAAGCATGGCCACCAGACCAACCAGTGTACCGATCATCCCCATCGCAGGGGCTACGTCACCAAATGCACGAAACACGCCTGTACCTTGCGTATGGCGCTCATCGGTAAGTGCAATGTCTTTCTGTAGTGCCGCACGTACAACGTCGGCATCATGTCCATCAACCAGTAAATCGATGCCTTTCTGCATAAAGCTGTTGTTGATTTCCATCTCTTCAAGAGCGAGGAAACCACCTTTACGTGCCGCGTCTGCCATTTCAACAATCTTAGCGATCAGATCTTCTGGCTCATCGGCTTTAAACATGAACGCTTTACCTGCGATCTTTGTCGCACCGAAGAACTGCCCCATGGTGAACTTCATCAACACAACAAATGCAGAGCCACCAACTACGATTAGGATTGAGGTAACGTCTACGAACATACCGATGCTGCCGCCTAGCACCATCGCCATGATGACGAATGCAAAACCACCGATCAAACCTATTAGGGTTGCTAAATCCACAAAGCACTCCTCTCGCTATACTTAAATATTGCCTAGTCAGGCGAATTATTACTTGTATCGACAACTAGAACAGTTTTTTTAGAAAAATCTTGGTCAATACGTCACAAAAAGATCGTTTAGCTCCGAAGTCTATGATCAATATCGTCTTATCAGACCTGTCTAACGCTAATTTTGTGACAATTATATAAGGTTAAATTTGACCAACTTAGTAGGCTAAGGTAACTTGCGTGCATTCTATTAGAGGCTCTATTAAGGCAGATAAAAGATGGCGGTCAAGAAACCAGAAAATATGACCTTCGAAGCAACAATTGAAGAGCTAGATAGCTTAGTTGATCAATTAGAGAATGGCGATCTTGCCCTTGATGATGCCCTACGTAAATTTGAACGTGGCATTGCACTGGCTCGTGCTGGTCAAACAAAACTGAGCGACGCCGAACAGCGCGTAAGCATTCTTCTTAGCGAAGATGATGAAGCACCACTGAGTGACTTCACCCCTGAGTCAGAATAATAATCAGTAGTGAGCAATGTGATGCAAGAGACATTGACGTCTTATCAACAACGAAACAACCAACAACTCAATCTGTGGCTTGAGCAATTGCCTCACCAAGAACAGCCGCTGATTCAAGCGATGAAATATGGTCTGCTGCTTGGCGGAAAACGTGTTCGTCCTTTCCTTGTTTACATCACTGGTCAAATGCTAGGTTGTAAGCCAGAAGATCTCGACACGCCAGCGTCTGCTATTGAGTGTATTCACGCCTACTCTCTGATTCACGATGATCTACCTGCAATGGACGACGATGCGCTGCGTCGCGGTCAACCGACTTGCCACATTAAGTTTGATGAAGCCACAGCAATCTTGACTGGTGATGCTCTACAAACATTGGCATTCACGATTCTTGCTGAAGGTAAACTGAATCCGAACGCGGAAAGCCAGCGTATAAAGATGGTACAAGCACTAGCGCAAGCTTCTGGTGCAAGTGGCATGTGTCTTGGTCAAGCGTTAGATTTAGGTGCAGAGAATCGTCGAGTTTCTCTCGCAGATTTGGAAGAAATTCATCGCAATAAAACTGGTGCACTGATTAACTGTGCGGTCAAACTTGGTGCGTTAGCCGCAGGCGAAAAAGGCCTGGAAGTATTGCCACACCTAGAACGCTACTCAAAAGCGATCGGTCTGGCGTTTCAGGTTCAAGACGATATTCTTGATATCATTAGTGACACAGAAACACTGGGTAAGCCTCAAGGCTCAGACCAAGAGCTGAACAAGAGCACTTATCCATCTCTACTGGGTTTGGAGGGAGCAATGGAGAAAGCTCACACTCTGTTACAGGAAGCACTTCAAGCATTGGAAGCAATCCCATACAATACTCAGTTACTCGAAGAGTTCGCCCGATATGTCATCGAGCGCAAGAACTAAACTATAAGCGCGCATTTATATGACTCTTGATATTTCAAAATACCCGACACTGGCGTTAGCAAATACACCGGAGGAGTTGCGTCTTCTTCCGAAAGAAACATTGCCGACATTGTGCGATGAACTACGCACGTATCTGCTAAATTCAGTGAGTCAGTCTAGCGGACATTTAGCGTCTGGCTTAGGCACAGTAGAGCTAACGGTCGCTCTGCACTATGTATATAACACACCTGTTGACCAGCTAATCTGGGATGTGGGTCATCAGGCTTACCCACATAAGATTCTGACAGGTCGTCGTGATCAAATGCCGACTATCCGTCAAAAAGACGGGCTTCACCCATTCCCTTGGCGCGAAGAGAGCGAGTACGACACCTTATCTGTTGGCCACTCATCGACTTCTATCAGTGCTGGTCTCGGTATGGCCATTAGCGCAGAAAAAGAAGGTCAAGGTCGTAAAGTGGTCAGCGTAATCGGTGATGGTGCCATTACGGCTGGTATGGCTTTTGAAGCAATGAACCACGCTGGTGACGTTCACCCTGACATGCTAGTGATTCTAAACGACAACGAAATGTCGATTTCAGAGAACGTAGGCGCGCTGAACAATCACCTTGCGAAAGTCCTTTCTGGCAGCTTGTACACTTCTATCCGTGAAGGCGGCAAGAAAGTGCTGTCCGGTGTCCCACCGATCAAAGAGTTGGTGCGTCGTACAGAAGAGCACCTAAAAGGCATGGTCGTTCCTGGCACGTTATTCGAAGAGCTTGGCTTCAACTACATCGGTCCTATCGATGGTCACGATGTCAACGAGCTCGTCAAGACATTGAAAAACATGCGTGAGTTGAAAGGTCCACAATTCCTGCACATCATGACCAAGAAAGGTAAAGGTTATGAGCCAGCAGAAAAAGATCCTATCGGCTACCACGGTGTACCAAAGTTCGACCCATCACATAACAGTTTGCCGAAGAGCAGTGGCGGCAAGCCAACCTTCTCTAAGATCTTTGGTGATTTCCTATGTGACATGGCAGCGCAAGATCCTAAGCTGATGGCGATTACACCAGCAATGCGTGAAGGCTCCGGTATGGTTCGCTTCTCAAAAGAGTACCCTGAGCAGTACTTTGACGTAGCGATCGCAGAGCAGCATGCCGTGACACTTGCAACAGGTATGGCAATTGCGGGCGATCACCCGATCGTAGCAATCTACTCTACCTTCCTACAGCGTGGTTATGATCAACTGATCCACGACGTTGCGATCATGGATTTGCCAGTGATGTTCGCTATCGACCGTGCAGGTCTGGTTGGCGCAGATGGTCAAACTCACCAAGGCGCGTTCGATCTCAGCTTTATGCGTTGTATCCCGAACATGGTAATCATGGCACCAAGTGACGAAAACGAATGTCGTCAGATGCTGTACACAGGCCACAAACACACGGGTCCAAGCGCGGTTCGTTACCCACGCGGTAGCGGTATGGGCACTGAAATCGAAAAAGACTTCACTGCACTTGAAATCGGTAAAGGTCGTATCGTGCGTAAAGGCGAGAAAGTGGCAATTCTTAGCTTCGGTACCTTCTTAGGTAACGCACTGGAGGCGGCTGAAAACCTCAACGCAACAGTTGCTGATATGCGCTTTGTTAAGCCTCTTGATGAAGCCTTGATCCGTCAGCTCGCCGCTGAGCATGATGTTCTGGTTACACTAGAAGAGAATGCGATTGCAGGTGGCGCTGGTGCAGGTGTAATTGAGTTTATGATGCAAGATAAGATCATCAAGCCAGTACTAAATCTTGGCTTGCCAGATCGCTTCATACCTCAAGGTACGCAAGACGAGCTGCACGAAGAACTTGGTTTAGACGCAAAAGGCATCGAGAAATCAATCAACGATTACCTAGCCAAGTAAATAGCGTAAAGCAATAAAATCGCGTAAACACAAAAAAGGGATGCTCTGGCATCCCTTTTGTTTATTTGTCGATGGTCAGTGCTATGTGGTAGGTACTACATCCAACCTGCGTATTTCGCCACAAAAAACAGTGCGATACCCGCCATAATGCCCGCCACGATATCATCAATCATGATACCTAAGCCGCCATGAACACGTTTATCTAACCAACCGATAGGCCACGGTTTTACCATGTCAAAGAAGCGGAACAAGATAAAACCAGTAAGTAACCATTTCCATTCTGTTAAGGGAATATTCAGTGCAGGCACTAAGCTCATGGTGATCCAAAAGCCCGCAAATTCATCCCACACGATTGAGCCATGGTCATGAACGCCCATGTCGTCTGATGTCACTTGGCAGATCTTAATGCCAATCACACAAGAGACAAGTACGGCGACCACGTATAGTGGAAAAGGCAATTGGGCTAACAATAGAAATAATGGTACAGATGCCAGTGTGCCCATTGTGCCTGGCACTACAGGTGATAAACCGCTACCAAAACCTGTCGCCAATAAATGCCACGGGTTCTTTAATGAAATCAGAGAGAGAGGGTTGGTCATTTCCTTAAACCTATACTGCAAGTTTGGTTTCAATCTTAGGCTAGAGCCTAGCTCATATCATTTAAAGTGGTCAAAGCCACTCAGATCCCAATCAAGCGGTTGATTGTTATCATGCAGCTCGAAGGTACCTTTTGGTCGAATCTGACCAATACACGTGACTTTACATCCGATATGAGACAAAGCGCTTTGTAATGAGCCACGGTTTTGCTCTGGCACAGTAAAGCACAGTTCGTATTCTTCGCCACTTGATAGAGCATACTGCTGTGCGATGACCTTATCATCTAAAAACTGAACCAGTTCTGAAGAAATTGGCAATTGGGAAACATCTAAGCTCACACCAACATCAGAACGTTTGAGGATGTGTTTGATATCAGAGATTAAACCATCAGAGATATCAATCGCAGCCGAAGCCAACCCAACAAGCGCTTGACCAGCCAAAACACGAGGTGAGCTAAGATAATGCGCTGTCTCAAGTTCCTGCGCAGCAATACGTGAGCGCAGTGAATCATCCAGAATCACATCCAGACCGGCTTTGGCATCTCCAAGGTTGCCCGTGACATAAACCCAGTCCCCGACTTTCGCCCCAGAGCGAGTCAATGCTTTCCCTTCTGGTACAAACCCTTGCACGGTGAGCGTCAGGCTCAGTGGACCTTTTGTGGTATCACCACCAATAAGTTGAATACCAAAATAATCCGCCAGCTCAAAAAATGCATCACAAAAAGGAGCGAGCCAAGCTTCATCAGGCTTAGGCATCGTCAATGCAAAGCTCACCCACGCCGGCGTTGCCCCCATTGCCGCGAGATCACTAATATTTGATGCCAACGCCTTATGTGCGACCCAAGCAGGGTTTGCATCCGCAAGAAAATGGGTTCCAGCCACTAACGTATCAGTACTAATGGCAATTTGTACGTTATCTGGCGCTTTCACTAACGCACAGTCGTCCCCCGCCGCTAGGTGTACGTCTTTGCGTTGGCTTTGACGTCCAACAAAGTACTTATCGATCAGATTGAATTCACCAGACATTATTCACTTACTTTTTGATGGAAAAGCTTTTGATACAAAAAAGGTCAGCATCTGCTGACCTTTTTAATGAAGAAATCGTTATTTCTTACGTACGTGTGGCGCCGCTTTATCTAGCACACCATTCACAAATTTGTGGCTGTCTTCTGCCGCGAATACTTTTGCAAGTTCAATCGCTTCGTTGATTACCACTTTGTAAGGAACATCTTCGCGACGAGTCATCTCGTACATAGCAAGACGAAGAAGAGCAAGTTCCATCATGTCTAGGTCCTGCATTGGACGAGACACGTATGGACGGATTTTGCTATCTAGCTCAGAGTGGCTAAGTACAACACCGCTTAGTAGTTCACGGAAGTAAGCTACGTCTGTTTCTGGAGCAGCAAGTGCAGGCTCAGATGCGTGAAGTTCTTCTTCATCGTATTTGTCGCCAGACAAAAACTGTTCTTCGATCGTGGCAACATTATCTTTAGTAATTTGCCATGAATAGATCGCTTGTAGAGCGAATTGACGTGCGTTACGACGTGCGGCTGGTTTCACACTGGCCCCCATTAGGAATCAATTTCAGATAGTACATTAATCATTTCAAGTGCGCTTAGTGCAGCCTCTGCACCTTTATTACCAGCCTTGGTTCCTGCGCGTTCAATCGCTTGATCGATAGTATCAACAGTCAATACACCAAATGCTACTGGAAGACTGTACTCCAGAGAAACTTGTGCAAGACCCTTGTTACACTCACTACAAACATAGTCAAAGTGCGGTGTACCGCCACGAATTACTGTACCTAGAGATACGATTGCATCGTACTTACCAGTTTTAGCAACACGTTGAGCTACTAGAGGTAGTTCTACGGCACCTGGGCAACGAACAACAGTGATGTTGTCTTCGCTTACTTGTCCGTGACGCTTTAGTGTATCGATCGCACCAGATAGTAGGCTTTCGTTAATAAAACTGTTGAAACGAGAAATAACGATAGCAATTTTTGCATTTGGCGCTGGGAAGCCACCCTCGATCACTTTCATAAGCTTTCCTTTAACTCTATTTATAAGTGAAAATTGTTCATCAAGTGAGAATCGCCGGATTCTATCACAATTTTGTGAGCAATATCTAATGGAAATTGGGGACGAATCACGAGTTCCTCGCCTTAGCAACGATAAGTGCGTGTAAGACTAGGAACTCGCTGGTCAGTTATTATTCGCAGACGTACTCAACCACATTCAGACCAAAACCGCCGAGTGCGTGGTACTTCTTGTTGGTTGAAGAAAGCAGGCGCATATCGTGAATGCCCAGATCAGCAAGGATTTGAGAGCCGACACCCACTCGGCGTGACGTACCTTGCTTCTTAGCAAGCGTTGGTGCTTCGCCTTTGTCTTGTGCTTCAAACATTTTCACTCGGTGAATAAGCAGATCGGTTGACTCTTCGTTGCCAAGTACAACCAAAACACCACCTTCTTCGCCAATGCGCTTCATTGCTTTCTCAAGTGTCCAGCTGCGCTCTGCGTTGCGGTCACTTCGAAGGACATCGGTAAATACATCTTGTAAATGAACGCGAACCAATGGCGCTTCAGAAGCAAGGTCGCCCTTACACATTGCGTAGTGCACTTGGTTATCAATCGTGTCTTTGTAAGTCACAAGCGTGAACTCACCGAACTCTGTTGGCAATGCACACTCAGCAACACGTTCAATCGTTGTTTCGGTGTTATTGCGGTATTCAATCAAGTCCGCGATAGTACCTAGCTTTAAGCCGTGCTTTTCAGCAAATACTTCAAGATCAGGACGACGCGCCATCGTGCCGTCGTCGTTTAGGATCTCAACGATAACCGATGCTGGCTCTAGACCTGCAAGGCGAGCCAAATCGCAGCCTGCTTCTGTATGACCAGCGCGAGTTAGAACGCCACCATCTTGTGCTGCTAGAGGGAAGATATGACCAGGTTGAACTAAATCAGCTGCTTTCGCATTTGGCGCAACGGCAGCTTGTACAGTGCGAGCACGGTCTGCGGCAGAGATACCTGTCGTAACACCTTCAGCCGCTTCAATAGAAACGGTAAAGTTCGTGGTGTATTGCGCATTGTTGTCTTGCACCATTGGCGGTAAACCAAGGCTTTCACAACGAGCTTTTGTCATGGTTAGACAGATCAAGCCACGACCATGCGTAGCCATAAAGTTGATTGCTTCCGGCGTAATGTGCTCGGCAGCCATGATCAAATCACCTTCATTCTCGCGGTCTTCATCATCCATCAGGATGACCATTTTGCCCGCGCGAATGTCATCAATAATTTCTTGAGGCGTGCTGATAGGCATATTCTGTTTCCCGTTATTCATAAATTTATTATTGCAGCAGCAATACGTTTAACGTTTCGGTTAGCCATGTCTACTGGCTTTAGCGCAGTTTGCAGCCAACCCTTATTAAGTCAATTAACCTGATAACGTTCTGTGATTATTGTCGGTTTCGCCTACGCAAAACCATTTTGCTGCAAGAAGTCCATGGTAATACGTGACTGTTGCGATTCTTCTTTTTGACCTTGTAGCAAGCGTTCCATGTAGCGAGCCAGTACATCCACTTCTAGGTTCACTTTGTGACCCACCTGGAACTGATCAATCGTGGTCTCTTCACTGGTGTGAGGAACAATCGTCAATTTAAAACCATTTTTACGTAGGTCATTGACGGTCAGACTAATGCCATCCACTGTGATCGAGCCTTTTTCTGCGACGTACTTACTGATTTCAGCAGGCATTTCTACCCAGAATTCAATCGCTCGACCAACTTGGTTGCGCTCAACAATCACGCCCACGCCATCGACGTGACCAGACACAATGTGCCCACCAAAACGTGTCGTTGGTAACATGGCCTTTTCCAAGTTCACTTTATCGCCAACTTGGTAAGCGGCAAAACCTGTTTTATTCAGCGTTTCCAGTGATAAGTCAGCACTGTAATAGTTGCTACCGAAGTCGACGACCGTCAAGCACACACCATTCGTTGCGATACTGTCCCCCAACTTAACGTCAGACATATCCAACTTGCCAACTTCGACCGTAACGGTGATGTCTTCGCCTTTTGGCGTGATTGCAGTTAGTTTGCCAACTGCTTCTACAATTCCTGTAAACATAATGCTTCTTTCTAGCTTTGGTTGCGTTTGACGGTTGCGGTAATGCGAATATCCACCCCTACCATTCGAACGTCGGTAATAGTTAAATCGATAACTTGTGCCATATCGGTTAGCCCAAGAGCACCAATCAAACCTCGCCCATCGCTGCCCATTAATTTAGGAGCAAGATAAACAATCAGTTCATCTACAAGGTTAGCTTTGATTAATGAACTCGCGAGTGTAGCGCCAGCTTCAACCCACAAGTGATTAATATGATATTCGCTCGCCACAGCTTTTAATGTCGCCGTTAAGTCAATTTGACCATTTTCCGTCAGCTCAGGCGCAATATCGCCGTCATGACTAACAATAATACGCTCACCGTCAGTATTGAATAGTTTTAGATCATCGCTAAGTTGAGACTGGCGATCGAAAATCACACGAGGAGGCTGACGAACTTCATCTTGAGGATATTGAGCTTGCACACTGCATGGCAGATCATCCCAACGCACATTCAGCGATGCATTGTCATCAATGACTGTCTTACTGGTCGAGAGAATAGCACCACTCAACGCTCGATAACGCTGTACATCTTGGCGAGCCTTTGGGGAGGTGATCCATTGACTCTGACCATTATTGAGTGCACTTTGCCCATCGAGGCTGGCTGCCATTTTCAACTGAACATAAGGCATGCCAGTTTGCATGAACTTGATAAACCCTTTGTTCAGCTCGATCGCATCGCTTTCTAATAAGCCAACTTGAACGTCTACCCCCGCATCGCGCAGCATTTGAAAACCGCGTCCTGCAACTTTCGGGTTTGGATCTTCCATTGCACAAACAACACGTGCGACTTTGGCTTTGATTAGCCCCTCTGCACAAGGTGGCGTACGACCATAATGAGAGCAAGGTTCCAGTGTCACATATGCCGTTGCGCCTTCAGCTTTATTACCAGCCATACGCATCGCGTGAACTTCAGCATGAGGTTCCCCCGCACGATGGTGATGACCTTCGCCAACAATCTCACCGTCACGGACAATAACGCAGCCTACATTCGGGTTAGGTGCCGTTGTATAAATGCCGCGCTTCGCTAACTTGAGCGCACGCGACATCATTTCGAAATCTTGAGAGGTAAATTCTGAAGAGAGAGATTGTTGAGCCATGATTCAATCAGTCTTCTAGGCGAGCAATTTCTTCGCCGAATTCACGGATGTCTTCAAAGCTACGATAAACCGATGCAAAGCGGATATAAGCGACTTTATCCAGCTCTTTCAATTGATCCATAACCAAATTACCAATCATTTCACTTGGTACTTCACGTTCACCAGTTGCACGCAGTTGGGACTTAATCATGCTGATGGCTAGCTCAATAGAGTCAGCACTGACTGGACGTTTTTCTAAGGCACGTTGAATACCACCAACCATTTTATCTTCATCAAATGGTTCACGGTTACCGTTAGATTTAATCACTTTCGGCATCACCAACTCTGCGGTCTCAAACGTTGTAAAACGTTCACTGCACGCAAGGCATTGACGACGACGACGCACTTGATGCCCATCAGCAACCAAGCGTGAATCAATTACTTTTGTGTCGTTCTCAGAACAAAAAGGACAATGCATATCACCTCCAAATAGCTTGCAATTGGGTTCGTCCCAAAAGCAAGACTAGTGTAGCGGAATTGCTATGTTAGAGAAAACAAAAAGGGGCATCGCTGCCCCTTTTTCAATCAATATCAAACGGTTTCTGTTAACTGCGTGCTAAGTAGTTCGCTTTACCAACCCATTTGTAGCTGGTCAGTTCTTCCAAACCCATAGGACCACGAGCATGCAGTTTCTGAGTTGATACCGCAACTTCGGCACCTAAACCAAACTGAGCACCGTCAGTAAAACGTGTTGCGGCATTTACGTAAACCGCCGCAGAACCGACAGAGTTAATGAACAATTCTGAGTTTTGTAGGCTGTTTGTCATGATCGCATCTGAGTGGCTCGCGTTGTGAACGCGCATGTGATCAATCGCTTCTTTCACATCAGCAACCACTTTTACACCTAGCGTGTAACTTAGCCATTCCGTATCAAAATCACCTTCACCCGCATCGCGAATTTGTTTCGCTTGTGCCATCAGTGCTTTTGCTTTTGGCTCTGCGACAAAAGTTACGTTTTCGTTCATGCGCTCTACGATCATTGGCAGGAACTGCGCTGCGATATTCTCGTGAACCAGCAAAGTATCTAGCGAGTTACATGCGGACGGACGTTGAACTTTTGAGTTTTCAACAACATTGAGTGATTTCTCTAGCTCTGCTGATTCATCAACAAAAATGTGGCTAATACCAAAACCACCAATGATCACTGGAATGGTGCTGTTCTCTTTACACATTTTGTGTAGACCAGCGCCACCACGTGGAATGATCATATCGACGTAGTCGTCTAGCTTAAGTAATTGAGAAACCAACTCACGGTCTGGTTTTTCGATGTACTGAACAGAAGCCGCTGGCAAGTTTGCTTTCGCAAGTGCCGATTGGATAACCTTCACCAGCTCCATATTAGAGAAAAATGTCTCTTTACCACCACGTAGGATGCTTGCATTACCTGTTTTTAGACACAAAGCAGCAATATCGATGGTTACATTCGGACGCGCTTCGTAAATCACACCAACTACACCAAGTGGCACGCGACGACGAGACAGAGACATGCCGTTTTCTAGCACTTTGCTGTCAATTTCACTGCCCACAGGATCGTTAAGGCTGATCACATTACGAACATCGTTAGCAATACCCGTTAAGCGCTCTTCATTCAGTAAAAGGCGGTCAAGTAATGCATCCGTTAGACCCGCTTCGCGACCTAACTCAATATCTTTTGCGTTTGCAGCCAAAATAGTTGCTGCATTTGCTTCTAGCTCATCGGCGATAATGGCTAGTGCTTGGTTCTTTTGTGCGGTTGACGCTGTCGCCAATTCGAAAGCTGCATCTTTGGCAGCTTTACCCATATTCGTTAAATCCACTTTGCTTCCCTCAATTTCTATTCTTGAATGACGACAAGATCATCGCGATGAATCACTTCTGAGCCGTAGTCATGACCCAAAATAGAGATGATATCTTTACTGTGCTTACCTGCAATTTTCGCTAGGTCTTCACTTGAGTAGGCACTGATACCACGAGCAACCAGTTTACCGTGGGAGTTTGTCACGCGGGCGACTTCGCCACGAGCAAAATCACCACTTACTTTAATAACGCCTTTCGCAAGCAGACTACTGCCCTTACCTACAACCGCGTTAACGGCACCGTCATCAATAATGATGTCACCAGACGCCGCAGGACCGGCTAAGATCCAACGCTTACGGTTTTCTAGTGCTTCAGAACACGGTAGGAAACGTGTGCCTTGTGGCTCTGAACTCAATGAGTCAAAGATAACATTTGGTGCACTACCAGCGGCGATAATAACTTCAATACCAGCGCGGCGAGCTATGTCTGCCGCTTGAAGTTTGGTTGCCATGCCGCCCGTACCTAGCGTTGTGCCACTACCACCTGCAATTTTACGCAAAGTATCATCGATAGTTTTCACTTCTTTGATCAGCTCAGCATTCGGATCTTTACGTGGGTCTGCGGTAAACAAACCTTTTTGATCAGTCAGGAGCAGCAATTTGTCTGCACCACACAAAATCCCCACCAAAGCAGACAAGTTATCGTTATCACCTACTTTGATTTCATTTGTTGCGACAGCATCGTTTTCATTAACGATAGGGATAATGTCATTCGCAACCAACGCATTAATGGTGTCACGTGCGTTAAGGAAACGTTCACGATCGTCCAAATCAGCGCGAGTCAGTAGCATCTGACCAATTTTGATACCGTAAATACCAAACAAAGACTCCCATGTTTGAATCAGACGGCTCTGACCCACGGCTGCAAGCAACTGTTTGCTCGCCATCGCGTTGGGCAGTGCGGGGTATCCAAGATGCTCACGGCCTGCTGCAATCGCACCAGACGAAACCATTACTACTGAATGGCCTTGTTTTTTAAGCTCAGCACATTGACGAGCCAGCTCTACCATATGAGCACGGTCTAACGCCAAAGTGCCGCCTGTCAGCACACTTGTACCCAGTTTCACAACGACGGTCTGTGGTTGTGAAACAACTGCATTCTGTTGATTCGTTGTCATGATGTCTTCTGAAATGAAAAACAAATAAAGAGTGGATGTTTTAGCAATCAAATGGGGATTTAACAAGCAGAAAAGGTGCGAAAACGCACCTTTTTGTCTTATCAGGGAAGAAAACAGCCAAATTAGGCGAAATCAAACGATTCGGTGTGATATTCCACTTCCAGTTTGAAATGCTCAGCCACTGTATCAATAAGCTTTTGATGGAAGGTACTTTGTGTCAAGTACACTTCCTCTACCACCTTATTTGGTAATGGTTCTGAGGTCCATTCCCCTTCTTTGTTGTATTTACCAATATGGTATTTTGCCGTAAAGCCACCTTCGATGGACTCCAAGTCCATCCACCAGCCCCAAAATTCACGTTTCTCAGGTGACTTTTTGTCGTCTACACAGACAGATAGACAGTCAAAATAGTAGTGCCCTTCTTGTGATTGTGGTTCGCGCAGGTACGGACCTATCGCCTTCAACTTTGACATCAAGCGAAAGTGAGTCGGCCCTTGTGTCGTCTCTGACATAAGAATCTCCGTTTCCATAGTAAGGATATTTAGCTATCCAAGAATGATTATTATTTTTAATTATCATGAGCTTATTTTTTGCTCACATATATCACTCTTAACTAAATTAGGAGATTTGTCATCTTAATAATTCGTCCTCCAACCACTTTATGGCTAAATCGAGGGATTGCTCATAACCTTTTGTAATTGTCTTGGAACTGATTTTCTTGGCTTGTCCGTACTGGCTAAACAGTGCTACCAACTGGTTATCACTATGAGGTGAAACTGGGTCCCCTTCGAGACTCAATGCTAAAATTGGCACCTTAGTTTTACGGCTACTTAGGAAACCTTGTACCTTGAGTGACCATGCCATCATCTGTCCGGCCATGCTATTGATGTCAACAGCACTCTTACCAAGGCGAGACGCTAATAGGTCAAGGTACATCTTCGGCATTTGCTGCAACTTTTTAGGCGACGTAAACAGATCATGCACTGGTGCTCCCAAAGCCACACAAGCTTTGATCTTTTCTTGCTCAACAAACGAAAGACGAATCATGGCATTACCGCCAAAGCGGAAGCCAATCAATCCAACTTTGTGGTGATCAACCCAAGGTAGAGAATACAGTTCATTCAAAACCGCTTGATGAAGGCAACTGGAGTTTTCAGTCAGCGGCCAATGTGAACTATGACCGACTGACGGCATATCAATAGTCACCATCGCAATGTCTTTTGGAGCTAAGTGGTTTCTGAACAAGCGCCACATATCCGTTTGCAAGCTGTCCAAACCAGCACTGACCATTACAACTGGTAATTGTTTATCTGTGCGAGGAAGATGTAGGTTCGCGATGATCTTGCGTTTTTGGTAAGGCACTTCGATCTGCTTGATCACGTATTTAGTTTTTTCTGAGCCTTCTGAATACGCTTTGTTCGCCAATACCTGTGCTTGAATGGCTAAGTTATCATTCTTTAAATGTGGATAGCCTGCAATGCTAAAACACAATGAAGCCGTAAACAGCTCATCAGCCGCTTCCTCCCCCTTCATTTCATTCGCGCGGCGTTGATGCTCCATGCCTAACTTAATCCACTCAAACGTCCAGTTACCACCGTGGTAACCCATGACCGTATCAAGCCATTTATCTTCGGTACGAGAATGATTCGATGACGCGATTTTAGAAAGTACCCCTTCCATTTCGATAGGAGATAAGCCCTGCCACGCCCATTGAAGACGTCTCAAATGACGATACCAAGCACGATCTTCATGCTCTTCTCGCTCATCAAGAATCTTTTGGCTAGTCGGCATGTATTGAGTAAGTGCAGAGGTTTCTTTCGCTTGTTTGTGTTTGACAAACAAAGTTTCGGAGAGGTTTTTACTGACGTCTTCTGACATAGGAAGAACTCTAGGCTGGTTGCAATAGCGTAATAATAATAAAAAAAATGCCCCTATAAAGGGGCATTTCTCAATATTCTTAGTGCAAACTTATTTTTGCTTGCGATTTACTGGCTCAGCGTACTGGATAGACATATCCCAAGGTTGCTCGATCCAAGTGTCTTGTGCGATGTCTACTACGTAGTCATCAAGTAGCTCTTTACCAGAAGGCTTAGCACATACAGCAATCAGTTTTGCTTTCGGGTACATTTCACGAAGTTTACGCGCTGTATCACCGCTATCTACTAGGTCTTCAATGATTAGGTAACCTTCACCGTCACCTTCTGGTGCTTTAAGCACTGTCATGTCACGTTGATGATCGTGGTCGTAGCTTGAGATACAAATTGTATCTACGTAGCGAATACCTAGCTCACGAGCCAAGATAGCACCAGGAACCAAGCCACCACGGCTTACCGCCCAAATACCTTTCCATTGCTCAGCTGGCATTTGTTTCTCAGCCAGTTCACGGCAGTAAGACTGCATCGCATCCCAAGTGATAATGAATTTTTTACTCATTGTAATAACCTAATAATTTCAAAATATGCATCCCCGTGACCTAGCTGATGGCGCTGAAATGGACTCATCAATCTAGATTTCCCACACCAGAGGAAATGGGGATTTCAAGCTACGCAAACGATTATTCTACCGAAACCCATGATTAATACCAACGCTGATATCAAAATTCTCCGTCTATTACGCAGAAAAATCGAATTCAGTGAACACGGCAAAATAAAGAAGGGAATGAATTTTAGAAGAAATGCTCCATAAACAAGGAGAAGTTCCCCTCCAGTAAAAGCCCACAAACAAAAAGCCAGTGTGAACGTGTGCCCACACTGGCTTTTCTTTTAATCGTCAGAGTTAGCCTAGGATGTACTTCGCAATGAAGATAGCGGACATAACCCATACACTCATTGAGACTTCACGTCCTTTACCACTGAACAGTTTGATCGCAGCGTAAGCAATGAAACCAAGCGTGATACCTTCTGCAATAGAGAAAGTCAAAGGCATAACCAAACACGTTACGACAACAGGAGCCGCTTCTGTTAGGTCACGCCAGTCGATGCCAACAAGACCAGAAAGCATCAAGATAGCCACGTAAAATAGTGCACCAGACGTTGCGTAAGCTGGAATCATTCCCGCTAGTGGCGAGAACAATAGAGCAAGAAGGAACAATACGCCAACAACCACAGCAGTTAGACCTGTACGACCACCAGCGGCTACACCAGAAACGCTCTCAATGTATGACGTCGTGTTTGATGTACCTAGTAGAGCACCGACAGATGTTGCTGTTGAGTCTGCAAGTAGCGCTTTATTTAGGCGTGGAATGTTGCCGTTTTCGTCAGTCAAACCCGCTTTTTGCGAAACACCAACTAGCGTGCCTGCAGTGTCGAACAAGTCAACGAATAGGAAAGCAAATACTACAGAGATCATACCTACTTCGAACAAGCCAGAGAAGTCTAGCTGCATGAAGGTTGGCGCGACGCTTGGTGGTGTTGACATGATGCCGCCCCACTGAACGTCACCAAAGATCAGACCAAGAATTGTTACGCCTAGGATTGCGATCATAACCGCACCTTTCACACCACGGTGAACCAATGCAATCGTCATGAAGAAGCCAATCGCTGCAAGTACAGATGGTAGAGAAGTGATATTCCCCATTGAAACTAGCGTTGCTGGGTTATCTACAACAATACCTGCGTTTTTCAGTGCGATGAAAGCAAGGAACAGACCGATACCTGCTGAGATACCAGTACGAAGAGAAAGTGGAATCGAATTGATGATCCATTCGCGAATCTTAAACACACTCAAGACGATAAATAGCAGACCGGAAACAAATACTGCTGCTAGCGCGACTTGCCATGTGTAACCCATGCCCAACACAACGGAATAGGTAAAGAACGCGTTTAGACCCATACCTGGAGCCTGAGCGATTGGGTAGTTTGCTACCAAGCCCATGATGAAACAGCCAATAGCGGCAGCAAGACACGTCGCAACGAACACGGCACCACGATCCATACCTGTATCTGCAAGGATAGCTGGGTTTACAAAGATGATGTAAGCCATAGTTAGGAAGGTAGTAACACCTGCGATGATCTCAGTGCGCACATTGGTGCCATTTTCACTAAGTTTAAAGAGCCTTTCGAGCATGATCGAATCCTGTAAAAGGTAAAAAGTAAACGGTTGCGTAATCGATTGGCTCGAATTATAAAGTTATCAAATAACAAATTCCAGATAGAATTTTCACTCTAAAGGGATTTTTTTCTTGGGATATGAAACCCATTCGCTAGCGTTTTAAACAGCAAATAAATTTAGGTCTTAATAAACAATAACTAACGAACTTGTACTGAAAACAAACGTATGTGTATAAACTGAGCAATGTATTAAACTTTCAAACGCAAAGTCATCGTTTTGGACGCTAAATACCCAAAGAATTGGTCAGAAAATGAAACAAGTGAGATAAGCAATCGGAGAATTGAAGCTTGGTGGCGATAAAATAGGCGAGATTGGGATCAGAAGATAAAAAAACGCCACTCAATTTGAGTGGCGGTGAATCATGTCAGCACTATGCACTGAAAAAAAATTCCAATTTATAGGGGTGAACAAACTTGTTCGAGTCACATGCGTTGGCTTCAATTAGTAACCAAAGCTTGTTGGGTATACAAAGTTACCGGTGTAAACAGATTTGCTGTTCCAGAACATTGCACTTGGTAAACCTTTCATAAATATCACCTTCTAAATCAATTAATACTGTTAATTTGGTTGATTTCTCAGTTCCTTGGAGGCGATAAACGGACTCATCCTTTGAGCATTTCATTCTTCTCTCAGAAGCTGGTTACAAATATACCACCCAGAAATTTAATTACAAGTATTTTAGTGACCAGAATCACAAAAACTTAATAAATTGACCTCCATCAAGAATTAACTGTAATTAAATTACAGTTTAGTAAATTAAAAATTAAACAAACTTTCAGAACATACTAAGCTCGTTGCATTGGTGTATTACGTTGTGTTCATAATCTGTGACAGTTCTAGGGCAAATCCTTTTCACCACAACTACTAGAACCGCTTTTCTGGTGGTATGCTGAGGGCAATTCCAAGCCAATACCGATTAGCATTTACTGCTAAACACTCATTAAATTTACGGTTTAAATTTGGCAAAGCACATCAAAAGGAGTCTTCCGTGTCTGAATTCCATTCTGAAATCAGTACCTTATCACCTGCTCCACTTTGGCAGTTTTTCGATAAGATTTGTTCAATCCCTCACCCTTCAAAACATGAAGAAGCTCTAGCACAGTACATTGTTACTTGGGCAACAGAGCAAGGTTTTGACGTACGCCGCGATCCAACTGGCAACGTGTTCATTAAAAAACCTGCGACACCAGGTATGGAAAACAAAAAAGGTGTAGTGCTTCAAGCACACATCGACATGGTGCCACAAAAGAACGAAGACACTGATCACGACTTCACTCAAGATCCAATTCAGCCATACATCGATGGTGAATGGGTAACAGCAAAGGGCACAACGCTAGGTGCAGATAACGGCATCGGCATGGCTTCTTGTCTTGCTGTACTTGCTTCTAAAGAGATCAAGCACGGTCCTATTGAAGTTTTACTGACTATTGATGAAGAAGCAGGCATGACAGGTGCATTTGGTCTTGAAGCTGGCTGGTTGGAAGGCGATATCCTTCTAAATACAGACTCAGAACAAGAAGGCGAAGTGTACATGGGTTGTGCAGGCGGTATCGATGGCGCAATGACCTTCGATATTACTCGTGACGCAATTCCAGCGGGCTTTATTACTCGTCAACTAACACTGAAAGGTCTAAAAGGCGGTCACTCTGGCTGTGACATCCATACAGGTCGCGGTAACGCAAACAAACTGATTGGTCGCTTCCTCGCAGGTCACGCGCAAGAGTTGGATCTTCGCCTGGTTGAATTCCGTGGCGGTAGTTTACGTAACGCGATTCCTCGTGAAGCTTTTGTAACTGTAGCACTACCGGCAGAAAATCAAGATAAACTAGCGGAACTGTTCAACTACTACGCTGAGTTACTAAAAACAGAACTTGGTAAAATTGAAACAGACATCGTGACTTTCAACGAAGAAGTTGCAACAGATGCACAAGTGTTTGCGATTGCAGACCAACAACGTTTCATCGCAGCATTGAACGCTTGTCCAAACGGTGTAATGCGTATGAGTGATGAAGTTGAAGGCGTGGTTGAAACATCACTTAACGTTGGTGTTATCACAACAGAAGAGAACAAAGTAACCGTTCTATGCCTAATTCGTTCCCTGATCGACTCAGGTCGTAGCCAAGTTGAAGGTATGCTTCAATCTGTCGCTGAACTGGCTGGTGCTCAAATTGAATTCTCTGGCGCTTACCCAGGTTGGAAACCAGATGCTGATTCAGAGATCATGGCAATTTTCCGTGATATGTACGAAGGCATCTACGGTCACAAGCCAAACATCATGGTTATCCACGCAGGTCTTGAATGTGGTCTGTTCAAAGAACCTTACCCGAACATGGATATGGTTTCTTTCGGTCCAACCATCAAGTTCCCTCATTCTCCAGATGAGAAAGTGAAGATCGATACCGTTCAACTGTTCTGGGACCAAATGGTTGCGCTTCTTGAAGCCATTCCTGAAAAAGCGTAATTCAAAACAATACGCGAAAAACACAAAAGGGTGCCTCGGCACCCTTTTTTATTGTGAGCTTTTTATTACAGACTCTTTATAACAAGAGTATCGCAAACTATGCGCGAGTTTGCGCGTATGCAGCTAGCTCATCCATAGAAGTTTTTGCAACCACTTCACCATCGATGTAGTAAGTAACGAAGTCACCTTCACGAACGCCCATTAGTGTCGCTTTGTCACCGTTGTTGTATGTAATGTCCATCTGAACGGTGTTCTCGTCGATCTGTTGCATTTGACCTTGCTCGATAACACGGTTGTGCGTTAGAGGACCGATCGGTGCAGTCGTCAGAGATTTGTCTAACTGGTGGTTCACGTCGATGTAAGTATCCATCTTGGTATCAAAGATGTGTGGCTTACCGTTTAGTGGGTTTTTACCAGTCCAGAATTCTAGAGAGTTGAATACGATGTAATCCGCTGCAACAGCAACACCATAAACAGGCGCCAAAAGCATGTTTAGACCACCACGAGCGTAACGGTTATCTACTGCTTTTAGGTTAAAGCCCATTACGTAACCTGTCACTGCATTACTGCCCACACAGCCAGAAAGAGAAACTGCGACTGCAGTCAATGCGCCAATTTTAGCGAACGCCTTTTTCATCAAAACCTCTAGTTAAATAGTATTAGGTCAAAAATTCGGCGGGGATATTAGCGGATTAAAACCATAGGTAAAAGTCAGTTTTTCTTCAAAAAAATATGAGTATTAAATTTAACACAGCCTTATTTACTCGATGAATGTGCTACTTTAAAACACAGCGTACAGCCACTCAATAAACACAGAAATTAACCCAATGTGCTTACACAACTCATACATCTGGTGAAACTTTAATCTTTTCAATAAAAATTATTTTTCGTCACCTAAAGAAGAATGATTAGTGTGATTTTGAACCAGTTGTTACATTGTTGCTAACGTATTTGACAGAGATGGTTTATGGCCAGAAGTAAAAAAAGCAAAGTATTTGAGCTACTCGGGCATCAAGTACAACCAGGACAACGACTAGAAACCGAATTTGAAGCAGCACAGCTTTACACGCACTCACCACTTTCTATTCCTGTGGAAATCATCCACGGTAAACAAGAAGGTCCCGTGCTAATGGTGAATGCGGCGATCCATGGTGATGAGCTTAATGGCGTAGAAATCGTTCGTCAGATGATCAACCAACTGGATCCGCAAAAGCTGAAAGGCACCGTGATTGCGGTTCCTATTGTGAACGTATTTGGTTTTATTCATAAGTCACGCTACCTACCGGACCGCCGCGACCTAAACCGTTGCTTCCCAGGAAGCGAAAAAGGTGCATTGGCATCTCGCATGGCGCATGGGTTCTTTAACAATATCGCCAAACGCTGTGATTACATCTTGGATCTTCATACGGGTGCGATTCACCGTACTAACCTACCGCAGATCCGTGCGAACCTGAGTAATCCAGAAACACTGCGAATCGCAAAAGCGTTTGCCACACCAGTGATCGTAGACTCGGCACTGCGTGATGGCTCTTTGCGTAGTGAAGCTGAAAAATGCGATATCCCTGTGCTAACTTATGAAGCTGGTGAAGCTCTGCGCTTTGACCCTCTATCTATCAGCGCTGGTGTACTTGGCGTGCAGCGCGTCATGCAAGCCATCGGTATGCTTCGCGCAAGCCGCAAAAAGCTACCAGAACCAATTATCGCAAAATCCACCAGTTGGGTACGTGCATCAGGTAACGGTATTCTGCGTACTGTCGTGAACCTAGGTGACAAAGTTGAAGAAGGTGAAACACTCGCATATATCAGCTCGCCGCTTGGTCACGACGAACTTGAACTGGTTGCACCAAAAGGCGGTATCGTGATCGGTCAGCAAACACTGCCTCTAGTTAACGAAGGTGATGCAATCTTCCACATTGCTTACTTCAAACAAGACGATGATGTCGTTGAACAAACCGTAGAAAGCTATATTGAAGAGCTAACAGAGTTCGATGTTGATCAAGTCACGACAGGGCAAATTCCGCTAGAAACTCAGCAATAAGTTTTTGCATAAACTGAAAGCCCAGAAATTCATCTGGGCTTTTTTGTGGCGAAAAGATAGACACATTCACTCCCCTACATATCTTAATCCCTATCAAAATCTGTTTTACCGTCATTTGGTGGATATAAAACTTTACAGGCATTCAAAAAAACACCATTGATAATTAATCTCATTATCATTTATTAATTTGTTCAGCATTCATATAATCCTCGCCTAATCAAATTACTATAAATGACGAATATGAAACGTTTATCCACTCATGGCTTCAAGGTAAGCCTTGTTTCGCTCGCAGTGCTCAACTCCCTTGCTTCCTATGCAGCAGAAGGCTCAGACGAAGAGCTTGAAGTCATTGGTGTGCATTACGCGAAACCAATCACTGTTGCAGAACCTGCTCAAACGACCATTGATTGGTCTCTTATCGAGGAACAGCAGTATTCCAATTTTGCAGATATGATCGACTCCGTGCCAGGAGCAACATTAGATGGTGGTGCTCGCTCTGGGGGGGAACGTATCAATATCCGCGGTTTTGATGATCCAAGTGACATCGCTGTATTTGTTGATGGCGCACCTATCGGCTTCCAACAATACCGTTACGGTACCTTCTTCTTTGACCCGTTCTTAATTGGCGAGGCAGAGATCATCAAAGGCGCGCACGACTATCGCGCATTGAATGGTAAATTTGGTGGCTCCATCCGTATCAAAACGAAAAGTGTCGATGATCTCCTCGATGGCGATCGTAACTTTGGTGCTCGTGTTTCCACTGGCTATAACAATAATGGTGATGAAAACTCATACACCTTGTCCTTATACGGCAAGAACGACGCCGGCTTCTACTTCTTAGCCAATGGCTCGGTAAAAGACTCAGATGACATCCAAGTTGGCGGCGGTGAAACGTTGGATTATTCGGGTTACGAGCAAGAAAACATGCTAGTGAAAGTCGGCTATGAAAATGACGACCACGAGTTCGAAATCAGTCATACGCGCTACAAAGACGAAGGTCGCAAACCTTGGGCGAACCGTCGCGGAAAAATGCCGAATATTTCCGACTACAACATCAAAAAATATGGCTCATTAGAGAAGGCGAAATACGCGTACACGGTCGACAACAAATACACCGACAATACGACGACGCTCTCTTACCATTACATGCCTTCCAATCCTTACATTGATTTCAACATCAAAATGGCACGCTCTGAAAACGATCGCCACTGGGTACGTCCTGATGTTGCATTCGAAAAAATGTTCGTCTCTGTCGGCAGCTACGGTCACGAGTCTTGGCTGAGTTACGAACGCGATTATGTTGATGTCTTCAACCAAGCACAAATTGGAGATCACGCACTAGTCACCGGTCTTCAGTACCAAAAAACTGACCGCGATTCACTGGTCTTCAATAAATCGTATGCCAAAAAAGAAGCAAAGAACTACGGCTGGTATACACCTTATTACGAGCCATCGGGTATACAGACGATTTACGCCGCTTATGTAGCAGACCATTACCAAGCGACCGATCGTCTAACCATCACACCATCTTTGCGTTATGAATACATCACCAGCGAAGGTAAAGGCAATGCAGCGCCAGACTACAACGACCCGGCGGCAGGGCATGACTACAGTGAGACGAGTCACAAAGGCTTTAGTCCGCGTCTCGATATCGATTTTGATGCCACTAATAATACGCGTTTGAATTTCTCTTACGCATACGCATTAAAAGCGCCAACGGTTGATAACATCTACTCTGTACAATATGCCCGCGCTACGGCGACAGCAACGGCAAGAGATCTGGATGTTTCGCGTATTCATGCCTACCAAGCGAGCATGATCAATTTAACCGAAGGTCTAGTCAGTGACCGTGACAACCTTGCAACGGAGTTTACCGTGTTTTACAACGACGTAAATGACACGGTCGATATCCGAACAGGTGCAAATCTAGATAAAAACAGTACAGAAAACCAAAGCTGGAATACGAACTTAGATGGGTTCAAAAACTACGGTTTTGAGTTGATTTCACAGTACCGTATTTCAGATTTCTATACTGATTTTTCAGCGAGTTACGTACGTGGTAAAAACAAAGGTAGTCTATCTGACTCCACTGGTTCTGATGACGATCACCCAGATGTACCACCATTGAACATCAACCTAGGCTTCGGTTACGAATGGCTCCCAGGTCTACGCTCAGGTTGGGAAGTACGTTGGTACGATGCACAAACCAAAACGAAGGCAGAGGGTAACAACCTGAAAGTAAAATCGCCTAGTGAGCAATATACGCTGCAAAATGCGTATGTCGTTTGGGATGTGCAACAAGTCAAAGGCTTGAGCGTTGGAGCGGTCGTGAAAAACCTAACTGACCGTTACTATGAAGCCTACCTATCTAACGGCGTGCCTTCACCGGGTCGTGAAGTTAAACTTAAACTGACTTACCAGTACTAATTAATCACATTATCTGTATTGGTCTTCAACCAGCTCGGGGCTATGAATGGCTCCGAGCTTTCGTTTATATCCAAGTAACCTCAAAATGCTTGATTCAGCCAGAGTGACTTGGGTCTATCACCCTCATTTTACATACGAGACTTATGAGCCTTCGAAAAAAAACGCTGACATGGAAACAAATGTTATTTGTCGCTGCCCTAGCCTCTCCGCATGCAGCGAGTATTTCACAAGACAATATCTCTCAATATTTGGAAGAACACAGTAAGCGCCAGCAATTAGAAGATCATTACGCTGCCACTGTGACAGACAACTTAGATCTTGATGCTCAAACAGATGGTTTAACGTGGAAAGAAGATGGCAAACCCGATCATTGCCAATACACAAAAGGAGAGATAACGGAAGCGAGAGATTATGATTATGGGGAAGCCAAAGATCTTTCTGACGGCTTGCATAACATCGATTTGCCGCCCGTACATACTCCCAAAAACAGCCACAAGCATCGAACCTATTCGAATAATCCTCAATTGCTTGCTGGTAATAGGCAATTTGCAGCCCCTGCAGAAGGTTCGGTGAGCTTCTCGGTATCTTCGGACTGCTTTTAAACGACACAAACAAAAATGCCCCGAGATGATCTCAGGGCACTTTTTAATTCATAATCGACGGCACAGATAAGCCATCTAGTAGGCTGAGATTACTCTTCGTCAGCTTCTACTTCACGCGCTTTGCGAGCTTCTTCTTTGCGAACTTTCGCCGCTAGTTGCTCAGCTTCACGCTCTTGACGCTGTGCTGCTTTACGCTCGTTACGAACAACTTGGTTTTGAACAAAACCCGCTAGTTCTTGCTCAGCCCAAGCTTGTGCTTTCTCTTCGCTGTCAAAACCAGTTTCACGTTTTGATACTACTGTCTTACGAGATGTCACTTGACGAGTGATCTCTGCGCTCCAGCCGTTACGTTTTTCAGTTACGCGGATAGCAAATTTTGGATTTTTAGACATTTCTTTCATTTCCTAAGGGATTAATCAGGGATTCGGTCAACTTGATAACTCCATCTAAGCTGAGCTGTTTAACACCATCCCTTGGTAAGCGCGGTATTAGAGCATAAAAGTTACCGAAACGCTGCAAGTTTTTTAAGGGAGACGGGAGACGTTCTCGATTCCCTTAAATAAAAAAGCGCCAGTCTTTCAACCAGCGCTTTATTCTTTTCGTTAACCTTGGACTACGCCGTAATTAGCCGATGTTCTTACGTGCGTTTTGGAACATACGCATCCAAGCACCATTCTCGCCCCAACCTTCTGGAGCCCATGAGTTCGCTACTGTGCGGAACACACGCTCAGGGTGCGGCATCATGATTGTGACACGACCATCTTGAGTCGTTAGACCCGTAATAGCGTTTGGCGAACCGTTCGGGTTATTCGGGTATTGCTGCGTTGGGTTACCGTGGTTGTCCACGTAACGAACCGCAACGGTACCTGATGCTTCAATCGCTGCTAGATGGTCAGCATCACGTACTTCTACACGACCTTCACCGTGAGAAACTGCGATAGGCATACGAGAACCCGCCATGCCGTCAAAGAATACAGAATCAGACTTCTGAACTTCAACTAAGCTAAAGCGCGCTTCAAAACGCTCAGATTCATTACGAACAAAGCGTGGCCATAGGTCTGCACCTGGGATTAGCTCTTTCAGGTTCGATAACATCTGACAGCCGTTACACACACCTAGAGAAAATGTGTTGTCACGATTAAAGAAGCTTTGGAACTGTTCACGAGCTTGTGCATTGAACAAAATAGACTTAGCCCAACCTTCACCCGCACCAAGTACGTCACCGTAAGAGAAGCCACCACAAGCCACTAGACCGTGGTACTCATCCAGAGCCGCTTGACCTGTTAGGATGTCGCTCATGTGAATATCAGTCGCTTCGAAACCTGCACGATCAAACGCTGCTGCCATTTCTACGTGAGAGTTAACGCCCTGCTCACGCAGAATAGCCATCTTAGGCTTCGCACCGGTATTTACCATAGAACCCGCGATGTAAGGCGCTGCAATGTCTTCGTTTACGTCGAAGCTTAGCTTAACGTTTAGACCTGGGTCAGAGTTGTCTTTCTTCGCTTCATGCTCTTGGTCAGCACATGCTGGGTTATCGCGTAGACCTTGCATCTTATGCGTCGTCTCAGCCCAGATAGTACGTAGTTCAGTACGGTTACGCTCAAGAACCACTGTGTCACCAGAAGTAATCACTAGCTCATCAGATGCTTCGACTGAGCCGATTACGTGAGAACATGCTTCAAGACCGTTCGCTGCTAACGTTGAAAGTACAGCATCTAGGTCATCGTTTTTAACCTGAAGCACTGCACCCAACTCTTCGTTGAATAGTGCTGCTAGTACATCTTCACCTAGGTCGGCGATGTCTGCTTTAACACCACAGTGACCAGCGAATGCCATCTCTGCAAGCGTTACAAATAGACCGCCATCGCCTTTATCGTGGTAAGCCACTACTTGATCGTTTGCTACTAGAGTTTGAACTCCTTCGTAGAAACCTTTCAGTTGTGCTGCGTTGTCTACATCTGCTGGCTTATCACCAAGCTGCTTGTAAACCTGCGCAAGTGCTGTTGCGCCTAGACGGTTTTGCCCGTTACCTAGGTCGATAAGAACCAGTGACGTGTCACCTTTATCTGTGCGCAATTGCGGTGTGATTGTCTTACGAACATCTTCAACACGAGCAAACGCAGTGATGATGAGAGATAGCGGAGAGGTTACTTCTTTCTGTTCGCCGTTCTCTTCCCACTTGGTCTTCATCGACATTGAGTCTTTACCCACCGGGATAGTCAGACCAAGTGCTGGACATAGCTCTTCACCCACAGCTTTCACCGCTTCGTAAAGACCTGCATCTTCACCCGGGTGACCGGCTGGAGACATCCAGTTTGCAGACAGTTTAATATGTTTGATATCACCGATGTTTGTCGCTGCAATGTTTGTGATTGCTTCACCAACCGCTAGACGAGCCGATGCACCAAAGTCTAATAGAGCAACTGGTGTACGCTCACCCATCGACATTGCTTCACCGTGGTAAGTGTCGTAACTTGCTGCAGTTACCGCGCAGTTTGCTACTGGAACCTGCCACGGACCAACCATTTGGTCACGCGCGACAAGACCTGTTACCGTGCGGTCACCAATAGTGATTAGGAATGTTTTTTCTGCAACCGTTGGAAGGCGTAGAACGCGATCCACGGCTTCGTTCAGCTCGATGCCGTCACGGTTAACCGCCGGGTTGTTTGCTTTTAGCGTTTTCGCATCACGGTGCATCTTAGGCGTCTTACCAAGAAGCACATCCATTGGCATGTCAATTGGCGTGTTCTCGAAGTGTGAATCTTCAAGTTTAAGCTCACGCTCTTCAGTTGCGATGCCTACTACAGCGTATGGTGCGCGCTCACGCTTACAGATTGCATCGAATACTTCCATGTTCTCTGGCGCAACCGCCATTACGTAGCGTTCTTGAGATTCGTTACACCAGATCTCAAGTGGGCTCATGCCTGGTTCGTCATTTGGTACGTCACGCAGTTGGAAAATACCACCACGTTCGCCATCGTCGACAAGCTCTGGAAGTGCGTTAGAGATACCGCCCGCACCCACATCGTGGATGAATGCGATTGGGTTAGCATCACCAAGTTGCCAACAACGGTCGATCACTTCCTGACAGCGACGCTCCATCTCTGGGTTTTCACGCTGTACTGAAGCGAAATCTAAGTCTTCTGCTGATTGACCAGATGCCATTGAAGAAGCAGCACCACCGCCAAGACCGATGTTCATTGCAGGACCACCAAGTACGATTAGGCTTGCACCTACGGGGATCTCTTTCTTCTGAACGTGCTCGTCACGGATGTTACCCATACCACCAGCAATCATGATTGGCTTGTGGTAACCACGAACCTCTTCACCTGCGTGAGAGTTAACTTTCTCTTCGTAAGTACGGAAGTAGCCAAGTAGGTTTGGACGACCAAATTCGTTGTTGAACGCCGCGCCACCAAGTGGACCTTCTAGCATGATATCTAAAGCGTTAACGATACGACCCGGCTTACCGAAATCTGTTTCCCATGGCTGCTCAAAACCAGGAATACGTAGGTTAGAAGTAGTGAAGCCAACAAGACCTGCTTTTGGCTTACCACCGATACCAGTCGCGCCTTCATCACGGATCTCACCGCCTGAACCAGTAGAAGCGCCCGGCCATGGAGAGATCGCTGTCGGGTGGTTGTGCGTTTCCACCTTCATTAGGATGTGCGCTTTCTCTTGGCTGTAACCGTACTGGCGAGTTTCTGGGTTCGGGAAGAAACGACCTACATCTGAACCCACCATAACTGCTGCGTTATCTTTGTACGCAGACAGTACGTTTTCTGGTGTGGTTTCAAACGTGTTTTTGATCATCTTGAACAGAGACTTCTCTTGCTTAACACCGTCGATAGTCCAATCTGCATTGAAGATCTTGTGACGACAGTGCTCTGAGTTCGCCTGTGCAAACATCATTAGCTCAATATCAGTCGGGTTACGTTCAAGCTTATTTACGAACGCATCGTAAAGGTATTCTATTTCATCATCTGCAAGTGCAAGACCTAGGGTAACGTTTGCGTTTTCAAGCGCAGCACGACCGCCGTTTAATAGGTCAACGTCTGCCACTGGTGCAGGTTCTGCAGCTTGGAATAATGCGCTTGCGTCGTCGAAGTCAGTAAAAGTAACTTCCATCATGCGATCATGGATGAGCGCTTTTACATCTGCAATTTGAGCATCGTTAAGAGGCGTCGCTGTTTCTACGTAGTATGCTGTGCCGCGCTCAAGACGTTTGACTTTGTCTAGACCACAGTTGATGGCGATGTCTGTAGATTTAGAAGACCAAGGCGAAATAGTGCCCGGGCGAGGAGTCACAAGAAGTAAAAGACCTTCTGGCTCATGCTCTTCGATCGTTGGACCGTAAGTCAGCAATTTTTCCAGTTTTTCCAACTCTTGGTCATCAAGGTCAGACTTTAGATCCGCAAAGTGCATAAACTCTGCGTAAATGCCAGTGACAGGCAGATCTTGTTCACGACATAGTTCCAGTAGTTTATTAACACGAAACTCAGAAAGAGCTGGGGAGCCACGCAAAATTCTCATGTGCTTAGGTCTCTTATTGCAAGTGATTAAGGTGATATTGGAATAAATTCAGTGGGTTATACTGTTTTCTTCGAAGCTATTCCCGAAGGTTTTTCAAACCTATGCCGATGCCACCTCTTCGTTGCGAGCGCATTATATAGCAATTGTTTTTGTGATGTAACACCAAAAGCAACCGTTTGCGTCATTTTTTTTGCCAAATTTGAATTACGACTAAAATGTCGATAAATCACACAATGTCGCACTCTATCTGTCTGATTCACTTTGCCCCACCAGCGCGCTTTGATATAAAGGCAACTAGAAATTTATCGAGACGTACCGAATTAATGCAAATAAGTCAGTTCAACCGACTCAAGCGCAGCGCCCTACTTTTCGCTTCTGTGCTTTTACTTTCTGCCTGTCAGATTGAGTCGGAACCTAAAAGTGAATTCGAGCAAATCCAAGAGCGTGGTGTCCTACGTGTTGGCACGCTAAATAACCAACTCTCCTACTACATTGGTCCAGACGGTCCTGCTGGCTTGGATTACGAACTGGCACGTAAATTTGCAGAACAACTAGGCGTGAAGTTGGAAATCAAACCTGCTTTCCGTCAAGCCGAGTTATTCCCTGCCCTCAAAAAAGGCGATATCGACATCATTGCGACAGGTTTGAATCAAACTTCGCAAGCGGTGCAACGTTTCCGTCCGGGACCTGCCTACTACTACGTAAGCCAACAGGTGGTATATAAGAAAGGACAACTTCGTCCTCGCGACATTGATCAGCTCATCAAGTATCAAGAATCAAAAGATGAAAAGGCTGTCGATGAAAATGCCAATGCAGGTGCAGAAACGCTACAGATCGTTGAACAATCACAATTTGTTCCGACACTAACGTCACTACAAAAAGAATATCCAGAGCTTCAATTCGAGATTGTTGGCGATGCAGACACTCGCGATTTGCTAAAACACGTATCGACGGGTGAACTGCGTTTTACTGTAACTGACTCGGTCGAATTGTCTTTAGCTCAACGTTTATACCCAGATCTTGCACTTGCTTTTGAGCTAACAGAAGACCAACCCGTCTCTTGGTTTACTCGCCGCTCTGAAGATGAAAGTTTATACGCGATGCTGATTGAATTCTTTGGCAATATCCAGCAGTCAGGCGAGTTGGCGACACTAGAAGAAAAGTACATCGGTCATATTGAAGCATTTGATTATGTCGATACTCGCGCCTTTATCCGAGCGCTAGACAACAGTCTGCCTAAGTGGGCACCACTATTCCAAAAATACAGCGAAGAGTTTGATTGGCGCTTGATCGCCGCATTGGCTTACCAAGAGTCCCACTGGAAACCAAAAGCAAAATCACCGACGGGTGTACGTGGAATGATGATGCTTACATTGCCTACTGCGAAGAGCGTTGGGGTAACGGACCGACTTGACCCAGAACAGTCTGTTCGAGGTGGTGTGGAATACCTGCGTCGTATTGTCGCTCGTGTACCAGATTCCATTAATGAACACGAAAAGATTTGGTTTGCGTTGGCATCTTACAACGTTGGCTATGGTCATATGATGGACGCACGACGCCTGACTAAAGCGCAAGGCGGCGATCCAAACGCATGGGCAGATGTAAAAGAGCGTCTACCATTGTTGCGTCAGAAACGTTATTACAGCCAGACTCGTTACGGTTATGCCCGTGGTGATGAAGCACGTAACTACGTAGAAAACATCCGCCGTTACTATCAATCGATCATTGGTCATGTCAGTCAGAAACCAGCCATTGACGAAGATACGGAAGATCTTCAGGTCATTCCGCCACTCGATCCAAACCTATTGGTTTCTGGGGCGGTTGAAACCTTGGCTGAACAAGTTTCAGGGGCTGAAAGCACAACACCAAATGAAATGCAAAAACCAGAGACTAAAGCCGAACCTATTCCTGTTTCAGGGGCGGAATAAACCTTTCGAAAATAGCGAGCTCACAGCTCGCTATTTTTTTGTTGAGTCAACAAAAAAAGTTATCTAGAATCCGGTCTTTCGAGCTTATGTAGTTTGCGTTGTTATTTGGTGCCATACCAATACGAAGCGCGCAGAAAAGTAAGTTCTTTTGGTCACCTCTCCTCACTCGATGTCACCTTCATCGGAAGTGTGCATCACCAGAATGTCATCAATTGATAATGAATCGGACGCTTTGCTATGCGAGTGTCGGAGAGTGTGTTCGTTGTCTGCAAGAGGTTCTGATTATGAGAAAACGCAGAGTGCAGTCAAAACGTTTGAATAAGACAGTGGCTGCTAACCGCCGTAAGCGCAAGCTTACGTGTATGAAGAAGAAAGTCAGTGCACGTAACCGTGTTTTCGTTCACCTAGTGAATCACTGAGAACTTGAAGCAAACATCTACTTCCGAGTAGGTGTTTGCTAAAGAGATGAATTATTGCTGCGAACCTTAATTTACTCGCCTGAATTTATTCGCCCTTTGTATCCTGCTCATTATCTAACGCTTTCTGCGCTTGTTTTTTGGCTTTAATTTCTTTACGACGACGCTTAAAGAACGCTTGCAACTGAGCACGGCACTCCTCTTCTAGCAATCCATTTTCTACTGTTGCGTAATGGTATGCCGCTTGGCTTTCGAACAAATTCAATACCGTCCCTGCTGCCCCTGCTTTTAAATCAGGCGCACCGTAAACCACTCGCTTTACTCGGCTATGTAGCAACGCACCAGCACACATAGGACAAGGCTCTAACGTGACATACAAAGTCGTATCAAGCAGTCGATAGTTACCTAGTGCTTCTCCTGCTTTTCGTAATGTCTGGATCTCGGCGTGTGCGGTTGCATCGTGAGCGCAAATAGAACGGTTCCAACCTTCCGCAATAACCTCTCCATCTTTTACCAACACAGCGCCAACTGGCACTTCCCCTTCAGCTTCAGCTTGCTCGGCAAGCTCCATCGCACGGCGCATAAATAGTTCGTCTTGAGGAGAAAACTGAGAATCTGACAAAAGGAGGCTCCGGAATTTGGGATAGATCGTGATTGAAAGTGGATTTTAACCTTCAAAGAGGGGAAGTGGAAGCGGGATGATTTTGCCTGTTAGGGCACAAATACCGTGATTCAAAGCAGTTTGATCGTCATCCTCAAGAGCGAGGTACGAGCGAGTTGGGGCTCTCTTTATTTTGTATCCCGAAGGACAAAGTCCGTTCCGACTCCCAAAACAAAAAAGCGCCAGTCTCTCGACCAGCGCTTTCGAATTACCAATACCTAAATAGTTGGTGTTGTAGCTAGGCAACAAGCAAGTTCAGCCCTATGAGCATAGAGGCTCTATGTGATTAGGGTGAACTTGCGCAGTTAACAACGCTACAGCGCCAAATATGACGGTATTTACATTGTGTAAGTGTATGGCGCTTGGATACCTAGAGGAATGCCTAGCATCCAGTAAACCACTAGGAATACTGACCAGCCGATTAGCATTGCAATCGAGAATGGCATCATTAGCGATGCTAGTGTACCGATACCTGTCGACTTCACGTAACGTTGACAGTAAACCACAACTAGAGGGAAGAATACCATCAGAGGTGAAATGATGTTCGATACAGAGTCACCTACGCGGTAAGCCGCTTGAGATAGCTCAGGAGAGATACCAACAGCCATTAGCATAGGCACTAGGATTGGACCAATAAGAGCCCATTTCGCTGATGCAGAACCGATTAGAAGGTTTACAGAAGCCGTTAGAAGAATCATACCGATGATAGTAGCTTCACCAGGTAGGTTCATTGCTTTCAGACCTTCTGCACCGTAAAGCGCTAGCATCGTACCGATGTTTGATTGCGCGAATGCAGATAGGAACTGCGCACAGAAGAACGACATTACAATGTATGCGCCCATAGTGGACATGGTATCCGCCATCGCTTTGATGATGTCGTTACTTGTCTTAAACGTGCCAGAAACGCGACCGTAAACGTAACCCGGAATGATAAACAGGATGAAGATCAACGGAACAATAGACTTCATGATTGGCGCAGAGAACGCTGTGATTTCACCTTCAGGTGAACGCAGTGCAGAGTTTTCTGGAATAAGTGCTACAACAAGAAGTGCGATACCCGCCATCATTGCCCAACCAGCGTAACGGAACGCTTTAGACTCAAGCTCAGTGAAAGAACCTAGATCTGGTGCTTTCTCTGCGTCTTCGTCGATTGGTGTGTTCTTTAGGCGTGGTTCGATGATTTTCTCAGTTACGTACCAACCGATAGCCACAATAATTACTGAAGATAGACCAGTAAAGAAGATGTTCGCTAGAGGGTTAACCACGTACTCAGGATCTAGAACCTGCGCAGCTGTTTGCGTGAAACCAGCCAATAGAGGATCGATACCTGAAGGGATGAAGTTTGCAGAGAAACCACCCGATACACCTGCAAACGCTGCCGCGATACCCGCTAGAGGGTGACGACCAGCCGCGTGGAAGATGATACCACCAAGAGGAATAACTAGAACGTAGCCCGCATCCGCCGCAGTGTGCGATACGATTGCTACAAGAATGAGCATTGGAGTAAGAAGTTTAGCTGGCGTGAAGTTCAGCATCTTCTTAAGACCAGTGGTGATGAAGCCAGAAGAATCGGCAACACCTACACCCAACATCGCTACAAGAACGATACCAAGTGGTGCAAAGCCAGTGAACGTGGTCACCATGTTAGCAAGGAAACTTGCTAGTGCTTCGCCTGTTAGAAGGTTAGTGATTGTGAGAGCTTCGCCAGTTCGAGGATTTAGAAGGTCGAAAGAAACATTCGACAAAAGTGCAGACGCAGCCCAAGTAATGATTAGTGCCCAGAAGAACAGAATCGCAGGATCAGGAATTTTGTTACCTGCTCGTTCGATAAAGTTCAGGAAGCGATCCATCCCGCTCGGCTTCGGTGACGGTGCCTTATTTACTGCTTGGTTACTCATCGTAACTCCATATGAATGATGTTGGTGCCATGGCCTATTTGAATAATTATAACGGCCTATTTTCAACAGAGCATTCTAGTAAATAGCGCCTAAGAAAGCACAAGGTTCTATGTTTTTTTCCATATTTGGAGACATATTTTGCAAAAACGCCATATCAATTAAACATAAAAAAAACAGTAGCACACCATTCGCATTAACAGTTGTAAAACCACCCATTAACCACGCAATTTAGCAATAAAAAGCGTCAATATTAACGATAAAAGTAATTATAAGAGGAATACCTAATCCATCACTTTTCGAATTCACTATGACGCGAAATCATAGTTTTCAATTCAACTGATTGCGTTTCCCCCATTCGGTCAACCCAACTCGATTTGATAGTAATGGTCTTAAGCGATCCTGAAACCGTAGCTGCTGGAACTTCCCACTCAACAACATAAGATCCACTAGCAGAAGATCCGGTTGCAATCGAAGCAAAATTGGCAGGCGTAATGGTAGACATCGCCTCAGAAGCACCACGAGAGCGGAACCACTCAAGTTGATTTTCAGCCAGTCTCAACGCCTCGATACTATGAATCGCATAATCCGATTCACGTTCCATGTAAATTTGTAGTTTAGTGAGTCCGAGCGCCCCAATGCCCAATAAAAGAAAAGAAATCAGCACCTCAATTAAACTAAAGCCTTGTTGTCTAGAGATCATTCCAAGACCCCTTTTGCCAATATACTTTCTTTAGCTTCTTCCAAGGTTCGTCAATCACATCACGATTGTATTGGAAGGATAAAGCTGCATTGAAGAGTGCAAATGTTCCAGGCGCGTCCATGACAAAACCTCCTAATGGGTTAAACGCTCCGTGCTGAAAATAGCCAATCTTTGTCTTTTCCATAGGCACTGTTGCATCTAAAGCCGCGATAACGCCATCCAATGCTGGGTCATTCGCGGAAGCTGCCCAGTCGGTAAAATCTAATGTAGCCCCGGTTGTCGGGTCGACATACAGTGGAGAAATAAAATGGTAAAGCATACCTTTAAAATTCTGTGTCCCTATCGTAGAAAAAATACCGTCTTGAACAACTAGGATTATTCCATTGCCCCCTAGGCTGTTATCTATTGCGTTCTTTATACTCGTGAAATCTGCCGTGTTTATTTCACAACCACCGTAAACCCAAATGAGATCTTTTCCATTTTCGATATTGCTAACTATCCCCTCCGCGCAAGTATCATTGAATACCGGAGAAGGAAGATCCGCTTCAGAGTCCAATGTCATACCATTCAACGACAAAGGTACATATCCAAACAAAGAGCTATCAGACATCACATCGAACCATTCACTACGCGGGACATCAAAGACATCTTTAAATGGGTCCATGTCCGAAGACTGGCGATAATCGCTCTTAGATGCCGCAACACTTGTGCCCCAACTGTAGTGTGTAGATGCACATTTTTGTTCCTGTCCAGCAGGACTATCAGGGAAACTTGAATAAGGTTTGTCGGATAGCTGATAAGGGTGAAAAGTACTTACACTGGTAGCGTAGAAAAAGTTGTAATAAAGAACGGAGGTGCACTCCCACAAATTACTACCGAGACTTTTACTCGGATCTGGAGAGCTCGTATAGGAACCATTAATAACCAGATCAGATTTAGATTTGATCGCCCCCGCCCCGCTACTTGAAGGCAACTTGATGGTCTTTTTCGTTTCCCGATGACCAATCGTTGAAGTCACGAGACTTGAAAGACCAGAGGAAAATGTAAGTGCATCAAGTCCCATCGCTGTGATGCAGTCATTGACGTTAGTTGGCAATTCTTTATTTAGTTTGGTTTTGCTGTAAACACACTCTAACCCGCCTTCTGCACGCCAATGCTCTTGTCTGGATTCAATTTGATTGTTGGCACGTTTGATTTGATAGAAAAGGGACTTGTAGCTTCCCAGTGACATCATTAATGCCGCAACCAGCAACACGCTCATAACTAATAATGCTGCGGCTCCCTGTTGATTTCTCATTACTGCCAGTTCCTCTGCTTCACGGTAAACGACTGCTCTGTTTGAACACTTGTTGCGCCAACTAATTCCGTTCCTAAGGTAATGGTGACTACCGCGCTTTCAGCATCTGTGTTTTTCAGCGTGCGAGCGGCAAGATCAAAGCGGTTAATATGAATCGCTCTCTTATCAAAAAGCGTATTGCATGTACCGGTACCAGAAAGCGCAATAACTTGACTGACGTTCCATATCGTCGTTTGTTTTTTCTCACAGACAAACAAAGACTCGGGCGTATTAATCCGCTGCTCATATACAACGTTTTTATAAAGTGGTGCTGCACCTGAAGTCCCAACTTGATAGGCGTATGCAATCAACCCCATCCCCGGAGTATCAAGAGTGTAAATCGTATCGGTCGCACCTGAAATTTTGACTGAATCACTGCCACTTTCATTAAAGCCAGCTCGTTGGATATCGTTTCTTAACATCGCTAATACGCTGCCCGTGTTTTGCAGTAACATCAGCTCTTTGGAACGCTCCATCGCCACTTTTTGTCCACTGATGTAAAGCGATCCAACAATAGCTAGAGCAATCAGCCCTAAAGAGGATGCAATCATAAACTCGACGAGGCTCGCGCCTTTCTGCTTATACATATTCATTCCTCAAGAACAGGTTGAATAGCCGAAGAACTCGGTATTGTTGTTGTCGCTGCATACCCGGACACGCGCAGACAAAGTGTGAGAGATAAGTTTTAAGGCTTTAGAAGACTCTCCGACCGGGTAAAAGCGAATGTTGCCTGAAGAAGGGCGACCATGGACTTCATCAAAACTGATTTGGTCTGAAGCGTAGCTCGGAGTAACCACAATGCCCTTGTAAGGCGCGCCTGAAAACGAGAATAAAACCGTACCGGCTCCCTCGGAGCTATTATCTGTGAGCTCAATGCGCCAATTACCATCACTGGATGAACCTCCAGACATGATCAGGTGTGCCCAAAGCCTCTCTCGGCGCAATACCGCTTCTGACTTACCTTGAATAACAAAGCCATGCAGTTCATTCGCTAAGCGCTGCATTTTGTTGGTTTCAAAAACATTTTGGAAAGAAGGAGCAGCAGCCGTGAGCAAAACACTCAGCACGGCGATAGTGATCAGAAGCTCCAATAATGTAAACCCGCGAGGCATTTCCCAAATTCCTATGCAAACGGCAAGAGGACCGTAATTCATCTTGCGCAGATGCTATCACCTGAGAAAAATAGGCGGAAAAGTGAAAAGGAAACTACTCGTCATGATTCGAATTTCTGGTTGTAACGGATACAACAAACGATTTAGAGGGATGACATTGATCGAAATACTGATAGCAGTTGTGATTATTGGAATCATCGCGGCTATCGCTTATCCGTCATATACCAACCACACCATTACGGCACACCGCACCGTTGCTCTAAGCGATATCAGTCGCATACAGCTGGAGCTAGAAACCTCTTACAACGGTGGGTACGATTGGAGTAGTATCATCTCTGGCGGGACTTGTACGATCTGCGACTCCGATTCAAATCGCTTTTCATTTAATATCGCAAGCACATCCAGCGCAGCTTATGTTATCGAAGCAACGGCAAAAGCCGATTTAGGGCAAAACGGTGATAACTGTTTCCCTAGTGGGGTAAATAAAATAACCCTAACATCCACCAACATAGAGTCACCGAGTGCATGTTGGGATTAGCCCTTTCGAGAATAGATAAAGACAACTTAGACGACAAGTTCGATGCCATAAAGTCACTTTAAATAAAAAGAAAGCAGATACAAAAAAGCCTGCATCACAGCAGGCTTTTTATTGGATTCAACTAACCAGCAATTAGCTTGTTAGGTCATCAAAGAACTTCTTCACGCCGTTGAAGAAGCCTTCAGATTTTGGTTTGTGTTTAGTTGCGGCATCACCACCACAAGATTCATCAAACTCTTTAAGCAATTCTTTCTGACGAGCGCTCAAGTTAACTGGAGTCTCTACTACAAGCTTAACGATTAGGTCACCAACACCGCCACCACGAACGCCTTTCACCCCTTTACCGCGCATACGGAACATACGTCCTGTTTGCGTTTCTGTTGGTACTTTAAGGTTCACACGACCATCTAGTGTCGGAACTTCAACTTCACCACCTAGAGCAGCCATAGCAAAGCTAACTGGCACTTCACAATACAAGTTGTTGCCTTCACGTTCGAAGATATGGTGCTCTTTCACGTGAACTTGTACGTATAGGTCACCTGCTGGTGCACCCATTTCTCCAGCTTCGCCTTCGCCAGATAGACGAATGCGATCGCCAGTATCAACACCTGCTGGGATCTTAACGTTAAGTGTCTTAGTTTTCTGTTTGCGACCTTGACCATGACATTCGTTACATGGGTCTTTGATGATCTTACCTTTACCATGACAGGTAGGACAAGTTTGCTGCACAGCAAAGAAACCTTGGCGCATTTGAACTTGACCGTGACCATGACAGGTTCCACAAGTCTCAGCTGAAGAACCTTTCTTCGCACCGCTACCGTCACAGGTATCACAATGAACAAGCGTTGGTACTTCGATTTCTTTCGATACGCCACGAACAGCTTCTTCTAGCGACAGTTCCATGTTGTAACGTAGGTCTGCGCCACGTTGTGCACGTTGCTGACCACCGCCACGACGACCACCGCCAAAGATATCGCCAAAAACGTCACCAAAGATGTCGCCGAAATCAGCACCACCGCCACCAAAACCGCCGCCGCCGAAGCCGCCACCGCCTTGTTCAAAAGCAGCATGACCATACTGATCGTACGCCGCTTTCTTTTGAGGGTCAGTGAGAATTTCGTACGCTTCTTTTACTTCTTTAAACTTATCCGCAGCAGATTCATCACCCTGGTTACGGTCTGGGTGGTATTTCATTGCTAGACGCTTGTACGCCTTTTTGATATCGCGCTCAGAGGCATCACGGCTTACGCCTAATACTTCGTAAAAATCACGTTTTGACATGTTCTTCGTCACCAATTAATTACTGCAAACGGCATGATTTACCGCTTGGTGTTTGTATCGTTCTAGGTAAGTGCACTTATTGCAAAATACTTAACTAGAAAGACAGCTTGGACAAACAGACGGGCGTAAGAGTTACCCCAAACGCCCGCACACAAAAGTCTTATCGACTCTAGGCGACCATAAGCCGCCTAGTTAAGAAATATTATTTCTTGTCGTCTTTAACTTCTTCGAACTCAGCATCAACAACATCGTCTTCTTGAGACTGTTGTGCACCAGCGTCAGCACCTTGTGCTTGTTGCGCTTGAGCTTGTTGTTGAGCGATTTCCATTAGCTTTTGAGCTGCAGTCATTAGCGCTTGAACTTTAGCGTCGATCGCTTCTTTGTCATCACCTTTACGTGCAGTTTCTAGCTCAGAGATAGCTGCTTCAATCTTCTCTTTCTCTTCTGCAGGTAGGGCTTCACCAGCTTCTTCTACTTGCTTACGAGTACCGTGAATCATTTGGTCAGCTTGGTTACGTGCAGTTGCTAGCTCTTCGAACTTTTTGTCCGCTTCTTTGTTAGCTTCTGCTTCTTGAACCATTTTCTCGATGTCGTCATCGCTTAGACCGCCAGAAGCTTGGATAGTGATCTTCTGCTCTTTACCAGTTTGCTTGTCTTTCGCTGAAACGTGTAGGATACCATCCGCATCTAGGTCGAAAGTAACTTCGATTTGTGGCATACCACGTGGTGCAGCTTGGATACCTTCTAGGTTGAATTGACCTAGAGATTTGTTGAAAGACGCTTGCTTACGCTCACCTTGAAGAACGTGGATAGTTACCGCGCTCTGGTTGTCTTCTGCTGTAGAGAAAACTTGGTTCGCTTTAGTTGGGATAGTCGTGTTTTTCTCAACTAGCTTAGTCATTACGCCGCCCATTGTCTCGATACCTAGAGACAGTGGAGTAACGTCTAGTAGAAGTACGTCTTTAACTTCACCCGCAAGTACACCACCTTGAACTGCAGCACCCATTGCTACTGCTTCATCAGGGTTTACATCGCGGCGAGCTTCTTTACCAAAGAACTCAGCAACCTTCGCTTGAACCATAGGCATACGAGTCTGACCACCAACTAGGATTACGTCAGTGATGTCGTTTACTGATAGGTCAGCATCAGCTAGAGCAACTTTTAGTGGCTCAAGAGAACGTTGTACTAGGTCTTCAACTAGAGATTCTAGTTTCGCACGAGTCACTTTGATGTTCATGTGCTTAGGACCAGTTGCATCAGCAGTAACGTAAGGTAGGTTTACGTCGGTTTGAGAAGTAGAAGAAAGCTCGATTTTCGCTTTTTCTGCTGCTTCTTTAACACGCTGCATTGCTAGTGGATCGTTCTTAAGGTTGATGCCTTGCTCTTTGTTGAACTCGTCTACTAGGTAGTTGATTAGACGGTTATCAAAGTCTTCACCACCAAGGTGAGTGTCACCGTTAGTTGCTAGAACTTCGAATGTTTTCTCGCCTTCAACTTCATCGATTTCGATGATAGAGATATCGAATGTACCACCACCAAGGTCGTATACCGCGATAGTGCGGTCGCCACCTGACTTGTCTAGACCGTATGCTAGAGCAGCCGCTGTTGGTTCGTTGATGATACGTTTAACTTCTAGACCTGCAATACGACCAGCGTCTTTAGTAGCTTGACGTTGAGCATCGTTAAAGTAAGCAGGAACTGTGATAACTGCGCCAGTTACTTCCTCACCTAGGAAGTCTTCAGCAGTTTTCTTCATTTTCTTAAGTACTTCAGCAGATACTTGAGGAGCCGCCATTTTCTGGCCTTTTGCTTCTACCCATGCATCACCGTTGTCAGCCTTAACGATTTTGTAAGGCATGATTTCGATGTCACGCTGAACTTCTTCGTCTTCAAAACGACGACCAATTAGACGCTTGATTGCAAATAGCGTGTTAGTTGGGTTAGTTACTGCTTGACGTTTCGCTGGTTGACCTACTAGCGTCTCACCGTCAGTGTAAGCAATAACCGATGCAGTAGTACGTTCACCCTCTGCGTTTTCAATTACACGTGGTTTGTCGCCGTCTAGTACAGCAACACATGAGTTAGTAGTACCTAAGTCAATACCAATGATTTTACCCATCAGGCTATCTCCGAATAAATTCTATTTTGTTTTGCTATATCCCCTATGTGGGGACTTAGAATCGGGTTTCAACCCTTGCTCACAAACTAAAGTAATGTTGTTTGCTTCTCTTATGCCCAATAGATAAGGGCTGCAAATGGCTTTTCAAGGGAGAGAGTGAAAAAAAACAAAAAAAAGTTGCGCAAAAGGCGAGAGGCGAGCGCAACTCTGCCCCTTTCGACTTTTCAATCTCGATTCTCGTTTCTATAAAAGAAAAAGCGAGGCATATAGCCTCGCTTTTCAACTAAGAGTGTATTGCAAATTATGCGCTTGCTTGTGCAGGCTCTGCGTCTACGACTTCTTCTTTACCAATCTCGCCTTCAGACTTCGCAACAATAGTGTTTACTGCTGTATCACCAACTACGTTAGATGAAGTACAGAACATATCATTGATACGGTCTACAGCTGCAATGATTGCTAAACCTTCTGGTGGAAGACCTAGTTGGTGTAATAGAACACCTACCATCACTACGCCGCCGCCCGGAACACCACCAGCACCGATAGAAAGTAGCAAGATAGTTAGACCAAGAGTAAAGATATCAGCAGTATTGATTGGCTGACCAAACGCGTTTGCGACAAACATAGTTGCTAGTGCGATATAGATAGAAACACCAGACATGTTCATTGTTGCGCCCAGCGGTACACCGAAACCAGCAACCGACTTAGAAACCTTAAGCTTCTCAGTTAGCGTGCGCATTGTTACCGGGATAGTTGCGTTTGAACTTGCAGTTGATAGTGAGAATAGGATCTGCTCTCGAGTTGCACGTAGGAACGCTTTTGGAGAAGTGCCCGTCGCAATACCTACCGCCATTGGGTAGAAGAAGAAAATCCAGAACACTAGCATTGCAACAACAAGTGCTACGTAGCCAGCAACAGACATCAGCGTGTTTGCATCCAGTGTTGCACCTAGTTGAATCATCAGAGCAAATACACCGTAAGGTGCAAGGCTCATTACTAAACCAACCAGCTTCATCATGATTTCGTTCGCCATTTTAAACGTACGAATTGCCGGACCGCCTCGAGAATCCAAAGCTTGAATAGCAAGACCTGTCAAAATTGCCATAAAGATGATTTGTAACATGTCGCCATTTGCAAACGCTTGTACAGGGTTGCTTGGAACGATGTTTACAACCAACGAGAAAATGTCAGGTGTTTCAGTTGTTGTTAAGTTAACGGTTTCTGAAATCGTGCCTGCCAGATTTGCATCAGCACCCGGTTGGAAAATAAGACCAACAGTCAGTGCCGCAGTAATCGCGATGATGGTGTTGATAATGTATAGAGCAAAGGTTTTACCACCAAGACGACCAAAAGCCGTGATGTCTTTTAGGTCCACGATACCGCATACGATAGATACGTAAACAAGAGGTACTACTAACAGCTTAATCAATGATACGAACATACCACCAGCGCCTTCCGCTGCGCCAAGTAAATATGTATCAAAGAGAGCAACGCCACTAAAAAGATACTGAATTGCAGTACCGATCAGAAGACCCGCAAACAAGCCGATAAAAATCTTGCTAGAAAGCGATTTATCCATCATAAATCTCCAAAATGTTGTGTTTGCTATTTATGCTTTTATAGTTACATCTGCTGGTTTTTACGGCAGACCTCGCGAATAATACACACCACAGTTACAAAATAAAGACTTTCTTTACAGGATTGTTAATAAATAACATTAAAAGTAAACCACTAGATCTACATTCATATTCAGAATTAAATTTTGATTGCGAGTGATAACAGGTACTTATAGACACACCCATTCCATAAGTAAGCAAGATAAAGAAAGGATATCCCTTATTGGAAAATTTTTTACCAATAAGAAAAAATTTGAAGGGGATCAAATTTCATTTTGCGCACATATTCAGAGAGATGAATATGTTGATAGAGATGTTTGAAACAAAAACGCCCGCTATTGAATAGCAGGCGTTTTAATATATTTATATCAATGAGTTATTTGATTACTTAGCAACCATAACCATTGCAGGACGAACAACTCGACCGTTTAGCTCATAGCCTTTTTGCATCACAAACATAACTGTGTTTGATTCGTGATCTGGGCTTTCTTGAATAGACATAGCTTGGTGGAATTCAGGGTTGAATGCTTCACCTTCTGGGTTGATCTCTTTCAAACCAAATTTCGATACTGCGTCTACAAACGTCTTGTGTGTTAGCTCAACACCTTCAAGAATTGGCTTAACCACTTCGTGCTCTGCATCTGCAGCTTGGATTGCACGCTCAAGGTTATCGATAACTGGAAGTAGTTCTTCAGCGAATTTGTTCAGAGCGTACTTACGAGCTTTATCGATTTCTTGCTCAGTACGACGACGCATGTTTTCTACTTCAGCTTTAGAGCGAAGAACCGCATCTTGCTGGTCTTTCACTTTTGTTTCGCTAGACAGTAGTGCTGCTTCTAGTTGAGCAATCTTAGCGTCTTTCTCATCACCAATTTCTTCAAGTTCTGCTTCAGCTTCTTGCGCTGCGGCTTCTACTTTCTCAGCTTCTTCGATGATTTGATCAAGCTCTTCTTCTGTAACTTTGTTTTCTTCGTTGCTCATGATATCTCCAGAATTCAACTTAATGTCCTTAAAGCCACTCACGTTTTGTGGGCTTTAACTACATAAAAATTCGCATATTTAGGTAACTTGCCATTATTATGGGGATGAAGATTCCTGATTCAAGCCTCTTTAATGCGGAAATGCTATGAAAAACCCATGTAACGTGATCGCGATTATCGGAAAACCACGAGATCAGCAGGCAATTCAAACTCATAGAGAGTTATACGAATGGCTGACATCCGAAGGTTACCAAGTATTTATCGATGATCGCCTTGCTGCAATTTTAGACGAAATCCCGCAAAGCCAGTTTGCTAGCCTCGTAGAGCTAGGTAAAAACGCCGATCTCGCTATCGTAGTTGGCGGTGATGGCAACATGCTGGGTGCCGCTCGCATTCTATCTCGTTTCGATGTTGCTGTGATTGGTGTCAACCGAGGTAACTTGGGGTTCCTGACGGATCTAAACCCCGACGACTTCAAAGAAGCATTAAAAGCCGTATTAAAAGGCGAATATATAGAAGAAGAGCGTTTCTTATTGGAAGCGGAGATCCATCGTCACGGTCAAATCAAGAGCCATAACGCGGCATTAAACGAAGCCGTGCTCCACCCAGGACAAGTGGCGCACATGATTGAGTTTGAAGTTTATATTGATGACAGCTTTGCGTTTTCGCTGCGTGCCGATGGTTTGATTGTCTCTACTCCAACAGGCTCTACGGCTTACTCCCTGTCAGGTGGTGGACCTATTTTGTCACCAAGCTTAAACGCGATTTCTTTAGTGCCAATGTTCCCGCACACATTGTCTAGCCGCCCATTAGTTGTCGATGGCAAACGTCGTATCAAACTGGTCGTGTCACCAGAAAACCGCGGTACTCAGGAAGTAAGTTGTGACGGACAAGTTTCGCTCCCCGTCTCTCCTGGTGATGAAATACACATCTACCAGAGTCCGAACGTTCTCAAACTTATCCACCCGAAAGACTATAGCTACTATCACGTACTAAGAAATAAGCTTGGATGGTCGAGCAAACTGTTTTAGCAATAAAGGTTGGTGTGAAAGCATCAACCTTTTTTCTTTGCTCATATTTCAGCTTTCTACTCTATCCCGATTAAGGCGACACAAAATAAAAACCTACTAAATCTAGATTTATAAAATTTGATCTTGTGGGCAGATTTTATACAAATCTTGGAGAGCAAATTGAATGATAGGTGTCTGGTGATATTCTTGCCATGAATAGAATATTAACTCTATTTCATACAAACTATCTCAAAGGACACACTATGAAAAAAACAATTATATTGTCCGCTCTCAGTACTTTAGCGCTTATGGGCTGCCAGTCTGAGGAGGCAAAGGTTAACAATATATCAAACGCAAAAGCCGAGGATATAACCAACACGAAACGCGCACTCGCTCAGCAACTTAGTGAGAGCTATACCAGCATGGAGCCAATGCTACGTAGGGACATTACCGCGGAGCACACTAGCGTCCCAGTATCTTCCTTTGTTGAACAAACGCCCCAAGCTGCTTTCAGTAAACAGCTTGTACAAGCCGATAACCAGATCCGCACATGGAAAGGCATCGAACAATACTCAGATCAGTTGCTAGAAGTCCGTCTAGCGAATGAAGAGATGCTAAATGTATGGCAAGAAGGGAAAGTCGATCCCCTATTCGCTTTCGAGCCAAGCGGTGATGACTCGCAATGGCAGTATATCGAAGCGTACGATGTATATGGTCAAATCCACCAGCTCGATGTCTATCAGCTTCCTGACGTACCAGTATTGGTTGTCGACAATAACAGCTCTGCAGAACTAAAAGCAGGTCTGCAAGCGATGCAAGCTGAGATGAAGAGCTTAGGTCAAGCCACGATGGTTCAGCCATACCTAGCGGACAAACAGCAAGTTAATTCCCCACTTCTCGCTAGCGCTGAAAGTTCGGTTCAACCAATTCAGACTACGCAACTGAAAAAGATCCGTCTTTCTGATGATCAAGAACCATGGATCTCGGGTAAAGCAGAAATCTACGCCATCGTCACAGGGGTGAACCCAAGCCGCGACGAGCCGACGTTAGATTTAGTCGAGCTTCCATATTTGGATTATGACAACAAAGACTATTACCCGAATCAAATCATCATTCATTGGTCTCGTTACCGTTGGGGCGCGGCTGACATTGTATTGATGGAACAAGATGACGGTACGGATTACAAACAGTTGGCAAAACTGCTCGTTCAAGTTGCTGAAGAAGTATTAAAGGCGATTCCAGATCCAGAGGTGCAGGCGTATGCCATTATTCCTCAGATCACCAACAAGATCATTGATGCAATTCCTGATGGGGTTCTGACCAATGATGACGATTTCGTTGATGTTTACTACACCCTGATGCAAGACACATCTTACGTCGACCATCCTGGCGCGGGAGTCAATGCAGTCGTCACATTAGAACCGCTCACCATTAACCCAACTCGTCCGTAACTTGTTCAATTTAAATAGGTCGTTGCATTTTGCACGACCTATTTTTCTTCTCTTCATCACAAAAAGCCGCTTCTTTAAGAAAAAATACCGCACCTGACTTTACTGTATAAAGAAACAGTATATACTGTTTTCCTATACAGTATTGTTCAGTTATACAGGTAAATAAAAATGCTGGCTCATCTAAGTGTTAATAATTTTGCGATTGTTAAGTCTTTACAGCTCGAGCTTTCAAAGGGCATGACCACCATTACTGGTGAAACAGGTGCAGGTAAGTCTATTGCAATTGATGCGTTAGGTCTTTGTTTAGGCGGACGTGCCGATGCAGGTATGGTGCGCCAAGGCGAAGAGAAAACAGAAGTCAGCGCTGCCTTTTTACTGGATAACAATCTACACGCAACGCGTTGGCTAGAAGATAACGACCTGCTTGATGGCAGCGAGTGTATCTTGCGTCGCATCATCACCAAAGAAGGTCGCTCTAGAGCCTTCATCAACGGCAGCCCAGTCCCACTTTCACAACTCAAATCTCTTGGGCAGTTGTTGATCAACATCCATGGACAGCACGCACATCATCAATTGATGAAGAGCGAGCACCAAATGGCAATGCTTGACCAATATGCAGGACATTTAAACCTATTAAAAGGCACACGCAGTGCTTACCAGCATTGGCGTCAGGCAGACAATAACCTCAAGCAACTAAAAGAGAACAGCCAGCAAAATCAGGCACAAAAGCAGTTGCTCGAATACCAAATCAAAGAACTGAATGAGTTATCGCTAGGTGAAGAAGAATTCGCAGAGCTCGAACAAGAGCACAAACGACTGTCCAATAGCGGTGAACTTGCCGCTACCTGTCAGCAAGCCATCGAACTTATTTACGAAGGTGAAGAAGTCAATGCGCTTGGTATTTTGCAATCGGCCAATCACTCCCTAATTCAATTAGCTGAATTGGATGAGAAATTAGCAGAGCTACCAAATATGCTGGCAGAAGCGATGATCCAGCTAGAAGAAACTAAAAACGAACTTCGCAGCTACCTTGATGGCATTGATGTCGATCCGGGTCGCATGGCTTATGTCGAAGAACGCTTTTCTAAAGTGATGTCAATGGCTCGTAAACACCACGTTATGCCTGATGAGCTATATCAACACCATCAAGATCTATTGGCTCAAATCGAAGCGCTCGATTGCTCTGATGAACGTTTGGATGAACTCGCTCAAGAAGTTGAACAAAAGTATCAGAGCTTCTTGACCCAAGCGGAAAAACTGCACAAATCACGCAGTCGCTACGCAAAAGAGTTGAACAAACTGATCACACAAAGCATGCACGAATTGAGCATGGAGAAAGCGGTATTCAGCATTGAAGTGAACAACGAAAATACCCACCCATCACCGCTGGGAATGGACAGCGTCTGCTTCTTGGTTTCAACCAACCCAGGTCAGCCATTGCAACCCATAGCTAAAGTGGCATCGGGTGGTGAGCTATCACGTATCTCATTAGCCATCCAAGTGATCACCGCGCAGAAAGTAGATACTCCAAGCTTGATCTTCGATGAAGTAGATGTAGGTATCAGTGGTCCAACCGCCGCTGTTGTCGGTAAGATGCTGCGCAAACTAGGAGAGTCGACCCAAGTAATGTGTGTCACCCACTTACCTCAAGTCGCAGGTTGTGGTCATCAGCAAATGTTTGTCGCAAAACACACCAAAGGTGGTCAAACTGAAACACAAATGCGCTCACTAGATGAAGAGCAACGTGTGGCAGAATTAGCTCGTCTACTTGGTGGTAGTCAAATTACAGATTCCACATTGGCAAATGCTAAAGAACTGCTTATCGCTGCTTAAGATTATTACTGAGCCACCGCATATCAACCAGTTCAGTGGCTCTCTCCCATTTCAACTGCCCCAGTACTTTTACTTTTCGCTAAACGAATGCGCAATGTTCCGCCAATTATTGTTCAATCTCAGCGAATAAATGCAACTCAACTCAAAATTCGTTGTCAGATTCCGTACCATACGACGCATAGCTTTTTACATCTGCGTCGAGCTTGTTTATTATCAGCGCAGTATTTTAAAGGTTACTAAGAAATTATTATGCAATTAAAGAAGTGGTTAGTTGCCGTACCATTAGCAATGACATTGCTGACAGGATGTTCGGTATTGGAAAAACTGGTTTATCGCATTGATATCAACCAAGGCAACTACGTAGAACAAAGTGCGGTTGATAAATTAAAGTTTGGGATGACTAAAGCACAGGTTCGCTACGTTCTTGGTTCACCTATGTTGGTTGAAAATGGCTACCCGAATACGTGGTACTACATTTACCACCACACTCCTGGTCACGGTGACTCAGTGCAAAAAGATCTTATCGTTCAGTTTAACGACCAAGGCACGCTGGCAGACATCACTGGTGACTACCCGAAAAGCGATGCATTTTACGAGAAGATTCAGTAAGCAACCTTTATTTTCACAGTATTCTTAAAGCCTCCTGACGGAGGCTTTTTTATTTCTGCTCAACAGAGCAAGGAAAGTTAGCCTCACAAAAAACAACACCTCCCAATTGGGAGGTGTTGTTCGTAATCAAAAGCATTATTCCTCAGCTTTTCTCAAAGCATTGGGCTTACCGCCTGTCACAGGGTCTGCACTACCAGCGGCCTTTGCTTGCTCCGCTCGTTTACGACGAATCTCTTTTGGGTCTGCCAATAGTGGGCGGTAAATTTCGATACGGTCTTTGTCGCGTACCGTTGCATCTAATCGCACGTTACGGCTGTAAACACCGACTTTATTCTTCTTCAAATCAATCTCAGGGTATAGCTCAAGCACACCTGACTGGCGGATAATATCTTCAACCGTTGCTTGATTGTTTACCACCAAATTGAATACACGCTGCTCTTGAGGAAGCGCATAAACCACTTCCACGTGAATCATGTCCGACTCAATACTCATAGCACTCATACACCTGTTTCGCGCGTTTGGTAAAAGCATTCACCATGTTATTGGTTAGCTCATTAAAAATCTTGCCGAAAGCCATTTCGATCATCTTGCTTGAGAATTCAAACTCAAGCTTCAGTTCCACTTTACACGCCTGCTCATCCAAAGCAGTGAAGATCCAACCACCACGCAGTGTCTTAAATGGACCATCGACCAAATTCATCATGATCGCTTGACCCGGAATAATCTCGTTAGAGGTTGTAAATGTCTTACTGATACCTGCTTTTGCTACATCGACAGAAGCCACCATACCATCGTCCGAAGACTCAATGATTCGTGAACCTGAACAACCAGGTAGAAACTCAGGATACTTAGAAACATCATTGACCAGATCGAACATCTGCTCTGCACTAAAAGACACCAAGGCAGAACGGCTGATTTGCTTCATACACACTCCTATCGATACGCGTACATGTTTAAGGCTTGTGCCAATTCTACTTTTATTCCACGATAGCGCAAATAAAAGGATTTCCTAACCCATATCCAACCCGTATAATGAGTCCATTATGGTAAAGAAAAAATCAAAGCAAAAAGCGGGTAGCAACACTATCGCGCTGAATAAAAAAGCTCGCCACGAATACTTCATTGACGATGAAATTGAAGCAGGCTTGGAGCTACAAGGCTGGGAAGTGAAAGCACTTCGCCAAGGTAAAGCCAATATCGCTGAAAGCTACGTTTTCATGCGTGACGGAGAAGCCTTTGTCAGCGGAATGACCATCACCCCTCTTAACCAAGCTTCTACTCACGTTGTCGCAAACCCTACACGTGTGCGCAAACTATTGATGAGTCGTCGTGAACTCGACAACCTTCTTGGTCGCATCAACCGTGAAGGTATGACGCTAGCCGCGTTATCACTGTACTGGTCTCGCTCTTGGGTGAAGATCAAAATCGGTGTTGCGAAAGGTAAAAAGCTTCACGACAAACGTACCGATCTGAAAGAAAAAGATTGGGCTCGTGAAAAAGCGCGCGTAATGAAGAGTTCACTGCGTTAAACTTGACCACTTAGACGCATAGTACTGGACAGCCTAGGCTTTTCTGTTACTATGCCGATATTACCTCTGGGGCTGATTTAGGATTCGACGGGAATTCAGAAGTCTGAGGTGCATGCCGAGGTGCGGTAGGCCTCGTTAACAAACCGCAAAAAAATAGTCGCAAACGACGAAAACTACGCACTAGCAGCTTAATAACCTGCTCAGAGCTCTCTCGCCCTAGCTTCCGCACGTAAGACGGGGACCAACGAGGGATCAAACCCAAACGCGCTAGCTCGGATTCTCCCGCCTGAGAGATGAACGGCGAATTATAATTCAGGATAGTCATTTACTAGCGTGTCGGTTCGCAGGTGGGTGGTGAATTTAAAGATCGACTAAGCATGTAGTACCAATGATGAAAGGTTTTCGGACGCGGGTTCAACTCCCGCCAGCTCCACCAATTATCGTATTAAAGACGTCCTAGGGCGTCTTTTTTATTGCCTGCAATTCAGCAAAATCAATAACTTACACTCCATAGACATCTGAGCGCTTCCGAGGGTTACTTTGTGTTTTAGGTACACAAATTAATACACTGTGTACACAGCAACCAATTCTGTGTACCAATTATGGCAAGAAAGACATCATATCTAAGCGACAACGAAATCAAAGCGGCTAAGCCGAAACTTAAAGAGTACCTGCTCATTGATGTAAATGGTTTACGCCTTCGCATTTCACCAAATGGACAAAAGCGCTGGTTGGTGAACTACAAAGACCCTGTCACTGAAAAACGCACTAACCTTTCTCTAGGCTCTTATCCTGTGATTGCTTTAGCAAAAGCCAGAAAACTCACGATGGAAGTACAAGAACTCATTGAGCTAGGTATTAGTCCTAAAGAACACCGTGATGAAAAGCGACGTCAGAAGCAGAGCGTTTCCGAGCATACTTTTCTCAATGTTACTTCTCAGTGGTTCGAGCTAAAGAAAGACTCCGTAACCGATGATTACGCACTCGATATCTGGCGATCTTTTGAAAAATACCTCTTCCCTAAATTCCAAGACACGCCAATAAAAGATTTAACGGCTCCTGATGTAATAATGGCTTTGAGGCCGATTGAAGCTAGAGGGAACCTTGAAACCGTTAAGAGACTCGCTCAACGAATCAATGAAGTAATGGTTTATGCCGTTAACTGCGGTCTAGTATTCTCAAACCCTCTTGCTGGCATTAAAGAAGCATTCAAGAAACCGAAGAAGCAGCATATGGCAGCACTAACACCTGAAGAGCTACCTGAACTAATGCTAACGCTTGCCAGTGCTTCAATAAAAAAAGTTACCCGTTCATTGATTGAATGGCAACTTCATACAATGTCACGTCCTGCAGAAGCTGCTGGGGCAAGGTGGGAAGAGATAGATCTAGAACAACGTATATGGACAATTCCACCCGAAAGGATGAAGAAGAAAAGGGAACACAGAGTTCCACTCACCGACGAAACCATCTCTATTATCGAGTACTTAAAGCCAATTACTGGTCATCGGGAGTACCTATTTCCCTCAGACAGAGACCCCAAAAAGCACTGTAATAGTCAGACGGCAAATATGGCACTGAAACGGATGGGGTTTGCAAATAGACTCGTTAGCCATGGCTTAAGATCATTGGCGAGCACGACCTTGAATGAACAAGGTTTCGAATCTGATTTGATTGAAATGGCGTTGGCTCATGTCGATAAAAACCAAGTCCGCAGTGCTTACAACCGTTCAGACTTTCTAGAACGTCGCAGACCTATGATGAGCTGGTGGAGTAAACATATTGCTGAAGCAGCTCAGGGCAACCTTTCGGTTACCGGCACCAAACAATTCAAAGTCATTTAATCTACATCAGAGTATTCACACATTCTCATTGCTTGATGCTGTCTTCATCAAGCAATGCCCTCTTTCTCTACATGATTGTAATTTTGGAAATTTCCCCCTCTTCACTGTATGTAGCTCTATTTGTCATCATAAGCCCGAACATTAAAACGGAGATACACAATGGAAAAACATGATTGGGATAATTACTCTCGGCAACTAGACCCAGAACACGATGCGTACTGGCAAAGCCGAGGAGAAGAAGAAAGACCTGACGACTGGCAAGAGCAACTAGAAGACCATGAATAAAACTCTAGGAGGGGGAGAGATGACGTCCTCCTCACCTACTGGAAACAAGGAAGAGAAAATGTGTATTGCTTCTGAAATAACAACCTTATGTGACAAGCACGCTAAATTCAAAGCTATCGAACAACGCTCTGCAAAGATGGGCTCTGTCCCACAAGATACGTACCTGGTTATTCGGCTAGATGGTATTGGCTTGAGTAAGAGATGTTTGAAAGACCATCTCGAAAACAAGCTATTTCAAAAAGTAATGTTAAAAGCAGCTCAAGATACATACTACGTAATGAGAAGAAAAACCCCATCCAACGCACAGCAGATCTTTTTAGGTGTGCTCATCGCTTCAGATGAAGTTTCTTTTATCTTGAATACCAGTAAGAGTTACCTTGATCATTCAATAATGAAGCTAGTAACCACGATGGCATCAACGTTCAGCTGTTTTTTTACAAAGAATGGGCTTGCCCAAGACCCTCAAACGAAGCTTTCAGGGTCATTTGATGGAAGACCTTTAGTGCTCTCAACAACTGAAGAAGTAAAAGAATACGTCGCCTATAGAGCCGCAACTTACAACAGGAATACGATGGCAAAGGCTTTGAGGTTAAAAGGGGTACCTGACGAAGAGCTGTTCCGTGACAATGAAAATGACACTGAGTATTACTTTGAAAAATACAGAGAGTTAAGGCTTAGCACTGAGGACATAAACAAAGGTTGTATCTTCTTATCACCATGTAAAGACAACTCTAAGCTAACGAGTTACCAAAACAAGTCTCTATCTAAGTTTATGCCTCTTTACTCTAGGCAAATCGACTTCACAGAACAAAACCTCCGCGAGCTTAATAGCTCCACGAGATCAGAGTACGACGATCACAAAGAGTTATCTACAATTCCTTCATAACGTTCGCAGTGGAACTTGTAGTATTCACTGTAAGCACCGAAACATTGCTTCCAGATAGAAAACACATCAACTTCGTCGCCAAACTCTTTATTTACTAATGAGCTCTTAACCATTAGAGCTCTATCAATCGCAAATACGCTCGAAAATACATCTCCTAACCCATAATCGATTGTTGTTCCTGTTTTAGCTGCAATGACCTCGAGAAAGTCATTCAACGCACTATGGGACGGTAAATCAATACTTCTTAACCATTTATGTAGCTTATTCTTTTGAGCGATTAACACATCTACTTCATCGGTAGTACCTTCCGAGGCTTGGTAAGGAACACAAGAGGCTAAATCCGTGAAAGTAAAGTCAATGTCATGTTCCTTAAACCACTCAAGCAAAACTGCCACAAGGCACCGAGTCGATGTATGAGAATTATCCTTATGCGTGTACCTTGTTAGTACTTTCGATATCAACCACCTCTTGTCAGCCTTTGGCTCCTCCCCATGGGAAACAACATAGTCAACCTCATAAGAGGCTAGCAAGTTGAGATAAAAGTCATATTCAATATCGAACATACAACGAACCAACACTGAGGTTTGATGCTTGTCCAACTGACTTGTATCTAGCTCTTCTTTTACTAGCTCACCGATGAAGTTCAATACTTCTTCATTGATCAATGTATGTTCTAAATAAAGGGGGGTAACCCAAGAACCCCAAGATGAACTGAGGCTTTGGTTACTATTTCCACCAGCTGAAGCTGCTTTGACACGTTCCAACAATTCAACTTGCTTGTTACTTCGCTCGACAATAAATGAGCTTAGACAACGAAAGTTATTCGATGGTTGAGCGTTTAAAGATTTTGAAAAGCTCAACCATTGAAGGGCGTTAATACTAACTCTACTAGCCCTCTCAAGCTCCTCATCCTTACCCAAAAGAAAACGAAGCATTGGGCTCATCAGAGATGTCGCTACTGGCTGCGTAAAAACGCTCATGAACCTTTTGAATACTGACTTCCCAACACCATTTCGCCCTATTTCATGAAGGGCACTTGAGGATATGTTCGGACGTTTAACTCCAGCCTCTTCCAACCTATCCAGCATAGTAGTCGCATTGTGCTTTACACCTAATAACTCACAAGCATCTTGCATGGACGGTAAGAAATAATTCTGCGGACCATGGACAAACTTAAAAGGCCTGTCCTTTGTAATGTCTAGGCTGGCTTTTACAATTGCAGACTCTAGTTCTTCAAGTTCAGTTTTTATTGGAACCTGTTTTTCTAACACAAGTAATTCCTTTAATTACTATAAACTCGTCCGACTTTATAACGTCGCATCCTTGATGATTCCTCATGCATTAACTTGGTCATTCTTTTTTTCTTTAGAAACCAGGAGCACAGTTGGGCTGGCCCCCAAACCGGTATGAGAGGGAGTAAAATAAAAAGAATAGAAACTCGCCAAGCTGTGGAATCACTAACCGACACATAAGGAACTCGGAGTTTGAATGGCCGATTAGCTAACTCCTTATAGCGTTGGTACATATCTTCTGGGTGTGGACGCATTTTAAACATAGCAGTTATGCTTCCTTGTAATGAATTTACATTTGTGTTGGGTTAATCATTAACCCAACACAAATGATTTTCTTCAAACACTTCTACTCCCTTTTGACGGATACAGTCAATCCAATCCTCTGCTTTATTGACGCCAACACCGAAGTGATTAATCGCAGCCTCTTTCACTACTCGATGTTCATTGCGAATTGTAGTAGGCATCAAAGCACTATCATCTGTATTTATACATACGGGGACTGAGCCCTTACGCAGCCCATACTTATTGAACTTCCCGCCTTTTTCCAGCCAAGTTTCTTCTGGGGGATACCAGCGATAGATAGGGTGTTCATGATAATGTTTAAAGCGACCTATATAGATATTTGACGTTGGACATGCCTCCAAAACAACCCCTTTAATCGCATACCTCTCCATTAAAAGGTCTTGAATCGCTTCATAAAGCTTAATTTCAACTTCTGAAATAGAGTCAAAAAGCTGACCGAATTTTTCACCAAAAGTATCGTTTCCTGTAACTTCAGAGTATACAGCGACTGTTTGGGTGTATTTGATTTCTCTTTTATCGTTCGAAAATAGATATTGGCTCCAGAGCTCTTTCTGCTTTGTTGAATGTGTTGTGTCTAAATCATCTCTATTTAATACCCAGTCCTCATTCAAAGAGTGAGCCTCTAATACTTCATGACCCTTTTCATCAGCTCCAAAGCCTACTTTTAAAGGACAGTTCTTTCTAAGCAACCAAGCTTTGTACAGGTCAAAAGGAGAATGATTTTTTCCGTAAACAATCTTGCTCCAAAATTGGATCTTTTGTTCAAGTAGAGGTAATACACCAGTAAATTGAGAACTCAGTTGTAGCACCTCTATCGCTCTTTGGTGTGCCCATACTAGATTATCTAGATGCTCGCCCACAGGCAGATAAGCGGTCTGCTGACGCCTTAGCCATTGACGTGGATTTACACCTAAAGCCAAAGCATGACCAATACGATCACCTTGCTGAAAATCACAGAAAACCACGGCTTCATCAATGTTGCGTAAACCACTCAAGAGGTGACTATAATCCTCACCAGCATGTACAGTAAGAAAAGGTCGTTCAATACGTGTACTGAACATACCTTGGCTTGGAAATTTGGCAGATCTTAATACTCGTAAGGTAGGAGCAAAGACTTCAATTGGTAGATGGTTTTCATTTCCAGCGACATCAAAACCTCGTATCGCTTTTCGTAGATCAAAGCTCAGTTTCTCTTCTTGACCTAGAATGGGAACCAAACTATCCGCGTGACTAACAGACCCCATAAATGACATCAGAGATCTTGTCACTTTATGAAGCTGCTCACGAGTGTGTTTCTGGAGTTTTTCCTCACGCTTTCCAGACCTAGTAAAGTGAATAACGAAATGCGAATTTCCAACTGCATTGTCACTATTCAAATGTTCTAGTAACTTCCGTACGTCAGGGCGCGCTTTTAATAGTTGTCTAGAGTCAAGAAGGACATTCGCCCCAACCCTAAATTCCCTTGCAGTATTCGTCATATCAGTATGCAGTGATTGACGAGCAAACTGATCATTATGCTTAGATTCAAATCCCTTTCGAGGCTTAAACCTAAAGAAATCCACAAACTGTGTCAGCCCTACACCCGATACAATCATGTAATTTCGGAAAATATTCGATAGTCGAATAAACTGCTCTAGCAATGCATGTTCCTCCTCACTTTTATCAAGTAATAGTGCAGCACAAAACTCAATCCATGCAGTTGCATTACCATCAGTTCGGGAAGTGGCATTTTTGGCAAGTTTCTGAGCTGGTGTATCTGTATTGCTTGCTTGTAGGAAGGCGACACCATCTTGCTTATTTATAATCAGTGTTGAATCGAGTGGAATAGCCCCTTTATCAACGGAGTTATCAAATAGTGAATGACAGAGCTTGTTACCTAAATTGTTGACCCAGTGAGGTAAGCTATCTTTATCCAACTTACCACTTTCAAAAACTGAGTACTCTGCTCTTCTTGGCCAATGAATTTTTCCAGTAAGTTCTTCAAAGAACAGTGCAAAGTTAACCAAAGAGTTACCTGTATAACCATGCCCACCTAAATGGATATGATTATCTGCAAACTTCTTACTTACCGGCTTTCTATGTAACGCCACTGGGCATTGCCGATTAGCAATGGCTCCCGAAATATCTTGTGCTGAAATCTCATGTCCCACCATCAAATCAACATAAGCCTGTGCAATCAACCAACTGCAATCAACCAATGATAGGAGCGTAAGCCATTCATCTAGAAGCTCAGGTTTCACTTCGAATCGATCACCTTGCCACTCTAAAAAGTAACCAGCAAGTCGTGATAAAACTTGCTGAACCGTTAAAGAGCCTAGATTAAGCCAAGAGTATACAGCTTGAATATCATCATCACGCAATGGCTCCTCAAATAGAGGCTGATAATCTTTGATATGATGACTATAAAAGCTCTTTGCAAACAAAGCCTGTTGTTTCTGCTGAATAGCTTTATCTGAGCTTAAGAACGAAGCGTAAGCAGCAAGTTTTAGCGATATTTTAATCATGACTTATACACATAGTGGCGCATAACTTCCAAAGCTTTACCTTTATTTGTGGTACCTTTTGGTTCTATTTCTGGCGTATTGTCAACTAATCGTACCGCCTTTCTTGCCATCTTTAATGCTGTATTAAAGTCATGGTTAAACCAATTCGCGAAATCATTTTTATCAAACTTACGTCGTTGAGATAAACTTCTTGATGATGCAATAGCTTTATCCATCAACAAATCAAACTCTTCAGAAGCTTGCTTAACCGTTTGTTTCTTATCTTGCCAAGGTAGTCTATAACTTGTTTTTCTGATCGCCTGATTATCGTTACTTTTTGATACATTCATTTGAAAAACTGGGTGAGTTGATAGTGCATTGTAAAACAAATTAGCAAATTCTGAATTCTCATGCTCACTACTCTTGACTGCTGATATATTTCTTGTAATCGTTTTATCTGAACTAAAGAACTCTTTGTTATTTCTAAGCGTATTATAATTATTGGTTTGTGCTGTATTTGCGAGAACTACTTTAACGTCATTCATTTGAATCAAAGCTGCATTATTAACTATATATTCAAATCGACAAGCAAAATCACTTAGGTGTTCTTCTTTGTAGTTTTTATTAGTTAGTTTACTTTTTAGAAAGCTAATTTGCGTAAATACTTGATTAAACATTTTCGCAAAAATAGGTAGTAGGTTAAGACCATCAACACTGTCGAAAAATACTTTATTATCAGATTTCCACCTATCGACACTTTCTATTAACCAACTAAGTACTTCATCACCATTACCCAAATCGACATCATCACTATCTACGATATTTTCATCATCATCGATGTCTAGCGCACTAATATGTTTTGTTATATTTAAAGAAAAGACACTATGCATAGGTGTATCATACAAACATCTAGTTAGCTGAGATGATAAGCTATGACCATCAGAAACAAACGATAGTACTATCAGTTCAAAGGCTCTGCCAACAAAAATGATTGGAGTAGTATTTGCCAACGCAGAGTAGTAGTTGTTACTGGTATACACTGCTAGCAAACGTTCATTCGGATTTTTTTCATTTTCAATAGAGCTCTTAGGAATATGAAAACGATTATTATGATAATCGTAAGGAGGCATCGAAGTTAGAGTTTTATCTGATTCTAAAAGTTTTCGCTCAATAAACTTCCCATTTTCAGCCTCACTTATTCTATTAGCCGCTTCAACTTGCGTTGAATAAACATCTCTCTCAGCCCATGAATAAATACGATTTAATTGTAATAGAGGGTTAAATATTGGTAACTCTCTTAAAGAAAAGTTTCCTGAATCCCTACGAGAATCTGCTATTAGATAAGATAAAGAATTTACATAACCTTCAGCATCTTTCTTAGCTTCACTGTAAGAACGGTATGCAGACCACAACATAAAACCATCTTTTTCATTCAAGTTTGTCAATGAAAATGAACGAACTAATTGCGTTAACTCCCTAGCAGTTTCAGGTACAGGTAACTCATTTGAGTGGTGCTGCCGATGAAGTAAAAAGTAGAACTCATGATAAAACTTATTCATATAAACATATATACTTCTCTCTTTATTGCTCTCTTTGATATTTAACCCATTAATAACTCGTACGATACCATTTAGTGGTAAGCGCATCTGAGCAGGAAAGACTTTTTTCAAATACTCATCAGATAAACCCTTTGCAAGCTCTACCCCAGATTTTTTTAAATATTCATTAGAGTGCTCTTTGTAAGCACGCTCATCAAAGTCGACATTGATCATCTGCTGATAAAGCGCGACATCACCACTAACTATTGGGATGATATATGGACAACCAAGTAAGCGTCTCACATCATCAATCACTTCATGCGCTTTTTGCAATGACATATCAACATCATCAATCGGTAACACCAATGCTGAGCATGAGAGAATCTTGATTGCTTCTTCAACATAACGATGAAAGTTTTTCTCGACTTGAATACCTGAGTTATAGCGCAGAATTTTATCAATACCAGAATGACCATTGAATTCATCTTTTTTACCAAGAGATTCTGATAAGGATTTGAGTGCGTTGTAGAAAGCAGTTCTATGACCTGAATTGACATTATTTACTGAGTTGTACTCCTCAACTTTACGATAAATCTCTGCAACTACAACATTTGCAAAACTATCATTATTCATCAACATGGTTGGGTCGATAACATCTAAAAAACCGATGTCATTCTCTATACTCATATCTGCTTTATATTGCCAGATCTGCTCTACATTACGTAAAAATACCGTTTTACCTGACCCACGCTCACCCGTTAAAAAAATGGAGTTATGTGATAGGTTAGTCTTCTTTCGATCTTTTTGTCTTTGCTTGCAGTATTTCTTAGCTGCGTCGAGGTTAATCCTTAATTTATCAACCAAAGAATGCATCGCATCACGCTGCCACAACTCTCTCTCACCAGTCGATGTAATAAACAAATCATCATATTCGGGCTTATCTAAATCTAATAAAAACTCTGACATTTTTGATACCTACTTCCTTAAACCTTTAATCCAACCGAACGCGCCATCGTGTACCGCAATGTAATCACCGACAATATCAGCGTGTGCTGCTTCTCTATTTTTTGTATCAATCTCAGATAGTTTTGCTAATGTATTATCTCGTTCAATGCGAATAAACTCATCAGATTGCCCGTTAATAGCAATTAAATATTCTCGTTTTAAACGCTCAAGATGTTCTGTCGCCAATCGATTACGGCTCCACCCCCTGGTATAACCATTCATGCGGTTAAGTGCATAACATGTGACAAAAATAGTCGTATGAACAATGGCTAATAATACAATTGCAGGCTTCGAATAAAACACCAATAGTGCAGCAAACTCGAGCAGAAAAATTGCCTTGCAAGATGTCCCCAAGTTATTCATAGATAGAAAAAAGATAATTGCTGGCCAAAATACAATCAAATGCCAATTCACTACATCAAATCCCACAAATTGATACGGGACTAATGTGATTAGATCTATACCAAAGACAGCTTTACTAGATATCATACCAATAGAGATTGCTATCCAAAAAACACTTAATATCGACAATCTGCGCGTTAATTTATGCTTGTAATAAAAACCATCTCGACGTTTCTCATATTTGGATAAATAATAATTAATTTCATCAATTGCTACATCACCAGTTTGCGACGGACCTACTTCACTACTCATCAACCTTTACCTTTCTTATAATTCTCAGCCTGCTCTAGCACGCCTTTATAAACATCATCATTTGCGATCGGCGGGAAGCCGTATTTATGCAGTAGCAAAATCAGGTCTACCTTAAGCTTGGCTTTGATATCATCCCGCCCTGCCCAATCTGGGTATTGGGCAACGTCATCGACAATCACTTTCATCTCTTTGGCGAGCTCTAGCATCTTGTCGTCTTCGTATTCAAATTCATACTTGGTGCGCATGTGCTCCAAGATATCGAGGAAAGCTTTCTCTTCCATATCGATACCGAGGTCCTCGAATGACGTGAGCTCAGTTACCATCTCGCTCATTAGAGACGTCATCTCTTTAATAATGCCGTCAAACATCTCATCCACGAATGGCTCGAACTCTTCACCTCGCAGTTCGTTACCTTCACGGCGCTCGTTGTATTGATCCACCAGCGATTGTAAGCGCTTCGAGAAATCGACACCTTTGAGCTGGTTTACCTTTTTAAAGTCACTAATGGCTTTGCCTAGCAGCTTTTGTAGCAACTGGATTTTGGTATGAGGCAGTTTAAGCTTTAGAACTCGCTCCATGTACTCGTCATCGAAGATGTCGATGGATTCTGCTTGCTCTTCACCAATAGTGAAGATTTCTTCTACGCCTTCAGCACGCAGCGCTTCTGCCACTAATTCGCGAACATGCTTGTTCATTTGTGCCGTGTCTGGCGCATCACCTTTGGTCAGCTTGTAAATGATTGACCGAACAGCAATGTAGAAATGAATCAAGTCGCGTTCTTGCTTAGAAAGCAACTCACTACCACAACATACGTCATAAGCCGCTTTTAAACGCTTTACTAAGCCCATGAAGCGGTGTTCATTCTTCTTGTTCACCAAGACAAACTCTGCGGCAAGATTTAAGCACTCAAGCTGCAATCTAGGTTCGCCACTAAAGTATCCGGAACGGTCAAAGTTATGGAACATCTTACCCAGCAGATCGAGGTGATTCTTAACCTCTACTACCGAGAGTTGCACATCCTCAAAATTACTTTCATCGGCCTTTGAGTACATCGCAAGTGCTTGGTTCATTCGAGACTTAATACCGATATAGTCAACGACCAAACCTTTGTCTTTGCCTTCAAACTTACGGTTTACACGTGAGATAGTTTGAATCAGGTTGTGCTTCTGTAGTGGTTTATCGATATAGATGGTGTCGAGCTCTGGTACATCAAAACCCGTTAGCCACATATCCACGACTATCGCGATCTTAAAGTTAGATTTCGGGCTCTTAAACTGAGCATCTAGCGACTTGCGGTAATCTTTGGTTCCGAGCAACTTGTAAAGCTCGTCTTCATCGTTACTGCCACGAGTCATCACCATTTGCACCATGGCTAAAGGCAGGATCTCTTTAGCTTCTTGTTCAGTTAAGGTTTCACCCTCTAGGCACTTTTTAATTTCGAACCACTCAGGGCGAAGTCGCTTCACTTGTTTGTAAAAATCATAGGCGATTTCACGGCTTGCACAGACAAACATCGCTTTGCCTTTGACCGTTGAACCTTCGGCTACACGCTCTTCATAGTGAACCACAAAGTCTTTGGCTAATGCTTCCAAGCGGTCCTCATCACCTAAGATGGCATTCATGTTGGCAGAAGCTTTTTTGCTCTCTTCAATCTGATGCTCACTGGCGCCTGCCTCAGCACATTCCTCATAGTATTTCTCGACTTCTTGCAGCTTACTATTATCGAGAATAACTTTTGCGGCACGGCCCTCGTAAACAATTCGTACCGTGATTTCATCATTCACAGACTCAGCCATCGTATAGCTGTCTACAGGGTTACCGAATACATCTAGCGTTGCATCAATAGGCGTGCCAGTAAAGCCAACATACGTTGCACTAGGTAATGAATCATGAAGATACTTAGCAAAACCGTAGCTCTCTTTTACATCGACAGCGACGCCGTCTTTGTATTGCAGTGTGACCTTTTTATCGAGATTGACTTGAGAGCGGTGCGCCTCATCCGAGATGCAAATGATGTTGGTACGGTCAGAAAGCACTTCAATGTCTTCAGTGAACTTGTGGATAGTAGTGAGGAACACACCACCACTTTTTATTCCTTGTAGTTTGTCACGAAGGTCTTGTCGGCTAGTGACAGAAACCACCATCTCGTCGCCGATATAATCACTGGCATTACAGAACTGTTCAGAGAGCTGATCATCTAGGTCGGTACGGTCAGTAATAAGAACAATGGTTGGGCTTTCAAAATCAACGCTCTTCATCAACAAGCGAGACAAAAACTGCATGGTGTAGCTCTTACCACAACCTGTCGCCCCAAAATAAGTACCGCCCTTACCGCTACCCCATGGCTTACGCTCTTTGTCGATGTTGTAATAAAGCTTACGAGCTGCGTAGTATTGAGGATAACGACAACACACTTTCACTTCTTTCTTCGAGGTATCAGGGAAGAAGATGAAGTTTTTCAACACGTCTAACAATCGAGTTTTATCAAACAGGCCCGCTATCATGGTATAGAGAGAATTGATGCCTTGTTTTTCAGTGGACTCGTTACCTGTCACCTTGCGCCAAGCGTAATAGAAATCATAAGGGGCAAAGGCGTTACCCATTTTGTTATTCACGCCATCGCTAATAATCGTCAGGGCGTTAAACACAAACAATTTAGGCATAGCACGCTTATAGCGGATGTGGATTTGTTCCCACGCGTCATAGATGGTCGCTTGCTCTTCACGTACAGCGCTTTTGAATTCAAATAGGACTAGCGGTAAACCGTTAATGTAAAGAATGCCATCAGGAATACGCTCTTCATCGCCGTTTTCAATGTGCAGTTGATTAACGATTTTGTAGATGTTTTGGTCTACGGGTTCGAAGTAACTAAGCCGATCTTCTGCGACTTTTGGCTCAGCAGATTGTGTTTTGTCTTCCAGAAGAGGCACAAACATTAATCGCAGTGCTTGTGCCAAGTGTTTAGTGTCTATCAGCTCGATGTAGAGGTCTTTCTTGGAGCGGTCTTCACGCTTAAGTAGAAAACCATTAGCAAGCCAGTCACAAAACGTCTTGTTGCTTTCGTATAAGTCGCTAGCAGGTAGGCGATTAAGCTGGTGGACGATTTGGTCAATCTCACCGTCTGTGATCTCATCAGCTTGATATTGCTTGGCAAGGTAAGTGCGTAAATCATCGAGAAGCAGCACTTGCTCTTTGTCTTCACGGACTATTTGCTCACCCACAACATGGGGATAGCCTTGCTCACCCAACAACTCAATGATGGCTTGTTCGAGTTTGGCTTCAGTAAATTTTAAGCTCATCGCCTTTTCCTACTGCTGTTTGACGTTATGTATGGTTGTTATTGTTTTTCGTGGTATGAAAAAGGCTCTTTGCTTTAGAGCCTTCCCCTTCGCATCTGAGTATTACTCACTTCCGTCATCTCAGAACCGAGGGACGAGGTGTCTGAGATCTCGCTTTTCGTTCTCCAAACCCAAAACGAGATTCCGGACAAGTTCATTCCTCACTTACCGGAATGACGAAACGGGTTATTCCACCAGCGCTTTGGCTTGCTCTACTTCTGGTGAATCTAAACGTAATTCGCCTGAGATCAGTTTGGGAAGTAGTGTGTCACGGAGATTTTCCAAATTATCAGACTCAAGCTTGTTGGTGCGCATTTTAGAGAAGTAGTTTTCGCTCATCTTGGCAAACATAGACATAACGTCTTTCGTTGGTAATGTAATAACGAAGCTATCAAAGCAGCTATTTTGCACACGCTGTCGACCAGATGATCCGACCATACTTTGCATTGCATGGACTCTAAATTTCTCGTTTCTAGCGAGGCAAGCAACGTAACCAAAGTGAACATCTTCGGTCTGACGCATAACGATAAATTCAGTTGAACCAAAGCCAACTTCGCCTTCGTTTAAAAAGTCTACAAACCCTGTTTTTCCATTTTGTAAACATGGGGTAATTCGAGCTAGAAGAACATCGTGTTGCTCAAATTTAGCACCACCTGTAAATGCTTTACTAGAGACCTCTTCGACTGCATAACCGCTAGTAGGAAGAGCTTTCATTTCCACAAATGGGGCTTCTGTTCCTTTTGGAAGTTTAACTCTCGGATTAATCTGAATTACGTCACTTACCGATTCGCGTTTCCACCCCTTAGGCACCCAACCCAACTCACTTTCTTCAAACTCACTTGGAAAGAGCCTACGAACATCATCAGGCAGCGGTTTAAAGCCTGTGCTTTCACGCACAGCTTTGCGGCGTTCAACACGCACTTCAAATACTTCAGGAATGTCACTGCCAGCATCAAGAGCGTTATCAATCACTGGGTCAAAATCAACAAACCAAGATTTAAACAACGTTTGTGCCATTTGCTCTAGGGTTTGGTTGATTTGGTTGTTGACTCGATGCTTATCATCCAGAGCCTTGAGCACATCTACTATTTTGTTTTGCTGCTCTAATGCCGGTAGAGGTATCTCTATTTTCTTCGCAGAACCAACATTAAAGTGCTGTTGAACAGCCCCAACCACATGAGCGTTCACCTGCCCATGAGCCATAGCATTCATAAAATAGGCCAAATAATGGGGGTTAAGAATTTCCTTATTGGCTCGCGCAATGACGATATCTGAACAGTTTGCTTCTTTAATGCTTTCAGGAATGACACATGTAGTTCCTGGCTTACCAGTCCTTACGATTGCGACATCACCAGCTTTCAAGCTTGATTTAGATAGTTTCTGATGAAATTCGTTGGAAACAAACTTCATGTCATTCCAATCAACATTATATTCAGCGATATTTTTAGAGCGAAGAAAAGGGACTCCCGATTCAACATACTCTTGAGTCATTGATCCGACAAAACCAACTGTTATCTCAGTACACAAGTCACCAAGTAACCTAACTTTCCACTCACTCCCCATAACCCAATGCCTCCAAGTTGCTGCGAATCGCTTTATCTAACGCTTCGGCTTGGTTCATTTGGCTATATAGAGTTTGGGACAGCTCACGCATCTTAGTTTCAAACGGAATACCGTCGTCTTCTAGTTCAGCAGCGCCGACGTAACGCCCTGGAGTGAGCACAAAATCGTTGACTTTGATCTCATCAAAAGTTGCTTGCTTACAGAAGCCTGCCACATCCTCGTACTTTTCCAGCTTACTATCGCCACGTTCTACTCGGGCTTTTAGCTCGGCGTCGTCGCTGCGCCATGCGTGGTAGGTATCAGCAATTAGCGCGATGTCATCTACAGTTAGCTCTTTGTGTACGCGGCTGGTCATGGTGCCCATTTCACGAGCATCAATAAACAGAGTTTCTTTTTCACGCTGACGGTAGCCTTTCGCTGCATTGGCTTGCTTGTTCTTGGTGATAAACCAAATACAAACTGGGATTTGGGTTGAGTAGAACAGCTGACCCGGTAGTGCGATCATACATTCCACCACATCGTTCTCGATAAGCTGCTGGCGGATTTCCCCTTCACCAGAAGTGTTTGAACTCATTGAACCGTTGGCCAATACAAAACCTGCCGTGCCTGTTTCGCTTAACTTAGACAGCATGTGCAGAATCCAACCATAGTTGGCATTACCTGTTGGCGGAGTGCGGTAGCCAGAAAAGCGCGGGTCTTTGGTTAGCTCATTCTCATCACGCCATTGACTGATGTTAAACGGCGGGTTCGCCATAATGTAGTCAGCTTTAAGATCTTTGTGTTGGTCCGCAAAGAAGGTATCCGCTGGGCGCTCACCCAAATTGCCTGATAAACCACGAATGGCTAAGTTCATCTTCGCCAGCTTATAGGTGGTCGACGTCAGCTCTTGACCATAAATCGCGATATCTTTGGTGCGGCCTTCATGCTGTTTTACAAACTTCAAAGACTGCACGAACATCCCCCCCGAACCACAGGCAGGGTCGTAAATTTTACCTTGGAATGGCTCTAGCATTTCTGTAAGTAGAGTTACCACTGACTTTGGCGTATAGAACTCACCACCGCCTTTACCTTCGGTTGCCGCAAATTTACCAAGGAAGTATTCGTAGACTCGACCTACTAGGTCTTCTTCGCTCATATCACACTCATTAGCTAGTGTGTCTATGTTTTCGATAGTATCGATCAGTGACGCAAGCTTCTTCACTTCAAGGTCTTGACGAGAGAAGTAGTTGTCTGGCAATGCGCCTTTCAAGCTTGGGTTGGCTTTTTCAATATTAGACAAAGCAGTATCAATGATGACGGCAATGTTGTCTTGTTTAGCGTGCTTTTGCACGTATGACCAACGAGAAGCGTCTTCTAGGTAGAAGATGTTGTCTTGTTGGTAAAACTCTTTCATTTCAACAAAGGCTTCTTGGCCATCGTCGATCATCTTTTGGCGACGCGTTTCAAACTTGTCGCTGATGAATTTAAGGAATACAAGGCTCAATACCACGTGCTTGTATTCTGATGATTCAACGCTACCGCGCAGCTGGTTGGCGGTATCCCAAAGGGTTTCTTCAAAGCCTTTCTTTTTCGCAGGGGCTTTCTTCTTTGTTGGTGCTTTTGCCATGTTTGGTACTACTTATATCAAGTTGAGACTTTGCTGGTGGGACAAGTCAATCATGGCGTAGGATTATATATGAAATGAGATTCGTTGGGTTGATATGGATTCAATATTTGCGCGGGTTACAGAGAGAAGGGAGCCCCCTCCCCCCTGCAAGGTCAGTACTTTAGAAAACTTTAAAGTGATATGTTTTTATACGAGAGCAACTTTCATTTTATCTAACCGACTGTTTAGATAAGGAATGTTATTCGTAGATATGGACAAAGTTGCAATAAGTCTGCATTCTCCACCTGCAACTCTTAACCTTACAAAGGAGGACGACTTAGCCGGCTTGTTCCATAGTCATTCGTCATCCCTTCACGAGTTTGTTTTGAGTTGACTTTCGCACAGTAAGACAGCCGATAGATGATAGCTGCACGGACTATCGCGTTACCTCGCTTGAGCATATAAAAGCAGTTGTCTGGAATAAATAGAAAACCACCAGCAGAAAGCCTATGCCAGTTCTCTTTAGCGATGTTTAAAAGCTTGCTTGGGTATTGCAATTTCGAGCCATCTAACATCAGAGCAAAGTGATAGTGTTGAGCGTTAGCTTTGTTTCTTTCACGACACCATACGTAACCGATTCTATTTATCTTGTACTCCTTTACTAACCAATAGCGTAACCAACTTAAGAACTTACTTATCATCTCGTTACCTTTGCTGTAGCTGGGCAAGTGCAAGCCAAATACCACAACTAACACACGGTGATGATAGCCTTCCATTGCGGTCAGTTGATCGATACTTTTCCTTAATTGGTGAGTAAAAATTGGCATACCTTTACGTGCGTTAATTTCATACACTTTCCCTTCATATCGGAAGTAAGGTGAGCAGGATTGATGTTTCTTCATATCACTCCTCTCATCCTTTAGTGAAAGGGGAAGTAGGTAGACAATATAAAATACCTACCTCCACAGCGATGATGTGAAACCACCTACCCCAGAGGTAGTAAGGCCTGAAGGTCAAAATAATGGAGGCCAACCTGATAACAAATGTAGGTATCTTGCGTTCAAATTCATTCACCATCATGCAAATGCGTTTGAACACAAGAGGATAGCCCTCTTAGCCACTGTTCTACGGACTCTTTATCCCATCCAAATGTTCTACCGTTATACTGCAATGGCATAGGGAATCTCCCTGTCGTCCACCAGCGATAAAGCGTAGACGGAGAGCGTCGAACCATAAGGCAAACTTCATGTGTAGTGAGTATTTGGCTCATGATGATCCTCCCTAAAATGACTTACTGTATAAAGGTTTATTCAAACGGGAGTCTCGCAGTCTTACTCTAGAATCAATCCATTCACAAACCTCTGACTCAAGCCATCCGACTGCGCTTCCTCCGAGATTTACATTGGCAGGAAATTCATCCATCGACATTCGTTCATAGATAGTGGAACGGGATAAGCCAGTCATGGCCATAACTTCTTTTAAGCGGACAATTCTCATTTCTTTTCCTTTAACGTATGTTGTTAAGACGAAATGAGATTAATCGGGATCAGAGCGGACTATTGGACACTTTGAAAAATGTCTAAACGAGAAACAAAATGTCCAAAGTTCATCTCTCTTTTGCTAGAGGGTTAACTTGTCTTTGTAACCCCCTTTTAACCAACGCAATAAAGAGCGGAGGTTTGGAAAGTAGCTATTGAGAGAAATACCTTTCCGTGCGAACAAATGCTCAACACGATGATGGAGTTCACTAGGTTTATTAAGTAAGTCCGCGCCTAATTCTGGATGAGAGGCAACGAGACCACATATCATGGCCAGAGCTTGATCTGCTGGTTTTCTCGGTTTTCTCTCTGGTGTAAGCTGAGTTTCGCCATACAACCCAAGCTGAGTCATAGGTTTTGCTAAGTGGTAAGCTTCGAGCATTCGGTAAGTATCTAGGTAACTGATGACGAGTTGTTCTCGACGAGCGTTTACTAAGAACCCTGTAACTCTGACCTCTCCAGTTTCAGCTTCTAGTTCTTGATACCAACATTCATCAACGTAAGGTAGAACTTCTACCATGAGTTCTTCATCACCTTCTATATTCAGCATCTTGGCTGCTTCTTCGTTGCTGGTTATCTGCCAAAAACAATGCAAATACGCACTAACTTCACCAATGCCTGTACCGTGTGCTTCATAGCCGGTAACAACGGCTTGCGATGCATTACTCGAAATAAGTTCATCGATATTAGACAGCATGAGCTTCTGGAAAGGGCTAACACCAATAACGTTATCGCCTGCTATTAACTCGGGTTCAACAACCTCAACATTCCCAAGCACTCCTTCACACCCAACAACACACGATGAAGACTGGCAAGGGGCACGGCTATCTAACAGCACACAAGGGCGAATAAGGCCACAAACAATCGCTTCCTCAATATACTCGATAGACACGCCAATTTGATTCGCAGCTTGCTGTAAAGAGAAATACGGGAGCGGGAAGAGTTTAAATTGTAAAGAATGAGAACTTTTTTGATCTGATGCCATCAGTAACCCCATGTCATAACGCATGATTTGTGTAGGAGTGCACATTTTTGCGTTTTACTGAATGAAGGTCGAAATAATTAATAACTAAGTGCGTACACGATCACACTGAAAATTAATAATAAGTAAAATAAATTCAATAAGTTACACATCAAATTCATTTCCTAAACATCAAAAAAAGCATTGAAGCAAACATAGTTTAAGATTCTATACATACAGTAACATATGGAGTATAAGGCATATTAAATCATGCACTTATTCATGATAAACGTCTTAAAAGCTGTAATGAAAGAGTACGTAAAAAATGAGCAAGAATGTCGCCCTTTTGGTTGCTGAAGCACCGTGGTTTTCGTTTAAAAAGAACCACGATCAAGCAAGCTGTTTGCCTTTCTTTGAAGGAGTAAAAAAACTGGTAAATGATGGTACTGATAAACCACAACTTAACATCTATCACTGCCACTACTACGACAACAAATCCCTTTCCTATGCCCTTGACCACTTGGTCGATACAAGTGAGAACATTCAGATACTTTACATCGGTGGCCATGGTGATGGTAAACGCATCGCTGATGCAACAATCAACAAAACAACAGAGCTCATTAAAGAACGAGGAAAGAAAATTAAAGGCCTCATCGTGAGCTCATGTATGGCCGGCTTGACCGATAAATTAGCCGCAGCAACAGAAAGTTCAATCTCTGCAAACAGCCTTTCGACTCTGTGGGTGAATGGCCCTAACTGGGTTATCTCTTATAGATATGCTGTTGATTGGTTTCCATCTGCACTGCTAGAGACGGCAATCATCAAAGAATTCAGTGAGTCCTATCACCAAGAAGGGAAGCTGAATTCCAAAGCAAGTATTCTTGAATGCATGCAGAGAGCACTCGCTCCTTTTGATTTGAACGCAAGGTTCGCGTCAGATGGAGATACATCAAAAACAATCAGAGACACTTTACGGATCTGGGTTCGCGCTCAAGGGGCAAGTAACCCTACAGAGATTACAGAAGAGTTGTTTGACAGCTTCTTGTAGTAAGTAATCCAGACAGCAACTCACGTAACGACCTGAGTTTTCGGCAGAATCGTAAGATTAATTTCTCGCGTTTCGGTATAACCAAGATTCAACACACCTCTTTACGATACGACGCCCTTTCATTCCCATGTTAGGGCGTTTTTCTCTTCTATAACTTTTCCATTTCATAAGTAAGGAAACATAATGGCTATAAACAGAAGAAAAGAAGCACAAGAAACGCTATCAGCCAAACAAGTGGCAAAACTCATCCTTCTCATCAACGCGACGTCTCCGGAATATAAAGAGGAACTGAAACCTAAGTTTAAGATGCAAGAAACGGCAGTTCAGCAAATTCTGGGGATGCCACTTTCCGATGAAGACCGTAAACTCATCGTCCGAGAGCTAAACCTTCTTGGGTGGGAAGTCGCAATCAACTGTCGCTATTGGCTTGTATTTACAGCAGATGATACTCATCTATGGCATGAAGCGGGTACTAAAATGCAAATGGCAGTGCAGGTTGATTTCTCAGATGCCTCTGCATTTTCTTCTTTTAGCATTCAATCTCGCACAAATTCTCTACCAAATGACGTAGCTAAATTTCAAGAATACACAGATGACGAAGTTCGCGATGAGCTGATCCAATACGCTTATGGCCGTGCTTCGGAGTCGGCCATTGAGAAATTCGAAGACACAGATGATGAGTCCTATTTGGGTATTGAAGAAGGAGCACAGCTTCCCATTTGTCACTTTACTTACTGGGAGTACCTTGATTACTTTTTGGCAAAGAAAGGCTTGAACAGAAAAGCGCCTCTAGTCGTGTAACCACCAGCCCCTCTCTGCTGTTGTCAGGGAGGGGAAAGGAAGTACTTATGGACCCCAAATGGCTATCAAAGCTTCCGGACACTATTGCAATAGCTCTTGTAGAGGCATATGAATCGCTGGACGAAATGAAGCGCACGTCTGATTTACTCACTGAGCAGGCCGCACTTGCAGAGCTCCAAGTTTACCTACTCAACGTAAGTCTTTTAAGTACACAAACGTTTGAGCCGGGTTTAACTATTTTGTCTGTACCAAAATTAAAGCAGCTCGCCCGTCGTTTTCGCTCTTTTTATCGGCAATTGGATGATTTGGGATATCACTTCGGATGGATTCAAATTGACTCATCATTTCGACAGAGGGAACTGGAAAAGTATCTTTCTGAACAAATTGAGAATCTAGAGAGCCCCGGTTAGCCTTCAATAAACTCCTGACAACGACGCCTATATGTGCGCACGCCCACATTTTTGTAATTTTCCTTGTTCAAGGCTCAATAATTAGTACACAGCCGCGTACACAACACAAAACTTGAATCGACACATTACCTTAAATTTCATAAGGTTAGATATTGAATTCAAATTACGCCAGCCCACCAAACGTTTGGAAAGGGCCAACTCGAAAGGGTTGGCCCTTTTTGTATCTGCGATTCGTATTTCCCCTCAACTCATCGCTTTGATTCCTAGCCAAAATCTCTTAGTCTGTGGTTAAGCATTCATCAATGGACATGAGTTTATGCTAAAAGGTAGTGAGTACCCTTCTATTCGTGCGCTGCGAACCTTTGTTGCAGTTGCTAACCATCTGAGTTTTTCTAAAGCGGCAGAGAGTTTGTGCGTAACTCAAGGTGCCGTGAGCAAACAAATTGCGACGTTAGAGCAACTGGTTGGGTTACCTTTGATTCAGCGTGGTATCAATGGTATTGAGCTCAGCGAAGAAGGAAAACGTTACTTACCCAAGGTGACCGAAGCGTTGGAGATCATCCAACATGCGACGGCAAGCCTGATTCAAACCGATACAGAACAAGAGTTATTGGTGGTCGATGTCACGCCTTCTTTCGCCAGTTTGTGGTTGGTGCCGAACATTGATGCATTCCATCAAACCCATCCTGACATCCGCGTTAAAGTTCGCACCAGTGATGGTCCAATAAATCAGTTAGACGTAGACAGCGACATCACCATCCGTTGCCTTCCTCTCTCTAGTCACTACGAACATGGTCGATTGCTGCGTCAAGAAACGCTGCTGCTAACGGGCTCATCAAGTTCTTCAACGTGTAATGACAAACAATCCATTACGGATTTCGCTTTTATTCCTCAAACAACGCGCCCGCAGTTGTGGGAGCAGTTCAAACTAGAACAATCTCTGCAAAGCGCGATTCATTATCACCCTGTCGGTCATGAGCATTTCTATCTCTCTTATGAAGCGGTAAAGCTTGGTAAAGGTCTTGCCCTCCTGCCTGATTTTATGGTGCAGCTGGCGATGTCGAGAGATGAGGTCTACCACATCCAACAATTGCGTATGCATAGCCATTATGGCTATTACGTATTTGTGCCGAACTACCGTCTAGCGGCGCGAAAAGTCTCACTGTTCAATGATTGGCTATTTAGTCAACTTGGAGAAGGCGTCGGTTAGATAACGACTCTGCTTCAATTTTTCAAACTGTGGTTGAAGCCAGCACATGTAAAGATATTCGCGTTACACTGAAGGGGTTGCCAACTGTAATGAGGGTTTATGACGTTATCTCCTGCCTTTCTGCGTAAAATCTGGTACTCCCCTTCTGTCAACCTTGGTTTGCGTGCCACCAGCGCGATTGTCCTATTCATGGGATTGGGTGTGCTATTCAACCAAATCAATCTCGCCATGACAGCTTTAATGACCATGCCTGCAGCATTGATCAGCGGTTTAGACACTGCCGGTCCTAGACGCTGGACACGCTTTGCGATTACCGCTTTTACGTGGAGCATTACGCTCGTCATCAGTTATGCTCTGCTGAATATGGGCTTACCGCTGTGGCTGACTTACGGCGCGATGGGAGCAATATTGGCGAGTACAGCAGTGAATGGTCCGCTTTGGGGACGTCTTGGCATGTCGAGCTTACTGATCGCGGTCGTGAGCTTGTCACTACATAATTCCAGCGCGGTACTTGGTCTCTATCCTATGTTGGTGTTGGGACCACTCACTTTTGCGCTGTTCAGTTGGCTTTGGTTTGCCTTATGGAAACATTACGCGCTGCGTGTTTGTCTTTCTGCGATTTACGAGACGCTAGCGGACTACATTCAATATCGCCAAGCTTTCTTACTTGGAAGCGAAACCGATGCTCCGAAACGACGCATCAAATATCAGTTGATTGAACTGTTCCAACAAGCGCTGCAATCAGAATCTTTTCGCTCGAAACATGAAGACGCCAACTCTCTACGTCAGGCTTTGTTTTTGGCGCTCGATACATTTGAAGTCGTCTTGAGCAGCCATACCAGCAACCCTGATCTGCTTAAGCAATTTCAATCCAGTAAACCGAAACGAGATCTGCTCTTGGTTTGGAGCCAACACTGCCAGCAAAGATTAAGACACAAAGCCAAGCAGCTTTTGCATAACACGCATGAAGAGATGAAACACTTGAGCTCACTAGAGCAGGAAGCCCATGATTTGATTGAGGCGGTGAAGCTAGAAGACCAACCTCGCTTTCGCTACTGGGCATACGCGGTAAAGCATATTTCTCGTCGTATTGAGCTCAATGAGCCCGCTTATGAACGCTCCTTTGAGGTGCAACCATTCGAGCTGTCTTTTCGTTTACCAAATCGAGGCAACCCGATTTGGCGCCATGTGACTCGCGTTGGTTTGATGTTTGCTCTTGGAGCTGGGATTGCTGAATACTTTGAATTGATTCGCCCGGATTGGGTGTTGATTTCCATGTTGATGGTCATTCAACCGAGTTTCTTGGCAACCCGAAGTAAAACTTGGCAACGCTGTTTGGGCACGGCACTTGGGGTACTCTTCGCCACCTCCTTGATTCATCTTGGCGTACCAACGACCATCTTGTTTGTATTAATCGCGGTCCTATTACCCATCGCAATGCTCAATATTATGCGCCATTACTCGCTGGCGATTGGCTGTATTACCGCGCTGTTGATTTTGGTTTATCAAACCATGGCACACCAGGGGCTCGACTTTGCCGCTCCGCGCTTGATCGACAATGTCGTCGGTGGCGCAATTGTCCTACTCGGTTATGGCTTATTGTGGCCGCAGTGGCGAGGTAAGGAGATTCATACCCAAGCATTAAAAGCGCTCGATAGTTCAAAAAGCTTATTTGTGTATTGCTATGAGCAGTTACAAGTCGACACAGAGCAACGTGATCACATGGCGCTCACTAAGCAACGTGCCGCCATGCTCACAGCAGAAAGCGATCTTGAACTGATTTACAACGAGATGCAGCAAGAGCCAAGGCACACTCGCGCCGATCCGCATTATTATGAAGATATGTTGAGCCATTATCGCTTGTTGAGTCACTACCTCTGCTTGCTGATCCCTCTAGTGAGAGCGGGCACCCATTACCAAGGTTCATTGCAAGTAGAACGCCTGATTCATGATGCGATGGATGCGTTGATCAGTACGATTCGTGACAATCGTGTTCATGAGCTGCCAGCACTGAGCAATAAAACCGATGCCAATCATCCCTCCTCGACCGCAGGACAGCGCTCTGTCGAAGAGATCATCTGGTTAGCATTGATGACGATTAAGCAAATGCACGACTTAGTAAGGCGTAACCTAAAAGACTAAATACGCACCACTATTATCAACGGAATGTCAGATTTGACTATTTGAGAACAACGTCGATTGACCAAGCTAACTAACAGGAGTATCACTCCAGCTTCGTTCCACTTTGGTTAGAGGAAAGCATTTGGAACACATTAATGATTTACTGATGGCGATGAAGCCGCTGCTTGAGCAATATGGCTATCTCGCCCTTATCGTCAGCATCTTTCTTGAAGGTATTGGCATTCCGATGCCGGGGCAATCGCTGATGATTGCGGCGTCTATCATCTCATCTGAGCATGTCATGAACCTTAGCCTAGTGATGATAGTCTCTTGGTTGAGTTGCTTTTTTGGCAACACGTGCGGCTACCTGATTGGCTATCACTTTGAAGGTTGGTTAGACAAGAAAGGCTATATTTCTGGCCCTAAAATGCTGAAGCTACAAAATACAATTCAGAGGTATGGTCCTGCTTGCTTGGTTGTCAGCCGCTTTATTGAAGGAATGAAACAGTTTATGCCGCTTGCTTGTGGCATTGCTAAGATGTCGCGTAAAGAGTTCTTATTGGGCAACGCCCTTGCGACCACCATTTGGGTTGCCGTGTTCAGTTTGCTCACTAACTTTGCGTTTGAGCATCTAAGCGTTCTCAGCCAGTTCTATACCGAGCATCGCTACGTGGTTTGGTCGAGCGCAGCGTTGTTGTTCTCACTGATGATCTTCGCGCTCCTCAAACGAAAAAAAGCATAAATACTCTACACAAGTAAAATTCTACAAAGGCTCACAGTATCAATAAGATATGTTATGTGAGCCTTTTTTCTTGGTCTTTTCGATTAAAAATAATCAGCCATTTAGACGTCTAGACGTTGACAAGTCTTTGGTGTCAGATTAGTCTGCTCGCCTTATTTGTTGATTATGTTGTCGTTCACATGTCTGGTTCTAAAAATTCTAATAAAGCAATCGCACCATCAGCGGTCGCACTTTTACCTTTAGTGCTATTCCTTGCGCTGTTTATTGGCGTGGGCACTTACTTATCCTTGCAAGGCGTCGATTTCGCCTTCTACCAACTGCCAGCGCCTATCGCGGTATTGCCTGCTGTGATCCTTGCGCTCATCCTAAGCAAAGACAAACTCAATCGCTCTATCGAACACTTTATGCGTGGCGTTGGTCATCAAGACATCATCGCGATGTGTATGATCTACCTGCTTGCCGGTGCCTTTGCTGCAGTTGCAAAAGCGTCTGGCGGCGTAGATGCGACAGTTAACCTTGGTCTATCTGCGATTCCAACCAGCATGATCTTGCCGGGTATCTTCCTGATTTCTGCATTTATTGCGACAGCGATGGGCACCTCAATGGGTACCATCGCAGCAGTTGCGCCTGTTGCTCTGGGCATTGCTCAATCAGCCGGTATGAGTCTTCCATTGACTGCTGGTGTAGTGCTTAGCGGCGCAATGTTTGGTGATAACCTTTCGATCATCTCAGACACCACCATTGCGGCAACCCGCTCTCAAGGCTGTGAGATGAAGGACAAATTCAAAGAGAACATCCGTATCGCACTACCAGCAGCACTGGTTGCGCTTGTGATCTTCGCCTTCAACAGCACAGCGACTCAAGTACCAGAAACCGGTCCTATTGAATGGTTGAAAGTGCTGCCATATGTGACGATTCTTATCCTTGCTGTATCAGGCATGAATGTGTTTGTCGTGCTTACTATTGGTATCGTTTTGGCAGGCGGCGTGAGCTTGTCTTCTATCGATGATTACGGTCTAACCAACTTCGCGCAAGACATCTACTCAGGCTTTGGCAACATGCAAGAGATCTTCCTGCTATCCATGCTGATTGGTGGTCTGAGTGAGCTTATGCGTCGCCAAGGCGGTCTCGCGTTTCTAACTAACCTAGTGAGCGGCATCATCCGTACGTTTGGCTCTAGCCACTCGAAAGAAGCAAATGGTCGTGCGAGTGAGCTCGGTATTGCTGGGCTGGTTTCGATGGTGAATACCTGTACCGCCAACAACACCGTTGCCATCATCGTATCAGGTAGCGTGGCTCGTCAGCTGGCAGAAGAGAACAACGTTTCACCGCGTCGCTCTGCAAGTTTGTTGGACATTTTCTCGTGTGTTATCCAAGGTGTATTGCCATACGGTGCGCAAGTTCTGCTATTGGGCTCGGTATTTAACCTTTCTCCACTAGAAGTTGTCGCGAACTCTTATTACTGTTTCGCGCTTGCAATTGCAGCTATCGTGGCGGTGTTTATCAAGCATCCGGCACGTCAGCCTGTCCCTCAGACTGAAAGCTAAAATTAACTTTGAAGAAGGGCTCCGATTGGAGCCTTTTTTTGTGTCTTAAGAAAAGAAGCGATTCCCTACTCGCTCCTTCGTCGCTCTAGATAATGACGCTATGTAAAACCAAGCATCAACCAAGGCTAACTCCGTCATTCTCGAGAAGGAGGAACGACTGAGTCGGGAATCTCTCAAATCAACTACCACTCAGGCTAAGGCGAAAACTCTCCGCATCATGCAGGGGCACATTGAGCAATTCACAAATCTCTTTCAATCGCCGAACTTGCTCTGCATTGCTTTTCGCGAGCTGACCATCTGAACTCAAATGGTTGTTCTCAAAGCCTACCCGAACATCCAATCCCAGTAACATTGCATGGGTTAAACAGTCTTGCTCTCTCGCGCCAAACGCGCACACGGCACATCTAACGTTCTCTTCGATAAAGCGCTCCAAATGCAGTGCACGTAAATCCCATGGCGAAGATTGTTGAGCCTCATGATATCGACCAAGTACCACTAACGCGTGTTGGTTTTGCTTTGGTAAAACGCCTCGCTCTCTTAGGGAGAAATAGCGCTCGATGTCTGCCTGATCATACAAAATGATTTGGCTGAGAATGCCCTGATCAGCGACCCAATCAAAAAAGACAAGACCTTGCTCCTCACTCTGCTCATCAGGAATCAGTTCACGTAAAGCAAAAGAGGCGGCTTCTGGTTTTACCGCTTTGATCAGCGCCATTTGCTGTTGTGGTGAATACATACCAACAGCCTCAGTTGTGAGCTGAACTATCATCGAATTCCCAACCGCAGCTTTCACCGCGTGGTAGATTTCTAAGTTGTCATCAACCTCTAGAGAATGCCTGCCTTGCACATCTCTCGCGTGCAAATGGATCATGGTAGACCCTGCCGTTTGACATGCTTTCGCCTCGGCAACCATTTCTTCAGTATTCATCGGCAATTGAGCATGGTCTTGCTTGGTTTTTTTCGCACCATTAGGCGCAACAATAATCGCGATTCGAGCTCTTTCTGTAGGGGAATTTATTACCATGTTTGCGACACCTCTCTGAGTGTACGAGTGAGTTTTTCCACCAGCTCGTCAATGTGGCTTCGCTCGATGATAAAAGGCGGTGCAAGAAGGATATGATGCCCATTGATACCATCAATCGTGCCCCCCATTGGGTAACACATCAGTCCATTTTCCATCGCTTGATGTTTGATCTTTTTGTCTGCCAAAATTGAATTAGGCAGAGGTATTTTACTTACTTTGTCTGCCACAAGTTCAATGCCAAGAAACAGCCCTTTACCACGAATATCCCCAATATACGGGAAGTCTGAAAGCGCTGACTCGAGTTCTCTTTTTAACATTGCTCCTTGTTGGTTGACGGCTTGCAGGAGCTTTTGGGCACCGATGGTCTGAATGGTTGCAACGGCGGCAGCACATGCGACGGGATGCGCCATAAAAGTATGCCCATGTTGAAAGAAGCCACTACCAGACGCGATTGCTTGATAGACTCTGTCATTGGCAACAACGGCTCCGATAGGTTGATAACCCGCACCTAATCCTTTCGCCATGCAGACTAAATCTGGGACGGCTTGCTCTTGTTCAAAAGCAAAAAAGCTACCGCTACGTCCAACGCCACACATCACCTCATCCATGATCAGCAACACATCATAGCGATCGCAAATCTCTCGTATTCGTTCGAAGTAACCTTGAGTGGCAGGTACTGCGCCCGCTGTTGCGCCAACAATCGGCTCTGCAACAAATGCCATGACGTTATCCGAGCCCAGTTCTAAAATTTTAGCTTCAAGTTCATTGGCAGCTCTCAGTGAGTAATCGAGCTCTGATTCACCTTCTCTTTGATGACGATAGGCATAGCACGGCGCAATGTGATGGCTTGGGTGCAAAATGGGTTTAAAAGGCTCACGCCGCCATTCGTTACCACCAACAGCCAACGCACCAAGCGTATTACCGTGATAACTTTGCTGGCGAGCAATAAACTGCTTTTTCTCTGGCTTACCACATTCCACAAAGTATTGTCTTGCCATCTTTAGTGCAGATTCAACCGCTTCAGAGCCCCCACTGACTAAGTAGACGTGATTGAATTGCGATGGCATTTGCTGGCAAATCAACTCAGCCAACTGCTCACTTACTTCACTAGTAAAAAAGCCAGTATGAGCAAAAGGTACTTTTTCGATTTGATCGAGCATGGCTTGTTTAACAGCTTGGTGGCTGTGCCCAAGGTTTGATACGGCAGCGCCACCGCAAGCATCGAGATATTGATTACCTTGGCTATCGAACAGATAAACCCCTTCCCCTCTGGCGATAGTAGGCAACTTGGCGTGACAATGGCGGTGAAACACATAAGACATGAGCGTCCCTTCCTCGTGACTATTTGCTAAGCATAGTCAGGAAGGTGCGATTTATACGCAAGGTAAGAAAAGTGCACCGCGATGAGCATTTGGAATAGACCGCTGGAGTAACGATAAAAACGTATAAGAAGCCTTGATTTATAAATGATAATAATTATCATTAAGATCAAGTAACAGATGGAAGGTGTTTTATGGATTGCGTGATGACATGGTTAACTTCAGAGATTGACGACTATAAGGATAGATTACAAACGGCCACTTCAGAGTTCTTTCTTGCAGAGATGAATCTTAATCGTCATGGTCCGTCTGAAAAACGGTTATCAGAGTATTATCATGCGAGTCTCGACGTTGCCCTGACTGCTCGTGATAGCGGTGATGATATGAGTTATCTACTTTGCCTAAAAAAGCTCTACACCAGAATGATGGCTGAATTGAATGACACCAATAACGAGCTTTGCTGCCGCTCCCAATGCAAAGTCTACGCGCTTGATTCACTCAATCTCACTTGTCAACTCTACAAAGGCTATGACGTGATGGACAAAGCCAAGATCCTTCGCACTGACTTTGCCAAACGCTCGTCCATTACCTAACACAGAAGCTCTGCGGAAATCACGCCATCTCTAGCGCTTGAACTTGCTTAAAAATACTCTTAACCATAGCTTCAATGCCTTGGTTTCTGGCCGGAGTTAATTGTTGCTGTAAACCTAACTCAGCAAAAATGCTTTTAATGTTAGTCTCCAACAACTGCTTCGGTGTTTTATCTTGCAATAACAAGCACACCACAGCGACAAGCCCTTTCACTAAAGCCGCGTCGCTGCTACCCAACAATTGCACTTTTCCTTGTTCTACTTGTACCTGAATCCATACTTGGCTTTGACAGCCGTAAATGGCCGTCTGTTCAGTCTGTAACGCTTCCGGTAAACGAGCAAACTTCTCGCCAAGCGAAATGATGTATAAGTACTTGTCTTCCCAATCAATACATCGATTGAAGTTTTTAATTAATTGTTTTTGGTCCACTACTTTCTCTTTCCTATCCGACTAACAAGGTATGGATACGTTTTAGGCTAGAAACCAAAACATCAATATCTTGTTGATTATTATATAAAGCAACCGATGCACGACACATCGCAGGTACTTGGTAGTATTTCATCAGAGGTTGAGCGCAATGATGCCCCGTTCGAATCGCAACACCGTACTTATCTAAAAAGCTACCCACATCAAAGGCATGCACTTGTGCAAGGTTGAATGACACTACGCCGCAGCGCTCTTGAGGACCATAAATGACAATATCTGGCACCGTCTTTAATTGATCGTAGAGGTAGTCAACCAATGCTTGTTCATAGCGACCAATCGCTTCAAACCCAAGATCGAGCACATAATCAATCGCACACCCCAAACCGATAATGCCTGCAACATTAGGAGTGCCAGCTTCAAAACGCCATGGCGCGTCGTTATAAGTGGTTCCTTGGTAAAGATCGACCTCTTTTATCATCGCGCCGCCACCTTCCCACGGAGGCATAATATCAAGCAGCTCTTTCTTCGCGTATAACACCCCTACCCCTGTCGGACCATAGAGCTTATGCCCTGAAAAGACATAGAAGTCGCAGTCAATTTCTTGTACATCGACCGCTTGGTGCATCACTGCTTGTGCCCCATCTACCAGCACTCGGGTGCCATTCTGATGAGCCAACTCGATGATATTTTTGACCGAATTAATGGTACCAAGCACATTAGAGACGTGGGTGACCGCTAATAAGCGAGTACGACCAGTCATCAGCGTTTTCAGCGTATCCAAACTCAAGCTTCCATCAAGCTCTAGCGGCCACACCACCACTTTGATCCCAATGTCTTGTTCTAGCATTTGCCAAGGCACGATATTGGCGTGATGCTCCATCTCAGACACGATGATCTCATCGCCTTCCGTCAACTGCGCTTTCGCATAAGCATTCGCAACAAGGTTAATGCCATGCGTGGTTCCATGAACAAAAACCACCTCTTCACGCTGCTTGGCATTAAGGAATTGCTGAACCTTATCACGCGCTTGTTCCATCAAGTCTGTCGCATGAGCACTCAAATGATGGATTCCACGATGAACCGCTGCGTTTTCATGTCGATAAAAGGTGTCGACTCGTTCAATCACGACCGATGGTTTATGTGCACTTGCTGCGCTGTCTAAGTAAACCAAAGACTTGTTGTTCACTTCCTGATGTAAGGTTGGAAAGTGTGCTCGTTGCGCTGTTATGGAAGAGCTCATGCATTTACCTCTGCTAGCTTGGACTCTATATGCTGTAAAACCAGCGTACGAATAACGTCAATATCAATCGCCTCTGCGACTTCCGCGGCAAAGGCAAGGGTGATCAATTGTTCAGCTTGGTGCTTTGGCAATCCGCGAGCCTGCAAATAAAACACCTGCTCTTTGCTCAATGCTCCTGTGGTAGTACCGTGACTGCACTTCACGTCGTCCGCATAGATCTCCAGTTGAGGCTTACTGTTGACCTCACACGCTTTACTTAGCAACAAGTTGTGATTGTCCATTTGTCCGTCAGTTTTGAGCGCGTTTGGGGCGACTTTGATCATGCCGTTAAATACTGCTTTGCCTTGCTGACTGGCAATAATTTTGTGCAGTTGCTGACTCGTGCAATGCCCTTTGTTGTGTTCAAGGTAAGTACGCGTGTCGTACGTTTGCTGATGGCTAGGTAGCGCTAGGCTGTTGATTTCAATCTCTGTATTTTCGCCATTTAACTGGCAGCTGGTGTGGTGGCGCGTCAATTGACCAGAGAGCAAAAAAGTCTGGCTTGATACATTTGCATCTCGTCCAACGAAAAGATCATTGTGAGCAAAATGGTAATGTTCCACAGAACCCAAGCAGAGCTTGTAATGGGTAAGCTCAGCGTTGTCCGAAACCTCCATCGTAAGTCGCGAACCGGAATAACTTGCTGCCACACGGTTGCCATGACAAGCAGAAAGAAGGTGCTCAACAATTTTAACTTCGCTACTTTGTCCGACTTTTAGGTGTACGCGATGATGTGCCATACCACCTTGAGGTCGAGACTCAATTTGCATCAAGTAAATAGGCTTGGCTACGGTATGTTTGGCATCCACCTCAATCAACAAAGTCGTATCGGAAAACGCTTCCGTGAGATGCAAAAAGATTTCTGGTGCAATCGCGGCAGGCAACGCTTGTTTTGCATCACCATTAAGTAAAGAAAGTCGAAATGCCTCGCCATCAATATCACTCAAATTAGGTTGGAACTGACCGTTCACAAATACTAACCTTTCTGCATCCATATCAAGCTTGTGAGCCTGAACGAAAGCCATCGATACATCAGTCTCACGCTGGCTGGAAAAATCAATGGCATCGAAGCCTTCAAGCGAGGTGTATTTCCAATCTTCATGCTGACGAGTCGGTAATCCTTGTGCTAATGCGGCTTGCCAATGGTATTTGGCAACCTCATCTAACGCAGTCAGACGAGGCTTTAAATAGTCACTGAATGGCAATAGACAATTACTCCTCTCCGGTGAGCCAACCATAGCCCTTCTCCTCTAACTCAGCCACCATAGAGAAATCACCCGATTTGATGATTTTTCCTTGATACAGCACGTGCACAAAGTCAGGTTTGATGTAATCAAGAATGCGTTGGTAATGGGTCACAATGATGAAAGAACGCTTGCCGTCTTTTAGGCTATTTACGCCATTAGCAACTTCTTTAAGTGCATCAATATCTAATCCAGAATCGGTCTCGTCCAAAATGCAAAGTTGTGGGTCAAGTACCGCCATTTGCAAGATGTCATTACGCTTCTTTTCTCCGCCAGAAAAGCCGACGTTTACCGAGCGAGAAAGTAAGTCTTTCGGCATATTGAGAAGCTCAATTTTCTCCTCAATTAAATCCGCAAGTTCAAAGCGTTCCAATTCCGGAAGTTCACGGTATTTTCGCACCGCATTCACTGATGCTTGTAAGAAGAGATGGTTACTCACTCCCGGAATTTCGACAGGGTATTGGAATGCCAAGAACACGCCTTCACCTGCTCGTTCATCAGGATCTAATTCCAATAAATCCTTGCCGTTGAAATCGACAGATCCATCGATAATTTCGTAGTCTTCACGTCCCGCGAGCGTGCTTGCCAGCGTGCTTTTACCGGAACCGTTTGGTCCCATGATGGCGTGAATTTCTCCAGGGTTAATCTGAAGATTGACTCCTTTTAGAATTTCTTGTTCTTCAATTTGGGCTTTTAAGTTGTTAATTGTTAACATTTTTCATTATCCAACGCTGTGTTCTAAGCTGATTGCCAATAATTTTTGTGCTTCTACGGCAAACTCCAGCGGTAATTCGGAAAACACATCCTTACAAAAACCGTTCACAATCATTGAGATCGCATCCTCTTCAGCAATGCCTCGTTGTGAACAGTAAAACAGTTGGTCTTCACCAATTTTGGTTGTGGTTGCTTCATGCTCGACCTGAGCGGAGTTGTTTTTTACTTCAACGTAAGGGAAGGTATGCGCCCCACAATCTGGACCGATGAGCATCGAGTCACATTGAGTGAAATTTCGCGCATTTTCAGCGCTCGGTAAGATCTTCACTAATCCGCGGTAGCTGTTTTCACTGTGCCCAGCGGAGACGCCTTTTGAGATGATGGTGGACTTGGTATTTTTACCGATATGGATCATCTTAGTGCCAGTGTCAGCCAACTGCTTACCCGACGTTAACGCGATGGAATAAAACTCACCGATCGAGTTATCCCCTTGGAGAATGACGCTTGGGTACTTCCATGTAATGGCAGATCCCGTTTCGGATTGAGTCCAAGACATCTTTGAACCACTGCCTTTACACAGCGCTCGCTTGGTCACAAAGTTGAGGATACCGCCGTTGGTATCTTTGCCTGAGAACCAGTTTTGTACGGTCGAATACTTCACGTAAGCATCTTTGAGGACGATCACTTCTACCACCGCAGCATGCAGCTGGTAATTATCATGCGATGGTGCCGAACATCCTTCGATATAGCTGACATAGCTGCCCTCATCAGCAATCAAAATCGTACGTTCAAATTGACCTGTTTTTGCAGCATTGATCCGGAAATAGGTCGAGAGCTCCATAGGACACTCAACACCTTTGGGGATGTAAACGAAGGTGCCATCCGACGCAACGGCAGCATTTAGCGCTGCAAAGAAGTTATCTTCTGGCGGGACGACTGTCCCTAGGTACTCTTGTACTAACTCAGGGTACTTGTGAATCGCTTCGCTGAATGAGCAAAAAATGATGCCTTTCTCTGCCAATTTTTCACTGTACGTGGTTTTGACCGATACGGAGTCAAAGATTGCATCAACAGCGACTTCGCTTCCCTCACGAACTGGCACACCCAGCAGGTCAAAAGCTTGTTCGACTTCTTTAGTCAAAAACTCCGGGTCTTGCGATGCTTCATCGCCAGCACAAGTATCATCGCACTGACCACAAGATGGCGCGGAATAATAGCTATAATCTTGATAGTTAAGCGGATCGTAGTGCGCTTTTAACCAATGCGGTTCCTCCATGGTTTGCCAAATTCGAAACGCCCGAAGTCGGAACTCCAGCATCCATTCAGGTTCGTTTCTTTTGGCAGAAATCGCACGTACAACATCTTCATTGATGCCTTTTGCTAACTGGTCTGTCGCAATATTGCTGTAGAACCCTTGTTTGTAACTATCATCATCAACCCAAGCTTGAACATCTTCTTGGATCTCAATACCACTTTGTGTCATTGTCGGTACCATTTAAAACCAGCCACTGCCCTAGAGCAGTGCTCGCTTTTACACATTAAAACTTTCACCACAACCACAAGCACTTTGTACTTTAGGGTTGTTGTACTGGAACATCTGGTTCAACCCTTGTGAAATGAAGTCCACTTCTGTTCCATCGAGATAAGGCATGGCATCAAGGGGCACAAATAACTTGGCGCCGAGATGCTCATATACAAGATCGTCAGCGATGACTTCATCCACGGTGGACAGTACATACGCGTAGCCCGCACAACCTGAAGGCTTAATTGTGAGTCGCAAGCCACATAGAGATTCGTCTTTTTCGAGCAGCTTGTTAATTTGATTGGCAGCTTTATCGGTCAGAGTTAGCCCTTGCCAACTGCTGCTTGGATCGAAGCTGTCTACTGAGTTGAGTCCCGACATGACTATTCACCTATTTAAAAACAAACACTGAGAATGATAGTTATTATCATTTATCCATTCAACCATAATGAATTTATGGGATTAAGGCATGCTGCTCGGTCACAATTTGGAATAGAAAACGAAATGGGATTTGAAAAAGAAATAGGGTCTGAAATGAAAGTTGAATATCGACGGTGTCTTCAAAAAGCAGCCCTATCAAAGAGCTGCTTTTCACTTTTAATTCAATAATTAAGCATTAAGGGCTTGTTCAAGGTCTACCAAGATGTCATCAATGTGTTCAATACCGACGGACAAGCGAATCATCTCTGGGGATACACCCGCTTGCTTTTGCTCCGCTTCACTCAATTGACGGTGCGTAGTCGACGCCGGATGGCATGCAAGCGATTTTGCGTCACCAATGTTCACTAAACGCTTAAAGATCTTCAATGCATCGTAAAAGCGCACACCAGCTTCATAACCATCTTTCAAGCCAAACGACAATATCGCTGATGGTTTACCTTGCATGTATTTTTCTGCCAATGGATAGAATTCCGAAGTAGGTAAACCCGCATAGCTTACCCAACTCACTTTCTCGTGCTGGCTTAAGTATTCCGCGACTTTCAGCGCATTTTCGGTATGACGCTCCATACGCAGCGACAGCGTTTCCAACCCCTGCATCAGCATAAAGGCATTCATTGGTGACAAAGCAGAACCAGTATTACGCAAAGGAACGGTACGAGCACGACCAATAAAAGCCGCCTCACCAAATGCTTCGGTGTAAACCACGCCGTGGTAGGAAGGCTCAGGCTGATTAAATACTGGGAAGCGATCTTTATGCTGTGCCCACGGGAACTTCCCAGAATCAATGATGATGCCACCCAGCGTCGTACCATGCCCACCAACATACTTAGTGAGCGAATGAACCACGATATCGGCACCAAATTCGATTGGCTTGCATAGCACAGGAGTTGCGACCGTATTGTCTACAATCACAGGCACGCCCTGCGCATGAGCCAGTTCGGCAACACGTTCTAGGTCTATGATGTTCCCTGCCGGATTACCGATGCTTTCACAGTAAACCGCTTTGGTATTCTCATCGATAAGCTCAGCAAGACTTTCAGGCTTATCGTCCTTGGCAAAACGCACTTCAATACCTTGGCTTGGCAACATATGCGCAAACAAGGTGTAAGTACCACCATATAATTGAGGAGTAGAAACGATGTTATCGCCAGCTTGCGCGAGCGTGAGAATAGCGTAGTTAATTGCCGCACTACCTGCACTCACAACCAAACCAGCAATCCCCCCTTCCAACGCTGCCATGCGTTTTTCCAACACGTCATTGGTTGGGTTCATAATACGAGTGTAAATATTGCCCGGAACTTCAAGGTTGAATAAATCCGCACCATGTTGCGCATTATCAAACTCATACGCTACCGTCTGGTAAATCGGTGTCGCTACTGATTTGGTTGTTGGGTCGGTTTCGTAGCCAAAATGGATCGAGAGTGTTTCGTCTTTCATGCATCTTCCCTGAACTATTGAGTGAATGGTTATTCTTTTATATTGCCGATTTTTTCAACAAAGAAAAGCAGCTCAAGTCACAGGGGAGTGGATTATTTCTGTTCAGATGGTCCAAAAGAGAGGAATAACAACGTTAGCTTTTTCCGCATATGAAAATCATTGACTAAACTTATCCAATAATCATAAGGCTAGGATAATGTTATGAAAACAATCACATCATGGATGATCGTTGGGTGTTTGGTGCTTTTCGCTTTCTTCACTCAGGCAAATGAGACTTTCCCCCTCGCACCTCCCGATCTCTCTAGCCCTAGAAAAGCACTCACAAGCTTTGATACTTTGGTGTCACAAGCCAATCAGCAACTAACCGAAATCATTGAAGATCCAGCTCAAAATACAGAGCAAAACCGACAACGTATTTACGCGTTGTTCGATAAAGCAACGCAAGCCTTCGATCTGTCTAAAGTCCCAGAATCTAGCCAAACTCGAGTCGCTATTGAATCTGTCATGTTGATGAAGGAAATACTCGACCGAGCTCCACCTACAGACTTATCTCTCATTCCCGATAACAACACCCTAACCCGCTGGCAAATTCCAGATACGGGGTTAGAGTTGATCAAGCAACCTGATGGTCAGTATCGTTTTTCCGAGCAAACCGTGCACGGCTTGTACAGTGATTATTTGCTGGTTAAACACTTACCCTCTCATTCCGGAGCTAGCTTAGATTACTATCAATATTACTCGCTAAGCGCGGGAAGACTTATTCCGCCAACATGGTTTCACCTCGTAGAAGCATTACCTAGCGTATTTATGCTGGAATATGGCGACCAAGCAATCTGGCAATGGTTAGGGCTGGCGTTGTCTCTTTCTGCGACCATCTCTGTGCTTGCTTTACTCTACAACCATATCCAGTCGCCAATTTCAAAAGCGATACTTGCCGTACTCACACTAAGCGGTTTTCTTTATCTCGCAGACTACCAACTCAATTTAACTGGCGTACTAATGTCGACACTCAATATCGTCATAGAGCTCATTTGTTGGCTATTGCTCAGCCAAGTCGCTTATCTGTTGATTTACAAAACGTGTCGCCTACTAATGAGTAAACAACGCACTAACACCACACTGCGCCAAAGCCTGACACAAATTATCGGTACTTTGCTGGGTTCGATGGCCGCTATTGCTTGCCTTGGTTATGGTTTGAATCGCTTGGGCGTTCCCGTTTACGGCATCGTGACGGGGTTGAGTTTAGGGGGGATGGCAATCGCGCTCGCTATCCGTCCAACTATGGAGAACTTAATCGGTGGGGTTATCTTGTTCTTAGATAAATCCTTGTCAGTTGGAGATTACTGCCAAATTGGCAGCCAGTCAGGAGTCATAGAACAAATAGGAGTGCGCTCAACACGCATCAGAGCAAAAGACAGAACGCAAATCACGATTGCTAATGGTGACCTTATCAAGCGAGAGATTATCAACTATAGCCGCCGTGACCGTTATCCTTTCAAAGCGACTATCGGGTTGCGCTATGAGACGAGCATGGCGCAATTACAGCTCATTACAGAGAAAATCACGGCATTACTCCAAGAACATCCAGATGCTTTAGATTCTCCCCTTCGAGTTCACTTTAGTGCCTTCAATGCGTACAGTCTGGATATTGAGGTTCTCGCTCATTTAAACACCACAAATAGGGAAACCTTCCTTAACCTGCAACAAGAACTTCTGATGCTGATTGATAAGATCATTACGGCAGAAGGAGCTCAATTTGCTTTCCCTTCCACTACCACGTATCTCACAGCAGATTCTGTACAACTGACCACGGCACCCACGCCGGTTCAAGCCGTACCTCAAAACGCATAAAGCTTAAATGCATAAAAAAACCGCCTCGTAAGAGGCGGTTTATCTGAGGTTATAACTCCGCATTGTTAATCTTCTGTGTTCACTCATTGTGGCTTCTTAAACACATGAACCAAACATAACTCTCGGTAGTTACAACCGGACTTGTTGTAAAAGCCACTTTTTAAATCGTTCGGTTGGTTCGCTTTTCGTGTTAATGATCAAGTAGTACCCTGCGTTGGCATCAACGGGTTCAAATGGTGAAACCAAACGACCATTTTTAAGTTCATCCTCCACCAGTGCCATACGTGCCATCGCAATACCAACGCCGGCTTCAGCTGCGGACATCGCCATATCCGTTCGATTAAAAAAATGCCCAGAATCCGTTTTAAAATCTAGCCCCATACTTGATGCCCAATAGAGCCACTCATAGTCACGCGGCGCTTTATCCCATGGCATAGCATCGTGCAATAACGTCGCATCTCGCCATTGCTCTGGTGTCGTTTTAGGTGTTTTTAGCCACCCATGATCCTCAAGGTATTTGACACTCATCACTGGAAGAAGTTGCTCATCAAGAATCCGCTTCGCGTTTTTGTCTCGATACGGGTGCGGACCATAGTCAATTGCAACGTCGTAATCCTTCAACTCACTATTCACAAGCGCTCCCTCTGCAAAAATCTGTACTTGCAGGTCGGGGTTATTTAGGTGGAAGCTTTCAAGCCTAGGAACCAGCCATTTAAATGCAAAAGAAGGTGTCAGTTTGAGGCGAATTTCATTGTGGGGCTTTTCAATCTGTAGCTCTTCAAGTGCTTTCCTAAGTTCAGAGAAGTGAAATTGCGAAGTCTGAGATAACTGCAAACCTTTAGGTGTCAGCCTAATTCCTCGCGAATGGCGTTCAAACAAAGTAAAGCCTAGTTGCTCTTCCAATTGGATAATTTGCTGGCTAATTGCGCCTGTCGTCAAGTGCAATGCCTTTGCTGCACTAGTAAAACTGTTGTGTTCCGCTACTTGGCTAAATAACCACAATCCACTTACGACACTACTTTTCATCCTGAGCCTATAGTTTTTCTAAACGCTGGATGTAATTTATATCGATTGTTAACAAAAGGTAAAGAAGACAAACTGCGCACATCGAAAATGTGTGGAGCACATCAATGGAAGTCATCGTATTAGGTAGTGGTGTTATCGGTTTGACCTCAGCTTGGTATCTAGCTCAAGCAGGTTATCAGGTCACCGTGATCGATCGCCAACCAAGCAGTGCGATGGAAACCAGCTTCGCCAATGCAGGACAAATCTCTTACGGCTACTCCTCACCATGGGCAGCCCCAGGCATTCCACTCAAAGCCGTGAGATGGCTAACCGAAGAGCATGCCCCACTCAAAATAAAACCTTCTCTCAGCCCAGAGCTTATCCGCTGGGCTACGAAAATGGTGTCTAATTGCACCTTATCTCGCTATCAGATCAACAAAGCACGAATGCTATCCATCGCCAATCACAGCCGCACTTGTTTAGAGCAGCTAAGACGTGATCATGCGATTGAATACCAAGGTCGCCAACTCGGAACGTTACAAGTATTTCGATCTCAACAGCAGTTAGACGCCATAGAAAAAGACCTTAAGTTGTTAGAACAAAGCGGTACACGTTTTCAGCTAATGAACGTCGAGCACTGCATCAAACAAGAGCCTGGGTTAGCGTTAGTAAAAGAAAAACTGGTCGGTGGGTTGTGCCTACCCGATGATGAAACCGGAGATTGTTTCCAGTTTTGTCAGCAGTTAACTAAGCTGGCGAAAGCTTATGGTGTCAGGTTTGAATTCAATACAGAGGTAAGTAATTGGGTTACCGTAGGCAAAAAGGTCATGGGTGTCCAAACGGATCGTGGTTTATTTAAAGCAGACCAGTTTGTACTTGCTTCGGGCAGTTACTCAACGGCGTTACTCAAGCAGCTTGAGATTGATATTCCGATCTATCCCGTCAAAGGGTATTCACTGACGGTTCCGATTGAATGTGAACAATTTGCACCGCGATCTACCGTCATGGATGAGACCTATAAAGTGGCAATGACACGCTTTGACGATCGCATCCGGGTCGCAGGGACCGCTGAACTTGCGGGCTTTGATCCTTCATTACCGCAAAAGCGCAAGAATACGATTGAAATGGTGATTCGAGATTTATTTCCGCAAAGTGCCGATTTCACTCAAGCCGAATTTTGGACAGGATTTCGCCCCATGACGCCCGATGGTACACCCATCATTGGTGCGACCCCTTACGACAATTTATTCACGAATACCGGACATGGAACGCTAGGTTGGACCATGGCTTGTGGGTCAGGACAACTCCTTGCCGACATTATGATCGGTGCAGAAAGCAAAGTAACAAATCACTCAGAATTGAGCCTAAGCCGTTACGCCTAAACACCTGCAAACCATTTCAAATAGAACATTACTCCACATGTTGAATAGCATTCAGAAGATATGACTTCCATATCTCGCAGCACATTTTCATGACAATATGCTGCATATTCAATCAATTCATTGTCATTTCCAATAAAAACCACACACAAACATAACAAGAACCAATTTTTAACAATATTTAACCATTCTGTGTTCACCATCACGCTACAAAGGATTTCTAGTCAAAAAGGTTAACAATTACATTACAAAAAAGGGTAATGTGTTGTACGAAAAACAACCACAACCATAACAAACAGGGAAAATACTCATGCAGTCATTAGTTGATTTTCTGAATGGAATTATCTGGAGTCCGGTACTGATTTATTTGTGCCTTGGCGCTGGTTTGTTCTACTCGATCATGACGCGCTTTGTGCAGATTCGTCACTTCTTTGAAATGTGGCGCTTGCTACTTTCTGGTAAGAGTTCAACCAAGGGGATTTCATCATTTCAGGCTTTGGCCGTTTCACTATCTGGCCGTGTAGGTACAGGTAACATTGCAGGTGTTGCAGCCGCTATCGGTTTCGGTGGTCCAGGTGCTGTTTTCTGGATGTGGGTTGTCGCCTTCTTTGGCGCAGCAACCGCATACGCAGAATCAACACTCGCACAGATTTATAAAGAAGAAGACGAAGGTGAATTCCGCGGTGGTCCAGCTTATTACATCGAAAAAGCAATGGGTCAAAAGTGGTACGCTTGGATCTTCGCTATCGCAACCATCTTTGCATGTGGTGTTCTGCTTCCTGGCGTTCAATCGAACAGTATTGGTAACGCAGTAGAAGCAGCATTTGGCTCAGGTGACATGATTGAAACCGCTATTGGTACCTTCAGTTTCGCTAAAATTTTCACTGGTACGGTTGTCTGTGTCATTCTTGCTTTCATTATCTTTGGTGGTGTGAAACGAATCGCGAACTTCACTCAAATCGTAGTTCCGTTCATGGCTCTGGCGTACATCATCACAGCATTCGTTATCATCCTACTTAACATCGGTGAAATTCCACGTATTGTTGGCATGATCATTGGTGATGCATTCACACCAATGGCGGGTATTGGTGCTGCGATTGGTTGGGGTGTAAAACGTGGTGTTTACTCTAACGAAGCAGGTCAAGGTACTGGTCCTCACGCTGCAGCAGCAGCAAGTGTTGATCACCCAGCACAGCAAGGTCTGGTTCAATCATTCTCTATCTACATCGATACACTGCTAGTGTGTTCAGCAACCGCATTTATGATTCTTATCACGGGTGCGTACAACGTACACGGTGCAGTCGAAGGTGCGTTCTTAGTACAGAACCTTCCAGCAGATATCGGTGCAAATGGTCCTGTATTTACGCAAATGGCGATTGAAAGTGCCCTTCCGGGTGTGGGTAAACCATTCATCGCGATTGCTCTGTTTTTCTTCGCCTTTACAACGATTTTGGCGTACTACTACATCGCAGAAACCAACATCGCTTACATCCGTCGCACAGTAAAAGTAAACGGTCTGATGTTTATCTTGAAGGTCATTCTGATCTCAGCGGTATTCTACGGTACGGTTAAAACAGCTAACCTTGCGTGGGCAATGGGTGACGTAGGCGTAGGTCTAATGGCATGGCTAAATATTGTCGGCATTCTGATCATCTTCTTCATGTCTAAGCCAGCACTAAAAGCTCTAGCTGATTATGAAGAGCAGCAAAAACGTGGGGTTACAGAGTACACATTCAACCCTGTTGCGCTTGGTATCAAAGGTGCTGACTACTGGGAAGAAAAGTACAAACGTAAAACAGGCAAGGCGCCTACAGCGGATAGTGACACGGCAGAAACAGTAGAACAACCATCTACCTAATGCCTCATTAACCTCCTCCCCCAGCAGGTTGGCGGGTATATAAGAAAAAGCAGTGGTCCGAAAAGGACATTAAAAAAGGGTTAGCCAGTGGCTAACCCTTTTCTTTTGCATTCAATTCGAAGCGATTATGCTGCGATTTCTTGCGTTGCAACTTGAGGCTTTTGCTTTTCGCCGATTGGAAGAACCGTGCGACCGTACTCGTTGTTTAGTACTTGAGCCATTGCGAAGTAGATTGCGCTTGCACCACAGAAGATACCTTCAAAGCCTGCGATAGTGCCGATCAGCTCACTACCAGTAAAGTCACGTGCAGCTAGTAGGAAGAATAGGATAGTAAGAGAACCAAATACGACTTGCTTCGCTACTGGGTAGCATAGAGAACCAATAAACATGAAGCCAGTGAAGATGCCCCATAGCAGTAGGTACCAACCCATAAAGTGTGCTGGGCTTGCAGGAAGACCCATGTAAGGCATTACGATTAGGCCAACCAGTGTTAGCCAGAACAGACCGTAAGACGTAAATGCAGTCGTACCGAAAGTATCACCACGTTTGAAGCACATCATGCCAACAAGAACTTGGCTAAGACCACCGTAGAAGATACCCATTGCTAGGATCATTGAGTCAATTGGGAAGAATCCTGCGTTGTGGATATTAAGCAGAATCGTGGTCATACCGAAACCCATTAGGCCTAGCGGCGCTGGGTTAGCCAGTTTAGTAGACATGTAAGCGTACCTGTTTTCAAAAATGTTGATAAAAATTGCGCGCGAATTTTAATGGACTAAAAAACAAAAGAGAAAAGACGTTATTGGAAACTTAGATTGCACAAATAGGCAATCAAATGAATAAAAAAAGACCCTACTAAAAAGCAGAGTCTTTATAGATACTTAGACTATTTATTGTTCAATCACTGGCAAGAGATCTCATCCCAGAACCAGTTACTCTGGGTTGGCGTTTCCCATACACCCGGACCGTTTTTCGCAATAAAACACTTACCTTGATAAGTCACTTTGTCACCATTGGCTACTTGAGTGACACCTGGTTCCCATGCGATAAAGTCCCCTGAAACAGGAGGCTCCGTCACCGGTGGTTCGGTTACTGGAGGCTCAGTTACTGGTGGCTCTGTCACAGGAGGTTCAGTCGTTGGTGGCTCGGTTGGCGTGCCCGAAACGAGCTTCCAAGGGTCACCTTTGGTCGGCTCATTGCCTTGTGACCACCACTTAGCTTCATATACCGCCCCCTTGTAAGAGACTTGGTCGCCTGTGTTATAAACCTTGCCAGCATCCCATGCAGCAACACCACCTACAGGTGGGTCAACCGGATCGACTGGGTCTAGTTTGTCGACAATGCGTACTTCAGGCCAACCCGCGTGAGATTGGTAGAAGTTGGTAACACATTTCTCGTAATCTCCTGCTACCAGAGCCGAATATGCGGTTTGGAAGCCAACCAATTCACACTCAAATGAATGACCCCCAGGGCGATCTGAGTAGTACTTCCAGTTACCATCCCAGTTGGTGTAAAGCACATCAGTCGCACCGTTAAGGTTTAAGCTACCGTACGGCGTTTGTTGCCAACAAGTATTGGTTTCATCAGCTTCGATAGGAATTTGATAATGCGCTGCTAAACCTTCCCAGTAACGAATACGGTTAACAGGCTGACCTTTGTCTTTGTTTTGCTCGCCACATTCAATACCGCCATTGATGACGTTGATAGTGGTACCAAAACCGTAACCAATGCCCGCATCGATCTCACGTTGCGATGGCACCCATGTACGATCAATTACGTGTAACATCGCTGGTTTTGGCGCTTGAGGGGTTAAGAAGAACCAAATTGCAGAAGCCAAGTTCAACCAAGAGTCAGCGACTAAACCCGGATTCTTCAGCAGCACCGATGCATCGCCATCAAACATTACTTCAGAGAATGCGCCATAGTTAAAGTGGTAAGAAAGCTGTTTGGCACCACGCCCAAAATACCCTTGACCAGGTTCGCATGGCCAGCGCTTATTTTGCCAATCGTTCTGACCACAGCCTGTGGTGTAACCCTCTTGACCTTCAGACCATCCCATTTCGCGTACATGCACGAGTGCCTGCTGCCACTCTTCTAATGCAAGTGGGTTGTCTGATACGTTATCAACCGCAATGTGACCACCAGTTTCTTGAGCAAAATGCGCAAATGCTGTCACGATGGATTTCTTACAGATTGCGTCAGAGTCTCGACCATCGGTGTACTCACCACAGAATGCAGGGAACTTACCTATCGCACGTAAGAAACGAGTATAAGTGTATTCAGGCGCAGCCATTTGCGTTAGGAAGTCCCACTCACTTTCGGGGAATACACGTTCAACACGTTTAACGTTTTCTGGGTTACCTGCTGCGCCCGGTACGATAGCTTCTACAACGCTGTTCGGACGAGTCTCTAACGCCTGTGCCCAGATGGCATACATTGGGTCAGATGTTTTGCTTTGCTCAACCGCTTGAATGTCACCACGAGCGATCACGTAGCCATTCGGGTTTTGAGGATCAGGTTGGATATTCATACTGGCATGAGCTTGTGCCGCGAGCACACAGCTTAATGCAAGAGGCAGATGTTTGAGTGCAAACATGTCTAATCTCCGTATTTATCAATACAATATACAAGGAATAACTAGACACATAGTGGATCATGTAGAAAAAACGCCGAGTAAAGCCCATTCATTCTGCGACGCAAAGTTTATAAATAAATACTGTTACACAGCGGGTATCACAAAAACTGTTACCTTGACTCAAAACAAAACGGGAGAACCTTCCCCCGTTTTTATTCTTGGTTATTGGTTGGCTGTTATCGACTCTAAAGCCTGCGAAGATTTCTGTTTAGAAAGCAATAAATAGACAGCAAACTGAACCACAACCGCCACCAGTACAATCACAGGCGAAGCCATTACCCCAGCGACAAGAAAACTTGCTAGGACAATGGCACCATTAAGCACCGCATAAGGTAATTGAGTTCTAAAGTGTTCGTACTGCTCGCAACCAGCACCAGTCGAAGACAAGATGGTGGTTTCAGAAATTGGCGAACAGTGATCACCAAATAGACCGCCAGACAGAACCGCACCAATACACACCAACAATGGTGCATCAATCGCAACTGCAGTTGGGATAACCAACGGCATCATAATAGCGAATGTCCCCCACGACGATCCTGTTGCGAACGAAATAATACCAGCTAACAAAAATGCCACCGCTGGCAATAACCAATAAGGGAAACCAGCCTGCGCTTGTTCTGCAATGTACGCCGCTGCGCCAAGCTCCTTGCCAACCGAACTCAATGACCAAGCAAGAACCAAAATCACCGCAACGGACATCATGTTCGACATCCCTTTTAGGTAAACCTGAATGCCATCAGAGAACTTTCTCACGCCATAAAACGCCATCAAGCTAATTAGGGTAATTGCCGCAAAGAAATACGCCGACGACAATGCAGCACGGAAGGTCGAGCCTGCGACTTTCTGAAATGGAAAACCGTGAGGCACTAGAATCGAGCAAAGCACAACTAGCATGACGAGCAGCGGTGCCCAAACAAAACTTGTTTTTGCATTTTTATGCTCAAACACATTTAATGAATCTTGCACTTTTCCAAAATCAGAACCCTGCTCTGCAAGCTGTTCGGCTTTCGCCATTGGTCCAAAATCCAGTTTGAAGAAAGAGACAATCGGAACAATCGCGATCGCTAAAAAGGCATAAAACTGGTAAGGAATCGCACCAATAAAGGCATCCCAATCACTGATACCCACATCCAGTGCAGCAAACTCTTTTTGAATCAGGCTCATAATGTAAACGCCCCAACCGATGAAAGGGATGAGGATTGCCACGGGGGATGAAGTTGAATCGATGATAAAGGCTAGCTTCTGGCGAGAGACTTTCAGTTTATCAAAAAGAGGACGAAAGACAGGACCAACAATTAACGGTGTACCAAGGTCTGAAAAGAAAATAACAACGCCGCCAAACCAAGCAGAAAGCTGTGCTTGGCATTTGCTTGCAACCCACTGAGTGACCTTTTTAGCGAACGCCACGCCACCGCCAGATTTCTCCATTAGAGCAACAAAGCCACCAATGAAAACCAAAAGAAGGATGACACCTGCGTTGTAACTGTCAGTCAGTTGCGGCAACAGGTAACTTTTCATCAGTGCGCTAAACGAATCGAGCGGACCTTTGTCAACGAATGTGCCTTCTAACATAGCCACACCGCTAACAACGCCAGCAAAAAGACCGACAACAACGTTTCTTGTAGTTAGCGCGAGGACTAACGTAATAATGATGGGGATGAGGGAGGTAACTTCTGCCTGTTCCATAGCAATACCAACTTTAATATTTAAACACTAAAAATGAATATACATTCAACAATCTCGCATGTATATATTTTCTAATAAAAAAGTTGAGACCTGCGTTCACACTTTTCAGGCATAAAAAAACCAGCCCGAAGGCTGGTTTTACTATTTTAATCTTTACGTCAAGTACTCCAACTAATTCCCAAAATAGTTGGAGTTGCAACTAGGCGACAAGCCATTTCAGCCCTATGAGCATAGGTTTACTATGTGATTAGGGTGAAATGGAGAAATCAACAACGTTGCTACTTCAAATATGAAGGGAATATTATTCCCATTCGATTGTCGCTGGTGGCTTACCAGAAATGTCGTAAACCACGCGAGAAATACCGTCAACTTCGTTGATGATACGGTTAGAAACCTTACCTAGGAAGTCGTATGGTAGGTGTGCCCAATGCGCAGTCATAAAGTCGATAGTTTCTACCGCACGTAGAGATACAACCCAATCGTACTTACGACCATCACCCATTACACCTACAGAGCGAACTGGTAAGAATACCGTGAACGCTTGAGATACTTTGTTGTATAGGTCTGCAGCGTGTAGCTCTTCAATGAAGATAGCGTCTGCACGACGTAGCAAGTCACAGTACTCTTTCTTGATTTCACCAAGAACACGAACACCTAGACCAGGACCCGGGAATGGGTGGCGGTAAAGCATGTTGTACGGAAGACCAAGCTCTAGGCCAATCTTACGAACTTCATCTTTAAACAGCTCACGTAGTGGCTCAACAAGACCCATTTCCATGTCATCTGGAAGACCGCCCACGTTGTGATGTGATTTGATCACGTGCGCTTTACCAGTCTTAGATGCAGCAGATTCGATAACGTCTGGGTAAATCGTACCTTGAGCTAGCCATTTCGCGTTTTTCAGCTTCTTAGACTCTTCATCAAATACGTCTACGAATACGTGACCGATTGTCTTACGCTTCTCTTCTGGATCCGATTTGCCTTCAAGTGCTTTTAGGAAACGTTCTTCAGCGTCAACTTTGATGATGTTCAAACCAAATTGGTCGCCGAACATATCCATTACTTGTTGACCTTCGTTTAGACGAAGAAGACCGTTATCTACGAATACACACGTTAGCTTGTCGCCGATTGCACGGTGAACTAGCATCGCTACTACCGATGAATCAACACCACCAGATAGACCTAGGATAACTTCGTCGTCACCCACTTGCTCTTTAATACGAGCAACCGCGTCTTCGATGATAGATTCAGAAGTCCATAGACGCTCACAGCCACATACGCCAAGAACAAAGTTCTCTAGCATTTGTAGACCGCCTTTCGTGTGCGTTACTTCTGGGTGGAACTGAACGCCGTAGTACTTCTTCTCTTCGTTCGCCATCGCAGCGTACGGACATGTGTCTGTCTCACCAACTTTCACGAAGTCAGCAGGAATTTCTACTACTTTGTCACCGTGGCTCATCCACACGTCTTGAGTTAGCTCAAGATCTTTAAATAGTGCAGATTCACCAGAAACTTTAACTTGTGCGTAGCCAAATTCACGTTCTGTAGAACCCGCTACTTTACCACCTAGCTGCTCAGCCATAGTTTGCATGCCGTAACATACACCTAATACTGGCACACCAGAGTCAAATACATATTGAGGAGCGCGTGGAGAGTTATCTTCCGTTACGCTTTCTGGACCACCAGAGAGGATAATACCGTCTGGATTGAATTCACGAATATCCGCTTCTTCAACGTCCCAGCTCCACAGTTCACAGTAAACACCGATTTCACGTACACGGCGCGCTACTAGCTGAGTGTACTGAGAACCGAAGTCCAAGATCAGAATACGTTGGTCATGAATATTTTTAGTCATTTTGAGCAGTCTTATAAGCTAGGTTATTAAAACGGAGGCGAGTGTACTCGCCTCTTATTAATGCTTCAAGGAAAAAAGCAAACGTTTACGTCGAGTGTATAGGTTTTATTTTTACAACAGTAAAAATTAACCGCGACGGTAGTTTGGAGCTTCCTTAGTGATTTGAACGTCGTGTACGTGTGATTCAGCCATGCCCGCACCTGAGATACGAACAAATTCAGCTTTAGTACGCATATCTTCAATCGTTGCAGAGCCAGTAAGACCCATGCTTGAACGTAGACCACCCATTTGCTGGTGTACGATTTCTTTTAGACGACCTTTGTATGCGATACGACCTTCGATACCTTCTGGTACTAGCTTGTCTGCTGCATTGTCAGACTGGAAGTAACGGTCAGATGAACCTTGAGACATCGCACCAAGAGACCCCATGCCACGGTAAGACTTGTAAGAACGACCGTTGTAAAGAATCACTTCACCCGGTGCTTCTTCTGTACCTGCGAACATTGAACCAACCATCACACATGATGCGCCAGCTACGATTGCTTTACAGATGTCACCAGAGAAACGGATACCGCCGTCAGCGATAACTGGGATACCGAATGAGTTCGCCACTTCTGCTGCGTCTGCGATTGCTGTAACTTGAGGAACACCAACGCCCGTTACGATACGAGTAGTACAGATTGAACCAGGACCGATACCCACTTTCACAGCGCTAACGCCCGCTTCGATAAGTGCTTTAGCACCAGCACCTGTCGCAACGTTACCGCCGATGATGTCTAGATCTGGGTAAGCTGCGCGAGTTTCGCGGATACGGTTTAGTACACCTTCAGAGTGACCGTGTGAAGAGTCGATAAGTAGAACGTCAACGCCCGCTTCAACTAGAGCAGCAACACGCTCTTCGTTACCAGCGCCAGCACCAACGGCTGCGCCAACACGTAGACGACCGCGCTCATCTTTACATGCGTTTGGTTTACGTTCTGCTTTGTGGAAGTCTTTCGCAGTGATCATGCCGGTTAGTTGGAACTCATCGTTCACAACCAATACTTTCTCAACGCGTGCTTCGTGCATCTTCTCTTGCACTTCTTCACGTGTTGCACCTTCTTGTACTGCTGCAAGGTTTTCTTTTGCCGTCATTACTGAAGACACTTTCTTAGAAAGGTCAGTAACAAAGCGCACATCACGACCAGTGATAATGCCTACAAGCTCGTTGTTCTCTGTGATGACAGGGAAACCAGCGAAGCCGTGTTTTTCAGTCAGTGCAACCACGTCAGCGATAGTCGCTTCAGGGCTAACAGTTACTGGATCAGAAACGACACCAGCTTCAAACTTCTTAACTTTACGAACTTCAGCAGCTTGCTGCTCAATAGACATGTTTTTGTGGATAAAGCCAATGCCACCCTCTTGCGCTAGCGCGATAGCTAGACGAGCTTCTGTAACAGTGTCCATAGACGCTGAAATCATTGGGATGTTTAGGGTGATGTTCTTAGTCAACTGAGTGCGAAGATCAGCTGTGTTTGGGAGAACGGTGGAGTGAGCTGGCACGAGTAGTACGTCATCGAATGTCAGCGCTTCTTTGGCAATTCTTAGCATTTGCAATATCTCACAATTAGAGGAGTAAAAAGACAATCCAATCTCATCGTTTCGCATAATGAGGGTAACCAGTTTTAGGTTGTTGGCTACATTTGGATTAGATATTGCGGAGGGATTATACGGTTAACGCAATCGCTTGACCACAAATTTTTTAATTTTTTTCTTGCAATTACCCCCTTGATATGTATTATATTGCCGCTAATTTCCATACTCACGTCTACGGAATTAGCTGTGCTCTCCCAGACCAATCAAAACATCTTCACTGTTTCTCGTCTCAATGCCGAAGTGCGTCTGCTGCTCGAAAACGAAATGGGGATCGTCTGGCTTGTCGGAGAGATATCCAACTTTTCAGCTCCCGTCTCTGGTCACTGGTACCTCACTCTTAAAGATTCTCGCGCTCAAGTTAAATGTGCCATGTTCCGTGGTAACAATCGTCGCGTCACTTTCAAACCTGCTAACGGCAATCAAGTATTAGTTAAAGCACGTCTGTCTCTGTACGAGCCTCGTGGTGACTATCAATTGATCATTGAGAGCATGCAGCCTGAAGGTGATGGTCGTCTGCAACAAGAGTTCGAAGCACTTAAGATGAAATTGGCAGCAGAAGGTTTGTTTGCTCAAACCAATAAGCAGCCTTTACCTGAGCACCCAAAACGCGTTGGTGTGATCACCTCAAAAACCGGTGCAGCACTGTACGACATCTTAGACGTATTGAAACGTCGTGATCCTTCCCTACCCGTGGTGGTTTACCCAACCATGGTGCAAGGTGAAGAAGCCGCGATTCAAATTGCGCAGGCAATCGGCCGTGCAAACAGTCGTGACGAATGTGATGTATTGATTGTTGGTCGTGGTGGCGGTTCGTTAGAAGACCTTTGGTGCTTTAACAACGAAATCCTTGCTCGCACTATTGCTGCAAGCCAAATTCCTATCATCAGTGCAGTTGGTCATGAGGTTGATGTGACAATTGCTGACTTTGTAGCGGACATGCGAGCGCCGACTCCATCAGCCGCGGCTGAATTGGTAAGCCGCGATAACAGCCACAAAGATCAAGCTTTGGTGACTCGCCAACATAAGCTAGCCAGTGCAATGCGTTACTACCTAGCGCAACAAAAACAGCAATCGGCTCAACTGATGCACCGTTTAGAGCGCCAGCATCCAAGCTATCAATTGCAGCGTCAGACGCAACAACTTGATGAGTTGGACATGCGCCTACAACGCGCAATGCAACGATTTATCACGACACGCCAACAAGCGGTAGAACGCAAACATCATCGCCTACAACTGAACTCACCAGTAAAACATTTGGCTGAGCAGAAGTCGAAGCTTGACCGCGTTGAGCAAAAGCTAATGGATGCAATGGATCGCAAGTTACTGACTATGCGTCACCAACTGGCAATCGCGGCAGAGAAGCTAGATACGGTAAGCCCACTGGCAACACTAAAACGTGGCTACTCAATTACTCAGACTGAGCAAGGTCAGGTTGTTACCCAAGCAAAGGATGTAAAAACGGGCGACGTTTTAGTCACCCGCTTATCTGATGGTGAGCTTCGCTCAACGGTTAATTAACTGACTTTTTGAAACTCAAATCGAACACGTGATTTCGATTTGAGTTCATTACAACTATTGCAGAAATAGTTTGCCGCACCACAAGCTTGTAGTTTTTCTAACTCCGCATCGCAATCTGGGCAAAACCCTACCTTCTTATAATCTGAGTCGCACTGATTACAGTGATATTGCCCAGTCCATTCCAGTTCTACGTCGCAAGTTGGGCAAATATTTGGTTGCATAACTTCCTCTAAATAACTTCAATTCACTGACTTACAGTCTAATCATAAGCCAGCTTAACGCCTTGATCTTTATCACGCTCGCTTAGCACGCTTGTTCTGATACATAGCAACAGCAGCTTGTTGAATAAGCTGCTGCAACACTGCACGCTCACTAGCTGTACTACAAGAAGCGCCAATGCTGGCTTTGACTTGATATTCTTCTAATTGGTAAATCTGATTAAGCTCATCCGCTAAACGAGAAACAAAGTGAAAGTAGGTCTGCTCATCTGGGAAACAACAAAAACCGACAAATTCATCACCACCGTAACGTCCGATCACCGAGCAAGAGCGAAAAGCTTGTTTTAAATGTTCAGCTACTAGTACTAAAACTTGATCACCAGTCTCATGACCAAATCGGTCATTAATATACTTAAACTCATCAATATCAACGAAGAAACAGGCGACTAAGGCATTGCGACCACATTTACCGTTTATTTTCCGGTCAACTTCTGACAACAAAGCACGACGGTTAAAGCAGTGCGTGAGAGGATCTCGACTGGCATGAAAATGAAGCTGTTCTTCTAAACGGTATTTCTCTAGCGCAACGGCATACAAGGCAGCTAGCATTTCGAGCACTTCAAGTTCATAAGGGTGAGGCTTGGAAGGGGCGTTACTGTAAATAGCAAATGTACCCAGAACATGACCATCCGATGCAATAATCGGCACTGACCAGCACGCATGAAGTTGGGCTTGTTGAGTGAGTTTAAGAAAAGGTGCCCAGTTAACATGATGATCGATATCGCTAACAACCACAGTTTGTTTTAAGAATGCAGCAGCACCACAAGACCCGACCTTTGGTCCAATGGGGACTCCTTCAATAGCTTGGTTGTAGAAATCAGGTAAATGCGGAGCAAACTCCAAGTGCAATGTATTGGTATCGGGGTGCAATCGAAGTATGGAAGCTTGCCTCTTACCGAATAGGTGTTCACTTAACTTAATAACCTCATTGTTGAGGCTATCGCGTTCCATTCCCAGAGCAAGCTTACCTAAAAGACGATTGACTGCTCGGTGAGCATCTAACAGTCTATCTTTATCCATAATGGCGTAATCATATCGTTATTATGTTTATTAACCTGAAATATAATAAATCTATTAATATGACACAGGTAACTAACTCACATTATGCGAACGCGGCACTATAAAAGATCGCATGCTGATCATCGGATATTACCCTTTTGATCAGCGATCACCCCTTAAAAGAATATTTATATAACCACACACCGAAAGCATAAGTTACATATTCTGTTCCTCAATTTAAAACAGAATTTAAAACCACACTTCCGCACAAAAAAACACACAAACAGAATATAATAAAAAGATCAAAAAGCTAAATTAGCGAATTACATCGGTGTGCATTTCGATGGTTTGTGAGTCTATCTCCACCAGTGTTACTTGGATGGAACCAAAGTCATTCAAATGGCTCGCATGCGTTCCCCCACAAGGGATGACAGCGATTTCACCTTCGCCTAAATCACACTGCCAGTAACGTGAATCGGTAAGGTGTTCACCATGGCAATCGATGGTGATCGCAACGTCCCTTTTTAGCCAATCTCTCAACAGAACATTCACCTGTTGTTCGATGCTTTTTAGGTCAGACAGCATATCTGCACTGTTTAACCCCCTTTTACGGAGTGTTTTACCTAAACGATAGGTATCCAAACATTTATCTGAGGTAACAAAGCTGGTCTCTTGGGCATAGCTGTTGAAGTCATAATTACCATGTGGGTCTTTACGATCTGCATCTTTTCGCCAATAGTTTTGTGCAAGTACCTTGTTGAGCGCAAGGTATGCGATGTGCCCAGCACTATGACCACGACTCAGTGACAGTTGGTATTCCTTATCTACTTCTAGTAATGCAGCATCACCAACGGCAACAGCTTCTGTACGTGGCAACACATGTACCACAACAAACACCCACCCTTCCGTATCACGTTTTACCGGAATTTCAGTACCGACGAACAACTTTCCACTCGCAAGTTCTACCGCACCAACTTGGCAATCGACCACTTCAAAGCTCATGCCCTTAATAGTTAGTGTGCCTTTGTCAGCAGGATGATCTGACCAAATGTGGCTGACAGGATGAAAAGGGGTCTCCTCAGTAACAACGTAAGTGACTTCTTCAGTGGAGTGAGAAAGTTGTACTGGTGCTTCCAGTTGCCAAGTTTGATGACAGAAGCGAGTTTTGGTAGCTGTGATCGTCATGTTAGTCATACTTCTAATGCATTGGTTCGAGCAAAAATCTGCTTATAAAAAAATACCCAAGTCGAAACTTGGGTATTCAGAAAATCTTAGCGATTACTTGTTGCGGTTTTTCACCGCAGACATCATACGCTTGCGCTTACGTTCTTGAGACAGCGTTAGCTTGTTTGTACGGTTCTCGTACGGGTTATCGCTGTTCTGGAAGTTAATACGGATTGGTGTACCCATGATTTCCAGAGACTTGCGGAAGTAGTTCATCAAGTAACGCTTGTACGAATCTGGTAGATCGCGAACCATATTACCGTGAATAACTACGATTGGTGGGTTGTAACCACCCGCGTGCGCATATTTCAGTTTGATACGGCGACCACGAACCATTGGCGGTTGGTGATCGTCTGTTGCCATCTTCATGATACGAGTTAGAACAGAAGTACCAACACGTGTCGTTGCTGACTTGTACGCTTCTTGAATCGATTCGAACAAGTGACCAACGCCTGTACCGTGAAGCGCAGAGATAAAGTGAATACGTGCAAAATCAACGAAACCTAAACGGCGGTCGAGTTCTTTCTTCACGTTCTCTTTCACTTCGTTATCTAGACCATCCCACTTGTTCACGGCTAGTACGATTGAACGACCTGCGTTCAATGCAAAGCCAAGTAGACTCAAGTCTTGATCAGAAATGTTTTCGCGCGCGTCGATAACCAATAGAACCACGTTTGCGTCTTCTACGGCTTTCAGTGTTTTAACAACAGAGAACTTCTCTACTGTTTCGTTGATACGACCACGACGACGTACGCCTGCAGTATCGATCAACACGTATTCACGACCATCACGTTCCATTGGGATATAGATAGAGTCACGAGTGGTGCCTGGCATGTCGTATACCACGACGCGCTCTTCACCAAGAATACGGTTTGTTAGTGTTGATTTACCAACGTTAGGACGACCAATGATTGCCAATTTGATTGGCTGGTCTTGCAAACGTTTGAACTCCGCTTCAGCATCTTCTTCGGTGTAATCTTCAATCGCTAGCTCTTCATCTTCGAATTCAGTCAGATCTTCAATCTCACCTTCTTCAGATTCGCTTGCCAGAAGATCATCGAAAAATGGCGCTAACGCTCGTTCCAACAATGCTGTCACACCACGACCGTGTGCCGCAGCGATTTGGTACATGTCATCAACACCAAGTTGCCAGAAATCGGCACAAGCAGCATCAGCATCAATACCATCGATCTTGTTTACTACCAGCATTGCTGGTTTTTCGATTTTACGCAGATGCGCGGCAATCGCTTCATCAGATGGTGTTAATCCAGCACGACCGTCAACAAGGAATAGCACTACGTCAGCTTCATCAATCGCTGCTAACGATTGTTCCGCCATCTTTGTTTCTACACCTTCTTCCGTGCCATCAATACCGCCGGTATCAATAACGATGAATTCATGTTCTTCGCCAAGGCGAGCTTGGCCATATTTACGGTCTCGCGTTAGGCCAGGGAAGTCCGCAACCAACGCATCACGCGTACGTGTCAATCGGTTAAATAGTGTAGATTTACCTACGTTCGGACGCCCCACAAGAGCAACAACAGGTACCATAACAACCTCTACAATAATCTTTCTTCTGTAGTTATAGGTAACGACTTGCTTGATGCCAAATCAAACCAGCTTTTTACCTATAACCACGTCAGGAATAACGGTTAATAAATAAAAATTTCAAACAACAAAACGGCTCCTAACTGTTACCAGCCAGGAGCCGAATGTGAATTATATCACGATATTATTCGTTGATGGTTAGTTTCTTTACATCGCCATTGCGAGTTGTAATCACGTAACCATCAGACAATAGTGTCGGACCAACAGCAAAACCACTGTCATCGACATATTGTTGTGCAACGAATTCGCCAGTCGAACGATCCATCCAGTGTAGGTAACCTAATGTGTCGCCTACCACTAGATAGTTATCAACAATCACTGGAGCAGTAAGCTGGCGGTATTCCAACTTGCTGTTTTCCCAAAGCTCTGTACCGCTGCGTGCATCTACTGCAACTACGTGATCTTTTTCTGTGATCACGAAGATACGGCTACCATCTGTAGCAATATCAGTTGCTGACGAGTAGTTACGCTTCCAAATTGGATTTGCAGAACGTAAGTCGATTGCAATAAGTTGACCGTTGTAACCAACAGTGAAAAGAGTGCCGCCCAGTACAATCGGTGAAGAATCAACGTCTACAAGACGATCGATTTCCGTTGCACCTTTTGGAGTACCTACTGGTTGTTGCCAGATCAATTGACCACGTTCAACAATTGCCGCAGCTAGTCGACCGTTTGCTGTCCCCCAGAATACACCACCACCAATAGCCGTTGGCGTGCTATCGCCACGCAGCGTTAGGTTTGGAACTTCTGTGCTCAGCGCCCAGCGTTGCTCACCAGTACTTTCATCCAAAGCAATCAAAGTGCCTCGGCTAGTATTTACAATGATCAAACCAGAGTCAGCGACGGGTTTCGCTAACACCTCACCACCTACTTCGATACGCCAGATGATGTCACCGGTTTCTTGGTCAAGTGCAATCACTTCACCATTTTCAGAACCAATGTAAAGGTGTTCATACGCAGCTGTGATACCACCAGAAAGGCGTGCAATCACATCTTCTTCTAGATCAGTTTGCCATTTGAGCTTACCGTTTTCTGGATCTAATGCTTTGACTAGACCATCACGACTTGCAACAAACAATGTGTCGTTAGCAACAACAGGAGACAGCTTCGAGAAATAATGACTTACGCCATCACCAATCGACGTTGACCATTCCGCACTTGGCGTAAACTGACTATCTACCTGAGGCAATGGAGCCATGACAATGGTGTCTTCCTCGCCAGCACAACCAGCCAGAATTCCCACTGTTAATGCCCCTAACAAGGCTTTCTTAAAGACTCTTTTCATCCAATGCGGTCCTTATTTCGCCAGGTCGTCCAATTTCATTTGTAGTGCAGGGCTAGCATCTGCAGCTTGTTGAGCTTCAGTGTATGCCGTGTATGCTGCCTCTTTGTCACCTTGACGAAGAGCGATATCACCACGAAGTTCTGCAATACGACCCGTCCATGCAGCGTCAGTTACTTTGCCTAGTTCTGCATTTGCAGCGTCAAAGTTACCCATTTCTGCTTCAATACGCGCAATACGGTAGCTGATAAGTGGAGTTAGCGCGGCATCTTTAGTGTTGTTTTGAGCCCACTTAAGTTGCTCAAGTGCAGCTGAAAGATCTTTGGCATCTACTTGTACTTTTGCTAGCTGAAGCGCAGCAAGTACTGAGTATTCTTTAACTTTGTTTGAGTCGATGAACGCTTGAATATCTGCTTGTGCGTCTGCACCTTTGGTTTGCAGGGCGTTCATTACTGTTGTGTAGCTTTGAGAAGCTGCTTCACTCGCCTGAATCACAGAATCCTGGTAGTAACGCCAGCCAAATAGACCACCTAAACCAACAACCGCACCGATGATGACGGCTTTGCCGTTTTCCTTCCACCAGTCTTTAATGGCTTCAACTTGTTGTTCTTCAGTATCGTAAAGTTCCACTTCCTGTCCTCTTAAAACATGTAAATGACAGCGAGGCTGCCATTGTTCCTATTTCGTCGAAAGGCTCCTATCTTGGGAGCCTTACTATTACGAATTAGGATTTTAATCTTTAGCTTATTAAAAGACTTAAATCAGTGCTGCGATCTTCTCAGCAACTTCTGTTTGGTTGTAAGTCTCTTGCTCACCACCCACCAAGTCTTTTAGTACTACGGTGTTTTCTGCAACTTCGTTTTCGCCCAGAACCAATGCTACTACAGCACCGACTTTATCTGCGCGCTTAAACTGTTTCTTGAAGTTACCACCACCGAAGTGACTCATCACACGAACGCCTGGAATAGCTTCACGAAGCTGTTCTGCTAGCTTCATACCAACCATCATTGTGCCTTCGCCTGCTGTCACAACGTAAACATCTACACTGCGACGAACGTCTGTTAGCTCTAGCGTTTCTAGCATCAGTACAAGGCGCTCTAGACCCATAGCAAAGCCAACGGCTGGTGTTGCACTGCCACCCAATTGTTCTACAAGACCATCGTAACGACCACCGCCACATACTGTACCTTGAGCACCTAGGCTCTCAGTGATCCATTCAAATACCGTGCGGTTGTAGTAATCCAGACCACGAACTAGACGCTCGTTAACTGTGTATTCGATACCTGCAGCGTCTAAAAGTTCACATAGACCTGCGAAGTGTGCTTTAGATTCTTCACCTAAGTACTCAGAAAGGCGAGGTGCATCACCTAAAATAGCCTGAACATCAGGGTTCTTCGTATCCAGAACTCGCAGCGGGTTCGTGTGCATGCGACGCTTACAATCTTCGTCTAGCACATCGATATGTTGCTCAAGGAATGCAACCAGTGCCGTGCGGTAGTCTGCGCGATCTTCTTGAGAACCGATAGAGTTAAGCTCAAGACGAACATGCTCATTGATACCCAGCTCACGCCATAGACGTGCAGTCATCATGATAAGCTCAGCATCAACGTCTGGACCATTTAGACCGAACACCTCAACACCACACTGGTGGAATTGACGGTAACGACCTTTCTGCGGACGCTCATGGCGGAACATAGGTCCCATGTACCACAGACGCTGTTCGTCACGGTTGATCAGACTGTTTTGAATACATGCACGCACACAACCCGCCGTACCTTCAGGGCGAAGTGTTAGGCTGTCTCCGTTACGATCATCAAAAGTGTACATTTCTTTTGAAACGACATCAGTCTCTTCACCAACCGCACGGCTGAATAGGTTTGTTTCTTCAACGATTGGCATGCGCACTTCGTTATAGCCGTATGCGCTCACAGTACTTTTTACTGCGTTTTCAAGTTTTTGCCACAGCGGAGACTGAGTTGGAAGGCAATCGTTCATGCCTCGGATTGCTTGGATTTTCTTTGCCACAATTATTACCGTCGCTTAGTAACCCGAGCACACTTAGTGTGCTCAAGCTATGAGATTAATCTTCTTGTTTGATATCGATGCGGTTAGCTTGATCTAATACAGATGCTTTCGCACGGATTTTCGCTTCTAGCTGATTCACTAGATCATCGTTGTCAAAACGCTCTTTCTGACGTTTGCCGTCTTCGTAGAATGCGCTCTTCTTGTTGCTGCCTGCCAGACCTAGGTGTGAAACCTCAGCTTCACCTGGGCCGTTTACGACACAGCCGATGATAGACACATCCATAGGTGTGATGATGTCTTCTAGGCGCTCTTCCAATGCGTTTACTGTGTTAATCACGTCGAATTCCTGACGTGAGCAGCTTGGACAGGCAATAAAGTTGATACCACGTGAGCGAATACGCAGAGACTTAAGAATATCAAAGCCAACTTTGATCTCTTCTACCGGATCTGCCGCCAACGAGATACGTAGCGTATCACCGATGCCTTCAGCTAAAAGCATACCAAGACCAACCGATGACTTCACAGCACCAGCTCTTGCACCACCAGCTTCGGTGATACCGAGGTGTAGTGGCTGGTCAATCTGCTTTGCCAATAGGCGGTATGAATCCACCGCTAGGAATACATCCGACGCTTTCACACTAACTTTGAACTGGTCAAAGTTAAGGCGGTCTAGATGATCCACATGACGCATCGCCGATTCCACCAATGCTTCTGGCGTTGGCTCACCGTATTTCATCTGCAGATCTTTTTCTAAAGAGCCACCGTTGACGCCAATACGGATTGGGATGTTTTTGTCACGGGCACAATCAACAACCGAACGAATACGCTCTTCGTTGCCAATGTTACCTGGGTTAATGCGCAAACAGTCAACACCGTACTCTGCCACTTTCAGTGCAATACGGTAGTCGAAGTGGATGTCCGCAACGAGCGGCACTGACACTTGCTGTTTGATAAGCTTAAAGGCTTCCGCCGCATCCATGGTAGGAACAGAAACACGTACAATGTCTGCACCCACTTTTTCTAATGCTCGGATTTGTGCGACTGTGGCTTCCACATCAGTCGTGCGAGTGTTTGTCATTGACTGTACAGCAATTGGTGCACCATCACCAATTGGCACATCACCCACATAAATACGCGTCGATTTACGACGAATAATTGGAGATTCGTGTTGCATAATATTTATAACGGTAAAGTGAATCTAGCTACTTTGCCTGAAGTATACCCAGAAAGGTCGACAGGTTCACTTGCAAATGTCATTGTTACGCCTTCAGGTGCGCCTAATATCACTTTAAACGGTGCTTTTCCGGCAAGTTCTACATCTTGACCCGGTTTGCGAGTACCACTTACCAGTGTTTTGCCGTTTGCGTCTTTAACTTGAATCCAGCAATCAGCTTTAAATTTCATAGTCAGTAACGTCATGCCTTCTGGAATAACTGGAGTTACTGGCTCTTCTGCCGCTTGAGCATCTTCGATAACCGCAACAGGCTCTTGAGCGGTTTCCTCAACAGCTTCAGCTGTCGGAGTTACTGTTGACTCAGCCATCCCCTCATCAGTCGCGCTCATTGTCGTATCAGCTTCAGAAACAACCGCTGGCGCAGCAGATACAGGAGCAATTTCAGCTGGAGTGCTTGCGATTAGCTCATCTGCGCTCATCTGATCGATATCAGCATCATTGGCAACATGTTCTGTTTCTGCCGTTTCAGAACTCAACTGTGCAAGGCTATTCTCTTGTTGGTTTTGCCACCACCATGCCGCGGAGATACCGGTAATCACGATCGCGATGGCCCAAGTCAGCAACATAATTCGGCTGTTGTGTTTCTCGTGCTTGGTTTTACGAGAGAAGCTTTGCATCTCTGTTTCTTGCGGCTTCACATGAACTTCAGATGTTTGCTCTAAAGCTGCCAAAACAATCTTTTCATCAAGACCAACGAGCTTTGCATACGAACGCAAATAGCCACGCGTGAATGTTGTGACCTGTTGTTCTTCAAATCGATTGTTTTCAATGTCTTCAATAACAGAAACGCGAAGTCTAAGGCGATCAGCAACGTGCTTCTGAGTCATGCCTAGAGATTCGCGTTTGTTTTTTAGTATTGTGCCTGCTTCCATAGAAAGCGGCACTTCATTAGTCTTTTCGTGTTCTGTCATAATGGCGGTATTTAATCTGTTTGGTGGCTAACGCAGTTATTTATTTTCGTTTTTGTTCTAATTAAGCCTCACTTAAAGATAGCTAGCCTAAACGCGTTAACCAAAAATAATCTTTTAGAAATTCTCAGTAGTCAGAGTAAGAATGCTCGTCTTGCAATGGTTCAGCAAAGCGTATTGGAAAAAATACTGAGAATAGTCAATGTCGTAGTTATATTTCACTCACCATGATAAGCGAATGTTTAACGAAGACAAAAACTCTTTGCTCTCAAATTAACAGATAGCTCAAGCTTTTGTCCAAAAATTGACACAGCAAAGTAAAATTAGCACCGTTCAGTCTGTCAGCATCAAATGACAATCCACTTGTAATAAACAAAATAGCCAGAGCATAAGGCTCTGGCTATTTCTTTATTCTTGGCGTCTTAAACCGCTTTTACATCGATAGTTTCAGCACCACGTGCTGCTTTTAAAGCTGCGGTACGTTTCGTACGGTCAATAACATCACCGACTAACTGACCACACGCAGCATCAATATCATCACCACGTGTTTTACGAACCGTTACGGTGTGGTCATATTGCATCAATGTTTTTTGGAAACGGTCAATACGTGAGTTACTTGGTTTCTTATAAGGTGAACCTGGGTACGGGTTAAATGGAATCAGGTTGATCTTGCATGGCGTATCTTTCATCAGCTCTGCCAACTCACGTGCGTGGTCCATGTCATCGTTCACATGATCAAGCAACACGTACTCTACCGTAACTTTACCGCGGTTAGCATTTGAAGACGCGATGTAACGGCGAACAGACGCGAGAAAATCTTGGATATCCCAACGGTCGTTGATCGGCATGATTTCACTACGTAGCTTGTCGTTTGGTGCATGAAGAGAAATCGCCAATGCTACATCAATTTTACCGGTCATCTGATCAAGACCAGAAACAACACCTGACGTTGATACGGTAACTCGACGCTTAGAAAGACCGAAACCAAGATCATCAAGCATGATTTCAAGCGCAGGGATAAGGTTCTTCATGTTAAGAAGTGGCTCACCCATCCCCATCATCACTACGTTAGTGATTGGACGGCGACCCGTTTCTTTCTGTAAGCCGATTTCACGTGCAGCACGCCATACCTGACCAATGATTTCAGATACTTTTAGGTTACGGTTGAAACCTTGTTGAGCGGTTGAACAGAACTTACACTCCAGCGCACAACCAACCTGAGAAGACACACATAATGTTGCGCGGTCATCTTCTGGGATGTAGACCGTTTCTACGTCTTGGTCACCCACCTTCATCGCCCACTTAATTGTGCCGTCTGAAGAATGTTGAGCCTCTGCTACCGTTGGTGCTTTGATTTCACACTTGTACTGCAGTTTTTCACGTAGTTTCTTGTTGATGTTCGTCATGTTATCGAAGTCATCAACACCGAAATGGTAGATCCACTTCATAACCTGATCAGCACGGAACGCTTTTTCGCCTAGCTCTTCCGCGAAAAATTGACGCATGCCCTTGCGATCAAAGTCGAGTAGATTGATTTTTTCAGTGGTCATGTTGCCTCTCAATGACTGAAACAAGAATAAGGGCGCGAATTGTACAGCCTTTATGCAGCTACAACAAGGGCTGTAAGACCCCGACTTCGCTAAGGCATTAAAATCTTGATGGTTAAATTTTAGTCAATTATTATCATTCATTCTTTCTAAGTAACAGATAAGAAAAAGCCCCGGAAAGATCCGAGGCTTAGGAAGCAAATTAGTACAAGATTAGCGAGGGCAAATCTCTGACTCTGGGAAGAAGTACTCGATTTCACGAGCTGCTGACTCAGGGCTATCCGAACCATGAACAGAGTTATGGCGCATGCTTAGTGCGTAATCGGCACGGATAGTGCCACATGCTGCTTCTTCTGGGTTTGTTTTGCCCATTAGCTCACGGTAGCGTGCGATTGCATCTTCACCTTCAAGAACCTGAACCATGATAGGACCAGATGTCATGAACTCTTTCAGTGCAGGGAAAAAAGGTTTGCCTTCATGTTCTGCGTAAAAACCGCTCGCCTGTTCTTCTGTCAGATGAACCATTTTTGCAGCAACGATACGTAGACCCGCCTTTTCGATACGGTGGTAGATTTCACCAATCAGGTTGCGTTCTACAGCGTCGGGCTTAACAATTGAAAACGTTCTTTCTAGAGCCATAAAGTTTCCTTTTTTGTACTTGTAATAATAGTTTTATATGAGTGACTTGCGTCTCTCTTAGTTATACCAGTACAGACGGGGTGTCTGCACTGGTAAAAGTCTTATTTTGCTGCTTGTTCGTTCAAGAAACGAGCAAGTGTGCGAACACCCATGCCTGTTGCGCCTGCAGCCCACTTATCAGACGCTGACTTACGGTACGTGCCTGCACAGTCAAAGTGCAACCAACCTTTCTTGTAATCCTCGACAAAGTAAGACAAGAATGCTGCAGCTGTACTTGCGCCAGGTGAGTAATCGCCAGAACTGATGTTAGATAGGTCAGCAAAGTTTGACGGCAGCATGCCACGGTGAAAATCAGCAAGAGGCAGTGGCCACAGACCTTCTTTCTCTTGGTTTGCCGCCGTTAGCGCTTGATGAGAAAGCTCATCATCAAAGCTCATTAATGCATGGTAATCGTTCCCTAGTGCATTCTTCGCTGCGCCCGTTAGGGTCGCACAGTCAATGATCAGTTCAGGGTTTTGCTCACTTGCGTAAATAAGACCATCAGCAAGAACCAAACGACCTTCTGCGTCGGTATTCATGATCTCAACGGTCTTACCATTTTTGTAAGTGATGATGTCGCCCAGTTTAAGTGCGCGACCAGAGACCATGTTCTCCGCACAACAAAGGATAAGCTTTACACGCTTATTAAGACCACGAAGAATAGCAAGACCAAGACCGCCAGTAATCGTACCTGAACCGCCCATATCCGCTTTCATTGCTGTCATGAAGTTTGATGGCTTCAAGCTGTAACCACCTGAATCAAAGGTGATGCCTTTACCTACTAGACATGCAAAGACTGGTGCGTTTTCATCGCCTGTTGGGTTGTAATCAAGTTGCAGCATTGCCGATGTGCGCTCAGAGCCACGACCTACGGCATAAATACCTTCCCAACCTTCAGAAAGCAGATCTTTATCTTTAACGATACGAGCCGTTACTGTACCTTGTGGCGCGATAGATTTGATGAATTCAGCTGCCATGGTTGCCAATTGACGTGGCGCCACTTCTTCTGCAGTTTTGTTGATGATATCGCGAGTAAAGTCCGTAGAAGTGATGCGAGCGTGAAGCTCTGCTTGGTCTTGCTCAGAAAGCTCAACCCATTCTAGTGTGCCGTGTTTTTTCGGGTTGCGGTAACCTTGGTGGAATGCCCAAACGCTCTCCAAATCCCAGTTATCACCAGCAAGTAAAACTGAACGAATTCCTTGGCCATCGAGTTGACGCGCTGCACGTTGAATCGCACCAAGATCGTGACCTTCACCTAGGTGAATGGTTGCGCCATTCTCAGCGAAAGAAAGCAGTGCTTTGTCGCCCCAATGTGGTGCCGCTGGTTCTTGGCTAAGAAATACAGACATCTGTGTAGACATGGTTTCTCCTTGTCTTATAACGGCGTTGCCTACGCCTCTTCTTTTTTAATAACTAACGGATGTTAGCATTATGTAGGGTAAAAATGTCAACTTGATAAAAAAACGGACCTAAAGGTCCGCTTTTTTTAGTGAGAATTGTTAACTCTGCTGCGTTTTACCGCCGAATTGAGCATTAATCTGCTTCGTCCATCCAGCACAAGATAACCGCTTCTAGAATCTTTTCATTACAATGGTTTGGCTCATCGTCAAACTCATCCAACTCCATGATCCATTGGTGAAGATCGGTAAAACGTACGGTTTTAGGATCTAAGTCGGGAAACTTGTCACAAAGCTCAATCGCGATATCGCGAGAATCTGTCCATTTCATTGCTCATCTTCCTTTTGCTTCGCCCCTATGTTGGGGAGATAGTATTAGTGATCTTCCGACGCGTGGTTTAGCGTGTATTTTGGAATTTCAACAACCAAATCTTCATCCGCTACTTTTGCTTGGCAACCAAGGCGAGATTCAGGCTCAAGGCCCCATGCTTTATCTAGCATGTCATCTTCTAGCTCTTCACTCTCTTCTAGCGAATCAAAACCTTCACGAATGATCACGTGGCAGGTAGTACATGCACATGACTTTTCACATGCGTGTTCGATACCAATGCCATTTTTTAGCGCTACGTCTAGAACGGTGTCACCAGTGTTTGCTTCCAACACTGCACCCTCTGGGCACAAATCTTCGTGTGGTAATACAATAATCTTAGGCATAACTACTTATCTCTTATATATCATTAACTGACTGACCTGACAGTGCAGCTCGAATCGATTTATCCATACGGCGCGACGCAAAATCTTGGCTTGCTTTGTCGGTGTCTTTGATGCCTTGCTCGATAGCGTCCGCATCTTCGCCGTTGCGCAGTTCAATCAGCGCTTCAATCACTTTTAATAGGTCTTGTTTCTCTTGGTCTGATAGTAGTTCATCACCATCAGCTTGCATCGCAGCAATCAAACCTTCAATCACACGATCCGCTTCTACGCGCTGCTCAGCCAGTGCACGAGCTTGCATGTCTTCTTTCGCGTAAGTCATCGAGTCACGCAGCATGTTTGCGACTTCGTCATCGCTTAAACCGTAAGAAGGTTTCACTTGGATTTCAGCCTGAACACCCGTGCTCTTTTCCATCGCAGTGACAGACAACAGACCATCAGCGTCCACTTGGTACGTCACGCGAATGTGTGCAGCACCAGCCGCCATCGGTGGAATGCCTTTTAATGAGAAACGAGCCAGTGAACGACAGTCATCCACCATTTCTCGTTCACCTTGTACGGTGTGCACGCTCATTGCCGTTTGACCATCTTTGAACGTCGTAAACTCTTGCGCACGAGCCACAGGAATAGTGGTGTTACGTGGAATGATTTTCTCAACCAAGCCGCCCATGGTTTCAATACCAAGAGATAAAGGAATAACGTCCAGAAGCAGCATCTCAGAGTCAGGTTTGTTACCCGCTAGGATATCTGCTTGAATACCCGCGCCGATTGCAACAACTTCATCTGGGTTAATGCTTGTCAGTGGTGTACGACCGAAGAATTCACCTACCATTTCACGAACAAGCAATGTGCGAGTTGAACCGCCAACCATAACCGCTTCAAGTACGTCTTCCGCATCCACATCCGCATCTTTCAATGCACGACGGCAAGACATCAGGGTTTTCTTCACTAGCGGACGAATCAGATCTTCGAACTGCTCGCGAGTCACAGAACCTTTCCAACCAAATACATCAACATCAACACTGTCTTGCTCAGAGAAAGCAATCTTAGTTGCTGTTGCAATGTTCAGCAGTGCACGGTTTTTCTCAGCAGAAAGCGGCGCTTCTAGACCAGCTTGCTCCATTAGGTAATCCGCTAATAGGTGGTCAAAATCATCACCGCCTAGCGCAGAATCACCACCTGTTGCTAATACTTCAAATACGCCTTTTGACAAACGTAGGATGGAGATATCGAACGTACCGCCACCTAGATCGTAAACCGCAATCACGCCCTCTTGACCAGAGTCTAGGCCGTAAGCGATCGCTGCAGCTGTCGGCTCGTTAAGCAGACGTAGCACATGAAGCCCCGCCAATTTCGCCGCATCTTTTGTACCAGCACGTTGAGCATCATCAAAGTAAGCAGGAACAGTAATAACCACGCCAGCTAACTCGCCGCCGAGTGTATCTTCTGCACGTTTTCCTAGTGCTTTAAGAATATCGGCAGACACTTCAATCGGGTTCTTGTCACCTTGTGCAGTTTGCAAAATAGGCAGACCGTTGTCGCTTTCTTTAAATTGGTAAGGCAAAGATGGGTAGCGAGCTTGAATGTCTTTTAGTGAACGACCAATCAGACGTTTTACCGAAATAATGGTGTTTTCTGGTTCTTGCTCTGCTTTTGCTTTTGCCTCGTAACCAACTAAAGCCGAGTCCTGTGCGTAGTTCACCACAGAAGGCAAAATGCTACGACCTTGATCGTCTTTCAGTGTTTTTGCGTCACCGCTGCGAACAGACGCAACCAAAGAGTTGGTAGTACCTAAGTCGATACCCGCTGCTAACTTGTGCTCATGAGGTGCCGAGCTTTGGCCCGGTTCTGCGATTTGAAGTAATGCCATGATAGGTCCTTGTCGCGCTAACTAGCCGAGGAGCTTGTCTTCAACCAGTTCAATTTCGTTCTTTAGCTTGGCAATGAATTTGAGTTTACGAACTCGGTCTGCAGCTTCCGCCCAAAGACCTTGGTCAAGTTCTTGTTCTACACTCGCCAAATGCTGTTTGTACATTTTGCTGACCTTAGAATCGAAGTCAAAAAGCGCTGATTCAGGATCAGAGCTGTCAGCAATGTCTTCCAGTTCTTCACGCAGTTCCATTTGTTCCATTAGGAACATCGGGTCTTGCATGGTTTGTTGCTCACCACGAATTTCTGTGCCGTTTTCTGCCAATATGTATTCAGCGCGAGAGATTGGATGCTTAAGTATTTGATACGCATCGTTGATTTGCGCTGCTTTTTGAACAGCCATCAAGCGATCACGCTCTGAGGCAGTCGCAAAGTTGTCTGGGTGGAAGCGTTTTTGTAGTTCTCGGAACTGAGAAGAAAGAAGGCTACCATCCAGCTGAAACTGACTTGGTAGCCCAAATAATTCAAAGTGATTCATTAAGATCGGGTCCTAGTAAAGCCTTCTGGACTCGCTTGCCCAGAAGGACAGTCAATTAGACGTTGAAGCTTTCACCACAACCACATTCACTTTTCGCGTTAGGGTTGTTGAATTCAAAACCTTCATTCAACCCTTCCTTAACGTAATCCAGCTCAGTACCGTCTAGGTATACTAGGCTTTTCTTATCAATGATGATCTTTACATCCGACAGTTCAAAAACTTCATCTTCTTCGTTTAGATCATCAACAAACTCAAGAACGTAAGCCATGCCGGAACAGCCTGTCGTCTTCACTCCAAGACGCAAACCGATACCTTTACCTCGGTTATCTAGGAATGCTTTTACGCGACTTGCCGCTGATTCTGTCATTGTGATGGCCATACTGCACCTTAGTCTGTCTAAATTACGTTTTGGAATGGGAGCATTTCAAGGGCTCCCATTATATACGGAATAATTATTCCTGGTGTTTTTTCTTGTAGTCAGCAACCGCTGCTTTGATTGCGTCTTCCGCAAGGATTGAGCAGTGAACTTTCACTGGTGGAAGCTCTAGCTCTTCTGCAATCTCAGAGTTTTTGATAGATGCCGCTTCGTCGATAGACTTGCCTTTTACCCACTCAGTTACTAGTGAGCTTGAAGCGATTGCACTACCACAACCGTATGTTTTGAATTTCGCGTCTTCAATGATGCCTTCTGGCGTCACTTTGATTTGAAGCTTCATTACGTCACCACAAGCTGGTGCGCCAACCATGCCGCTGCCTACTGATGGGTCTTCTTTATCGAACGAACCAACGTTACGTGGGTTCTCGTAGTGATCAATTACTTTTTCGCTGTATGCCATGATAAATTACCTCGAATCCTCTATTCAGTCCGTGAGATTAATGGTGAGCCCATTCAACAGTGCTCAGATCAACCCCTTCCTTGTACATATCCCATAGAGGAGACATGTCGCGTAGCTTAGTCACTGCAACGCGGATTTGTTCAATTGCGTAATCAATTTCTGCTTCAGTCGTGAAACGACCAAATGAGAAACGTACTGAGCTGTGCGCCAATTCGTCGTCTAGACCAAGTGCACGAAGAACGTAAGATGGCTCTAGGCTCGCTGATGTACAAGCACTACCAGAAGATACTGCTAGGTCTTTCAGTGACATCAGTAGAGATTCACCTTCTACGAATGCAAAGCTCACGTTTAGGTTGTGTGGAACACGCTGTTCAAGATCACCGTTCACCGTTACTGCTTCTAGATCTTTAACGCCATCTAAAAGACGGTTACGAAGTGCTAGCGCGTGATCGTAATCTTTTTGCATGTCTTCCTTCGCTACACGGAACGCTTCACCCATACCCACGATTTGGTGAGTTGGAAGTGTACCCGAACGGAAACCACGCTCATGACCACCACCGTGCATTTGCGCTTCCAGACGGATACGAGGCTTACGACGTACGTAAAGTGCGCCAATGCCTTTAGGACCGTATACTTTGTGCGCAGACAGTGAAATTAGGTCAACTTTCAATTCTTGAACATCGATTGGCAGTTTGCCCGCAGACTGTGCCGCATCCACGTGGAACACAATCTTACGTTCACGACATAGTTCGCCGATTGCAGCGATGTCTTGGATTACACCAATCTCGTTGTTAACATGCATGATTGATACCAAAACAGTGTCTTCTCGCATCGCTGCTTGAAGTTTGTTTAGATCGATCAGACCGTTTGATTCTGGCTCTAGGTAAGTCACTTCAAAGCCTTCGCGTTCTAGTTGACGACATGGGTCAAGAACCGCTTTATGCTCTGTTTTACAAGTGATTACGTGTTTACCCTTCTTAGAGTAAAAATGTGCTGCACCTTTGATAGCAAGGTTGTCAGACTCTGTCGCACCAGATGTGAATACGATTTCGCGAGGATCTGCATTTAGAAGGTCAGCAATTTGCTCACGAGCAGTATCTACAGCTTCTTCTGCCTGCCAGCCGTAACGGTGCGAACGCGAAGCTGGGTTGCCAAATGTGCCATCCATTGTCATGTACTGAACCATTTTTTCAGCAACACGAGGATCTACTGGACATGTAGCGGAATAATCAAGATAAATCGGCAGTTTCATTCTCTACTCCAATGTAAAATGCTGACCGCTAAGAGCGGACGTTTACACCGATGGGCGCGGCGGTTGTATTTTTGTTTGAAAGCCCATGAGTTACCGCCAGATCAATGTCCTGACGATCAGAAATTTCTAAAACTTCATTGTCTGTCATTAGCTCACCGAGCGTAATGTTATTCAAGAAGTCACTAATACGAGAGCTCAGGTCACGCCATAGGGTGTGAGTTAAGCAACGAGTGCCACCCTGGCAATCGCCTTTGCCTTGGCATTTGGTTGCGTCTACTGACTCATCAACCGCGGCAATCACAGTGCCAATGGCAATGCTGTGCGCGTCTGCTCCAAGTCGGTAACCACCACCAGGACCACGAACGCTGGCTACAAGACCTGCTTTACGCAATTTTGAAAAAAGCTGCTCTAAGTATGAGAGCGAGATCCCTTGACGCTCTGAGATATCTGCAAGAGGTACTGGGTTTTGTTGCGAATGCAGTGCCACATCCAGCATGGCTGTCACCGCATATCTTCCTTTAGATGTAAGTTTCATACCACACCGTATCCACATGGTTTGTAATGATTAGGATTTTTCCATACCCGACTAAAACGGTCAAGTATTTATTTGACTATTTTAGTCAGGTATTCATCCTTACACCTAAAGTGGTTATTATTTGTTCAGAGTTTCTTTTCGATCGCCGTCAAAACACCGCGCAGAATATTCAACTCTTGCGCCTCTGGTCGTGCACGTGAGTACAAACGACGCAGCTTGTTCATCACCTGACCCGGCTGTTCTTTGTTGATAAATTGGGTATCAACCATCACCTTTTCAAGGTGCTCAAAGAACATTTCTAGCTCTTTATGACGTGGATACTCTTCAGGCTCACTTGGGGCGTATTGACTTTGCTCTAGGTTGAGGTGTGCAACACGAACTTCATAGCTCAACGTTTGGACGGCCATCGCTAAGTTAAGCGAACTGTATTCAGGGTTAGCAGGAATGCAAACATGATAGTGACACTTTTGCAGTTCATCATTCGTTAGACCGGTTCTTTCTCGACCAAAGACCAATGCGACTGGGTGCTTTTGCCCTTCAACTGCAAACTTTTCTCCACACTCACGTGGCTCAAGCATTGGCCATTCAAGTGTACGTGAGCGAGCACTTGAACCCACAACAAGACCGCAATCTTCAATGGCTTCTTCAAGCGTACTTACTACAGTGGCATTTTGAGCAATATCACCAGCACCAGCAGCAAGCGCAAGGGTTTGATCATCGACTTCACATTGCGGATCAACCAATACTAGTTGGCTTAAACCCATGACTTTCATTGCTCGAGCTGCCGAGCCAATGTTGCCTGAATGAGAAGTTCCGACGAGTACGATTTTTACTTGATCCAACATCTGTGTTTGCTACCTGAATTAAAACCGAGGGATATTATCATAATTTTCTAATACACCCTAGAGTGAAGCGGGCTTCTATTCGCATTCTCATCAATTGTTTTCTTCTCTATCGACATAGCTATCACAACTCGTTTTTCTTGCGCACAAAAAATAACCACTTCCCTTTTCGTTTGACTCTGGTATACTCGCCGCCGCTTTAAATTGTTCTTTAACATCCGTTGGGAAATTCGTATGCATCCAATGCTAAACATTGCTATTCGCGCTGCGCGAAAGGCAGGCAATCACATTGCTAAATCATTAGAAAACACAGATAAAATTGAATCTACGCTAAAAGGCACTAATGACTTTGTTACTAATGTAGACAAAGAAGCAGAAGCTATCATCATCGATACTATCAAGCACTCTTACCCAGAGCACTGCATCGTTGCTGAAGAAGCTGGTCTTATCGAAGGTAAAGATAAAGACGTACAATGGATCATCGACCCAATGGATGGCACTAATAACTTTGTAAAAGGTTACCCAACTTTCGCAGTATCTATCGCGGTTCGCTTCAAAGGTAAAACTGAAGTGGCTTGTGTATACGATCCAATGCAAAACGAGCTATTCACTGCACAACGCGGTGCTGGCGCTCAGCTAAACAACGCTCGTATCCGTGTTACTCAACTTAAAGACCTACACGGTACTGTTCTTGCGACTGGTTTCCCATTCAAACAGAAGCAACACTCTGAGTCTTACATTAAGATCGTAGGTTCTCTATTCACTGAGTGTGCTGACTTCCGTCGTAGCGGTTGTTCTGCTCTTGACCTATGTTATGTGGCAGCTGGTCGTGTAGATGGTTACTTTGAGCTAGGTCTAAAACCTTGGCAGATGGCTGCAGGTGAGCTTATCGCTCGTGAAGCTGGCGCAATCCTAACTGACTTCGCTGGCGGTACTGACTACATGAAGTCTGGTAACATTGTTGCTTCTAGTGCTCGTGGCGTGAAATCTATCCTTAAGCACGTTCGCGAAAACGGCAACAGCGCGATCCTTAAGTAAGATTCTGAAGTCATACTAAGCCCGTCACGCTGATGACTTTTGAATAGCCCCGCTCATTGAGCGGGGCTTTTTTATATCGAACAATCTGCCTGTTTATAGAAACGGTCGTAGTCAGGTAAGTGGTCTATTTTTACGTGCTTAACCTTCCATACTTGTTCCTTCATTAGAAACTGCAACGAAACCGTGACTGGCTGGTATACATCTCCAAATCCGTTTACGGAAAGACACCCAACGCCTCCATCCTCAGTGTATGCTTCAAAGTAAGACGGCTCCGTAACCAAACTTGATGGGATGGATGATAAAAATGGAAATTGATGACCAAATTTTATTGGGTGAGATTTAATACTATTTAGGTCTTCAATCGATAGGTTTGGTCCTGCCATAGCTTCTACCACCTCGATATACTGCATCTTGTATAAATTATTGCGTATATCAAGGTAAGTATCGTGGAGTGGACTTGCTATGCAGGGCCCTGAAACACTGAGTAAAACCGGAATAGGTAGAATTCTATTTAGCATAATCAACTAAACCCCAGCTTCACGGAGCGCTTGATCAATTTTACTCACTTAAATCTGTACTTACAAAACCCCCACTCGCACTGCTCTAAAAGCTCTCGGACATTTACCTGCCCAGTAACTAGCTTGGTGGTAACGCCTTTATTGTGTTTGTAAGAAATCTCTACAAACTTCAGCAACTGTACTTTTATTTCAGCTTGCCTTGACATTACTTCCTCCCGAAATTGTTGAACATACTTCCGATATTCAACTCAATCAAAAAACTACAATTCAAGCTGGAAATACTTCAAAGAAAAGTGAAACAATCAAATCTATCAAGCATAAAAAAACCGCTGACTGCTCAGCGGTTTTTGTTTTCGGTTCTCAATCTGCCTTATGGCATCTCGTCGAACTCTGCACCTTCTTTTTCTACTTGAGGTGGCATCAAGTGCTCTTTCTGGATACCCAGTTTTAGCGCAAGTGCTGATGCTACGTAGATAGAAGAGTAAGTACCTACAGTGATACCTAGTAGAAGCGCGGTCGCGAAACCATGAATCATCGCACCACCTTGCATGAACAGTGCAATTACCACGAACAACGTCGTACCAGACGTAATCAAAGTACGGCTCAATGTTTGAGTAATTGAAGCGTCCATGATGTCCGAAGGTTCACCCTTACGCATCTTACGGAAGTTTTCACGAATCCGGTCGAATACAACAATGGTATCATTGAGCGAGTAACCGACTACCGTTAGTAGCGCCGCTACGATGGTAAGGTCAACTTCGATTTGTAGGAATGAGAATACACCCAGCGTGATGATGATATCGTGTGCCAGTGCCATTACCGCACCAGCCGCTAGACGCCATTCAAATCGCATTGATACGTAGATCAGGATACAGATTAGCGATACAAGGATCGCCAGACCGCCCGCTTCTGTTAGCTCATCACCAACGTTTGGACCTACGAATTCAATACGACGCATTTCTACGCTTTCGCCAGTACCTTCTTTGATCGCACCAATGATTTGGTTGCCTAGCGTTTCACCTGAAACGTCGTCACGTGGACGAAGACGAACCATCACTTCACGAGCACTACCGAAGTTTTGAACTGTCGCATCGCCGAAGCCTTTTGAATCTAGTGCTGCGCGAATTTCTTCAAGGTTTGCAGGTTGTTCAAAACCTACCTCGATTAGCGTACCACCAGTAAAGTCTAGACCCCAGTTCAACCATTTGGTTGATAGCGTGAAGATAGAAGCAGCGATCATAAAGATGGAGAATACGAACGCGACTTTCGACCAACGCATAAAGCCGATCGTGTTTTCTGCTTTTAGAATTTGAAACATATTAATTCCCAGCCTTAGATCGACAATTTATCAACGCGTTTGCCACCGTAAATCAGGTTCACGATACAACGTGTACCCACAATAGCGGTGAACATTGAAGTTAAGATACCGATAGATAGTGTTACCGCGAAGCCCTTCACTGCGCCTGTACCCACTGCAAATAGAATGATTGCAGTGATAAGCGTTGTGATGTTCGCATCGGCAATGGTACTGAATGCGTTTGCGTAACCTTGGTGGATCGCTTGCTGAGGACTGCGTCCATCTCGAAGCTCTTCACGGATACGCTCGAATATCAGCACGTTCGCATCGACCGCCATACCGACGGTTAAGACGATACCGGCAATACCTGGCAACGTCATGGTAGCGCCTGGAATCATCGACATTACACCAATGATAAGAACCAAGTTTGCCATCAACGCAATGTTAGCAATCAGACCGAAGCCACGGTAGTAAAGCAGCGTAAACAGCATTACCGCAACCATACCCCAGATACATGCTTGGATACCCATATCGATGTTTTGCTGACCCATTGATGGACCAATGGTACGTTCTTCAACGATAGAGATCGGTGCGATTAGTGCACCAGCACGAAGTAGAAGTGCTAGGTTGTGCGCTTCTGCTGCAGAGTCGATACCCGTGATACGGAAGTTACGACCAAGAGCCGATTGAATCGTTGCTTGGTTGATAACTTCTTCATGCTTATCAAGGATAACTTTGCCTTCAGGCGTACGACGACCACTGTCTTTGTATTCTGCAAACACGGTAGCCATTAGCTTACCGATGTTCTTCTTAGAGAACGCGGACATTTTGTTGCCACCTTCGCTGTCTAGCGAGATGTTAACTTGTGGGCGACCGTATTCATCAACACTTGAACTTGCATCCGTGATGCTTTGACCACCAAGAATAACGCGCTTCTTAAGCACAACTGGGCGACCATCACGGTCCATCTTGATTTCGCTACCTGCTGGCGCGCGACCATTTGCCGCCGCTGATAGGTCAGCTTTATCGTCAACTTCGCGGAACTCTAGTGTTGCTGTAGCACCTAGAATTTCCTTCGCACGAGCTGTGTCTTGAACACCTGGTAGCTCAACTACGATGCGGCTAGCACCTTGACGTTGAACCAATGGTTCAGCAACACCCAGTTCGTTAACACGGTTACGAAGAATCGTGATGTTTTGTTCAACTGCGTAGTTACGTATCTCTTGTAAACGTTGCTCGGTAAAGGTGGCAATCAACGCGTAACGACCATTAGAATCAGAGTCGACAAAGTTCATGTCTGGGTGATTCTTTTCTAGCGTTGCTTTCGCTTCCGCTAGCTGCTCCTCATTACGTAGCAGAACTTCCACACCTTCTGTACCAGAAGGACGGATTGCACGGTAACGGATCTTAGCTTCACGAAGTTCGCTACGGAAAGCTTCTTCTTGTTGACCAACCAACTTCTCCATCGCCGCGTCCATGTCAACTTCCATTAGGAAGTGAACACCACCGCGCAGGTCAAGACCTAGCTTAAGTGGCGACGCACCGATTGCTTCTAGCCAATCTGGCGTAGATGGAGCAAGGTTTAGTGCAACAATTTTATCTTTGCCAAGCGCTTCGCTGATGATATCGCGGGCACTGATTTGAGTGTCAGTGTCATTGAAACGAACAAGGATTGATCCATTCTCGAGAGCAATGGATTTATGAGAGAGATGCTCTTTATCAAGAGCTTTGGTGACAGCATCCAGCGTTGACATATCTACAGAGGCGCCACGCGCCCCTGTAACTTGAATAGCCGGATCTTCACCGTAGATATTTGGAAGTGCGTACAACGCAGCGGTGATGATGGCAAAAAATACCATCAAGTACTTCCATAATGGATAACGGTTTAGCACAGCGAGGATCCTTTAGCTGTTTTATAGAGACTTCAGCGTACCTTTTGGTAGCACTGCAGTTACGAAGTCTTTCTTGATTACAACTTCATTGTTTGCATTTAGCTCAATTGAAATGAAATCGTTGTCTTCAGCAATCTTAGTGATTTTACCCACTAGACCGCCGCTTGTTAGAACTTCATCACCTTTGCCCATAGAAGACATTAGGTTCTTGTGTTCTTTAACACGCTTAGATTGCGGACGGTAGATCATGAAGTAGAAGATCACCGCGAACATGCCTAGCATGATTAGCATTTCAAAACCGCCGCCTGCTGGTGCGCCTTCTGCTGCTGCGTGAGCTTGAGAAATAAACATTAAAACATCCTCATTATATTTTATTGATAATCCAACAAGTTGGGCTTTCGTAATTTAGATTCAAGTTTGAGATTAAGTAATAGAGATCACCTTCTCAAAAATAACGTACGTTAGCCTACTTTATTAGCAAAAGCCTCTGGCAACATGCCAAAGGCTTTAATTCTTTTAATCTGTCAATTACTGCTCTTTTGCAAGCGGTGGCACTTCACGACCACGACGCTCATAGAATTCAGTAACAAACTCATCGAAACGATCTTCATCAATCGCCTTACGAATGCTTTCCATCAGACGCTGGTAGTAGCGTAGGTTGTGGATAGTGTTCAGACGAGCACCTAGGATTTCGTTACAACGCTCTAGGTGGTGAAGGTACGATTTGCTGTAGTGCTGACAAGTGTAACAGTCGCAATGCGGATCTAGCGGAGTTGTATCCGTTTTATGTTTCGCATTACGGATCTTGATCACACCACCAGTCACAAATAGGTGACCGTTACGCGCGTTACGCGTTGGCATTACACAGTCAAACATGTCGATACCACGACGAACACCTTCAACCAAATCTTCCGGTTTACCTACACCCATTAGGTAACGAGGCTTATCTTCTGGAAGTTGTGGACATGTGTGTTCAAGAATACGGTGCATGTCTTCTTTCGGTTCGCCTACTGCAAGACCACCAACTGCGTAACCATCAAAGCCGATTTCTGTCAGACCTTTGATAGACACATCACGTAGATCTTCGTAAACACCGCCTTGAACGATACCAAATAGGTTGTTCGGGTTTTCTAGTTTGTTGAAGTGATCACGTGAGCGTTGTGCCCAGCGTAGTGACATTTCCATCGATTTTTTCGCTTCGTTGTGTGTCGCCGGGTATGGCGTACACTCGTCGAAGATCATTACGATGTCAGAACCTAGGTCTTTTTGGATTTCCATCGACTTTTCCGCGTCCATGAAAATCTTGTCACCGTTTACAGGGCTACGGAAGTGAACACCTTTCTCAGTGATCTTACGCATTTTGCCTAGACTGAATACTTGGAAACCGCCTGAATCGGTAAGAATAGGACCGTGCCAGTTCATGAAATCGTGCAGGTCACCGTGCATTTTCATCACTTCTTGACCAGGACGTAGCCATAGGTGGAAAGTGTTACCTAGCAGGATTTCTGCACCAGTACCTTTCACTTCTTCTGGTGTCATGCCTTTAACGGTACCGTAAGTACCTACTGGCATGAACGCAGGAGTTTGAACAGTGCCACGTTCGAAGGTCAATTGACCACGACGTGCATTGCCGTTTTTCTTCTTAAGATCGAATTTTAATTTCACGATGCCTCCGGGTGTCAGAGAAACAGTCTGACTATGTATCCAGGGTGGTAAACCCTATTTTAAGGAGCGGTCGCTTTTCCGTGCGAGAGACAAAGCAGAGATTCCACTTTATTTCCTAGCTTACTGCTAGCACTCGTAAATCGTTAGCTTTCTCCCCCTCCTAGCCTCCCCCTTTTTTGAGAGGAGGGCTAGAAAAGGGTCAAAACATTATGCAGTCTTCTTTTTAATAAACATTGAATCACCGTACGAGAAGAAACGGTATTTGTTTTCCACCGCGTGCTTGTAAGCATTCATGGTGTTCTCGTAACCTGCAAACGCACTTACCAACATGATCAGGGTTGATTCAGGTAGGTGGAAATTGGTGATCAAGCAATCCACCAACTGGTACTCGTAACCAGGGTAGATAAAGATTTCAGTATCGCCAAAGAATGGAACCAGTTCTGTGCCTTTCTTGAGCGCGTCTTGCGCTGCACTTTCTAGTGAGCGAACAGACGTTGTACCTACAGCGATGATGCGACCACCGCGCGCCTTAGTTGCGTTAATCGCATCCACTACGTCTTGTGGTACTTCAACGTATTCTGCGTGCATGTGGTGATCATTAATGTCATCCACTTTAACTGGCTGGAACGTACCCGCTCCCACATGCAAAGTAACGTATGCAAACTCAGCGCCTTTCGCTTTGATTTTCTCAAGCAGAACATCATCAAAGTGAAGACCCGCCGTCGGTGCTGCAACCGCACCTGGCTTTTGGTTATAAACCGTTTGGTAACGCTCTTTATCCGCGTCTTCATCTGGGCGGTCGATGTATGGAGGAAGTGGCATGTGACCAATTTCTTCCAGAATCTCGAGTACCGTCTTATCAGAGTTAAATTTCAGTTCAAACAGTGCATCATGACGAGCGACCATTTGCGCTGAGTATTCATCGTTTTCACCAACCAAGATCGTTGTGCCTGGTTTTGGCGATTTAGAGCAACGAACGTGTGCCAGGATGCTTTTCTCATCGAGCATACGCTCCACCAGCACTTCTAGCTTGCCGCCTGACTCTTTGCGACCAAACAAACGCGCAGGAATAACGCGAGTATTGTTGAAAACCACTAGGTCACCGGCTTGAACTTGCTCCAGCACATCGGTAAACGTGCCATCAATAAGTTCACCAGTATTGCCGTCCATTTGCAGCAGTCGGCTAGCGGTACGCTCTGGTTGAGGGTAGCGAGCGATGAGTTCATCTGGAAGGTCGAAATGGAAATCTGATACTTGCATGTTACTTGTCTTATCTATTGGTCAAATCACGTCAAAGACGACGATAAAATTGCGACGAGTTTTTCGCAGCAGACTAGTATATGTTTACATGCTGCAATAGCAAGCAAATCCCCTTAGATTGACTGTAAAAGCTTTCACTAAGAGTGTAATAAAACGTGAAAGGTGCAGGATACACACACATAAAAAAAGCAGCGAAGTTCGCTGCTTTTTAAAATGTTTATCAGTCGTTGACCGTTTAACTTTTGCGTCGGCGCGCCCACACCAGTGGAACCAATAAGCCGAATAGCCAAGCGCCTAGGCTACCACCGTCGTCCTCAGAACCTCTGAAATCACAATTGTTGGTCGCAATGCCATCGTGGCACTCCTCTTCCCCACCACCACCACTTCCACTATTCGCTTCTTTGATGAAATTCGGCTCAATGATGTAACTGCTCGGTGGGTCACCGGCGGTGATGTAAGACTGTACCCAATCGTAATATTGGCTCACTTTGGTGTAGAAGCTTGGGATCGTCAAAGAGCCACACGTAGGCAGAACAAGAGGCGCACCACTAACAATTCCAATCTGTTTGCCCGTCGCCACATCCACCAGCGGACCACCACTATCACCTTTACACGCGGAGTTGCCATACTGAGTGTGGCTATCCGGTTCTAACACTCGGTTTTTCGTTGGTAGTGTACAGATTTTGGTTTGGTTCTCTCTGGAATCAATGATCCCCGGAAAACTGCTGCCAATTTCTAAACGCTCATAACATTTATCGATAGGTAAAAATGTACTGATGGTAGTTTTGAGCGTATTGGAAGGTTCAGATGCATCCGGCTGAGTGGTTCCCCATCCAAATACTTGCACGTTTTCGACACGTTGATTGGTCAGGTCGTTATCGTTCCAATCCGCTGCCAGACGCACTTCGATATTCTCCATATCAGTTTTATTCGCTAAGTCAGCAAAGCGTGCATTTGCTACTGGGCGTGTGAGATACAATAACGCGATGTCTGAGTCTAAACCCGTTTGGATAGGTTTCACATTGCCATTGCTGTCAATCTCAGCCTTTGAAATCCGCGTGTAGTCGGGGTGAACCACAACGTGAGACACAGGATAGAAGTTATCCAGCCCAGCAGAGTTAAGTTCATAAACGTTGGCATTCACCGACAGTTCTCCCGGCGGAGTCACATAGTAGCTCGCTTCGTTGGTTCCCTGCCCCATCACCACACAGTGTGCCGCAGTCAACACCCATCGTTCAGTCAGCATAGTGCCGCCACACAACGGGAACTCTGCCATGTTACTTGCTCGTAAAGTCACGCGATCTACCGGGTCGGTTTGCTCATCTCCTAGCACAATTGCCTGAGCAGATTGCATGCTGAATGCCGCTACTGTCAGCGCAATGAGTTTGTTACACGTTGTTCGTTTCATTTAGGTTGTTATCTTCAATCTGGTAAGCCTGAGCGTATCTTCTTCCACAGGCTTATCTTGGAAAATCAAGCAAGTAAAAATGTGCGATTCAATTCATTGGATTAACTGCGGTCTACACACCTTATCAGTCAAAAGTGCAAACTGACTCGCATTGAGTTTCCACCCTGCAATTACCAATTAAAAACAAACTTATCAATAGAGATAAGGGCGACTATATTGAGAGTGAGCGATACGCTCTTTGATGATAAATTGAGGTAAGTATGAAGATCTTTCTAGCCACTTTAAGTGCTTCAATATTGTTGTTTTCTGCCAGCAGTTTTGGCGATGAGAGAACAGATTTGTTTCGAGCTCAGCAACAAGCTTGTGCCTTAAAACAAGTCCCTCGCCACTGCGCTGTGAACGTACCTGGTAAAGACTACATTGGTCGCTGTGTCGATGCGAAAGCGTATGGTCTTATCTGTGTGCATTTCAAGCAACGTTAAGAGTAACCAAAGCTAAGGTTTCAACGCCTTAGCTTTGGTTATTTATGATAGCGCTTACATCCTAACATCGCCCTAAATGAGTAGCTGGATTTATGGAAAACACCAGTCCATTTTCACCTCTGATTGATCTCCATCTAATCGTATTATTTTATTAGTGAAAAACGAGTTAGCTCCCAGATATACAGCAAAATATTCTCTATATTTAAGAGAAGGACAATGCCGCTGGAGGTCTCTATGATCAAGGTTGAAGACATGATGACTCGCAACCCTCATACCTTGCTGCGTGAGCACACATTGCGTGACGCAAAAAGCATGATGGAAGCGCTTGATATTCGACATATTCCGGTTGTTGATGCCAATAAACACTTAAAAGGCTTGGTGACTCAACGCGATATTCTTGCTGCACAAGAATCCTGCTTGCACCCAGATGAGGCTGAACAATCTTTTACCCTCGATACTCCGCTTTACCAAATGATGCACACTAACATCATGACTGCTGAACCAAGAGCAGGTTTAAAGGAAAGCGCTATCTATATGCAAAAGCACAAAGTTGGTTGTTTACCTGTGGTCAATAAAGGTCACTTGGTGGGCATCATCACCGATACAGACTTTGTAACCATTGCGATTAACTTGCTAGAACTGCAAGAAGAAACAGAACCAGAAGAAATCGAAGCAGAGTAATAAGCAACGAAACGTTAGTTGCCCAGGTTACAGGCAAAAAAAGAGCGGCTCAATCGCCGCTCAAAGATGTCATTACTAACGTAGTAATTGTGGACTCTATGCTGATTAGAATTGGTCTTCTTCAGTAGAACCTGTCAGTGCTGTCACTGATGAGTTACCACCTTGAATTGTGTTGGTCATTCTATCGAAGTAACCCGTACCAACCTCTTGTTGGTGCGCTACGAACGTGTAGCCTTTTTCTGCCGCTTCAAACTCAGGACGCTGAACTTTCTCAACGTAATGACGCATGCCTTCGCCTTGTGCGTAAGCGTGTGCCAGTTCGAACATGTTGAACCACATGTTGTGGATACCTGCTAGCGTGATGAATTGGTACTTGTAGCCCATGTTAGCCAGCTCTTGTTGGAACTTAGCAATGGTTTCAGCGTCTAGGTTCTTCTCCCAGTTGAATGAAGGCGAACAGTTGTATGCCAACAATTGGTCTGGATACTCTGCATGAATCGCTTCTGCAAACTTGCGTGCTTCTTCTAAACAAGGCGTTGCTGTCTCACACCAGATTAGATCCGCATATGGCGCGTAAGCTAGACCACGAGAGATAGCTTGGTCGATACCTGCACGTACACGGTAGAAACCTTCTTGAGTACGCTCACCTTCGATGAAGTCTTTATCGTATGGGTCACAATCAGACGTTAGTAGGTCTGCTGCGTTTGCATCGGTACGTGCAATTACCAGTGTTGTCGTACCAGCAACGTCCGCTGCTAGGCGAGCTGCGACCAGTTTTTGCACTGCTTCTTGAGTTGGAACCAGTACTTTACCGCCCATGTGACCACACTTCTTCACGGATGCCAGTTGGTCTTCAAAGTGAACACCTGCCGCACCTGCGTCGATCATCGATTTCATTAGCTCGTAAGCGTTCAATACACCACCAAAACCTGCTTCCGCATCCGCTACGATTGGTAGGAAGTAATCAATACCGCCTTCGTCTTCTGGTGACTTGCCTGCTGACCACTGAATTTGGTCTGCACGACGGAATGAGTTATTGATGCGTTTTACTACCGACGGCACAGAATCTACTGGGTAGAGAGATTGGTCTGGGTACATCGTCGAAGCGGTGTTGTTGTCCGCCGCTACCTGCCAACCTGATAGGTAAATCGCTTCAATACCTGCTTTTGCTTGCTGTACGGCTTGACCACCCGTCAGTGCACCAAGACAGTTTACGTAGCCTTTCTTTGAACTACCGTTGACCAGTGACCAAAGTTTGTCAGCACCACGTTGTGCGATTGTGTTCGCAGGCACCATAGACCCGCGCAGTTCTACCACTTCTTCTGCTGTGTAAGTACGCTTTACATTTTTCCAGCGTGGGTTGGTTGCCCAATCTTTTTCCAGAGCTTCAATTTGTTGGCGGCGAGTTAAGTTAGTCATTGGTCTATCCCTCTTATAATGTGCACTTGTGCATGTGCGTTGAGTTTTCCGTTCTTAGGCAGTACATCCTTATCTGCCTCGAATCTTTCACGTAGTCGTTAAACAAACACGTATTAGTTAAATGAACATGTATTAGTTAAATAAATTGAGTGTTCTAAATCTTTGGGTTAATCCAAGTAGTCATAACCTGGAATGGTTAAAAAGTTGGTCAGCTCATCACTGGTGGTGAGCCTTGCCATCAAGTCTGCCGCTTCTTCAAATCGACCTGCTTGGTAACGCTGCTCGCCAATTTCTTGCTTCACGACTTCAATCTCTTCTTTCAGATAGAGTTCGAACAGATCTTTAGTGACCTTCAATCCGTTGTCGAGCGACTTGCCGTGTTGAATCCATTGCCAGATAGAAGCTCGTGAGATTTCTGCTGTTGCTGCGTCTTCCATCAGTCCGTAAATCGGCACACAACCGTTGCCAGAGATCCAAGCTTCGATGTATTGCAGCGCAACGCGGATGTTATGGCGCATGCCCTCTTCTGAACGTTCACCTTCGCACGGTTCAAGCAGCTCTGCGGCGGTGATTGGTGCGTCTTCTGAGCGGCTCACGTCCAATTGGTTGGTGCGCTGCCCCAGTGTGGCACTGAACACTTCCATTGCGGTGTCTGCCAACCCCGGATGAGCAACCCAAGTGCCGTCATGACCGTTGTTAGCTTCTAGCGATTTATCGTTGTGGATCTTATCCAGTACTTTTTGGTTTTCTTGTGGGTCTTTAGCCGGAATAAAGGCTGCCATGCCGCCCATCGCAAATGCGCCACGTTTATGACAAGTACGCACCAACAATCTTGAGTAAGCGTTGAGGAATGGCTTATCCATGGTCACCACTTGGCGATCCGGAAGTACGCGATCTGGGTGGTTTTTCAGTGTTTTGATGTAGCTAAAGATGTAATCCCAGCGACCGCAGTTCAACCCAACGATGTGCTCTTTCAATGAGAACAGAATCTCATCCATTTCGAATACGGCTGGTAAGGTTTCAATCAGTACAGTCGCTTTGATGGTGCCTGTATCCAAACCGAAATACTCTTCGGTGAAATGGAATACTTCGCTCCACCACTTCGCTTCATGATGCGATTGCAATTTCGGAATGTAGAAGTAAGGAGCGCTTCCCTTTTTCAGTAGCGCTTTATAGTTGTTGTAGAAGTACAGAGCAAAATCAAATAGCGCACCTGGAATGATCTGACCGTGCCACGTTACGTGTTTTTCTTTTAGATGCAGTCCGCGAACACGGCAGATCAACACCGCTGGGTCTTCTGCCAGCTGATAGTGTTTACCATTGCCAGGGTTGGTGTAGCTGATGGTGCCATTAACAGCATCGCGCAAGTTAATTTGACCATCCAGAACTTTACTCCACGCAGGGGACATCGAATCTTCGAAGTCTGCCATGAACACTTTTACATTCGCATTCAGTGCGTTAATCACCATCTTGCGATCGGTTGGTCCCGTGATTTCCACTCGGCGATCTTGCAGATCTTGCGGGATTCCAAGGATCTTCCAGCTTCCTTCACGAATGTCTTGTGTCTCTGGTAGAAAGTCTGGCAGTTCACCAGCGTCGATGCGTGCTTGCTTCTCTTCTCGTGCTTCCAGTAACTGTTCAACACGTCCGGCAAATTTTTCACACAGTAGAGATAAAAAGGTTTGGGCTTCAACAGGGAAAATTGCTTGATGTTCAGGAGCAACGACTCCATTCACCTCAAGCATGCCTTGGGTTTGCTTTAGTTGTTGTGTTTTTTGTTCTGTCTGAGCAAGCATAATCATTCATCCTTAACGTGCTTTATCCATCTTGGGCAGTCAGCCTAAAGCTACATTTGTAAGTTATGAACAACAAATTACATCCTTAGATTTGGTGTCCACTTCGTTTCGTTGTGTCTATACCTTGCGCAACCTGAATTGCTTTTTCAATCTAGACATAAGTCTTACAAGCCTTTAATTAAGCTAACCCAACAAAGGTTTAAGCGAAACCCCTCACGTAAACAAAACGTTAAATTCAAAGTTTTATTCGGTATCAAACAAGTGTTTGATTTTTGAGTTCAATTTGTAAGTTATTACGTAATTTAATTACACAAATTTTATAGGCTATTTTTGAATTCAAACAAGTGTATGAATAGTGAGGCAGGAGAAAAATCCTTGTATTCACAAGGGCTAGGAAGAGGAAATTAAACACGACTTAAACGCGTTACACAGGCAGTTGTGTAAAATTAACATTGTGAAATTTCACTATTTTATGAAAGCTTCATGAAAGTTCATCTGTAAAATTTTACAAGTCAAAGTTCACGCACAGAATAAAATGCTAAAAAGCGCACCATTTCTAGTGCGCTTTTTGATATTAGATCGGGAGTAGCAGGCTAATACTAATAGCTAAAGCAGTTCAGAGACGACTTCTGCCAATTGATTGAAAGTGTTTGATCGTGACGAGCTTGGACGCCAAACCAAACCAATATCGCGATATGCTTGCTGACCAGGAGGGTCGATTACCACCAAGTTCTGGTTGTGAAGCAAACCATGATCAATCGCCATTTGCGGAATAAACGTGGTGCCCAGACCATTCGCCACCATTTGCACCAAAGTATGAAGACTGGTTGCGGTAAATGGGTTTATCTTCTCTTTATCAGTCAACTTACACGCCGACACTGCGTGCTCTGTAAGACAGTGCTCTTTCTCTAATAAGAAGACGGATTCATCTGGCAAGTCCGCATAACGGATCGGCACCGGTACGGAATCCGCTTGATTGGCACTGATCACCATGCGGAACGGGTCTTGTCCCACTACTCGGCTTTCCATTCCTTCTATCTCTACAGGCAGAGCCAGAATCAACACGTCCAACTCACCGTGGCGAAGTGCTTGCAGCAAGTTAGTCGTCGTGTCTTCTCTTAATAGAAGGTTTAATTGAGGGAAGCGGTAGTTCACCTCCTGAACAAGGTCGCACAATAAGAACGGAGCAATGGTCGGAATACAGCCTACTTTAAGCTGCCCTTCCATATCATCGCCTTGGCATAGACGCCCCAGTTCAACAAGATCTTGCCCTTTAGCGAGCAGTTCTCGACCATGTTGCACCACCATCTCACCAGCTTGGGTGAAAACTAATGGGCTTTTTTTATCTTTCTTTTCATAAAGCGGGCAACCAATCAACTCTTCAAGGTTTTGGATGCCTTTACTTAAGGTAGATTGACTGACAAAACAACGCTCAGCAGCATCACTAAAATGTCGAGTTTCATGCAGAGTGACCAAATAGTGTAACTGCTTCAAGCTAGGCCATTTATTCATAATTCTATTTGTATCTATTGCTGTTCCAGTGATCGAGATAATAGTTTCGTTATTATCGCTTTTTTCGATGAACTCAATCTATTTATTTCGCTTTTTTCAATACTACAATCTGTACTATAGTTTGTCTCGCACAAACAAGGACCAAACCTAAATAACTGAATGTAGGTTTGGATCAAACCAAATTTTTTAGGAGCAAAAAAATGGTACTAGTAGGTCGTCAAGCCCCTGACTTTACTGCAGCAGCTGTTCTAGGTAACGGCGAAATCGTTGAAAACTTCAACTTTGCAGAATTCACTAAAGGTAAGAAAGCAGTAGTATTCTTCTACCCACTAGATTTCACTTTCGTTTGCCCATCTGAGCTAATCGCATTCGACAACCGTCTAGCTGATTTCCAAGCTAAAGGTGTTGAAGTAATCGGTGTTTCTATCGATTCTCAGTTCTCTCACAACGCATGGCGTAACACTGCTATCGAAGATGGCGGTATCGGTCAAGTTAAATACCCTCTAGTTGCTGACGTTAAACACGAAATCTGTAAAGCGTACGATGTAGAGCACCCAGAAGCAGGCGTTGCTTTCCGTGGTTCTTTCCTAATCGACGAAGAAGGTCTTGTACGTCACCAAGTAGTTAACGATCTACCACTAGGTCGTAACATCGACGAAATGCTACGCATGGTTGATGCACTAAACTTCCACCAGAAGCACGGCGAAGTATGTCCTGCACAATGGGAAGAAGGTAAAGCAGGTATGGACGCATCTCCAAAAGGTGTTGCAGCGTTCCTATCTGAGCACGCAGACGACCTAAGCAAGTAATAGACTACATAGCCCAAGCTCAACGGGCGTGTTGGTTGGATGTATATATAAAGCAAAAAGCTATAGCGGAAAAACCGCAAACGCCAATCAGTCTAAGTAAAGTCATAAAAAAGCCCAGAGTTCACTCTGGGCTTTCTTTTTATCTGCATTTTTGAAAAGCAAAAGAGGCAAGCATCACGCAAAAAGTTTACCTCTATTTCCCTCCGTCTCAGTACAGATTCTCCCCTTTTGTCCTGCTAGTATTTGCTGTAATTACAATAATTCAGGACAACCTAGTGAACACTCAACTTGAAGTCTGTATTGATAACATTGAATCTCTCCACAACGCGATTGCCGGTGGTGCAACCCGCATCGAACTCTGCTCTTCACTTGCTTTGGGTGGCTTAACCCCAAGCTATGGCTTTATGCAGCAAGCCGCTAAACGCTCTACTATTCCGGTTTACGCGATGATTCGCCCTCGCCAAGGCGACTTCTTCTACAGTGAGGAAGAAATCGAAATGATGCGTTGGGATATTGAAGCCGCTAAACAAGCAGGCTTGAATGGTGTCGTACTCGGCGTGCTCACTCAAGACGGCAACATTCATATGCCGTACGCAACTGCGCTGTGTGAGTTTGCTCAAGCGCTTGGCTTAGGCGTGACCTTCCATCGTGCCTTTGACCAGTGTCGCGACGCTGAAAAAGCGTTAGAAGAAGTGATCAGCTTAGGTTGTGAACGTATTTTAACCTCCGGTCTTGCGCCTTCGGCACCGCAAGGTATCGATGTGCTTAAAACCTTAGTTGAACAAGCACAAGGACGCATTGCGATCATGGCGGGCGCCGGTGTGAATGCGGACAATGTTGGTCAGATCGTTGAACAAGCCAAAGTCACTGAAGTGCATTTATCTGGCAAGACAACTCGCCCAAGTCACATGACCTTTATTGCCGAGCAAAGCAAAATGGGCGCTGCCGATATAGATGATTTTTCGATTCCAGTCACCAACACCGATGCTATCGCGAACATGGTAACAGCTCTCAATTAAGAGCTTTCAAATCCCGTCTTTGGTTATTGAGTGCTAACATATTGATAACTAAGGACGGGAGGAAACATGGCGAAACTGAAGAAAAAGGAATACGAAGAAGCACTAGAACAACTGCAAATTGAGTTGGTTAAGCTCCAAGAGTGGGTCAAACACAAAGGGCTTAAAGTCGTGGTACTTTTTGAAGGACGTGACGCCGCTGGCAAAGGTGGCACCATCAAACGTATCACTGAAAAACTCAACCCTCGTGTCTGCCGTATCGCAGCCCTTCCCGCCCCAACAGAGAAAGAAAAAACACAATGGTACTTCCAGCGTTATGTGGCACACCTGCCTGCTGCTGGAGAAATCGTACTGTTTGACCGCAGTTGGTACAACCGTGCCGGCGTAGAGAAAGTCATGGGCTTTTGTACCCCAGATCAATATGAAGAGTTTCTCCGTTCTTGCCCGGAGTTTGAACGCATGCTTCAGCGCTCTGGCATCATCTTAATTAAGTACTGGTTTTCGGTCTCCGATGAAGAGCAAGAAAAGCGCTTTCTAGAACGCATCAACACCCCGATTAAACGCTGGAAGTTCAGCCCAATGGATTTGGAATCACGCAATCGCTGGGCAGAATATTCAGAGGCAAAAGATAAGATGTTTGCCTACACAGATACGAAAAACTGTCCTTGGTGGGTAGTCCCTTCTGATGATAAAAAGAAAGCTCGATTGAACTGTATCAGCCATCTGCTTAGTCAAGTCGAATACGAAGAACTTGAGCATCCAGTTATCGAATTGCCAGAGTTGAATAAAGAAGGTTATGTCCGTGCGCCTATCGACGATCAAACCTTCGTTCCTGATAAATATTAGAGATGTATCATGGCGAAAGACCTGTTTCACACCCTTGACCTGAATCTGCTCAAGACCTTTATGGTTTTGATGCAAGAGCGAAACATGCGTAAAGCATCACAGCGCTTGTTTGTCTCTCAGCCAGCGATCAGTCAGGCATTACAAAAGCTACGTAATCACTTCGATGATGAGCTGTTTGTGAAGGTCAAAACTGGTCTTGAACCGACACCGTTCGCCGAATCTCTTGCCAATGATATTACCCCCCATCTCGATGGTTTAGCTGCCGCAGTTAATCGCTCTCATCAGTTTGATCCTGCCGAAGTGGACAACAAAATTCGAATTGCACTGGCACCAATCACAATGACTTGCTTGCCCGGTTTCCTCTTCGAACAAATGAGAGCGTTAGCACCTAATGCTCAACTTGAATTAGTTGGTTGGTCGAACAGCACGGTTGATGAGATCTTGAAAGGTGAAACACTGATGGGAGTAAATTACGAGTTACTTCTGACCAATAAAGAGATCTACACGCCGAAGCTACTGGATTTGAAAGGGCGTATTTTTGTCCGTGAAGATCACCCAATCACCAAGACTCATGTTGAGCCACATGATCTTGGCGGATACCCAATTGCTTCTTTGATTTCCCCAGGTTGGAACGACAAGTTCAGTTACGCATCTGAGCTTCTTACCAAAATGGGCATTGAACACAGCATTGGCTTTCGCTCAGAAATGGTCTCTGCAATACTTGATGTCGTCAAACACACCGACATGTATTTACCTCACTCCAATTTACTTCCGGTAGAGCAATTTCCGGGATTAAGAGCCGTTGATGTCACGATTGATGGTCAACCACAAATGAAGTCTATTCACGCTCATATGCATGTGAGAAACCGGAATAACCCACTAGTAAAATGGTTAACAGAGCTTATTCAACAAGGTCTAAAATCACAGAGTGATAAGATTTAATTATCACTGAGATAACGATAGCCATTTGGTCATAAACCATACTTCTCAATAAGATAGCCCTGCTTTTAAGGGAAATGACAAAAAGCGATTGCTTACAGTAAGGATGCTGTCCCTCGTTTACTTATTGAGAGTTCAGACATGACTAAAAAAATTGTAAAGCTTACCGCTGCTTGCACCCTTCTTGCTTCTTTCAGCTCAATTGCAGCTGTTATCCCGGATCGTCCACACCCAGGCATTCCAACCAACCCAATTCAAGGTGTGCCAGAGCAACCTGTTCTACCAGAAGTTGATAACGGTGTTCCTGGAGTGCCAGATCGTCCACATCCAGATCAATCACCAACACCACCAATCGAAGCAGCACCAGAGCACCCAACGCTTCCTGAACCAGACAACGGTATTCCTGAAATCCCTGAGCGTCCAACACCGCAACTGCCATCAAATCCTATTGAAAATAACCCGACGGATGACCGTCTGAACCACTTAGAAGGCTTAGCCGCAGAATACGACTACCGCTTAAACCAACAAGCAGAACAAATGGATGGTATTCGCGCAAGTCTACACGCAGTCACCAACGCTCGCCCTTATGCAACCAATGGTGAACTGGCAATCGGTGCCGGTGTGGGTTTTTCTGGTAGTAAAGAAGCAGTAGCGATTGGTGGTGCGTACGGTCTAAGTGATCAAGTAAGCCTGTCGGGCACATTCCACTATGAATCATCAGGCAAATATTCTTCATCTGACGTTGCTGGCGGCGTTGGTGTTCAAATTAGCTTTAAGTAAAAACTGCACTCAATAAGTTCATAGCCAAGGAAGGCTTTTATTTAGGTAACTCTATGAAACGCAAATTCTTTCTCGCTGCCCTTATTCTCGCTCCTATTAGTGTCCAAGCTTCAGGTATTTATGTCTCTCCAGAAGTTAAGATTGGCTCATTTCGAGGGGCAGGTATCCAATTGGGGGCGACCGATATTGCGGGCTTTGATGCGCTGTATTTTGATTACTCTCAGATTACTTATAAGAGCGGTAATTATGATGAAACCATTGACGCCTACCGTATTGGCTTTCAACACTTATTTGGTCATCAACCACAGATGGGATTTCAAGCGAGCTTAGGATTAGCGCAGTACGATGGAACGTATCGCAATGAACGAAGAAATGCGAACGGATTGAGTATTGGTGGCGCTTACGTATATCAAGTTAACCCAATATTATCAGTTCGAGCAGGTGCGGATTTAGACGTTTTCATGAACGATAAAACACACACCTACACAGACACTGCCATTAACTTTTCTCTAGGCTTTGGTTTGCGCCTTTAAGACTTACTTCAGTACGTCATCGATGCTTTGATCACCTAGATGGCGTACATCTTTTCCTTTCACGAAGTAGATAATGTATTCACAGATATTTTGGCAACGGTCACCCACGCGTTCAATGGCACGCGCCGACCACATCACTTGCAGAATATGTGGAATGTTTTTCGGGTCTTCCATCATGTAAGTCATCAACTGACGAATCACCGCTTCGTATTCCGCATCCAACTTATCATCAAGCTTGTGTACTTCTGCTGCAGCTTCTACGTCCATACGCGCAAACGCATCGAGCACTTGGTGAAGCATTTGGATTGCTTGACGACATAAAGGCTCTAACGATACTTGGAATTGGCGCTCTTTCGATGATGGGCTTTCAATCGCCACATAGGCAATACGTGTTGCAACATCACCAATGCGCTCAAGATCTGTGATGGTCTTAATGATAGCCATGATTAAGCGTAAATCTTTTGCCGTAGGCTGACGCTTAGCGATGATGCGAGTACAAGCGTCATCAATCGACACTTCCATCGCATTAACTTTGTGATCATCACGCACAACTTTACGCGCCAGTTCGATGTCTTCCTTATGCAAGGCTTGGATAGCATACGACAACTGCTGTTCTACCAAGCCTCCCATGGTAAGTACATGGGTACGAATCGATTCTAGCTCTACGTTAAATTGTCCTGAGATGTGACGTCCAAAGTGCATGGCTTTCCTTTTAATCCTTGAAAGGTCGCGGCTTAACCGTAACGACCGGTAATGTAATCTTCGGTTTGTTTCTTCATTGGAGAGGTGAAGATCGAATCCGCATCCGAGTATTCAATCAACTTACCCATATGAATGAACGCAGTGTGGTCACTGACGCGCGCCGCTTGCTGCATGTTATGGGTAACGATAACCACAGTATATTGAGTCTTGAGCTCGTTGATAAGCTCTTCAATAGTTAAAGTTGAGATTGGATCCAACGCCGATGTCGGTTCATCCAATAATAGTACTTCTGGCTCAATCGCAACGGCGCGTGCAATCACCAAACGCTGCTGCTGGCCACCAGAAAGTCCAAATGCATTTTCATGTAGACGATCTTTTACTTCATCCCACAATGCCGCAGAACGTAGTGAACGCTCGACCGCATCGTCTAGCATGCGACTGTTCTTCACCCCTTGTAGACGAAGACCGTAAACCACGTTTTCGTAAATTGACTTAGGGAATGGGTTTGGGCGCTGGAATACCATGCCTACTCGGCGGCGCAGCGTGGCAACATCCACACTTGGGTTGTACACATTCTTACCGTGCAAGCGTACTTTCCCCGTCACCTTACAACCTTCGACTAAATCGTTCATGCGGTTGATACAGCGCAGCAATGTAGATTTACCACAACCGGACGGTCCGATGAATGCGGTTACGCGTCCTTTTGGGATGCGCATGGAAATGTCGTGCAGCGCCTGAGCCTGACCATAGAAAAGATTAAGGTTCTCGATCGAGATAGCCGTTTGTTCATCCGTCAGGTTGTGCACATCCAATGGCGGCTCATAACCTAATGTATTATCAAAGTTAAACATGCTTAATCTTGTCCTAAAGTTCGGTATTTCTCTCGCAGATTATTACGAATACTGATTGCTGTTAAGTTTAGTCCGACAATAACCGTCACGAGTAAGAAGGAAGTCGCGTAAACCAACGGACGCGCAGCTTCGATATTAGAGGTCTGGAATCCGACATCGTAAATGTGGAAGCCTAGGTGCATAAACTTTCTGTCTAAATGCACGTAAGGGAATTGCCCATCCACCGGTAAGCTAGAAGCTAACTTCACGACCCCCACCAGCATCAATGGCGCCACTTCCCCCGCAGCGCGAGCAATCGCAAGAATCAAACCTGTGATTATCGCAGGGGTTGCCATAGGCAAAACCACACGCCAAAGCGTTTCGAACTGCGTTGCGCCCAAGGCTAACGAACCATGACGAACGGAGCTCGGAATACGGGTTAAACCTTCTTCTGTGGTAACAATCACCACCGGTAGCGTTAAGACTGCTAGCGTCAATGCAGACCACAACAAGCCCGGCGTACCAAAGGTTGGAGCAGGTAATCGCTCGGCGTAAAACAGGTTATCGATTGAGGCACCAATGGTATAAACAAAAAAGCCCAAACCAAATACGCCGTAAACGATAGAAGGAACACCTGCAAGGTTAATCACCGCAATACGGATCACCCGAGTTAGGGCATTATTCTTGGCATATTCATGCAAATAAATCGCCGCAATCACACCCAATGGCATTACGATGATCGACATGATGATAACCAAGAAAACCGTCCCGAAAATCGCTGGGAAAACACCACCCTCTGAGTTCGATTCACGAGGGTCTTCGGATAAGAACTTCCAAACCTGTTTTCCCCAATGGGCAACCTTTTCAGGCAGTGACATTTGGTTTGGATACCAGTAGTCCAAAATGTCTTCTAATGGAATCGAAACTTGAGTCCCAGTCATGTCTTCGACAATCAGCGCATAATCAGAGAAGCCCAAGCGCAGCCCGTCAAGTTGCATGTCTAGCTTGGCTAACTCTGCTTCAATTTCTGCTTTACGCTGACTGTTGTTTGCTAAAAACTCTTCAGTGATGGTGTCGTTAAGCTCGTGCTTACGTTTATCTAAGCGAAGCTGCTCTAACTGCCATCCCAAGTCTTTTACTTGGTCATCCACCAGCATGTCGATTTCATGATGCAAGGTTTCGGCATCATCGAGCTTTTGATCCAAAAGCGTTTGAATGTTGTTTTCGTAACGCGTGTTACCATCTTGGAAGGCAACAAACTTACCGAAGAAGTAGCCACCGCTGCTGCGTTCAATCACTGCCCATTCGCCCGGCGTAGTTGGATCATCCAACTGCATTCTCAACACAGAAATAAAGTCCGCTGGGTACAATTCACGGTTGGCAATTTTGATGTTTAGGCGCGTCGCAAACTCTTCGTCATCCGCGAGTTTATTCGCCGCTTCTTCTGGTAGGTAACTTCTTGGCACAAAGCTGCGCTCGTAAACCTGACCAACCAGAATCGAATTTTCATGCAGCACTTCGCCCTGCACCGGTGTCAGTGCAGCAACATTCCATTGATAAAGTGGCGCCGGCCAGAAGTAAGTTAATCCCTTCCAGCCAATCAATAGCAATAAGCCGAGGACAGAAAGCAGACTGATGCTTACCGCTCCCCCGGTTAACCAAATCCAAGGTGCGCCAGAACGAATCCAATTTAACACGCTATTACTCGCTCTTTCGTTAACTGATTACAACGCACGATATTTATCTCTTAGTCTTTGACGAACCCATTCCGCCAAGGCGTTCACCGCAAAGGTGAAGACAAACAAAATTAATGCCGATAGGAACAACAATCGGTAGTGCGAACTGCCTACTTCCGACTCTGGCAATTCAACTGCAATGGTTGCCGACAAGCTACGCAAGCCTTCTAGTACGTTCCAATCCATTAATGGCGTATTACCCGTCGCCATTAATACAATCATGGTTTCGCCCACAGCACGACCAAGCCCCATCATGATTGCCGAGAAAATCCCCGGGCTAGCTGTCAGCAGAACCACATAAATCAGGGTTTGCCATGGCGTTGCGCCAAGTGCTAATGAACCGTCCGATAAGTGTTTCGGCACAGAGAAAATCGCATCTTCGGCAATGGTGAAAATCGTTGGAATAACCGCAAAGCCCATAGCCAAACCAACCACCAGTGCGTTACGTTGGTCAAAGCCAATGCCATGGTCAGTCAGGAACAAACGCATGTCCCCGCCAAAGAAGGCTTGTTCAAGCATTGGTGATACCCACACACCCAAACCGATCAACAGCAGAAGCAAAGGCATTAACACCAAAGCATGCCACCCGTTAGGAAGGCGGTTACGTATCGGTTGTGGGATCAGCGCCCATAGACCGCCCATCACCATGGTGCTCAGAGGCAGAACAAACAACATCACCACAACGGTAATCAAATGGTCTTCCACAATCGGGGCGAACCAAAGTCCGGCAAGGAAACCGATGATAACGGTAGGCAAAGCTTCCATTAACTCGATTGATGGCTTCACCACGCGACGCATACGTGGTGACATAAAGTAAGCGGTATAAATTGCGCCCAGTACAGCCAGTGGTACCGAGAACAGCATTGCGAACATCGCCGCCTTGATGGTACCAAACGCAATTGGCACTAAGCTGAATTTCGCCTCGAAGTCATCACTGGCTGAGGTGGATTGCCACACAAATTCAGGCTCTGGGTAACCTTCATACCAAACCTTTTGCCATAAGGAAGACAGAGAGACTTCTGGGTACGGGTTATCAACAAACGCAACATTTAATTCGTCGTTTTGCCATGTGATCAGGTAGCGCTCGTTATTCGACATCCCTGCCATCACTGGCGCTTGTTTGTAGGCACGCTTAAACAGTACCAATTTCTCACTGGTGGTGTAGTGGCTTTGCAACGTACCGTTGGTGTAAAAACTATAGAAACCTTTACGGTGTGAATCGGGAAGTAAATACTTCAGCTCAGACGCCAACTTAAAGTCACGAATGTGAGTCAAAGTTCGCTGGTCGCCCTGCAACGTATCAAACCATTGCGATACACGCCCATCGTTATGCGTAACAAGCAGGGAATACGCCCCAGCCAACAAATCCATCGTTCTCACTGAGTGCTTTTTATCACCCTGAGTCAAATCGATCACTTCACGCACTGAAAACTTGTTGTCACCTTTCACCAAGACAATCAGCTCTGATCCATTTCTCAAGTAAAGGTTATTGCCATCTGGCGTCAGCAACATTTGGTCTGGCGCATCAAAACCTGAAGAGAAGGTGTAATCATGGGTAACAGGTGATGCATCTAACAGTTGAGGAACCTGCCAACGCGCTTTTATTACGCCGCTTTGTGTTTGCCAAACAAGGGTTGGAGCTTGCGTGGAAGTACTAAAAACAAACTTCTTAACTGGATCGGATGCATCTGTCAGTTGCATGTCCATTGAAGTGCGAAACGGCACGACTTCTGGTGGGCGAGTGTTTTCGCGCAGCGTTGCGTTAAATTCTGGCTTGAAGATGTGCGCTTTGCCTTGGTCATCAACCAAACCATACCACCCTAACCCTGGCGCAGACTGAGAAAATGCCACTGGGTTGTTGGCTATCTGCTGAGTGTACAGCGCAGGCTTGCTGGAATCATCGAGAGGAAGAAAACGCACTTCACCGGATTGGGTTAACACCAGACCGATTTGAGAGTAATCATCAACGGAAATTGCGAGTGGCTTCCCGCTTTGGGTAGCACGAGTGGCATAATTGGTTTCGATCTCTGCATCAGAAAACAGAGGAATGATCACCATCGCAAGGTAAACGAAGATCAACACAAGAGCAGCAAGAACGCCTACACCACCGGATGTCACTGCAAATCGAACCAAACGATCTTTGATCAATCGTTTTTTATCTTTTTCCTGCAATGAAAACTCGGCTTGTGCCATTGATCTCTCTACCCTTTTTGACTTAGTACTAGAATATGTCGTTAAGATGACAATTATATTACAGATCACATTAAACAACTGAAAAGAATACAACTCTTATGCAGACCGTGTTATGAAATAAATCTGTAACGTAAACCTCATAATGTTCAGGCTCATCTTTTTTATCCCACAGATGAGTGCGGATTTACTTCATTTTAGGCTAGGTAAGGTTATGAGCGCAGAAAAACTCTATATAGAAAAAGAACTTAGTTGGTTGTCTTTCAACGAGAGAGTATTACAAGAAGCCGCTGATAAAACCGTCCCCCTAATCGAACGTATTCGCTTTCTCGGGATCTTTTCCAATAACTTAGATGAGTTCTACAAGGTTCGCTTTGCAGACGTAAAACGTCGGATCTTGATCAGCCAAGAACGAGGTGGAAGCGATAACTCTAAGCACTTGTTAACTAAGATGCAAACCAAAGCATTGAAGCTTAACGAGCAATTTGACGAACTGTACGGTGACTTGATCCGAGAAATGGCGCGACGCCGCATTTTCTTGGTTAATGAAAACCAGTTAGATGACACACAAAAACGCTGGATCACCAAGTACTTTCGCAAAGAAGTCATGCCACACATCACTCCGCTTTTGATTAAAGATGACATCGATGTGTTGCAGTTTCTTAAAGACGAATACGCCTACATTACCGTCGATCTGCGCAAAGACGATCATTCCCAATACGCTTTACTCGAAATCCCAACTGACCACCTACCCCGCTTCGTTATGGTTCCGGAGCAAAAAGGCAAACGTCGCAAGACCATCATTCTGCTCGACAACATCATCCGTTACTGTCTGGATGAGCTGTTTAAAGGCTTCTTCGATTATGACGAGCTAAATGGCTACGCGATGAAGATGACCCGAGATGCGGAATACGATTTGCGCCTAGAGATCGAATACAGCTTGCTCGAACAAATGTCTGAAGGAGTGAACCAACGCTTAACCGCCATGCCAGTGCGCTTTGTTTATGAGCGTGAAATGCCGCAAGAGATGCTCGATTTCTTGTGCAGCAAACTACAAATCTCCAACTACGACAGTTTGATTCCCGGTGGGCGTTACCACAACTTTAAAGACTTCATTGGCTTTCCAAATGTTGGTCGTGAGTACCTAGAAAACAAACCCATGCCACCGATGAAGTGTGCCGACTTCGAAGGCTACGCCAACAGTTTCGATGCGATCAAAGCCAAAGACATTTTGCTTTACTACCCTTATCACACCTTTGATCACATCTCTGAACTGGTTCGCCAAGCTTCCTTCGATCCTAAAGTGTTGGCGATCAAGATTAACATTTACCGCGTTGCCAAAGATTCGCGCTTGATGAACTCACTGATCGATGCAGTGCACAATGGCAAAAGCGTAACTGTCGTGGTGGAGTTGCAAGCTCGATTCGATGAAGAAGCCAATATCGAGTGGTCAAAGGTTCTCACCGATGCAGGCGTGCACGTTATCTTTGGTGCGCCAGGTTTGAAAATTCACTCCAAACTGCTCCTGATTAGCCGCCGCGAAGAAGGTGAAATCGTACGTTATGCGCATATCGGTACAGGCAACTTCCACGAGAAAACCGCACGCATCTACACCGACTTCGCGTTGCTAACTGCAGACCAAGAAATTACCAATGAGGTTCGTAACGTCTTTGGCTATATCGAGAACCCATACCGTCCAGTAAGGTTTAATCACCTCATCGTTTCACCACGCAATTCGCGTAAACAACTCTACCGTCTGATTGACGGTGAAATTGCCAACGCAAAAGCCGGCAAGAAAGCAGCGCTGACGATCAAAGTGAATAACTTGGTCGACAAAGGCATCGTCAATAAACTTTATGGTGCGAGCAATGCCGGGGTGAAAATCAATATGATTATCCGCGGTATGTGTTCACTAGTACCGGGTATTGAAGGCGTGAGCGAGAACATTCGCATCATCAGTATTGTTGACCGATTCCTTGAGCACCCTCGCGTCGTCATCACTCACAATGATGGTGACCCACAGGTTTATATCTCATCAGCGGACTGGATGACGCGAAATATCGATCATCGTATAGAAGTTGCCGCTCCGGTTCGTGATCCACGTTTGAAACAGCGAATTATTGATATAACTAACATTCACTTTACCGATACAGTAAAGGCTCGTTTGATAGATAAAGAGATGAGCAACAGCTACGTGCCGCGAGGTAATCGAAAAAAAGTTCGCTCACAAGTTGCCATCTACGACTATCTTAAAAATATAGAGAAGCAAACAAGAAAACAAAAAGCAGATGCCTCAAATACTTGAACAAGATGTACGCCATATCGCAGCCATTGACCTTGGGTCGAACAGCTTCCATATGGTGGTGGCGAAAGTTGTTGGAAGTGACCTGCAATTAGTCAGCCGCCATAAACAGCGAGTGCGCTTAGCTGCCGGACTCGATTCAGAGCTCAATCTTAGCCATGCTGCAATGGAGCGAGGTCTTGAGTGCCTCGCAATGTTCGCCGAACGCTTGCAAGGCTTTGAAGCTTCAAACGTAAGAATTGCAGCCACCCACACTTTAAGGCGTGCTAACAACGCCCACCTCTTTATAAAACGAGCCAAAGAGGTGCTGCCTTTCCCAATTGAAATCATTCCGGGCGAAGAAGAAGCTCGCCTCATCTATCTCGGCGTCGCGCACACCCAAGCGGAATCGAACTCCAAACTGGTCGTCGATATCGGTGGCGGCAGTACCGAGATGATCATTGGTCAAGAGTTTGAGCCAGAGCTTCTCAACAGTAAGCAAATGGGCTGTGTGAGTTTTACCGAGCAGTTTTTCAATAATGGCAAACTGTCGCGCAAGAACTTCAGCAAAGCGATTCTCGCCGCAGAGCAGCGCATGGAATCCATTGCTGCAAAATACCGTAAGAAAGGCTGGGATATTGCCCTCGGCTCTTCTGGTACGATTAAAGCGATTCGCGAAGTCTTGATTGGTTTAGGTCATGAAGATGGGCTGATCACCAACAAGCGTTTGGGTAAGCTCATCGACACATTGTGCGAGTTTGAGTCCATTGATGATATCGAGCTTATTGGTCTGACCGATGAACGCAAGCCAGTCTTTGCCGCAGGTGTAGCCATTTTGGCTGCCATCTTCCAATCACTAAAAATCAACCAGATGTTCTTCTCGGATGGCGCATTACGTGAAGGTCTGCTCTACGAGATGGAAGAACGCTTCGCTCGTTCTGATATTCGTATGCGCACCACAGAAAACCTAGCAAAACAGCATCGCGTTGATATCGAACACGCAGCACGCGTAAAAGGTCATGCAAGAGAGATGCTGTGCAATGTTCGTTCTGAACTAGGTATCAAGAAGAAAAGTGAGTTGTTTGATTTACTGGAATGGGCGGCTTTGCTGCATGAAGTCGGCTTGAGCATCAGTCTGCGCGGTTTCCATCGTCATTCATTCTACATTCTTCTGCACTCCAACTTACCGGGCTTTAACCGCGAACAGCAATTGGTATTGGCGACCTTAGCTCGCTTCCAACGTAAATCCTTCAAGTTGAATGAGTTCCCAGAGTTCAACCTCTACAAAGAGAGTGACATCATCAACTTAATTAAAATTCTACGCCTAGCCATTGTGGTCAACGGTCAACGCAATGATGACCCGCTACCAGAGCTGACACTATCGATACAAGAAGATAAGTGGGTACTTACCTGCGTAAAGGAAGATTGGTTGGAGAATAACAAACTGCTCGATGCCGATTTGCAGGAAGAACAGCAACGCTGGGAAAGCGCAGGATGGACATTGAACTTCTAACTACGAACTCAATGAGATAAAGAAAAAGATCGGCTTATAAACCGACCTTTTTTAATTCCTCGGCAGCGAAATCAGCAGTAATGGGAACATAACCGTCTTTCGCGACCAGCGCTTGCCCTTGGGCAGAGAACATAAAGCGAATGAACTCAGCTTCAATTGGGCTTAGCGGATAATCCGGATGTTTATTCACGTATACATAGAGGTAACGCGATAGTGGGTACTTACCTGAGATGATATTTTCACGCACAGGGCTAACGTAATCTGTGCCTGTTTTCGCAATTGGGACTAAACGAACACCCGCCACGCGATAGCCTACGCCTGAATAACCTACACCACTGATCGTTGATGCCACAGACTGCACCACTGACGCCGATCCCGGTTGCTCGTTCACACGAGTTTTAAAATCACCGCCACACAAGGCATTACTTTTAAAATAACCGTAGGTACCCGATACCGAGTTACGCCCGAACAGCTGCAAGTTACGTTTTGCCCACTCAGCTTTGATGCCTAACTCACGCCAGTTGGTGATGAACTCACTTTCGCCGCAGCGTAAAGTCGCGGAAAACATCGCATCCAACTGATGGAAATTAAGCCCTTTGATCGGGTTATCTTGATGCACAAAAATACCAATCGCATCAATCGCAACACGAAGAGCCGTTGGTTTGTAACCATGCACCCGCTCAAATGCTTCGATCTCACGCATACGCATTGAGCGACTCATTGGACCGAATTGCGCAGTTTGTTCCGTTAACGCCGGTGGCGCAGTCGATGAGCCAGACGCTTGTACCTGAGCATTAATGTTCGGATAGATTGATTTAAACTCTTCCACCCAAAGCGTGGTCATGCCTGCTAACGTATCTGAGCCGACAGACAATAAGTTACCGGCTATGCCAGTCGTCTTTTGATAATTCGGCAGCGGTTTATCTTGTGCAGCAGCCACGCTGGAAAGCACTAACGTGGCTAGAGTGATTTTCTTAATTGCTTTGGATACGACACTCATTACTTCACCACCAAACGACTTGGTAGGATGAAGGAGAACTTACTGCCGACACCAACTTCACTGTAAATTTCAAGATGAGAGTCATGGTGGCTCAACGCGTGCTTAACGATGGCTAAACCTAGGCCACTGCCACCGGTATCGCGTGAGCGAGCTTTATCAACGCGATAGAAACGCTCGGTCAATCGGTGTAAGTGTTGCGGCTCAATACCATCACCGCTGTCTTCAACCTCTAGACAAGCACCTTGTGCAGTTTGATACCAACGTACGTTAATGTGTGCACCGGGTGGTGTGTATTTCACTGCGTTGTACACCAAGTTAGAGATCGCACTACGTAGTTGGTCATCATCACCGAGCACACGCAGGCTAGAATCAACGTCGAACTTCAACTGATGCTGATCATCACCACTTAAGCTTACCGCTTCCTTCTCTAGCACTTCTAACATGCTAGGGACATTGACCACATCTTCCAGCTCATGCATTGGTGCCGCTTCAATCTTAGATAGCGTCAGAAGTTGATTCACCAAACTGTTCATGCGGTTGAGCTGCTCTGTCATCACCCCATGTGCCTTCGTCCACATTGGACCAACAATCATGTCTGGGTCTTCCGTCATCTCAAGATAGCCTTGCAGTACCGTCATCGGTGTACGAAGTTCATGAGATACGTTGGCGAAGAAGTTACGACGCATACCTTCAAGCTGTTTAAGTTGGCTCACATCACGCACCACCATCAGATGTTCACCTTCGGTGTAAGGCACGATACGCAGCTCCAACATTCGCTCGACATTCAGTGGTGAGCGCATTTCTAGCGGCTCTGAGAAGTCTTGCTTGTTGATGTACTTAATAAAGTCTGGAGTACGGATGAGGTTAGAAATAGGTTGCCCAGAATCTTCCGGCCAGTGGAAACCCAAAAGGTGTTGCGCGAGCTTGTTACACCATACGATGTTACCTTCAGCACGAAACACCACCACCGCATCCGGCAGCGATTCAGCACCATTACGGAAACGGCGAATCAAATTGGTAAGCTCTTTACGCTTACGACGCTGACGTTGTTGCAATCGGTATAAACCGTTGAATAACGATTCCCAGTTGCCACTACCTGACGGTGGCGTAAGACGCTTTTCATCCCACAACCAAGCCGACAAGCGCACCTGATTATGCAAATGCCATACAAGCTGCAAAGCCGTGGCCGCCAAAAGCAACCACGGCATATAACCGAATATCCAACCTATTATCACCCAAGGGGTGTAAAAAAAAGCCAGCTCCCAGGCCAGCTTTTTCCAAGTTAATCTTTCAACCACTCATTACTCCAGAAATGGTATTGATAAGCTGCTAGCGATGTTATGCCTTCGTCGAGAAACGGTATCCTGCGCCACGAACGGTTTGGATTAATTTGTCGTGACCTGCCGCCTCAAGCGCTTTACGCAGACGACGAATATGTACGTCAACGGTTCGGTCTTCTACATACACGTTGGTGCCCCAAACATTGTTTAGCAGTTGTTCACGACTATAAACGCGCTCTTGGTGCGTCATGAAGAAGTGCAACATTTTGAACTCTGTTGGTCCCATATCAACCGCTTCATCATTTGCGGTCACACGGTGAGAAACAGGATCCAACTTCAGACCTTGTACATCAATCACATCTTCGAGCGCAGTCGGTGTTACGCGGCGAATGACGGCTTTAAGGCGAGCAACCAACTCTTTTGGTGAGAAAGGTTTGGTGATGTAGTCATCCGCGCCAACTTCTAAGCCGCGCACTTTGTCTTCTTCTTCACCACGAGCTGTCAGCATCACAACGGGAATGTTGCGAGTTAACTCTTCGCGCTTCATGTGTTTGATGAAGTTAATACCACTGCCACCTGGTAGCATCCAGTCTAGTAGCACTAAATCCGGGAAGGGTTCAGCCAGTTTGGTTACCGCAGAGTCGTAATCTTCTGCTTCTACTGCTTGATAACCTTTCTGTTCAAGCACGAAGCATAGCATTTCACGAATCGGAGCTTCGTCTTCAACAACCAGAATCCTTCTAGACATAATTGAATAACCTTATGTTAGTTGAGCTAATGAATTTAAAGGACAAAGCGCCCCTCTATGCATAAGCATTATTACTACCAATTATGACACTTTTGTGACCTTTGAAAACAAATTTTCATATAACTTTCTTTTGAGATTCATCATGATCTTTTTCAATTCAATTAGGACAACGCCGGGAAAATTCCCTATGATTAGTCCCTTGTCATCAAGCCTAGAGAAGATTTATGTGGTTTAAAAACTGTCTGGTATACCGCGTTAACCGCGAGGTTAACTTCAACGCCGATCAACTGGAAACTCAACTAGCCGAGTTCCGATTCACCCCTTGTGGAAGCCAAGATAAGCAAAAGTTTGGCTGGGTTAGCGCGATGGGTAGAAATGGCGACATGATGACGCACGTTTCTGAAAACCGCATTCTGATTTGCGCTAAGAAAGAAGAAAAAATGCTGCCTGCTTCAGTGATCAAAGACTCACTAAATGCAAAAGTAGAAGCAATGGAAGCACAGGAAGGTCGTCCTCTTAAAAAGAAAGAGAAAGACAACCTGAAAGATGACATCGTAATGGACCTCCTGCCACGTGCGTTCAGCCGTAGCAGCCACACTTACGTGCTGATTATGCCAAAAGAAGGCTTCATCCTTGTTGATGCAAGCAGCTACAAAAAAGCAGAAGACGTATTGGCACTACTACGTAAGACAATGGGTAGCCTGCCTGTTGTACCAGCAATCCCAGAAGTTGCGATCGAAACAACTCTAACTGAATGGGTAAAAACTGGTGATACACCACAAGGCATCACAATGATGGACGAAGCAGAGCTTAAGTCTGTGCTAGAAGAAGGCGGCGTGATTCGTTGTAAGAAGCAAGAGCTTACAACCGATGAAATCCGCAACCACATCGCTGCAGATAAAGTGGTGACTAAGCTAGCACTGAACTGGCAAGATCGTATCGAATTCATCATGGCAGAAGATTCTGGCATCAAACGTCTGAAGTTCTCTGATGAACTAAAAGACCAAAACGATGATATCCCACGCGAAGATCAGGCTGCTCGCTTCGACGCAGACTTCTCTCTAATGTGTGGCGAGTTCAGCGCTTTCCTACCAAATCTATACGAAGCATTGGGCGGTCTGCCAAACCCTAACGCTTAATTTCGTACAAAGATTAACCATAACGCCCTCACTTTTTTTGAGGGCGTTTGTTTATCTAAAACATAATTCTCCTAGTCACAGGTCACATTTTGACGTAAAATTTGCGCCCCATTTCCATGAGGTGGAATTGGCCTGACTTGTGATCAGATATTAAGAGAATTGAGCAATGACAACAGAGAAAGCATTCGTACCAGAGCTACTATCTCCAGCAGGTAGCCTTAAAAACATGCGTTACGCATTCGCCTACGGCGCAGATGCAGTATACGCTGGTCAACCTCGCTACAGCCTTCGCGTACGTAACAACGAGTTCAACCACGAAAACCTACAAATCGGTATCAACGAAGCGCATGCCCTAGGCAAAAAGCTTTACGTGGTATGCAACATCCAACCGCACAACTCTAAGCTTAAAACTTTCATCCGTGACCTTAAACCAGTGGTAGAAATGGGTCCAGACGCACTTATCATGTCTGATCCAGGTCTCATCATGATGGTTCGCGAAGCGTTCCCAGAAATGCCAATTCACCTGTCTGTGCAGGCGAACGCAGTAAACTGGGCAACTGTTAAATTCTGGGCTGCTAACGGTGTTGAGCGCGTGATCGTTTCTCGTGAGCTTTCTCTAGAAGAAATCGAAGAAATTCGCGAGCATTGTCCTGAAACTGAATTAGAAGTTTTCGTTCACGGTGCTCTATGCATGGCTTACTCTGGTCGCTGCCTACTGTCCGGTTACATCAACAAGCGTGACCCTAACCAAGGTACTTGCACTAACGCATGCCGCTGGGAATATAAAGTCGAAGAAGGTAAAGAAAACGACGCCGGTCAAATTGTTGAAGCGTTCGATCCAAACGAAGCTCAAGCAATCGAAGTCGCAGACGAACGCCCAGAAACCACTATCGGTCGCGGCAAACCAACTGACGAAGTGGTATTGCTTTCTGAAAGTCACCGTCCAGAAGAAAAAATGGCGGCGTTCGAAGACGAGCACGGTACTTACATCATGAACTCGAAAGACCTGCGTGCAATCCAACACGTAGAACGTCTAACTAAGATGGGTGTTCACTCATTGAAGATCGAGGGCCGTACCAAGTCATTCTACTACTGTGCACGTACTGCTCAGGTTTATCGCAAAGCGATTGATGACGCAGTTGCTGGTCGTCCATTCGATGAGAGCCTAATGGGTACGCTAGAAAGCCTAGCTCACCGTGGCTACACAGAAGGTTTCCTACGTCGTCACACTCACGACAGCTACCAGAACTACGATTACGGTTACTCTGTATCTGACACACAACAATTTGTTGGTGAATTCACTGGCAAACGTCGCGGGGACATGGCAGAAGTTGAAGTGAAGAACAAGTTCATCGTTGGTGACAGCCTTGAGCTAATGACGCCAAAAGGCAACGTAATCTTCACGCTAGAAGCGATGGAAAACCGTAAGTCAGAATCAATTGAAGACGCAAAAGGTAACGGTCACTTTGTATTTATCCCGGTTCCAGAAGACATGGATCTGGAATACGGTCTGTTGATGCGTAACTTAAATGCAGGTCAGGATACCCGTAACCCAACTGGTAAGTAATCATGGCACTACTTATTACCGATAAGTGCATCAACTGCGACATGTGTGACCCTGAGTGCCCTAATGGTGCAATTACTATGGGTGACAGCATTTTCGAAATTGACCCTGCTCTATGTACAGAGTGTAAAGGTCACTACGAAAAACCAACATGTCAGTCGGTGTGTCCAATTACGAAGTGCATTATTACCGACCCAAATCATGTCGAGACTGAAGAGCAATTGCTAGAGAAGTTCGTGATTATTCAAGGGCTAGCGTAATTGAAAGAGGTTCAACTTTGCGCTCAAAGTTGAACCTTTTTTTAACCTGATTTCTCGATAGGAATAATGTTGCAGAAGAGCTCTTTCTCGAAATGATACTCTAGCCTTTCACGCCAATTTTCAGCTTGTGAGACAGGTATCAAATAGAAATTCTCTCGACTCGTATCCGTAACGAAAGCCATCCCATATTGCATTAGTTCGTAATGCACATCATTAACAAATCCCGGGTCAAGACGCTGACGTCCTGTCAGGTGATTAACATCCTCTCGAGTCAGATAGACTCCCTTATTCTCACTGCTAAATCTGTGTCTTAACCACTCTGCAAATTCTTTTGCACAAATCATAGTCATGGTTTTGTCCTTGATTAACTCTTAGATGGGGAAAGTCTCCATACCCACCTCAATACACTTGTCTGCGTTGCCATTTGTCTTTCACCAACCAACAGACATATTGCTAAGAAACCAGAGAATCGCGACGAAAAGATCTTTGTAAAACCAGAGTTATAACCACAAGAAAAATCACATAACCCTTTGTTTAATTTAGATTTCTGTAATATGCCACCAAAACTAATTAGGTTAGTTTTTATACTGGTATTATTCACTGTAGACAAAAGAATGATCTTTCTCCAGTTTCATAATGGAGATACCTAGTAGGTTTAATCGCAGCTTGATAGGAAGGAATTACCCTTTACTTCTTAGTAAGCAATGGCTGACATTGTGCAGGCATTATCTTTTTCTTCTTAGGCTTGGGCGTAGTTTTGACGGTCTTTTTAGCCACGGGAGGTGGCGTCGCTTTAGGTTGCCAACTCGCAAGTTCAGCTCCACAACCATCACCCACTGGAGGAGGAGCCTGGTTGATGCAGTTAGCACTCGACTCCGGACAGTTTAATCTAACGTGGAAGTGATAATGATGCCCCCACCAAGGGCGAACTTTGCGTAACCACCCCCTGTCTTTTCCCCCTTCCTGCTTACAAAGTTGCTCTTTTATCACCGGGTGAACAAAAATACGAGCTACACCCTCACTTTGCGCTGCGCTACGAATCAATTCAAAGTGTCGAGTTTCCCAACGGTTTTCCAAAATCTTATATTTTTTAAGATCAACTACGCTCATTGGTTTAGGCAGCTGGATCTCATTGTACGACAAAGGTTCATCGGCTAGACGCAACCAGATATCGATATCTAAACCTGTTTGATGACTAGAATGTCCAGAAGAGAAACGCCCGCCACGAGCCAATGACAAGTCACCAACCAACAACGTTGTGCTTAAATCTTGATTCATTTTTTTTGCTAGTTCTTGAATGAAACTGATCGTATGTGGGTGCCCATAGTAACGCTTCGTTTTGCTACGTAGCACTTGGTAACCAATACCATCCAAAGGAAGTGGAGATGCGCCGTCTAGACAGCCATTGGCATAACTGCCGATAGAGGAAGAAGTGTTATTTGTGGGACCAGAGACCTGCTCCCACGGAGTTGCATAAAGAGAAGCTGAGAATAGAAAACTTAAACAAAAAGAAAGACTCAGCTTCATCACGCTCATTCCTTAATAGTGGTCACCATTATCATAGTAGCCTTTAGGAGAGAGTGCAGAGAAAATTACCGCAACATCGATATCTTCACCCACAATACCACGTACTTGTTGAGTTATTGCTTTTGCAACCTTGTTCTGCGTTTCTTGACCGCGATCGAACCATAAAACTTCAACAAAAGGATAAGCAGCACTTACTTCACCTTCGCTGAAAAATGTACTGTAGATATATTCGAACGTAAAATCTTCGCGAGGGCAGTCCATAAGAGGCTGTAGTTCGTCAGTAAGTGGTTTTGATAGCGCTTGAACCGCTTGTGGCTCGACCGCTCTAAATCGAAGATGTGGCATAGACTTGCTTCCTAATTATTAGAATTCAGCGCCGATAATAACAGGAAGTCGACCTCTTATCACGTTAGCTTCTAGCAACACTCACTTTAAATAACGAAGATGCGGAGAAGCTGCAGGACTTCTGTTGAAGACTTAGAAGATCCCAGAAGAACTAGGCTGGCAACTCACAGATTCGAGTAAATTATCGAGCAAGCACTCTGAGTTAGTCTGAAAAGACAAAAACGAAAAAAGCCCCAGCATTTCTGCTGAGGCTTTACAAGATGGCAGGGGTAGATTGGACCGGCACTCCGGAAATTCAATATGACTTGCTACCAAGCAGGCTGGCGGCTCAGTTCCCAACACGCACTATTTGGGCATTAGGGGAATCTGCTACTCTTCCAGCTAGACTGGTACTCTTTCCTTCATATACGAAAAAGGCTCTAGCATTTCTGCTAGAGCCTTAAATATGGCAGGGGTGGAGAGATTCGAACTCCCAACACGCGGATTTGGAATCCGCTGCTCTGCCAATTGGAGCTACACCCCTGTAATTCGTGTTTAATGAGACGACTCTCGAATAAGTGGCGGAGCGGACGGGACTCGAACCCGCGACCCCCGGCGTGACAGGCCGGTATTCTAACCAACTGAACTACCGCTCCGCACTGGTTAGACCTAAAGTCTAAGTTTTTGTCTTCACTTTTTCATAAAAAGTGAAAATAAAATACAAGCCTGGCGATGTCCTACTCTCACATGGGGAAGCCCCACACTACCATCGGCGCTAATTCGTTTCACTTCTGAGTTCGGAATGGAAGTCAGGTGGGTCCAAATCGCTATGGTCGCCAAGCAAATTCT
>NZ_JBECOU010000004.1:0-668247 GCF_040104475.1 Vibrio sp. SSH13-20
AAAAAGAAGAGCAACAGCAACACCAAAAGGAACAGCAACAGAAACAGGAAAAGCAACAGCAACAGGAACAGCAACAGGAACAGCAACAGCAACAGCAACAGCAACAGCAACAAAAGTCTCAAAATGAGGCTAAGAAAGAGCAAGGACAACAGTCACAAAATCAGCAAGAATCTGAAAATAAAAAAGAAAAGCAGAAAGCCGAGCAGCAACGCGCTAAACAAGGAAAAGAGAAACTGGATGAGCAGAAAGGTCAGCCAATGCAGGCTCAAGCTCAACCAGAGAAAACACATCAGGATGACCCTGAGTTCCGACGCTTAGAAGCGGTGGAAAGTGCTCGTGACCCAAGCTTCCTGATTCGTGCTCAAATGCAGTTGCAAGCTCAACAAAAACAACCTCCACAACAATCAAATAAGGAGTGGTAAGTCCATGATGAAAAAAGGCGCAAAACTGGTCTTTGTTCTAATGGCCAGCCTACTAACTAGCTTTTCGGTTTTTGCTCAAAGCCTTCAAGCCAGCGTAAATAAGACTCAGGTGGCTAAAAACGAAGTGATCAACCTTAGGATCATGGCAGACACAGAGCTAGGCTCAGATGCGATTAACTTTGATGCTCTGAAAGATGATTTCTTTTTGGGTCAGCCGCGTTATGGTCGCTCGAGTAATAACATCAATGGTCATAAAACCGTTCGCACTGAATGGAGTATTTCAATTGCTCCAATGAAAGAAGGTGTCGTGACCATCCCTAGCTTCTCTGCTGATGGAATGACAACAGAGCCTATCAAACTGCGCGTCACCAAAGATCAAACAGAACCGGACATGGATGAGCTGTTTAGTTTCAACATGGACGTGGATAACCATACGCTTTATCCCCAGCAGTCTACGACGGTGCGAATGCAGTTAGTCATAAAGGCAGATCCTCGTCGCCTTGATAACCCTCAAATCCTCCCACCAAGTATTGAAGGGATGAAAATCGAGCCAGCAAGCGATGCCAAACAAGGTCGTCGCGTTATAGATGGACTTGAAGTTACGGTGTTAGAACAGTCATTCCACATTACTGCGGATCAACCAGGCACGTACACGCTTAACGGCCCTAAGCTGACTGGTTCATATATCTATGGGGACAGCTTAACTGGCTCAACCAAGATCATGCCAATCAACACAAAAACAGAGCAAATGACAATTACCGTCAAGCCAATTCCAAAAGACTTCAAAGGAAACTGGCTGCCTGCAAGTGCGTTAGAAATGACACAGAGCTGGCAAGATGATCAGGGTAATCCTCTGTCTGTGAATAAGATAAACACTGTGAAGCAAGGTTCTTCTATCACTCGTACGATTCGCATTCGAGCACATGGTACTCAAGCGGAATACTTGCCACGTATTGGTATTATTTACCCAAGTACATTACGTGTTTACCCTGAACAACCACAGTTTGAAACCTCGCGCGATGGCACAGTGACGATGACCGTCAAACAAGTGCTAATCCCTACCGAGGCAGGCAGCCTGACACTCCCGGGGTATTCTGTAAATTGGTGGGATAGCAATCGAGATCAAGAGAGAAAAGCAGAGATCACCCAGCTCAAATTGAATGTCGAAAAAAGTGATAGTGGTTTAATTACCTTGCCAGAAAGTGCGTTACCAACGCAACCTGCAGCTACTTCGGCACCCACTGCGCCAAGTGGTGTAGATTCAATTTGGCAAACACTCACTTTCGTATTCGGCGTATTGTGGCTTGTCACTTCTGCTATCGCGTTTGGACTATGGAAAACACGCGCAACTCAACAAACAGAAAAGGCAGTAAGCGCGCGTCATGGTTCGCCAATTCAAGATTTAGAGCGCACCATCAAACAAGGTGACAGCGTGATGATTGAAAGAGCAGTTAATGACTACCTAAACACCCATCATAGCAGCAGCGAGTCTGACGCAGTAAGAGCGGTGAAAGAGGAGTTAGCCATTATGAACCAATCTCGCTTTAGTGCGACACAACAAGCGTGGAAAGCAGAAACTCTACTCGTCAAACTTAAACAACTGGCGAAAGAGAAGCACACTAAATCTAGCCACCAGCTAGAAAAGTTGTAATCTCCTTCATCCTACTAACGCAAAATGGCAGCTCAATCAGAGCTGCCATTTTTGTATTTTGGTGATCTTAAGCAACGATTTGATCCGGCGTGTCGAACATACGAACACAATTTCGACCGCTATTTTTCGCCTGATAAAGCGCTTTATCTGAAAGTTGATAAAGGTGATCAAAATTAAAATCTTTTCCTTGAGTTTGATAACAGGAATAACCGACAGAAACCGTAAGCAATTCACCTTCTGGGTTGTGACAATGCTTGATTCCTTCATCCTCGATACAACGTCGAATACACTCCGCACGTAGCCTAACCTCTTCTTGGTCAGACCCGATCATCAGAAGGACAAACTCCTCACCACCAATGCGACAAAATACTTCGTCTTCATCTTTGGTATGATGCTCAAGAATATTGCCAATTCGCATTAAGGCAATATCCCCTTCTAAGTGCCCATAATGGTTGTTAAACAAACCAAAATGGTCAATATCGATCAGAATAAGACCGAAAGGCATCACCTCATTATGTTCGATATAACAGTACTTTTGCATCACATGCTCTAACATGCGGCGGTTGCCCAAACGTGTTAGCGGATCAAGTTTGGACAAAACCTCCAATTGTCGATTCGCTTCTTCCAGCTCTTTTGTTCGATTCTTGACTTCAAGCTCTAGGTTCTCATTAAGCTCTCTAATCGCTTCCTGCGCTTGCGTTCTTTGCAGCACTTCAGCAAGGCTTGAAGCAAACATTCGAATCACTTCACGTAGCTGAGATGTCAACGGTGCACGGGTAAGGAGGTTATCCACGGCGATAAAAGCGATAGGACCGCTGCTATTCGATGTCAGCACTGTCATGGCAGCCCAACCGAACCCTACAATGTTACAGTCATGGTAAATAGGTACCGATTCTTCAAAGGCGACCTCATTTGGCATCGAGCGGGCTAAATTGATCAAAGAGAAGTCTTGCGTCTCACCAAAAAAGTAAGATTCATCAACCACATTCCCTTGAATGTCGGTTCCCCACGTTCCTTGCATATAAGAGCAATTTTCATCGGTTAAGAACACGGCCATACGGTCAATGCCAAGGTTCTTAATTGCAAACGTCACCGCAGATTTACAGACATCACTCACGGTCGTACAACGTGATAATTCAACCATACTGGAGTGCAGCATACGCACATTTTGCTCTTGGCGTTTTCGGATAAAAATTTGAGAGAAAAGCGAACCAAAAGACTCCAGCATTTGCTTTTGGTAAGCGGTAATCGGTTTACGGTGAATAAAGTTGTCCAACGCAAACCAGCCAAATGGCTCATTCCCATCGCGTAAAATCAACATCGCGTTCCATCCCTGCCCGACAACTTTGCCTGCGGTATATATAGGGGCATCTTCAACGATGACCAGATTGCGCTCTATGCTCGACAAAGCGGCGATATACTCTTCACTCAATTGGTGAAGATCATACTGAGTGTGGAACTCGTCAATAGTAGTACCCGATTCATCTGTACCGTACGTGCCACTGAAACTGCGCTTTTTCATATCAAGCAACATCAAGGTTGAGCGATCAAAGCCTAGACGCTCACGCAGTGCTTCTACTGCTTTTAAATACAGATCTTTCAAAGAGTCTGGGTTGGAAATTTCTAAAGCGACTTGTTGTACGAGCTTCATATTTTCGATGAACCGTTCACGTTGGCTGAGTTCATCAACATATTGGGCTTCTCGTACATCGCGGTGCTTCATCTCAAGCGACGCGTGTTTTTCAGCTCGAATGCACTGCCAACGAGCAGCAGCGAGCTGCATAGCATCGTAGCTTTCTTCGTAAATATTGTGAGCCGATCGAGCTTGAACGTTTTGTACTAGTAGATAGGTGCGCTTAATCGGTGTGTTATCGAGCATCATGATGTAGCTGTCGCCACCCAGATCTTGAATGTGTTCCCAATTGCAGGTATTGATCGCAAGGGGAATAATACTTTCTGAGGTATCAAACTGGCTTGCCCAATCCCAAAAAGCTTCTGGATACTGACGAATTGGAAATAAGTCACCACGGGAAAAAAGAATGGTCCCGGTTGGATTAGTCAGCGGATCGTCGAAAATCGCTATCGCGCTGGGGGAAAAGTGCTGTTCTAGATGCTCGAAGATGGCTTCCGCCAAGAGCCTATGATCTCTCGTCGAAGAGACTGTTCTTGTAAAACTTTTTAAACTCACCTGACCAACCTAATCTACTTTTTTATTTTCGATAAAAAACTACTTAGGTGTAGATATGCAATCAATGGAATCCAAGTTGAGCTGTTAAGTCTTTCGCAAAAAATATTAACTTAATTTCACATTCGAGAACCTTTCAACATTTTTAGACAGGTGTTTCATCAGAATTACATACTGCAAAAAAATGAGCAAAAATGAATCAACATGAGCATTGCTAATAATGATAGGCAGTCACACCCAAAATAAAAAAAGCCCCTCACTAGGAGGGGCAAGAGTACCATCGCTTATAGTTATTAACGTATATGCTTGTAAATACTGTAATTAACCAAAGTCACCGTTTACATAACCTTGGGTGCGGTCGTCTTTTGGATCGCTAAAGATAACTTGTGTATCGTCATGCTCAACCAATTCGCCCATCAGGAAGAACGCAGTACGATCTGAGATACGACGCGCCTGCTGCATTGAGTGCGTTACGATCACGATGGTGTAGTTCTTCTTCAACTCTTCCATCAATTCTTCGATTTTGTGGGTCGCAATCGGGTCAAGTGCTGATGTTGGCTCATCCATTAGAATCACATCAGGCTCCATCGCGATTGTACGTGCAATACATAGACGCTGCTGCTGACCGCCAGATAGACCAAACGCGTGAGACTTAAGACGGTCTTTTACTTCATCCCAAAGTGCTGCACCACGCAGGGATCGTTCCACAACTTCATCGATGTGCTTTTTGTCTTTGATGCCTTGAGCTCGCAGACCGTACGCCACGTTTTCATAAATACTCATTGGGAATGGGTTTGGCTTCTGGAATACCATACCAACCTTAATACGAAGGTCAGCAACATCGATATTGCCGTAAATATCTTCACCGTCCATTGCCAACTTACCCGTGATCTTAACGCCTTCAATCAGGTCATTCATGCGGTTCAAGCAACGTAGCAATGTTGACTTACCACAACCTGAAGGACCGATAAGTGCCGTCACTTGGCGTACTGGGATTGGTAAGTTGATTGATTTCAGTGCTTGGTTGTCACCGTAAAACAGATCTAGGTTTTCAATATCAAACTTGTTCATTTTCTTAATCTCTTAAATCTTGAATTCGTGTCTTTTAACGTGCGTTCTTAATTCGTTTTGTTAGTAAGTTGCGGTGTTAAAACGTCGTGCGATAAGTTTTGTAAACATGTTGATCAGTAGAACAACAACAATCAGAACTGTCGCGGTACCGTAAGCCTGATTCCATTCTTCAATGGTAAACAGTTCGGTAGTCAGTTTGTATAGGTGAACGGTTAACGTACGACCTGAATCCAATAGAGAATCCGGAATACGTGCAACCATACCTGCTGTCAGGAATACTGGAGCAGACTCACCAATGACACGACCAATACTTAGAATGACCGAGGTTAAGATACCTGGCATTGCGCTTGGAAGAATTAAACGCCAGATAGTGTAAATCTTAGAAGCACCCAGACCGTAAGAACCTTCACGGTATGTTTGCGGTACTGCCATCAACGCTTCTTCCGTAGTACGGATGATCACTGGCAGGATAAGGATACTTAGCGTTAGGGCACCTGATAGAATCGAGAAGCCAAGACCAAGAATTGCCACAAAGAAAGTCATACCGAATAGACCGAAGATGATCGACGGAATACCCGCCAATGACTCAGTACAAAATCGGATAATCTTCACTAAACGACTGCCTACTTTCGCGTATTCGGTCAAGTAGATTGCTGTCATGATACCGAGTGGAGCAGCCACTGCGATAGATGCGATAACCATGTAAATTGTCGCCACAATCATTGGGAAGATGCCCTGCTCTTCACCTGTACGCGTATAGTTATCAGTAATGAAGTTCCAATCTACATGTTGTAGACCGTTTGATAGGATGTACCAGATAATCCAGAACAAAAAACCTACCGTCAGTGCTGCCGAGATCCAGACAAATGCGCTAAAGACATTATCTTTGAACTGGCGTGCTTTTTTAAGTTTTGCGCGATCCATAATAGTCACCTTTAACGAGCGATTACTTCGCTTTTTCTCGGTTTAGGTAAAGTAGTACAGCGTTCAACGACATGATGAAAACAAGAAGTACCACACCTGTAGCGTAAAGTGCGTTTGCGTGAACACCACTTGCGTAAGACATTTCAATAGCGATGTTTGCCGTTAGCGTACGAGCCGAATCCAAGATGCCTTCTGGCATAGCTGGCGCGTTACCCATAACCATAATGATCGCCATGGTCTCACCCAACGCACGACCGATACCCAGAATCACACCTGTCATGATGCCTGAGCGAGCCGCTGGAACGAGCAATTTAAAGATGGTGTAGATTTTAGATGCGCCTAGCGCCAAAGAACCTTCTTTGTAAGTACGAGGAACCGCGCGGATAGACGTTTCAGAAACCGTAATTACCGTTGGTAGAATCATCACACCAAGAACGATGATACCTGCAAGGATAGTGTTACCCGCTGGCACATCAAAAACGTTTTGAATCAGTGGAACGATAATAACTAGACCAAAGAAACCGTAAACGACGGAAGGGATACCTGCGAGCAGTTCTACTGCCGGGCGAATAATGTCCGCCAAGCGCTTTGGTGCGATTTCCGCGATAAAGATAGCAGTCAAAACACCAATTGGAACACCCACTAAAACCGCGCCAGCTGTCGATACGATAGAAGCGACGATCATAGTGGCAACACCGTATAGTGCAGGTGGTAACCAGTTTTGACCTAGGACAATGCCCGAGACGCCCGCTTCTTGGAATGCTGGGATACTCTCTCGAACGATGAAGTATGCGATAACTGCTAATGATACGATGCCGATAACAGCACTCGTTAGGAACAAGCCGTGGAAGATGCGTTCTCTCCAATCGACGCGGCGTTTTTCGCGTAAACCTGGCTTGCTGATCGCTTTAGCGTCAGTAGTCATAAGCTTTTCACTATTTGTTGCGATGGTCATAAAAATCTCACGGTTCTTGGCAATGCCGTTGAACACAATGGATAGAAAAGGCTCAGCCCGAAACGTTGGGCTGAGCAAACTTTAGAGTCCCGATAGGATTAGTTAACTGAGATGTAACCTTTTTGGTCAACTAGCGCTTGCGCTTCGTCAGTTAGCATCCAGTCTAGGAATTTTTGAGTTTCAGCAGATGGCTTGCCTTCTTTGTAAAGGACAAGGAAAGGACGAGCAACTTTGTAAGAACCGTTCTTCACATTGTCTACCGATGCTTCGATACCATCGATTGGAAGTGCGTTTACAGAGCCATCAACAGTACCAAGAGAAATGTAGCCGATTGCGTATGGGTTAGAAGCAACCATAGTCTTCAGTGCACCGTTACCGTTAGCAACTTGAGCGCGTTGAGAGATTGCAGATACTTTCTTACCAGAAATTTTCATTTTTAGAGACATGATGTCTTCGAATGCGCCACGAGTACCAGAAGCCGTATCACGAGTGATTGCTACGATTGGCTTATCTGCACCGCCAACATCTTTCCAGTTTGTCACTTCGCCTTTGTAGATAGCAGTAACTTGCTCAGCCGTTAGACCTGATAGTTTGTTTTGTGGGTTTACAACAACTGCGATACCGTCTAGAGCAACTGTCTCTTCTTTTAGAGCAGGCTCTTTCTCAGAGTCTTTTAGGTTACGAGAAGACATACCTAAGTCTGCAGAACCGTTTTTCGCTGCTTTAACACCAGCAGATGAACCAGGACCTTGAACTTCGATAAATACGTTCGGGTTTGTCTTCATGTATGTTTCAGAGAAAACTTCCATCAGTGGAGTTACGCTGCTAGAACCCACTGCAGAGATAGTTTCTTTAGCAGAAACAGGAGTCACTGCCATTGCGCCTAGAAGTGCGATTGCACCGATTACTGTCTTTTTCATCACAATTTCCTTTAAGTGGCCTTATTGCCGTTGTGTTTCACTTGAACGGTGCTCACTTTAGAATCCAAATATGACAGTTGTGTTTCACTTAGTTGAAGCCTCTATGACACGTTGTCATTTCTGCTTAATAAATCAGCAATCAAACTTTATTTACTTTCGAGCTCAAAATACTTTGACTGCTTTTTGTAATAGCAAAATGCCAACTACATCGCTTTTAATATATTTCATAACAAATAAACATTGTTAAATGATTGATATATCGAGACTAATGATTAGAATCGTTACGCTTTACTTACAAAAATGATAATAGTTACAATCTTTAGAGGGTCAATCATGCGTCAATTACTTAGTGCGCTGTCTATTAAGCTACAGGTTTTCGTGCCCGTACTTTTCACTGTCATACTTCTCATCGTAGGTTTGAGCGTAGGCATAGGAAAATTAGAGCAAGCGTTCGATAAAGTTACGGTTTCAACAAATAACCTTATCGTGCACAAAGAAGAACTGAGCTCAATCGTAGACAACACTTATGCCATGCGCATTAAGGCTATCTACAGTCTTTTCAGGGCTGAAGATGTCAAAACACTTAACCAAGAATTACAACGACGTCAGGCGACAAACCAAGAATTTTTAAACTCAATCGATCAAATTGAAGGGATTCATGCAGAGGTAAATGCCATGCGTGAGGCGATGAACCACTATGTGGATTTCACTCGAGTCACCATGACACCTCTGTTAAATACCAAGCATTCATCGGACTACACAACATCGGATTTTGACCGAGAATACGAAACCGCAATGGGCAAATACCGCCTCGCTGGTGAGGCAATGATCAATGCCATTGACAGCTTGTCTAAAAAGCTCAATCAAATCGTAACGGATGAAGTAGAAGAAAACGGAGTATTGCACTCTAATACGCTAACCTACAGCACCATCTCGCTGGTCATCATCCTTTCTATTGCTTCATTAATCAGTTGGCTGCTGGCAAGCTATATTGTTGCGCCTATTCGTAATCTGCAACAAACCATGAGAGAAGTAGCAAAAGGCAACTTGCTTGTAGAAGCAGAAGAAGTAGGTAAAAACGAAGTATCCGAATTAGCAAGTGACGTTAACCAAACGATCCATCAGCTTCGTGGCACCGTCGATTCTCTAGTACGAATCAGTGAAGATGTCGCTTCGGCCTCTACTGAGCTTGCGACAGTCATGACACAAAGCAGCGCAAACTCTGATCAAGAAAAACAAGAAGTAGAACAAGTCGCTTCTGCAATTAATCAACTTGAATCTACCGCTGCGGAAGTGTCAACTAACGCACAACAAGCGGATAGCGCGTCTAATGAAGCGACGAAATTAACTTCACAAAGTTTGAGCATGTTTGAGGAAAGCACGCGTGCAAGTACTAAGATGGCAGATCAACTCAACGAAGCTGCCCACGTAGTGACATCACTAAAAGACCAGTCGGAACAGATTGGTAAAGTGATTGAGGTTATTGAAAGTATCTCTGAACAAACCAACCTGTTGGCACTCAATGCCGCTATTGAGGCAGCACGCGCAGGTGAAAGTGGTCGTGGATTTGCCGTAGTTGCAGATGAAGTACGTATGCTTGCAGCAAGAACTCAAGAATCGACCAAAGAGATCCAAACCATCATTGAAGAGCTACAACAACAGTCTGGTCAGGCAAACGAAAGCATGCATTCAAGCTTAGCCATGCTAGAAGACAACCAGGCGCTTGCTGCAGAAGTAAGCCGATCTCTGAGCGACATCAACAGCGCGATTTCTGACTTGAACGCGATCAATACTCAAGTTGCGACCGCTTCAGAAGAACAGAAACAAGTCACCTCTGACATCAACAACAACTTAAGCACTATTTATGAGTTGGTCAGCCAGAACGTAACGGGTATCACCCAATCAGCCGCTGCAGCGCAAGAGTTGTCTGGTTTGGCAGAAAATCAGAAACACCAGCTTAAGCAGTTCCAAATCTAAGCGTTCGACTCAACGCATAATTTACACACGAGAAAACAAAAAGCTCCGCAATCGCGGAGCTTTTTATAAACAACAAAACTATAAGTCTTTGTTGATATAATGATTATTACTCATCCGTCACTAACAATACAGTAGCTTTGAAGGCTGAATTTAACGGCTTTCGATTAAAAATCTCACCATTAGTCGTGTCAAAAGTTGCAACATGCTCACCGTCGCCATTAGGTGTGTTACTCCACACATAAATCCCTAGAACATCATCTCCACCTTTCAAACTATAGCCGCTAACAAACCCTGTACCATTCATAGCTGGACTGTGGCAAGCTCGCTCAGTTAGAGATACCAGCTCTTTGATATTTGCTAGTCGCCAGTTTTTTTTGCCCGCAAAATTGTGAAGAGGATGGTTGCCGTCCTTATTACGAATTTGTTTTGCTGTGGAGAGAGCTAATTGCCATGACATTGTAGATCGCGTCCCCTGACATTCTTGATTTCCTACATTCCATGTCATACCGACTGGACAGCGCATCCATGTTAGACCTGTTTTCAGATCAGTTACGGTACCGTTCTCAGAATATGTATAACGCGTGTTAGGTGCCGTTTTAGAAAAGTCAGTAGAACACTCTTGTGCAGCCATTCCAGTTTGAGAAACCAAAGCAAGAGATAGTACAGTTATTAATTTCTTCATCTTATTGCCCCTTAACTGCGACTAGACGGATTGGGAATTGGTAAGAATCATCAGCACCTACACTTGTGTTGCTTGAGCGAATCTCGACGTATGAAATAGTTCCTCTTTCTACGCCCCGAGAGACAATCGCAGGGAAATAAACCTCACCATCAATGAGCTGTGATGATGCATTCGTAAACTTAAAGTCGCTATGCCAAAACGCACCATATTCTAAATAAGGACTACCTATGGTTTGCTGTGGGAAGTATTTAACATTAAAACCATAGACGTTGTATGGCGCATATTCGTCGTTTGGAGCAAACAGTGTTTGTTCACCAAAGTCTAGTAAGTCATAAGTCTCACGGTAAGTCGGCAAACGCCAACTAGCAATTCCACATAACGACTGCTTGTTCGTGTACTCAACGTATTGGCTTGTTGTACAAACTTCATCACCCGCGTCTTTACAACTTGCAAGATCGACATCTTTGCTAAATGGTTTAAATGTTTCAGACTCAAACGCAAATAGGCGGTCTTTAAATTGAATTGAGTTAGAATCCCCACTCTTGTTTTCCCAAACTAGACCAGTACGCTCATCCAAGGTACAAGACCACTCTGACGCATCATCAGCCAAAGCTGTACCTTTCGCATCAAGCTTGACAAATTTAAGTCCTGATCCTGTTGTTGTTTGCTTATCGGTTTTATCGAAGCCATAAGAAGCATCCTGACCTGGGTAATCTAGCGGTTCTTTCGCAACACCAGAAGTTCCTTCAGCGAAAAACAACACGACACCGGTGTCGTTACGACCTATAGTCTGATCAGCAAGTTCACTAATTTCTTTAGCCAACGATGCGATTTGAGCATCAGATAGCGACTCTGAGACAAGCGCTTTACTTTGGTAGCTAAGATTCTGAGAAAGGAGAGCAACACCTTGCTTCATTTGCTCCGGCTTCATACTTTTTAGTACGGCAGCCGTATTTTGTTCGAGTGTGCTTAGCTCGCTTGCCGTTGCACTTGACATCACGGAACCAGACAAAGAAACGCCCGCACCAGCCAATTGCGTTTTTACAATTTCTTCCGACTGAGCAAGCGTTTTACCATCTACAACTAAGCCCGAAATTAGGCTTGTGACACCATTAAGCGTGTTGCCTGTCGCTAGGTTTTGACCTGGGGCACTTACTCGAAGTGTTTGATTTGAGCCCTGATCAACTTCAGCAAGAATCGTGCTAGTCAAAATGTTTTTGTCGCTTGATGTCAGGGTGAACTTACCAGCATTATCACTTTTTGTACTGGGTTCAGATGAATCACAAACGTAGTTTTGGTTTAAGTCGATACACACAGGGGTATCCAGCAATGTGCCTTGGGCTGCAATCGTACCCGCTAGGTTGTATGTCGGAGCGGCTGTGTCACCACCAGAACCGCCGCCACAGCCAGCAAGGGCGAGCGATATAGCAATGAAAGAATATTGAAACTTCATAAATATTATCTTCTTTTGATTAATAATTTGTGGTTTAACGAGAGCGAATCACTCTCACCATTGAAAGCAGTAACAGACCAAACAATGCGAAAGGTGAACCACTACCACCCGAGCCACCATTACTGTTTTCATTAGTGGTATCAGCACGACACTGATACTGAGCAAAGTGACTCACACCCCACTCTTTCAACACCCCAGAGTTTCCAGACACGCGATCCGAAACCTCGAGACGCCAAGTACCCCAACTCGGTTCGCCAACGAGTTCTTTTAACTCATCATCGTACTGAGCTGTAAAGTAACCTTTAAATCCATTTGAATTACTTGTTTGATGACTAAGCAGCACGGCAGTCTTGCCCTGAGGCGATACCAACGTCACTTGTAGATCTTGAAGAGACTCATGTTCAATATTTAGGTAAACAGCAAACGAATCATCAATCTTTAGAGACCTATCAGATAAAGTTTGCGAAAAGAGCCTGTCACCTTGTTCTGGTAACGCTGAATTCAGAGCTTGAGGTTTGATGTCTAATTTAGGTACGCCGTTAACCAGCTTGATACTTTCTGTCCATTGGTGAGTTTTTAGATCTTCACCAAATCGATAATCGAGCGCGATAGAAGAGTCAAATTGAGTCCCACAAGTAACCCCCTGCGGTAAAGCAACCTGCATAGATGTAGAATCCGAAAGCGCCTGATCAATATCGAATACCGACTTACCATCGAGTTGCCATTGACCTTTAATCGTCGCAATTCGACCGTTCTGAGCAATGCTAACTCCGACATCTTTACCAACTTGGATGTAACGCGCGTCATAACGCGCACGAAATGGTGCTTTCAACAAATTGTGTTTGTTAAAGCTATCTGTCAAAAATTGCGCATACTCTTTATCTGGAAACAGTGTTTTTGCCGCAAAAACTGTAGATTCTGCAAGGTCATGCATTTTCACGCCACGTCCTATACCATACATGCCCTCCAACACGATGCTATCGAACTCACGAAAGACCTTATCTGTACCGTCTCCATAACGCATAACCGAGGTTTTTAACGCTTGGAAAAGTGGCGTAGACCAAAGCTCATCACCATTCTCTCCTCCTACGCTTATATGAGCTGGGTACTCTGCACCTTCAAAATATCGAGCACGCTGGTTCCATAAGCTTCTTGTCCCTCGACGAACGCCGAACATCCCGTCCCAATTAAAGACAGTATCAATCTCAAATTCTTGCCCACGGCGGGTGGCATCTTGATATTGTGTTCGATAGCTAGCACTTCCTGCCCAATAATCGGCAAAGCCTTCGGCTATCGCACCGGTATGACCGTATGCCCAGTCAGGAACGATTTGATAGTGAACACCATGCCCGAATTCATGTAGCACAACGTCAGCATCAACAGCATCAGGAGACACACCACCGACGCCAAGCATCAGAGCGCGTGGACCGTAGTAATAAGTAGAGTTATCTTTTGCTAGACCTCGACCATCAAAACGCAAAGGAGCATTAAAGAGCTCATAATTAATACTCCTTAGGTACTGAATCGAGTTATCAAGGTGGTAAAACGCCATTAACTGTGGAAACGCATTATCTCCAAACTTCGTTTGCTGCATTTGTTCAATGCTGTCAAAAGACTGGAGACCTTCGGCAGGTAAAAAATTCGTTGTATCGCGCTCAGGCTCTGCACCAGGGGCTGTCACTGCTAACAACGCCGTGGCGTCAACTTGTTTTACCCGACTGTTCGATAGGTAAAACTTACCACCAGACTGGAGAACTTGGACCGATTTGGTGACATACTCGATTGGTCTTGGGTAATCCGATAGGGAAGACCACGCAGACTCTGGCGCAGGCTGTTGCTGCATAGTACGCAAATCAGGATTGAACAGTGATACATCCACATCCACCATATGACCGGTGCTAAGTGCTGGCGGTTCTTGCGCTTCTAGCTGTCGAGGTGTTTCCATCTCAGCTGCAACCGTCGGTTTGCCATTGCGGATGATGGTGTCCTCGAGGCTCTTAAATACTCGAACCACATGGTGCTCTTTGTCCGTTGTTACCACTACTGTTCTTTGAGCTTGGTATTCTCCTTTAACCCAAACATCAAAGTTGTAATGCTCACCGAGCCGAGATTGCGTTTTGTAACGGAACTTAAATTCACCTGCATTCGCGTAATTACTATCTAAATAAGTCTTCGCTTCAGCTTCATTATTCACTACAGAGTTCGTTATGGGGTAGTCCCACTCTGCGGCCTGTACCGAAAAGGTACAGGCAACAACAAGTGAAAGCGCTAATGGTTTTAGCTTCATGATTTCGTCCTAGAATTCGTATTTCACGTTAAGTGTGACGTAGCGTCCTGGTTCAGTTGAGTAACGTTTGCTTTCCTCAGCGATACCAGCAACGTCTTGGTAGCGGATGTATTCTTTGTCGAGAAGGTTGACGATGTTTGCGCTCAAGCGCAGGTCTTTTGTCACTCGGTAGGTAGCACCGATATCAAAAGTATTCCATGCGCTCGTCTGAGCACACTCTGTAGCTAGACCGAGTGAGGTCTGACATTTCGGCACTCGATCCATGGCCGCGGCCCAATTCCAAGCGACATAAGCCCCTAACTTTTGACTCATGTAATCAAGCTGAACATTACCTTCAAAGGGAGTGATACTTCGAACGTAGTCACCATCAGCATCTTTACCATCGACATATCCAAACTTGGTGTTGATATTCCAGTTTCTGGTAAATGCATAACCCGCAGAAACCTCAGCACCGTAAGTCTCTACCCCATCAAGGTTTTGGTACTGCTTGATGAAATTACCCGAGTTGGAGTCAAACCCTGTTGTTACAACATCGATGAAGTTGTCATACTTGTTGTAGAAAGCAGCCACAAACAAATGCACGTGACCGTTATCGAACTTATTACCAATTTCAAAAGAATCAGAGGTTTCAGCTTTGAGGTCTAGATTAGGTGCAATAACAAAAGGAGTTAGTGGTACAAAATCATGATTTACGAAGCCATACGCTTTATCGTATTCAGGAGCGCGATAACCGTGGTTGTACGAGACATAAACGATGTCGTTAGCAAACACTTCACGAGAAACCGACAAGCTTGGCGAAACTTCCGAACTATCAATGTCTTTAAGAGCAAAACCACCAATCTCACCTTTTCCATCTGGTGTTAGTCGATGCGCATCGAATCGCAATCCGCCCGTAATGGTCCACTTATCTAACTCCACCATATCTCGGACATATAGACCAAAATTATAAGATCGAGCTGGGGCGAAAGGTTGCTTTATAGAAGGTGTAACACCATTCCAATCAATCTTAGAATCACTGTCTTTGCGCTCGTAATAATCTGTCGATAGCTCGACACCATAAGCAAGCTGGTGCTCAGTGTTTATCGCGTTAATTGTGTGTGTGAAATCTCCTCGGAATCCCATCGTTTCATCAATAAACTTCTTGTGCTCAAGCTCACGACGTCTAACAGTCAAACCATTGTGGTCTGTCTGTCGCATCAAACGATTTGTATCTTCAACCACTTCGGTATGGCGCCAGTAAACTTTGGCATCGAGTTCTTCAAACCAAGTAGGTTCAAGAGGCGTCATTTCCACACCAACGTAAGCACTGTATTCTTCGGAAGCTTCATCCTCATCAAATGTTTCGATATCCCAGCGCCCGTCAGGTTGAATCGATGGGGAACCTTCTAAACGCTTTTGGTTCTGGGTGTAAAGTTCTGCTCGTGCTTTCAACATCAATTCATCGCTGTAGAAATGATTGATCGTGTATGCACCGCTATAACCATCAAGATCTCGGTTATACAGGTCTTCATCAAAGTTTCGAGTTTCTTGTCCTTGCCAGTAAGCTACATTGAAGAGACTTTCCGTATTGCCAGAACGAAATGCTAAGTTACTTGTCGCTTTGTACTTCTTGCTGATATCGGTAAACGTTCCAGATGCATCCACATAAAAGTCTTTATTCTTTAGGAACTCACCCGGTTGTTTCGATTTCAGGATAACAGCACCACCAATGGCTCCAGAGCCATGAATAGATGAGCTCGCTCCTTTGATGATCTCCAACGAACCAAAATTTGATAAATCAAAAGTATCTCGTCCTACCGCATCGTTAATATCATTTGCGCCAAATCCGTCCGCAGAGCGAATACCGTCACGCATGATCATAATTCGGTTACCCGTCATACCTCGGATAGTAATGTTTTGAGGACGACCAGCTCCTCCAGTCACACTTACTCCAGGTTCGTTACGTAGTGCATCATAAAGTTCGGTTTCTCCCCGCGACTCAATTTCGTCGCCAGTAACAACCACAACACTGCCCGCGACTTTCGATAATGGTTGTTCAATTTTATTAGCAGTTACAACTACCTCTTCCATAGAGAAAACGTTAGATTCGGCGTGCACTTGACTGGCAGCAAGTACCGATAGTACTGCCGCTGACACTGGGGTAAGCTTCATTTACTGCTCCGCTTCAGATTTTTTGATTAGTGATAATAAAAATGCATATTCCTTTGCTTGTTGCTCCCTAGCCTGCCTTGGGTCCATGCGGTGGCCTGAGTTAAAGTCCGTTTGCAACAAATAAGGTCCTGTCGATTCACTAGTCGACGAAATTTTGGCGAGATATTTAGCACCTTCCCAGTAAGGCACACGTTGGTCGTTCAGTCCGACTTGAACCAACATGGGTGGGTAAGCGTCTTTATAGATATTGAGGATAGGGTCGTAAGCTTGCATGATAGTGCGTTGCTCAGGGATGGTCGGATTCCCCCACTCACCATATTGTTGAGCCGTTAATGGCAATGATTGGTCAGACATGCTTGCTACAACATCAACGAATGGTACTTTTAGCACAGCACCAGCAAACAAATCAGGTTTTTGGTTGATTGCGCCAGCAACCAAAGTGCCGCCAGCGCTTGAACCGAGTGCATAAACATCACGTTTACCACTTTTGAAGTGTTTTAGTGCTTGAGCGACAGCAGTAAAGTCATTGATAGAATTAGCTTTAAGAAGACCACGCCCCTGTTCATGCCACTCGCTGCCAAAGTAGCCACCACCACGGACATGCGCAATCGCATAAATAACGCCTTGATCAAGCAAGCTTACCGTTTGAGGCATAAAGTATGGTTTCATCGTAAAGCCGTAAGCTCCATAACCATAAAGGACGACAGGAGCGTTATCAGAAAACGTATCTTTTCGGTAAGCAAGCGACACGGGTACTTCTATACCGTGGTTTTCAACCATAATACGCTTGGATACGTAGTTTTCGCTTGAGAAGTTGTTGTAAGTATCCTGAGATAAGTCAGATTTCACCAGCGTTTCGACATCGAACTCTTCCCAGAGTGGAGGCGTTATCATTGACATACTGCGAATGCGGAGCTTGTTTGACTGGTAATCTCCGAGTGTACTCAGCCAAGCCACTCGCCCTTCAGTTTCCAAAGGAAGTGATTTTTTAGCCTGACCATCGTATGAGTACACAGTCATCGTCGTAGCATTTTCCCTCTTAGCTAATGCCACAAGTCCCGCATCATAAAGATAAAACTGCTCAATACCGCCTTCTGCACTCACAAAAGGGTGCCACTTAGATGCAGGCGATTGCAGTTTAGTATCAGAGACTTTCATCTCAAACAGCTCAAAGCTGCCGTTAAGATTACTGTTGATGAATATGGTGCCCTTAGCGACATCCGCATAATACTCAACACCAAGTTCAGGCTTACGTAACGAAGCCGTTAATTTTCCTGAATCCAAATCCAGCAATTTTTGCTCTGTCGTAGAATCATTATTGCTTTGTACTAGCGCATAACGAGCATCAGCAGACGGATAAAATGACATTAACCAGTCATTTTTATTCTCTTGCCAAATAACTTTGCTTTCACGCGTCTGAGTATCGATTTGAATAATTCGATATGGGCGTTGTGTTTTCGCTTCTTTCGCTACGGCATAAGCAAACTTTCCATTGCCTGATAACAACACATTGTCATCAACATTCTCGGTCAGTTCTGTCGTCTGGTTGTTGGAGACATTCACGAGTACAGCACGATATTGTTCGCTGCCATCAACATCCTCAGTGAACAGTAGCAAAGAACCTTGCATGCGCCACTGACCGATTTGGTAGTATTGGTGTTGATTCTGTCGAGATGAAAAATCGTAAACAACTTTTTCTTTCGCAGTTTTGCTTGGACGAGACAGTAGAATGTAATTGCCTTCACGACGAGTCAGGTTCCATTCTTGCCCATTACTGATACTCCAAGGCTTGTCACCTTTCTCTGCCGTCATCAAATCCCATTTATCTAATAGATTTTGAGTAATATCACTGTAACCTTTTTGATAGCCCTCTGTTGCTTGGTTTTGCTTCTTGAGGTAAGCAATGACTCGTTGATCTTGACGTGAGTCATCTCTCAGCCAATTAAAATCATCAGCAGCAAAGCTAGGTAAAGAGGTAACGAAAAGCCCCAAAAAAACATGACTAAATTTCATATAAAAGGTACAGATATTTATAGAATTAATGATATCGGCGTATTCTGCCTTTAAATGAAAATGAGATCAATTATCATTACGGAATTTATTTGGTATTTTTATCTAATTACAAAACGCAAACGTTTAAATGTTAGGCAAATGCACTAAGTGGAATAGTATTTACTGGAGAAGTAATCTGTAAGAAAGAGACAAACCTTACGGTAGCGTCTCCTAATACAGAGGCAATACCGCAAAGCTTTCAAATATCAGGTCACCGGAAAGCAAGACTCAATTAGAAAAGATGTGTCGTTACAACCCAAATTAGAGCGAGGAAGCCAACAAAATAAAGTGAGGAAACAACAATGGATTTTATCAACTCTCCCATCTGTGATTTCTCAGTAATCATGAGTTCCTCCACGATACATAACCAAAGCACAGCTTATTACTGCCATACAGAGAAACGAAAACACCTCAACGAACAAAGTTGTTTGTTCCCACCCTAGTTCTCGACATTGTTGCTCGGTAAGGGTCATGTCTATTTCTTCTAACCATTGCTCTTTTTGCTGCTGAAGATCTTGTTGCTGCATGTCGTATTCTCCTCTTCACACCCCGCTCATGCTAAGCAAAAAATCCGTTCAGAAAAATCAAAGTGTCTTTAACCCACGTTTAGAATAAATAAACGTAAAGCTTATACCCAAGTAACCTCAAGATGCTTGGTTCAGCGAGGATGACTTGGTTTGTAGGCGCGGCGGCGATTTAAAGGTTTAGTGGGTCTAAAAAATCGACAACAAAGTATACAAGCCGAGGCCCTTACTATTTACAAAGAGTGCCCTTCGGGAGCGTGTCTTTGACTCGCTTTTTTAGTCAAACAAATGGCTACGTCAAACAACTTGGAAAGAGCAGGCTATTACGCTGCGTCGTTTTCCTTGAAGTCAAATCAATAACAACACTCTGAACTCTGCATCTTGAAGTCACTTGGGTATATCTGTATCGTTTGTTTGAAAGCATAAGGCATAAAAAAACCGAGCTCTTAAGCTCGGTTTTCGTCTATCAGTTTTGTCACTTTCGCTAAAGATTAATCTTCAGAACTTGGTGCTGCTGGCTTCTTTTTAGGGATAAACACGTTATCGCCCACTGCCACGTTTTGATAGAAACCTTTGTCGCGCTGAGCTGGTTTCTTCGGCGTTTTCTTAGCTTGAGGACGTGCTTTCTTGGGAGCCACTTTCTTATTGCGGAAATCTGGCTTACGTGGCTTCAGACCTTTGAATTTACCTTTTAGATCTTCAAACACAGAGAAGCTCAAATCTTGCTGTAAGTAAGTTTCTACACGCTTGAAGCTATCCCAATCTTTAGGGCCGACCAATGAAACTGCATCACCTTTGTTACCCGCACGGCCAGTACGACCAACACGGTGAACGTATTCTTCTGTATGCTTAGGCATATCGAAGTTAATTACGTGTGTCACAGTCGCGATATCAAGACCACGAGAAGCAACGTCCGTTGTCACCAGAATCTTAAATACCGCACGCTCAAACTGGCTCATGATGGTATTACGTTGAGTCTGGTTCAAGTTACCGCTTAGTGCGATAGCTTTCAGTTTCTTCTCGTTCAACTTCGCTGTTAGACGCTCAGTATCATCGCGAGTCGCAGTAAAGATGATCACCTGACGGTATTCAGCTTCTTCTAGAACTCGTTCAAGAATCGCTTCTTTGTGATCTAAGTGATCACATAGGTAGAATTTCTGAGTAATGTCTTTGTGTTCTTCGTTCGAAACACCAATTGCAATACGTTTTGGCGCATTCAGCATTTCTGCCGCGATGTCATTCACTTCTGCGTGATCAAGTGTTGCAGAGAACATCAAAGTTTGACGACGACGGTGTTTTGCCGCTTTATGAATGCGACGCAACTCTGGAGCAAAGCCCAGATCCAACATACGGTCAGCTTCATCTAGAACCAATGTTTCCAGACCATCAAGGAACAAAGAACGGTGCTCCAGATGATCAGCCAAACGACCTGGAGTGGCAACGATAAACTTAGGGTAGCGACGCAGTGCTTTAACCTGATCGTTAAAGTTTTCACCACCAAGAATCAATGCAGCGTCGTAGGACAAACCACCAAGCATTGAGCGAAGCTCACCATATACTTGTTTAGCTAGCTCACGCGTTGGCGCAAGAATCACAGCTCGAGGGTCTTTTGCAGAAAACGACTTATTCTTTAGTGACTTATGTAGCATTGGCAATACAAACGCCAAAGTCTTACCCGAACCCGTTTTCGAAGATGCCAATAGATCCTTGCCTGCAATCGCAACAGGAATCGCCTGCTGCTGAATGTCAGTCGCTTTTTTGAAATCGTAGTGTTTTAGGTTCTTCAACAATCGGTTGTCTAGGCCTAGATCTTTAAATTGCAAAGTATTCTCCAATAAATAGTCAGCGTCTTGAGCGCTTTTTCAGTGTCGTTTCCGCTCTAACGCAGCAAAAAATAAAAGCTCGATATAATACCGCAAATCATAGGAGTATAGATAGAGATCACACAAACTAATTCCAATAGAAAAAATAAAGTTTCCGCTTAGAAACTTTCATTTGTGTCAATATCGTCTAAATTATTGATATCAGGTAGTAGCAAAAGAGCTGCTGTACTACCTGATACTGGCGTTAGCAAGTGAGTAATCACTTACATTTGTAAGAAGAAAGTTAGCGTCCGTATCAGGTACTCTATGAAATCCTTGGATTTTTTTGACTTTTGCTACATCATGTTCTGATAGAATGTATTCACATTTGACCCTATGACTATATGACACAGAATTTATAGCGTAGGAATTTCACTATATGCAAGGAGTTCTAATATGAACAAAACGTTGATCGCAGCTGCAGCAACTTCAGTACTTCTACTAGCAGGTTGTGCTTCTTCTGACGAAGCAGCAACAGCTACTAAACTAGACGAACTAAGCAACCAAGTTAGCCAACTAAGCCAAGACGTACAGTCTCTACAATCTGACGTTCAAAAGTCTAACGACGCGGCTATGGCAGCTCAAGAAGAAGCTGCACGTGCTAACGAGCGTATCGACAACATCGCTCAGTCTTACACTAAGTAAGATTTGATTCCGCGCTTTAACGCTCGTTAAGGCGCGGTTATTTCAACTGGAACACCATTCTGCGCAGCAATCGCTGCTTTCGCTTTAGCATTCGTCATACCAAACTCATCAAGCCACCAGTCCAATTCTTTTGGAATGACTAAGTGATCCTTCTCGCCATTGCTGCGAGTTAACGGCTCGTGGGCTTCAACAAACACACTACGATCTGGTTCTAATGCGACTTTAACCGGTTGATTGATGATTTTTACTTTTTCGCCACGACGTACTTTATCAAATAACCATTCGATGTCTCTTGGGTCCATACGAATACAACCCGCACTCACACGCATACCAATACCAAAATCTTTATTGGTGCCGTGGATCAAGTATTCACCATGCCCATATGCCAAACGAAGTGCAAACATACCTAGTGGGTTATCTGGTCCAGCAGGAACGACAGCAGGTAGGTCAATCCCCTTTGCTTTGTACTCTGCACGAATAGAGGCAGGTGGCGTCCAAGTCGGATTAGGACGCTTTTGACTGATGCTTGTAGTCATTTCTGGAGTGTCTCGACCAATTCGACCTATACCTACAGGAAAAACATGAACCACGTTTTCGTTTTCTGGGAAATAGTAAAGTCGCAATTCGGCAAGGTTAATGACAATACCTTTATGAGGGACATCAGGAAGAATAAGCTGAGTAGGGATCGTTAAAACGTGACCATCTTGAGGGAGAAACGGGTCAACCCCTTTGTTTGCAGCCATTAGCGCAAGCATGCCAACATCATATCGCTTCGCAATATTCGCCATGGTTTCGCCTTGTTCAACCACATGGTTTTCCATGCGACCTATAACGCGAGCTCCGTCCTCTGGTAGTTGGTACATTTTAGCGAATGACAAACTACTCACTAAAGACAACGATATAGACAACAGGGTTCTTTTAGCGATACTCATTGGACGCTTCTTGCTAGGCATCTCTCTCTATTCCTTGGCATTTTTGAAGAGCCGTAAGGTTATCTCTCTTTCCACCTTGTGATCAACCATCGGCTTGTGATAATCCAGTAAATTAAAGCCACTCCATAGCCAAGGGTTATGAATGAATTTGTTTGGTACTTGTTTTATTTCCGGCACCCAATGGCGAACAAAGGTTCCGTCAGAGTCAAATTTCTCGCCTTGGCTGATCGGATTGAATATGCGGAAGTAAGGCTGCCCGTCGCACCCTGTTGATGCCGACCATTGCCACCCACCATTGTTGGCGGCAAAGTCTCCATCCACCAGCTTACTCATAAAATAAGCTTCACCCCACCGCCAATCGATATGAAGATCTTTGGTTAAGAAGCTTGCCACTATCATACGTAGTCGATTGTGCATCCAACCTGTTGTATTAAGTTGGCGCATTGCCGCATCCACGATAGGGTACCCAGTATTTCCTGCTTTCCAGCGCTCGAAGGCTTGCTCATCGTACGACCACTGAATCTTGTCTTCCCAAGCAATGAAGCCTCTGCCCTTGACCAACTTTGGCTCGAATACCAATAAGTGTTGATAAAATTCTCGCCAAATGATTTCGCTCAGCCACGTCGCTTTACCATCTGATAGGTCAACCATAGGGCTTTCAGCATACAACCTAGCGATGCACTGCCTTGGTGACAGAGCGCCGATAGCCAAATACGGAGACAATTGACTCGTACCATCAACAGAAGGGATATCCCTTTCAGCTTGGTAGGCATCACTACGGTCTCGAGCAAATTCTCGCAAATGCTGAACAATATCACTGGTTGCTGCGAACCATCGCTTGCTAGATTCTCTAGGATAAGAGAATGCGACACCATCATGGTAGCGATCTGGCTGAATCGGCTGGATGGTAGACGGTGACAGCTCGGCTTGCGGCTCAGGTTTCGATACAACTGGCATTTGAAACTTTGCCAACCAAGCACGTTTAAACGGGGTGAATACTTTAAAGTACTCCCCCTGTTTATTTAAAACGGTAGTCGGAGCATGAACGCACTTATCGTGAAAAGTATCAAAGGCAATGCCTCGAATTGAAAGTGCGTGAGAAACCTCTCTATCTAGTGCTTGTTCATTAACCTCGTAATGGATGTTCGCCATGACACGTTGAGCGCTTAAAGAAGTAGCCCAATCATTTATGACCTCTGTTACATCGGCAAACTCGGGCACCTCTTTGTATAAAAATGGGATGTTGAGTTTTGCGAGCTCTTCATTAAGGTGAGATAAACGTCGAGCAATCAAATCAGCTTGCATCGGTGCCATATGGTGCTCTCGCCACTGCTCAGGGGTCGAAACAAAACAAGCAACAACCGGAAGCCCGGTATCCAATGCAGCCTTAAGTGCTGTGTGGTCTAACGTTCTTAGGTCACGTCGAAACCATACAAGAATCATGTCGCCTCCTTACGAGGATGGATTTATTGCGGGAAATGCAGTTTTTCGATGACTTCAGATAGCTGCACTTGCTTCGGAGCTTGCTCTAATAACGTCTCCAAAGCTTCAACTTGCTTGATAGGCAGCGCTTTATTCGAGAAGAAATGCACGTATTGGTAACGTGACATCACATCATGCTCAACTAAACCCGAGATGTCTTCGACTTTATCAATCAGAGTAATGTGATACCCCTGTTCACACAGCTTTGCCGCCTGAATCCAGCTCTCTGAGTCACGAACTTGTTCAAAACTCAAAAGCAAACATTTTCCCTTGGAAGATGCCTTATTTTCCGAATCGACAACCAAGGCTAATCGAGTAATCAAGCAAGTTTGGAACAAACCAAGCTGTAAAGAACGTAGCGAGACTTTCACCAAATCTAACGCTTCAAACACAGGATTGACCAGCTGTTCAATGACAATGTTGAGTGGGTACTCTTTCAGCACATTCGATAACAGCGTTTCTGTTTTGCCACGATTGAGTTCAGATAACGCTTTGAGCATTGACTCCACTTCTTCTAGTCGTTGGATATCGGTCACTAAATCCACATCTGATTCCTGACCTAGCAAGCCTTTGACTTTGCCAATTGCAACGCCTTTTGCAAGCCAACCTTGAATTTCACGAATAGTATCTAAATCCTGCTGTCGATACAGGCGGTGACCCTTCTCTGTTCTTTGTGGCTGGATCAAGTTATAGCGTCTTTGCCAAGCGCGTAGAGTAACGGGTTTTACTCCCGTTAACTCTGATACATCTCGAATTGCGTATAGTTTTTCTTCTTGGCTACAATCCATAACGAAGTCTCATCTCCTGTGGATACGGTTCTAAGTATTTTTGTTTCTGTAAGTACGCGTCGGGGTACGTATTGAGATAGTGCTTAATTAACGTTAACGGGGCAAGTAATGGTAACAAGCCCGTACGATAATCACTGATCACCGTCGCCAGCTCCGCTTTTTCATTAGCGGTTAAAGAGCGTTTAAAATAGCCTTGCAAATGCATCAGGACGTTCGTGTTGTTTTTTCGACTGGCGCGATTCTGTAACGCTTTCATCAGACCTAGACGATATTCGTTGTAAAACTGTTCCATTTCGTAACTTGATACATCTGCAACCAAGCGTCCCAGCGAACGATAAGACTCTGGATGGTGCGCCATTAAAGTCAGCTTATAGCGAGAGTGAAAATCAATAATTTTGCCGCGTGTGGGCTCGCCGCCCATCGACTCATAAAAGTCATTCAAACAGTAAACACGCGTAATGAAATTTTCTTTTAAAACCGGATCGTTTAGACGACCGTCTTCTTCTACAGGTAACCACGGCATTTTTTCCATTAATGTTCTGGTATACAAACCGATACCTTCTTTCGCCGCACTATTTTTGCTGTATACCTTCACTCGCTCCATGCCACACGTTGGTGACTTCGCACATACGATGTAACCACACAGCTCTTCGCCCTCTAATTCGTTCACTTTATTTTCTGAGTACGCAAGCATGTTGTCAGTGTGGTCGTTTTCTGGATTTTTCGTTTCTACCAGCGCGATTCGCTCCTCATTGCTTACCAAACGAATGGTAGGGCGTGGAACAGACATACCAACACCGACTTCTGGACATACGGGAACAAAGCTAAAGTAGCCGTCGAGCTCTTTCGTTACGAAGTTACTGATTTTATGTCCCGAATCGAAACGAACTCGTTCGCCTAGTACACAAGAACTGATACCAATTTTGATTGAAGATTCCATAACGAAGCGTCCTATACAAAATGTTTTGTTGTATAACTTATAGCAAGTCAAATAACATTGTACAAGAAAATAAATTGTACAATTTAATCGTTTTACTCACTCTCTTCGAATATCGATCAGAAACTTTTAAGAAAAAATTTTGTGCTGAAAGACGAGATTTTGTGCGCGCAATCGACAAACTGCTCAAAAGCAAATCGATTGCCTTTTTGCTTTCAACAGATTTAGTTATCAACAGATTATTTAAACAATAAAACCGACCATTTTGTGACTCAACTCTCATGCCCCCTTACCCTGTCCCGATATTATTGCCTCAACGAAAACGAACAAGTTCAACAGAATTGGTAATAGCATTCTATAATTGATGCGTTTTACCTGAACAAAACTTTGGAGAGCACTTATGGCAACCCCACACATCAACGCACAACCAGGTGATTTCGCTGAAACAGTACTAATGCCAGGCGACCCGTTGCGTGCAAAATACATCGCAGAAACTTTCCTAGAAGATGTGAAACAAGTTTGTGACGTTCGCAACATGTTCGGCTTTACTGGCACATACAAAGGTAAGAAAGTGTCTGTTATGGGTCACGGTATGGGTATCCCATCTTGCTGTATCTACGTACACGAGCTAATCGCTGAATACGGCGTGAAAAACGTTATCCGCGTAGGTAGCTGTGGTGCAGTACGTGACGACGTGAAACTAATGGACGTTGTTATCGGTATGGGTGCTTCTACAGACTCTAAAGTTAACCGTATCCGTTTCAACAACCACGATTTCGCAGCAATCGCTGATTACGGTCTTCTAGAAGAAGCGGTTAACCAAGCGCGTGCTCAAGAAGTACCAGTTAAAGTAGGTAACGTATTCTCTGCAGACCTATTCTACACACCAGAAGCTGACATCTTTGAGAAGATGGAAAAACTAGGCATCCTAGGTGTAGATATGGAAGCGGCAGGTATCTACGGCGTAGCTGCAGACCTAGGCGCGAAAGCTCTAACTATCCTGACAGTTTCTGATCACATCATCCGTGGTGAAAAACTAAGCTCTGAAGAGCGTCAAAAGTCGTTCAACGACATGATGAAAGTTGCTCTAGAAACTGCAATCAACATCTAAGAAATACTTAAGTAGTAATTTGCAGCCGGAGCCTGACCGGCTGCCTGAATTATCCCGAGGGGGCGATTGTGTCTAACGGCGAACTGCCAAAGGACGCAGATGGGTTACAACTCAACTTTTGTAAAACATTGGCGTGTGACAACTTTGGATTGAGTGATGCAAAGCGTTACGTCTTGCAGCATGCTAACCCTAAACGTCCGGCGATGGTGTGCCGTGAATGTGGAGCTTTCCCCCCCTTACTTAACAACCGCGATGTGGTCAACGAACTTCATCGTTTGAGACACGTCCACAGTGATGGACTACCTGCTTGTCGCAATGATGACTGCGACAACTTCGGACTTTCTGTCCACACTCATAAACACCTCTATCACGCTTTTGGTTACAGTGGCGATCGCCAACGTTACCGCTGTAAAGTGTGTCAAAGTACTTTTGTCGATAAATGGTCTGGTGCCAACAAAAAGCTTCAATTTCAAGAGAACTTGATGGGCTTGCTGTTCACGGGATATTCCGTCCGAGAAATCTGCCGTAAACTGAGCATCAATCCAAAAACCTTTTACGATCATGTTGATCACATTGCTAGTCGTTGCCGCCGTAAGCTTGCAACCATTGATGCACGCTGGGTAAACCACGCGCAGCATTATGAGCTCGCTTCTAGCTACGTTGCATTGCAACCCCATAGTAATAATGGCGTGTATTGGATTGCTTCTGGTGAGGCACATTCGGGCTACATTCTTTGTCAGCATGTGAACTATTCATCTGATGATGAGCCAGTGGCGTCCTTGGATCACAATCCATACGATGAAGTCTCTCGCTTTGTATCACAAGAATACACCGCTGAAGCAAGTGAACCACCACCAGAGCCATCAAAAAAGCTGCGTGAGCGCATCGATCAGAAATACCAAACGATTTTGGCCCGTGGTAACGTCGAAGATCCAATGGGAAATCTCTCTGTTTTCCACTATCCGTCTAAAGGTGCCTTAATTCGTCCACCTTATACCTCGTACGCACACTATCTTCATGTATTGGATATGTGTTGCCCAGAGAAGCGCGTATCGATCTACATGCCACAAGATCCCCTGCTCCGCTCAGCGGCGTTGAGCGTCTGTTTGTCTCGTATTCAAGAGAAAAACGTCGATCTTATGTACGTAGAAGAAGACGCAATTTGGGATATGAATGCCCCGTTTGGTAAGGTAGATATCGCTTATATGAGTTGGTGGCGAGATCGCTGGGCGATTTCTAGTCAATACGAATGTAACAAAGGTATTTGTTATCTAGCTGGTGATAAAAATGAACCTGAAGCTTGGTTCAATGTAGCAACAACTCGCCACATCCAATTCTATCAAAACCGTTTCCAACTGCTGTTTGAGAGCTTCATCAACGAGCCACGTCGCAAATTAAGACCTGCTGGTATATTGCCTCTTTTAGATATATTCAGAGCTTGGCATAATTTGTGCTATCAGGATAAGCAAGGACTCACTGCCGCTCAGAGACTGAAAGTCACCGACGCACCACTAACGATCAAACAATTGTTGTCATGACTATTTAACAGTTTACTCATTTAGAAGTGGTAAGTAAGCGCTGAACACGGTATACATTACAGTATCCGATCCTTTATTGGTGTGGCGATTTTCCACACCGAAATGATAAACGCATCTAACCACTTGTTTTTAGGTGTAAATTCCAGTTCTATAGTCATGGATGTGAACGTTGGATAAAAGCCAAATTCAGCTCGAAACTGAGCTAACTGCGCTTGAAGGTCAGATAAAAACTGATCCTGAGCGCGCATTTCGAATTGCAGAACAATGCCGGATACGCGCAGAACAAATTCTGTTTGTTGACGGTGAGATTCGTGCGCTTATTGTTATGTCCCATGCCTGCTGGTGTAGCATGGATTATCGACACGGCTTAAAGCTGGTTAAAGACGCCTATAACCTTCAAATTCAACTCGACACTGACGACCACTTACCTGAAATACTTCACTTATTTGCCCTACAATACTGGGGACAAGCTAAGTACTACTCTGCTCAGCAATACTGGATTAATGCCCTAGAGCAGTCTGCGCTAGTCGACGATATCGAGATTCAAATCGAAGCTTTGATTGGTCTTGGTAATGTTTGGCGAATCACCAATGAACACAAACTTGCCGCCTCAACCCATGAGCTCGCGGTAAAAGTGGCAAACAACGTTCGCATAGCTTGGCTAGAAGGGAAAGCCAGAATCCTGCTTGCTTGGGATTACTACTTGCTGAATAACTTTGTCGAAATGCTAACAGTGCTCGACGGTGCGACCGAAGTACTTCGAGATCACGAAGACAGCACTTGGCACGCAGAAATCTGGGATTTCAAAGGTCTCGCTCTACTGGGTTTAGAACGTTTAGACGCAGCGGAAGAAGCTACTCAAAAAGCCCACCAACTCGCAATTGAACAAGATCTTACGTGGATGAAAGCGCATTCTTTCATCAGCCGAGCAAGACTCGAATTACTACGTAAAAATACCGAAAGTGCATCTGAGCTACTGCAATCAGCAGAACAATCCGCCCTCGCGTTTGATAACGGCGAATTGCTCAGTCAAATTTGTTTCCAACAATCGCGCGTAGCGGAAGAGCAAGGTGACTATCAAGGTGCTTTCCAAGCGTTCCAGAAATACCGCAAACACGCACTCAAAATGCTGAAAGAGCAAACGCATCGAGTGAGCATGGACAAAGCACGAGGCTCAAAACGCCAGTTAGAACAGCGAGCACGCAAGCTCATCAATCGTATCCGTGCTCAACATGAATATGACCCAGAAAAGCAGTTCTCAAATGTAGTATCAGAAACTTACTGGTGGGAACAACTGGTTCTGTTTAAGACCGAATTAAAACGCTCTAATCATGCGATCATCATGATCCGCCACGCTGAGCCCGCATTTCTCGATATTTGTACCGAACTGGTTCACTCATTGACCACTTCCAGTGATTTAATTTCCCGCCTAAGCAGCGATCGCTTAGCCATGCTTATCGCAGAAAAAGACCAAGCGGCAGAAGATCTGTATCAAACCGTGTGTTCGATGTTAGACATCTATCCTTGGAAGCGTCGTGGTCTTGATGGTCCAAAACCGACACTTTATCTACAGGACATCCTAACCTTCCCGTTCACCTTAGAGCAGTTGGAAGAAAGCCATATTGAGGTATTGAAGAATGGAACAACTGCTTAGTAAGGTCACTGATGCGGGAATGGATCCCTCTTCTGTCGCCGGTGAAGAGGCATTGATTCTGTGGGAGCACATTCGCCTTCATATCGCCTCGACCAACAAAGAAAAAGCGCATTGCTACATCATTAGTGCTGAATATCGTAGCAAGATTAAACAGTTAACCGAGAGTATTGAAGAGCTACGCCTCGCGCTTGATCTACTAAAACTCCCAGAGGATGTAGAAGATATCCTATCAGTAAAAGCGAGTCTAAGTGATCGCTTGGTAGAAAAAGGGGACTATAACGCAGCACTGACCGAATACATCGCCTCAACCAACATCGCCGTTGAGTACGGCTATATCGATGAATATGTTCTCGCCATCATTGGTATGGGCAATCTTTGTGATGCTTATGGGGATCATAATCGTGCCCTACGTTATTACCAGAAAATCGACGCGATTGACCATGCAATTGGTAGCCGTTCACTAAGACTGCGTTACAAACTCTACATGCTAGCGTGCTACATCAGCCTGCAACGCATCGGCGCAGCAACCGAGCTACTAAGTGAATGCGAAGAACTGAGTATCCTAGTAAGTGATAAGAACTTAACTGGGCAAATTCATTTATATCGCGCGAAGTTATATCGTCTCCAAAAGGAATATGAACAAGCCTTACTTGCGATTTCGCAAATCCAGTATGCGACAGGCAAGCAACATACTTACTGGCTCTCAACCATGGTAAAAATTGAAACGGCTTACTGCTTAAATGAGGTCGGTCATCAATCTTTAGCGAACTTGCTGCTGGCATCAACGGGCAAACGCATTAATGAGCACTCCTCACCACTTATCGCGAACCGATTCTACAATGCAATGAGCCAAGTATGCGCGTCGCAAGGCTTGTTCAAAGAAGCGTTAAACTACGAGAAGAAAGCTTTTCGAGTTGAGTCCGACTTAGTCAAACATATTCCAATTAGTGAGTTGGGACCAGCACAGTTGCGCCGCCTCACTCGCTTTGAGCTGCAACTAAAACTCATTCTGTCTGAGATTGAAAACAAAGAACTCAAAGAGACCACAAAGCAACACAAAAATACCGTAGCTCAGCTTCAACAAGATGTATTCACCGATCCGCTGACTTCTTTACATAACCGACGTTGGTTGGAAGTGAAGCTAAAAGATCTGCTGCTGCACGACACGCCATTTGCACTTATGGTGATTGACATTGACCACTTCAAATCGATTAATGACGAACTCAGCCACCTTGTTGGTGACAAGGCAATCGTCAATGTGTCGAAAGAACTCTCCGGTTACTTTAAATTCCGTGGGTCTTCATGTGTACGTTTTGGTGGAGAAGAGTTCTTGGTTATTCTTGAAAACACCGAAGTCGCTAAGGCTGAAATGCACGCAGAAAACTACCGAGAACGTATTTACCAATTTGGGTGGCATGAGATTCTTGGTGAACGCGGTCTGACCGTGTCGATAGGCATTACTTTACATCGGGAGGGAGAGAACACGCAACGTACCTTCTATCGCGCCGACAAAGCCCTATACCGCGCCAAAGCCAATGGTCGAAACCAAGTCTGCACTGAACTATAAAAAACGCCCCAACAACAACTGGGGCGTTTTTATAAGCCGAATGACAAGCTTAAAGAAAAAACAAAGAAATACCGCCAAGTGCGACTAATGTACCAAGCATACTCTTCACGCCGACCTTTTCTCCTCGCAGAGCATAAATCACCAAAATAAAGAGGGGGCTGGTTGCAATTAACGTCTGAGCAATGGCGGGGTTAGCGTATTTCAACGCGATTTGTTGTAACCATAATGCCAGAAATGTCCCCACGAAAATTGCCAACAACAGCCAAACTAGCGCTTTGTTGCCCATTGCTTTTAGGTGCTGTTTAATGCTGCTAAACGGCGCCGGTTCGACAATTTTCACCACCAAACACACTGCCAACACGCCAATACTAAGACGAATGAGAGCACCGAGCAGCGGTGGAAGATCGCCCGCAACCAACGCATAGTGAGAGATCACCACACCTGAGGCTTGGCACACACTCGCGAGTAACCCAAATCCGATACCGCTCCAGTTTGTTGCCGCTCCCGAGGTTGATGGTTGAAATACCACAAACGTAACCGCAACCGTGGTCACTACCACGCCCAGCCAACTTTGTAGTGTGAGCTCAGACCCAAGAAAAGCCATGGCAAGCACGCCGGATAAAGGCGGTGCAAGGGATTCTAAGAGTAATGTTTTGTTCGGACCAATGCGCTTTAATGCAGCAAAATAGGCACTGTCACCAACAGCAATACCAATCACACCAGAAATTGCCAACACCGCGAGATGTAACGGCTCAATGTACGCAGGTATACCTTGAGGTAGAAAAGGAATAACGACCACCATCATCATTGAGGCGATCACACCTTTTACTATGTTCAACTGCATTGCTGAAAATCGGTGGCTGAATTGGCTGTAAATCCAAGTCGCAACCGCCCAAACGATGGCTGCACTTATCGCGGCAAGTTCACCAGAATAATGCACTACTCACTCCTTCGTATTCCATGCCGTATCTCTCAATAACTGTGTATCAAATTATAAATTACTTGATCCACCTATTGTTCTATCAAATACTTAAACAGTTAATTTACGTAAGTTTTTCTATTTAGCAACAAGCACAGGGAAGTAAGATGTTTCTAGACTATTTTGCACTTGGGTTACTCATTTTCGTTGCTCTGGTTATCTTCTACGGGATCATTGTCATTCACGATATTCCTTATGAAATAGCGAAGGAACGTGAACACCCTCATCAAGACGCCATTCACTATGCAGGCTGGGTCAGTCTTTTCACACTTCATGCTCTTTGGCCATTTCTGTGGATCTGGGCAACCTTATGGCGCAAAGAACGCGGATGGGGTTTCAAACAACTCGAGCAAGAAACGCATGATATCCATCATCGTCTCGAAGAGCTAATTGACGAAGTCAATGAATTGAAAAAAGAAGTCTCAACACTCAAAGATCAAAAACCTGCACAAAGTGTTCCTGCACAAAAAGAACAAGGTAAGGAGGAGCAATAATGGATTTACTACTGGTTCTGACTTACGCCGCATTATGTATCGCCATTTTCAAAATCTTTAACATTCCACTTAACAAATGGACAGTGCCAACCGCTGTGCTTGGCGGCGTTGTATTGGTCGGCACACTAATCTTGTTGATGAACTATAACCACCCGTTCACACAAATTGGTAATCAAGTATTCTCTACCACACCGGTGGTGTCAGGCGTTCGTGGGCGCGTCATTGAAGTGCCTGTACAACCAAACCAACCTCTACAAAAAGGCGACGTTCTTTTCCGTATCGACCCGATTCCATTCCAAGCAGAAGTCGATAAGTTACGTGCAAAAGTGAAAGAGGCAAGCCAAGGTGCACTTGGGCTTGAGTCTGGCGTGCAAGAAGCGGAAGCAGCGGTTATCAAAGCGCTTGCCGAGCGTGACAAAGCACAGCGAGAATTTGACCGTTATCAACGCGGTTTTGATCGCGGAGCATTCACTGAGCAGCAATTGGATACTCGACGCCAAGCATACAAAGCCGCACAAGCCGCATTGGAAGTCGCACAATCTAAGCAACAACAAGCGCAAATCGCGCTGGATTCTGAAGTGGGTGGTGAAAACACCCAAGTCGCTTCATTGCTTGCAGAACTTCGCCAAGCAGAGTTCAACCTAGAACAGACCGTCGTTACAGCTCCTACTGATGGCTATGTTACCCAGCTCGCACTGCGTCCTGGTGTTATGGCAGTACCATTGCCTCTTGCTCCAGTGATGACCTTTGTTCATACCGAAGATAAACTCTATACCGCCGCGTTTCGCCAAAACTCACTACAGCGTTTAGAACCGGGATTTGAAGCGGAATTTATGTTCCGCGCGCTACCGGGCAAAGTCTTTAAAGGTGAGGTTGTTGATGTATTGCCAGCCATCGGCGAAAGCCAATTCCAAGCTCGTGGCTCCCTGCTTGGTACAGAGGCATTGCGTACCAGCGGTCGTGTATTCGTGACGCTGAAAATTACCGATGAGCTTGCTGAATATCACCTGCCTATGGGTACGGCGGTAGAGGTTGCCGTTTATTCTGACAGCTTCACTCATGTCTCCATCATGCGTAAGGTTCTCATTCGAATGAAGAGCTGGCAAAACTACCTATACTTAGACCATTAATTTATCGATAAAAATCGCATTAAAAAGTGTAATCAGGGGCTGACAGTTAGCCCCTGATTTCATTCTAGCCATCCAGACAGATAGCATTCCCACTTTTATCAATATTCTGTATAATGCGCGCCTTATTTTTGATGCTTGCTGAAAAACTAAGCCAGTCAATAGAGTGCGTGAATCCAATCACACATTTCTTGAAGAAAAACAGAGCAAACAATAAGCAGCTTGGTTGTTTCTTAACTTTGTTACACAATCAGCGCTATACAAAAAAGCAAGTGAACGTTCTTTAAAATCGACAATTGAACTGAGGTTATCTATGAATCTTTCCGCTAAAACCGTTGTGGTTATTGCAATCGGTGCTGCATTGTACGGCATCGGTGGTCTGCCAATGTTCGGTATTCCAGTATTTGCAAACACGACGCTAAAACCAGCAATGGCGGTATTAGCATTGTTCTCAGTACTATTCGGTCCTCTTGTGGGCTTCTTGGTTGGCTTTATTGGCCACTGGGTCACTGACCTGTTCGCAGGTTGGGGGGTATGGCTTACTTGGGTACTTGGTTCAGGTATTGTCGGTTTAATTATCGGTCTTTTCCCTTCTCTGACGCGTAACCGCTTGGAGAAAGGTGATTTCAATATGAAAGACTTTGTGTTGTTCGTGGTACTTGCTCTATTGGGTAACGTATTTGGTTACGGTTGCTCAGCCTTCCTAGACACCATCTTGTACGCAGAACCGTTCACTAAGGTATTTACTCAGCTATCTATCATTGCAGCTGGTAACACCATTCTTATTGCTATTGTGGGCTTCTTCATTCTTAAGTCTGTCGCAAAACGTAACAAGCAAAGCCGCAACTTAACAGAGGCTTAATGTCGAATGACAATCGAATTTTCTAACTTCTCTTTTAGATATGAGTCGCTGGACAAACCGACGCTAAAAAATATCAATCTAAGGATAGAGAAAGGAGAGAAAATCGTCATTATCGGTCCAAGTGGTAGTGGTAAATCTACCCTTGGCCAATGTCTTAACGGACTAATCCCACACGCAATCAAAGGGGAGATCAGTGGCAAACTGACCATCAATGGTCAAGACACAACCCCTTTTGACATGCACCAATACACCGAGCAAGTTGGCACCGTTTTACAAGATACAGATAGCCAATTTGTTGGGTTAAGCATCGGCGAAGACATCGCGTTTGCACTAGAAAACCAGCTCACTTCTAACATCGACATGTACCCGTTAGTCAAAGCAACGGCGAAAATGGTCGACCTAGAACAAATGCTAAACCGCTCCCCTCATGATCTATCTGGTGGTCAGAAGCAGCGCGTTTCTTTGGCTGGTATTTTGGTGGACGATGTCGATATCCTACTGTTTGACGAGCCTCTAGCGGCACTCGACCCGAAAACCGGTAAAAAGACCATTGAAATCATCGATGACTTGCACCGTGAAACAGGGAAAACCATCATCATTATCGAGCATCGTCTTGAGGATGTGCTGCACCGTTCTGTCGATCGCGTTATTTTGATGGAAAGTGGTGAGATCATCGCCGATACAACACCTGATGCAATTTTGGCGTCCCCATTGCTGGAAGAATATGGCATTCGTGAACCTCTGTATCTTTCTGCATTGAAAGAAGCGGGCTGCGCGATTGAAGGTGACGCGAAACCATCAAGCCTAGATACGTTGCCACTGGCTCAGTACCAAGCAGCTGTCGACTCTTGGTTTAACACTTCACAAGAGACTTCAATAGCCGCCCCACTCGACTCACTGCTAGAAGTGCGTAACTTAACCTATTCTTATGACGGCGAGAAAAATGCCCTCGAAAACGTCAGCTTTGATGTTAAACGTGGCGAGTTCGTTTCTGTTTTGGGAAAAAATGGTTCTGGTAAATCGACGATAACAAAGTTGGTGATGGGCGTTATCGAAGCTGATCAAGGCTCGATGTCGCTAAATGGTCAAGACCTTAGTGAACTCTCCATCTTCGAACGCAGCCAAAAAGTTGGCGTAGTCATGCAAAACCCAAATCATATGATTTCACATCACATGATTTTTGATGAAGTGGCATTTGGACTGCGCAACCGTGGTGTTGAAGAAAAACAAGTCGAAGCGAAAGTACTCGAAGTCTTAGAGTTATGCGGTCTCAGTAAATACCGTCATTGGCCAATTGAAGCTCTTAGCTACGGTCAGAAAAAACGCGTAACCATTGCTTCTATTTTGGTGCTAGAACCTGAGCTATTGATTCTTGATGAGCCTACAGCTGGCCAAGATTACCGCAACTACACATCAATGCTGAGCTTTATCGAGAAACTCAACAGAGAACTCGGCATCACCGTGATGATAATCTCTCATGACATGCATTTAGTCTTGGAGTACACCACTCGTTCCATCGTGATTGCCGACAGCAAACTCATTGCTGACGCGCCGATGACGGCGGTTTTCAGCGACCCTGCACTGTTAGATCAAGCAAACTTAACGACCACCAGTTTGTATGAACTCGCAACCAAGTTGAATATTGAGAATACGAACGGCTTTATGCAGCACTTTATCGATGTAGAGAAAGCGAGGCGTGCAAACAAACCCGAAGCTGAGATTACCGTTCAAGCAAGAGAAAACGTTGAGAAAGTAGTGGCATGAAAGACAACAAAATGAAGTTTGGTATCAACTATATTGATACACAGTCGCCACTGCACAAGCTGAATGGCATCACTAAGTTCTTGATGTTTATCGCTTGGGTGACAGTAGTGCTGACGACATTCGATTTACGCATCATCGCGTTATTGATCATTGTCGGTCTTGCCCTGCTCAAAATGACTAAGGTGCCATTTCACGTATACAAGCCATTGTTAATTGGTACAGGTAGTGTATTGCTTATCAACGCATTGTTTATGTTTGCATTAGCCCCACAACAAGGCACTGAGTACATGGGGTCAACGACCGTTTTATTCTCATTGCCAGGTAACTACTCCCTGACTCAGGAAACCTTGTTTTACCTTGTAACGGTAACGCTGAAATACTTCAGTATGTTCCCTATCGCTTTGGTGTTTGTGTTTACGACACATCCTACTGAGTTTGCGGCAAGTTTGAACCGTTTGGGAGTGCCTTACAAAATCGCTTATGCCGTCAGTTTGACCTTACGATACTTACCTGAGGTGAAGAAAGACTTTGTAAATATCATGCATGCACAACAAGCTCGTGGCGTAGAACTTAGTAAGAAAGCACCGTTGTTTACTCGAATGAAGAATGTCGCCAAGATTCTGGGGCCGTTGATTTTCTCTAGCCTAGATCGCGCAGACCAAATCTCCAATGCAATGACATTACGTGGTTTTGGTCGTCACTCATCTCGCACTTGGTATAGCTTAAAACCGCTAACTAAAGCAGACATGCTGTGTATGGCGGGCATCGCTGTTATTGTTGCGGCAGCAATCGCTAAACGAGTATTAGACGCTCAACTGTTCTGGTATCCGCTGTAATATCGCAACACTAACAATAAAAAATGGGATGCCGCAGCATCCCATTCTTGTATCTAACATCTCATTTATTGAGAAGTGAGCACTAACTCAGTTCCATCTCAACACGCGTGTTTCATTACCCTCTTGCGGCTTGGCTGGGATGTTCAACGAAAGCAACAGGCTCACCGCCGCCATGCCTGCGCCTATATAAAATACGCTTGATGGCGATACCAACCAAATCACCCCGAAAGTAACTGGGATGACGACAGCTGCAATGTGGTTAATCGTAAACGCCACGCCGGCAGTTGAAGCCATATCGGCAGGATCGGCAATCTTTTGAAAATACGTTTTGATCGCCAATGCTAACGCGAAGAACAGATGATCAATAACGTAAAGCGCAGCTGCCCATTCCGCTGTTTGAACCAAACCATAGCCAACAAAAACAAAAATCAAACCAACGTATTCGAACATCAAAGCCTTACGCTCACCAACAGCGCCGATAAAACGTCCAATACGTTTAGCAAACAAAAAGTTAAAGACGTAGTTAATAAGGAAAAGTAACGTAATGTCCGCAGCCGAATAACCGAACTTCTCTACCATCAAAAAGCCAGCAAATACGGTGAAGATTTGGCGACGCGCCCCGCTCATAAAAGTCAGAGCGTAATACAACCAGTAACGCTTACGTAAAACCAGCTTCTTATTTTGTGGTACTTCGGTTTTAAACTCAGGGAAAGCAAACGCCATCACGATAATCAAGACAAAACCAATCCCCCCAGCAAGTAAGTAAACGGTTTTGAAATCGAACTTAAGTTGCTCTAACAGCACCCAAATCGCACCGTAAGTAAAGAGTGAAGCCAACGCACCAACCGAGATGAATTTACCCAGCATCTCTGGCGCCTCTTCTTTAGAGAGCCACTGCAGCGACAAAGATTGCTTTAATGTTTCAAAATAGTGGAAGCCCGTCGACATCAACAGAGTAGTAAAAAGAAGTCCAAATAAAGATGGGAAGTAACCTGTTATTGCCGTCCCTAACGTCAGCATTGCCAACGACACCAACATAAAGCGCTGCTCACGAATAAACAGCAATACAAATACGACGGTAAAGGCTAGAAAGCCAGGGATCTCTCGCACGCTCTGTAGTAACCCGATATCTGCGCCATCAAAGTTAGCTTTTTCAATGACAAAGTTATTTAACAGCGCCATCCAAGTCGAGAAGGCGATAGGAACGATAATGGAAATCAGCAGAAGAAAGTTTTGTGGTGTTCTCCAGCTTTTCGGTGACGTGCTCATGATGTGTCCTTAGAATATGAAGCCGCCATCATACCGCCAAATGTAACAAATTCGCAATATCATTATTATTTCCTCGTTTGCTTGGCTTTCTTTTTTATTTCATCGTGTTAGCTTAAGAAGCAGATTCATCTCCTCGTTTATCAAACGATTTTATGTGACTATTTTTAAAGTATATTTTACAAAATTATTCCGTATTTCTAGACACCAACATTGAACCGCAACATCGTGATGAAGAGATAGGTGATGAGATAAAGGAAAGATACGTGCTTCTTGTTACACACCGGCAGGGTTATACTGTGCCAATCAACTTTCATTTTGACGTAAGTCTCTGCAATTCCTAATTTGATATGATGAAAAAACAAGTTTTGTTCCTTTGCACAGGTAACTCCGCGCGCTCGCAACTTGCCGAGGCAATTTTCAATCACATGGCGGGGGAGTTGTTTCATGCGGACAGCGCAGGTCTTCATCCTAGTGAGGTCGATGAAAGAGTATTTGAGGTATTACAAAGCCATGGAATGAGTGGCAAAGGTTTACGCTCAAAAGATTACGCAGAAGTCGAAGACAATCACTACGACTTCGTTATCACACTGTGCGATAACGCAAAAGACGAATGTGTCATCTTCGAACAAGATATCGACCAGCTGCACTGGAATCTTACCGACCCAAAACCGCTTGATGGTATTCAACCATTCCAGAATACGGCAAAAGAGTTGGTCGAACGTATTAGCTTGTTTTTGTTGTTAAATAGCGAAGAAAACACCAGTCATGTGGACCCAAGCAGTTTCTTCAAACTGATGAGCGATCCCTTGCGTCTGAAAATTTTGATGTTGCTGGAAGATGAGCAAGATCTGACGGTGACTGATCTTAAAAACGCACTAAATGAGAGCCAACCAAAGGTATCTCGCCACTTGGCATTACTGCGTGATACCACGTTTTTAAAAGACACACGCCATGGGCTTTGGATTCATTATCGTCTCTCACCATCGCTACCAATGTGGATTAAGCATCTGTTGCAAACGGTGCGTGTCGGTAATCCTGGTATCATCAATATTGAAAAAACACGTCTGAAATCACTCCAGAATCCAGAGTGATTTCACTTCTTTTAGTGGTCCATCTTTCCTAGCGTCAGCTTAACTGGACCACTAATCAATGTTCTTCACCTTGAGTCGGTTTTGGAATTCAAACACTTTTTCAGGGCACACATCTAAGCATCGACCGCAACTCATACAAGTTTGATCCATGACTCGTCGGTCACCTTCTTTGAGGGGTTGGCGCAGAATATCTGGTTCAGGACATACATAAAAACAGTCCATGCACTTGGTACAATCTTCTCGACGAACAGCCGTCACTCGCAACAAACTCTTACTACCAATTACGCCATACATTGCTCCCAGAGGGCACAAGTGACCACACCAACCATGCTCAACCAAGAGTAAATCCAGCACAAACACAAGTAGTATCAATACCCATCCAGCACCCATGCCAAAGACTAAGCCTCGATGAAGGGCGGCGACGGGGTCCAACCATGTCCAAAGTACAGAACCTGATATCGCACTGCCAAGCATTAGAGCAGGGATCAACCAATAACGGATGTTCGGCGACCAACGGTAGCTCGCTTTAAGGTTAAGCTTTCTGCGCAACCACGCCGCAAAGTCTGTGACAATGTTCAAAGGGCACACCCAAGCACAAAACGCTCTCGGGGCAAGAATCGCGTAAAAAACTAAGACAATCACAACCCCTAGCAGAGCATTAAACTCTGGGATATGACCTGTCGCCAGCGATTGGAGAACAATCAGAGGATCGCTTAACGGCACTGTATTAAGCAACATACTCGAAGATAAGTTACCTTGCAGAATGCCCCATGTGGGACCGGCCATAAACAGAGCAATGATCGTCAATTGGCACAATCGGCGAACAATAAGAAAACGATGCGCTTGCCACCAGCCAAGCTTCTCGACAGCTTCTTTGCCAGCATCTTGCGCTAAATTCTTGGCCATCACTGACCTCCTTTAAGCGACTCTAGAGCACCACTAGGCACAGGTGTTTCTTCAGGCAATACGTTTTCGAGCGGCTTGTCGATTTCTTGCCAGCCAAAATTGTAGTGACTACCAACTTTGCCCTTGGCTAAATCTGTTGGAACAACTTTAATCGCCGCAACATCTAGCACACATGCTTGCTCACACTTACCACAACCAGTGCACACATCAGAATTAACCGTTGGAATCAATTTAGCGTGATAACCCGTTCGATCATTTCGGATGTTTTCTAGCGTTATCGCTTCATCAATCAGCGGGCATACGCGGTAGCAAACATCACAGCGTAAACCTTGCCAGTTGAGGCAGGTTTCATGGTCAATAAGTACAGCCGTTCCCATTCTTGCATCGTCAATGTCCGTTAAATCATGGTCTAAAGCCCCGCTTGGGCAAGCGACGACGCAAGGGATGTCTTCGCACATTTCGCATGGAATATCACGCGCAGTGAAGTAAGGAGAACCTGTTGCGACAGGAGACAGTAAACTAGCAAGCTTTAACGTGTCGTAAGGGCATGCTTGAACGCACAACCCGCAACGGATGCAAGCCGATTCAAATTCACCTTCAGGTAACGCGCCAGGAGGTCGAATCGGTACGCCTTTAGTTTCTCGCGCTTGGCTTTGCATTGACTGCAAGCCAAGAACACAAGCCGCAGCACCAACACCAGCCGCAGTGCGTGCGGTGTCACGCAGGAATCGTCGCCGACTTTGCGAGACTTTTGATTGAGAGGATTTCATTATTATATTCCTCAACTACGCTCTAATTGCTCTTAAATAAGTTAAGCATAAATAGCGTTAAAAAGGCGGTCTCCCCATACCCCATAAGAGGTAACTCCAACCTGTCTTGATTAAAATCAACTCGTTGCAGATACCCAGTTCACATTTTGGTGAAATGGCTTTATTTCGATCAATATACCCAAGCAACTTCAAGATGCTGGACTCAGAGCGTTGTCATTAATTCGAGGTCAAGGAAAACAACTTGGAACGGCGAGCTCTTTCCAAGTTATTTGAAGCAGAGATCGAGTCAATGACCCCCTCCCTAAGGGCACTCTTTGCAAATAGTAAGGGCCTTGGCTTATATACTTTGTTGTTGATTCTTGATTTAGACCCACTAGACCTTTAAATCGCCGCCGCATCTACAAACCAAGTCATTCTCGCGGAACCAAGCATCTCAAGGTTACTTGGGTATGCAACTTCACCATTATCCCCCATAAAGGAGAAGTTCTTTAGTATAAAAATTCAACACAAAATCACTCTCATTGGTGTTTTCAATGATAATTCACTATAAAAAATTGAAATAAGCACTCGATAACCCACTAAATTAAAAGCGATTTAGCCTATAAAGTTCAAAAAATGCTATTCAAAATAGAATTCTCTCGTTAGATTGAAGTTAATTCCAAAAAACTACAAAGGAGAGAAGCATGGAAATTATCGTTCGTCCAACCACTGTTGAAGACGCTGCTGCGCTAGTCGAAATTTATTCACAACCAAAAGCACAACGTGAAACCCTGCAACTCCCTAAGCCATCTGTCGCTATGTGGGTCGAACGGTTATCGAAGATACCAGCAGGTGTGTATAGCTATGTCGCAGAGATCGATGGCAAAGTAGTCGGAAATATAGGCTTTCATCACTCACAGCGTCCAAGAACATCACATACCGCATCATTTGGTATTGGTGTTCATGATAAGTACCACGGTTTAGGGGTTGGCAGCGCATTGATCAGCACGGTCACCGAGTTGGCGGATAATTGGTTGAATGTAAGACGCATACATATTGAAGTAAACTCAGACAATGAGGCAGCCATCGGCTTGTACAAAAAACATGGCTTCGAGATAGAAGGCGAGTTTGTCGATGCATCTTTTCGTGATGGTGAGTTTATAAATACTTACAGTATGGCTCGCATCAAAAAACCGAAAAACTAACCAACACTAACGATAAACCTCCCAAAGCACCAATACCCAAGTAACCTAAAGGTGCTTGGGTATAACGCAGCAATTTCCTGGGAGTTTTTATTTACTGGTGAGAACCTAAATCGAGCTCATCGAGGGCGCGTTTGGTGAGTGATTCCGTATAGGGATTAATTTTCCAGTGCTCTGGACTCCATCCTTTCACAAATCGTTGAAAATCAGCCCAAGCAAGTGCGAACAATGGTCGCCATTCTTGCTCGACGACGTTGTTATCAAGGTCGGGCTGGTAGTGATTCAGCGCATTCGTTAACGCAGAAAAATAGTTATCTAACACCCAAGACTCCATCTCAGTACACTGACTCGGCTCGATTGCACTGCTCATAAACAACGCAACATCTTTCATCGCACAGCCATGCCCCACGTACTGGAAGTCTACCGCTGCCGCCGCTGAGCCTTGTTCGTTAAAGCAAAAGTTTGCCAGCTTGGCATCACCATGCACTAAGGTTTGAAACCGAGCCTGACGCAACGTTTGGTCAATGCTCTCCGCGCGTTGCTTGAGCCTATTATCTTGTAACGCAACCAATTCATCCGGTCGCGTTTGCAAATGCCAGTAGGTTCCGGTTTGCCAAAGTTCATCATGGCGAACCCCAATATGGCGCGCATGAAAGTTGGCTAACCACGTCAAGCAAGCTTTTAACTGACCTTTGGTCGCGTCTTTGACGACATTTGGATAACCCGCCAGAGCCAGATCTTCCATCACAATCAACCACTCTGTTTCATTCTGAAAGCACTTCAATCCTTGTGGAATTCGACAACGTTCATCAACAGGTTGGCTGAAGTGCTGATACCAACTCACTTCAACTTGATAAGAATGCAGTTTACGTTGATGCGAGCGGTCTGTATTCCACCCTCTCGGATGTTGTGACGGTCTTGGTAATTTGACGTGTTTTACGATAACGGAACGGTCTAGAAAAGTCAGTCGAACTAACTCCCCATAACCGCCCCATAAAGATTGAATCACATCGATGTGCTCTAAAGTGCCAAGCGCTAGCTCGTCACCGATGTTCTGATAAAGCGGATTATTCATTGGCTCCATTATGCGAGTAAATGTGCCCATTCAGGGTGCGTTGCCATGTATTTAATCACGTATGGGCAAACGGGTACAATGCGATAACCTTACGCTTCGATCTCTGGTAAAACAGCTTCCATCATCACTTTGCCATACCCCTTCCCTCTTACTTCTTCAGGAATAAGCGTTGAAATGATATGCATCTCTTGCCCATCGAGCTTATAAACCACTTTCGCTTTGTGGTTTTCCTCCAAATCGACCCAAAAAATTTGGCTTGTTGTGTCTTGTGTCACTTTCTGCATTATCCGTGCCCCACTTTTCACTTGTGCTTTATTGAAACTCGCTATGCGACTGCATAGAATGATATCCACGCAATAGTCTAGTAATTTAGTATTACCATAACATAGCGCGAAACGTCTTCTCACATTAGGTACGACAATAATAATGAGAAATATGATGACGAGTGCAAGGGACAATCGTTCGTCTCAGCCAAGCAAAAATGCACCTGAACGTCAGGCAACAACATTAAACAGCACTGATGCAATGGCAATGGTGGAGCACGGTAGTGAAGTGACATTGAATGTTACGACGCCCGTGGGGACTAAGTTCATCACCACCAGCACCTTTATGGGCTGTCATTCCAACAATACCGCGCTAATTGAGATCCCAAATATCTCCGATGACGATTTAAAGTTTTATTTTCAAGAGGGATTTTGGATTAACGTGAAAGCTTATTCACACCGTGGTGAAGGCGCTGTTATTCCTTTTCGAGCACAACTTCAACATCGCCTTGGAGACCCATATCCACTCTTAGTTTTAGGCTTGCCAAATACCATGCAGGTCTACCAATTGAGAAAAGAAGTGCGATATGAAGTGAACTTACGCTCTCGACTCCAGTTTGAACAATTCCGTGCAGAGTGCGAAATTCGAGATCTATCAAAAAGCGGTTGTCGCTTTGTGACTTCACCGATGAGCCGAACACTTCAAGTTGGTGATCTTGTCACGTTGGATATCGCGATGCCCGGGAATGGGCGTATGCTCGCACCACTCAAAGGGCGAATCTGCAACTTACAGAAATCCACACATTACGCGCGATATGGCATGGAGTTTGATGACTTCGGCAAAGCAAATGCAAAGAACCTATTGAGCCATCTTAAATTTGATGGCACGAAACTGAAGCTGAAGGGATAACCCTCCTCAGCACCCAAAACAAAAAGGCACCGATAGTCGGTGCCTTTTGCTTTTCTGCTCAAATTACAATTTGAAGAAGCTTAATTGCTCTTTTTGCTTTTCCGCCAATTTAGACAACTCGCTGCTTGCACTTGCACTTTGGCTAATACCAGCAACGTTCTGGTTGACCAGTTCAGACATATTGACCACATTACGGTTGATGTCTTGAGTCACCTGAGATTGTTGTTCTGCCGCCGTTGCAACTTGTGTATTTGAGTCGTTGATGTCTGCAACAGACTCTGTAATTCCCACCAACGCTTGGTTCGCTTGATGAGCCAACTCGTTGTTGCGAGACAACATATCTAAGCTCACTTGCATGCTGTCATTCGCCAAACCCGATTGCGCTTGCAGTTCTTCAATGATGGATTGGATCTCTTGTGTTGATTTCTGAGTGCGAGCAGCCAGCATACGAACCTCATCCGCTACGACCGCAAAACCACGTCCGGATTCACCTGCACGAGCGGCTTCAATCGCAGCATTCAGCGCTAACAAATTCGTTTGTTCTGATACACCGCGAATCACCTCAACCACGTTGCTGATTTGCTCAGACTGAGTTTGAAGACGCTGAACCACCTGAGCTGCGTCGTTCAGTGCTTCTGACATCTGTTCACTAGCGTGTGCACTCTCTTTGAAAATGGACAAGCCCGACTTCGCCAAGCCATCAGCTTCACGTGCCGTGGAGTCTGCTGCTGTTGCATTACTGCTTACATTGTCTGCGGTACTTGCCAATTCATTGACTGCCGACGCGACTTGTTCAATCTCGATCAACTCTTGTTGCGCGTTAGCTTCTGCTTGAGTCATCACAGCAGCCAGTTCGGTTGACGCCGAAGCAACCTCTTCACTGATACGCATCAATTGATCTACGGTGCTACGCAATTGTTCTGCGGTTAGGTTTACATCTTGGCTTAGTTTCGCCATTTCGTTTTCACCATCCGCTTCCGCACGCACGTTCAGATTACCCTGGGCAAGCTGACGCATCACACCTTGTAGATTGATGATTGGTGTCACTATCTTGCCAGACAGTAACCATGCACCGATAAGCGTTAGGGCAAACACTGACAGAACCGTGAACGTCGCATTGTCTTGCACACGTAGGTTTTGACGTTCACTTTCTGCCATGCTTTCTGCAGCAACTTCATTAACACGCTTAGACAACGCATTCATTACTGTCACCATGTCGTTACCTGCACGGCGGTATTGAGTGATCATCTCCTCACGCTGATCTGCGCTGAGTAAACCTTGATCGTATTTTGTCACAGCATCAATCACTCGATGAGCTTGCTCGATATATGCGCTTACTTTCTCACGCACATCGTTAGTTTGCGAATGGTAAGCTGGGTTCGCACCAATTTGACTTACCTTATTGTCTATCTCTTTTGCGATATTGTTGAGCTCATTGATGTAATTTGTGCGACGCTCAGGGATGTACATGGCGTAAATGCCGTTAATTCGAAGGGGATAAACCAAGTTGTCGATTTCTGACAATAGGTCTTTGTACAGAATGACAGACTCGCTATTCTCCGTACTGCGTTTTAACTCTACTTGTAGCTCATTACGTGTGAACCACAGAGCAATAACCACTGCTAACGCCGTTGCCAAAACTGGCAAAAGTACCTGCATTCTGACTGACAGGTTTTTTAATAATTTCTGCATTTCCGAACCAATAAAAAAATAAAAGACGTGGGGGCACGTCAAGTTTTGTAAAATGGGCGGGAATGTTATAGATATCAGTAACTTTCAGCCAACAAATTATGTTTATCGTATTGATAAGCAAGCTCAATAAAATGCTGGAATTATGGATAAAAAAATCCCCAAGCCTTCGCTTAGGGATTCTCGTAATATCAATTGGCGCGGATTGCTTATAGTTTAAAGAAGCTCAATTGCTCTTTCTGTTTCTCAGCAAGGTGAGAAAGCTCTGTACTTGCGCTCGCGCTTTGGCTGATGCCTGCTACGTTTTGGTTTACCAGTTCAGACATGTTAACCACGTTACGGTTGATGTCTTGAGTTACTTGAGATTGCTCTTCTGCGGCAGTCGCCACTTGCGTGTTTGAATCGTTAATGTTTGCAACAGACTCTGTAATGCCAATCAACGCATCGTTCGCTTGTTGTGTCAGCTCGTTATTGCGGTTAAGCATTTCTAGGCTCACCTGCATGCTGTCGTTTGCAAGACCAGACTGCGCTTGGAGCTCTTCAATAATTGATGAGATTTCTTGAGTTGAGTCTTGAGTGCGCGCTGCCAGCATACGAACTTCGTCTGCTACGACAGCAAAACCACGACCAGATTCACCAGCACGTGCAGCTTCGATCGCTGCGTTCAGTGCGAGAAGGTTAGTTTGCTCAGATACGCCACGAATCACTTCAATCACATCGTTGATTTGAACAGACTGCTCTTTTAGGCGCAATACCACTTGTGCTGCATCGTTCAGTGCTTGAGACATCTGCTCGCTTGCTTGAGCGCTCTCTTGGAAGATCGACAAGCCAGACTGTGCTAGACCATCAGCTTCACGCGCAGTCGCATCTGCAGATGTCGCGTTATCACTCACATTGTTTGCTGTGCTTGCTAGCTCGTTAACCGCTGATGCAACTTGCTCGATTTCAGCCAATTCTTGTTGTGCATTCGCTTCAGCTTGCGTCATTACCGCTGCAAGTTCTGTTGAAGCAGACGCCACTTCTTCACTGATGCGCATCAATTGATCAACCGTATCGTGAAGCTGTTTCGCTGTTTGGTTTACGTCTTTGCTTAGCTGAGAAATTTCGTTGTCGCCATCAATGTCTGCACGCACTGACAGGTCACCACCTGCTAGCTTACGCATCACTTCTTGCAGTTTTTGGATTGGCGTAACAATCATGCCAGATAGGAACCAAGCACCCAGCAAAGAGAACGCAAATACCGCAATCACAGAGATCATTGCGTTGTTTTGTACGCGAGTATGCTCACGAGCGCTTGCTGCAGTTGCTTCAGTCGCAATCTCATTCACACGTTGTGATAGTGCGTTGATGGTTGCCACCATTTCGTTACCAACACGGCGGTAACCTGAGATGAAGTTTGTGTATTCGCTATCAGAAACCAGACCACGATCATGACGGTTGAAGAACTCTACAGCACGTGTTGAGTAATCAATGTATGCATCGATGCTTTGACGTACTTTTTGCGCTTCTTTACTGAACGTGCCGCGCTCATCAACAAGATCAAGATCGATATCAATCGCTTTCGCGCCTGACTTTAGATCAGCAAGGAATGCATCACGACGAGAAGCATCGTAGATCGCGTAAACCGCGCTTATGCGCAATGGGTAAACTTGGTCATCGATTTTCGCTAATGTGTCTTTATAGAACACAAGAGAATCGGAGTTAGAAGCAACCAATTCTTGCTCTGCTTCTAGGTTGTTTTGAGTGATCCACAATGTAATAAACAGAGTGATCGCGGTGAATAAAACTGGAACCAAAACTTGCGTACGTACCGACAAGTTTTTCAGTGATAGCTGCATGAGTAACCTCAGGTATTTGAGTGTTGGCTTCCTTGCGATGGGATTATTCCCAGACGAATAAACAAGGAGGCAAATACTAGAGGTAGATCACACTTTTGTCCAGAACGAAAAGCCATCAATTTCATAACTTTATCGACAATATCCCGTCAAGTGCGACGGGATATTGTCGTTATGACAAGTTATGAAAATTTGTACGCTTTTCTATCAATTTTTATGTTAATAAGCGCCTATTTTCTCAACGCATTGAGCTTAGCTTGTGCCAAACCAAAAATAGTATCGATTGGGTATGTGCCTTCATCTGTTGCTTCGCCCGCCGCTTTGCCAGTGAACAGCTCAACAGCCTCAGTAACATGGTCGATTGCCCAGATATGGAAGTCCCCTTTCTCTACCGCTTTAACAATGTCAGAACGAAGCATCAGGTTATGTACGTTTGAGCGCGGAATAATCACCCCTTGTCCATCGTGACGACCTTTAATTTCGCACACATCGTAGAAACCTTCGATCTTCTCATTTACCCCACCGATAGGCTGTGCTTCACCAAATTGGTTCATCGAACCTGTGATAGCAATGTCCTGACGGTTTGGCTGCTTCGAGAATGCCGATACTACCGCACAGAACTCCGCCATACTCGCACTGTCACCGTCAACACCACCATATGATTGCTCGAAAGTAATCGTGGTTGTCAGTGGAACACGTGCCGTCTTACCAAATACAGACGATAGATAAGCCGACAGAATCATCACACCTTTCGAGTGAATGCTGCCGCCAAGATCAACGCTTCGCTCGATATCAATCACGTCGCCATCACCATAACAAGTAGTCGCTGTAATTCGGTTAGGTGCACCGAACATGTGATCGCTGGTGCTCAGCACTGACAATGCATTAACCTGCCCTACCGCAGAACCTTCGGTATGGATCAAAGTCGTGCCGTTGACAAAGGTTTCCATCACGCTGTCTTGCAAACGACTCACTCGCATTTCCTGATTACTCAGCGCCTCTTCTACGTGTCCGATACGAATCATATTGGAGTTCGCTTGGCGAGCCACGTAGTTAGACTCACGTAATAGGTTTGCAATGTTGGCAGAGTGCAGTGAAATCTTCGTCTGGTCACCAGACAAACGAGAGCTGTATTCAATGATACGTGCGATGGCTTTCTTATCGCAATGCAGCATATTATTGTCGTTCACCACGCTTGAAATAAAGCGTGCATATTGTAGTTCCGAATCCGGTGTACGCTTCATCTCATCTTCGAAATCAGCCGTAACACGGAATAGTTCACCAAATTCTGGATCGTAGTGTTGTAGCAATTGGTAAGTGCGGTAATCACCAAACAAGATGATCTTGATATCCAATGGAATCGGTTCAGGATCGAGCGAAACCGCCCCAGTCAACGTCACCTCTTTCTCTAGCGAAGTGAAGCTCAATTGGCGAGAACGCAATGCGCGCTTCAACCCATCCCACACATAAGGTTGCTCAAGCACCTTTTGTGCATCCATCAGCAGCACACCACCGTTCGCTTTGTGTAAGCTACCAGCTCGAATCAAAGAAAAGTCCGTGAACACGGTACCTTTGAACGTCGCCGTTTCAATTGAGCCAAACAGTGAGTGATAGTTTGGGTTTTCTTCCACCACAATAGGGAATTCACAATCTTTACGACTCACCAACACGTTTACTTTGTAGCGGCGTGGGAGCTTCTTATCTAAAGATGCTGTTGCAATCTCACCTTGCTCTCCGCTCTGCTCCAAGAAGATCTCTGCATTTTCAACAATGTCTTTTTGCAGATCGGTCAGGTACGTTTTGATTTCTGGGTACTCTGCATAATCCAATTTCAATTGCTTAATGAAATGGGTGATCACATCCAGAGTCACGTCATCGTTGAGCTTTTTGATCTTCTCACTGAACGTGTCTTCCCACTCGGTCAACTCGCGAACCATGTTGCGCAGGCTGATTTCCAATTCATCAATGCTGCTGCCGAAATACTCTTGTTCTTTCTTACTTAGCTCATCGAAAGATTCTTCGGTGTGCAGATCTTCACCGTTCATCGCCACAAATTGGTAATCGCCTTGTGCCGTAATCGTTAGACTAATGCCCTTCTCTTTGGCTTCTTTACTGATACTGTCTAACTCTGATTGCTGCTTATTCGCCAATTGGTTTTTTAGGCGATCGGCACGGCTATAGTACATCTCGTTATCGAAGGCGAGTGGCAATGCGTTAAGCAATTTGCCCATCAGCTTTTCAATATCCACTTTCAGCTTATTACCAATGCCACAAGGCAGCTTAAGCACTTTCGGTATACGCGTATCTTCAAAGTTCGCAACGTAACACCAATCAAACAGTGCTGCAGCATCATGTTGATGACGGTTTAAATAGCGCAGGATCATCGTGCGCTTACCTAGACCATTCTGACCTATGGCGTAGATGTTGTACCCTTTCTCCTTGATTGACATAGCAAACTCAACCGCTTTTTGTGCGCGCTCTTGTCCAACAATTTCGTCAATCGGAGGTAATTCCTTGGTCGACTTACATGGCATATTCTCTAACTCAGCTACAGAATACAGCTGTTTAGCTTCCAATCTTTGTACTGCCATACTTGCCTCCTTTTCTTATTGTCTTTACCTCAGTGTAGAGATTATTTGTTTAAATTTAAGTGATTTATCTTCCACCCCGGTTCGTTTGCACATTTTACGAGCAGCTGTTCTAAGTTTAAAATGCTAATAAGTCGCACTTGCAATTGATAATTAATTTCATTTAATATCTATCCAAATCGAATTTTGTGGAGACGATGATGAATATTGAGCAATGCTGGATGCGCTACTTGAAAGCAGAGCAATTGATGGAGCAAGGTCACTGGCCTGAAGCCCATCGTCTGTACGAAGATGTGCTCAACCATTTGCCAAATCACATTCACTCCGCTCTTGAAAATGAACAAACTAAGCCATGCCAGTTCGTATGTTTAGTGAGTGGTTTACGCGATGCCAGCGTGGCGCAATCTGAAATCCTAAACAAACTCGGAATGCAGCAAGAAGCGTTCTCGGCTCTTAATCAATCTTATGCGCTACTCCAGTTTTTACAGCTAGAAAGCCACGATTTAATTGGTCGAGTGAGCCAGATGCTCAGCAAGCACAGTGAAGATTTGTTGGCTCATATGGCAGCGTTTTGCTCTGCTCAGAGAAATGCAGAGTGGATGATAGAGCTCGATCATGTCACTCGTGCTCATGAGCAGTTCTTGTATTTACAAACCATGAGTTCTGCAGAAACCGGAGCGACTCAGCTATATAATTGATCGTTCAAGATGATTGATCATTTGAGCGATAAGGCATAGGAATTTGCCACGGCAAGGCGACAGCATAAAAGTAATAACAACTCGATACACAAGGAAACGTGATGTCCACACAAACCATTCTTTCGGTGAGTAACCTATCTGTCAGTTTTACGACAAACGATGGTATCGTCGATGCAGTAAAGAAGGTGAGCTTTGATCTCAAAGCTGGTGAAACACTGTCTATCGTAGGCGAATCCGGCTCAGGAAAATCAGTATCAACCAATGCGTTGATGAAACTGCTGCCAGACAATGCCATTTTGCACACAGATTCTTCTATCTTCTTCGAAGGCGAGTCCATACTAGATAAAACCGAACGTCAGATGCAGAGTATCCGCGGCGATCGTATTGGCATGATCTTCCAAGAGCCGATGACCTCACTCAATCCTTACATGCGCGTTGGTATTCAAGTGGCAGAAGCCATTATGTGTCATCGCCCTGTAAGTAAAAAACAAGCCAAAGCAAAAGTACTTGAACTGTTCGATTTGGTGCATCTACCAAATCCTCAACAAGCTTATGATAAGTACCCGCACGAATTTTCAGGCGGTCAGTTGCAACGCATCATGATTGCCATGGCATTGATCAACGAACCAGATATCCTGATTGCTGATGAGCCAACCACTGCGCTCGATGTCACCGTCCAAGCAGAAGTGCTTTATCTGATTAAAGAGATTCAAGCCAAGATGGGCATGGCGATCCTATTTATCACTCATGACTTAGGCGTTGTGAAGCACTTTGCAGACCGAGTATTAGTCATGTGTAAAGGTGAAGTCGTCGAAGAGGGCATCACTGAAGCGCTCTTCTCAGACCCGCAACATGATTACACTAAGATGTTGATTAATTCGATTCCAAAAGGCAGCAAAGACCCAATTGAAGAAGATGCGACTGAACTACTAAAAGCCGATGACATCCGCGTTAAGTTTCTTGTTAAACCTCACTTCATTGCGAGTAAAAATGAATACTTTGAAGCCGTGAAAGGCATCTCCTTAGCGTTAAAACAAGGAGAGACCCTAGGTATCGTTGGCGAGTCTGGCTCCGGCAAATCAACCCTTGGTCGTGCATTGATTGGCTTACTGCCGTCAACGGGGAAAATTCAGTTCAAAGGGCAAGACCTAGCGCTTCTGACGGACAAAGAACGCTTTGCGCTGAAGAAAGACGTGCAGATGGTTTTCCAAGACCCATACGGTTCGCTTTCGCCTCGTATGACCGTTGGCGAAATCATTACTGAAGGACTAACCGTTCATCAACCTCAAATGAACAAAGCGGAACGAATGCAAAAGGCGCGTGATGTGCTGCGTGAAGTGCGTCTAGATCCAGCATCTATTAACCGTTACCCACACGAGTTTTCTGGCGGTCAGCGTCAACGTATTGCGATTGCGCGCGCGTTGATTCTTGAGCCTTTTTTCATTTTGCTTGATGAGCCAACCTCAGCTCTCGACCGCTCTGTTCAGTTAACCGTCATTGATTTGCTAAAAGATCTGCAGAAAAAGCACAATATTGGCTACCTCTTTATCAGCCATGACCTTTCTGTCGTTAAAGCACTCTCTGATCGTGTATTGGTCATGCAAAAGGGTGAGGTAATGGAGCAAGGGACTGCGGAAGAGATCTTCCATAACCCGAAAAGTGATTACACTAGAAAGCTGATTGATGCCTCATTTGATCTTGAAAACAATGAAAATCAACATGATGCTGCTTAGATTAATCACAGTTTCATATTCATACACTAGGATTAAAGTATGGTGAGATTTTCACCATAACTACGAAAATGGTATAGCTGCCATTCGGTTTGGCCGCCGAGACTGGTTGGTTCAAAGTTAGGCTTAGTCACCCTAACTATCAAATTGAGTTCCCCCAACCATGAAAAATGCCGCGAATGATTTCGCGGCATTTTTTATTGTGTTTCAGATGGTATCTCCCACCTGACTGGCTGCTAGCCTCTGACGCCAAAGAAAACAACTTAGCGTCAGGTCGTTAGCCTTTAAATATCGAGTGCAGTAATGCCCATGTTATGTAACGCAAACGCGTAAACATCCGTGGTCAGGTCGATTTGTTTACTCAAAGGCATACCCGCGCCATGTCCAGCGTTAACATCAATACGAATCAATACTGGATTGTCTCCCTGATGCTTGTCTTGCAACTCTGCGATGAATTTGTATGAGTGTGCAGGTACCACACGGTCATCGTGGTCTGCGGTCGTGACAAGCGTCGCAGGGTACGACTCGTCCTCTTTCACGTTGTGTACGGGTGAATAACCGAGTAGATACTTGAACATAGCCTCAGTTTGCTCTGACGTGCCGTAGTCGTACTTCCAGCCTTCACCAGACGTAAAGGTGTGGTAGCGAAGCATATCCAATACACCAACCGCAGGAATCGCGACTTTAAACAGCTCTGGACGCTGAGTCATACACGCACCAACTAACAAGCCGCCATTTGAGCCCCCACGAATCGCAAGACGCTCTGAACTGGTGTAGTTCTTCTCAATCAAATATTCCGCTGCGGCAATAAAGTCATCAAACACATTTTGCTTTTGTTGTTGAGTACCTGCATTGTGCCAAGCTTTGCCATACTCACCGCCACCACGCATGTTTGCCACCGCGTAGATGCCGCCCAGTTCTAGCCAGTTCGCAACATTTCCCGAGAACATCGGCGTCAAACTGATATTAAAACCACCGTAGCCATACAGCATGGTTGGTGCGCTACCATCGAGTTTGGTGCCTTTTTTGTAAGAGATGATCATCGGTACTTGCGTGCCATCTTTCGAGGTATAGAACACTTGTTGAGATTCGTATTCTTGACGGTCAAACGGCGCTTTTGATTCTTGGTAAAGCGCTGAACCACCACTTTCTACATCAAAAGAGAAGATGGTTGGAGGGGTCACGTAGTTAGTAAAAGTATAATAAAGCGTCTTGTCTTCTGCTTTGCCTTGTAAGCCATATACGGTGCCTTGATCGGGTAGAGTGACTTCGCGTACCAACTCCCCCTGATAAGTAAACTGCTGAACCTTGGAGAGAACATCAACCATGTAAGTGGCAAACAAATAACCACCACCTTTGCTGATATCCAGTGGTTGTTCCTGCTCGGCTATGATCTCTGTCCATTGTTGAGATTGAGTGTTGTAGCCAACCACCTTGCCGTTTGGCGCATCCAAATTGGTGTAAAAGATCAATGTGTCATCTTGGTTATCGATAAGATAAGTGTCACCTTCGACAGTATCTTGAAGCGTACTCACTGCTTGCTCTTCTGAAGTAAGATCGACATAAAACAGTCTGTTTCCTGATGTCGATTCTGCACCAGTGATAATCAAGAAACGATCATCTTTGGTTGTCACTCCTCCTACATAACGGTGCTTTTGTGACTCCAATGCACCAAAGATCACTTTGTCTTCAGATTGTGATGTGCCTAGCTCATGGTAGTAAAGCTTGTGCTGCTCAGTGCGCGCTGAAAGCTCACTGCCTTTTGGTTTGTCATAACTTGCATAATAAAAGCCTTTGTTGCCAAGCCAAGAAATCGTAGTGAACTTAGCATCTACGATTTCAGGCTCAAGTTGCTCTTTCGTTTCGACGTCAATGACAAAGATCTTACGCCAATCACTACCACCCTCAGAAATTGAATAGGCAACAAGAGTGTCGTCATTAGAGAACTTCACTTCCCCAAGCGATGTCGTTCCTTCCTCTGAAAACGTGTTTGGATCGAGAAAGATTTCCGCTTCTTCATCCCCTTTACGGCGGTATAAAACGCTCTGGTTTTGCAAACCGTCATTTTTATAGAAGTAGGTATAGTCACCATGAACAAAAGGTTGAGAATACTTTTCATAGTTCTGACTGTTCGCCACTAGTTCACGAATTTGTTGACGGAAAGGAATCTGACCTAAGTAATCGAAGGTGATTGAGTTTTGTCCTGAAACCCACTCTGCGGTTTCTTGGCTCAAATCGTCTTCCAGCCAACGATATGGGTCTGCAATGTCGTGACCAAAATAAGTGTCGACGACAGAATCTTTACGAGTTTTTGGGTAATGCATAACGTCCGTGTTACTCCATTTGAAGTTAAGTGTTTAGTTTTATTATTTTATTGAGATTTATTCTCAATACCTACCTTAGGGTTCAGGTATAGAATTTCAACCAATAGATTGAAACATTTCTTATATTTATGAACCGACTAAAAGTAATGTGAGATAGTGAGATATCGCTCTCGAATGTGTTCTATTAAAAGCTTCACTTTGTTAGGCGGTTGACGAGTAAAAGGGTAAACCGCGTAGATACCTAGCTTTTTACCAACCAATTCTGGGAAGATATCCACCAACTCCCCACTACGAATGTCGTGATAAACCAAGCAACGCGGTACGTAGGCAATGCCGTGCCCACCCAAAGCTGCTTTTCGTAATGCGGTAGCGTTATCTGTCGAGAAACATCCAGAGACTCTAACGATGTAATCGCCATCTTTGCCTTTGAACTGCCAATCCGTTGCCCCCGTGGTTTGATAGGCGTATTGCAAGCAGTTGTGTGTCGTTAAATCGATCGGTTCGATCGGTTTACCATGTTTAGCAATGTAAGAAGGAGAAGCACATACTACCCATTGAGAGTCCAGAATATGCCTCGCAATCAGACTGGAATCTTCCAAGTAGCCGGTACGAATTACCAAGTCAAAACCACCAGCAACCAAGTCGACAAAGCGGTTATCAAGCGACATATCCACTGTTAAACCAGGATGCATATTACAAAACTCTGCAACCGCGTCCGCTAGAATCAAATCACCGGAGATAGTCGGCACCGACATTTTAATATGACCACTGACATTCTCACCAAAGCCTGAAACTGCATCCATAGCCTCCTGAGTGGCTTGCTTCACATTTTTAGCACTATGTAACAAAACCTTTCCCGCTTCGGTCAGGGTCAATTTACGCGTTGTTCGATATAATAGCTGAGCGCCAATTTCTTCTTCCAATCGAGCAATTCTTTTACTAACTACCGAATTTGTAAGGTTATTTTCTTCAGCCACCTTACTAAAGCTGCCCATTTCTACTACCTGAGAGAATAGGATTAGGTCGTCTGCACGCATCGATTATGTCACTTTTGGAATAAATTAATTTCATTATTTCCCTATATCTATAAAAAATAAAGGGGTAAATTCACGCCAAATTAACAAAACCATTACAACAAAAATCATCTCTACAGCATAAAGCCGTTCGAGAAGTCAGCGTACGAGGATGTACCAATGAGTGAAACCCTACTTGCCCTTGTGGCGTTTTCGCCAATTGTTGTCGCCGCCATATTATTGGTTGGTCTCAACTGGCCTGCTAAAAAAGCCATGCCTGTTGCGTTCGGTCTAACCGTCGCTATCGCCCTAATGTTTTGGGATATGTCAGCTACTCGCGTACTGGCCTCTGTATTCCAAGGGTTAGGAATTACTGTCTCTGTTCTATGGATCGTGTTCGGTGCCATCTTCTTGCTCAACACTTTAAAACATACCGGAGCGATCACGACTATCCGCAATGGATTTACTGATATTTCGGCAGACCGTCGAGTGCAAGCCATCATCATCGCTTGGTGTTTTGGTTCATTCATTGAGGGTGCATCGGGCTTCGGTACACCTGCAGCCATCGCAGCACCACTATTGGTTGCGATTGGTTTCCCTGCTCTTGCTGCGGTATTGATGGGCATGATGATCCAATCAACACCAGTATCATTTGGCGCGGTTGGTACACCAATCATCGTGGGTGTGAATAAAGGTCTAGATACACACAACATTGGTGAAGCACTTGTCGCACACGGTTCAACGTGGGATGCCTACCTGCAACAAATCACCGCAAGTGTGGCAATGATTCACGCGACCGTTGGCACGCTAATTCCTGTACTAATGGCAATGATGCTGACTCGCTTCTTCGGTAAAAACAAGAGCTGGAGCGAAGGTCTAGACATTCTGCCATTTGCACTATTTGCTGGTGTTGCTTTCACCGTTCCTTACGCACTTACAGGCGTGTTCTTGGGTGCAGAGTTCCCATCACTCATTGGTGGTCTAGTGGGTCTAGCCATTGTGGTTACCGCGGCGAAGAAAGGCTTCCTTGTTCCAAAAACAAAATGGGATTTCGAAAGCGAAGATAAATGGCCAGCAGAATGGCTCGGCTCTCTAAAGATCAATCTGGATGACAACCCAGGCAAACCAATGAGTCTGACCAAAGCATGGGCTCCATACGTACTACTAGCGATTATCCTTGTTGCAAGCCGTGTTAGCCCTGAATTCAAAGGTCTACTTAAGAGCGTAAGCCTTTCGTTTGGTAATATTCTTGGCGAGACAGGCATCAGCACAGCGATTCAACCTCTATACCTTCCTGGTGGCATCCTAGTCTTCGTAGCATTGCTTGCGGTTCTTCTACAAGGTGGTGGTGCGAAATCATTGGGTAAAGCGTTTGGCGAATCGAGTAAGACGTTAATTGGTGCAGGTTTCGTTCTTGTGTTCACCATTCCGATGGTTCGTATCTTCATTAACTCAGGTGTCAACGGTGCAGATCTCGCAAGTATGCCAGTAACCACGGCAAACTTCGCAGCAGACCTAGTTGGCTCAGCATTTCCGGCGTTGAGTGCTACCGTTGGTGCCCTTGGTGCATTCATCGCCGGCTCTAACACAGTGTCGAACATGATGTTCAGCCAATTCCAGTTCGAAGTAGCACAGACACTGACCATCTCAAGTGCCATTGTCGTGGCTCTACAAGCGGTAGGCGCAGCTGCGGGTAACATGATTGCTATCCACAACGTGGTTGCTGCATCCGCAACCGTTGGCCTGTTAGGACGCGAAGGTGCAACGCTGCGTAAGACGGTAATTCCAACGTTCTACTACCTCGTGGTAACTGGCATCATCGGTCTGATTCTAATTTACGGTTTCCAAATCACCGACGCTTTAATGAATTAATAATACATGCAGGGCTTCCCCCGCCCTGCTCTTTCTCTGGTACATCGGTCTGCACTACTACCCCGACACTTTTGGTGTGGCTTGCTGCATCAATCCCCCGACCGGTGTACCAGTCTTTTTCAGTGCAGATAATTGATTGTTCAGTGTATGGAATCCACCACAGCTCAATCACTTATCTATACTCTATTCTGACGTCGACTGCCGAAAGGATGGCAGTCAGTGGAACACTGACAGAGCAGGTGCTCATTGACTCAGGACGCAATCTTAGAATAACAGCCAGGACACACTATTATGATTATCTCTGCTTCTACAGATTACCGCGCTGCTGCGAAAGCCAAGCTGCCTCCATTTCTTTTCCATTACATTGATGGTGGTTCATACGACGAGCGCACGCTGAAACGCAACACCGATGATTTAGGTGATGTTGCGTTGCGACAACGTGTTCTGCGTGACATGAGCGATCTAAGCCTAGAGACTGAGATCTTCGGTGAGAAACTTGCTATGCCAATCGCACTTGCTCCTGTTGGTCTTACTGGTATGTACGCAAGACGTGGCGAAGTACAAGCCGCGAAAGCCGCAGAAAAGAAAGGCATTCCTTTCACCATGTCAACGGTATCCGTTTGTCCTATTGAAGAAGTCGCACCTGCGATCGAACGCCCAATGTGGTTCCAACTGTATGTTCTAAAAGACCGAGGCTTTATGAAGAACGTACTTGAGCGCGCGAAAGCGGCAGGTGTAACGACACTGGTTTTCACCGTAGATATGCCAGTTCCAGGAGCTCGTTACCGTGACATGCACTCTGGTATGAGTGGTCCAAATGCGGCGATGCGCCGAGTATTCCAAGCCATGCGCCATCCAAGCTGGGCACTGGATGTCGGTGTATTAGGTAAACCTCACGACTTAGGGAACATTTCTACTTACCGTGGCGAACCAACGAAGCTGGAAGATTACATTGGCTGGCTCGGTGCAAACTTTGATCCTTCGATTTCTTGGAAAGATCTAGAGTGGATTCGTGACTTTTGGGACGGACCAATGGTCATCAAAGGCATCCTAGACGAAGAAGATGCAAAAGACGCAGTTCGCTTCGGTGCAGACGGTATCGTTGTATCCAACCACGGTGGGCGTCAACTTGACGGTGTCCTTTCGACAGCGAAAGCTCTGCCTAGCATCGCAGATGCAGTAAAAGGTGACCTAAAGATTTTCGTCGACTCCGGTATCCGCACTGGTCTGGATGTCGTTCGTATGTTGGCGCTTGGTGCTGACTGTACGTTGCTTGGTCGCTCTTTTGTTTACGCCCTAGCGGCACAAGGCGGTGCGGGTGTTGAAAACTTGCTTGATTTGTATGACAAAGAGATGCGCGTAGCGATGACACTCACTGGCGCAAAAACTATCGCCGATCTGTCGCGTGATTCTTTGGTGAAGATTCCATAGACCTTACCGACTCTCCCCCTAACAAAAAAGCGAGCTCAATGAGCTCGCTTTTTTTAGAAATTTGAATTAGCGGACGTGATGTTCGTATTCAATCACCACTTGGTTGCCTTCAATAAAAACGTTACGAATGTCGCCGTCTACAGTCACTCTGTTTTGTAAGTAAACCGAACCAGAACCCGATACATCGCGTTCGGTCATTGATGGGATAACTTGTCCGGGACGAACGTGCAATTGCTCACATAACTGCTTAACAAAGCCCAAAGTCAACGGTGCGTTACCGCGTAACAACGAAGAGAACTCATGTAGACTTAAACCTAGACGTTTTGCCATCTCCATTTGGGTAAGGTGCATTTTTGCTTTTTGCGACATCCAAATGTCGTAGAGCGCATTTCGGTCTAGCTCTGTAAATTCCATGGTTCATCTCCGCATTTCAAAGTGACCTTAAAGTCTCATATTTAAATGTGATAAATGTTAGCGATGAGTCAAAGAACCTACAATTGATGGTTCGTATGGTAGTGCTTATCTTTCAATCTACGAGTTCTATCACATCTCATAGGTTGATTTACTCATACTTTACATTTCGTCATACCTATCATCATCTTGAATTAATATAAAAGTCATTAATGGCAATGTAAACAGCAAAACATCCCTGTTACAACACAACGAGACTTTGTCACTTTCGTTCCGCCTCATCATTTTTCTAGGGCGAATTGGTAAATTCTGCTACCTTTCCCCCATTGTTCTATAAAAAGAAACTTTACTTATGCCACAGTGGTTTACAGAACTTCAAACTTACGTCATGGCTAACCACCAAGATTGGAGCAGCAGCGTTTTATTTATCACGATAGCCAGCTTCTTTGCTTGGATTGCTTGGCGTGTCTTGCATTCGCGCCTCGCGATTCTTGTAGAGAAAACCCCCTTCCATTGGGATGACCTTTTATTAGAAGCGTTAAAAACCCCCGTCAGCACACTCATTTGGTGTTGGCCCGCTACGGTATCAATCGGCATTGTTTTGCAAAGTGAGTTAGGCAACGAGTTCAACTGGCTTAGCACACTCAAACTCATCCTAGTGATCAGCATATTAGTTTGGATAGTGATGCGTCTTATCACTAATGTTGAAGACTATGTACTGGAACAGAAAACTCGTGATGAAACCACGGTGCAAGCGATCGCCAAAGTCGCGCGCCTGTTCTTCATCGTGATTGGTGTGCTTACCGTCATGCAAGCATTCGGGCTTAGCCTTTCTGGTTTGCTAACCTTTGGTGGCGTCGGTGGTTTGATTGTCGGTTTAGCAGCAAAAGACTTACTGTCCAACTTCTTTGGCGGCTTAATGATTTACTTCGATCGCCCATTTAAAGTTGGCGATTGGATTCGCTCGCCAGATCGTAAAATCGAAGGCACTGTTGAACGTATTGGATGGCGCATGACCAGTATCCGTACTTTCGATAAAAGACCGCTCTATGTACCAAACTCAGTGTTCAGCAATATCGTCGTAGAAAACCCATCGCGCATGCTAAATAGACGCATCTTTGAAACGATAGGATTACGTTATGATGATGCAGAAAAAGTACCCGTCATCATCGATGCAGTACGTGAAATGCTACAAAACCACAAAGATATTGATACGCGCCAAACTCTGATTGTGAACTTTGATTCGTTTGGAGCTTCCTCACTAAACTTCTTCATTTACACCTTCACTAAAACGGTGAACTGGGTGCGTTACCATGAAGTGAAGCAAGATGTGTTACTGCAAGTAATGGCGATCATTAAAGAACACGAAGCGGACATCGCATTCCCAACTCAAACGCTCAAACTCGATCCAATTCAAATGGCGAAAGCACAAGCGCAAGAAGATCAAGGCTACTAGCGATTGCAGACTGCCATCATCTAACGATGGCTTATCAAATAAGGACCAAGCCCCGGACGTTATGCTGGGGCTTTCTTTTTATCTATAGGACAAGTTCGAGCAACTATTGTTAAAAAGCGTAGGAATTGGATAAGCTAGCTTCAAGCTCAAACGAATGAACAGGACAGCGCAGTGAATTTAAGACAATTGGAAGTCTTTTACGCCATCATGCAAACCGGAACCGTTTCTGGTGCCGCGCGCTTATTGCATGTATCGCAACCCAATGTCACTCGGGTACTTGCCCATACGGAGCAACAACTTAGCTTTGCCCTGTTTGAGCGTGTCAAAGGTCGCTTAGTACCAACCCAAGAAGCCAAAGCCCTACTGCCAGAAGCAGAGAAAGTCTACCAACAGCTTGGGCAATTTCGCTCTCTCACCAATAAGGTGAAACAAGGCACTCAGCACTTGAGAGTTGGAGCGCCGCCTGTCTTAGCTTCCCAATTGCTTGCTCCAACCATTGCGACCTTGTCTAAGCAGCAAGGCATCTCATTTGAGCTATTAACGGCAAACCGCGATGAACTTTGCTCAGGCTTACTTAAACACGAATTGGATGTGGCGATTGCCTTTGGTGAAGAAGCCCCACCCGCAATTTTGAGTGAGGTTTTACTCAAGCAGCAACTTGTCCTGATTGCGCCTAAATTGGCACTCAGTTCGACCGAAGACACAATGTCGTTTGATGATTTGATTCAGCACGAATTGCCAATCATCGGCTTGGACAGTCGAGACCCACTCGGTTTGTTGCTTCATCAAACACTCTCGGCACGCGACGAACATTATCACCACGCAATCACAGTACGCAGTTACGCCGCTGCTGCTGAACTGGTCAAACACCATGCCGGCTTTGCGATTGTCGATCCATGGACAGCAAAACAGTATCAAGATGATGAATCGGTAAGCGTGCGCTCACTTTCTCCTGCGCTGTCATTTTCAATCTCTATCATGTTTGCGGAACATACACCGCAATCCATTTCGACCAAGCTTTTTATTGATTCACTTAAGCAACATGTGAATCAGTAAGTTAGCACTCACCTTACCCTATAACCTCAAGTTATAGACGCACAATAAATAGGCATTCGGCTTCCCTCTTCAAACTGGCTACATTGTTTGAAAACGCCATTACTTGAACGTATTGGTTAAAAACGTCTTGTTTGAAAACGTACTGTTTAAAAACATACAGAATGACAGAGGGAACCATCATGCAAATTGCTCAACCTTACTTACTTTTTCTTGGTGACGTCACCGATCCATTAGCCGCAAAAACTGCGCGCGGTATCCATCAATGGCGCCCAGAGATTTGCTTAGGGCAGCTTTGTCTTACGTCAGAAACCGTTTCGTTAGGTTTAACCGATATGACGCTGCAACAGGCTCAGCAGCAAGGCGCAAAAACGCTCGTCATCGGCACAGCAAACCCTGGTGGTGTTATTCCTGAATCATGGCAAGCGACGTTACTAGAAGCGGCGGAAATGGGGTTTGAAATCGCCTCAGGTATGCACCAACGTCTTTCTGAATTCGCTCCTTTAGATGACTTACAACAACGTGGCTTAGCCAAGTTACACGATGTACGCCATTACGATGCCTCGCTCAAAGTGGGTAATGGTAAAGCGCGCTCGGGGAAACGCTTACTAACGGTTGGCACCGACTGCTCGGTTGGCAAGATGTTCTCTGCCCTCGCGATTGAGAAAGCTTTACAGCAATCTGGTTGTCACGCTGAGTTCAAAGCCACAGGTCAAACGGGCATCTTAGTCGCGGGCAGTGGTATTTCGATTGATGCTGTTGTCGCGGACTTTATCTCTGGTGCGGTGGAAGCCATCAGCCCTGAGTTCACAGACCATGAATGGGACATCATTGAAGGACAAGGCTCGTTGTTCAATCCTTCTTTTGCGGGCGTGAGTTTAGGCTTGCTTCACGGCGCACAAGCGGACGCTTTGGTATTGTGTCACGAGATCGGTCGCCCACACATTCGCAACCTTCCCCATGCGAAATTGCCAACGATTGAACAAACCATCGAGGCAAATTTACAAGCAGCACGTTTAACAAACCCTGACACACAACTTGTTGGAATCTGCTTGAATACCTCTGCAATCAGTGAAGATGATGCCGCACAGCTTTGCCAAGAATGGACGGAGAAATACCAAGTGTCCGTAACCGATCCTGTGCGTTTTGGCGTAGAGCAAATTGCTCAACAGATTATTGCGATTTAAGTTGCGATTTAAGGATTGTAGATGCGATGAAAATCCATGTAGAGCCCGTCACCATTGCGATGGCGACGCCTTTTCGTATATCCCGTGGCAGCAGAACTGAATGTCACGTGGTGCGCGTAACCGTAGAACAAAGTGGCATCAGTGCCCAAGGTGAATGTACGCCTTACCCTCGTTACGGCGAGTCGGTGAAATCGGTGATCAAAGCCATTTCTCAAGCCGCTCATGAACTGCAAGGTTTGTTTGCCAAAGGTGACGCGAACATAGTCTCCCTCAGAGAAAAACTACAAACTCTTCTCCCTGCCGGTGCGGCACGTAATGCGCTCGACTGCGCGATGTGGAACTTACAAGCCAAACTCGCAGGCAAGCAACATGCCCAAGATCTATTTGAATTGCCAACATCGATTGTTACTGCGATGACCGTGTCGATTAACACGTCAGAGGCAATGGCAAACCAGACCCGTAGTTACATCGAACAAGGCGCAAAACTACTTAAAGTGAAGCTCGATGGCGAACAAGTGATTGAACGCGTTCGCGCTGTTCGTGAAGCGGCAGGCGATGCGATGATCGTGCTGGATGCGAACGAAGCATGGCAAGAACTGGACTTAGACACCACCTTTGCCGCGCTAGCGCCACTGAATATTGCGATGATTGAGCAGCCTTTACCCTCGAATGACGATGACAAGCTAAAAGACATTTCGCACCCAATTCCACTTTGTGCCGATGAAAGTTGCCATACACGCCAACAATTGCATGAATTGGTAGGCAAATACGAAATGGTCAACATCAAACTCGACAAGACGGGTGGTCTTACCGAAGCCTTATTGCTTGCAGAAGAAGCGAAACATCTTGGTTTTACCTTGATGTCCGGTTGCATGTTAGGCACTTCATTGGCGATGCGTGCAGCGCTACCCATCGCGGTCCAATCGAAAGTGGTTGATTTAGATGGTCCGATTTTACTGGGTCAGGATATTGAGCCTGCTTTGGTATATCGAGAAGGAGAAATCGTTCTGTAAAGAAGCGATGATAACCCCATCACCGATTTCATGACCTAGATTAAAAAACAATCACCATCAGCATGAAATAAGTCACATAAATTACGAGGTTATTACGGCATGCTAACACGGTAGTAACCTCTAATGCGCTTTTTCAGCAAGGTGGTGGTTGTATGTATAGAGTCATCCGAAAAATGACATGGAAGACGAACAGGCGGTAAACCCGCCCTACTCCAATGCAGTTCGTACCTGATATCAGGTTTGCTTTGGAACCGTTGATTTGCCGATAACGGCTTACTCGGTTTCGCACGTCATTTGCAAGGAGGCTCTATGCCTATCAATAAGATCCGCAACGTCGCCTTTGTCGGTCAAACGGGTACCGGCAAAACCACACTGATAGAAAAACTGCTCTACACCTGCCAAGCCACTAGCCATTTAGGGTGTGTGGAAAAAGGCGATACGGTGACCGATTTCGACCAACAATCCATCCAATATCAACACAGTATCGAAGCCACACCAGTCGCCCTCAGTTGGAACAAACACCGCCTCAATATCATCGACACTCCCGGACAAAGTGAATTACTCGGGCGCACACTCAGCGTGTTCCCTGCCGTTGAAACTTCTGCGTTGATCATCGACCCACAAATGCCCATCAACCAAACTTCTGACCGCTTGTTCGCCTTTGCTAAAGAGCAGCAAAAGTGCCAGATGATCATCATCAACAAGCTCGACAATCACGGCAACCAACTTGAAGCCGTGATGGAAAATATCATCGAACACTTTGGTGATAATTGCTTACCAATCAACTTACCTTCAGCCGATGCTCAATCGGTGGTGGATTGCTATTTCGAACCAGAGATCGAACGCGACACCTTGCTCGCCAAAGTCGAAGAAGCGCATGAAACCTTGATAGACCAAGTGATTGAAGTCGATGAAGAGCTGATGGAACTGTATCTCGAACAAGGCTCAGAACTGACAGCAGAACAGCTGCATGATCCGTTTGAAGAAGCATTGAGAACCGGACACGTAATTCCAATCTGCTTTGTGTCATCCAAAACAGGCGCGGGGGTAGAACTACTGCTGAGAACCCTAGCGGAAATCATGCCGATGCCAAATGAAGGCAACCCACCGCTGTTGGAGAAAAACGGCAAGAAGGTAAAAGTAAACTGTGAAGCACTTGAGCACAGCGTGGCGCATGTGTACAAGATCAGCGTCGATCCTTACATGGGTAAACTCGCCTATTTGCGTGTTTACCAAGGTGAAATCAACGCAGGCAGCCAACTCTACATTGGTGAAAGCAACAAAGCGTTCAAAGTTGGTCATCTTTACCAGTTGCAAGGCAAAGACAGAACGGAGATCCCAAGGGCGCTTGCCGGCGATTTCTGTGTGCTCGCCAAAGTGGATGAGTTGGAATTTGATTCCATTGTTCATGACTCTCATGAAGAAGATGGCGTGCAACTCAAAACCCTCAACTTCCCAGATTCGATGTACTCGCTGTGCCTAAAACCCGTTAAGCGTGGCGACGAGCAAAAACTTGGGGATGTACTGAATAAAATTGCCAGTGAAGATCCTTCTCTTCGAATCGAACATCGTGCACGCACCAATGAAACCATCATCAGCGGTCAGGGTGAATTCCACCTCAAAGTAGCGCTTGAGAAAATGTCTGCAGTCTACAAACTGGAAGTGGAAACCAGCCAGCCAAGCGTCGAATACTTTGAGACCATAACCAAACCAGCAGAAGGCCACTATCGTCATAAGAAACAAAGCGGCGGCGCGGGTCAATTTGGTGAGGTGCAATTAAAAGTACGCCCACTCGAACGCGGTGCGGGCTTCAAGTTCATTAATAAAGTGGTTGGCGGCGCGATTCCTACTGCACTCATCCCAGCAGTGGAAAAAGGCATTGTTCAGGCATTGGAAGAAGGGGCGATTTCTGGTAACCCAATCAAAGATGTCGAAGTGACCGTTTACGATGGTAAATACCACTCGGTTGACTCGAAAGAAATCGCGTTTGTCATCGCAGGTAAGAAAGCCTTCTTAGATGCGATCAACAATGCGGACCCGATAGTGCTCGAACCGATTGTGCAAATGGAGCTTCATATTCCAACCGCGAATGTGGGTGATGTATCCGGCGACTTATCCGGTAATCGCGGGCTAATTGAAGGAACAGAGCCTATCGACGCAAACTTCACCATGTTAAGAGCCAAGTCTCCAGTCAACGAACTGCAAGATTATGCTCGTCGTCTGCGCTCAATTACTGGCGGTGAAGGTAGCTTTAACATGACACTCAGCCACTACGAACCAGCGCCACCAGCTGTGCAAAAACAGGTCTGCAACGAAGCGACGCAGCAAAGCTAAGGCTTAATACGTTTAACCTCACTAACAAAAAACGCCCTCAAAACTTGAGGGCGTTGTTGTATTCAGTTGAGGTCTATTTGTCTAACGACATACCAATATGTTCAAGCTTGGATTGGAACTGTTCAACACTGTCGGCTTTATAGGTAGGAGAACCGTTAAAATAGCGTGGCTTCTCTGGCAACATCGCATTCTTGAGTTCTTGTTCCTGATCGACATTGTCATGGTACACCGTTACACGGTTTGGGATATCCTGCTTCATAAATGCCATTTTGGTTCTCCTTTTATTAAGACGAATCTTAATCGTAGAACTGAACAAAAAATGCGCAAAAACTCATCATTAAAAATTTGATCTTCTAGACAATATTAGGATCTATTGACCTTTCGAACTTGGCTCTTGGATCTGATAGAGGCGGCGTTCATTCTCTGCGCAAGTAGTCTCACAGTTACACACTTTGTCAACGCCGACGTTATTCAAGCCACCGCAACTGCCTTGAATGCGTTTATTGTGAAAGATCACACCCAGTGACATCAACAAAATGATGGCTAAGAACCCAAGAAAAGTGAACAACCAAACCATTACTTCACCTCTTTCACGTAAGAAGAAACCAATGCTTTAAGTTTAGTTGGGCGCAACGTCATGAGTGTGTTTTTTGATTGAGATTGAGGATTGATCAATAGCGAAGGCGCTTTTTTGCTACCACAGCCACCGCAACCACCTTTTTTGACGTGATTGGTCGAAGGGCGACCTTGCGTCGCAACCGTTAATGGCGATCGAGGCACACCCATTACATCATCCAGTGAGCTGCGAGTCGATAGCTTAAAGACTTGTTTACCACTACTCAAAAGCTTACCAAGCGCACGTTCCCCAATGTTGCGAACCAACACTGCATCCACATGATATTCTTGCAAAGATTGAATAAGTTGAGATTTTGCTTTACAGCCAGCTTGTGGCATAGAAGCAATATTAGCTAGGTTTTTCAACAGCCCTTCCGTGTCGGAATAAATCGCAATGTATGGGGCTTTAACAAAATGATTGGCGACGCGTTCGCCGTCATTCGGAATAGCGTAAATCATGAGTTTGACTCCTGGTCAGGAAAAACAAGTGCATGACCCTCAACTAGGCTTTTCGCGACTTTAAAACGCGCGCTTTTAACCGTATTACCAAAGGTCTGGCGAGAGACTCCCATTTGGTCGGCAGCTTGCTGCTGGCTCAATCCTTCCAGATCGGCTAATCGCAATGCCTCTAGTTCTTCTGGCAATATGTTGACTTTCTCCAGCTCATAAAACGGTACGCCATTGGGCTTAAAACAATGGTGTGCTGCACGTCCACATATGCGTCTTTCTATTTTTGGTCTCGCCATCACATCCTCTCTACAAAACGCCTTAACCTTACGCTCGTTTATGGCATATGCCAATTATAGTTTTTAGCATATGCCAATATCTTAGTTTGCAAAAATCGTATTCATAGCGAAATATTCGTTAGACATCTAATAATAATGCAACAGTACATACAAACCACCATACGATTCATTGACATGAGTCGATAAAAAACCTTTCATTTCTGTGGCTATTTTCATCAAAAATTCACCAACACTTTCACGCTCATTAATAAACAAAGCTATAATTCACCTAACACATTAGTTTGAACACTAATGATTAATTAGTTACCCTAAGTGAGCAATTTAGAGAAAGGAAACTCAATATGACGTACAAAACTCCCTTACTACTAGCGATTGGTGCGCTAGCAGCGACCAACGCAAACGCAAGTGAGTGTGGAACGGTTACCATTGCAGATATGAACTGGAACTCTGCAACACTGATTGCCAACGTGGACCGTTTTATTCTTGAGCACGGCTACGGCTGTGATGCCGAACTCATCCCTGGCGACACCATGCCAACTGGCACCTCAATGATCGAAAAAGGACAGCCCGATGTGGCACCAGAGCTTTGGAGTAACAGCCTTAAAGATGCACTAGATAAAGGTGTTGAAGAAAAGCGCCTACGCTATGCTGGTAAAGCACTCGTCGATGGCGGTGAAGAAGGTTTCTGGATCCCTGCCTACCTTGTTAAACAATACCCTGAAATGAAAACCATCGAAGGTGTGAAAAAACACGCGAAGCTGTTCTCTCATCCAGAAGACAAAGCAAAATCGGCATTTTACAGCTGCCCAGCTGGTTGGAACTGTCAAATCAGCGCCGGTAACCTTTTCAAAGCGATGGACCTTGCCGGATCAGGCTTTGATATTATCGACCCAGGGTCAAGTGCAGGTCTGTCTGGCTCAATAGCAAAAGCCTACGAACGTGAAGAAGCCTGGTTTGGTTACTACTGGGCACCAACTGCAGTTCTCGGTAAGTACGATATGGTGAAAGTGGATTTCGGTAGCGGCGTTGATGAGAAAGAATTTGTCAGCTGTACGACACAAGCTGATTGCGAAAATCCAAAACCAACCATGTACCCACCTTCACCGGTTCACACCATTACGACTGAAGAGTTTGCTTCACGCTCTCCGGCTGCATACAACTACTTCACTAAACGTGGTTTCACCAATGCAGACATGAACCAATTGCTGGCTTGGATGGAAGACAACCAAGCGGACGGTGAAGAAACCATGTTCCATTTCCTAGAAAACTACCCACAGATCTGGACCGCATGGGTTCCTCAAGACGTAGCTAAAAAAGTGCAAGGTGCACTGTAAGACTTAGACGTTTCGTAAATGGTATAGGAATACCAAAATTGTTGTATGCCGAGGCTCACTTGGGTCTCGGCAAGAAAAGGAAGTAAACATGTCTGACTCGAATTGGCTTAGCGAATTCCCAGAAATGGATCGCTCAGATCTCAGAGCTATCCGCAAAACCTTAGATGGTGCCTACCGCGATTTCTCTCGCGAATACGGCGACCTTATTGAATCATTCTTCGATCCTCTTCTCTCATTTCTCGTTTGGTTCGAAAAACTCCTCATTTCTACACCATGGATGATCATCCTTGGTGTATGTACCGCGTTGGTTTATGCCGCAAGCCGATCGTGGAAACTGGCTGTCGCGTGTTTCGTGTCATTAATCCTGATTGGGTACTTTGGCATGTGGGAAGACACGATGCGGACGCTCAGCATCATCACGGTGTGTACCATGCTCGCCATTGCGCTCGGCATTCCTATCGGTATTGCCATGGCACGCTCCAATCGCGTGCAATCCGTCGTGACGCCACTGCTCGACGTGATGCAAACCATGCCCGCGTTCGTCTATCTGATTCCGGTCGTTATGCTCCTTGGTATCGGTAAGATCCCAGGTTTGATTGCTGTTGTGATCTACGCGATTCCACCAGTCATTCGTTTAACCAACTTAGGCATTCGACTCGTAGATAAGGAAGTTCTTGAAGCCGCCACCGCCTTTGGTGCAAGTAACAAGCAACGCTTAGTCGGCGTACAATTACCTTTGGCAATGCCAACCATTATGGCTGGTATCAACCAAACCATCATGATGGCACTTTCTATGGTTGTTATCGCTTCTATGATTGGCGTTAAAGGCTTAGGTCAGCCAGTATTAAAATCAATCACCAACCAGTATTTCACCCTTGGTCTGCTTAACGGGCTAGCAATTGTGGCACTGGCGATTCTGTTTGACCGAGCGTCGCAAGCTTACGCGAAGCGAACCCAAGCACACTTAGGAGATCTGAAACATGACTAAGCCACTTATTGAAATTAGCGGGCTGTATAAGATCTTCGGACCAAAGCCAAAAACAGTGATTGAGCGAGTAAAACAAGGCCAGAGCAAAGACCAAATTCTGGCTGATACGGGTCATACCGTTGGTTTAAAAGACATCAATCTGCAAATTAACAAAGGCGAAATCTTCGTTATTATGGGGCTATCTGGCTCTGGTAAGTCGACCATGATTCGCCACTTCAACCGTTTAATTGACCCAACCATGGGGCAAATCTTAGTTGAAGGCGTCGACGTAATGCAGCTGTCATCAAAAGAGCTAGAAGAGTTTCGCCGCCATAAAATGTCGATGGTATTTCAACGCTTCGGTCTTTTGCCCCATCGTACTGTGGTTGACAACGTAGCTTACGGCTTGGAAATCCAAGGCATCAAAAAAGAAGCGCGCCTTGCGAAAGCCAATGAATGGTTGGAGACAGTTGGTCTGAAAGGTTACGAGAACCAATACCCTGCGCAGCTTTCTGGTGGTCAGCAACAACGTGTAGGCTTGGCTCGTGCACTGGCGACTGACGCTGAGATCCTATTGATGGATGAAGCGTTCTCGGCACTCGACCCTCTGATCCGTAGCGAGATGCAAGATCAGCTGATTGAACTGCAAGAGAAGCTACATAAGACCATTATCTTTATCACTCACGATTTGGATGAAGCGCTTCGCTTGGGTGACCGTATCGCTATTTTGAAAGATGGCGAGTTAGTACAACAAGGCTCTCCAGACGAGATTCTGCTACACCCTGCCGATGAATATGTAGAGGCCTTCGTGAAGGACGTAAACCGAGCACGCGCTCTGACGGTTGAAACCGTGATGCAGCCACCAGCGTATCGCATTGCAGCGACAACCATTGAAGAGGCCCTTGTTGAGATGAAACGCGTGAAACAAGACTACGCGTACCACGTGACCGATGATGGCTATCAAGGAGTGGTTACCAAAGAGAGCTTGCTAGATGCTGCGAAAACCGATGCAGCACAAGAGCTGGCAGAAGAGATCTACGAAGAAGTGCCTGTTGTCTCTCCTGATTCCGTAATTGAAGAAGTACTTCCAGACACCATGTCTTGTGACTACTCACTGCCGGTTGTGGATGACGAAGGTAATCTGCAAGGTGAACTAGAACGTAGCGCCGTGGCTGAAATCTTTACTGATAATACCGAAGAGGAGTCTCCGTCAAAGGAGGTCAAAACACCACCCGCAATGGATAAAGCATCCTAATACGCAAAAGGCTCATCATCTGATGAGCCTTTTTTATCTGGTGGCGGTTTAAAAATTGCGCTACGAAAGTCAAAACATAAACACAAGGAACACAACCAACAGAAAAATACCAAAATAGCTGATGCGTATTCGCATCGCTTTCGACATTGGTTTGTGCGGACGCTTGCCTAAAGTAATAATCGACAGCCCGATATAACCGGTGCAATAACTCAATCTCCACAGGAAAATTTCTATAATAATAGAACGAACAATTGCTCGAAGAACGACTGTAACCAATTCTTCCATTTTCTTCTCCTATCCCTTTTATTTGCAAATCACTGACGTTAAAGATTTTTTCTTACAGAGGCCGTTCAATGGTTTGCTTTGTTCTGACGCAGGTTTAGGAAACAAGTCTATTATTATCACGGTATACCTAAGTGACCTTAGCATACATGCAACGAGATTACTTTGGTATATCAACTTGTTGATTTAGAGAGGAATAAAATGAAAAAGACACTATTAGCACTCACTGGTGCGGTCGTTATTCTAGCAGGCTGTCAGGATGAGAAACCAGCAGAGACAACTGCGGTTGACATTCCTCAGGCCTCAGAAGTTGAAAGCACCGTTGATGCAACACCGATTGAAGAAGAGCAAATGATCACGACAGATACCTTTGTAGATTCTGGTCACAATGCGCAAAATTCGTTGGATTGGAACGGCATTTACAAAGGCAAACTTCCTTGTGCAGATTGCGCGGGTATCGATACAACGTTAACCCTTAACGAAGACGGCACTTATACATTAGTAGAGCTGTATGAAGGCAAAGAAGGCGAGCCAATCAAATCAGAAGGTAAGTTCACTTGGAATGAATCAGGCAACACCATTACATTGGTTGATGAGTCTGGTCCAAACCAGTACTTCGTTGGTGAAAACATGCTAATGAAGTTGGATATGAACGGCGAAAAAGCGACTGGCGAACTGGCTTCATTTTACAACCTGAGCAAGATGCCTTAATACGGTATAACCATTTAATCTAGTCCTGATAAAGACCAAATCCGAGCCTCCCCCGCTCGGATTTTTTCATTCTTGTTATTTAGAACGACAATCAAGAATTTTCATTTATTAAGAAAAATAACAATTCAACCAATTGACGCAAACGATTGCCATTGGTAGATTTCGCCATCTTTCTCATTTGTAAGTATGTCGTATGCAAATCTTTAAACGTTTCGCTGCACTTTTTCCTGCAGTACTTTCTTTCTCTGTTTTCGCTCAAACTCAACCAATCCTTGTGCAAGGTGCGATGGATATTGAAACCAGCACCCTAGTTGAAGCATTGGATGATGCCAAACAAACCACCATTGGTTCTTGGACCTTCTGGCAAGGTGATATAGATGGCTATCCAGTCGTGGTTTCTCGTACCGAAGTTGGCTTGGCGAACGCTGCAGCCTCTACCACTATTGCGATTGAACACTTCAATCCAAAGTATATTATCAACCAAGGTACATCTGGTGGTCACGATCCTAAGTTATACCGCGGTGACATTGTGGTTGGCGAAGCGAGTTTCAACATGGGCGCTTACAAGTCTGAGTTTACCGAAAAAGGCAAAGGCATCGACCCAACGAAGTGGCAGAACTTCGACGTAACCATGCGTCTACGTGAAAACGGCGAGTTTGTTGAACACAAACAATTCAAAGCGGATCCGGCACTGGTTGAAACCGCTCTTTCTTTGTCTGAAGAATACAAAAAAGGCAAAGTCGTGAGAGGCTTGATTGGCTCAGCGGACGAATGGAACCGCGAAGTGGATCGTATCAACTGGTTCCATGAAACATACGGTACGTCTGTTGAAGAAATGGAGACTTCCTCTGCGGCATTGGTTGCTCAAGCTTACCAAGTGCCTTTCGTTGGTATCCGTATACTTTCGAACACAGATCAACACAAGCAAGACTTCGATCCGCAAACCGCGGTCGATTGTCAGCTATACACGATTGATGTGATTAAAGCGCTGATCAAAAAGCAATAGTCGCTTTTAGAATCATAAAGGGAGGCTTAGCAAAGCCTCCCTTTTACTTTGTAATCTTGAGTGAGGGCTCAGTCCAAATATGCGACGAGCAAGTCTGCCTCAATAGCATTGGCGAGCTTGGGAATAGAAGAGAACAAGCGGCTCATAAACTTATGATGGTGACCACACACCACCAAATCGATGTCATTTTCCTTCGCTATACCAGCCAACTTAATATGTAGATCCCCCACCACCACCATGGTCTCGCTAATTGGATAATCACTCTGCTTAGCTAAAGCATCAAGTTCTTGCATTAGCTTTTGCTCGTCCTTCGATTCCAGCGCGACCCTATCGTGATCAACAAAAACAAAAGACACCTTACTGTTTGCATCTCTTGCCATCGCAATAGCTTTGTCGATCACTACTCGACTCGAATCTGATAAATCAACTGCCACCAAAATGTGCGCGTAGCTCATGATACTCTCCCAACTGACCTGCCTAAATTAAGTCTAGCATCACAAGGAATACCACGAAGCAATCACACAATCTGCGCTATAAGCACTGCTGTTTAAGCCAGTTAGTCAACTTGATGATTTCAGGCTGGCGAGCACGATTCTTCTTATGTACAAAGTAAAAGCTATCCCCAGTTTCTAAGCCGTGAGAGGGGATATAAACCAAGTCTTGAGCCTTATCCCGTTCATTCAACATAAAGTCATTGGCAAACGTAATGCCTTGGTCATAGCGAGCAGCTTCGATAGCCAGCAGCATGTGACTGAAGTGCTGCATATCAATATCTTTTGGCAACTCAAACCCACCGGCTTTGCACCACTCTGACCAATCTTTACCGCGCTCACGATAGATAGAATCAGTCGAAAGAATCGGATAGTGCCAGAGTGCATTCGGCATTGGTTGGTCTTGAATTTCTTTCCAGATATTGAGGCTACATACCGGATACAAAGTCTCATCATATAAACGCACAGCCATGTAATTACGCTTAGGCTTCTGCACTGTGATAAAACAGTCACCAACGCTGTCGGTTTGTTCTGGATCTCCAGCAACCATGTTGAGCGTAAGATCAATTTCCGGATGCTGACGCTTGAAGTCCGCCAATCGTGGGATTAACCATTTCACCGCCAGCGAGCTGTAAATTGCCAAGCGTAGACTGCCCTTTTCGCCTTCACGCACTTTTTGACTCGCCATCGCAATGGCACTAATAGCAGGACTGATATCTTCAAGATAACGAAAGCCAGTATCCGAGAGCGATAACTTACGCCCCTGACGAATAAACAGGGCTTCACCAAGGTAGTCTTCTAATATACGAATCTGATGACTCACCGCACTTTGCGTCACGTTGAGCTCCTCTGCTGCAAGGGAAAAGCTCAAATTACGAGCAACGGATTCGAAACAGTGAACCGCTCTAAGAGGTGGCAATTTCATTATCTAAAAATCTCATACTTAAACTAATAAATATCATTTCACTTCATCCTATGACATCACCTACTCTTTGGCAAAGAATGAGGAGAGGAATAACGTGAAAGTCACATCTGTCGGCGCAGCCATGCTGCTATTAATTGTTGGTAACCTAATTGCGGTGCTCTCAGACGCTTTGATCAAAAGCGTCGGTAATGAGGTGCCGGTTTTTCAGTTTGTGTTTTACCGACAATTGTCAGCTGTGATGATGTTATTACCCGTGTACCTACTCACTAAACAAGCCCCATTAATGGAAGGCTTTAAATGGCATGCGGTTCGTGCGCACGTTTGGTTAACTGGTGCGATTTTTATGGTGTTTGCCATCTCATCAATGCCACTCGCGACCGCGAATGCGATCTTCTATGCCGCACCTTTAATCATGTTGCCACTGGCAGCGATCTTCTTTGGAGAGAAACTTTCTGCACAATCTATTGCAGCGGCAGTGATGGGCTTTGCAGGCGTGCTTGTGATTATTCGTCCTGATCAGATTGATTGGGCGGCGCTATCGGCATTGGTTGTCGCAGTCACTTTGGCGATCAACAACCTGCTAATTCGGAAGTTACCGAAGAACCAATCCGTACCACACACACTTTTGATGACGAATCTAGCCGGTATGCCTGTATCACTCTTGTTGGTGTTTATCGAGGGCGAAGCATGGGATTGGAGCTCATTCCCTGTAGCGGCAGGTTCAAGCTTATTCATCATGATTTATGCAGCAACCTGCGTGTTGGCTTATCGCTCTATCGATAGCAACAAAATTGCTAGCGCAGAATACAGCGGCTTGATTGGTGCCGTGATCGTTGGTTTGATTTGGTTCGGTGAAGTGCCAGATATTTTTATGGCAATTGGTACAGTAATGATTGTCGTGCCTCTGATTTGGCTATCAAAACGAGAACGCCGCAAACAAAAACAAGCGCAAGCCGCCAAACTCGCAGAAGAGCAACATCACCGAGCCCCTGCAGCGTAAGTATTTAAAAAGCCGAGCGTTCATCGCTCGGCTTTTGTATTTTAGTATCCGATATTCGTGCTCGCTTCTGAAACTCACTCTATGCGCAGACATCAATACAACACCCGAATTGTCGTTGTCGTTAATTACTTGTAGAAGAGGTGATCTTACCTAGCCCGTACAGCGTGATTTCTCGCTCATTCATATTGTAGATATTGTCAGCCGATGCTGCGTTTATAGTGAAGTAGTAAAAGCCTTCTGGGTCGGGTAATCCCATTTTTCTGTAGTAATCAATGTATGGCTGATGATATTCGTGACCAACAGGAAAGTCTGTGGCAACGTCATCCCCAGCTCCCCAAGAATGCACTCCGATCGTCGCCCCACTTTCTATCGTTCTATTCACGCCAGCTACAAACAAATCTGTACCACCAGAGGCTATTTCTCCATCAGCAGCAATGTAAGAATCTAAATGGCTTGCACGTACTTGGTAAGCGAGCTCTAGGTTTGCATCATCATCAGCAGAGCCATCAATACTAATAAACTTAAGTAGTTTAATCTCTGGGTGCTTTTTCATCATACGTTCAAATGCAGCAGGTGACCCTTTACAAACGACCCCTTGTAATTCTGCCACATCCCCCTTAACTGCAAAGGACAGACTAGGTTCATCTGGAAACAGTTGATCTCCACATTGTGATACAAACAAATTAGGTGCATTAGCTGGAGTAGAAGAATGGCTTTGTCCTTCGATACCACAGCCTGTCAACGCAATCAAAATAATCATCGTCAATGTTTGTTTCTTCATCACTACTCCAATAAAACATCATTCAATAAATAGACAAATTTTAAACAAAAAAACAGCCTCTTCTATCGATGCTTACATACGCTTACAGACTCTCCCAACGCTCGTCTCGCTGTTAACGTCATCGAACTTGAAATTCAATGAAGCGTTGCCTGCTATAGTTAAAACAGTAAATAACAAAATTAAGGCAGCATTGAATTCATCATTACCTCTCGGAAACTCTCAACACTCGGGCTTTTTTGTGCAAGAAATCGCTCTTGATTCAATTCAGCGCTGCCACTTTTTTGAGGGTCTGCGCATGCAAATTGGTTTGAAAACCACACTTCAATTCCTTGTAATTACAACATGTTTGCTTCTTTCTTTACTGACTAGTTCCTCTAACGCTTCTCCGCTTAAGGTCGGGACTTACCCATGTCCTCCTTTTGTTATTGGTTCTGTTGACAGTGATTTGAACGGTCTCAGCATTGAATTATGGGAGCAAATTGCCAAAGAAATGAACGTCGAGTTTCGTTTTGAAAACCAACCTTTAGACGATCTACTCAACGCGATAGAAACAGAACAAATAGATATAGGTGTTTCATGTATTTCCATCACTCCAGAACGCGAACTGTTCGCTGATTTTTCTCATTCTTTCTACGAAACCCATCTCGCGATTGCGGTAAAAAACCAAGGCTATCTGCATACCTTGCAATCTATATTTTTGAACCCGGCTTTGTGGCTCATCGTTGGTGCCATCATATTGGTAGCTGGCTTAGTCGGAGCATTTTTCTATGCGTTAGAAGAAGGGAAAAACGAAAAGCTATATTCAATGAAAAACAGAAGCGGTCGCTGGGTTGAAAGCTTTATTCTTGGCTTGCTGTTTATTACCCGAGGACCGTTTAACTACTTTGAATTTAAAAGCTTAACTGGGCGAATTGTGACGGTATTCATTGGTGTTTTCAGCATGCTTTTTATCGCCAGTATTACTGCAGTTTTGGCTAGCAAACTCACCCTTAGCCAAGGTTATTCACAAATCAAAGGTATCAATGATCTTGCCAATGTTGAAGTCGGTACCAAAACGGCCACCACCTCTTCCTTGTTACTCACTAGCTTTGGCATTCGCCACAAAGACTATGCAGACATGACGGCGCTTTTAACTGCCTTAGACAAAGGTGAAGTCGAGGCGATTGTCGCGGATGATGTTGTGCTCAAATACATGATTGGCAGTAGCAGACTATCTGGACAATTTGAGGATTTAGAAGTGTTGCCGTACCAACTAGAAAAACAGAACTACGGCTTCATCATCACAGAGAACAACCGTTATGAGGAAGAGATTAACCGCGCGCTGTTACAAATCCGTGAATCACGAAAGTGGCGTAAAACGTTGGTCGACTATTTCGCAGACAAGTAGTATTCACCACTATCTTCTAAAACGAAAAAAGCCCTTAAGTTCAATGAACAAATGGGCTTATGTATTCAATCTAGTTGGCGATTATTGCGGTAGAACCACTTTACCATCTTGAATTGGGAAAGTTTTGCCTGCAGGTTTGCTCTTCATGCGCACAGTCGTTGGTGCACCTGCAACTTCATAAGTGACATCGTAACCTACTACTTTTTCTGAAGTGGTGTATTCAGTGTGGCATTGTTTCTCTGTTGAAGTCACAACATCGCCCTTCTGCACATTGTCTTGAATTTCACGCCCTGCCATTGCACCGGCAATTGTTCCTGCCGCCGTTGCAATCACTTTACCTGAACCACCACCGATTTGGTTACCTAATGCAGCACCCGCCGCCGCACCGCCAACCGTGCCAAGGATCTTGTTGTTGTCTTTAGGTGCAACTTGGTGCGTCACTACAACATCTTTACACACTTGATGTGGGTTCTTCACGGTTTCAGTTACCGCTTCAACAAGCGTAATGTTTGCTTCAGTTGGTGCAGGTGGCGTTTTGTCTTTACAGCCTGCCAGTACAGCAACCACTGCCGTCGCGATTGCGATAGATTTCATATTCATGGATTACTTCCCAGTACAGTTATCTTTGATTGGCGGTATAGTAAATCGTGAACTGGAATTCACATCAGGTAAAAACAAGCCCGAGGTCATTAGCAGGTTAAAAAACGGCGTTTTATAAACGGAATGTCAGGAGGTAATCTTGAAAAGGTCAATCGGAGCCAGATCACATCAATGCTGACTATGAATCGCCCAGCAACTACTAAGTCAGATTGAGTAAACTTTAAGCAACCACCATCCATCGAGTCCAAAAGGCGAGCAAAATCGATGCAAACATGACCCAAACCAGCGTCGCGGCTGTCAGTGTACCCACCAAGCTCAAGCGGTAGCTAAAGTAAAAGACGGAGATCAGATACGCCGCATAAGGTATTAGAGAGTAGATACCGAACAGTGCGGTTTGGCGCAGTGCCTCCATATCTCGCTCGCTGCCCACAATAAAGTGCGCAATCAATGCGAAGGTCGGAAACAAAGGCACCAAACCTGCAATATAGAAGCTTTTTGATTTAGAGAGCATGGCAATGACGAGTACTGCCACCGCACCGAGTAACGACTTGAGAAAAAGACTGGTCATCAATATCTATCAAACCGTCTAAGCTAAACTCAAAAACAGCTCATCATCTGTCAGATATTTATGACGATGGCTTAGACTGCGTAAGTGCATAAACATAAAGTCAGGAAAACCTGGAGCAATGACGTTGTTTGGCTCCCAGAAGATGCCACCCACGAAAACGTAGCGACCTTGCTTTTCATCATCATGCAAAGGGTTATTGATTGGTGTCGACAATTCAGCGCGGCATCCTTCAACCACACAGACGATTTGCCCTTTAAAAATGCCAATTACACGTTTAACAAGGTTCGCTTTTATTCCGCACTTCCATGCTTGGCGCGTTGCCCACTCATAACCGTGTTTGTTAATCGCTTTTTTCTGTAAATGCACAACCAAATTCATCGCTCATTCCCGAGTTGACCTTTGTTTGTACTATAACCAAATCGCCTTCTCGGTTTGCCGATTTTAATTTGTCGAAACCATAGAAGATAAAAATCAAGAAACGAGAGCTTTACAACAATTCGCCTTTTCCTTAACGAATTTTAGGATTTTTCTGACAATATAAAACGACTTCTGTTGCATAGAATGGCGTCATATTTATAAAAATAACGACAACAATAAGGTGACGTATGGCTTTTGATGACTATTGGAAGAAGGTTCGTGAAAAGCACTTAAAGAGTGCCAACTTAGAAGGGCTTATTGTTAAAAGAATACGAGCGAATACAGGCAGTAAGAGGCTCCCATATCGAACGAAGTGTGGCGCACTGTGTGAAATCAAGTACAACGAAGTGTGCGACAGTCAAAAAGAGTGATGATTCTGCACCACCCTTTTCTCAGTATTTCAACTTTACCGCCGATAAACACCGTTCTTACCGGACTACGCGTCAATAAGGTAGTTATCGCCTTCGTTTTCTAGGCGATCGATCAGTACGCGACACTCATCGAGATCAAGCGGCTGCTCAAAACGACGCTTCAAATTCATCAAAAAGAAGATGTCTTCGCACATCGCTTTCTCTGGCTCATCGCTGATTTTCGCAACAGGTGAGCCGTTGCATGACACCATTTTAATAACGATAGACAAAGGTTTGTACGCAACACCTTGTGCGTTCACGTAATCACCCATATCGTTCGCAAGCGACGTACCAATGCCAAAACTCACTTGAACACGACCTTGGAAGTGCTCACAAATATCTAGCGCTTGATCGAAGTTCAAACCATCGGTAAACACCAAGGTTTTCGTCATTGGATCGATGCCAAGCGATTGATAATGCATAATCATCTTTTCGCCCCATGTGTAAGGGCAGCCACTATCATGACGCACTCCCACATAAGCATTACTGAGCTCTTCATCAAAGTCTTTTAAGAACGCATCAATACCAATGGTGTCCGTTAATGCAATGCCTAACGCGCCATTAAACATCTTTTGCCAACGCTGCAGAGCTACCTTTTGTGAATCACGGACATTCACGAGCGCTTGGTGCCCCATAAACCATTCGTGCGCCACTGTACCGATTGGCGTGAGATCGAGCTCTTTCGCCAAATGGTAGTTACTGGTTCCAGTGAGGCTGTCAGGCAACTCTTCGCTCAGATACTGCAACATTGATCGCTGAGCTTGGAACGAGAAACGACGACGAGTCGACATATCAGCAAACTTAAAGTTGGTGATATTACGACGTTTCAGCTCTGCTTTAAGGAGACGAACCTTCTCTTCTAAAACCGATTGGAACTGCTCGACTGGGATCTCTGTCCAACGTGCACGGCTACGCACTTCGGACACAATACTCATGATGATGGTTTCGTAAAGAATGGTTTCTTTCCAAAGACCATTGATGGTAATGCGTAATTGGCTTGTGCCATCAGCCATGGTTTTCGTATTGAAAGAAACATCGCGTTGAGGGTTAAAACGAAACGCATGCAGTGCATCAACAAACTCAGGACTTAGATAAGGCGCAACACCTTTCATGTACTCAATTTCTTCTGCAGAGAAGGTGATATCTTGCAGTTTAAGTACTTCAGCTTTCACCTCTGGCAGCAATTCAGATAGGTCTTCTTCACTGCGCACGATGAATTTATAAGACACCATCGCATCGGGATAAAGCGCTGCAACAGCACTCATCATGTTCACTTTGTATACGTCAAAATCTAACGCACTTTGGATGATGCGAGACGAAAATAAATTGGTGGTCATTCGGAGCCCTTCTACACGCCCTTTTTCGTTTATACCCAAATTCCCTCAGCACGGTACAAACCGCATCTTATTGTTTTCCCGACAAAGTTGGGGAAAAGTTCTCAACAAGGCAAACTTGGGTATATAACTTGTTGTTACTAACTTAATTGCGTAAACAATAAACACCCACTTAGGGTTTGTCAACTTTTGTTACTAACCACTCATTTTTATAAGGTTTTTACGCACAAAATTCGGACAGTTATTGTGGATAACCTGAGCAGATAAGCACACCTTTGCTTAAAGAGGAACGCTAGACAACAATGAACACGTTTCTAACAATCGGTTACTTACCCATTGATTGACTACTTGTTATGCGCTAGATTACTTACAAATTATTCTCAGGACCAAATCATGATCGTAACCGTCGACATTATTCCATTCAGACTATCTGGCTGCGCCGATAAGGGGTTGGAAGTGTTGCTGATCAAGCGTTCGAACCCGGAACGTCCGTACCACGGTGTATGGGCCCTACCCGGCGGGTTTGTGTTTGATAAAGACATGACCCACGAAGGTGGACGCCCGGCGGACGAGAACTTTGAAGCAGCACGACGCCGTATCTGCCGCGAAAAAATCCATACCTACCCTCGTCACTTTAGTGAAGCCTTTGTCGATGGCGACCCAAAACGCGATCCTGAAGATTGGAGTCTGAACATCACTCACTACGCCTTGGTTGACCGTAACAACAAAGAGCAAATCGACAACGCTGGCGTTCCAGAATGTCATCTAAAGTGGTTCCCACTACAAGCAATCCTTGATGGTGAAGAGACCCTCGCTTTTGATCACCAAAAGATGATTGAAAAGGCATGGCAGAAGTTGCGCGCCTCTATCGAATACACCTCGGTCCTATTGTTCGCACTTGATAAAGAGTTTCTGGTTGCCGACATCATTGCCGCCTATCAAGAGTTCGGTATCGACATCAGTCGCATGACGATCAAACGACGCTTGATTGATTCAGGTGTACTCAAGCCAACCAACAAAGTCGCTTCCACTAACAAAGGTAAAGGCGGCAAACCAGCGATGGTCTACACCCTAGCAAGCGACGAAGTAACCTTTTTCCAAAACTGTTTGCGTGGCTAACGCAAGCATAAAGACAGACAAGGAGTCTGCCATGACAGTTCGAGTTAATTACCAAACCACAGCAGTGATCGACGTGGATCCTGAGAAAGGTTTCACCGAACTTTGCCCTGACGAACTGCCAGTCACTGGCGCATTAGAAATCGTTCCAGAACTACTAAAGAACCACGCGAAAGGTCGCTTAAAGCTCGTCAGCCGTGATTTGCATCCACCAAAAGCGGCGTGGGACGCAGAAACGCCAGCGAATATGCTTGAACCAGTAGGCTTACCTAACGTGGATATTAAGTGGAACCGCCATTGTGTGCTTGGCACTACGGGCGTTGAACTGTTGGACGGTCTACCTCCTGTTCTGGAGTACGATTTCCAAGTGAACAAAGGCATGGACCCAGACGCACATCCTTACGGTATCTTTTTCCACGACGTGGCTGATACCAAAACCACAGGTGCGAATGAGTTCCTCAAGTTCAACAACATCGATACAGTTGTTGTCGGCGGCTTAGCGCTCGATTTTTGTGTAAAAAAATCCGTCACTCAAGCACTCGACTTAGGCTTCAAAGTAATTGTGAACCTAGCTTCTAGCCGTGCGGTCTTGCCAGATACCGTCGATGCGGTAATTGCAGAGATGAAAGAGAAAGGTGCGATATTTGTCGACAAGGCGGATGACATCATCGTTGAGAACTTCGCGTAATATATGTCGATTTAAATCTAAGCCCATCAGCTTTTGCTTAAAAAGAAAACGGTCCAGCTTATCTGGACCGTTTTTTGTTTGTGGCGTCTAAGAAGGGGATTACTTAATCACACCACACACAATGCGAGCACCGCCGCCGCCAAGTTTCGCCGGATGGTCAGAGTGGTTATCACCACCAGCATGAACCATCAAAGCACGACCTTTTACGTCATCAAGTTTCACTCGTGGTGCCAATACTGGCTGATCCGCCATTCCATGAGCATTCACGTAAAGCGCCGGTAAATCGCCAAGATGATTGTCGTCCGTCCAAGGGAAGCCATGCTTACCTGTTTTTTCTGGGTCATAATGCCCTCCAGCAGCACCGCCAAGAATGGTTTTACCTTCTTTGGTAATGCTGTCACACGAGCCGTTAGCGTGTAAATGGAAGCCATGCGTACCAGCGGGTAAACCCTGTAGTTTCGGTGTAAAAACGGTGCCGTAATCACTGTCGCTGATCATCACGGTACCAGTTGATTGCCCAGAGCCAAGGTCAATCATTTCTACGCTTACTGTCTCGGCAAAAGTTGGAGAAGAGAGAAGCGTTAGTGCAGCAAGCCATGTTGTTTTATTCATACTGTGGGTCCTATTTATTGTTATTTATCAGTGTTGAAGCGATTTCAACACATTGGATTGACCATAGATCTCGGCAAATTCTTTCAAATTTAGCCCAGCTTTATTGCGCAGCTCTGGTGAACAATCCGCTTGATAGAGGTCTTTAGCTATGCCTATTTCACGTTTGATGAGTGCCCCCATTAATGCAGTGTTACCACGCTTATCTTGTAGGCAGGCGTTGGCTCCGGAGTCGAGCAGCAAGCGAACGGTTTCTCTATGTCCTTGATATGCGGCCACCATCAATGCGGTATAACTTTGGTTATTGCGTTGGTCGATTGGGAAGCCTTGAGAAACAAATGTATCGACCACTTCGTTATTACCAATTCGCGCAGCATCGAAGAACAGTTCAACCAGAGATTGGTATTCCTCTTCCAGCTTGTCTTCGGCGGCCAATAAGCTCAGCGAAAAGCTCAAAGAGAACAGAACGGCACTGAGCAAAAACACGGTTTTCATTTACTCACCCTCATTAACAAAATTGGAGAATGACCCACGGGAGCCCTGATTTTCGGGCAGAAAAGAGCAGATAAATCTCCCGCAGGTCAAAACTTATTGCTTACATCATCGCTTTGTTTTTCACTTGCTTGAGATTGGTATCTGTCGCCTCAGCCAGACGCGTACCGTACTCTTTGTCTGCGCGGTAGAAATAGCTCACCATGGTTTCCTTAACGTCTTTATCCATCACCTTGTTCAGGTCACCCGCTAAGTTGGCAATCAAATCACTCTGGTCTTGCTTGTTCATGCTGCGGAACAACACACCCGCTTGGTAGAAGTTACGAGGATTGCTGATCGCTTTTTGTTGAACAGTGCCAACCAACTTGGTTTCAACTGCTTTAAACTGCGTGTCTTCTGCCAGCGCCAGTTTACGGCTTGGTTCGTAGTTCACATCACCATTGCCTTGCTTCGCGTTGTTGCTCAATCCATCTTGGTTATGGTTATTCACTGATGCTAACGGACGGTTTACTGGCAGTTGGAACAAGTTCACACCCAAACGGTACAACTGTGTATCTGCATAAGCGAACAAACGACCTTGTAGCAAACGGTCTTCCGATGGTTCGATACCAGGAATCAGATTCGAAGGCGCAAATGCCGACTGTTCAGTGTCTAAAAAGAAATTTTCTGGTAGGCGATTCAACGTCATAGTGCCGACTTTTTGATCCGGTACATTCAGCCATACTTTGGTTGCATCCAACCCGTTGTAATCCAGTTTGCTCAGAGCTTCTGGTGACAGCACTTTCACGTAGAGATCCCACTTAGGATAGTTACCACGCCCAATTTCTTTGTACAGATCATTGGTTAAATGGTTGAAGTCCTTACCCTGCATCGCAGTTACTTCATCAGGACGAAGGCTTTCAATACCTTGTTGGCTCTTCCATTGGAACTTCACGTAGTTCACATCGCCTTGCTTATTGATCCACTTGTAAGCGTGCACACCAAAGCCATCCATCGTGCGATAGCTTGCTGGCGTGCCTAAGTTGCTATAAACCCAAGTCAGCATGTTGGTCGCACTCGGCTCATGACTGAAGAAATCAAAGATTCGGTTTGGATCCTGAACGTTGTTAACTGGAGACGGTTTGAGAGAGTGCACCATATCCGGGAACTTAATCGAATCACGGATGAAGAACACAGGCAGGTTGTTCCCTACCAGATCCCAGTTACCCTGTTCAGTATAAAATTTAGTGGCGAAACCACGAGGATCGCGAAGTGTCTCTGGTGATCCTTTTGAGTGAATAACGGTCGAAAAACGTACGAAAACAGGAGTTACCTTTCCTTTGTTAGTAAAAGGAGCGGAAACCGTTAAGTCACTAAAATCACCCGATGCAACAAACTCACCGTGAGCACCTGTACCACGAGCATGCACAACACGCTCAGGAATTCGCTCTCTAGCAAAACGCTGCAATTTTTGGATCAGGTGAACGTCTTGCAGTAATACGCTGCCATTTTCACCTGCTGTGATTGAATTCTGGTTGTCACCAACTGGTGCACCATTGTCTCTTGTCAGGGTTTGCGCCTGTAGAGATGTGCTGGCTAAGCCAACTGTAATTAATAAAAAGCTTTTTGACATCTGCATGGTTGCTCTCCAATGCGTGCTAACCATTTGACCAGTCGAGTGGTCAATGGATACTCAAAAGCTCTTTTCTGCCCACCGAGAATATATCTTCAACAATTACATTTGTTTAATGGGAAATAACGATAGATTTAATAGGGAGAACCAATGAAATTTTTGAGGTTTTATCGGTTTGATTAATAAAACCTAGACTCGGGCTGAGAAACTCGACGGAAGAGTTAATACACTGACAGAAAAGCACAGCGATGAAAAGGACACCAGAATGCACCAACATGAAAAGTTAAATTACGTTGAGTTTGGCACGCGAGACATCAATGCGACTAAACAGTTTTTCGAGCAAGCCTTTGGATGGGGCTTCGTTGATTATGGTCCAGAGTACAGCGCCTTTTCAGATCAAGGTTTAGACGGTGGCTTTTTTGCAACAGAGCAAGTGAGCCAAACAACAAATGGGGCGGCACTACTGGTGTTCTATAGTTCAGATATTCACACTACGTTAGCTAAAGTCGAGCAGTTTGGAGGTCAAGTAATTCGTCCGATCTTCGAATTTCCCGGCGGTTGTCGTTTCCATTTCACCGAGCCGGGTGGCAATGAATTCGCGGTCTGGTCTGAAAACCATTAATTAATGACAGGTAAAACAATAATTAATGACAAGTAAAACAGCAACGTACCATTACATTCGATAGTTGACTCGAAGAGTTACAAACCAGCTCGCCTCGCCTTCTCATTTATTGATAACGCGGGGCTTTTAGAGCGGTTAAATCTTATACAGTTTTTTTTGTTCTTTAAATACAAAAGCAAAGGTAAAACATGGAAGTTTTGAAGCGTTGGTTCATCGCCCTTTCAATAGGGGTTGTATTATCGGCATGTGGCGGGGGAGATGGCTCCTCTGTTGACAGCAGCTCCGCATATGTTCCTGCGGAAAAAATACAAGACAATATTTTTTCCAATATCACTGGCGTTAGTTATCCCTACGACATCTACTTGCCAGAAAACTATGAAGAGCGCACGACATCTTTGCCCGTCATCTACGTTTCCGACGGTAATGGGACAGGTCAGGGGTTTGGTAACCTCATCGCCAATGCCGAACTCGATGTCATCCTAATCGCCATTCATGAAGGTCCTCCTGGACGCAGAAACATTGATTATTTGCCACCAGGTGTCGATGACTTCTACCTTTTCTTAACCCAAGAACTCATCCCAATTGTTGAAGCCGAATACGATATCGATCCAAATGAACGTACACTGGCTGGACATTCATTTGGAGGCGCAAAAACTGCCTATATCATGCTAACGGAAGACATTGGCGTCGAGTTCTTCAAAAATTTCATCATCTCTGACGGGTCATTTTGGCGCATTGATGACACCATCTATTCTTTGGAGGAGCAACGTTACGAGGCTTCACCATGGTTAGAAGCCACCGCTATATTGAGCTCAACAAACATCGGAAATCATCCATCGGTTGATGCTTTCTATAAACATATCCAATCGAAGGGCTACATGGGTTTTAATTTGCCACCGCTCATCGAGTACAAAAAATTAGATCACGGGAAGATGTGGTACCACACCTACAGAGACAGTCTACCAATCTTGTTTCCAAAAGAAGAAATTTAAGACCATCAAAATAAGTCAGTGGTAGCCAGATTCGGAACTGACATTGCATTTCTGGTTGATCTCATCCTTGGTTTAATCCACTGTTAGCGCAACAATTAATCAATGGGGCGCTAGACCTCGACCAAGGATGTATCATGACTGCAGCCAGTTTTTTTCGCTTACTTTGTCTCGCTGCTATTTGGGGTGGCTCGTTTCTGTTTATGCGAGTCGCCGCTAATACGTTCGGACCGGCTTACTTAATCGAGTTTCGTGTTGCATTTGCGGCAATAGCATTGCTCTTGATAGCTTTCTATCTCAAAAAGAAACTTGCCTTCACAAAACACATTAAGCACTTTTTCATTATTGGCTTGTTTAATAGCGCTGTGCCCTTTCTGCTTTTTGCTTACGCTGCTCAAACACTAAATGCGTCGACCTTAGCCATTCTCAACTCAACCGCACCGATATGGGGCGCGTTAATTGGTTTTGTTTGGTATCGCAGTCCTTTAACGGCAAAAGCCATTCTAGGTATGATGATTGGTATTGGTGGTGTGGCTGTACTTGTCGGCTTGGATTCTTCAACCATCGGCAGAGAGACTATCTTCCCCATCGGGGCAAGCCTAATGGCTTCTTTCAGCTATGGGATTGCAACCAACTACACTAAAAATGCTCCGCAAGTTCCAGCTTTCGACAATGCACACGGCAGTATGTGGGCAGCGGTTATTTGGGTTCTACCGTTATTACCTTTCCTACCAATGCGCGCTGAACCGAGCAGTTTTGAATGGAGCTCCGTCATCGCTCTTGGCGTTGTGTGTACCGGTCTCGCTTATTTACTCTACTTCCGCTTAGTTTCGGATATTGGTCCTGCTTCTGCCTTGACCGTCACTTTCCTTGTTCCCGTTTTCGGCATTTTATGGGGTTACTTGATTCTGGGTGAACCTGTCGGTTTTAATACCATCATAGGGACAATTTTGGTGCTAGGCGGAACCATGTTGGTGACAGGTTTCTCTCCTGCTGCAATGCTGGCAAAGCGAAAACAAAGAGTGGCATAACGACCGTTGTAGTACACAGTCACTTTATTTATGCCCAAGTAACATCAAACCATTTGAGACCGCGGGAATAGCGGTCTCAGTGTATGAGATAGACAAAGCACTCAGTTATACGCTCTTGCTAGCAAGCCACTGCCTTGATATTGGTAAAACTTACAATCGTTAGTGATAAATGCAGATTCTCCGGCTTTAAGGGTCAGACTTGTCTCTAGTGTCATGATCTCAACTTCGCCTTCAACACAAAAAACAATCTCTGCACCACGCACAAACTGTTGTTTGCATTCACCATCGGAAGAGAGAATGTCAAAACCAAAATCATCTACCGGAATTGGATAGCTCAACTTGCCCTCTTTATGAATTGGCGGCAGCTTAATCAGTTCCGGTTGCGTGGTGTGAAATGCCGTATTTGAGATAAGCTCATCCACATCAATGTACTTGGGCGTTAACCCAGCTCTAAGCACGTTGTCAGAATTCGCCATGATTTCCAACGCTGTACCTTGCACATACGCATGAGGCGTTTCGGCATGGAGAAACATCGCTTCACCAGGTGCAAGTTCTATCGTGTTCAACATCAACGGAGACAGCAATCCAATGTCTTTCGGGTAATGCTTTTGAAACTCAGCCACATAACTGAGCACTTCTCTTTCCAATGCCGTCTTTGGACCACGCTCTAATGCCGCGTCCAATTCTGCCAAGGCTTGAATTTTATGAGTTTCGTTCAACGTCATGATCGCCGTGAAGAAACCTTTCAACCCTTCTTGATTTGGGTGCTCGGCTAACGCGGTCACCTCGCTGTCTAAACTGCATATGCCGAATTGGCGGAACAGAGTCAGTATTTGTTCTATCGGACGAAAGCCATTCATCGCCTTGTAGAAAGTCAGCGCATAGACTAACTCTGGCTTGTGATTGGCGTCTTTGTAGTTGCGATTAGGAGCATCAAGTGGAATGCCTTGTTCATTCTCTCTTGCAAAACCAAGTTCAGCTTTACGCTTGTTAGGATGAACTTGAATCGAGAGCGGAGAATCCGCCGCAAGCACTTTGAATAGGTACGGAAGTTCACCGAAACGCATCATGGTGTAATCACCAAACATGCTTGCTTTGTCTCTCGCAATCACATCAGATAATAACTCACCGGTTGCTGCGAGGCGCGAGCAACCATTAGGGTGCGCTCCCATCCAAATTTCAGCTTGAGGTTGATGTTTCGCATTGTCGATGCCAAATAGTTTAGAAATCGACTCTTTGCTTCCCCAAGCGTAGTTTTGAATCACGTTATCTAGCTTGAACAGTGACATCTCACTCTCTCCCGCGGTGTTTTAACACTGCAATTTGATCGCTTGAATCAAGGCTGAAACGCCCTGCTCGACTTTACTTCTTGGGCAACCCAGATTGAGTCTGAGATAGCCTTTACCAGAGTCGCCATAAACAGCTCCAGACATGATGGCGACATTGAATTGTTTAATTAACGCTTGATTAAGCAGCGTCATATCTAGATTCAAAACAGATAAGTCAATCCATGCTAAATAGGTCGCGTCTGGGACAAGGTAACTCACTTCAGGAAAGGCGCTTCCAAGTGCTTCTTTCACGTATTGATGGTTAGCCAATACATACTCGTTGAGCGCCTTTAACCAAGGTTCTCCGTGACGATAAGCCGCCATCGTACCAAGCACGCCCATAATAGAAGGCGATGAAAGACCATCCACCTCTTTGAGTTTATGCAGATAACGTTCGCGAGTTGGTGAATCCGCGATCAACGCATACGCGCCATTCAAGGCTGGAATATTGAATGATTTAGACGCCGATGTGACGACAGCCCAATCTTGTGAACAACCAAACCCCACGTAAGGGACGTGACGCTTAAAGCACACATCCATGTGGATTTCATCGGAAATCACTTTGACTTGGTGTTGGTTGCAAAGCTCCGCCATCTTTTCCAACTCGCTTTGGCTCCACACTCGCCCTGTTGGGTTATGAGGGCTGCACAACAACAGCACAGTGTTGTTCTGGTCAGCGAGTTTGGTTTCCAGATCTTGCCAGTCAATTTCAAATCGACCTTGCTGTTTGATGAGCGGACTGCGAACGCACGTACGGTCTTGCCCTTCAATCATTTTGTCGAACGCATCATAAGCTGGCGTATGGAACACCACACCCTGCCCCGGCTGACTCCATTGCTCAATCAACTTTGACACAATGTAGATAACCGAAGGTCCGTACACCACTTGCTGAGTGTCGATTTCGCAGTCAAAGCGAATCTGATACCAGTAGCGAATCGCGGACTTAAAATCCTCATGATTCCAGCGGCTATAACCTAATACCGGATGCTCTAAACGTTGTTTAAGCACATTCATTACAGGCTCTGGCGCAGCAAAATCCATATCTGAAATGGTAAACGGGAGTAGACCCGCTTTACCAAATCTATCCTGAACGTAGTCCCACTGCGTGCAGTAAGTGCCAGTGCGATCAATCGGTGTATCAAAGTCGAAATTCTGAGTCATACGAATATTCCAATATTAAGGTCCCTCGTCACAATCTCATTGGGGGGGAGGATGAAGATTGTGCCGAGGGGGAGCATCTATCAAAGCAATGATTAGCTAGCAGACATGATGGCTTGCATTTCATTCTTCACTAGGTGAACTTGCGTGCCAATCACGACTTGCAGGTTGTGCTCATCAAGCTTCACTACACCCAGCGCACCGTTGGCTTTCAACTTTGCGTCGTCGACCAAACTCATATCGTTAACAGACAAGCGAAGACGAGTGATGCAGTTATCCAAAGCTGTGATGTTCTCTTTACCACCAAGAGCTGCCAGTACTGCGGCACCTTTGCCAGATTCGTTGATGAATGCGGCTTCAAGCTCTTTGTCCACTTCCGCCGTATCGACTTCACGACCTGGTGTTTTTAGGTTGAACTTAGTGATCGCAAACTTAAACACTGAGTAATAAACCACGAACCAAACACCTGCCACCAGCGGAACTAAGTACCATTTCGTTGCCGTGCCTTGCAGGATACCGAATACCAAGAAATCAATCAGGTTGCCGTCTGTGTTACCGATGGTGACCTCAAGCAAGCCCATCACCATAAAGCCCAGACCAGTCAGAATCGCATGGACGAAGTAAAGCACTGGCGCAACAAATAGGAACAAGAATTCAAGCGGCTCAGTGATGCCACCTACCACACAAGCTACGACGCCAGAGATAAGCAGTGCTTTGATTTTTGAGCGGTTCTCAGGGCGAGCACAGTGGTACATCGCAAGAGCTGCACCCGGTAAACCGCCTAGGAAGGTAGGCATTTTACCTTGAGACAAGAATGCCGTGACTTCCGGAGTAAACGCCGTTGTGTCAGGACAAGACAATTCAGAGTAGAAGATGTTTAGTGCGCCAGACACGGTTTGACCACACACGTCCATAGTACCGCCTGCTTCAGTGAATCGAATCAGCGCAACTAAGATGTGGTGAAGACCGATTGGCAGCAACAAACGTTCGCCCGTACCAAACAGCATTGGACCGAAATCACCCGCGCCTTCAATCACATGACCGATACCATTGATGCCTGCAGCAAAGTAAGGCCATACAAATGGGATAAACACACCGACAACGCCCAGTACCAATGCAGAAATGATTGGAACAAAACGAGCGCCACCAAAGAACGCTAGCGCATCTGGCATTTTGAAGGTGTAAAAACGCTGGTGAAGTTTCGCAACAATTACACCAACGATCACCGCGCCAAGGATACCAGTATCGATCGATTCAATCCCGATGATGCTTTTCACACCGTAGGCGGCACGTTCCGCTTCACTGTCTAGTACACCAGCGACGGTTAGGAAGAAGTTGATCGCAAGGTTGAACGCAGCATAACCAACGAAACCCGCGAAACCTGCCACGCCTTTTTCTTCACGCGCTAATCCAAGCGGGATAGCAACGGCGAACATCACAGGCAAGTAAATGAATGCGACAAGACCGATTTTGGTCATCCACATAAACAGGTATTGCAGAGGGGTGTTGTCTAAAAATGGGATGGCTTCTTTGATAGCGGCGCTAGAAAACGAGCTGCCGACACCAAGAAGAATACCTGAGAATGCCAGCAGCGCGACTGGCAACATGAAGGTCTTGCCGAGGCTTTGCAAGAACTCCCACATGGTCGATTTATTGCTTTTAGACATAGTTTGTCTCCGGAAATTGAGAACTTGTAGGGCTCATACACATCACATTATGTGCGCATGAAGTGTTGTTTTTATGCACTCAATATACGCTGCCAAAAATTTTGATAAAACGTTTTACCAAAAATTCTGTGATCGAGTTAAATATCTTTTTCCACAAACTGTCTAGGGCTTTTAAAATCAAACTAATAGGGTTACAGTTTGATGATAAAACGTTTTTCTAATCCATAAAGTGAATCTATGTCGTCAAAAAAAGTGACCATTACAGAAGTCGCTAAACATGCTGGCGTGTCAGTTACCACCGTCTCTATGGTGTTGGGGAATAAAGGGCGGATCTCTCCAGACACAATAGAAAAGGTCAACGCTGCGGTTGAAGAGCTCGGCTATATTCGTAACCGTGCCGCTGCCAACTTACGCTCCAATTCCAGTGAAATCATTGGACTGATCCTCAAAGACATCAGCGATCCCTATTACGCGGAAGTCGCGGCAGGATTGAGCGAAGAAATCGAGCAACAAGGTTATATGCTGTTTCTGGCTCAAAGTGGGGATAGTCAAGAAAAGTTTGAGAAGTGCGTATTAACCATGGCACGCCAAGGTGTCGGTGGTATCGCATTTTGCCCGATTGGTGAAAGCCAGCAGTTCAACGTCGAAAACCTTAAGCAACACAATCTGCCAATGGTGTGCATTTCACGCGCTTCGGTGGATAAGCAAATCGACTATGTAGGACCAGACAATATGTACGCCGCCAAGTTGGCGACGGAGCATCTGGTTAAGCAAGGGCATCGCAGAATCGCTTATGTCGGCGGTGCGAGCAGTTCTTTGTGTCGTGCTGAGCGTATTGGTGGGTATTGTTCAACTCTGATGCAGTTTGGTTTGCCTTTCAAACCAGAGTGGGTGGTCGAGTGTGAGAAAAGCCAAGCGTCTGCCGCTCAAACTGTGCAGCAATTGTTGTTGGAACATCCACAGATTACCGCGGTTCTTTGTCACCATTCCTCGACGGCACTAGGCGCGGTTTATGGCATACATCGAGCAGGGCGATCCATCGGTAAAGATCAGTTTATCGGCGAGCAAGTATCGGTGATTGGTTTTGATGACGTTGAAGAAGCAGAGTTAATTGAACCACCGCTCACCTTCGTTAATTCCAATGCACGAGAGATGGGAAGACAAGCGGCAAAACGATTGATCAATCAACTCAAGCAAGAAGACAGCGAACCTTACAGCTTGATCCTGCCTCCCAAACTCATTGTTCGTGAGTCGGCTTAACCCAACACCACTTCCACGCCTTGCTTTCTCAACTGTTCGAGGTCGCTTTTCGGAGCGGCTTTGTCGGTTAACAACACAGAGATTTCACTCGTTTTACCAATCGAAGATGGGTAGATTTGCCCAAACTTGCTTGAGTCCGTCAGCACGATATTACGGCGCTTTTTCGCAATGATGGTTTCAGCTATTTCTGCACGCATCATGTCTCGGCTAGTAAAGCCTGTGTCTTGATGGAAACCGTCAATACCTAAAAAAGCCGTGCTGAAGTGAATGTTCTCAATACACAGCTTAGTCAGCGGTCCAACCAAGCTCTCGCCTTGATGCTGATACACACCACCAAGCAAGATGATGTTGGCTGAAGTGTTTCGGATGAGGTGGGCGATGTACGCCGATGGGGTAATGATGGTGACGTCACCACGTTCAGCCAATGTGCGAGCTAAAAGCGCATTAGCACTGCCGCCTTCGATTAACACGGTTTCGTTTGGTGATACCAAATCTGCCGCTTTGTTGGCTAACGCTTGTTTGATGTCGAAACGCACTTCGAGTCGCGTATCAATATCGTCACTTTGTAGCGCCGTCGCAGCGCCATGAACACGCTTCAAGTAGCCTTGTTGCTCAAGGAAGTTCAAATCCTGCCTGATGGTCACGCCCGACACGCCAATGATGTCAGAAAGCTCCGTCACTTGAACGCGTTTGCGGTCATTAACCAATTGCAGGATTTCATTTTGTCTTGAGTTCACAGGCTCGCTCCTTATTAATGAGCTTGCAGTATACGCCCGAACACTTTCATATGAAAGCAGCCTGTGAACGATAGAAATAAGCTAAGTCGCGTTACACCGTAAGCTCAAGACGGTTGCCATCCGGATCTAACACGCAGCTTTCATAATAACCGTCACCCGTTTGTCTCGGACCGTCGATCCATTGGTAGCCATCATCCACTAAGGTTTTGGTCAATTGATCCACTGCCTGCTCTGATCCTAGAGCGAAGGCAAAGTGTGCCAACCCTGTGACCTGCATCGCATGAGATTTTTCACAAGCGGTCACAACTTCCATCGACATCAACTCCAATCGTGCGCCACTTTCAAACGAAAGAAAGTAAGATGAAAACTGTTTAGTTGGGTTGTGGTATTTATCGTTAGAAACCGCGTTAAAGTATTTCTCATAGAAGGCTTTTAGCTCTTCCAAACGTTCAGTCCAAATCGCGATATGTTCAATTTTCATTAGGATTCCCCCTAGCTCTTAACTGCGTTCAATCTAACGAGGAAACGCAGCACAAAAAAGAGAGCAAATCACTTCTGAGTTGTTCCTGTTTTATGGTTGGAGTTGTGTTTGAATGAAAGTGATGCCCATAATGGCGCAAAGATTTTTCAGGACAGAATGATGGAAGAAATTTACTTCGCAGGCGGCTGCCTTTGGGGCGTTCAAGAATTTATGCGCCACCTTCCCGGCGTAATTAGCACCGAAGCAGGACGAGCAAATGGCACGACGGACAACACTCAATCCGAATACGATGGCTACGCCGAATGCGTGAAAACCCAGTTCGACCCTGCACAAGTTTCGGTTGAAACTTTAATGGGGTATCTGTTTGAGATCATCGACCCGCACAGTGTAAACAAGCAAGGTGAAGACGTAGGTGAGAAGTACCGCACCGGTGTTTATAGTCAAAACGAACAACACCTAGCGATTGCCAAAGCATTTATCGCAGCAAGACCAGATGCCGATAAGATCGCCGTAGAAGTGCTGCCACTCACGAACTACGTGCCAAGTGATGATGAGCATCAAGACCGACTCACACGCTTTCCAAACGACTACTGCCATATCCCGTTAGATTTGCTGCATAAGTACAAGCAAACCTAGAGGCATCCACTGAACACTTCCCAGTTTTCCAATAAAAAAGCCCAGCATGTCGACTGGGCAAAATTGCTGCTTAAAAAACATGACGTGCCTTAATCAAGGCAAATAGGACAGATAAAAGCAGTATGCTTGGATATTTATCGTCTATCGCAATACTAGAAGTTGTAGATCACTGCGATTTCGGCACGAGTAATGTTGTCGCTTTGAGGACCGACAACATCACGCGTATAGTCACTATCCAACGCATAGTACAGGTTCAACTCCGTTTTTAGGTTGCCCGTAATGTAGTTGTGGAACTGCAGATAAAATTGAGTGTAAGCGTATTTTTCATCAGAGTTTTCACCGAACAAAATATCCTGATTTAAGGTATAAATCGCATCGTCTGTATCGGCGCGCCACGTTGACATAAAGCCAGTGATAATGCTCTGTTTTGGCATGTACTCAATAACTGAATAACCGCCAACCTGCATTGCGTTACCGTAAGCTCCGTCATGAGCAAAACCTAGAGGATCCCCCGTCCATAGTGGGTTGAACGTGTTCACTTTATCGCTATCCTTGCTTGTTCCCGATGCATAATGAAGGTTTAAACCTGCACGTACATTCCAATCTGCACTCCAGTTGTAGTTCAGATCCGCATAAGCCATATACGCTGAAATATCTTTGCCAGCATGGTCACCAAACTGATAAACACCATCAACCATGTACCCGAAACCTTCACGAACAAAATCATGTGCGTGCAAGCCCAGCACTTGAATATCCACATCCCCATCAGGAGCATTAACGAATGAACTGTTGGTCACGTCATTGCTCATGAAATAAGCCTGCATTGCGCCATAGTCCGTGCGCCAATTCGCAAAGATACCAGTGGAGGTTTTTCCGTTGGTTTTGTCATCCCAGTTCCCACTCCAACTGCCATCTTTGCGCAATGGGAAGACTTCTTCACCGTAATAAACATCAAAGTTGATGCCATTCACTCTGTATTTGGCACTCGCCGCATTCCAACTCGATTGCACGGGTGTTGGTTCTCGGTTCATCATTTGCCATTCATTGAGGTAGATCTCTTGGCGTCCTAAACGTGTACTCAAATACTGTTCACCATCATCGAGCAACTTGAACTCTGTGAATAGTTGGTGGAAGTCAGTACCAGCATCATCTACCGGACCAGGGTTATCTAAGTTGGTGTAGTTGGTGCGGATTTCACCGTAGATTCGAGCCCAATCTTGGTATGTCACATCAGTAGCAAACTGCATTCGGCTACGGAACTCATTTTTCTTACGTACATCAGAGTCATACATATGATTCCAACGATTATCAAAAGCCGCTTTAATGTTACCGCTAAATGAAACTTTCCACTCTCCATCATCAGTAATATCAAGGCGTTTTAACTTCTCTGAAAAGCTCTTTTCGCTCTCCGCAAGATTGTCTACGTAGCTCCAATCTTCATTTGCACGATCACCCCAAAACACAATTGGGTTTCTTTCAGACCATGTAGGGGCTTCGGTTGCGTGTAGCGCACCAGAAATACTCACTGCAAGCAAGGTTAGGGACACTTTTGTTATATTTTTCATAATTATATTTCCATATTTTGGGTACAGAAATCCCTACCCGTGGTGCTCGCACCACAGGAGGGTTCACTTGTTATTGGTTTTTTATTTGTAGGGGGGAATGATTAAGAGTCGACGCCCAGCGCTTCTTTAATACCTGAGGCAATGGTAATAACGTTCGCACCGTAGATGACCTGAATTCCTTTTGGCATTCTCACCACGCCAATTGCATTCAGTTGTTTTTTCCAGACATCATCTGCTGCCGCTAACGTTTCATCATGTAGGGAAACCCTCAAGCGTGTGGCGCAGTTTGAAACGTTATCGATGTTCTCAGCACCACCCAGCGCTTTAATAATTTCGACTGGAAGACCTGCAGAGTTCTGCTCTTTTTTCTTCTTGAAGTCTGCTTTTGAGTAAAGAGCGATATCTGCATCATCGTCCTCTTCACGACCTGGTGTTTTAGAGTTGAACTTCAGAATCACGTACTTAAATGTGTAGAAGTAAACAACGAAGTACAGTGGGATAATCCATAGCAACGCCCAAGCATGTACCTTCTCTGGCTGCAGTAGATTTGGCACCATAAACAACAGTTGGTTACCATGAATAGAGACGCCAAACATCTCAGTAATGACATAAGCCAAACCATTTAATGGCACGTGCACAGCAAAGAACAAGAATGGTTGAACAAACAAGAAAGTGTATTCAAGTGGCTCGGTGATCCCGATAACTGCTGCAGTAAATACGGCAGGGATCATAATCGCAGCGACTTTCTTTTTGTTTTGTGGTTTCGCGGTGACATACATCGCATAAGCCGCACCTGTAAGACCACCAATCTGAATTGGAATACGACCACTAGTAAAGTTATGTGTGATGTAACCAGTTGCCTCAGGGGAGCTCATTTGACCATTCATGATATTACGTACACCTTCGTACACAACGCCATCAATTTCCATTACCCCACCCACACGAGTGTATTCAATTGGGAAGGCGATGAGATGGTGAAGACCAAATGGTAGTAACCCCTTATCAAACACGCCGAATAGGAAAGAACCAAAGATACCCGAGCTAGTAATAAGCGTCGTGATAGATTGCAGCCCACCCGCGATCGGTGGCCAAGCATGATAAGCGACAAAGCTGATCGGCATAATCGCAAGATAAGCAAAGATTACGACAGCACGTGGACCAGAGAAGAAGCTCAACATTGCTGGCATTTCAAATTTGTAGAAGCGGTTGTGCAGTGCCGCTGTGATACAGCCCACAATGATCCCGCTGAAGATCCCCATGTTGTATGAGAATACGCCTAGGTTTTCACCCCATAGTGAATTGAAATTTTGTGCGGCAACTTTGTCGTAACCCATGTTGTTAACAAGGTAATCAACACTGGTCGTTTCCGGTGTCCAGCCGTTAAAAGCGGCAATAGAACCAATCGCGACGTTGAAACACATAAACATGGTAAAACCTGTAAATGCTGCCCAACCTTTTTCAGATTTTGACAAGGCAAAGGCTAAACCAATCGCAAAGAATGGTGGTAGGTTTCGCATTACCATCAAACCAAGATCGAGCATCAGTTTGAAGAACGCAAAAATGACAGAGTCTTGAGCTGACATTTGGTTTACAACGCCAGCGCCTATCCCTATAAAAATACCTGCAATGACCAGTACAATGATGGAAACCATCATACCGCCGGCAAGTGCTTGAACCTTATCTCTCATAATTTACTCCTGAAGTGATATGAGAACTTTCACGTATATCGTTATTGCTTTTATTAGTGACTCTAGGTTGAGCTGTTCATTTGGCTCGTGCACAAAGGTCACTTCTTCAGGGAAAGTTGGTCCAAAAGCTACTCCATGCTCCAATGCACGCGCGTACGAAGCCGCGCCTTTACTAAAGCAATTTGCATCCGTTCCAGCAACATCGGAATAAGCTTTCCCCATCGCTTGGATAAGGGCACTTTCGGGAGAGAGGTAGGATAGAGGTAAGTACTGATGTTCGACAAAGTTCACACCAGCTTGTTGGGATAAAGCCAGTAATTGGGAACGAACTCTCTCGATACTCAGTCCTTTAGGAAACCGAAAATCAAAATCCAAATTGTAGCCATGCGAATCCATGTTGATGGCAGAAACACAACACGTTGTGTATCCCATCTCATCATCGTTATGGTATAGACCTAACTTATGCCCGACGTAGTCATTTGCAAAGTGGGAATCAAGCAAGTGGACCAAGCTGGCAGAGTTTGGATCTAATCCTTCCACATGACGCATAACGTTGACGAACTTGTCCATGCAGTTATCAACTTTATGCGGGTTGCGGGATTTCTCCCACGGCGTTGAAATCTCAACGCGGTAATGTGACTGACAGTCAATCACATCAGCAAAAGCAGCAAACTGATGCGCTACTTTTTCAGCACTAGAGCCTGCCAATTCAAGCACCAAAAAGTGACAAGTGGATGTTCTATCTCGTTCACTCTCGATGCGTCTAATTTGGCATGCGCTATCACTGCTTCTGGCAGAAAATTGCTTCCCCAATGACGCATACAAAATACCCTTTTCACCGTTGACGATTGGGAAGTCGCCATCTGGAGAAAAGCCATATTCTGGCTGCGGATTGTGTTGAAAGTAATGCTCTACACATTCCCAAGTTGTCTCTTCTGCACCGCCAATAATGACTCTTATTTTCTTATTGAGAGGGACAGTAAGTTGTTTAAACAACTTGAGGATGTACAAGCTAGCAATCAGTGGACCTTTGTTGTCTGTTACGCCTCGTCCAAAAACCATGTTATCAATTTTAGTCATACGGTATGGCGGCGTTCGCCATAGCATCTCATCCCCTGCTGGCACCACATCAACATGGTGCAGCAGAGCGATTTCTTGATCACCTTGCCCAAAGCTTATATCCAAAGCATAACCTTGGTGATCACGCACTTCTAAACCTTCTCTTTCAGCAAATTTGATTAAGTAATCAAACGCTTGTCTAATTTGATAACCAAACGGAGCATTCTCTGTTTGTGTCGTCAAATCACGTACTGATGGAATAGCAACTAGCTCAGATAAATCGTTAAGTAACTCATCAATATGCTGTTCAAGATACTCGATTGCTTCTGTCGAAAACTTGCTTTCCATCATGTTTAATCCCTTAAATCCCTAGCCAAGAAGAGGTTATTAATAAACTTGTTATCAGGCTCTCAATTTACCGATAACCAACGAACGCCTTGTGCATTTGAAAACGCCATATAGTGCGCACGGCATTGAGAAAATATGCCATTCTCAACCACACCTGAAAGGGAGTTCAGTCGCTGTTCTAATTCGGTTGGCTCACTCATATCTAGACCAGAAACATCCAAAATGATATTGCCATTATCAGTAACGCAATCAGGGCGTTGCAAAGGACGACCACCAAGGGATTTTAAGGCGAGAATAACTGGCATTTTCGCCGCTGGGAGGACTTCAATTGGCAGAGGGAATCTCCCCAACGTCTCCACTAAACGTCCTTCATCTGAGATGGTGATAAAGCACTTAGTCATAGAGGCAATGACTTTTTCACGCCCTAAAGCCGCGCCTCCACCTTTGATTGTGATGCCGTTTGTCAACCCTTCATCAATGCCATCAACGTAATAATCCACGTACAAGCAGTCTGCGAGAGGGATTTCTTTCAAACCTGAACTCTGGATGGCTTTAGAAGAGCGTTCTGAACTTGATACACAGTGAGCAAACGCCACGCCACTAGCTGCCAATAATTGGACAAATACTTCTGCTGTTGCACCTGTACCAATTCCAATAACCGTATCTGGAGTGACATTTTGTAGAATGTGGTCCAAGGCTGCTTTCGCAGCCTTGACTCTTACACATTCATCCACCGTATTTGTGATGAAAGTTTCCATTACGCGTTCTCCATCATACGCTTGGCAGTATCTACAACGTTTGCCACAGTAAAGCCGTACATTTCAAAGAGCTGATCAGCAGGAGCAGACTCACCAAAGCTCGTCATACCGATGATCTCTCCTTGTAAGCCAGCGTACTTAAACCAATAATCTCGAATACCAGCTTCAATCGCGATACGCTTGGTCACATTGGTTGGGAGAACGTGTTGTTGGTATTGTGCACTCTGCGCGTCAAACACGTCGGTTGCAGGCATCGAAACCACACGACAGCGAACATTGTTCAACTGCGCCTTTGCTTCCATAGCAAGAGCAACTTCAGAACCCGTGGCAATGAGAATAAGCTCAGGTTCACCGTCACAGTCGGACAAGATGTAACCACCTTTCGCGATGTTTTCTAATGTCTCCTCATCACGCTCAAATTGAACAAGATTCTGGCGCGAGAAAATCAGTGAAGTTGGACCATCCGTTCTCTCGACAGCGGCTTTCCAAGCGACTGCGGTCTCGACTTGGTCACAAGGACGCCATGTGCTCATGTTTGGCGTTAAACGCAGTGATGCGATTTGTTCCACAGGTTGATGCGTTGGACCATCTTCACCCAAACCAATTGAATCATGCGTGTAAACAAAGATGCTGCGTTGCTTCATCAATGCGGCCATACGCAATGCATTACGTGCGTATTCCATAAACATTAAGAATGTGCCGCCATAAGGAATAAAACCGCCGTGGAGAGCAATGCCATTCATCATGGCTGACATGGCAAATTCACGAACTCCGTAACTAAGGTAATTACCTGAAGCATCCTGAGCGGTAATTGCTTTTGAACCAGACCAATTCGTTAGGTTTGATGGAGTTAGATCTGCCGAGCCACCTAGGAATTCAGGTAAGTGCGCGCCGAAGGCCTCAATCGCGTTTTGCGATGCTTTGCGAGTCGCGATAGTCGCAGGTTTGGCTTGCAAAGTTTTAATCACATCTTCACTGATTTGAGCCCAGTTTTCTGGTAGGTCGCCCTTTACTCGACGATTAAACTCTGCTGCCAGCTCTGGGTATACCAATTCATATTCCACAAAGCGATTCGCCCATTGTGCTTCCGCATCTTTACCTGCAACTTTGGCATCCCACGCTTGATAGATTTCATGCGGGATTTCAAACGGGGCGTATTCCCAACCTAGGTTTTGACGTACTAGCGCTACCTCTTCTTCACCTAACGGTGCACCATGACAATCGTGGCTTGCTGATTTGTTTGGCGATCCAAAGCCAATAATGGTTTTACAGCAAATTAACGTTGGCTTACTGGTTTCTGCCTGAGCCTCTAGAATCGCTTGGCGAATTGATTGAGCGTTATGACCATCAACATCCGCAATGACGTGCCAACCATATGCTTCAAAACGTTTAGGCGTATCATCCGAAAACCATCCTTCAACCTCGCCATCAATTGAAATGCCATTGTCATCCCAAAACGCAATCAGCTTGCCTAAACCTAGTGTGCCAGCTAACGAACAAGCTTCGTGGGAAATGCCTTCCATCATGCAGCCATCACCCATAAACACATAGGTGTGGTGGTCAACGATATCATGACCAGGACGATTAAACTGATCAGCTAATACCTTCTCAGCGAGTGCCATACCAACCCCATTGGTAATGCCTTGACCTAGCGGACCAGTCGTTGTTTCAATCCCCGGTGCATAACCATATTCTGGATGTCCCGCAGTCTTAGCATGCAACTGACGGAAAGATTGAATATCTGCCATCGTCAAATCATAGCCAGACAAATGCAATAAGCTGTAAATCAGCATAGAGCCATGACCGTTAGAAAGAATGAAACGGTCACGATCCGGCCAATTAGGGTTGGTGGGATTATGTTTTAGAAAATCACGCCACAGAACTTCCGCAATATCCGCCATGCCCATCGGTGCACCAGGGTGACCAGAGCCAGCTTTTTGCACCGCATCCATACTCAATACACGAATCGTGTCTGCAAGTTTATTTCGAGAGATCATCTTCACTGCTCCTTACAGACGTGCTTCAATCATTGCTTCTAGTTTGCCTTGGTCTACGGCAAAGTTACGAATACCCTCAGACAACTTCTCTGTCGCCATTGGATCTTGGTTCATTTCCCAACGGAACTCAGCTTCAGTCATTGCCGTTGGCGCAGGGTTCACATTCGTGCGTTGAGCATAAAGCTTTGGTTCAACCTCACCCTCTTGCGCTGCAAGTTGATCTAAGATTGCAGGACCAATCGTTAGACGATCACAGCCAGCTAGAGCGAGCACTTCGTCAGCATTACGGAAGCTAGCGCCCATAACCACAGTGTTGTAGCCATGATCTTTGTAGTAGTTGTAAATCTTAGAAACCGAGACAACACCCGGGTCTTCATGTGGAAGGTATTCTTTTTGATCAGTATTGTTTTTGTACCAATCTAAGATACGACCAACAAATGGAGAGATAAGGAATGCCCCCGCTTCTGCACACGCTTTTGCCTGAGCAAAGTTAAACAGCAGCGTTAGGTTACAGTTAATGCCTTCTTTTTCGAGTACTTCTGCTGCACGAATGCCTTCCCATGTTGACGCCAGCTTGATCAAAATGCGCGCTTTCTCAATGCCAGCTTCTTGGTACATGGCGATCAATTTTCGCGCTTTCACCAAACTGGATTCTTTATCAAATGATAAGCGAGCATCAACCTCAGTAGAGATACGCCCTGGTACGGTTTTTAAGATTTCTACGCCGATGTTGACCGCCAATTTATCGCTTGCATCGATGATCTGCTGTGCTCTATCTGCGCTTTGTTTTTTCGCCCATTCAATCGCATCTACAATCAAGTGATCGTATTGAGGCATCTCTGCCGCTTTAAGCACTAATGAAGGGTTTGTCGTCGCATCTTGAGGCTGGAATGCAGCAATCGCATCAATGTCACCAGTATCAGCAACAACCGTTGTGTATTTTTTCATTTGTTCTAATTTGTTCATAACTCTATCTCGATAAGTTGATAATCAATTGCGCTAGCGAAATTTGACTCATTGACGATAAAACAATGTCTGCATGCGAGACATCTAAGTGCTGAGTCAGGTAATTGGTTACCGCAACTGTTGAAATACCTGCCGCTCGAGCCGCTGTAACTCCTGGAGGAGAGTCCTCAAAGGCAATGGCTTGACTGGCAGAAACTCCGAGTTTTTCTAGGCTAGTGAGATAAACGTCCGGAGATGGCTTACGACGTTCAATCGAGATTTCTTCTGCTCCGGTGAAACAGTCAAAGTAATGTTCTAAATTCAGGCGCTTCAGAATCGGCATGTAATGCTCGTATTCAGAACTTGTTGCTAACGCCATCTTAAGCTCCATTTGCTTTGCTGTGTCTAGATAGCAGCGAACACCTTTTCGTTCTGTTTGAAGTGCAATCAGTCGATAAGCATGACTAAAGACTTGTTGTCTGATTTCATCATCAGATAACACTTGCTTTGAATGATATCGATAAAGGTCACAAAGAGAGGTTGCTGGTACTGAGCTCCCAACTAGACCAGCAACCTGGAGTGGCGAAACATCAATCCCGAATGGCTTCATTAGAGCTTCCCAGGCCCTAAACAAACAGGTTTCTGTATCGACGAGTAGACCATCGAAATCGAAGATTAACGCTTGAATATCACGACGTTTGATGTCCTCTCTATCCACATTCAACGCTGCAAATTTCATTGTTTTTACTTCGTTTTCCATGTTCTCAACCCCTTTTTGTTCTGCTATACCAAGCTGGCGTGCAGAATCGTTTTCATCTCTTCGCCCGTTGTCAAAGGTAGGTTGAAGCAGAACGCTGGTTCTAATGCCTTTACGTCTTCCTCTGTGACTCCTACCTGCGTTAGGTTGTGCTCTAAACCAATTTGCCCTAAAAACGTGACTAAGTGCGTTGCTAGCGATTGCGCTTTTTCTTCAGTGCTTCCCACGGCACCAAATAGCTCAGCAACTTTTGCGTAACGTTCTGGTTGTTTACGCCATTGCAGTTGAACATAAGCGGGATAAACCACCGCTAGTGTCAAACCATGAGGTAAATTCGTTTTTCTACTACCTAAGATTTCACCTAGAGGATGCGGTGCGCCTGCGCCACCATTAGCCAAGGAGATCCCAGCCAACGTATCAGCGCTTGCCAATCGACAACGACCTTCGATATCGGAGCCGTTCTTCACAACAGCAGGCAAGTTTTCTACCACCAGCTTCATGGCTTCTAGCGCCAAACTATCAACTAATGGTGAAGGCTTTGTGCCGGTGTACGACTCAAACGCATGTGAAAACGCATCAAAACCAGTCATCGCTGTCATACGAGGTGGTAAGGTCAGCATTAATTCAGGATCAATAATGGCTTCACATGGATAAAAATCAGGATGGAACAATGTCAGTTTTGAGTGGCTATCAAGATCAGTAATAACCGCTGCATGAGTAACCTGAGAGCCCGTTCCAGATGTTGTTGGTATCGCAATCAAAGGCACAGTTGATGCTGGCAGCGCCTTAATATCACCAAAAGGCGAATCATAATTTTTAAACCAGTGTGCCCAATCAATTGTGTCAACCTTCATGGTTGCTGCGATGATCTTCGCGGTATCGATCGATGAACCACCGCCAATGGCAAGTACAACGTCACAGTCAGCTTCGATACCAACTTGTCGTCCAAGCTCAACAACCGCCGTTGGCGGATTAGGTACAACGCCATCGAAGTGCGTTACATGAATATCTTGTTCGGCAAGCAAAGCAAAAATACGCTCATAAGCTGGTTTAACTGCTTCAAATATCGGTTCAGAGACAATCAAACAGCGTCGACCGTATTTGGCAATCATATGACCAATTTGGCTCACATTGCCCGGGCCAAAGCTCAGCTTAGTCGGTTGGTAGTGATTAAAATGTGTCATGGCAATTCCTTGGTTGGTGTCGAGCCGGAGCATTTCGAGGGGGAAGTTCAGCCCGACACCATTAACTCTAATTAAGCTAGTTCAGCGGCAACGGCTTCTTCAGCAGCATTCAGTGCAGCACGGAAATCTTTTACGCCAGCTGTAATGCCTTCTTTGTGACCGAAGATGTTGGTTGATGCCACCATCACATCAATGTCTTCTTTCAACAGCGGCTCTAGGTTGTGGTTACGGATACCACCGTCAACACACAATTCACAGTTAGGGTTACGCTCGTTAATTAGCTGACGCGCTTCGCGAATCATTTCAATCGCAGACTCACGCCATAACCATTCATCGTTGTTCACGCCATGAATAACAATGTGTAGTCGGTCTAGGTAGTAAATTGCTTCTTTAACGAAAGAGACAGGAGTAAAACAGCCAACGGTTAGACCAAACTTCATGTTGTAGTCACGGCAGTACTTCATCATGTACGCCAATGGCGCACCCAAGAAGTTCTCTGCTGGAAGAATCAGCATGTCTGCGCCAGCTTTAGCAATCTTTTCTACAAATAGACGATCACAATCTTTAAAGTAAGCGTGGACTTCGATTGGCTTATCCGTGTACTGACGAATACCTTCAACGATTTGATGACCACCCATAAGCTGCATGTTTTTCAAATCATGCATATCAGCAGCATCACAGTGAATGTAATCCGCACCCGCGTCAGACACTTCTTTTACGATATCTGCGATGTGGCCGTAATCTACGTGTGCAAGACCTGCTGCGATTTTTACTTTTTTCATTGTGTTTCCTTAATAGAAGTAAGAGTGTTGGCATGAATGCTGACCTTCAGACACGATCAATCTGAGGTACTGCCCAATGCCGCAACCGTTGTTATCTGTGACAATTAAGTTCGCTAACCCACGAATGACTGGACTAGCGTTTTCCATTGCTACGGGTTCCCCAACAACGCGTAACATTTCTGCATCGTTGTCTCCGTCACCAAAAGCAATGGTGTATTTCGGATTCAGGTTGAGTTGATTAAGTAGGTGAAGAGTTGCGGTGCCTTTGTTCGCTCCCTTCGCTGTGATATCAAGCTTGTTCGGAGTTGAAAGATCGGCTTGTACATGATGATGAATCAGCACATCACGTAATTCACAGAGAGCGACTTTGTCTTCGCTAGAGACCAAGACTTTATATACATCACCACATTCATTAAGTAGTGAACGAACACTCTGTACAATTTTCATGTTGTCCTCAACGCCCAGTGCCAACATCTGTTGCTGAAGACCTAAGAAGTGTTCAGATTGTTGAGTCGCGAAAATGCCGTTTTCGCAGTAAAGCGTGAAGTAAAACTGACCAATATTGAGAGTGTCGAGTAATGCATTGAGTGCATTTGAACCAATGACTTGGCTATCGTTAATGCTGCCTTGAACAGGGTCAAACTGGTAGGCGCCATTACAGCAAATCATCGGCAGTTCAATGCCAAGCTGCTTGGCAAAAGGAAGCATCAGGTTATGTGGACGACCACTTGCTAATGTGACTTTATAACCTTCACTAATCGCAAGTTTGATCGCTTCGATATTGTTACTACTGATCTGATTATGGTCATTTAACAGTGTGCCATCTAAATCGATAATGATTGCTTGATACTTCATTTTGGTCTCCAATGACTCTTTGTGACGCAAAATGACTATAAACGGTCAAATAACGTCACGTAAAGTCATTTTTGACTTAAAATGATTCAAAACAGGCTAAAGATCACAAAAATCGGTCACAAACAATTCAAAAAACGTCATTTTGATTTTTTATTTGCTCAAAACGTCAAATTCGGTCAAAATTGGTCAAAACAAAAATCAAGGACTTAACTATGAATGAAGCTCAGCGTCATAGAAGGCTTTTGGAGTATCTAGGAAATCACACGTATATCAGCACGAGCGACTACGTTGAGATGCTTGATATTTCTCTATCAACAGCCCGACGCGACATAACAAAACTCGCAGAAGACGGGAAACTCACTAAGATCCGCAATGGTGCGGAAGTGATTAAATCAGAACAAGTAGCCACACAATCTCATGTTGCTTCTCATTTCATTCCTTCAGAAAAAGACATTGAGAATTTTGCAGCTAAATCTCGGATTGCCCAAGCCGCCGCTGAAATGTGTGATGAAGGTGATAGTGTGGTGGTAAGTGGCAGTAACACAACGTTATTGTTGGGTGACTATTTAGCTGGCAGCAACATTCAAGTGGTGACCAACTTTATGCCACTTGCTTACCAACTCATTCAGAAGAAACATTCTAGTTTGATCATTCTAGGTGGGCAGTATCTACCAGAGCGTCATATTACCATCTCACCAGATGCTGAAAATACTGACGACTATTCAAGTCGTTACGTTTTCTTCACAGGTACCGGTGTTTCGAAAGCTGGCGTGTACACTTCTGATCTCTTGGTTTACATGGCTGAGAAGAAACTATTGGAATACGGTGATCGTCTAGTAGCATTAGTCGATAGTAGCAAGATAGGCAAACACGGCGGAAAGCTTCTGGCTTCAGCCTCTCAACTTGATACCCTAATTACGGATCAAGGTGCCGATGAAACAACACTTAAAGCACTAGAAGAAGCTGGCGTTCAAGTAATTACGGTATAGCAACGTATTACCATAGACATAACAGCCGGAAGCAACAGTCATGTTCTTCCGGCTTTTTCAATTAATATTTGATTCCCTTCTCGTTTATTTTCAAGCTTCATTATTAATTTCAAAATAAATGGAATATAAGTCACAATACTAATTCCCTTCTAGCTCATTGATATTAATGACTTCTATCACACTTAGCTCTCAGTGATACAAAAATATAGTTATTGGATTTTTTTTACTATTTCAGAAAACCGTAACATTAATTAAATTTGCCTCATTACTTCAGTACCAATGAGTCAAAAAATGATTACAGAACTAACAAACGTCAATTTAATTAAAGGCAACCTTCAAGCAAATAATAAAAAAGAAGTCTTTGAAGAGCTAGCGCAAATGCTATTCGAAAATAATCGAATCAGCAGTAAAGAGGCTTTTTTAACCGACATCGAAGCGCGTGAAGCATTAAGCGTAACTTCAATGGACGGCATCGCTTACCCACACGCAAAAAGCAAAGCGGTTACAGAGCCTGCAATCGCTGTTGGCGTAAAGCGCGAAGGCATCGAGTATGGCGACGAAGAGGGAGTCAAACCGACCGTATTCTTCATGATTGCCTCACCAGATAACGGTGCCGACCATCATATTTATGTTCTTCAAGAATTATTCGGTAAATTTAGCGAAGAGTTTATTGAAGATATTCATAACGCAAAAGACGAAAACCAAATACTAAATATTTTAATTAATTCATAAGGCGTGAAATTATGAGTACAATCACAGCTCAAGCTAGTAATAATAGCGATTTCAAAAAAATCCTAAGTACCATGAAAGGTCACCTTTTATTCGGTACTTCTCACATGCTTCCATTTATCGTTGCGGGTGGTGTACTACTGGCGCTAGCGGTAATGGCATCAGGTAAAGGTGCGGTTCCTGCGGACGGTTTATTGGCTGATATTTCTAATATCGGTATTAAAGGTCTGGTGCTGTTCCCAATTATTCTTGGTGGCTTCATCGGTTACTCAATTGCAGACAAACCAGCTCTAGCACCAGCGATGATCTCTTCTGGCATCATGGCTGACATGGGCGGCGGCTTCCTTGGTTGTATCGTAGCGGGCTTCATCGCTGGTGGTGTGGTATTCCAACTTAAGAAGATCCCTCTTTCTGCTAACATGACTGCGTTGGGCGCTTACTTCATCTACCCTCTACTAGGTACGCTTATCTCTGCAGGTATCGTTCTATGGGGTATCGGTGAGCCAATCAAGATCTTCATGGCTTCTATGAACGAATTCCTAGCTTCTATGGCTGGCGCTTCTAAAGTGGTTCTAGGTACGATTCTTGGTGGTATGACTGCATTCGATATGGGCGGTCCAATCAACAAAGTAGCAACGCTATTCGCTCAAACTCAAGTTGATACTCAACCATGGCTAATGGGTGGTGTTGGTATCGCAATCTGTACGCCTCCTCTAGGTATGGCACTAGCAACATTCCTATTCAAGAAGAAATTCACTAAGCAAGAGCAAGAAGCAGGTAAAGCAGCAGCAATCATGGGTTCTATCGGTATCTCTGAAGGTGCTATCCCATTCGCAGCAAACGACCCTGTACGCGTTCTTCCTTCAATCGTTGCTGGTGGTATCGTTGGCTGTGTGTTCGGCTTCCTAACAGACGTACTGCTACACGCACCATGGGGCGGTCTAATCACAGCTCCTGTATCAAGCAACATCCCAATGTACGTTGTGGGTATCGCACTAGGCTCACTAACAACAGCAGTTATCGTTGGCTTCTGGAAACCAGTTGCTGAAGAAGAAGCAGAAGACGAAATCGCAGAAGCAGCACCTGCACAAGCTCAAGCGGCTCCAGCAGCAGGCGAAGGCGAGTACGACATCGTAGCAGTAACATGTTGCCCATCTGGCGTAGCACACACATTCATGGCAGCGAAAGCACTAGAGAAAGCAGGTGCAGCAGCGGGTCTGAAAATCAAAGTAGAAACTCAAGGTCAAAACGGTATCCAGAACCGCATCACTGACCTAGATGTAGCAAACGCGAAGCTGGTTATTCTAGCTCACGATATCCAAGTAAAAGACGCTCACCGCTTTGCAAAAGCAAACGTTGTTGAGTGTTCAACGAAAGAAGCGATGCGTAACGCAGCGACTCTTGTGAAAGCTTAAACCTTAAGCTCCTCCCCCTAAGAGCCCTTTCCCCCAAAGGGCTCTATTTCAAGTTTTTAAGTTTTTAAGTTTTAGTAATACCCCTGATTTTTTTAATTATATAACCCTACAATTTACAAGGCTTTAAAAATGAAATTCAAACCTTCCCTACTCGCTTGCGCAGTTCTCAGTGGTCTAGTCGGTCTGACTGGCTGTAACGACGACACAACCAACATTTATGAAGGCGGTGACACCAACCCTGCACTGCCGGATATTCCTGACGGCGGCAAGCCAGTATGTCCTCCAGTTGGCGATGGCGACTGTGATGACAAGCCAAACCCAGAAACACCTGAAATCGACATGGGCGTTCACATTCCGGTAGATTTCGCCGATATGGACGTAACACGCTACGTCAACCCATTCATCGGCACAGGTAACCTAGGCAACACCTACCCTGGTGCAACCACACCACACGGCATGGTGCAGCTTTCTCCAAACAACGGTTCTAACGGCTGGGAATACATTTCAGGCTACTACTACCACGACGCACGTACTTCCGGTTTCTCTCATACCCACCTTTCCGGAGCAGGTGCTGGCGACTTGAACGACATTCTCGTCATGCCAATCAACTCGCGTTCGGATTACATGATTGATGAAGGTTCGGCAACGCTAAACCTAGAAGCGTCTCGCTTCCAACATCGTGACGAGCAAGCGACAGCAGGTTACTACAAAGTCGATCTATTGGATTACGACATCAAAGCTGAATTGACGGCGTCGGATCGCGTTGGTGTGCACCGCTACACCTTCCCTCGTGATGAGAAGTCAGAAATCATCGTGAACACTGGCTTCAAAATTAACTGGGACTACACCTCAGATTCTTACTTGAAATGGGACAAAGACAATAACCGTCTAGAAGGTCACCGTTTCTCTGATGGTTGGGCACCAAGCCAAAAAGAATTCTTCGTGATGGAATTCGACCAACCAATCAAAAACGTTCGCTTTGCTTACTACGATAAAGAGCAAGGTCGTTACATGGACGTGCCAGAAGGCATTACTGAAATCGGTAACGAGACACGCGGCAAGTACCAATACGCGCGCGCTTACGTAGAGTTCGACACATCCAAAGACGGCTTAACGGTTGAAGCCAAACTGGCGCTATCAAACGTTGAGATCGGCGAGAACGGTAAATCAGGTGCTTCTCTTAACATGACAGAAGTTGCTGGCATGAACTTCGACCAAGTACGCGAAGCGGCAACGAAGAAATGGGAAGACGAACTCGGCAAGATCCAAGTCTCTGGCGACGAAGATTACAAACAGACGTTCTACACCGCGATGTACCACTCGTACCTAGGTCAAACCATTCACTCTGACTTAGATGGTCGCTACCGCCAAGTTCACCAAGGTCGTAACGCTTACCCAGATGGCAACACTCCTTGGGGCGACAAGATCGATACGCTGAAAGAATCGATCCGCACTGCCGATGCCAACAAAGATGGCAAAGCAGACTTCACGCGTTACGACACTTTCTCTTTGTGGGATACCTACCGCGCAGTTCAACCGCTATCTTCGATTCTTGAGCCAGACCGCTTAGCAGACGTGGTGCTGTCTATGTTGTCTTACGCTGAAGAAGAATGGGTGGATGACAAAGGCAACGTGCGCAAAGGTCGTCTGCCTGAGTGGACATTCAAAGGCAACGAAACCGGCATGATGATGGGCATGCACTCAACGCCTGTGATTCATGATGTGTTGTCGAAAGGCTCACTAGAAAAACGCATGATCGATCTTGGCTTCACAGAAGCAGAGCGCAAAGACGTTAAAGAACGTTTAGTTGAAGCGATGATCACAGACGCGCGCGCCGCAACAAGCCAAGGCGTAGCATGGATCAAAGAGTACGAAGAACAAGGTTACGTGCCAGCGCAATTGCACGACACACCACCAGATTCTTACGGCGGTCACTCACCATTTAAAGACTCTTGGACAGCATCTTACTCGCTTGAATACTCAATGAACGACTGGGCAATCGCACAATCGATCAAAGAAGTGTTCGGTGAAGAAGATCCACGCTACACCGAGTTCGCTAACCGTTCTAAAAACTGGCAAGCGCAATTCGACTTCGGTGGTAAGCAATACCAAGGTTGGTTCAAAGCCCGTGACTATGATGGCGAGTTTATCGATGCAGGTTGGGTAGACCCAATCACCGGTCGTGCGGTTGGTAAAGACTGGCGTCCAGACATGTTTAACTGGGCATTCTCTGAATCGAATGGCTGGCAATACTCGTTCAGTGTTCAGCACGACATTCATGGCTTGATTGACCTGATGACACGCTTCGACAAGACACAAAACCCTGAAGCAGAACGCGGTGACTTGTTCGCAGCGCGCTTGGATGAGTACTGGTCAACCTACCCAGACCGCAACGCAGGCGACAACCAATTCCCAGTGTTCAACACAGGTAACGTTGGTCAGCACGTTCAAGGTAACGAACCAGATATCCACGTACCGTACTTGTACAACTACGTAGGTCAACCTTGGAAAGGTCAGGCAGCCATCGCCGCAGCAACCAACATTTGCTACAAGAACACCGCTGACGGCATTTGTGGTAACGACGACTTCGGTACGCTCTCTGCGTGGTTTGTGTTCCGTGCGCTTGGCTTCTACCCAGTGAACGCTTCTTCTGGCATCTACGAAATCGGTACTCCGCTGTTTGAAAGCGCGTCTATCGATGTCGGCAACAACCAGAAGTTCACGGTTACCGCGAAGAACGTTAGCCGCGAAAACATCTTCATTCAGTCGGCTCGCTACAACGGTAAAGACTTCAACCGTACTTACCTGACTCATGACGAAATCATGTACGGCGGTGAGTTAGAGTTCGTGATGAGCGACAAACCAAATCAACGTTGGGGCTCTCTAGAGCAAGATCTTCCACCAGCACAAGGCATCGGTGAGTTCTTGCATGAAGACGAGATGCCTGCAGGTTCTCGTTAATCCCAATAGTGACAACTCAGCCGGGGGAGCGCATCTCCCGGCTATCCCTACAAGAAAATTTTATAAGCAGTCTCTTATAAACACTTTTTTATATACGAATAACGACAAAACGGTATGCACATGTTTAAACGTAATCTTATCTCTTTGGCTATCCTGGTTGGTCTGACGGGTGGCTTGGCTGGCTGTAACAGCGACAACGATTCTTCCTCTTCACTGCCAGGCGATCCAATTGTTGATCTTGCGGTGTTGAAATACGTCGATCCAATGATCGGCACAGCAGCTTCTGGTCATACATTCCCGGGCGCGACGGTACCGGCAGGTATGGTTCAACTGTCTCCAGATACTTTCATCGGCTCTAACACAGACCACGAATCAGGACTTAACCCTTGGCACTCAGCTTCTGGCTACTGGGATTCATCCAACTACGAAACTGGCGAAGTGGTTAACACTGACGTTCCGCTGTACGGCTTCTCCCATACTCACCTTTCAGGTACAGGCGCAACGGACTTAGGCGACATCTTGGTTCTGCCATACGCAGACATGGCGAACACACAACTTAACTCTTTCGACAAAGCCAATGAAGAAGCAAGCGCAGGCTACTACAAAACCAAGCTAAACCAAGGTCAAATCGAAGTGGAACTGAGCGCAACCAAACGCGTTGGTTTGCACAAATACACCTTTGCTGATGGCGCAGACCGCAACGTTAAGTTCGATTTGGGTCATACCCTAATGAACAACAACGGCAAGTCTTTGAAGAACAAAGTAGAAGTGGTGGACGAATACACCATTCGCGGTCGTAAAACATCAACAGGCTGGTTCCAAGGGCAAGATCACCAAGGTCAGGACATCTTCTTCTACGCGAAATTCAACCAACCAATCGCCAAAGCACTGTTGGGCGAACAAGATCTAGAACCAACGCGCGAAATGCGTAATGGTGCGGTTTACTCAGGCGATGATCTGACGGCTTACCTAAACTTCGGCACAGGCGAAGAGCCAATTGAAATCCGCGTGGGTATCTCTCCAGTTAACTGGCAAGGTGCACAGAAAAACTTAGAGGCGGAAGCACCAAGTTTCGACCTAGCACAAGTAAAAGAAGACGCGGAATACGCGTGGGCTGAGAAGCTAGCAAAAATCAAAGTAGAAGGCGGCACTGACGCAGAGAAAACCAACTTCTACACTGGCATGTACCACATGATGATCGCACCAATCGAGTTTTACGATGTGGATGGTCAATACGTGGATATGCTTGGCACGGTGCGCACACTGAAAGATGGCGACACACCAAACTACTCGATTTACTCAACGTGGGATACGTTCCGCGCGGTTCATCCAATGTGGACCATCATCGACCCAGACCAAGCAACGCTATACGTGAAAGACTTGATTCGTAAATCCAACGACGAGTTTGGTTTATTGCCGAAATGGGAAGGTCACGGCTCAGAAACTGGCACCATGATCGGCTACCCATCGGCAGCGATTCTTGGCGATGCGGTAACCAAAGGCTTGATTGATGCAGAGCAAGCTTACACCGCATCAGTGAAATCAGCACGTTACACGCCGCATGAATACCCACAGATTCATGACGACATCCTAAGCTCACTCATGGCAGGTCAGTTGAACTACCACGAGAAAGAACAGTGTGTTCGTTACCCGAACTGGAACTCAGTGTCGTACTCGTTGGAATTCTCATTCTACGATTGGACGATCGCAGAAATGGCAAAAGCTGCTGGCGATATGGACGCGTATGAAGAGTTCAAAGCTCGTTCTTACAACTCTTTGAAACACTGGGATGCAGAAGCAGGTAACACAGACGGCACGGGCTTCTTTGTACCGACAGAACTGAAAGAAGGTGACCCATGTGCACTGAAATACGCTTCAACTGACTTCGACCCTTACAAGTCTGACGCGTTCTACTACACAGAAGGCAACGCGTGGCAGTGGCAATGGGCGTTCATGCAAGACTTAGACAAGCTGACTGAAATCATGGGCGGCACGCAAGGTCTGAACGACAAGCTGAACAACCTATTTACCGCCGATCCAAATGGCGGCGAAGCACACCAAGACATGACAGGCTACATCGGTCAGTACATTCACGGTAACGAGCCTTCGCACCACGTTATCTACTTGTACAACCGTACTGAAGAGTCTTACAAGGCGCAGGAATACCTAGACCAAGTTTACGACCAGTTCTACAAACCGACGCCAGACGGCATCATCGGTAACGAAGACGTAGGTCAAATGTCGGCGTGGTACTTGATGTCAGCACTGGGCTTCTACCAAATCTCGCCAACCGATCCAACCTACAGCATCGGTCGTCCAATCTTCGACAAAGCGACGGTAGACATTGGTTCTGGCACGTTCACGGTAACGGCTGAAAACAACGGTCCAGACAACATGTACATCAAAGAAGTAACCATCAACGGTAAGCCTCTGGATGTGTACAACACCTTCCAGCACAGTGAATTCAAAGCAGGCGGCGAACTGCACTTCGTGATGACGGCTGACAAGTCTGAAGCAATGCAAGCCAACCTAGGCGAATAATGATTTTGAGGGGACCTTGTGTCCCCCTTTTCTCGTGGAATAAAAACAATGAAACTAAAAAGAACCCTACTTTCTACCGCAGTGTTAACCGCCATGCTTGGTCTTGCTGGTTGTGGCAGCGACTCTGATCCAGAAACTCCAGTTATCTCTACCCCTACTTTGGAATTCGTTGATACCTTGATCGGCACTAAAGGTCTTGGCAACGTTAACCCATCTCCAGTTATGCCAGAAGGTATGATTCAACCTTCACCAGATAACTTCGATCCAAACGGTTGGAATGGTAAAGGCTCACCTGTTGAATACGATCCTGTGCACAGCCTGCTTTCTGGCTTCTCAATGACCCACATTTCTGGCGCAGGTAAAGGCGACTTAAACGACTTCGCCTTCTTGCCATACACAGGTTTTAATACCGACGCCGTGACCATGGATAAAAACTCGGAAGTGGCAGAGGTTGGTTACTACTCGGTTGACCTTGTAGAAACTGGCGTAAAAGCTGAACTGTCGGCAACCGACCGCGTGGCGTTCCAACGTTACACCTTCAAACCGGGTGAAGACCGCAAAGTACGTATCGACCTGCAACACGAACTGTTAGAACAATACGGCAACCATTCTCGCAGCATCTACTACAAGCGCGTTAACGACACCACAGTCGTAGGCGCGCGTACCTCAAACGAATGGGGTCAATGGCAAACCGTGTTCTTCGCGGCAGAATTCTCTGATCCAATCATTGAAGAGAACCTGTACACCAAGCTGGCTTCTGAGAGCAAACTGACTCCAACTGACGCTACCGAAGTTGGCTTGGAAGATTACCGTGGTTACGCGGAGCACAAACCAATGCCGGGCGAACCAGAACCTGACCCAGAACGTTTGGCGAAACGCGCAAACGATGTCCTGACTCATTTGAACTTTGGTAAGAGCGATGAGCCATTGGTAGTCAAGGTAGCGATTTCTGGCACTGGCGTTGACGGCGCACTGAAAAACCTAGAAGCAGACACCAACGGTTGGGATTTCGACAACGTCGTACAACAAAACCGCGTGGCTTGGGAAAACATCCTTGGCGAGTTTGAACTGGAAGGCGGCAACAAAGCCGACAAGACCATGTTCTACACCTCGCTCTACCGTACGTTTGTTGCTCCATTCCTATACCAAGATGTGGATGGCAAATACCGTGGCATGGATGGCAAAGTGCACCAAGCAGAAGATGGCTTAGTGAACTACTCAGTATACTCAATGTGGGATACGTTCCGCGCCGCACACCCACTGAAAACCATCATCGACAAAGACCGCGCGATTGAACACGCACGCGATCTATTGAACAAATACCAAACGGGCGGCGTACTACCAAAATGGGAACTGCACTCGGATTACACCGGTGAAATGGTCGGTCATCCTGCGGTCTCGGTTATCGCCGATATCATGGTCAAACACCCAGAAGCCTTTACTGCCGCTGAGTTTGATTTGGCGTTGAAAGCCGCTGATGAGACGGTCAACTTCAACCTTGATAAAACCGAAAGCTGGGTGCCTTACCAAGATGCTTGGAACGGTGACAAACGCTTCACGGTCATGACTCGTCATAACGACTACCAAGAAGACGTCGGCTTTATTCCAGCCAATACCAAATGGGCTCCGGATTCTGGCGACAAACCGGGTTACGTGGAAGGCTTAAAAGTCGATAAATACGACGAGCTCGTGAACGAGTCGGTGTCTTACGGTCTTGAGAATGCTTACTACGACTGGTGTATCGCTCAGATCGCTAAACTTGCGGGCAACGACCAGCAGTACGACCGTTACATGGCACGCTCAGAATCGTTCAAGAACTACTTCGATTACAACCCAGAGCAATACGGCAAACTGCAAGACACCAAAGGCAACGCATTGGGTGCGACGGGCTTTATGCGTCCGGCTTACATGAACAGCGGCAGCAAGGTTTGGGCAAACAACCTGAAAGCCGAATGTTTAGACGAGAACATGGCGCTGTCTATCCCAGACGGTATGGACTACAACGCGTGTAAAGACCGCAAAGCACTCAACGAAAGCGACGTGTTCTGGCCTTACCGCGCCGAGCACCGAGGCGAAGACTTCACCGAAGGCAATACATGGCAATGGACATGGTTTGCACCGCACAACTTGAACGGTCTGGCTAACGTGATGGGTGGCGAGCACATCGACCGCACTGACTTCTCTCTTCCTGAAGACGTAACCGAACAAGGCAAAGCGGCATTCCTCGCTAACCTGAATGCGCTGTTTAATGCGGACTCCAACGCCGATACGAGCCAATCACACGACATGTCTGGCTACATCGGTCAGTTCGTGATGGGTAACGAGCCTGATCACCACGTGCCTTACCTATACAACTGGACGGCGGAACCTTGGAAGACACAAGAAATCGTCGACCAAGCGATGAACGAGTTCTACCACCCAACGCATGAAGGTCTAATTGGCAACGAAGACGTCGGTCAGATGTCGGCGTGGTATGTGATGTCTGCATTGGGCTTCTACCAAGTCACGCCGGGCGAAGCAAGTTACACCATCGGTCGTCCTCTGTTCGACAAAGCCGTGATTCCAGTCGCGGACGGTAAATTCACCATCACCTCAGAAAACAACAGCCAAGAGAGCATCTACGTGAAGTCGGTGACCATCAACGGCAAACAATTGAGTGACAACTTCAGCTTCGCGCACAGCGATTTGAAAGACGGTGGTGAGCTGCATTTCGTCATGACTTCAGACAAATCTGAAGCGATGAAAGCGCAGTAACTGATACCCATCCAAATAACATCCCCAAACTACTTGGCGTTGTAACTAGGCGACATCGTTGCAACGTCAAGTGGGGCGGGGATAAAGGGGTACACCCTCGCCCCTTATTTTCTGTAGAACCTTCACTTCTGTGGAACCATAAAAATGAAACTAAAAAGAACCCTTATCTCTACCGCTATTCTCGCTGCCATGTTTGGTCTTGCTGGTTGTAACAGTGATGACGACAACAGCAAGTCTGGTACTCCATCCCTCGACACCACACTAACTCAATACGTCAATCCATTGATTGGTACAGGCGCAGATGGTCACACCTTCCCTGGGGCGGTTGTGCCTTACGGTTTGGTACAACTTTCTCCTGATACCGAAATGGAAGGCTGGGGCTCTGCCGCCGGTTACTTCGACCACGGCAAGCTGACTGAAATCCCAGTGTATGGCTTCTCCCACACTCACCTTTCTGGCACAGGCATTACCGACCTTGGTGATATCTTAGTTCTGCCTTTCACCAAGAAAGAAAACGCCGTTTTCAACACCTTCGATAAAGACAACGAAACCGCAGAAGCGGGTTACTACGCGGTTGAACTGAACAAAGGCGAAATCAAAGCGGAGCTAACTGCCACGCAACGTGTTGGCTTCCACCGCTACACCTTCAAAGAAGGCACCACGCCACACATCAAGTTCGATTTAGACCACACTCTCAACAAAGGTCACTTCAACAACCGCACCATGAAGGGTGATTTAGAGTTCATCGACGCTTACACCATTCGCGGTTTACGTAGCTCGAACGGTTGGGCGAACAACCAACACGTCTACTTCTACGCCACCTTCAACCAGCCTATTGTCAAAGCCATTGCTCTAGTTGACGGCGCAGAAACGGAAATCGATGTAAACAACGACAACATCGACGCAGTGAAAACCATCGCTTATTTAGAATTCGCACCATCATCAACACCGCTAGAAATCCAAGTAGGCTTGTCACCAACAGGCACAGAAGGTGCGGAGAAAAACCTAGAAGCAGAAGCGAAAGACGTGTCATTTGATACTGCGCGCGCTCAAGCCAACGACGCATGGCACCAAGAGCTTAGCCGCATGATGGTATCTGGTGGCACGGAAGATCAGAAAGAGATCTTCTACACCGCGCTTTACCACGCTTCTATCGCGCCAATGATTTTCCAAGATGTCGACGGTCAATACCCTGCGATGCGTACTCGCATTCAAAAAGACGCGGGCGACACACCAAACTACTCTGTGTACTCCATGTGGGATACCTTCCGCGCTGCGCACCCACTGAAAACGATCATCGACCCAGAACGTGCCGAAGAGTTTGCCAACGACCTGATTCGTAAATACGAGGACGGTGGCATTCTGCCGAAATGGGAACTGCACAGCCATTACACTGGCACTATGATCGGCTTCCCTGCGGTTTCTATCATTGCTGACGCGATGGCAAAAGGCTTAGACATCGACCCACAACTGGCCAAAGAAGCGGCAGAGTTTACGGTGCGTTACCACGAGGCATCTGAATTCCCAGATTGGACGGAAGACAACAACATCGGCGCAGCAAACGTTGTGCAAGTGAAGGTGTACGAAGAAAACGGCTTTGTTCATCACGGCTACTGGAACAGCGCCTCTTACACGCTTGAGTTTGCTTATGGCGACTGGACAATGGCAGAAATCGCGCGCATGGCTGGCGATGTAAAACTGCAAGAAGAGTTTATGACTCGTGCCGACAACTGGCTTAACCATTGGGATGCAGAGACAGGCTTCTTACGTCCGAAAAACCACCCGCTAAGCTCATCACCAAACAAACCGCCTTTGGAGTTCAACCAACCGATTGATGAAGATCGTTTGGATGAGTGTGAAATGGTTGAATGGCCTGAAGGCTCAGGCGTGATGAAAGAGAAATGCCCGCTGCTACCATTCGACCCTTACTACGTGGACGAGTTTGCCTACACCGAAGGGAACGCGTGGCAATGGAAGTTCCAACCAATGCACGATTTCAACCGTCTGAAACAAGAAATCTACCAAGCAGACTTGGCACAAGGCAAAGACACCACGCCAGAGAAAGCCTTCCGTGAAGACTTGGACGAGCTATTCAATGCGCGTTCTTCAAACACAGGTGAAGAGCTGCCAGATCTGACGGGTTACATCGGTCAGTACATGCACGGTAACGAGCCATCGCACCACATTCCTTACCTATACGCGCTAACGGATGAGCCATGGAAAGCGCAAGAGTACCTAGACCGCATCATGTCAGAGATGTACACCAGCGAGCCAACTGGCTTGATTGGTAACGAAGACGTGGGTCAGATGAGCTCTTGGTACTTGATGTCGGCAATGGGCTTCTACCAAGTGACGCCTGCGGATCCGGTCTACACCATCGGTCGCCCTATGTTTGATGAAATCACCATTCCAGTGGAAGGCGGCGAATTCACAGTCATCGCAGACAACAACAGCCCACACAACAAGTACGTGAAGTCCGTAACCATCAACGGCAAACCGCTGGATGCCAACTTCACCTTCAAACACAGCGAAATCAAAGCGGGTGGCGAGCTTCACTTCGTCATGACGGGTGACAAGCAAGAAGCGCTTCAAGCTCAGTAACGTTTTATGTAATTCGTGTTTAAAGAATAAGCAGATAGATTAACTCAGTGGCAGGAAGTGACGCGCTTCCTGCCTAAGGAATCAAGATTATGAACTTTACGAAAACCGCTATCGCCACCGCTGTGATTGCAAGTGTTATTGGTTTGGCTGGCTGCAACGATGACGACGATAACACCTCACCAAGCGTCGATACTTCCAACCTAAAATACGTCGATCCATTCATTGGAACAGGCTTTAACGGACACACCTTCCCGGGTCCTGTTGTGCCAGAAGGCATGGTGCAACTTTCTCCAGATACCGAGCTGATCGGCTGGCACTCTTCATCAGGTTACCACTTCGATAAAAAGACCTTATTTGGCTTCTCCCACACTCACCTATCTGGCACGGGGATGGGCGGTTTAGGTGACATTTTGTTCCTGCCGTTTACCGAAGATAAAGCTAAATACATCGAAGACAGCGACGACTACCGCGAAGCGATTTCAGTCAAAATGGACAAAACCTCAGAAGTGGCAGAAGCGGGTTACTACTCGGTGAAGATTGCTGAGAACGGTATCAAAGCTGAGCTTACAGCTTCTGAACGTGTCGGCTTCCACCGCTACACCTACCCACAAGGTCAACCACAACGTCTGAAGATAGACCTCAACTCCATCCTTAACAGTGACTGGGGTTCGACCTCTCTGCGCAACAAACTGACGGTGAGCGAAGACGGTCATACTATCACGGGCGAGCGCGACGCAGCGCACTTCTCTGGTTGGGCTAAAAACCAAAAAATCTTCTTCTATGCGACTTTCGATAAGAAGATCAAAGACGTCTACATCCTTGCTAATGGTAAGCCTGTTGACGGCCTAACGGCAGAGCACGTTTCTGAATTGATTTACGATGACCAAGGTAATCCAGTTAAGCGTGTCAAAGCGGACGTCACTGCCTACATCGAATTTGAAGATGAAGGCTCACAAGAGTTGAATGCTCAAGTGGCGTTATCTGCGGTTGACCCACAAGGCGCAGAAAACAACTACGATGCCGAAGCGAATGTCTCTTTCGATACTGCGCGCAACAACGCACGTGAGAAATGGGCAAAAGCACTCAACTTCTCAATTGAAGGGGGCACGGAAGATCAGAAAGAGATCTTCTACACTGCGCTTTACCACACCAAGATTGCGCCGATGGTGCATCAAGACGTGGATGGTCGATTCCGTGGCATGGGCAAAGGCTCGATTCGTGAAGGTGAAGGGGAATACTCCATCGCTTACGGTCAAGCAACGGAAGAACAGCCAAACTTCTCGGTTTACTCTCTATGGGATACCCAACGTGCATTACACCCACTAAAAACCATCACAGAGCCAACTCGCGCGGTGCAATACGCGAAGAACCTAGTTCAGAAGTACACTGAAAGCGGCTTGCTGCCGAAATGGGAGCACTTAGGTGACGAAACAGGCACCATGGTTGGCTACCCAGCGGTAGCAGTGATTGCGGATGCAATGACCAAGTTCCCAGAAGAGTTTACTCAACAAGAGAAAGAGCTGGCGCTGAAAGCCGCGATCGACTCTTCGACTTACGGCAACTACCCGGTACTGCAAGCAGATTGGGATCAGGGCGTATTGGATCGCACTTTAACCAAGCACATCGACTACATTGAGAAAAACGGCTTCACGCCTGCTATCCAGCGTGTCGATGGTGAACCAGTATTTGAAGACTACACGGTTGAGTCTGTTTCTTACGGTCTGGAAAACGCATTCTACGATTGGGCTATCGCACAAATCGCCAAAGCGGCCGGTGATACTCAAGCGGAAGAGCAATACCTTGAACGCTCAAAAGGCTACAAAAAATACTTCGATTACAACCCAACTGAATACGCAGAACATGGCGTGACGGGCTTTATGCGCCCAGTGATGATTGATGAAACCTTCATGACGCCATTCGACCCATACGGCACAGAACACGAGACAGGCAACTACACCGAAGGTAACGCGTGGCAGTGGACTTGGTTTGTACCGCATGACATCGCGGGCTTGAAGACCATCATGGGTGGCGATGCTGAGTTCCAGAAAAACCTAGAAGCAACCTTCACCGCAGAAAGCCAAGGCACTGAAACACCGGATATGTCTGGTTTGATTGGTCAAGTTGCGTTTGGTAACGAGCCTTCACACCACATTCCTTACCTATTCAACTGGACCGCAGAGCCATGGAAGACGCAACAAGTCGTCGACCACATTCTTGATGACATGTATTTCGCTGCCCCAGAAGGCGTAGTTGGTAACGAAGACGTGGGCGCCATGTCCGCTTGGTATGTGATGTCTGCATTAGGCTTCTACCAAGTGAACGCAGCAGAACCTATTTACACTGTGGGTCGTCCGCTATTCGACAAAGCGGTGATTCCGGTGAAAGGCGGCACGTTCACCATCACCACAGAGAACAACGCCGATGACAACATGTACATCAAGTCTGTCACCATCAATGGCAAAGCTTTGGATAACGGTTTCTTCTTCGACCATTCCGAGTTCAAACCGGGTGGTGAGTTGCACTTCGTGATGACGGGCGATCAATCAGAAGCGATGAAAGCGCCTCAATAAACCTCTATCACTCTTCCCTCTTCAAAGGTCAGTTCGCAAGCGCTGACCTTTTTTCATAAACAAATCAATCGATGTTCTGACCAATACGCCACAACACGCCACTAGGATCGTGCAAACAGAACTCTCGCATCTTCCAAGGTTGATCAACCAGTTCTGTCATCTTGGCTCCGAATGACGCCAGATCGACATTCGAAACATGTTCATGCCAGCTGGCAACATCTTCCACCAACAAATGCATCATGAAATTATTGCAATGTTTCGGCTCATAAAAATCTTGCAGCAAGAATGAGCAACTGCCCTTGAAGAAGTACGCCACACCACCAAAATCCGAAGGCATCTCAAAACCCAACGCCTGATAAAAACGCTTTGATAGCTCATAATCTTTCGCCGGAACAAAAGATTTAATTTCAACAATATTGAGGTTTTCCATTTCCTAAATTTCCATTATGTAGCACGTATTCAACCACTCTAGGTAACTCAGCGCGCCCTGACTAGGGTCTCTCTCTGTTTCTTAGGTGCAAGGCACACACTCCGCCATTTGGTTTTGCAGCCAATGGACAAATTTTTGTTCCAGTTCAGAACGTGCTTTGTCTTGAGTCAATAAGACATAGTCATGCCCTGACGGCACAAAACCAAATGGCGCGACAAGGTTACCGCGTTTGAGATCGTCCATCACCAGAGGATAAGAGCCCATCGCCGCGCCTAAGCCATCCACCGCAGCTTGAATGCAGAAATAGAAATGTGCGAAAGACTGTTCTGCTTTGCTATTCATCGACGCATCACCAGAGCGCTGCATCCATTCTTGCCAAGCTTCGGGTCTGGTTTGGCTGTGTAATAGCTTCACGGAGTTCAAATCACTTTTCACTTGCTGCCAGTATTCAGGTGAAAACACGGGACCCACCCACTCTTCCACCAGCTTGGTTTTGGGGTAGTGATACAAAGGCTCAAAGTCATCTCGACGAATTGCCATAGCAAGCCCTTTCGAGCCGAGCGTTACAGGTCCTCCCGCAGTCGAAAGCCGAACGTCTGCGTCACAACCATCATTAAACGCGGAAAGCCTTGGCATCAACCAACGCATGGTTAACGTTGGCTCACAAGAGACTTCAAGGTATTGGTGCTTCTCCTGCACCAGCTTGTTCATGCCAGTTTCCAACGCTTGGAATGCTTGCTCGGTATAGCTTTTCAGCATCTCACCCTCTTTAGTGAGCAGCATATTGCGCCCCTGTTTGTAGAACAGAGGCTGAGCCAGATAGGTCTCCAACACTTTGATCTGCTTACTCACTGCGCCATGCGTAATACTGAGCTTATTTGCTGCCTCACTAAAACTCGCAGACGATGCTGCGACATGGAAAACATGGAAGGATTTAAGATGCCTCATCTGTGACTTTTTCTCACACTTAGCGGAATTTGTTTCGATTATAGTCTCCGAACTCTCGACCTACAATTGCCTCATTCATAACAACAAAGAAACAGGAAACACCATGGAGCTTTTCAGCCTTGCCTTATTAGGCATACTCATCGTTATCAGTCCCGGAGCCGATTTGGTCTTGGTTCTTAGAAACAGCCTCAACAGGGGCAGACAAGCCGGAATTTGGAGCGCCGTGGGCATCAGTCTTGCGATTTCGGTGCACATTACCTATTCATTGCTTGGCATCAGTTACTTAATTTCACAGAACGAATGGTTGTTCAGCTTGATTCGCTACTTAGGTGCGGCTTATCTGATCTATCTCGGATTGAAAGGGATTTTTGGGGCTGATTCTCAGCAGAAGATAGAGGGGGAAACACAAGAAAGCATCTCCATTTGGCAGTTCTTTTTCCAAGGCTTTTTGTGCAACGTACTTAACCCAAAAACCATGTTGTTTTTCTTAAGTATCTTTAGCCAAGTCATCGACCCGAATGCAGCATCGCAGCACTTAGCTTTAGGCTACGGAGTCTACATGATTGCGCTGCACGGGATTTGGTTTTCTATGGTTGCCATCTTATTTACCTCACCTCGATTACAGAGTTTATTACTGCACGTGAAACACAGGTTGAACCAAGCTTGTGGCGCTGGATTATTGGTGTTTGGTGCCATGCTAGGGTTAAAGTCATAACACACTGAATTACGACATTTCGACCAATGCCACATCGAAGTTTGATAATCACACGTATAATCCTCGTCAAGACTGTTGAGGGTAATTGACCTTGAGGAAAGGAACTCAATGAAAAAACTACTACCGATTGTATTCACTTGTTTAAGCTTAGCTTTCACCGCGCCATCGGTATTGGCTTCTGAACGTGCAGAGCAGGGTTGGCAATGGATTGAGCAAGGCGCAATGGTTGTCGATGTGCGCACACCACAAGAGTTTGCCGATGGTCACTTGGACAATGCGATTAACTTTCCGCTTTCTGAGTTGGATAAACACTTTGCTAATGTCGATAAAGATACGCAAATCGTGCTCTACTGCCGCAGTGGTAATCGCTCAGGGCAAGCGTATCAGTACCTACAATCGCAAGGATTTACCAACCTTCATAACGCAGGTGGCTTGATTGAGATGCAACAAGCGAAGTAATGCCACGTAGCACCTGCCTAGACAATTGCATGGAAAAGCACACCTCTCGTGTGCTTTTTTTGTTTTCTCGACGCCGAAAACTAAAGTTGGTACTGCAGCACCAATTCGTGTTTCTCTTGGTAGGTTTGAATCAGTTCGGCTTTACTCTTAGCGGCATTTTGATAAAACAACGCACCTCCTTCAACCAACAAATCATAATGTTGCTGCAGCATATCTAAAACAAACTGCACACGTTTAATTGTGTTTGGCGTGCAACTCTTACCATCCAAATCATCTTCAATATCGAGCACATGCGAACGAAACATCTCAAGCGTAAAAAGATGTTCCAACTCAGCATCAGATTTTAGCGCTGTTTGTATCTTTTCCATCGACGTTTGCACTCGCTCTACGATTTCTGGCACGGCATAGTTTTGAACTAACCAGTCCCGCTTATATTCAAGCATCTTAACGCCTTGTTGTTTCACGTTTTTGAATAGCTGCACTGCCTCTTTTCGGGAATAATTTTGCTCCAATAACCAACCAGAGAAGAAGCGCGTTTCAAACCGCTCACAAGCATCAAACATAGGGTCATGCATACCATTGCTGTTGAACTCTCTTAACGGGTCAAACCGATACATATAACCAAAATCGAACAACTTTAGCTGACCTTGTTTATCCACCAGCAAGTTCCCTGAACACAAATCCCACTCAAACAATCCACTTCGCTCACAGACAAATAGAGTCGAGAATAACTGCCTTAGTAAGTCCTCAGTTAGGGCTTGAATTGGCGAACCTTCAATCCAATCTGAAACAATGATCCCTAAACGATAATCAGCATAAACAGTCTCAACAATATGTTTAAAATCCTCAGTTAAATTCGGATTGTCTTTTTGAGTTTGAAAATCAAGACGGCGTTGAACTTCATTCAGAAAGGAGTACTGACCATCAGGGTTTTGCACTTTCGCCTGTGGGCGTTTTTTCTTGAGCGTATAGTCTCGTCCGCCGACACGAATATGAAATACCTGCGCCGTCAAACCACTTTCAAACGTTTCGACAACATACTCTGAGTTCGCTGTCGTAAACGCCAAGATTTCTGGTGGCAATGGACATTGATCCACATTGCCGACAATTAAGTTTTGATCACTTAAGTCAAATACTTGCTGCTGTAATTGGCGTTGGTTCATGAAGTGCTCCCTGCTAACGATTCAGATATTGTTTACTTTATCGACAATGAAGCACATGACCTCCCCCTTTCTGACCAAAGTCATGGTTGAGTACTTGGGTGGAGTCCTGTTTAAATCGATGAATTGATTCAGCTGTTGTCTTCTTCAGAGAGCTTGCGAAAGTAGTCTTCCAGTCGATGATGCCCATAAGTCGGAGCGATATTGTCACCGCCTAACATGGTCAGGAAGAACTCAGCAGGACCGCCCCACTTCTCTGGTAGGTGGCTTACTATTTCGAGTGCAGCTCTGCGCAACAAATCCGGCAAATGCGTATTTTTCTCCGGCTTATTCTGAGATTTGAATGCAAGATGAGCAATTTGGTTCACTGAAAACACATTCGGTCCGCCTACGTTAATCTCCGTTTCAGTGCTATCGATAGCCTCAACACAAAATCTCGCCAAATCTTTTCCGTGAATGGGGTTAAGCAAGTTTTCACCATCGCCAAAAGTAAACACTCGACCCGATTTCGCCATGTTGTACACCTCGGTAATATCAGAGAAAAAACCATTCGGACGAATCACACAAGGGGTTAATTTTGTTGATTGCAGAAGCCGACCCGCAAAGCGCTCTTTCGCCTCTAGCAGACGAACTTGAGGATATTTCTGAGCATTGAACGCAGAGATGTAAATGAATTTACCAACACCTGCTCGCTCTGCTTCTTCGAGTAAGTTCAAGTTTGCTTGGTAGTCGACATCCAAATAACCTAATCCATCTTGCTGACGAGTAATGCCCAAGCATGAGATAACAACGTCCACACCCTCGCAAACTCCTTTTAGCTCATCGGGGTGAGTCACCTGAGCTTCTACTGCCTGCGACTCTTGTAAGCCCATCGCAAGGAGCTTGGTTTTGTTTCTCGCCAACGCTTTAAACTCGGCGTGCTGCGCCATGAGAAATTCAACAATATTCGATCCTAAATAACCCGTTGAACCGACAATTAAAATTCGAGGCTGCGTTTTCATATCGATGTTTCCTATTCTTGGTAGAGGAACAAGACAAAGAGTCCCTTAGTCTTTATTTGGACCAATTGGTCTTTTTAAGTTAGTACGATTCAAACACAAGGTAAAGATCTTTCTTGCCCACTTGGTCTAAAAAAAGAATCTTGTGATATACTGCCGTGATTACGCTAACCATCGAAAAGAGAAAAATATGCCTAAAATCGTCGATCACGATAAAAAACGAGAAGAAATAGCGCTAAAAGCAACAGGTATATTTCTTGAATTTGGCTACAAAAATCTTGGGATGAGACAGCTTTGTGAACAGCTTGGCATGAGTAAAAGTGCGGTCTATCACTACTACAAAAGTAAAGATGAGCTGTTCAAAGCCGCTACCGAGGCAATGGTTAACTTCGATGCAGAAATATTGGCAGGAAGACCGAGCGCAACAAGCGCTAGCCCTGAACAACAAGCAGAGAACTTTGTATTAATTTTCCAACAGATGGCACCGCGTTTCTTCCAAGAGATGAAGTTAGTGTCTGATTATATTGATGTGATTGGGCAAGAAAACGTAGCTACCGATCCATGCATGTTACTAGCGAATCAAAAGTACATGACGATGCTGGAAAACTACGTTTCAGCACAACACAAAGAATCACTTTATACCCTAATGCTTGGACTACTAAACCACCAGTTGATGTTAGGTAAAGCACTAGAAGAAGCGTTTATTATTGAGCAAGTTGAGCGCATTTTAATTTAGATTCAAACTCGCATTTAAAATCAACGTAAAAGAGGCTCCGTCGAGCCTCTTTTGTCTAGATTAATATGATGAAGCCTAGTCGCTTAATAGCTCTACTTCCCTCGCCCATACATCTTGTCGAAGTTTGGGATGTTCTTCTCCCAAATGGGCGTCTCTTCTCCCACAATGGATTTGAGTGTGTCGATAAACAGCTTGGTTTTGATCGGTGCATCTCGGTGCGGATACACGGCATAAAAAGTACCGAAATCATCAATGTTCAAGTGCGTCATGATCGGCACCAACTTGCCTTGTTTGATTTCGTCTTGAACCATTTGTGCAGTCACCACAGCAAGCGTATTTCCTCCAGCTGCGCTTCTTGCCAACATTTCCACATCATTCACTTTATAAGCGACATTAAGCTGAAAATGCTGTTGTTTACCTTGAGCATCTTGATAGCCGAATTTATCGAATAACAAACCTGGGGCGGCGTAAATAGTGGCGGGTAAAGATTCTAATTTCTCCAAACTGTTCACCTCACCATGTTTTTCTAAAAACGCTGGGGCGGCAACATTGGGCGTGATTAGCCAATTAGAAGTGCGTGACATCGTAATGTACAAAGAGATCATCGCAACCTCTATCAAAGATGAAGACGCAGGTGCAGAGCTAGAGTTGCGTTACTTCTTAGAGCGCGCAAAAGAGCAGAAAACCGCAGCGATCATCGATGCGTTCCTAAAACACGGTGGTCAAACAGAGCGTGAAGCGAAAGACATCCAAGGCATCTTTGTTGATACCGCGGCAGAGCTAAACAAACAATAAAATTTAGTTCATCATTTACTTAGGCACCGACCTTCCGTTTGGTGCCTTTTCTATTTACAAACTCTGGGGAATCTTATTGCATGAAAAACGATTAAATCATTCGTTTATTGCAAACTTGGCTTTCCGACAACAATGTTAGAAACAAAATTGCGCGTGCGAGGAAATACAATGGAGACAGTTAAACAATAACCAGATTATTAGAGAAACGAGGTCTTCCATGAATCAACTTCCCGACGAAAACCAAAAACGATTTGTTGCCGTAATCAGTAAAAAAGTCGAGGTGGGACGTGCCGTTAACGTATTAGGACACTTGAGTGTAAGCCTTGCCAATCAACTTTCTGATGGAGACGCAGTCTACACCGACTATCGCGACCTCGACGGCAATGTTCATCCCAATATCTCCCACTATCCGTTTATCGTCTTGAGAGCGGACAACTCCAACAAAATCAGAAAGCTTCGCCAAGAAGCACTCGATAAAGGCATCCTCTTCTCCGATTTTACTCACACCATGGTAGAAGGTGGCTCTGAAGTTCAACAGCAAACCACCAAAAACACATTAGAAGCGGAGCTAGAATATTTGGGCATTTGTTTGTTCGGCGAGACTGAAACTCTTCGAGAATTGACCAAGAAGTTCAGCTTATACCGCTAAAAGCACGTGATACCTTGGTGATCCTCTCATCATTTTTTCATCAAGCTATCTGTACATTGCCACTTTTAGGGTTAGAATCTAGCGCATCTATCAACCAAAAGTGGCAACACTTACAACAAAATTAAGGAGGAATTTATGTCTTTGTGGTGTTCAATCAACCCACGTTTTTATGGCATGAAGGACCGCTCAAGAGTTTCAGATTTCGCGCTGCGATAATCTCGACTTGAGCGAATAATTACCTTTCGACGAAAACACGTCACCCGAGTACTTTCCCTCAAGCTCGAAGAATTATTGTCAGCTATGACAACGGCGTCTTACGCCCAAAATTCTTGAGAACACTATGAGTACTTTTTTAACTGCACAATCATTAACCCTTTCTCACACAGCAACACCAATCTTCAAAGATCTAACGTTTACGATTCATCGTGGCGACAAAATTGGTCTTATCGGTCATAACGGCTGTGGTAAAAGCTCCCTACTCAAACTGCTTAACGGTCAATTTGAACCAAGCCAAGGCACGGTTGCCAAAGCCAGTTCATGTTTGATGCGTTATGTTGAACAGCATTTACCTGAGTCTTTAAGTACACATTCTGTCTTAGATGCGTTAGCAGAGTCCTTATCCGATGATGAGATTTGGCGCGCCGAACTCTTATTGGATGAACTCGGATTTTCGACCACAGAACGACACATGCCGGTTGAGAATTGCAGCGGAGGTCAGCAAATGCGACTCCTGCTTGCACGTGCGATTATCCATCAGCCTGACTTGCTGCTTCTGGATGAACCAAGCAACCACTTGGACTTGCCATCGCTCCTTTGGTTAGAGCAATTCCTATCAAACTGGAAAGGCTCATTCGTATTGGTATCTCACGATCAAACCTTACTCGATCGCGTCACCAACACCACTTGGGTCATGCGAGATCGGTCTCTGCATCATTTCTCTTTGCCTTGTTCTCAAGCAAGACAAGCATTGAAAGAGAAAGATGAAACCGATCAACTTCGCCATGCCAGCGAGCAGAAAGAGATCGACCGAATCGAAAAAAGCGCCAAGCGTTTAGCCACTTGGGGCAAAGTCTACGACAACGAAGATCTTGCTCGAAAAGCCAAGACGATGTTTGCACGCAAAGAACGTTTAGAGGAAGAACAAACCGAACTGACAGAAGGCACACCGTGGGCGCTACAACTTCAAGGTGAGTCAATGCCAGCAAATCGACTGTTAGAGGTTTTGCCTTTCTCAGTAACGCCACCAAACAGTGATTATCACTTGTTTGATATGACAGAAATGCGCGTGAAAAGTAGCGACCGAATTGCCGTTCTAGGCAGTAATGGTTGCGGTAAATCGACTTTATTGAATCTGCTTTATCGTCAGTATGAAGCCATCCAAACCGACCTAGGTAACCAACATGAAAGTGTGACTTTCCACGATCGTTGTCGATTGGGTTACTACGATCAATCTCTAAGGCAACTCGACGATCATCAATCCATCACGGATGCGTTGCAGTCGTTTGCCAGCATCAGCAGTGAACAGGCAAAACGTTCGCTAATTGGTGCAGGATTTGAGTACGCAAGACACGAACAGAAAGTCGTCAGTCTAAGTGGTGGAGAGCGAGCAAGGCTGCTGTTTGTTGGCTTAACCCTCGCTCGTTATCACATGTTGTTTCTAGATGAACCGACCAACCATTTGGATATGGAAGGCAAAGAAGAGCTGATTGAAACTCTGCAAAACTTCGAAGGTGCTGCCTTATTGGTGAGTCACGACCGAAGCCTGATAGAACAAAGCTGTAATCGATTCTGGTTTATTGCAAATGGCTTACTGACGGAGTATTTAAGCGCGGAAGAAGTGTATCAACGCGTAACTGATACTGCTCCAAAATCAGCCATATCGCATCATTGTAATGAAGTAATATCGATGGAAACAAACACCGCGTCTGATGAACAATCCGAAGAGCAAATGCTGGAAAGACTGTTGGAACTGGAAAGCTTACTGGAAGCCGATTTGGGGCGAAAACCCAAACATCAAAAACCAGCGATGCAAAAGCAGTGGCAGCAAGAGATAGAGGAAATTACGGCGCAGCTATAAAAACAAAGCCGGAGGTAATCTCCGGCTTTCTTTATTAGATTCGAATTAGATCCACTCAATCTCAGGTCCAGCAGGCACAATCCCATTTGGGTTGATGTGCTTGTGCGAGAAGAAATAATGCAGCTTCATGTAATCAATATCGATGGTGCTGCGAATACGCTCATCGGCAACCAAATCCAGCATGTAACGATACAAGTTATGGTACGCCTTTAGGGGCTTTTTGTTGGCTTTGAAGTGTATTTCATATACTGCCTCAAAACGCACTAATGTTGGCAACAAGAACAAGTCAGATAGGGTAACGTCTTCGCCATGCAAGTAGCGCGACTGTCCCAAACGCTGATCCAGTTGCGCTAGCGCATCAAACAAGGTTTTACTCGCTTGGTCATATTGCGCTTGCGAGGTTGCAAAGCCGACTTGATACACTTTGCCATTCACATTGCTGTGTAGCCATCGATTTAGGCTCTCGATCTCTCCACGCAATGCGGCTGGTACCAACGCCACCGGATGTTTTGCCAAAGGTAGCCAATTCGTAGCGAGGTCCATTGCCATTGCGGCTGAATCATTGCCCACAATTGCATGGTTTTGCTTATCCCACAGTAGAGGGACGGTTACGCGTCCGGTGTAGTCGCTTTTCGCTTTCACATACAACGCAGCTAGATTATCCGCGCGGTATAGAGGATCAGGATGTGCACCATCAAACTCCCAACCATTGTTGTAACGCTTTGCTGCAACGGAAGATATGGAAATGACCTCATCCAAACCAAGGTACTTGATCACTAGGTAAGGGCGATGGGCAAATGGACAAGCCAACGACATATACAAGTGATAGCGACCTGCTTCGATCTGACTTGGTAACGCGAATTGATCTTCTGCTGTCAGCTCACTTGCGTCTTTGTTTGGATACCAAACGCCTTGTTCTAATACCGCCATATCTTACCCTACCTTCTTGATTAGCTACCCTGATGAATCACTACTCATGCGAGTATAGATAACTTACAGAGACTTCTCGAAAGACATCATTAGCTCACTCAGTTCCGCTGAGGTCGCAGCATCAAATTTGCCATCTTGGAACTTGTCGTAGAAACCGCCTAGGCTGTATGTGCCTTTTACATCGCCACCCCACCAAGGCATCAACTCAGCCATGGTTTTGATATTAGTTGCGCCGCCGTTTGCACCTGGCGATGTGCTCACCAGTAGAACTGGTTTCTTCGTGTCGCCAAAGAAAGACGTACCTTGAGGTGCAACACGTGATAGCCAATCAATCGCATTTTTCAGGAATGCTGGCATTGAGCCGTTGTGCTCTGGTGATGCAATGATGATCGCATCGTATTCGTTTAACGTTGCACGCAGTTTGTGTGCGTTTTCTGGGATGCCCTGACCTTCAACGTCCAAGCCGTACATTGGCAATTCAAAGTCATTTAGGTCAATGGTGTTTACTTCTGTTTGTTTAGCTTGGTTTGCCAACGCTTGAACTAAAAGGCTGTGGATTGATTGGCTGTTGTTGCTACCAGTAAATGCGACAATCTTTTTCATAGTGGAATCCTAATTACGTTTGCCCCTACTTATGTCGGGCACTCAGTGAATGAGGTGATATTAATTAACTCCCACCAGTGAATAAACACTATAATAGTGGCTATATAGTTCACCATTAGTGAACAATAAAAACATGAGGAAACTAATGCGTGGATAAGATCAGAGCATTAACCGTATTTCGTCGAGTGGTGGAGCTAGGTAGCTTCGTCGCGGCAGCAGAAGATTTAAATCTCTCAAAAGCCGCAATAAGTAAGAACATCAATGAACTAGAGAGCTATTTGAAAAGCCCTTTGATTAACCGCACGACGCGTAACTTGCACATTACCGATAATGGTCAGCTCTATTATCAGCAAGTGTGTCAGGTTCTCGATGCACTCAACAACGCAGACCGCTCGGTGATTGAGTCTTCCCACACATTAAAGGGCACACTCAAAATCAGTATGCCGATGTCATTAGGGTTGATTGAGCTGAATCCCATCATCTGTGAGTTTATGAAGCTGCATCCAGAGCTATCCATCGAAGTGGTGATGAGTGATGAACATATTGATTTGATTGAGCAAGGGGTTGATATTGCCATTCGTGGCGGAGGCGAATTGGGTAACTCTAGCCTACGCTCGCGTAAACTATTGGATATCCGCCGTGTACTTTGCGCTTCCCCTCAATACCTTGAAGAGTCGCAGCCGTTTCAATCTCCACGTGACGTTATAAACCATCGCCTACTTAGCTATAGTCTCTCTTCAACGTCTCGCCGTTGGACATTTCAAAATGGCAGTGAGGTATTGGAAGTTGATCTGCCTGCGAGTGTTTACACCGTCAATAGCGGTTTGGCACTCACCCAAGCGGCATGTGCAGGACTCGGTGTCGCCCTACTACCGGATTTCTTTGTTGAGCCTCAGTTAGCTTCAGGTGAATTGGTTGAGATTACCCCTGAGTGGCAGATGGAAAAGCACGCGCTGTATATCGTTTACCCTTACCACAAAGAGCAATCGCAAAAGTTACGAGCCTTTATTGATTATGTGGTGGAGAGCTTCCAAGCGCGATTCAGCCGTCAGTCAGATCCGCAGCAGATGTACTCTTCGATTATTAAGCTAGGGTCTTGATAACAAGGTTTAGCTGAAGAAAAGACAATAAAAAAGCCAAACTGGGTAGTTTGGCTTTTAATCAAAATCATCCTGCACCTAGGCATCAAGCCTACAAGCACACGAGAACTAAAAGTTTATCGACGGCGGTTATTAAAGCGAGCACGATCTGAGCGTTGCTTTGCTGAACGCTCTTTGTGCGCAGACGCAGCCTTTGCTTGTGAAGCCAGAATCGATTCTACCGTCAGCTCCATTGGTTCACGTGGCTCCAATCCATGACGGAAAGTACGTGCGCGTGGTGGCAGGTTGTACTCGTATTCAGATGCCTTTGGCATGCGCTTGTAGCGGTATAGGTAAAAGTTCTCTACACGCTCGCGAGCCCATTCTGTTTTCTTCAGGTACTTAACACTGCTCGCAATACTTGGCTTGGTGTTGAAACAGTTCATACGCATTGCTGTGTCGAGGATTTCCCAACCGTAATGGTCAACAAGCTGCTGCAACATGTCTTCTAATTTAAGACCATGCAGAGGGTTGTTCTTCTGCAGTTCAATACGTTCTTCGTCGGTCATAAATTCATGGCTCATGAACGGCTCCTTAATTGTGGGTGGCGAGCGTTGTACTCACCACCTTACCTCTATTAGGTTTAGATTAAATCATTATTGCGAATAATCTGTTGTTTTCTTCGTCTCAAAGACGATCTTTACGTCCAATTATTCACGATGATCGGCGCTTGGTTACGCAGCGCTAAGCACCTTTTGTTGGTGTGCCATGTACTCTTCAAATGTACCTTGGAAACTCACCAACTGTTTGTCTTTTACATCAATGATTGAAGTCGCCAATGACGATACAAACTCACGGTCATGACTAACGAAGATCAAAGTGCCAGTGTAGTCTTTTAACGCGCTGTTTAACGCTTCAATTGCTTCCATATCCATGTGGTTGGTTGGCTCATCCATAACCAAAACGTTGATGTCTTGCATCATTAGCTTACCAAACAGCAGGCGGTTCTTCTCACCACCCGAGCAGTTTTTCGCTTTTTTGTTGGCATCGTCAGCGGTGAACAGCAAGCGACCTAGAATGCCACGCACCATTAGGTCATTGTGCTTCACGGTACGCCATTGTGAGATCCACTCAAAGATGGTCAGATCATTATCGAAGTCCGCGCTACTGTCCTGTGGGCAGTAACCAATCGAAGCGTTTTCAGACCATTTTACTACGCCCTGAGTTTGCTCTAGTTCGTTCACTAGGCAACGTAGCAAGGTCGTTTTACCCACACCGTTTTCACCGATGATCGCAAGGCGAGTGCCCGCTTCAAGTAACAAGTTGCCTTTTTCAAACAACAACTCATCACCAAACGAGTGCCCAAGGTCTTGCAGTTCCAATGCTAAACGATGCAGTTTTTTGCCCTCACCGAAATCAATCGATGGGCTAACACGGCTACTTGCTTTCACTTCGTCGAGTTGGATTTTTTCCATCTTCTTAGCGCGAGAGCTGGCTTGTTTTGCTTTCGATGCATTCGCACCAAAACGGTTTACGAATTCTTGAAGTTCATTGATTTCAGCGGTTTTCTTCGCGTTGGAAGCCAATAACTGTTCACGACGAAGACCAGATGCTTCAAGGAAGTATTCATAGTTGCCAGGGTAAATACGCAGTTCGCCGTAATCGATATCTGCCATGTGAGTACACACAGAGTTTAAGAAGTGACGGTCGTGCGAGATGATGATCATCGTACACTTACGTTGGTTCAACTCTTCTGCCAACCAGTTGATGGTGTGAATGTCCAAGTTGTTGGTTGGTTCATCAAGCAGCAAAATATCTGGGTTTGCAAACAGAGCTTGCGCCAAAAGCACACGCAGTTTCCAGCCCGGAGCAACTTGCTGCATCAAACCAAAATGCAGCTCTTCTTCAATACCCGCTTGAAGCAAAATATCGCCAGCACGGCTTTCTGCTGTGTAGCCGTCCATTTCTGCGAATTCGCTTTCCAGCTCAGCGACTTTCATGCCGTCTTCTTCACTCATTTCTGGTAATGAATAGATGCGGTCACGTTCCTGCTTCACTTCCCAGAGCTTGCGGTCGCCCATGATCACAGCATCAATCACACTGTATTGCTCGAACGCAAACTGATCTTGGCTCAATACGCCCAGTTTCAGCCCCGGAGTAATAGAAACGTTGCCCGAGCTTGGCGCTAATGCTCCGCTCAGGATTTTCATAAATGTCGACTTACCACAGCCGTTTGCGCCAATCAGACCATAACGGTTGCCGTTGCCAAATTTAGCAGAGATATTTTCGAACAGTGGCTCGGCACCAAATTGCATGGTGATATTGTTTGTACTAATGATAGCGGCGTCCTCGAAGGAAATTTCTTTTAAATAACAAGTTGTTAAATCACTTTCGAGATACGGTTAGAAAAGGGCATATTGAAAGTGGACGCCATTCTATCTGATTCGTTCAATAGGTGATATAGATCACGCTAATGTTGCGAAGGATTTTTATCAAAAACAAAGCGCAACTTTCGCCACGCTTTGCTTACTGACAATATCTTGGATTAAAAATCGAGATGGTAATTGTTGTTGGATTGGTTCAGCGAAATCACCCAGTTCTTCTCAGATTCACCAGCGCTCATTGGCACCCATTGTGCGTACAACTTGGTCCAATTACCATTCACCTCCAACTCAACCTGGCTGGTTCGCGTTGGGTAGACTGTTGTGATCCGTGACATAGGGTCCGCGATCACATCCCCATTCTCAGTGGTAAATGCCGCTTTAGTATAGAGGTGTAATGCACCATCAGCAGAGCCTTGGTAGTTCATGGACAGAGTAATCGTCTCACCAATATCAAAAGAAAAGTCGCGCTGCGCCACAATGTCTTGCGTATCATCAACCTCGTCAGCAACAGGTGTTGGTGCTGGCGTAGAAGAACCGCCACCTCCGCCGCCCCCGCCTCCACAAGCAGCGACTAAGGTTGAAGCAAACATGATGGTCAGTAGTTTTGTCGAAGTATTCATGTGATGCTCCTTGTTATTCCGTTGCTGAGATAGCTTTGCCGCTGGCTGCCGTCTTGTACCAATCAGTATCCGTTTCGCCACTGCTGGTTACCCATGTTGGGAATCCTGTGTAGGCGTGACTGATGTCAGTATTCTCGGTTGGGTGATCCCATTCATCACGAATGTTGATTGCCCAAGGCATATTGTTACTGGTTAGGAAGTATTCTGAACCGCCCGTGTCATCGTCATGCAAGTTGTACAAAGCGTTATTCATCTCGCTTGTGCCAGAAAACGACTTAAGGTGGGTTTGCCACGTCATCCCCGGGAAGGTTGCGACAAAGTCACCGTGGTACGTGCCTTCTGCCGCAAAGATGAATGAGTCATAAGGCGGGTAGCCGACTTGGTCTCGTGCGACTGGCGTGGTCAGTTCAACCACCATTTGGTAGCTGAGAATATCGGTCGCTTGCTGATTCAAACAATTGCTCTGAGTACGATAATAAGTACAACCTGATGTCAAAACGCCGAGTGCATCCAGTTCCGCTCTTAAGTTCTCAGATACCACCAACACTGTTTCACTGCCAGATTGAAGCACCGTATGTTCCACCGCTTGACCATTTTTGGTCACCGTTACTGATGCTACGTTGGACGAATCCACATTAGGGAGATTCACGGCAAAACCATTGGAATAGCCTGCTCCCATGGCTTGCAGGGTGTAATCGACGGTAATGGTCTTTAATTCACGTTGACCATTCAAAAGTTCGGTTACACGATAGCGCCACACCACATCGTTGAAGTCGTAGTCACCCATTAACGGCCAGCGATCTTCGAACGCCATCGTCGCGTAAGTATCAGAGCTTGGGTAAACTGATGTCACTGTGACTTCCGGATCATTTTCTTGAACCAAGACTTCGTATTTCGAGTCGGTCGTGCCATCGGTATTCACGCCATCTACCGCCGAGAAAGGTGAAATATCCACAGTAAAGATCAAATCGTTGAAGTCGTTATCACCACTTGGGCGGCGAATGTCTTCAAAACCAAGCACTAAAAATTCGTTCTCAGTATCCAAGAACGCGACATTGTGGCGACGGTAATTAGCGGTCGTTTCTGGATTCAAGCTGGATAGACTGTAGAAAGGCGTATTCCAGGGACCAAGATACGGAATGTTATTGTAAGTACTTGCACTCCAACCATTTGGAATAACAAAGAAAGCTAAGGTTTGTCCTGCGGTCAGTTGAACATCAAGTTCAATCGTGTCCCCTTCTTGCATATCCCCATCAGGCGCTTTGGATGCGTTCGGGAAGATAACCATATGAGTGACAATATCGTCTTTGCTTGCTGGCGGGTTGTCAGTGTCATAAACAAAATACCCGAGAGAATTACGATACCCAGCCCCTTCGTTTAAAAAAGTGACAGACGCTGTCGCATAATCCGCACCGTTGAGTTCATCATCGATGTCGATATTAGAATAACGGTCCGGCGCGATAAATGCGGTATTGACGTAAGTACCTTCTGGCAGCATCGAATAGACATTCGTCAGGGTATCTTGAGGCAAAGTATCCGCAATAGAAATGGTCTCAAGTGGTTTACCCTTGATGGTGTAATTTGAATTGTCGCTGCCTGATTCGAACGATAAATCACTGGTAGTGAGTGCGTATCCGGACATCGATACGCAACAACTGGTTAGCGCAATAAGTTTCCCTGCTTTCATATTATTCCCCTCATCAACTGAATCGTTGGTCGTAGAGGGTTAACGCAAATATGATGCCGAAAACACCTTATTTAAAAACAACAAGTTATATTGGCTGAAATGCCATTATCAATTTGAGAATTAAGCTGATAAGCAAAGTGAAGCACATTGGGAAGAAACGGAAGGGGCAAATGCCCAAAACAAAAAAGCGTCCCGAAAGACGCTGTTAATATCAATTAGTATGAATCTATGAACGCGAAGCCATTGGGTGGCTTGGACTCATCTCTAGTAAGTCCCACAGGTTGCCATAGAGATCTTCAAATACAGCGACTGTGCCGTAGTCCTGCTCCGTTGGCGGGCGAACAAACTGAATGCCCAGCTCTACCATTCGGTTGTAGTCGCGCCAGAAGTCATCGGTGTTCAAGAATAGGAATACCCGTCCACCAGTTTGATTACCGATGAAGTCATGCTGCTCTGGCTTAGACGCTTTGGCTAGCAATAATGTCACACCATTAGAACCCGGTGGAGAAACCACAACCCAGCGCTTATCTTGCTCTGGTTGGTACGTATCTTCCACCAGCTCAAACTTCAGCTTATTCACATAAAAGTCTATCGCTTCATCGTAATCTTTTACGACCAAAGCAATATGGATAATGGATTGTTTCATCGCGTTATACCTTTAGTTTTCCGCTGATTACCGTCTTTGCGGAGCCAATCAGTTTAATGCGTCCGTTCTCTAACAGTTCGGTTTGTAAATGTCCACCGCGGGCTGAGGCTTGATAAGCGCGGAACTGATTTTGACCGAGTTTTTGCGACCAAAACTGAGTCAGTGCGCAATGGGCTGAGCCTGTGACAGGATCTTCATTCACGCCCACCCAGGGGGCGAAGTAACGCGAGATAAAGTCGAGATCCGGAGAATTCGATTGAGCAGTTACCACCACACCACGCCCTTGAATGTTCTTTAATGCGTCAAAGTTAGGCTCGAGTTCCAACACGGTTTTTTCATTGTCGACTTCAATAAAGCCTTTGCTGTCAAATTGAGCATAAGAAACCACTTGCTCCGCTTTCAATCCAAGTCCTGCTAGCAATGCGATGTCTTGTTCAACATCCATTTCAAACTGAGTAGCAGGAAAATCGAGCTCAATCGTCGACTGGTTTACTTTTGCATGTAACTCACCTGAGAGGGTTTGAAAGGCAATGGTATCGCCAACCTTTGCTAATCCTTGTTCTTTTAAGATTTGCGCTGTAGCTAATGTGCCATGACCGCATAGCGCCACTTCGACTTTAGGTGTGAACCAACGCAGTCGCATGTCTTTCAAACAGAGAAAAGCGGTTTCTGATACCGCCATTTCTTCAGCGATAGAGAACATCAATGCTTCTGGTAAAGGTTCTTGTGAAAGGCAAACTCCGGCAGGGTTTCCTTTAAAAGGTTCGGTGGTGAAAGAGTCCACTTGGTAGATATCGAGATCCATGATGCGCTTCCTAACATTGCGATTTTGGCAAGGTGCCAAACAGCTTATCGGTTTCATGGTAAAGCGACAATGCATGCCCTGATTGTTCTTGCAAAACACAAATAAAAGGCACCTTTCACGGTGCCTTTTTACATTCTGATGCTTGTTCAGCTCAAACTAATAACGTTCAATTTACCTGAACGAAACTTTAAAATTACTAGATATAATTAACCATTCATATTGGATATCTTATTCCTGTGCTTTGACGGACATCAAAAACAAATCGTTTTTCCTGCCTCTTCAACACTTCTTTGGATGCTCACCCAAAGGAAATAAATAAGAAAAATCAAACTCATAGGTATTTGATATGAAACAGCCTTTAAAAGCGTTAGTGCTGGCTCTGGGGTTATCTCTCGGAGCCGCCAACAGTTACGCACTCTCTCTCGAACCGCTAGACAAAGATTTTACTTTGCAACTTCTTGGTTCTGGCGGACCAATCTCTGATGACCTTCGTGCCTCGTCTGGTGAACTGGTTTGGTGGAAAGGAAAATCACGCGTGATGATCGATGCCGGTGGTGGTGTCTATCTGCGTTTTGGGCAGGCGGGCGGCAAACTGGAAGACTTAGATTTCCTTGGTTTAAGTCACTTTCACACCGACCACGTTGCCGACGTTCCAGCCCTGCTAAAAGGGGGGTACTTCTTTGATCGTGAAGATCCTCTCGATATCGCGGGTCCAGAAGCGGGCTCTGCATTTCCTAGCTTGACTGGTTACATGAAAGCGCTTTTCGACGGTGATGAAGGCGCGTACGCATATCTGAACGGTTTGTTTGATGGCAGCGATGGCTTGTTCCCTGTCACCATTACCGATGTGCCATACAAAACTTCCCAAGGCACCAAGGTGTACGAGCAAGATGGGTTAACCATTTACGCACTGGGTATCCCACACGGCGACGTTCCTTGTCTCGCTTTTCGAATCGAAAGTGCCGAAGGCGTGATGGTGATTTCCGCTGACCAAAACGGCAGTAACCCTGACTTCATCGACTTCGCTAAAGGTGCGGACATCTTATTGATGCCATTAGCTATTCATGAAGAAGCCGACGAAGTCTCATCGTTTATGCACGCTAAGCCATCGGTTGTCGGCAAGATCGCCGCAGAAGTGAATCCAAAACTTTTGGTGCTTAACCACTGGATGGGCTTAGGTCTAAAACTTAAACCAGCTTCCATCAAGATCGTTAAAGAGTACTACCACGGTCAAGTTATTGCTGGTCACGATTTATCTAGCTACCCAATGAGCGCAGCGAAGGAGATGTCTCATGAACAATAAACTTGCTCTATCTATCGCGATGACGTCTGTCATTACTTTGAACTCAAGCATGGCGTTTGCCGATGCACCCACAGAAGCTCCCGTAGAGGCTCAATCCAGCTCTCAACATGGCGGTAAGTGTGCGGCTGGTAAATGTGGTACAGAGAAACGCTTTGAGAAACAAGAACTAAAGAACGATCCACAAGGTCGCTTGGTACGCGCTCGTGACGGCAAATGTGGCGTGACTGGCGAAGGTATTAACCCTTCAGAAGAAACCATCAAACTCACCAAAAGCAAAGTAACAGGTGGCGTATGCGGACAATAACCGATACATCAAAAGGGATTGGGCTGCGCAGCGAACACGTTGATTTGCTGTGTCAGTTGCCCGAGCACCCAGATATCGATTTCCTCGAATTAGCACCGGAAAACTGGATGAATATTGGCGGCTTGAAACGTGAACAGCTGCAAGACATTGCGAAATATTATCCGCTTGTCGCTCATGGCTTGAGCTTATCGATTGGTGATTGCCAACCGTTAAACGAGTCTTTTGTACGAGACGTCGCACGCTTTCTCGATGAATTTAATATCGACATCTATAGCGAACATCTGAGTTTCTCTAGAGACAATCAGGGCTATTTGTATGAACTGCTTCCGATCCCTCGACATAAAGAGAACATTCCGTATTTGGTCGAACGCATTCAACGCGTGCAAGACATTATTCAGCGTCCATTGGCGTTAGAGAATATCTCTTACTACCACGATTACGGACATGAAATGCCAGAGGGCGAGTTTATCGCTGAAGTGAGTGACCGCAGTGGATGTGAGCTGCTTATCGACATCAACAATGTGTTCGTCAACAGCCGAAATCATCATTTCTGCCCTTACGACATGCTGAGTACTTTACCAAGCGACGCGATTCGTTATTACCACATTGCGGGTCACTTGAAAGAGCGTGATGACTTCTTGCTCGATACCCATGGAAAGCCAGTGCCTGATGAAGTGATTGATCTGGCTCGTTACACCTACTCGGTGCATGGCAGCAAACCTTTACTGCTTGAGCGCGACCACAATGTGCCGTCGTTGCTTGTTCTGGCTGAAGAGCTTCGCAGCATTCATGGCGAGATCTTGGATTTCAGTCAAACACTCGAAGTGTTGTGTAAGGAGGTGCTCAATGCTTAATCCTCCGAGCAAAATGCGCGCGCAAACCGAGTCCCTAACGGCTCTAATTCGCACGCCTATGAATCAGCATGCGCTGTGTCGATATAGCGAATTTATCCGCGACAACATCTTGGGTGTCGTTGCGAATACGTTCCCTCTATTTTCTTCGCAGTTCGCTGATGAACAACTTGAGCGCATGGTGGATGACTTTGTGGTGATGCATGGCGCATCCGAGCCTGAGTTTCATCATATTGCCACCGAGTTTGTTCAATTTTTGCAGCAGAAAGTGCATCAAGACTCTAGCTCTATTTCTGCCGATCAGATGGCGTTGATGGAATATGAATGGGTGGCGTTCAATGTAGAAATTGACACCTTAGTCGCGGCATTCACTTCTTCATCGAATCCGATACTAGAAGAGAACCAAGTGCTGCAACTCAACCCAACATTAAGGCTGCTAGAAGTGCCTTTATTGCTGCATCAAGACTCCGTGACTTTCCTAACTCAAAGGCGTCACCCTATGTTTTATGGCGTGTTTCGGAACTCACAACATCATGTGATATCGCAAAAGCTCAGAGAAGTGGATGTCGCATTGATTCAGCTATTACAACAGCAACCAAACCTGACTCTGGCGCAACTACAACAAATGATTGCTCAGCAACTCGCCAGATTCAGTTTCATGGAGTGGGCTCAACACTTCAGTGAACTAGGACTCGTCAGCGTCCGCCCTTCAGGAGAAAAATTATGATTAAGTCAGCCCTCAATTGGTTCGACGGTCTCGTCGAGAAATGCAAAAGATACGATTACTTAGCGTTGCTTGCGATTCGTCTCTACCTCATTCCGGTCATTTTCGTTGGCGCTCGCTCTAAGGTGCTGGGCTTCTCTGGCACCGTCGCGTGGTTTGGCGCGTCCACCGCAGATGGAGGTTTGAACTTACCATTTCCCGAGTTGTTAGCGTTTCTTGCCGCAGGTACGGAAGTGCTTGGCTGTATTTGTATCGCTTTGGGTTTGTTTACTCGAGTGATGTCGATTCCGATGATTTTCTTGATGAGCGTTGCGAGCGCAATGGTGCACTGGAAACACGGTTGGGATGCCATCGCCACCAGCGGCATGGAAGCAACAGTACGTTTGAACGGCTTTATTGAATGGTTAGCAACCAACTTCCCAGGTCGATACAACTACATCACCGAATTGGGCGACCCAGTAATGCTCAACAACGGTATGGAGTTCGCAGCCACCTACTTTGTGATGTTGCTGGTGCTGTTCTTCTACGGCGGTGGTCGCTATGTAAGCTTGGATTACTGGTTGAGAAAACCTTTCTCTCGCATACCAGCAAAGGCGTAATTCAAGTGCACCCAAGCTTTAACGCTTAATTAAACAGACTAATAATAACCTTATCTAACCCGCTACTCTGGTAGCGGGAAGGAGTCCTTATGTTTGCAGATGTCGTTGATCTGTCGCGGTTTCAGTTCGCTAGTACCGCACTCTATCACTTTATATTCGTCCCACTGACCATAGGTTTGTCTTTCTTGCTGGCTGTTATGGAGTCTTTGTACGTCATGACGGGGAAAACCATCTACAAGGACATGACCAAGTTCTGGGGTAAGTTATTCGGGATTAACTTCGCCGTGGGCGTGGCGACCGGTCTTACCATGGAGTTTCAATTTGGTACCAACTGGGCGTATTACTCTCACTATGTGGGCGATATTTTCGGGGCGCCACTTGCCATCGAAGCCTTGATTGCCTTCTTCCTCGAATCCACCTTAGTCGGCATGTTCTTCTTCGGTTGGGATCGATTGTCAAAACGCCAACACTTGTCGGTCACTTGGCTGACAGCGCTAGGTTCTAACTTCTCTGGGTTGTGGATTTTGATGGCGAATGGCTGGATGCAAAATCCAGTCGGCGCAGAGTTCAATTACCAGACCATGAGAATGGAAATGATCAACTTTGCTGATGTGGTGTTTAACCCCGTCACGCAAGTCAAGTTCGTTCATACCGTGGCTGCCGGTTACACCACAGGTGCTTTGTTTGTGATGGGCATCAGTGCTTACTACTTACTCAAAGGCCGAGATATCTCTTTCGCTCGCCGTTCGTTTGCGGTGGCGTCCGCATTTGGCATGGCGGCGATTGTGTCGACATTGATGCTGGGTGATGAATCAGGTTACGAGCTTGGTGACGTGCAACAGGTAAAACTCGCGGCAATTGAGTCCGAATGGCACACCGAAGAAGCACCCGCCTCGTTCACGCTATTTGGCTTACCAAACCAAGAAACCATGGAAACCGACTACGCCATTAAGATTCCATATCTAATGGGGATCATCGCGACTCGCTCGCTGGATGAGCCAGTGATGGGCTTACGCGATCTGATGGCGCAGAACGAAGATCGTATCCGCGATGGTATCCAAGCTTACGGCATGCTAGAGGAACTTCGCGCAGGTAACGACAGTCCTGAAAACATCGCTCAATTCGATGAGATGAAGAAAGATCTCGGCTACGGTTTGCTATTGAAGAAATACACCGAGAACGTCACCGACGCGACTGAAAGCCAAATCAAGCAAGCGGCGCAAGACACGATTCCTCAAGTGGCACCACTGTTCTGGAGCTTCCGAATCATGGTGGCTTGTGGGGTATTGATGTTCGCGATTATCGGTTTGTCTTTCGTCCAAGTCTGCCGCAGAAAATTAGGTTCGAGCCCTTGGCTATTGAGAGCGGCACTATGGGCGATTCCATTGCCTTTCATTGCTTGTGAAGCAGGTTGGTTCGTTGCCGAATATGGACGTCAGCCATGGGCAATTGGTGAGGTGCTTCCGGTCAATATGGCAGTATCTAACCTCGCACCAAGTGACATTTGGATTTCACTCGGGTTTGTTTATGTGCTCTACACAGCGTTCTTGATTGTAGAAATGTTCTTGATGGTGAAGTTTGCCAAACGTGGACCAAGCGTGCTTAAAACGGGTCGCTATCACCACGAAGAAAACAACAAAAAAGACAAACAATCCGACACATTCAAACTGATTGATCAGCACTAAGGAGGCACTATGTTTGATTACGAAAACCTACGCCTATTTACTTGGGCGATCGTTGGTGTGCTGTTGATTGGTTTTACCATCACCGACGGATTCGATATGGGGGTAGCCGCGCTGCTCCCTGTTATGGGGAAAAAGAACCTAGAGCGCCGCGTAATGCTTAACGCTATCGCGCCGCACTGGGACGGCAACCAAGTTTGGCTGATCACCGCTGGCGGTGCCATCTTCGCGATATGGCCCTTGGTATACGCCGCAGCGTTCTCCGGATTCTATATTGCCATGCTCTTGGTACTCGCATCCCTTTGGTTGCGCCCTATTGGTATGGATTACCGAGCTAAAATCGATAATCCGCAATGGCGCAATGTGTGTGATGTCGCCTTGTTCATCAGCGGTGTGATTCCACCGATTATCTTTGGGGTTGGCTTCGGTAACTTGTTGGTTGGCGTACCGTTCGAGTTAAACAACTTGCTGATGCTCGATTATCAAGGTGGGTTCTTTGACTTGCTCACTCCATTCCCAATTCTGTGTGGCTTGGTGAGTTTGACCATGGTGGTGACGCAAGGTGCTGCTTTCCTTCAAATGAAGACAAAACATGATCTACGTGCACGAGCTCAAAACATTACGTTGTGGGGTGCGGGTGCAACCATGATGTTGTTTATGTTCGGTGGTTTGTTTGCGGCATCGCAATCAGGTTACATCATCATCGGCGCGATGCTAAAAGATGGCATTTCAAACCCACTCAACAAACAAGTGGTGAGTATTGCAGGTGACTTATTGCATAACTTCAGCGAAATGCCACAACTTTGGCTGATTCCGTTCACTGCGGTAACCAGCTTACTCGTGTGCTTTTGGGCAACAGTCTCTCGCCGTGCTGGAGTGGCGTTTACTATGTCGAGCATTGCGATTGCTTGCATCATCTTAACCGCAGGCGTCACCTTGTTCCCGATGATCATGCCATCAAGCATCAACCCATCACACAGCTTAACGTTATGGGATGCGACATCGAGTGAGAAAACGCTTGGCATTATCTCTATCGTTGCCATCATCGTTGTTCCTGTGATTTTGGGCTACACCGCATGGTGTTATTACAAAATGTTCGGACGTTTGGATAACAACTACATCCGCAGCAACAGCTCATCGCTCTATTAAGGAGGCAAGTATGTGGTACATGTGTTGGGTACTTGGCGTATTACTCGCCTGCGCCTTTGGCGTCATTAATGGTTTATGGCTAGAGAACGCAGGACGCTTTGAAGAGGAAGAGTTCTAATTTCTCACTTCATAATGGAACATTCTCAATAACAAACGCCCTCATTCACGAGGGCGTTTGTTCATCTCAATGAGCTTACTCTGCCGACAATCGATAGCGGCGCACTTCGTATTTATCTTGCTCTGAATAGAATGTATTGAGGAACTCGCCACCCGCTTTTTCGATCACGCGTTTTGATGCGGTATTGTTCACATCACAAGTAACGATAGCGCTGTCTTCTATAACCTCGGCTTTCACCCAATTCAACATGAATGTGGCGATGCCTTTACGTTGAACATCAGGCGCAGTTTCGTAACCAATGTGCCCAATCACATTTTCAAGGTAGTCGTTATTACCATCACGAACCCGAATCGAACCAAGTATCACCCCTTCCTCGATACAGAAGTATGTCGAAGACGGCGTCCAACCTTCCGGCAAGCCTTCGCCTTTCGCGTATCCAATTCGTTTTTTCAGCAACGCTTCACTGTCGCTTTGGGCGATGATGTACATTTCCATTCCCGCCAGAGCACACTTTTCAACATACTGCTCAAACGCTTCAAAATGGCTGAGATTGGCTTTAACTATTTCCATATAGCACCATCTTTCAGGCTTAAATATCACAAAAAATAAAGCTCAAAAGAAGGACATTACTTTTGAGCTTTCATTATGTTCTTAAGCTATGTATTTAGATTTCACCAGATTTAATTTTCTGTTGAGCATCGCTAATTGTCTGCTCTCCAAATAGGATCTTAATCATCGACTCGATACGCTTGGTATCTGTACCAAATTTGTCCAAATTACCATTGTTTGGTGCTTTAAATTCAACTTGACCAACTTTCTGGTCATTTTTATAAGCGTTAATCTTTGCATCCGCAATAAAGGTTCTAAAGTCCCAACTCCAGCGAGACACATAGGTTAGCGTCAGTTCATCTGCCTTAGGTGCAGTGCCATCACTGACCACTGTACATTTACGCGCAGTGTCTAAGCACCATTCTTGCAAAGAATCTAAGAACACTGCTCTTGTCGCATTATCTTTTACGATGGTGATTTCTTTGCTTTGATTCGACTGCGCAATCGGCTCAGCCGTATATTTAGGTGCGGAACAACCTGCTAATACAACAGGAAGAGCTAGAACTAGAGCTTTTTTAAACATATTTTTTCTCTGCTTATAAATAACAACCAATGACGCCAAATGAATAATCAGCATCGAATGTTGGATACTGACAGTTTTAATTCAATGCCTCAATAATCTTTCTCACAAAATCAACAGGATAAATACATTCTAGTTCGATGATTATTACGAAACTAATGGCTCGATGTTTTCTGCAAATAAGCACTCAAGAGGATAAGGCAAAGCAAGTGTCGGCATATCTGATTTCGAGAACCAAGCTAGCTCGCTAGTCTCGTCATCTAGTTGTTCTTCAAAGTGTCCCGTTTGCAGACACTTTAACAAGACAACTGTGTATTCGACTGGGTCGCCGTTTGGATAAGTAAAACCAAATCCTTCTCCACCGAAAACACCGAGCACACGTTCAACTTCAACCGCGAGTCCGGTTTCTTCTCTTACTTCTCGAATCACAGCTTGCGAAGGTGACTCACCTGGTTCAATCATGCCTGCTGGTAAGCTCCAACTGCCATCAGATTTCTTTTGCAACAGAAGTTGGTTGTTTTGATTGAGGATCACCGCAGCAACACCTGGGATCATTAATACTTGATTACCAACTTTGCTGCGTAGCCCTTTTAGGTAGTGACTGGCACTCATTTATCTTCCTTGAACTTAGTGTTTAGTTTCTCACCAGACATTCATTTTGAAATACAACAAGAAACAGCTGATAAAGATCAAGCCACACCATGAAAAAAAGCTTATCGCCTTCTGTTCAGTCGTTGCTTCCTCAGGATCTGGGTGCAAAATGCCATAAAGGCAGGCAATGGGGATCAACTCGTAAGTTTTGCCAATGTATTGATGCCCCATTTCGAGAAATGGTGGAATGTACAAATACACCACAGCGTAAGTAATAAAATAAAGTATGCCGAGGATCCGGTTCAAGCCAATGACTTGCCCTTCTCGATAAAACCAAATTAACGCCGCTACCCCTGCAAGTATTGCGATGAGTAAAAACATCCGTTCTTCTACCCTTCTTTTTAATTTTCTCCCACCCTATTTAAACCACTCAATTAATCAATCAGTTATGCAACTAAACACGATACAGCTCAAATAGAAAAAGGCACCAGTTGGTGCCTTTGTGACGCTCTGACGCGTTTATTAGTACGTCACTTTCAGTGCTTCGCGTGCTTTTAGGTTCTGCGCCGCATGCTTAGGCGCGTCTGCCAAGATATTTCGGCTGCCTTGCTCTGCTTTTCGATTCAGTGTCACTGAAGTGATTTGCCAGTTATCACCTGCTCGTTGCAAACCAAACTCGTATTCACCCGAAACCGCCCAGAAACCTTCTTCACCGAGCCAATGACTTGCGGTGAAATCCACTGTCGCACTCGCCTTATCGCCATCAATAGAGACGTTCAGATTACTCAAGTCATGGAATGTCGCATCAAACCCAGGCAGGAATCCCGCCCACTGCTGCATTAAATCTTGGCGTTTAACTTGTTGAGCTTCGCCGCCAAATAGCGTGGTGTAATCCACCGTCAATTCTGGAGCGAACAATCGACCTAAGTATTCAAATGCGCCTTGGTCTGCCAAAGCCGAGAAGCTGTTAATGTTGCTACGAATTTTCGCTTCGTCCAAAGACATGGTTTGAGCATTCACATTCATGGCAATCACTCCGATAAACAGCAACCACAGTTGTTTAAGCTTCATCACGTGACTCCTTATAGGTTCGCTTCGAAGTGCTCTACAACTTCATCGACAGCCAGTTTTACCGCTTCTGGTTGGTCATAGAAATCGAATTGATTGATGTCGTATAGCCATACTGCGTTAACGTTGCTACCGGCATTCTCGATGTAACGATGCGCACCAGCAGGCAGAGCCATGGCTTCAGATGCCACCATTAGCACTGGTTTATCTTGTGTTGCTGCGCTTGCTTGAGCGTCGTAGTTCAACCAACCAGCCCATGATGCAACGTTGTATTGGTTGTCATATTCCGGAATCAAACCGCGGTCTGTCTCTGTGTAGTAAGGCGCTTGGAACATCAGTGCGTTCTCATTGGTTGTGCTTGCCGCTTCAATGTAAACGGGAGTCGCTGAGCGCGCTGCTTCTTCCGCTGCTGCGAGTAAGTTTTTCGCGCTTTCTTCGCCACCATAAATTTCAGTCGCCATCGCTTTATCGTGCAACCAAGGAGCAACCACTGCCGCTGCATTTACTTTGTCATTACCGGCAACCGCATCTAGCATGTAGCCCGCCGATGCACAGATACCCAAACCACCGATGCGTGATGCATCAACGCCATCGAGTTGACTCACCGCTTCAATCACTGCGCGAATGTCTGCGGTTTTACGCGCAGGATCTTCTAAGTACATCACTTGGTCTTTGCTTTCACCCCAACCACGGAAATCAAACGTCAATGCCGCGTAACCTCGCTCTGCCAATGCTTGGGCATAAACCGCCGGCATCTGCTCTTTCACTGTTGTCCACGCGCCCGTCACGATAACAACTGGGGCATTCTTCGCACCTTTTGGTAGGTAAAGGTTTGCAGCTAATTGACCAACTTGAGTATTGAGTTCGATGTGTTTCATGGTGGTGTCCTCTAAAGCTAGGTTCGTGTTGTTGTCATTTGCAGAAACTGAGTGAGCAAAGGTGGTGAACGGCAAACTACCTAATAGTAGTAAAAGCGATTTCTTAAACATGGCATCCTCTCTGTCTTATGTTTTGCCTAAGCTGTCCGGCTAACTTGGGTATAGATTAGCGCTGCACCGCGAGAGAAGATTGAACATTCCTGCCCAAGTTTTTGTACTTTATTGCCCCCTCAATGAGTTGACGAAATGTGCAAAACTCGGCTAATTTCAGCTAGCAAGTGGAAGAGAACAAAGGAAAGAAAATGAAGTCCGAGCTAAAGTTTTATGACTCTGAATCTAATGCGCTATCAAGCTGTGGCGACGTGCTGGATATTGAGTTTTCAAACCATGGATTAGATTGGTCGGGCGTATTGGTAGAAAAAGGCACGTCCCCTTATTTCTATCCAAAGAATGTCTACACCCCATACTTCTACTTTGCATTGGCACTAGAAAAAGATTTGAACTGGAGCGTCGAAAAAGATGGCACGTTCGCTGATCTAAAAACCAGCCCAGGCAATATTTGGATTAATCCGCCTAAAACCCCGTTTACCCATGATGTGGCAGAGCCTTGTTACTTCGTGATTTTAGCGATTGAAGAACAAGAGTTTTTCTCACACTGCCCGCTTAATTTAGAGGGAATTGAGCTGCAATTTTTGAGCAACTACAACGTGTTGGATGAAACCATCAAAGGCATCATTGAGCTGTTTATGTTGGAAGCGAAAGCCAAAGGACGAAATGGCAAAACCTACCTCAACAACTTGGTTTCACTCCTGGCAACCCACTATATCCAAAACTACTCCAACTACTTTGACCTTAAGAACAACCAGCTTGCAGCCTCTAAATTCGACCAACACCAAGTCGATAAGATTGACCAATACATCGAAGAAAACATCGGCAACAACATCTCGGTCGATGATCTCGCAGACTTGCTCGGTTGCAGTAAGTTTTACTTTCTGAGGGAGTTCAAAAAGCTCATCGGCGTAACGCCTTATCAGTACCTGATGAATAAACGTTTAGAGCAAGCACGAGTGGCGCTCTCTTCTGGCTCAGTCAATATTGCTTTAACGGCGCACGAGCTTGGCTTTAATGATCAATCCCACTTTACTCGAGCGTTCAAAAACCATTTCGGTATGACACCGGGACAATTCGTTAAACAACAAGAAAGCTAATCTTAAAACTCGCTAATTTTCTTCCATTACAAATGGCGCAGTCGATCTTGCGGTAAAATGCGCCACAAGCATATGGGTAAATAAACTCATACCAAAAAACAAAAGGCACCAATCGGTGCCTTTTGTTTTACTTAGTGAGTGTACTTACAGCTCGTGCTCGGTACGTGCGATGATGTCGTCTTGAGCATCTGGTGATAGCGCGGTGAAGAAGGCTGAGTAGCCTGCAACTCGTACAACAAGATCACGATATTGCTCTGGGTTCTTCTTCGCAGCTAGCAAGGTCTCACGAGAGACAATGTTATACTGCACGTGCCAACCTTTGTGGTGGTTGAAGAAGGTACGAATCAACATAGAAAGCTTGAGCTTATCCCCTTCAGACTCAACCGCTGCCGGGCTTAACTTCTGGTTAAGCAGCACGCCACCAAGGATCTTATTCGCTTGGATTTTACCGACCGAGTTGTACACTGCCGTTGGACCTAAACGGTCTGACCCAGACGACGGGCTTGCACCTTCTGCCAGTGGTGTTTTCGCTTTACGACCATCTGGCGTTGCCATGGTTGAAGCGCCGAACGGGACGTTTGCCGAGATACTTGATGTACCTGCGTAGTAACCGCCGCCAATTGGACCACGACCATGACGCGTATTAACGAACTGCTCTAGCTCATCAATGTACACTTGGTACGCGTCTGCGAGCAGTTGGTCTACCGCGTCGTCATCGTTACCGTATTTTGGTGCAAAGTTGATAAGACGTTGGCGAAGCTGTTCGTTCTCCATGCCGTCGAAATCTTCTGCCAATGCTTTTGCCAGCTCTGGCTGAGTGATTTGCGCGTCATCGAAAACAAGGTGCTTGATGGCGGCTAGGCTGTTACCCAAGTTTGCGATACCGACTTGCAAACCAGATACCCAATCGTATTTCGCGCCACCTTCTTTCACGGTTTTACCGCGAGCCAAACAGTCATCCACCAGCGTTGAACAGAAGATGTCTTGTGCCTGCTGTTCAAGCACACTGTCGACTACCGTATCAATCTCAATCGATTTACGGGTGTAGTAGCGGATTTGCTCTGCCCAAGAAGCCGTCACTTGCTCAAAGTTCTCAAAGTTACCTTTTGCTAATGACTTATCGTGCGGCAAGAAGGCTTTACCCGTTGTTGCATCCACACCTTCGTTCAATGAAGCGAGCAGGATACGAGCGAAGTTAATGAAGCTCATGCCCGTACAACGGTAACCCCATTTGCCCGGAACCGCCGTCTCGATACAGCCGATAGATGCGTAGTTGTAAGCGTCTTCTTTCTCTACGCCGAGCTTGATGAATTCAGGAATAACAATCTCATCGTTGTTGAACGCAGGCATGCCGAAGCCGCATTTAATCACTTCGATACAACCCATTAAGAACTCTTGGTTCAAACCTTCGTGGTAACGCACACTCAAGTTAGGTTGCGTCGAACGTAACTGACCACAAGATTCCAGAATCGCCCAAGAAAGGGGATTCACTGCGTCTTCAGGCTCACCCTTTTCATTCAACTTCTGACCGCCGATACACACGTTTTGGTACAGCGGAGAACCTGCCGATGCTTTCGAGTGCGCACCAGAGCGAATCTTGTTAACTTCAAGCAACTTCAACCAGCAGCTTTGTAGCAACTCTAGTGCAAAGTCTTTTTCAATCGCGCCGTTTTCGACATCGCGAACATAAAACTCGTTGAGGAATTGGTCCATACGACCGAAAGAAACCGAGTGACCGTTCGATTCGATTTGTAGCATCAATTGAACAAAGTAGCTCAATTGCAGTGCTTGCCAGAAGTTTTCTGGTGCGTGGCTTGCTACATGACGACAGTTTGCCGCAATGCTTTCTAACTCAGCTTTGCGCAGCGGGCGCGTCTCTTCTAACGCCATTTTTGCTGCTAATTCAGCGTAGCTCACCATGTGATCTTGAATCGCAAGCAGTACGATTTCGACTGATTTATAGAACTGCTCTTTCTTCAAGCCTTCAAAGGTCGAAACATCATTGTTAGCACAGTGCTGACGAACATCCTCTAACAAGCCGTTCATGCCTAGCTTCAAGATTTTCTCGTTATCCACTGCAAGGTGCGCGTCACCCGAAGTCATGTTGCCTTCAGCTTTAATGATGGTGCTGGCTAAGATTTCTTGCTGCTCATCAGTAAACAAACCATAACAACGGTCTTGAACGGTTTTACCGCGCCAGTACGGTGTGATGCTGTGGATTCTTTGCTTATCTTCTTCAGTAACAGCAAAGCCTGCACCTGGGCGATCGGCTAGCTCATCAATTTCCGCTTCAATCCAACGCACTGTGTATTCTGGGAAAATAGGCGCAGCACGTACTTTGCTCGCTTGGTTACCGACGATTAGCTCATCGTGTTTAATCCAAATCGTACGAGTGCGTAAGTGCTCTTGCAGTGCTAGCGCACGTTGGACAATTACAGGTTTGTCTTCGTTTGCTTGATAAGCACGAGTGTATGCCTCTGCACGCTCGGTACAGACAGGTGGCGTTACGATATTTACCAGTGCCGATTTGTGCGCTTTGATACGCTCAGGAAGGTAATTCAGGTCCATAGTTAACCTCTTACAATCACGTTAAGTTGGGTGTTTTCGCTTGCGTATTGCATGGCGCTTTCTAGCAGTTCTGGTTTGTTTAATGGCTTGTCAGAACACTCGTAAGGCATATCGAGCAAACGGTATTTATTGATGCCGAGCGTGTGGTACGGCAGCAAGTGAAGTTCTTGGCAGCTTTCTAGTGAAGCCGCAAAATCGATGATGTCTTTCAACTCTTCGATGGTGTCATTGAACCCCGGCACCACTGGAACGCGAATCACAATGCGTTTCGCGATAGGTGCCAGTTTTCGGAAATTGTCTTTGATGCGTTTTAGTGAACCTTTCGCCCAGCTAAGAAACTTTTCTTCGTCGGTGTGTTTTAAATCCGCCAACCAGCAATCAATATGCGGCGCGGCTTTTTCGACGTTCTTCCACGGCACATGCATGCACGATTCAATAGCGGTAGAGACTTGGTTGTCATGCAGACGCTGTGCGAGTTCTGCCACTAAATCCGCTTGCATGAGTGGCTCACCACCCGAGAAGGTCACGCCACCTTGGCTTTGGTCATAGAAAGGTTTGTCTTTCATTAAGGTGTCGAACAGCATGTCTGATTTTGCATCTTCACCGCAGACGGTCAGTGCTTGCGTAGGACAGACGTTTCGCAGCGCGATCAGTTGGTCTTCTTTGATGGTTTTGCGATTGATGATGATCTGGTTGTCGATACATTGAATACCATCACCTACCGTTTCACTATCCGCTGTAGATTGAGTTGTGGCTTGATAAGCAAAAACGCACAGTTGGCAACCTTCCATACAGCTTCGCTGATCAAACAACAGTGAATGCTTTTCGCTGCGGCTTTCTGGGTTTTGACACCAAGGGCAAGACAAGCTGCATCCTTTAAGAAAAAGAATGGAACGAATGCCATCGCCATCATGGGTAGAGAATCGTTGGATATTGAAATACATCTCTGCTTGCCTCTTGGTCTGTGCTACCGCTGTGTACCTAATTCGTTTCTTACTGGTTAAGTCTTATCAGCGGCTTTTCTTTGTTCGAACTGAAAGCTTCATTTGAGCGTTTACAAGTTTCACTTAACTTTCATTTAATGAAATTATTATAGTTTCAAATGAAATTTCAATTGATCAAAATCAAGATCTCGTTCGATTGTCAGATCTATAGTGATCCCATCATCAAAACGAAGATTTTGTTTAAGGTCGAAACCATGATTGAACTTTATTTAGATACTGCTGATGTGGCAGAAGTAAAACGCTTTAACCAGTGCCTACCGCTAAAAGGCGTGACGACAAACCCAAGCATTTTGGCGAAGTCAAAACAGGGACTGAATGAAACCCTAGCAGGCATGCAAGAAGCACTTGACGGTACACCTCGCTTTCACGCTCAAGTCGTGAGTTCAACCGTCGAAGGCATGGTGGCAGAAGCACGCCAATTGAATGAATTGCCTTACGATATGGTGGTAAAAGTGCCAGCAACAGAAACCGGCTTGGCAGCAATTAAGCTAATGAAAAAAGAGGGAATTCAGGTTCTTGCTACTGCTATCTATTCAGCTCAACAAGGTTTCCTAGCGGCACTGTGCGGTGCTGACTACCTAGCGCCTTACGTAAACCGCATTGATGCGATGAACGGCAATGGTGTTGAAGTGGTCGCGGATCTTCAATTGTTGCTCGATCAAAACCAACTACCAGCGAAGATTTTGGCAGCCAGTTTCAAAAACACTCAACAAGCGATGGAGGTGATGAAACTAGGCATCGAAGCCATTACATTGCCAACCGATGTGGCGGCACAAATGTTCGCACATCCAGCAGTAAAACCGGCGGTTGAGCAGTTCGATAAAGACTGGAAAGAGACGTTCGGCGATAAACTTTCATTTGAAAGCTGATTAAAAGTAGAAGCTAGACGTCTTAGTTAGGGGTCTATTAATAAGGGAATCTTAACTCACCCTGTGCGCCGGTGAGTTTAAGATTCCCTTTTGTATTTCATATAAAGAGGTGAGGTTTACAGCAGTTCTCTATTGGTCAGTGACCAAAGGTACACGCGCTTGAGTAAACTGATTTTGAGCCTCTTACGAATACCTCGTTTGGAATGGCGAAGTCGGTCTGGTAGCGCAATGGCTTTCATCTCGGTTTTCATTTCTTTTCCATCCAACAACACAGTAGACCTCCGATGCTATAAGCCAGCAGATCTTTCCAATCAAATGTGGCGCCCAAAATTACAGCCAGAGGCGATGAAGGTTCGATACCAAGCCAAGCTACGACCTGAAGCAATTGCCCCAACTCGACAGCAAACGCAATCAACACCACCAGTGAAACCAGCCAGTTAACGGGCATGGAGAACAAGCTTGCAAGAAAGTAGTAGAGCCAAACCACAACCAGAACATCACCAAATGTCGGACGAATAAAGCTGTCTCGAATATAGAGCGCAATAACGACCAATGCGATAAAACACACCAAGCTTTTCAGTCCATTTTTTGCAGAAAATCGCAGGTGGATAGCAGACGACTCTTCAACCATATTGCTTGGCTGCCCAGTGAGAATTGCTCGTTTAAACATTTTCATGATTCGCCTTTGCACTTTCTTCTGCTTTCTTATTTCGTGCGTACCAGTCGATGTTGCGTGTAATAACCATAGTGAAGCTCAAAATCGCGAAACACAGCAATGCCCCCATAACCAATGCGTAGCTTTCTGCTTGTAGCAAGCCAAACAGTAATCCGTAGAGAGTGAGCAAACACGCCCCGAATATCGCGCCGTGCTTGGTGTTGCTCAACATACCGCTCACGTACACACTTAAAAGCCCCGTCGATGCGACTGCTGACACCACATACGCCCAGTTAAAGCCCAGATGTTCACTCATCGAAATCAGCAATAGATAGAAAAGCGCTAAAGCCAGACCAATAAAGCCATATTGCACTGGGTGAACCGGACGCGCTTGGAACAGCTCCAGTAAGAAGAAACTCGCAAATACTAATGTGATAACCAACAGTGAATAGTTCACAGCTCGGTGAGATTTCAAATAGTGGTCCACGGGATCAATCAAATCTACGCCCATTTGTCGCTGTTCAAGCTCGTGACAAGCGTGATTCGATGACAAACAGCTTTGGAACAGTTGCGCGATATTGGTAGAGAAGTTGTTGCTCGCCCATTGTGCTTTAAATCCATCTTCAGATACTTCTGATGACACCGGTAAGTAATCACCGATAAAGCTTGGATGTGCCCAAGTTGAAGAGAGCTCCACTGTTGTTTGACTGCCAATTGGTGTGACTTGAAGCTGTCCCATCCCTTGTAGCAAGAAGTTAAGATCGAATGCCAAAGGTTGTGCTGGGTTTAGGTCTGCAAGTGTCAGATCACTGTGGAAGCCTTGTGGTAACTGATTTAACCCCGTTCCCGGTGCGACTTCGATATCAGAGCTCGCCATGGTCATGTCATCCAAACGAATCAATCCACGGCTGTCTTCAATGCCAACGACTAGGCTCATGTTGTCAATATCAAGCCCCTGCAACGCCGCGAGATCGTCTGCATCAAAAGTGCCTTTCAGTGCCACTTGTGCTTTGTATAAACGCGCGCGGTAAATGCCTCGGTACTTTTCAAAACTGTCCAGATTCGCGCTCATATCAAAAGTGCTAGGTAAAAGAAATTTACGACGCTCTTTAATCTGTACTTTGTCATCTCGGTAACTGGTTTCGGTGTAGTTAACCATGATGAATGGACCAATGATGCGCTGTTCGCCGCTGCTGCTGCGTGCGATGTCGTTTCTGACTTCATCTTGGCGATATGAGCGCTCTGAGATCAGCCCTGTGACCATTGAAAGCGGGATTTGCAGTAAGACAAACAAAAACAGCACGAAGGCGAACTTCGTGCCGAGTTGGTTATTGAGGATCTTTTTCATGTTTCATTCTCCATTTGCTGATGGGAGTAATCTAAATCAGCAATTTGGAGAACGAATGGAGCTAATGTGGAGTTTCTATGGAGTTGGTAAAATCAGGGTCACTTTCACGCCAGAATCGACGTTTTCGACTTGCAACTTACCCTTGTGCAGCTTGATCACTTGCTCAACAAAATTCAGCCCGAGCCCAGTGCTCTTAACACCATTTTCCCGAGCGAGGGAGTAGAAGCGCTCGGTTAAACGAGGCATTGCATAGTCGGGAATGTGAGGACCTGAATTGAAAATCGACAGGCACACTTTCTCTTTCGCGACCTCAGCTTTCCATTCAATGCATCCCTCTGAATCAACAAAATCCAGCGCATTGTCCATCAGGTTAAAAACGGCTTGTTTCAGTAAGAAGGCATCACCAAGCACAGCGAGATGGTCATCAATTTGGATGTTGGCAATCACCGATTTTGCACTCAAGCGCGCATCCGCCGATTCAACCACTTCATTGACCATTTGTTTTAGCGAGATAGCTTCGACTTGTTCTAGTTCAGGGCGCTTTTCAAGGCGAGCAAGTTCTAGCAACTTATCAATCAATGACTGCATGCGGTCGCTTTCTCGCTCAATGTTGCCAGCAAAGCGCGTGACCTTTTCTTCAGGCAACGGCATTTGCAATATTTCACTCGCGCCTTTAATCGCTGACAACGGGCTTTTCAGCTCATGAGTCAGCGTCTGTACGTACTCTTCCACATACTGTTTACCATCGAGCTGGTTGCGCATTTTCTCCAATGCGTCGCTTAGCGTGCCGTACTCATAAAAGATACGAAATGTTGGCTTAGAAACCTTTTCGCCCTCACCCATTTTGGTCGCGTAGTCTTCTAGCTTGTTCAGTGCCGAGTGAATTCGCCAAGCAAACAACGCCCCAGCCAAAAGCACTAAACCACTCATCCACACCATCCAAAACAACACATTGCGTTTAGACAGATCGATGAAGGGTTGTACTGAGCGATTGGATTTTGCCACCGTCACGCTGCCAATGATTTCGCCTCTGTGGTAAATGGGCGCAGCAACGTGCATAACGGTTGAGAGCGGATCTTTCGGGTCTTCGATGGTACTGCGCGCACCGTATTGACCGCGCAACGTGAGATAAACATCGTTCCATTGCGAGTAGTCTTTGCCTACGTCTTGCTGCCAAGAATCCGCAATCACAACCCCTTGTTTATCGGTGATGTAAATTCGATGGTTAATCGCTTTTTTGCCAATTTCCCAAATTCGCGCTTGAGGTTCTCGCTGCCCATAAGCCGCTAATAGTTTGGAGAAGCGACTCTCAGACAACTTTCCGTTTGCAACGTCCTCTTCTGCCAATACCGCGAGCAAGTTCGCCATATCCACCAGCGTCTCTTCGGTGGTTTGGCGCACGGTTGGCTTAAGTTCTTGGACGACAGTTTTGCTCACCATGTAAGCCGTCATTCCGACTAAGATGAAGTAGAGAAAAAACAGTCTGAGTCCAAGTGGGATCTTCGGCCAACGATTCATCATTCACCTTTAATGCAGTAAAAGTAACCAAAGCCACGTTTGGTACAGATGCGTTCAGACATCTCAAACGGCTTCAACTTATGGCGAATCGCTTTGATATGGGTATCGATATTACGCTCATATGCAGCCTCTGGTGCCATGTCTGCCGCGATCATAAGTTGCTCTCGACTCAATACATTGGAAGAGACGGAAATCAGCTTATCGAGGATCTTAAATTCCACCGCTGTTAACCCAAGCATTTGTCCACCGACACCATAATCAAAGTTCTGCGCAACCAAATCGTGACTAAATTGAGATTGCTCTATGGTTAATGTTGGTTCTGGTTTATGTTCCACCATCGGTGCTTTGGATTTGATTCGTAACTTGATGCGCGCCAACATTTCACGCGGACTAAATGGCTTAGTCACGTAATCATCCGCGCCAATCTCCAAGCCCACTACACGGTCAATTTCATCGCTTCTTGCGGTGAGAAAGATAATTGGAATATCAGAAAACTCACGGATAGCTTTGCAAAGCTCAAATCCGTTGCCGTCTGGCAAGCCAACATCCAATACAAGCAAAGCCGCGGTATTGTGCTGCAAAAAAGCGAAACCTTCTCCTGCCGTTGCAAACCACTCTACGTGGTAGCCATCCAACTCCAATACATGAATCAAGTTGTCGGCAATAGCAGATTCATCCTCGATAATGACAACGGTTGATTGGTCACTCAATGTCTAAACCTCATTGACTATATTTATCTTAATGTCGTTGTTGCGTGTCTACTTTGATGCAAAGGCTATCGAATTGATACAACAAAGGCAAAATCCGTGAACAATATTAATCAAACTCGAATTCATTCAGCGAATTGAACTTATCACTGATACTGATGACTCACTACAATTGCGAATACAATGATTTCAACTATTGATATGAACAGTGTTCATTTTACACTCAACCATATCAATTCGATTTTGTTTAAAGGACAGTAACTGATGAAAAGAGCGCTAATCCCCCTAGCAGTACTCACTTTGCTCTCTGGTTGCACCAGCATGTCTCCAGATGAGTGTAAGACAGCAGACTGGTACAGAGTAGGCTACAAAGATGGGCAGGAAGGTAACAATCCGAGCATCATTAACAGCTACGCTGAAGACTGTGGTGAAGCGGGTGTCACTCCAGATCGAGAACAGTGGAAAGAAGGCTTTGATAAAGGCACGATTCTTTACTGCTCACCAGACAATGGCTATACCGTCGGTATTGAAGGGAAAGAATATTATGGTGTGTGTAGCAATAAACAGTTCATTGAAAACTATCAGTTAGGCCATCAAGAGTACCAACGCCAACAGCGCATCCAAGAGATCGATAATGAAATTTCTATCATCGATAATCAACTGGATAACAACCCAGATAAAGACAACGCTAAACGCTTAAAAGAGAAGAGAAAGCGATTGGCTGACGAACGTTCAAACCTCTTGTCGCCAACCATCAATTTCAATTTGAACTTCTAATTTCAATTCACTATCAATCAATGACCCTAGCTCAATTCTAGGGTCATAAACTGGCTATTTGGATCGAGTTCGTAGTCACCAAACGGATCGCAATACACAAAGCCATGCTTTTCATACAACAGGCGCGCAGGTTTAAAAAATTCCATCGAGCCAGTTTCTAAACTTAAGCGCTGCAAACCTTTTTGCTTCGCTTGCTCAATCACATGAATCAATAATTGAGACGCCACACCTTGGTTTCTTGCCGCTGGCGTGGTGCGCATGGATTTAAGCTCAGCATGTTGATCATCCAGCTCTTTAATCGCTGCACACCCAAGCAGTTGCTCATCCTTCCATCCGGTCCAAAATGTCACTTCTGGCGCTTTGAGCTTAGCTAAATCTAACGCATGCACACTCTCTGGCGGCGATGTGGCATACATGTCTTGTAGATGTTCTTCTAGTAATGCGATTACGGCTGTTCTTTCTAAATTGTCGACTTCAATTTTCACATATCGCCCTTGAGAGTTCGTGGTTATTCATTCAGTTGCATCAAATTTATTGCAAAATTTTAGTAGGTACAATCTATTGCTTTGTTCTTCTTTACAATTCCTGTCGCATGATGTGCTGAGGTCCAACTGGTCCACCATGATAAAGCTCATTAGTATCTTCAAAACCCGCCTTTAGGTAACACTGATAGGCGGGGACGTTTCGACAATTAACCGTTAGGTAGAGAAATTCAAATGTTGGATAGTGCAACTTAACAAAGTCCCTAAACAAACCAATGGCTTGCTTCGCAATACCTTTGCCTTGATGGCGATGATCCACCAGTAATGAGCGAACACCTAAACTTCTTTGAGGGCAAAAGTCATAATCTTCACTGTACGCAGCATCAAATAAAAAGAACCCGACCACACGATCATCTTCAAGGATCAAATGAGGCAGCTCTGTCGGTTTAAGACTTTCCAATCGCTGACCAATATTCTCAACCGTAAACTGAGCTTGATCTTCCAAGACTTGCAGCTCAAGGGTTTGCTCATGACGACATGGCGTGTACTTTTCAATGGTAATCATAATCATCCTTGCTGTTTTTATACCCATTTCATACAGGGTATGTCGTAAATGGAAATACCTACGGTCGCAATTCCCACTCGCTGGCAAACGTTTCACACATTATGATCCTCACCAATTGTTAGTGAGGTTGCCATGTTCCGTTTTTTGCTTTGTAGTTTTTCCCTTGTATTACTCTATCCTACCGCGATTGATCTTTACCTTGTAGGTTTGCCTCAAATTGCCGCGGATTTAAGCGCCAGTGAATCACAGTTACACATTGCGTTCTCTATCTACCTTGCCGGTATGGCAACGACTATGTTGTTTGCAGGAAAGATCGCCGACTCCATTGGTCGAAAACCTGTTGCTATGGTTGGCGCTGCGATCTTCATTGCAGCATCACTACTTGGTAGCATGGCTGAGCAGTCCACGACGTTTTTAATTGCTCGATTTACCCAAGGTATTGGAGCTGGCTCTTGCTATGTGGTTGCTTTTGCCATTCTTCGCGACACGTTGGATGACAAACGTCGCGCGAAGGTACTATCTATGCTCAACGGCATTACCTGCATCATTCCTGTCATCGCCCCCGTTGTTGGCCATCTCATTATGCTCAAATTCCCTTGGCCAAGCCTGTTCACCACAATGGCAGGCATGGGTGTGGTGGTTTGTTTGCTTTCAACCTTGGTGCTCAAAGAATCAAAACCTAACGTAATACCACAACAAAGCGCCGCTTCAGCTTCTAACCAAGAAACCTTCTGTGAGCGCTTTTTTATTAGCCGACTCATCATTACTGCCATTGGCGTGACCACCATTCTCACCTACGTGAATGTCTCTCCAATGCTGGTGATGGGCGAACTTGGTTTTGATCGTGGTGGCTATTCTTCTGTCATGGCAGGCACGGCACTCGTCAGTATGCTCACCTCTTTTTCTGCGCCATTGGCTTTGTCTTATTTTAAACAACGTACACTGATGCTGACGTCGCAAACCGTGCTTGTCAGTGCTGCGATGGTGATTGGTTTTGCGCATCTAGACCAATGGGGAATCCAATTTTACTTATTCGGATTTGGGCTGATTTGCGCTGGCTTCTCGATTGGCTTTGGCGTGGCCATGAGTCAAGCGCTCAGCCCATTCTCTCAACGTGCAGGTGTAGCAAGCTCATTGCTGGGCATCGCTCAAGTGTGTTGCTCTGCGATCTACATCTGGTTCATGGGATTGATTGGCGTTAATGCGCTGAATATGTTGGTGTTTATCTTAGCAATAGGTGGCGTAATCAGCTTGGCTCTAATACTATTTATTCCTAAGCCTGCTCATGAAAGCCACTATGAAGAAATCACTAGTCCGTCTTGATCTCAACTTATTGTTCACTCTGCAATTGCTGCTGCAAGAGCAGAGTGTTTCCAAAGCGTCGAAGAAATTAAACGTTACGCCGTCAACGGTAAGTAAATCGCTCAATAAGCTTCGTGACTGGTTTGATGATCCTCTGTTTGTCAAAACACCGAAAGGATTAGCGCCGACTCCGTTAGCACAAAGCATGGAGCAAGATCTGGCGGAATGGCTACAAATTGGCAGCCAAATTGCGGAAAAACGCAGCGATATAGCACCAAAAGGCGTACGCTTTGATCTGACCATTGAATCCCCGTTAGTGCTGACGATTCTTGATGAGCTTCTTATCGCAATCCACCAGCGTTACCCGGATGCTAAAGTCAAAACCAGTAATTGGGATTATGATTCACTCGATGCGATTGTGCGTGGAGAAGCAGACATCGGCTTTACCGGAAGAGAGAGCCATCCCCGCTCGAAAGAGTCACTCGACCTGCTCCCTTACTTCCTCGATTTTGAAGTGCTGTTCTCAGACCTACCTATGGTGTACCTGCACAAAGATCACCCTGCTTTGAAGCAGGAATGGAATCTTGAGACCTTTTTGAGCTATCAACACATCAATATTGTTTGGGAAAAGAGTGAAACATGGGCATTGGATGAAGTATTGAGTGAACTGGGCTTACAGCGCTCAATTGGCTTAACCATGTCGAGCTTTGAGCAGTCTCTATTTATGGCCGCACAGCCACACCACAATATGCTGACCACCGCACCGCAATACTGTGAAAGTTACACCAAGAAACTACACCCAGATTTGGTGTGTCTACCCATTCCATTGGAACAAACTCAACAAGATAAACTGCTGATCCCGTTCACCATGATTTGGCACAAACGTAATGCGTACAACCCAAAACTGGTGTGGTTACGAAATACCATTAAGTCACTTTATGGTTGTTCCAGTGACATCGATAAATAGCAAAAGGGGCGATATTCTCGCCCCTTTTTCTTCTAATGGTGTGATTAGCTAAAAAACTCAATGATCTGCTCAACAGCTTGATCAACGTATTCGTCTTCGTCATAGAGCCCAATGTGATTCGCACCTTCAATTCTAATCAATTGTTTAGGCTGCGAAGCCGCATCAAACATTTGCTCACTTTCGTATGCGGAATCCGCTTCTGTACCGACAATCATCAGCAGTGGTGTCGGTGTCAGGTTTGCAGCAATATCCAACGCAGAAAAGTTAGCCAACGTCTCATAAGACCAAGGCAAAAACTTGCTTTCGTATAAGCCTTTTGCTCCGCGCTCTGTCATGTAGTACTGGTAGAACTCTCTAAACAGACGTGGCATTTCCTCACTGTCTTCAGTTGGTGCATGAGGCAGAAAATCAATCTGCCCAGTAGCAAGATAACGTTCTCTCGCTTCATTACCTTTAAGCAGTAAATCTAACAAACCCTCTCGACCAATTACGTTGTGATAAAAACCTCGGTGGTCAAAGTAAGCACTCACAGTCGCAAGTGATTTTACGCGTCTATCTGTCGCAACGGCATGAGCTAAATACCCGCCGCCAGAACAAACACCTAACCCATGGATTTGCTCGTTGTTCACATACGTTAAAGAACGTAAATAAGTGACCCCATTGCGGCAATCTTCCGCTTTACTGTATGGGTTCTCATGAAATCTTGGTGCACCTTCACTCGCGCCAAAACTGGCATGGTCAAACGTTAATACCACAAATCCCTTGGCAGCAATTTTCTCGGCGTAGATTCTTACCGTCTGCTCTTTCACACCCGCCTGTGGCGCTGCAATCAAAACCGCGGGTAAAGGATTCTCCACTACAGATGGACGATGAATTTCCGCTGCAAGTCGGTTGCCATTGCTGAAAAATGAAGCCTCATATCTTGTTACTGTCACTCGATTCACTCTCTATAGTTAACGGTTTTTTAGACGATAGAGACGAGCATTCACAAACATTTGTACTCTGCTCCTCTCTTTTAAACCAGTATAAGGAGCGCTATTATTCAGATATATATAGGCATTATGAAAACACTGTTAGGTTTACATGAACAATCTATCTTGGCGAGGTATTCGAGCGTTTATTTATGTGGCGGAATGTGGAAGCTTTACCTCCGCAGCCGAAGCGATGGGCGCATCAAAGGCAAACGTGAGTCAGCTCGTGAGTGAATTAGAGTCCTCGCTAGGTGTTCAATTGCTTTATAGAACCACACGTCAGCTTCGCCTTACTGAAATTGGCGATGGCTACTTTCGCAAGTGCAAAGAAGCAATGCTACAACTGGATGCCGCCGCAGAGTGGGCACAGCAAACCACCAGCGAAATTAAGGGTCGGATCCACATGAATTCTGTCGGAGGACCGATTGGCGAAGAGCTCATTGCACCATTGGTGATGAGTTTTCAATCCGCCTACCCGAACGTAGAAGTAGAGCTCGATTTCTCAAAACATCGCGTTGATCTTATTGAAGATAGCTACGACTTAGTCCTCCGTGTCGGCGAAATGCCAGACTCCACTCTCATCGCGCGCCGACTCACCACACTTCGCACGCACTATGTCGCAAGTCCAGATTTTCTGGAACGACACCCGAACATCCTCGTCCCAGAAGATCTTAAAGCCTTGCCTTTGATTCATGGCAGTGTTGATCATTGGATTATGAAAAATCACAAAGAACAGCGCATTATCAATGTAGGGCAAGGTATTAAAGCGGCTACTGGCAGGACCATGCGGCACGCGGCGGCTTCTGGACTAGGGGTAACGCGACTAACCGATGTGTACTGCCATGCTGATTTGGCATCCGGAAGACTTATCGAGGTGCTCCCGGAATGGTCAGAAAAAACCTTACTTTCGCTCGTCTGTCCGCCAGTCAAATATCAACTACCAAGAGTCAAAATGCTTATGGACTGGATAAGCGACCGATTCGAAGAACACTATAAACAGTTCAGAATTGAGGGCGAACATTCAAGCTAAGCTCGGTTTCAATCACTCGTGCGAACGCATTTTTTCTCAGCAAGTGCCATAGCGATATTGGCTTTGCTGTACGCACTCTCGTTGATGAAATGCGGATAGATATCCTGTTTGCCTTCCCAGAAAATATCGTAACCAAAGAAGGTCGCGAGTAGTGGTTCGCCCGGTTTGACTACCTCGAAATCTCGTCCACAGATCATAGGATGTACTGTCGCGACACGCATACCATCGTGGTCGACAGGGATCATGACTTCTTCGGTGTAAAAATACGCGTCGTAGTCGTTCAACTCACCAACACGATCAAGGTTATGCTGTTCAAGGTAATCTAATACCATGGTCAGCATCTTTTTCATTAGCTCTAGAGTGTCGTACTTCAGTGAACCATGTGCTTGAGCTCCAACTTCGATCATCACGCCATGCTGCCCGGTGGTGCACAAATAAGGTTGGTCATCCCACGCTTTTCTGTCTTCAAACAAGATGTTGGCTTCTGGCATGCGTTGCTTCACATACGCCCCCATCTTGCGATAGAACACGTCATTAGAAACCAAAATCAAGGTCGCACCCATGTTACTGGTGGTGTTGTGCAGATCGATGATCAATTGATTCTCTTGGTGAGCATGTACTTGCGTGAATTGCTGCGCGATTTCAGTTTCTTGCTGAGTCGCAGGCGATGATTGATTCGCCAAGGCAAATTCACGGTTGAGATCGGTCTCCACATAACGAACGTTTTGCTTTACCGCTTCAGGGTTGCCAAGCACACACTGAGTATTGAACGTCGAACGGTCAGCAACATAGAGGCGATCTTTGATGAGCTTTTGAAGATAAATGCCAGAAAGCTCGTTACCATGCGTACCTGCCACGAGCAGAACACGATTAAGTTTGTCCATAAAAGTGATATTCCAAATATTGAGTAAAAGTGAGTTTTAATTGAGATTGAGCAGCGCCCTCTTAGCGAAACGCCATCGCTCCTTTTCCCACACCTTCATAGGCGATAATTTGCAGTGACTGCCCCTCATTTAATGAAGGAGCAATTTCATTAGCGATAAATACGGCAAGCAGTTCCACCGTTGTATCCGTGTTCAGCACTTCGGTTTCACTGTGTGCAATCGCTAACTGGAAGTCCCCTTGAGACGTGGTGTAACGAAAGCCAAAGTGGGTATCGCTAATGCTGCCATTAGCGTGTTCACTCAACTCTAAATGCTCAACTTCAACTAAGTCTTCGATGGAGGCGAGATAGATATCTTGCCAACGCTGTGCAAAAGCGTGCTCGCGTTCGATATCACGCTGCCCATCCACTAGGATTTGGATCGGTGAACGATGTCCGTGTGCGATACGCTGACAATTACCATCGTGTTTTTTTAAACCGTGGGTGTAATGATAGTAAGCGCCATCGAGTTTTTCATGACGTAAGGTCACATCAATCGATGCCACATTACTCGGTAGATGACCTTGTAGAACATGGTGAATGTGTTTCGTCACGCTTTCTATTGAGATTTCTTTAGCATCAACAAAGCAAAAGGCTTCATCCGGACAATGTAGATGAATGCCCTTTTCACCACGCATAAGGTCGACTTGGGAATAGCCTGATTGAATACTTGTGGTTTCCACCGCGTCATTATCTACGGGAACAAGCAAACGGTGATCAACATATTGATCGAACAATTGTTTGATTTGCTTCTTCACTTTCGAGAAATCCAGCACCATGCTCATCTCATTGAGATCGCCATGCATTACGACATCCAGAATCCAGCTCTCGCCGACCATGCCTCGTTTTTCACACAAATACGATGCATCAATAACCGTGAGATCATTAACAAATAGATTCAACCCGAATTCCTCATTCTGTATTTATTATCGAACCAAATTGTTATGTTATAACAATTACTATTTTCACTCAATTTGGCAAGACTTCGATATCTCAATGCACCATGAGTGTGCGTTTTCAGCTATAACTAATCACTTTATCAACTAATTAGCTTCTTATGTTTGGCGCTACACTGCGTATCTTACTTAGGATTGAGGATAAGGAATGTCGACATTTTTACTGACCGCGATTGCTATGTTGGCGTTTGCTGCCAATTCACTGCTGTGTCGCTTAGCATTAGCAGCAGGTCTCATAGACGCGGGCAGCTTCACCCTTATCCGTTTACTCTCTGGTGCAGTCACCTTAGTTGCCATCCTACTTCTGAGAGGAAACTTTCGCAGCCAGCTACCGACAACCAAATTCAGTCTGTTTGCAGGAGTAGCCTTATTTGGATATGCCGCCCTGTTTTCTTTCGCCTATATAAAACTAGCAGCTGGAACCGGAGCCTTGTTACTTTTTGGTGCTGTACAGCTGACCTTACTCGCCCTTTATTGGTGGCAAGGGCAGCGCTTTAAATCGCTCGAAGTGTTAGGCATTGCGGTGTCGTTAGCGGGGTTTGCTTGGCTCATGCTGCCATCGGCAACTCGACCAGATGTCTGGTCTGCTGTATTGATGGTACTTTCCGGTGTTTGCTGGGCAGGCTTCACCGCTCTAGGTAAACACGCCCCAACTCCGAGCAGTGGGATTACTTGGGGGTTCATTACCGCTTCCATCTTAGGACTCTTACTTTCCCCACTGTTATTAGATTCAATTCAAGTAACCTTAAAAGGTACATTATTAGCCATTGCATCGGGTGCCATCGCCTCAGGTTTTGGTTATGTACTTTGGTATCAGGTAATGCAAAAGTTATCTCTGTTACAAGCAGCGGTTAGCCAGCTTTCTGTTCCTGCCATCGCTCTGATTTTAGGTAGCATATTGTTAGGTGAAGCCCTGACCCTACATTCGTTAATAACCAGTGCTATCATTCTTGGCGGCATTGCATTGGTCTTTTTATCTCGCTCCCAAAAATCCAAAACCACATCTACAAGCCAGTAAAAAACAAAAACTTCCCTCTCAACTTATTCCTCATCATCTATGCTTTTTGTTAGGCACTTGTTTTCACAATAATTTGGAAGTGAGCAAGACCTAACATGCTGGCGATGAGCCTTGAATAGAAATTTGGTTTGATAATTCCTGCAAAACTGTATCAGTAATGAGACTTTCTAGTTAAACGTTTTCTTGGTCGTTTTTCCTCCCACGCTATGAGCAACGGGGCTCGAAGAACGATTTAGGCTTTTCAGTCCGATTGGGTTTTGACAAAGGATTTACAAACCTCTTCATTTCAATCGCTATATTCCGCGTCCGCAATTTTTTCAGAACGAAGTTCTGATTATTGATTGAATAAATTCATCCACTTACAAGCATAAGCCTGAGCTAACGTTGACACTATGAACGAGAAAATCAAATTCGCCACAAAAGTAGCGCTTAGCCTAACTCTGGCTTATCTGATCCCGTTTGCAATGGGTTGGCCGCAAGCATCTACCGCGGCTACGACAGTCATGTTAATCGCTTCTACCGGTAGTCGACGTGAGTCTCTCGCCAAAGGCACATTGCGTGTGCTGGGTACTTTAGTAGGTGCGGTAATCGGTTTGTTGCTTGTCGGCATGTTTGCCCAAGATCGCTTGCTGTATATGCTCAGCGTTTCTGTCGTTGTTTCCTTTATTTTCTATTTCCGCAACGCGTACCAAAAAGACCCGACCTTACTTGCCTTAACTGGCGTAATGGTCTTAATGATGTCGAATGGTGGAGATGCAGAAGGCGCATTCATGTATGGCGTTGATCGCGCGTACATGACGATCTTTGGTGTAGTGCTTTACACCTTAGTGGGCACATTCCTATGGCCGACCAAGACAGAGCAAAATCTGCGTCAGCTCATTGAGCAACTGAATCAAGCTCAACAAGCGTTGTTTAATGCCATTTTGCAAAACTTCGAACAAAAAACAGCGCTACAACAGGATGTGGTCACCAATGTGGAAGCGACTGAAAACGATGAAGCACCGTCACCAACCATCGATGAGTTGTTAGAAAAAGTATTCGCCGCACAAAACGCGCTAGAACAACGCTTTGCAACCGTCAGTGTCGAGTGCAGTGATGTCTCGGTCTATATGAAAGAGTGGCAACTCGCGGTCCACTTCAATAAGCAAATCACTCAAGAGCTTAGCGTGGCTGCACATAGTCACTTTAGCCACCAGCAAGACCGAAGCTGTATCAACAACTTTGATCAAGCGACTCAAGAAATCCAACAACTGTTCAAGATCAGTCAAGAGATGTGGGACAACGAGGGAGCGGCTTACCGAGCTCAAGAATTAAACATCGAATACAACCAAGCTGCGCTGGCAGACGCGTCTCACCTTGTGAAAGGCTCAGCACTCACACTTGGTCACTTACTTAAACTCATGCACCAAAGCTTGTCTCGCTTAGCTGAGAGCATTAGCTGTATTGATTCTGTGACCAACAATGTGTCGTTTAAGCAAGAATTGCCGAAGCAGAAAAGTAAGTTCCTTTGGTGGGATGCTGAGAACTTCAAAACCGCAGTGAAAACCTTCACCACCTACTGGGTGGCAGGGTTAATTTGGATTTATTTCAACCCGCCAGGTGGCTACTCGTTTGTTACCTTCTCAACCATCTTTATGTCACTGCTGTCGTTTGTACCTGTTCACCCATTCATGTTGCTGATTTTGTTTACGTTTGGCTTCCTATTTGCAGTGCCTTCGTACGTCTTTATTTTGCCGGGTTTAGAGCTAGGTGCCGAACTGGGCTTGTTCATCTTTATCTATACCTTTATCGGTTTCTATCTATTCAAAGGACCGGTGACCATCTTCTATATGATTGGCTTGTTCGTGCTCGGTCTCGACAACAATATGACCTATCACTTTGGCATCCTAATGACGATCATGACCTTGTTCTACATGGTGGTGTTCATGATCATTTTCGCTCATTACTTCCCTTTCAGTTCACGTCCAGAGCATTTGTTCTTAACGCTGAAAGAGCGGTATTTCAGGCATGTTGGTGACCTATTTGCTAGCTATCACCAACAATCTGAGTCCTCTTTTAAAAAGCTGAAACGTTCTTTGCATTTGGTGACACTAAACGTCTCTTCCAAAAAACTGATGGTTTGGGGCTCAAAGATCAACCACAAGTTATTTGATAAAACGCCGCCAGAGGCCATCGGCGCATTCAGCAAGTCATGCAATGCCCTAAGTAACCACGTCAACATTTTGATTGCTGCCGAACAAAAGCTGTTAAGTAACCCCCTTATCAAACAGTTACGCAGCAAGCACACCGATTCCATATTACCTCTGATGGCTGGCGCACTAGCAAGCCATCAGGCGACTGACGAACTCGATTCTGTGTTCGAAAAATACAGCCAGGATTACCAATCCTTTGAAAATAAACTGGAAGAATTCTTTAGTGAGTTGGATTTATCTGACTACGCTTATTCAGAGATAGCTGGTTTTTATATCTTGCTGAATTTAAAACGGAACGTGTTCGAAGCAATAAACCAATGCAAGCAAACCTACGAGGATATCGATTGGGTGAACTTACGTCAGAAGCGGTTTTAAAGGTGAGGATATGATGCTTCTAAAACTAACTAAACCTAGCCTCGCCATACTCTCTGTACTCGGATTGAGTGCGTGTACGACTTTGGGTCCGGATTACGTCCATCCAGAGCAAACCGCCTTGCCAAGTGATTGGTCATTAGAAAAAGCGGCGCAAGACACACAGCAGTCCAAGCAAAAACTGCAGCAGTGGTGGCAGCAGTTCAACGATCCAACACTGAACCAACTGGTTGAGATGGCGAGCCAACAAAACCTCGATCTTGAGGCGGCGGGTTTGCGCATCGTCCAAGCACGTTCGCTATTGGGCATCTCCACAGGATTGCAATACCCACAAGTGCAAACTGTCTCCGGTAACTTAGCCAGAGCTTATGTGAACGACCAAGGTGTAAATAACGCCGCGCTGTCATTTGATGCTGGGTGGGAAATGGACATCTGGGGCAAATACGCGCGTGGCATTGAATCTGCTGAAGCTGGCTACTATGCGTCGATTGCGTCTTACCACGACATCATGGTGACCATCACTGCGGAAGTGGCACGCAACTACATCAACTACCGCACGTTCCAAGAGCGTATTTTACTCTCTCGTCGAAACATCGAGATCCAAGAGCGCGTAGTGAATATTACTCAGGTGCAATTTGATTCTGGTAACGTAACCGAGCTCGACGTTCAGCAAGCGAAAAACCAGCTCTTCAATACTAAAGCGGCGCAACCTTCGCTTGAAATTGCAATGAAGCAGTCGCGCACTGCATTAGCATTGCTGTTGGGTGTGCTGCCAGAAGACGTTGAAAAGCTGTTGCAATCTGATGGCTTTGCTCAGCGGATGGCGGATTACGAAAACCAGTTTAAATCCTCAGGCAGAAAACCCGCACTATCAGGCAACGACGAACGCTCCATCGTACCTCGCCCACCTCTACTGGATAACAAAGTGGATGCAAATTTGGTGATGCGCCGACCTGATCTTCAAGTATCAGAGATGCAAGCTCGTGCTCAGAGTGCTCAGATTGGCGTTGCCGAAACAGCCTTGTACCCAAGCTTCTCTCTGTTCGGCTCTATAGGTATCGATAGCACGGTTCCAGATGGCAGCAGCTTCAGTTTCAGTGACTCGTTAACCATGGTGGTAGGTCCAACGTTCAGTTGGAATATCTTCCAATACGGACGAGTGAAAAACAACATTCGATTTGAAGATGCGAAGTTTCAAGAAACGCTGACCAACTACAACAAGAAGGTGCTGCAAGCGGTTAATGAAGTGACTAATGCACTGGAAGCTTATGACTTGTATTTGGAGCAAAAATCGCTGCGTCTGCAATCGGTCAATTCGTCGATTCGCGCGTTCAATATATCGATGACGCAGTACGAAAACGGTCAGATTTCCTTTGAGCGCCTTCTGAATTCAGTAGAGAAAATGACTCGCGCAGAAGACAGCTACGCCACCATCAAAGGTAACGTCGCAAACCAAGTTGTGGCACTTTACAAAGCGCTCGGCGGTGGATGGGAGGCTCAAACAGGTAAACCATTTTTATCTGAAACCGTCGCCAAACAGATGCAAGACCGCAGCGATTGGGATAGTTTGCTGGACGAAGAAGAACGTGTTCTGCCACCAATTCGCATCGAGCCATCTTCAGACAAAGCGCAAGCAGACAGTGCCGAGCAACTAAGTACCCAGAAAAATAGTTCCGAGCAAGATGGGGAGGTGCAGTAATGCCACACGAACTCTCTTGGGGGGACGTTTACTTTTCTCCCTTGTTACTGGTGCTGATTCTTGCCGTCACTGCCACATGGATAACGGTGATCATCTTGAACAAGACACGCTTGTCACGCTTCATTGCATTTCCGTCTCTGACATTCATTGCCATCATGGTGTTTTACGTGGTGGCCATCGACAGTTTTTATATACAGTTTTAGGTGCCCAACAAGATGAAAAAACTACTCGTTATTGCACTCAATCTTGTCATTCTTGGTGGCGCGGCGTGGTTCGGCTATCAGAAGTTCGAAGAGTATTTTAATAACCCATGGACCCGCGATGGTCAGGTACGTGCGAACGTTATCAAGGTTGCACCTCGTGTATCTGGTCCTATCGTTCATGTTGCCGTGATGGACAACCAAGAAGTGAAGAAAGGCGATCTGCTGTTTGAGATCGATCCAACCACTTACGACGTTGCCCTATCACAAGCAGAAGTGGCGTTAGAGAAAGCCATCGTCAGTTCACGCGGTAAAAAGATCGAATACGATCGTTTAAAAGACATCCGAGCCAAAGACCGAGGCGCAGTTTCTCACAAAGATCTCATTCGTCGTGAAATCACCTACGAAGAATCGTTACTGCAAATCAAATCAGCAGAAGAACAGCTTAAGTCTGCGCGCCTGAACCTTGGTTACACCAAAGTGTACGCATCGGTTGATGGCTTTGTATCAAACCTAGATATCCGTGACGGTACACAAGCGGTTGCAAACCAACCGTTAGTGGCACTTATCGACAAAAACAGCTTCTGGGTCTTTGGCTTCTTCCGCGAAAACCAATTGGCTCAAATTGCCCCGGGCAATGAAGCTCGTGTCACCTTGATGTCTCACCCAGACACACCTATCGACGCTACGGTGGACTCCATCGGTTGGGGTATCGCCCCTAAAGACGGCACCGTTGGCTACAACCTTCTCCCTAATGTGAACCCTGTATTCCAGTGGATTCGCTTAGCCCAACGCATTCCCGTTCGCGTGTCATTGCATGAATTACCAGAAGGCGTCGACCTACGCTTTGGTCTTTCTGCTTCCATCATGGTAATGAAGGACTCATCACAAGAGCAAGAATAGGAGTTAAACAGACATAACCATGGCTATCGGAAAAAAACTCAAAAACATCAATGAAGAAAACAACTTCTTCTATCTGACCCTAGCGTTAATCGGGCTCTTAATTGGCGGTGCGTTTGTACAGGTTGTAGGAGAAGGAGCGATGGAACACCTGTTACAAGGGTTCACCATCATCACTTTTATCGTTTGTATGGCGAGCTTACGCTTTGACAAAAACTGGTCACGTTTTCTTTATACCTTGCTCGGTACTTGGGTATTGGTGATTGGTATTAAAGCCGCTCTCGGTATCAAAGAAATGGACGTGGTGATGCTCGCCCTCACCTTCGCCTTCTTCTTCGGGACATTCAAATCCATCGCAAGACAGATTCTGTTCACTGGGCATGTCAACACCAACAAAGTGATTGGTTCGGTTGCCCTATTTTTGCTGCTGGGACTGATGTGGGCAATTGCCTATCTCATCCTTCTTGAGTTCTCTCCAAACTCATTCACCGGGATGGAAGCCATCTCTTGGGGTCAGAACTTCTCTAATGCAGCGTATTTCAGTTTCGTCACCTTAACCACGTTAGGTTACGGCGACATCAGCCCTCTAACACCATTGGCACAAGTCGTTGTGTACTTAGAGGCCATTGTAGGCGTGTTTTATATGGCGATTGTTGTTTCAAGTCTCGTCAGTTCCAACATTGAACATCAGGTAAACAAAAATGGATAAACAATCGGAAAAAACAGAGAGTAAGATTTTCATCAGTAATATGGTGGAATCTGCGATACGTATCGGCTTGATCTTAGTCTTGCTGATGTTTACGTATGACATTATCAAACCTTTCATTCTTCCTGTGATTTGGGGTGCGATCATCGCGGTTGCATTGATGCCAATCTGTAAAAAACTAGAAAGAGTGTACGGTGGTAAACGAGGTCTCGCTGCAACGACAATTGCGTTGTTGGGTATCGCCCTACTGGTCACGCCTCTAGTGATGGTATCAGGCTCCATTGTTGATGGCGCAACGCACGCACTAGAAGTATTGCAAAATGGTGACATCAAAATCCCTGGTCCAAAACCTTCTGTTGCTGATTGGCCACTTGTCGGTGACAAGCTTTACGAAGTATGGACGCTGTTCGCGACAAACTTAGAGAAAGCAATTCAAACCTTTATGCCACAAATCAAGTCAGGCTTAACGTCTCTACTTGGCATGGTAGGCGGTGCTTTGGGTAGTCTGCTTCTTTCTATCCTATCGCTTGCGATTGCTGCTGGCTTTATGACTTACTCAGAGTCCTTGGCATCAGGTCTTAGCACCATTGCCGTTCGCACCGCTGGCGACAACGCCAAGAGCTGGACAACACTTATCGCCGCAACCATTAAGAGTGTGTTGCTTGGCGTGGTTGGTGTCGCTGCGATTCAAGCGCTATTGATTGGTGCAGGTTTCTTCATCTTCGGCGTACCTGCTGCAGGTCTACTCACACTTATTCTGATGATCCTGTGTATAGCACAGCTTCCAGCACTGCTTGCCGTACTGCCTGTAATTGGCTACATGTACATGACCCAAGACACCAGCACTGCGACTATGTTTACTGTGTGGGTTGTGGTTGCGGCATTGTCAGAGAACCTGTTCAAGCCGATGCTAATGGGACGCGGTGTTGACGTACCGATGCCTGTGATTCTACTTGGTGCCATTGGCGGCATGCTCTTCTACGGCATCGTTGGTCTGTTCTTAGGTGCCGTTATCCTAGCGATTTGGTATGAGCTATTCGTATGGTGGTTGAGCATAGAGAAAGCACAACAGCAAGAAGAAGCGGTCATCGAAGAGAAAGAAGCGTCGCAAGCGGAATCTGGTCACGGCGCTGGTATCTAACCTTGCAAGCATTTGAAACAAACCGCTGTCTTTGCAGCGGTTTGAGCTATTTAGCTCACAGTTTCATCGCTTGGAATCAGATTAAAATGACGTTCTTGTTAAATTTTCAATCTTCTAACATTCGAGAGTTGCAATCAGACAATGAACAATGCAATCTCGATGACCACTAATGACAGTGCTTAGGATAAAAACAATGAAATTGATCAAGCCTTTAACTTGCGCGCTTGCTTTGGCAATGAGTGGCATGGCATTCGCGGATGTGACGGTAACCGTTCCTGACGACGTTTCAATCTATGCGGCTAACGGTGAAAAAGTAAAACTATCTGGTGGCTTTTTTGCTTCTGAAAGATCATTCACTCTGCCTGACGGTGTAAACCAAGTTGTTTTCCGCTACGCACCTTACTTCAGCCAAGGCAATGATCGCCTAAGTGTTGAGAGTGACGTTATCGTAGCTCGTTTCGACGCAACCGATGCTGAGCTAGCGTTCCAGCTTCCTGAATACCGTGACCTTCGCCAAGCAGAAGAAAGAATCAAAGACCTAGATTGGAAACTGGTTGATGCTTCAGGCAATGCAATTGCGGTAGAGCAAGACAAGCTAATCAAACCAGGTATGCAAATTGGTCGTGACTACGTTCGCGAAGTGGAAGACTACAATAAAGCAGGCGGTGTAGCGGCAATCGGCGTTGCAACTGCAGCGGTCGTTCAGCCTGTAACGCTTCCAGCAGCAATTCCATCAGACATGAAGCAAACTAAGCCTGCGACGATGAAAGCAGATTCAACGGCTGAAGAAATGCTGCACTTCTGGTACCAAAAAGCAGACGCTGAGACACAAGCGCGCTTTAAAGACTACATCAACAAGCAATAGCTCGTTGTCTGGTAGACGAAATATTCAATACAAAAAGCCACACTCCTGTGTGGCTTTTTTAATTCAGAATTTGTACGCCATGGTCAGCATTGGACCATAGAATCGGTAGGTAACATCGAGCGCAGAATTGTCGCTTTCGTAATCAACCCCTACTTCGTAATAGTTAAATGAACCCGTCATGCTAAATTGGTCGGTAAAGAAGTACTTTGCGCCAATGTCCACTTCAAACAAATAGCCTTCTATATCATCCACAGCTAAATAGAACACCTGTGCGTGGCTTTTTAAAATCCAGTCTTGCGTCAGTGAATACTCTGCTCGAATCCCCAAATCAGGCAAAGGGGCAGTAACATCATTTAAAACCGCATCATCAACAAACATTACTGGAATTTCATCCACCCCACTCACTTTTGCGCCAAGCTTGCCATCTAAACCTAATGACAGCCACATCACGTGCAGCCCCGCTAATACATCCACCGCCCATTTATCGCTGGTGTAAAACTGGTAACCGTAGCCTAGGCGTGCAATATCAATGTTCAGTTCGGTGGTCAGTTTAGAGCCAGCTTGAACCGCATAAGTGGTGCCATCAACGGTAATTTCAAAAGGTTTGGTTACCGCTGTGCGGGTTGCCTCACGGTGCAAACTACGCCAATCAAGATACACGCTATGTTTTTTATTGAAGTAATACTCCACTTCAACATAAGGCAGCACGGTAAACTCTTTCAAATCGAGATCAGATTCGAAATCAATGGTACGTATTTGGTCGAGGTAAGGGTCGTAGGCGTTAAGTTTGGTGTCAGTGCGAGAGAAAAATCCCCCCGCTTCAATCTCCCACTCTCCAGCAACAACGCCGGAAGAAATGAGAGTAGCGAGGCACACTGTCCAACCAGCTTTGTTCATCATCCTTGAGTCCTAAGCGATTGAATTTATGTTTGAAGTAAGTGTAGTCGTAGGAAGAAAGATATGGAAAGACGATTCGATCGCAACTCTGCATGAAACTGATCATTCAACGTCAAATCAGCAGTTGAGTTAGCAATTCACCACTTTGGTACCTGAAAGCAAATCGTGCAACAAACGACGCTCAGGGTGAAATAAAAATAGAGCAAGGTTGACCAATGGTGTAAACGGGATAAGCATTTCAATCAAATAGCTCATACACAATCGTAAAGACGTGGTCACTTTCGTCGTGTCGTGACCGTTCTTCATCACCACTTTGATCCTAACCAAACGCATCCCAACAGTTTGTCCCTCACGGAGAAAATTCCAATTCGCCATCATCAACATAGGAATGGTTAGCACGTAGCTTGCTTTTGTGTCCTTAACTAATTGAAGGTTTTCACTCAAAGAAAGTTCGAAGCCATTTACAACAGAATTGATGGTCAAAGCGATTGTAAGCACTAAACCAGTCACGATCATCAGATCGATGAAACCACCAATAAATCTTCGCCTTCTATCGGCAATTGAGCACCACATACTTCCCCCTGAAATGCAAGCTGATGCATTCTAGGGATGGGTTGTAAGGCGCTCAATTGTGAGAAGCCATATTTGTGACCCTCTCTCAGAACTGAGATGGTCAAATATCAATCAAACCTTACCAATATCTCTCGTAAATGATATTGCCACCTGTTCGGGCACGATACTTCTCTAAGCCTAAACCTTGCAGTACTGGAGAGGTATCTTTAATCATCTCTGGGTTACCACACATCATCACAAAACTGCTTTGTTTAGAAAACGGCAAGTCAGCACGATTAACAAGCTCTCCCGACGCAATCAACTCTGGAATGCGGCCTTGAAGCTTACCCGGAATACTCTCACGGCTGACAATCGGCACATAACGCAGACGACCTTCATATCGCTGTTGGAGCTGCTCAATCAGGTATTTGTAAACTAAATCTCTTTCGTAACGCACACCATGCACCAGCACAATGTGGTCGCTGTGTGGAAGTAGATTGATGTCGTCTAACAAAGAGAGAAATGGACCAATGCCTGTCCCCGTTGAAAGCAGCCATAGATCGTTTGCGTGTTTGGGAATGGTATCGTGGATAAGATCGCCATGAGCCGTTTCACCAACATAAATGCTATCGCCAGTTTGAAGCTGTTGCAGCCTTGGCGTCAGTTGCCCTTCAGGGTTCGCGACGACTAAGAATTCGAGCCACTCGAACTGTTCACTGGGCGCATTCACCACCGAGTATGCACGGCTAATGGGATTGCCCTGTTCGTCGAGCAAGGCGAGTTTGGTAAATTGTCCGGCTTTGAAGGAGAGAGGCGCACCGGAAACTCGTAAACTGAACAGCTCACCTGTCCAGTCGATTCGTTTTTCTACTTTGGCAAGATTGAAACCTTTCAGTTCTGTCATTGGACATCTCCTTTTGGTTACGCTTACTTAAACCTACGCCTCACAACTGACTATGTAAAGTTTTTAGTTTACAAAAATAAGCATCTAATTCATTTCACATTTTACATACAATTTTATTACATCTTAATCGGTTCCATCTAGAATAAATACTCAAAGTGATAAGTCGCTTGGCAAATTGCGGCAACGTCGATGAAAAAGGAACATGAGTAATGGATACTTTATTAAAAGAATTCCCAGTGATTACGGAAATCAAAGTCGCTTGGGGAGAGATGGATGCCCTGCAACACGTCAATAATGCGGTGTATTTTCGTTACTTCGAAACTGCGCGTTTGGACTACTTCAACAAGATTAATCTGTTGGTAGATCTGCAGACGTCTCACATCGGTCCGGTTCTAAGTGAAACCCAATGTCGCTATAAGCTACCCGTTACGTTTCCAGATACGCTTTTGATTGGCTCACGCGTAATCGACATGCAAGAAGATCGCATCACGATGGAATACCAAGTGCTGAGTAAGAAGTGGGGCAAGATTGCGACCATCGCGACCGCTACTGGTGTAATGTTTGATTTTAAGAACAACGTGAAAGCCGCGATTCCAGACCACGTCCGCCAGTCGATTTTAGACTTGGAAGGCACCGTGGGCAGTACGCATCATTTGGAATAATAAAGAGGCGAGAAGCGAGAGATTAGAATCGAGATTCCCGACTGCGCTCCTTCGTCGCTATCGGGAATGACGCAGAGGAACTATTCCAGCCTATGCGATAAGAAAGTTGCGTCATTCCGGACGGGACTAAGCGAGCCATCCGGAATCTCGCTTTTAGACGTGTACCAAATCCAATTAGCAGAACGTCTCGATGTACAGCGCTTCCACTTTATCTCTTGCCCACTGCGTTTTGCGCAGGAACTTCAACGACGATTTGATTGAAGGATCTTTCTTAAAACAGTTCACACGAACGCGCTCATGCATTCCGTTCCACCCAAAGTGCTCAACTAAACGGGTAAGGATTTTCTCTAAACTCAACCCGTGAAGTGGGTTATTCGGCTGCTGTTGGCTCATGCTATTGATCCGGTAAAGTGAAGTTGCGCGCTAATCTAACTCAAACTCGCCGTGCAACCTAATGTTTTAACCTTGAATTGCCCTGCGACTCTCCCCTATAGTAGCCCAAACTTCTTAAAAGCCCTTTTCATTATGAAAGCCCTCAACGATCTGAATATCTTTGTCGAAACCGCACGCCAAGGCAGTTTTTCGAAAGCCGCCAACAGCATGGACATGACACCTGCAGCCATCAGTGCATCGATCAAACGTCTTGAGGGACAAATTGGCTTCCCGCTGTTTGTACGCTCCACTCGCAGCCTTCGCTTAACCTCGGAAGGCGAGCTGTTCCTAGACAAAACCACCCAAGCACTCGCAACGCTGCAAGAAGGGTTAGATCAGATCTCAAGCGCGCGTGGCGAGCTATCGGGTCAACTGCACATCACCGCGCCATCTGATTTTGGGCGTAACATGCTGCTTGATTGGGTTGATGAATTTATTGATGTGTACCCGAACGTCTCTATCAAGTTAGAGCTGTCTGATAGCTTGACCGATATGTACACCAAGCCTGTCGATATCGCGATTCGTTACGGCGAACCTGCTGACTCTAACCTCGTCGTATTGGCGTTGTGTGGCGCAAATGAGCGAATCCTGTGCGCATCTCCAGAATACGTCGCAAATAATCCTGTGCTGACCAAACCGGAAGATCTCAACCAACACAACTGTTTGTGTTACATGGTGGCTGATTCGGTTTACAACAAATGGACGCTGACTCGCGGAGACGAAACAGAACAAGTTGTCGTGAGTGGCAAGCTGCTTAGCAACGACAGTGACTTATCCCATCGCTTAGCAATCAAAGGCAAAGGCATCGCCAACAAATCACTGATGGACATCAGCCAAGATTTGATTGAGGGAAGATTAGTCAGAGTATTACCTGAATGGGATTGTGGTCCGGTACCGCTATACATGGTGTGCGCCGATCGTCGTTTGCTGACGCCAACCATTCGCACCTTCCGTGAATTCATTCATGAAAAATGCTGCCAGCAACGTAAGAAAGTGCTGGCAACATTCTGCTCAGAAGGTTAGCCGACAAACGTCATTGGGCGAATCTGAGAATATTCAACCCAGTCGTTATCTTCTAGCGTCGAGATAAACTGCGCGATATGTGGGCTTTGTAAGTGCTTATCTAACGCTTCTTGCGATGCCCAAATTTCTTGGAACATAAACAAGCCTTCGATCTTTTGATCCAAATACAGTTCGTATTGGCAACAACCCTCTTCTTCACGAGAAGGTTCTAGTAGACCAGAAAGTAAGTTGGTTAGGTTGTCGATACTATCTGGGTACGCTTTAATTTCTGCAACTAAATGAATCATCTTGATCAGATCTCAGTAAACACAGAGCTTTCTTCCCATCGTGACTTCGGCGTCTTGGCATTGAAGTCATCTTCCGCGTGGTAGCCAAGCGGCACAATCACAACACCAGTGTAGCCTTTTTCACGTAGACCAAATTCTTCATCCAACACTTTCGGGTCAAAACCCTCGATTGGCACCGCATCAATTTCTAGCGTTGAAGCACCCAGCAACAATGTACCCACGTTGAGGTAAACCTGTTTCTCCATCCAATGATTAGCATCTTTTAGGTCAAAACGGTGCATGTTTACAAAGTAACTACGACCGCCACGTACCGCTGCTTTTGCCTCTTCGGTTGGGAATCGACCGTCTTTTTCTTCCTGTGCCAATAGTGCTTCAATGTAGTCGTTATCGATACCCGTTTTGGCACAGAACACCAACACGTGTGACGCATTCAAGATCTTCGCAGCATTGAATGCGTAGTTCTCTTGCGCTGCTTTTGCGATACGTTGCTTGCCCTCTTCTGTGCTTGCCAGAATGAAGTGCCACGGCTGAGAGTTCACGCTCGATGGACTAAAACGGATCAGCTCTTTGACTGCGTCGATCTTCTCTTGTGGCAGCTTACGAGTAGGGTCAAAGACTTTGGTTGAGTAGCGGGATTTAGCAGCTTGAACGATGTCCATCAGGGTCTCCAGTCGAGTAGTTTATGCTGGTTATCACTTTAACCTTATGAGTTACAGGGAAAAACCGATTTCAGTTAAAAACATCTTCAAAATAAATTTGAAAATCGCCGATGTAACAAGCTTTGAGCACTCTCACTGAAGCAACACTCGGTTTAAGCAATAATGTCGCCTTTGCTCTGTTACAGAACCACTTTCATGCTGCCTCAAGACAACATCATCACGCCCTTTCTCTGCAAAAAACTTGGGCATAATCACCTAAGAATTGCTGGCGAATATTGGCACATTGAAAAGCTGGTTGCCTTGCAATGTATGATGTTGCATGAGGCACCGACGCTGCGTGAAGGTCTGCTGTGGTGGAGCAAAAGTGTTTCGCTGTTCGACCGTCGGCTATACGTTGTTTTCGAACACAATGATAACCAAATTCAAATGCAGCTAGAGTGCAGAGCTACTGAGATGCCAAGCTGGGCAGAATCGGTTTATGACCTGCTGCGAATGCAGTTGGATCAACTAGGCTTAAGTGGAGCTGTACTCATTCAGCTTCACAGCCATGACCTTTACTCTGCTCATTTCAAACTAGAAGAAGAGAACAACCCGAAACGGAACTCAGTGGTGTTCGACTTGGTAAAACATGTTTATTTGCTGCTTTCTCACCAACCAATTGAACAACCGGAATTATTGAGTGTGCTTAATGCTCTGTTCGTCAAAAACAGCAACTACGCACTGAAATTAGAACAAGCCGCGCTGCAACTGGGCGTGTCCAAGCGCACCTTACAACGTCGCCTGCAAGAAAAACAAATGAGCTATTCGCAATGCGTCGACTTCGCCAAGAAAAAACACGCATTAGCTCTACTTGCAGATACTCAACTCACAACGCAGCAAATCGCTTATCAGTTGGGTTATGAAGAGCCTTCCAACTTCCATCGAACCTTTCGCCGTTGGTATCCGTTTTCGCCAATGCAATATCGTCAGCAGTGCTTGGATAACCGCACTCATCCCAATAACCAACCAATCCGCTTGTACTATGCCAAAGCCAATACTTTAGCCGATAACGATATTGACCAACCCGTCGGTAAAATCTGGATGGAAGTGGATAATATTGCGTTTGAAAAAGTGGTCTCCGTTGAGTGTCGAGACCGTGATGGCACGTGGCGTCGCTACCCAGCCTTCTTCGAGCGTTTTTTGAATAATGGCACTGAACTATGGGCAACAACCGAGCTTCCTGTTGCTCATCCACTTACGTTTAGACTGTGTTATGAAGTCGATGGTGAACGCTACATTGATAACAACCACCAGCGCGATTACGTGGTTTCTAAAGGGCTTTTAATTGGCGCAACGGAATACATTGTCCCGACAAAACAACTGATCCAACTCGGCACTCAGTACACCTTGTTTGTGGAACTCGCGTGTAGATTAAAAGACGTGGTGAAGATCGATTGCTACGTGGGTGATGCGCTAACTCCGCACGCAATGAGCCTGACTCAAGACGCAGAAGATTACACATGCTGGGTACTGCAGCTGCTCCTCACTCAGCCGGCTAAACAGTGTCGATTCCGGCTCTATGATCATTCTGGTAATGAGTTAGCCAAAGACCATTACCCGATTCAATACCCAATTGTGCAACCACTCAGTTAAATATGTAGCACAGTTCAAATTCAGCTCTTCGTGACATCATTTCACGTCTCTTTTGGCGCCAAATGACACTCTCAATTTCAAACCTTTGATTTATCGTTTCCACATTGCTGCATAACGGAGACAAAAACCGTGCTTGAAATCTTACCTAACCCTATGAATAAAATAAAAATACTACCTTTAGCGATCGCACTAGCTCTTTCTGGCTGTGGTAGCGATGAAACTACGCCAGCCGATACAGGAAGCCACGTGGCATCTCCTGATTGGCAAGACCAGATCATTTACTTCTTGATGATCGACCGTTTTAACGACGGCGACAACACGCTTAACGATCAAGGTCAGAATGAGTACGATCCTACCTCAGACAAAAAATTCAGTGGTGGTGACCTTGTTGGTGTCAGCGACAAACTGGGCTACATCGAAGACCTAGGCGCTACCTCTATCTGGATTACACCGCCAGTGGCAAACCAATGGTGGGATGCAGAACAAAACTATGGCGGCTACCACGGTTACTGGGCGCGTGACTTCCAAAAAGTGGATGAGCACTTTGGTGACATGGGAAGCTACCAAGCGTTAGCGCGAGAAGTGCACGCTCGTAACATGTTCTTGATTCAAGACATCGTGACCAACCACGTTGGTAACTTCTTCACTTACGATGACCCATACAATTACGATCCTAGCCTACCTTGCCAAGGTTTCCGCTTGATTGAAAATGCGCTGCCAGCAGGGCAAGAACTGCCTTATCCGCTCAACATGAATGAGTGTAAAGAAGATGGCACGGGCATTTACCACTGGACACCAAGCATCACCGACCACAACGATCCCGTCCAAGAAAAAACCTGGCAACTGTCGGATCTGGATGACCTAAATACGTCCGATCCTGAAGTACGCGCTTATCTAAAAGAGAGCTACCGTAAATGGATCCGCGAGGTGGGCGTTGACGGTTTCCGCATCGATACCGTGAAGTTTGTTGAGCACGATTTCTGGAACGACTTCCTGCACGCCGACGATGGTGTGATGACTCAAGCCGTTGATACTGGTCGTGATAACTTCCTGACCTTTGGTGAAGTCTTCGAAACATCTACGCCTTACAACACCGAAGGCGAAGAGAAGATGCTAACTTACATCGGTGAAAGCGGCTCACCGGAGCAGTTAACCTCGGTGTTGAACTTCCCATTGCAAGCAACCATGACTCGCGTGTTTGCAGCAGGACAACCGACCGATTACTTACGCTTCCGTCTTGAGAAAATGATGGAGATGTTCCCGAATCCATACATCATGCCGAACTTCATTGATAACCACGATATGCCGCGTTTTCTATCGCAAGGCAGCGTCAACGATATGAAACAAGCGCTGATTACCATGATGGCGGTACCGGGCATCCCTGTGATTTACCAAGGTACTGAACAGGCAATGTCAGCGGCGCGCGATGCAATGTTTGCTGGCGGTTACCGTGAAGACGGCGACTACGTAGATTCATTCGACCAAAACAGCGAGATGTACTTGTTCATCCAAGAGCTTGCTAAGTTACGTACCGAAAACAAAGTCATGACACGCGGCGAAATGAAAGTGATTGGCAGCGATAAAGCTGGCGCCGGTGTGTTCGCCTTTACCCGAACGTTGGATAACGACGAAGTCTTGGTGGTAATGAACACATCGAATTCCCCGATGTTGATGAACCAACTCGATGTAGAGCAAGCGGGCGGCACCGTCTTCCAACAACAAATCATGTCTAACTGGGCAGACGCTCCAGAGCAGTTAATCGCCGATGAAAATGGTCACGTAACCCTTGAGCTGCCAGCCAAATCAGCAGTAATTTACTCAAAAACTAACGACACCCAATCGGTAGATACACCAGACCTCAACATTCAACTGGCACAGGATTGGGAAGGACAAACCATCACTGATGACATCGTGATTGCTGGTACTGCTAACGCAAACGAGAAATTAAACCTTGTCGTGGACGGTAATCTAGAAACAGCACAAGCCATTACCGTAGGTGCTGACGGTCAATTCAGCGTGACTTTATCTACCCGTCACTTTGCAATTGGCGAACAGCAACACCGCTTCGCGATATACTCCACAGAGAAAAAAGCAGGCATTGAAGATGTGAACTTTGTGTCGGACTTAAGCTGGTCAAACACGCCAGACGACACGATTGATGACGCAGGTGATGCACAAGATGGTATGGGCGGTCCTAACGGTAACTACTCGCTACCAACGGATCCAACGTTCGACAAAGACAACAGCCAACTCGCAATCAACAAAGCCGAGGTGTTTACCGTCGGCAGTAACGTACGCTTGACCTTCACCATGGACAAGATCACCGATACTTGGTTGCCGCCAAATGGCTTTGACCACGTTGGTTTCACCATCTTCATTGATTTACCGGAAGAAGCAGCAACCAACCTAACGGAACTGCCTAAGATCAACGCTTCTATGCCAAGCGGAACATGGAGTCGCAATGCTGTGGTCTTCGGCTGGCAAAGCTCGATTTACAACACCCAAGGCGCAAACGCGACAACATGGGGCGAAGCAGTAACGCCAGCACCAATGGTGACGGTAGACAAAGCCAACAACACCATTTCGATGGACTTCGCGAGTGACGCGCTGGGTCGACCTGATTCACTGGATGGTATTCGATTCTATGTGACAACTTGGGACTTGGATGGATTGTCTGCCACTTACCGTCCACTGGAACAAGACAAAGGTCCTTGGAACTTCTCTGGCGGCGCTTCGGATGAGAGCAAGATTTGGGATGACTTACCAATCATCACCTTGTCTGAATAATCACTGAAACCACAATAAACGCGAAAGCAAAAAGCAGCTCACCTTCGAGCTGCTTTTCTTTGTTTGAAATTCTGAAATCACTATCGCGAAACTCGCCCTTGCGCTAGTTAAACAACGACTTCACCCACAGCACTAAACTGTCCCATAACTTCCCAATCCATGAGCCCTCTTCCACAGCTTGATTACTGACCAACGGATAGCTCGCGACGGTTTTATCGTCACTCTTCCACACGACTTTACCAACCACATCCCCTTTTGCGATGGGTGCAATCAGCGGCTCATTCACGACCACGCTCTTGTCTAAACCAGCGGTTAAAGAGCGAGGCAGCGTCAGGTACGCATCTTGAGCGAAGCCCAAATCAATCTCACTGACATCGCCTTTCCACACTTTAGCGCTCGCCTGAACTTCCCCCTGTTTTGCCACTTGTTTGGTGTCATAGAAGCGGAAGCCATAACTAAGCAGGTTCTTAGACTGACTAATGCGTGACTGTTTGCTTGGCGTTCCCATTACTACCGAGATCAGTCGCATCTTCCCTTGCTTAGCAGAACTCACCAAACTGTAACCCGCATTGCTGGTGTAGCCCGTTTTGCCGCCATCGACATCCATTGATTTGTCCCACAGCAGTTTATTGCGGTTGTATTGGGTGATCTTGTTCCACTTAAATACCTTCTCACTATAAAGCGCATAGACTTCGGGCACGTCATTGATGATGGATTGCATCAGCGTCGCCATATCATTAGGAGAAGTTTGAATGCCTTCGCTATCTAGACCATGCGAGTTAACGAAGTAGGTATCGTTCAGGCTGAGTTTATCCGCCCAACCATTCATCAAGGCGACAAACGCCCCTTCACTACCGGCAACATGTTCGGCGAGCGCCACACAAGCATCATTACCAGATTGAACGATCACACCACGCATTAGGTTGGCAACGGTGATTTCATCTTTAGGTTGAATAAACATTTTTGAGGAGTCTGGGAATTTGGCTGACCACGCGTTCTCACTCACCGTCACTTTATCATCCCATTGAAGCCGCCCAGATTTGATTTCTTGCCCCACGACGTAAGCGGTCATCAGCTTAGTTAAACTGGCTGGAGCTAATCCGGCACGCGCGTTTTGCTCCGCAATGATGGCACCGGACTGAAAGTCCATTAACACATAGCCTTTTGCCTGTAACTGAGGCGGATTCGGCGTTACAACTGCCAATGCAGGGGCACTGATGGTCTGTAGTAATAAACAAGCGAGCGTGATTCGGGTTAGTGACGTGTTCATCAAGCATCCTCCATGGTCAATGACCGCCAAATGTCTCGTTTCATAAAAACGGCAAGACAGTGATGTCTAAACTGCACTTATCAGATCATAGTTCACTCAGTGCATACCAACACGGAAAGATCGAAGAGTTTCTGTTTTGAGTGCCATTCCTTGCCTTTCAGGCTTCAAAAATCGAGTTCTTACAACAAATCTATTGTTTCTAATAAGGAATTCGATATCGTAAAGCGACTATAAACAAGGACAGACCATAACAATGAACGCTCAATCATTTATCGACGCAGGACTGCATTACACACCCCACTCATTCACCGTGCCACTGGATTACCAAGATCTAAGCAAAGGCACGATCAACGTCTTCGCTCGCTCCGTTTGTTTAGTCGGCGATGAAGATTCCGACAAACCGTGGTTAGTGTATTTTCAAGGCGGTCCGGGCTTCCCTTCTCCTCGTCCAAACGGAAACAACGGTTGGATCAAGCGCGCTCTGAGTGAGTATCGTGTACTGCTGCTCGACCAACGCGGCACTGGTAACAGCAGCGTGATTAATCACCAGACGCTTGCGCACCTCACATCGGAGCAACAAGCAGACTACTTAAGCCACTTCCGCGCAGACAACATTGTTCGCGACGCGGAATTTATCCGTGAACAATTTGGTGTTGAGAAGTGGGCGATTTTGGGTCAGAGCTTTGGTGGTTTCTGCTCACTAACTTACCTATCGCTGTTCCCGAACAGTTTGCTCCAAAGCTACATCACGGGTGGTGTGCCTTCGGTTTCTCGTCATGCGGATGATGTGTATCACGCAACATTCAAGCGTACCATGGAGAAGAACCAAGCCTTCTTCCAGCAATTCCCACAAGCGCAGCAACTGTCCCAAAACATTGCCAATCACTTATTGGAGCACGAAGAGTTTCTGCCAAATGGTCAGCGTTTTACTGTCGAACAATTCCAACAAATTGGGATTAACTTTGGTGTCAGTGATACCTTCTTGCCAACTTACTACTGGCTAGAAAGTGCCTTGATTGAAGTGAACGGTAAACCTCAGCTTCGTTATGAATTCCTCAACGACATGTTGGCGCAGCAAAACTTCCAGACCAATCCAATTTACGCGATTCTGCACGAGTCGATTTACTGCCAAGGGTTTGCTTCTCAATGGAGCGCGCACCGAGTACGTCAAGAACACAACGCGTTCAATTACGAACAAGGCAAGCCGTTCTACTTCACCGGAGAAATGGTCTTCCCTTGGATGTTCGATCAATACGTGAATCTAAAGCCACTGAAAGAAGCGGCAGAATTACTGGCAGAGAAAGCCGATTGGACGCCGTTATACGATGCGCAGCAACTGGCAAACAATAAGGTGCCTGTGAGCTGCGCTGTCTATGCTGACGATATGTTTGTAGAAATGGACATTAGCCGCGAAACACTCGCTACAATGCCAAACTCAAAAGCGTGGATCACCAATGAATATGAGCACAACGGTCTCCGTGCAGATGGTGAGCGCATTCTCGACAAGTTAATTGCGATGGGTAAACAAACCGCAGCAACGTTGAAATGAGCAGCTAGCGCTCAGAATTCGCCAAAAAAACCTAGATAGAAAAACGCCTCTTTATCACAAGATAGAGAGGCGTTTTTAGTTCAGCATCAAATATTAATAAATACCATTAGGCAAACCAGACAAATGCATCTTGATGCATTTTATTTCTTATTGTAACATCCTGTTTTTATTAAATTAGTTGGTTATAAAAATGACAAAGTTTACAGAATATAAAGTGGTTCACATTGTTGAAGGTGGTTGCGGCACAATTCTACTAGGTGCAAGTGGCTTGCCTGTACAAAAGATGGAAGCAGAGCTGAACAAGTACGCACAAGATGGTTGGCAAGTTGTATTCCAAGTAGTGGAACAAAAACGCTTTATGCTATTTTGGAAGCGTGAGGCTGTAATTATCACTCTCGGCCGATAAGTTTGCTTAAATATATCTCTTTGAAATTGATCCATCGCTACCAGGCTAGCGGTGGTTCAAAGCAGTTATTGAATATTGAATGTAATTTTGAGCCCACTTGCTCAGAGTACACCAAACAATGTATTGCTAAGTATGGGGCAATAAAAGGTTGGAAACTTGGTTTGGCAAGAATTAAGCGGTGTAACCAACCCGACCTCATTGAAAAAATATATGACGAGGTACCGTAATGCGCTTATTTGAGCCAATTGAACAGCTAGAGAAACAGGAAGAATTACTGAGAAGTCAGGTAAACTCATTACCTGAACATCAAAAGAAAGAATTCTATGAACGCCAGTCTAAAAGTCTCAAGGACCCCGATACCTACGCAACGTTAAACTGGTTCTTTCTTGGCGGTTTTCACCATTGCTACCTAGGTAAATATGCTTTGTTTGCTTTAGAGCTAATATTGTTAATCGTAAGTATCGTTGGCTTTGTTCTTGGACATCCTAGTGCGTTCCTTATCCTCGCGTTACTCATTATATATGAACTACCACAATTGTTTTTTTCACAGAAAATAGCAAGACAGCACAATTATCAGTTATCTTGTGAAATCTTCAATGAAGTGCGAAGAAACTAGATGATTAAACGATATAGCACTCCCCAACGTTTGGCATTTTCAGTTTAAGGTTGGGGAGCGTGTCTCACAACATAATGTGGCGTTAGTCTTTGACTCGCTTGGTCATCATTTTGGTGATCACTCGGTAGCCCATCTTATGGTAGAAATCTTCACCTTCGTGATTAAATGACGCCACGGTTAAACCGAGCTCTTCAATATCTTGGCTGCACAAATCACTCTCGATTTTATCCATCAAAGATAAGCCAATACCTAAGTTACGGTGGCTTTCAGACACCACCAACTCATTGATATATCCAACGCGTCTTTCCGGAGAGAGAATCGAGTTTACCTCTCGCACGGTACCAGAGATAAAACCAACCACCTGTCGGTTCGAACAAGCTATAAAAGCCGTGATGCTGCCATCAAAATATTTATCGAAGATGTTGCGATCTTCCCTTAACTGCGCCATTTCTTCCGGAGAACGGTAGAAATCTGGCTCAGCATCATGGTGAGAAGTGTCGAGTTCGACCAAGAGCGTTTTCAACAGTGGGACGTCTTCTTCTCTTAGTCTTCTGATATGAAACTGTTGCATGTTGAATTCCTTTGCCAACCGACCTGTATCAAGCACAGATCTTTGCTTCAACTGATTATCGGATAAGAAGTTTTAGGAATGTGAAGCGAATCAACAGTACAAATTTCGACCATTTATGTCGAGTACGTTTTCAACAGTTTTACGAGTTTTTACTGATAATTTGAACATCCACAAAATTTAAGTGGAAATAAAAATCCCCTTTTCTCAATAAAAGGGGATTAGAGACCTAACTTAGAAAGCAGCGCTTTGCTCAAAAGCGAGTGCCGATTTTAAGCGACTGAAATCACCAATGGGTTCGCCATCAAGCATAAACTGCGGGTAGCTTCTTGCGGTTGGGAATAACTCGAACAAGGTTTCCCGCTCAAACTCCACACCTAACTTGAGCGTTGCCACGTTAAAGCCCTGATTCTGCAACCACATTGCTGCGGTTTCACATTGGGAGCACTGCTCCTTGCTGTACATTTCTATTTTCATCACTCTTCTCTGCTATTCCTTGCCGTTAGAAATCTGCATCAAAACTCAACTGGCGATCTTGAGGTCGTTTGTACTCAGTAACGCGTTTTTCGAAGAAGTTGGTCTTTCCTTCCATATCCAATAAACGCATGTAATCAAATGGGTTTTCCGCACCAAAGATCGGGTTGAAACCAAACAAACCAGCGATAACATCAGCAGTGTGCTCAATGTATTGGCACATCAGCTCAGCATTCATACCAATCAAGTCCACTGGTAGGGCTTCCGTTACAAACTCTTTCTCAATTGAAACGGCTTCACGGCAAATCTCTTCAAACTCTTGTTGTGTCACTTTACCCTGCCCCAAGGTTTTGAATAGCAGCGCAGAAAAGCTAAAGTGCAACCCTTCATCACGGGCAATCAAGTCATTGCTTGCTGCCAAACCAGCCAGCAAACCACGTTTACGGAAGTAGTAAATGGCACAGAAGCTGCCAGCGAAGAACAAGCCTTCCACCAAGCCAAAGGCGATCAAACGCATTGCCAATGGTTTATCGGAAGAGATCCACTTCATTACCCACTCCGCCTTACGCTTCACGGTCGGGACGTTTTCAATCGCATTGAACAAGCGCTCACGCTCTTCAACATCGGGAATGTAAGTTTCGAGTTGCAGTGCGTAAGTCTCTGCGTGAATGACCTCATTAAATGCCTGCAAAGCCAGGAAGCAGCGCGCTTCTGCGATTTCAATTTCGCCATAAAATCGAGTCAATAAGTTCTCGTTGATCATCCCTTCGCTCTGAGCAAAGAACGCCAACACATGTCGAATGAAGTGCTTTTCGCCTTCGGTCAGCTTGGCAAGATCAGCAAGATCTTGAGCAAAATCGAGTTCTTCTGTGGTCCAGAAAGCCGCTTCGTGAGTTTTGTACGCTTGCCAAATCTCTTCGTATTGAATGGGGAACAAGCTAAATTTGTTTTTAACAATCATACCGTTTCCTTACTTTCGGTTGATGTGAATCTTTTTAATTGACGAGATAGGTTTATGCGCCGCAGTTTAGGCACTCTTCATCTTCGCTTTGCTGACCAACGGTGACTTTCACCGCATTCGTCGATGGCTTAGAGCGCAAGTAGTACATGCCGGTTTTCAGACCACGTTTCCACGCGTAGAAGTGCATCGCATTGATTTGGGCGAACGTTGGTGATGCTAGCCATAAGTTGAGGCTTTGCGATTGGCAAACAAACGGGGCGCGTTCTGCCGACATATCAATGATCACTTTCTGAGAGATTTCCCACACGGTGCGATACACGGATTGAAGATCGTCTGGAATGGCATCGATGCCTTGTACTGAACCGTTATTAAGAATAATGGCGTCACGAATTTTGCTCGTCCAAAGTCCGCGCTGTTCCAGATCGCTGACCAGGTGTTTGTTGATGATGATGAACTCACCCGACAATGTTTGGCGTTTATAGATATTGCTGGTTTGCGCTTCAAACGCTTCGTTGTTACCTAAAATTTGCGCTGTCGACGCCGTTGGCATTTGAGCAATCAGTAACGAGTTGCGCACACCATGCTCTGCGATTTGGCGCTTGAGCTGTGACCAATCCCAGCGGCTGCTTGGTTGTTCATCCCACAGATCAAATTGGAACTGACCATGACTGATTGGTGAGCCGTCATAACTGGAGTACGCGCCTTTTTGCGCCGCGATTTCACAAGACGCTTCAAGGGAGGCGTGATACATGGTTTCCGCGATGTCACGGTTAAGCTGCAATGCTTCTTCGCTATCGAATGGAAGGTGCATTTTGAAGAACACATCCGCCAAACCTTGGATACCCAAACCAACAGGACGATGCGCGTGGTTCGATTTTTCAATCTTATCGGTTGGGTGATAGTTCACATCGATAACGCGGTCGAGGTTCTTAATCGCGACTTTGGTAACTTGGTGAAGTTTGTCGAAATCAAACCCCGTGTCTGTGACGAACTTAGGCAGTGCCATAGACGCCAAATTACAAGCCGCCGTTTCATCTGGTGTTGAGACTTCCATGATCTCTGCGCACAAGTTACTAGATTTGATGGTGCCGAGGTTTTTCTGATTCGACTTTTCATTACACGCATCTTTGTAGAGCATGTACGGTGTTCCCGTCTCAGCTTGCGACTCAATGATTTGCGTCATCAATTGGCGGGCTTTGATGGTCTTCACGCCCAAGCCCATACGCTCGTATTCTTGGTACTTCTGAGTAAATTCAGCGCCGTATAAATCAGACAAACCTTTGGTATTGTGTGGGCTAAACAGAGTCCATTCCGCGTCGTTTTCGACACGTTCCATGAACAAGTCTGGCACCCATAGAGCGAGGAACAAATCACGTGCGCGGAACTCTTCTTTACCGTGGTTTTTACGTAAATCGAGGAAGGATTCGATATCCGCATGCCAAGGCTCCAGATAAACCGCAAACGAGCCCTTGCGCTTACCGCCACCTTGGTCGACATAGCGAGCAGTTTCATTGAAGACTTTCAGCATTGGCACGATGCCATTCGACACACCGTTAGTACCAATAATTGGCGCCCCAGTCGCTCGAATATTGTGGATGTGTAGCCCAATGCCACCCGCCGATTTAGAAATCAGCGCACAATCTTTGAGGGTGTCGTAAATGCCGTTAATGGAATCTTCTTGCATCGCTAATAGGAAACACGAAGACAGTTGCTGCATCTTACAGCCAGCATTAAACAGCGTTGGCGTAGCGTGGGTGTAGTAGCCAAGACTGAGCAAATCGTATAGCTCTCTAATTTCTTCAAGATCGTCACCCGCGACAGCGACCGCTACACGCATGAACATATCTTGTGGTCGTTCAACCACCACACCTTTTACTTTCAACAAGTAGGAACGCTCGAGAGTTTTGTAGCCGAAATAATCAAACTGATAGTCGCGTTTGTAGTCAATCATGTCTTCGAGCGCAAACTGATTCTTGGCAACAAAGTCGACGTAAGTATCGGAAAGAATACCGATTTCAGAGAGCTCACGTGTTGCAGTTGCGTATCCGCTGGTTTCTTTTTGCAGAGAACTCACCATCACGCGAGCCGCAAGCTTGGCATAATCAGGGTGTTCCGTCGCAAGGCTTGCTGCCGTTTCAGCGAGGAACACATCGATTTCCGTCACCTTAATGCCGTCGTACAAACCGCTTACCACGCGTTGTGCAACCGCAATAGGTTCGACTTTTAGTCCATCAGCCAGCGCTTCGGCTCTTCGAGTCACCTTATCTAGACTGGCTTTTTCTTTCCGTCCATCTCGTTTTATAACGTCCATAATCTATATCTTGTGTGTAGTTTAAATATTGAGCACCATATGTACGCAATAGATCTAGATGATAATGGTTATCATTACAAGAAAGTTTTTTAAAAGTTAGAACTGACCATGGAGAGGGTAAGGAAATATATTGACACCGACACCAAGCTCGACAGGAACTGCAATTAGAGACAAGCACCGCAACCCTGATAAAGTGATGAAGTTTTCCGCAAAGCTTTAATTTTCATTAACTTAGTTCATTTCTAGAAAAGAATAACAAATGTGATCTAGTTCAAACTTTCACACCCTTTAACTTCCAATGCTACGCGCTGAAATTTGTTGAAAAAAACGCCGGGGAAACATGACTAAAAATATCCGCATAGTTTGTCCGTATTTCCGACTAAATTACTCAGGTATACTCCGAGCCGCTAAAATTGTTAGGTATCGAGTCGTCGAACCATCAACCTTTTAAAGTAAGGAATAATCATGAGTCAGTATGTTGTCTGCGCCCTGTATAAATTTGTGGAACTGGAAAACTACCAAGAGTTACGCGAGCCATTGCTTGCACTAATGGAAGCCCACGGTGTACATGGAACGTTGCTACTGGCGAGTGAAGGTATTAACGGTACGATTGCAGCGAAACGCGAAGGTATTGATACACTGCTTGCATGGCTAAATGCCGAGCCTCGCCTTACTGGTATTGTTTACAAAGAGTCGTACTCAGATACTCAACCGTTTAACCGCACCAAAGTGAAGCTAAAGAAAGAGATCGTGACATTGGGCGTTGAAGGCATCGATCCTCGCCATGTCGTTGGCACCTACGTGAAGCCGCGAGATTGGAACGAGCTGATTGCTGATCCAGAAGTATTTGTGGTTGATACTCGCAATGACTATGAAATCGAGATCGGAACATTTAAAGGTGCAGTTAATCCAAATACTGACACGTTTCGCGAATTTCCTGACTATGTAAAACAAAACATGGATCCTGAGAAACACAAAAAAGTCGCGATGTTCTGTACTGGGGGTATCCGCTGTGAAAAGTCGACTGCTTACATGAAAGAGCAGGGCTTTGATGAGGTGTACCACCTAGAAGGCGGTATTCTGAAATACCTTGAAGAAGTACCAGAAGAAGAAAGCTTGTGGGAAGGCGACTGCTACGTATTCGACGGTCGCGTTGCGGTGAACCACCAGCTAGAAAAAGCCGACTACGACTTGTGTAATGCTTGCCGACTACCAATCACGGAAGAAGACAAACAATCAGAGCAGTTTGAGCAAGGCGTAAGCTGCCCGAAATGTTTTGGTAAACACAGTGAAGAGCAAGTAGCGCGCTTCCGCGAACGTGAAAAGCAAGTGTCGTTAGCAGCGGTTCGTGGCGAACAACACGTCGGTGGTGAAAGTGCCAAACAACGTGAACAGCGACGCGCGGAAAAACTGGCGAAGAAAGACGCACAGCGTAAACAAGCGTAATTAGTAAGGTGCGAGCTAACAAACCTAGCTCGCACTTTCTCCCCTTTCAATCTAATTTCAATAGAGGTCGTTGCCTTTCAGCAACACTTCTAGCTCATTAGTGCCACTCCTGCTTGGCTGCCCAACCATTTCATCATAGGCACTTTGTTGGCGAAGCACCTGTTTGTTCGCTTTCAAATTACGACACTGTTTTTGCAACTCCAGTATCGAATGCGCCCTTAAAAACTTCCCTTTGTCATCTGTGACAAAGTGCTCTTCTCCATCGACAAATACTGAAACCTGATACAAAGCGAGATCGAGAGAGTGGATGACAAGCTTGTCGATATAGAAGAATTTTTCCAGTTTACTGAGTGGCATAGACATAAAGCACCTCCTTGCTCCGTGCCTCTACGTCAACCGTAATAAAATCGATCACCGAGTGAGAAATTTGCCTCTCTCATGCGTAGAAGTCGGAAAACCAGTGAGGGCTCCGATGCAAACAATCAACTTAGTATGGCTAAAACGCGACTTACGCCTGACCGACCACCTTCCTTTGCAGCATGCTCTATCTTCTGAGAATCCAACAGTGCTGCTCTATATTTTTGAGCCCATGCTGCTAGATGACCCACATTACTCCGAACGTCATTGGCGCTTTGTTTGGCAGTCACTCCAAGATATGGACGTACAGCTTGCCCAACATGATCAAAAGATCTCAGTAATGTTTGGCAATGCTCGGGATTGTTTGAGTGCAATTCAAAAACAATTCAACATCAATGCCGTTTTCTCCCATCAAGAAATTGGATTGAATTGTACGTTTGAGCGAGATAAACAAGTATCAGCATGGCTTCAAGCACAAGGCATTCTATGGCATGAGTTTGAACATGGCGCAGTTGTGCGAGGCGCAAAAGACCGATTCGGCTGGGACAAACACTGGGATACCGTTATGCGAGCTCCCATAGAAAAGATTGAACTTGAAAGCGCTTCTCTTATTACCCTCGACATCGACGCGCTAGATTTCACCTTTACTCCTCCCCCTTCTTGGTTAGAAAAAGTAAAAGGCATGCAAACTGGCGGGAGCTCACTCGCTTGGCAAACATTGGAAGACTTTTTTCAACGCCGAGGACGAGATTATTACCGCAGTATTTCCAACCCGACGGCATCTCGAACAGCCTGTACTCGCCTCTCTCCCTATCTTGCATGGGGTAATATTTCGCTTCGAGAAGTGTATCAGTACCTCTTGCAACATTGGCAAGTGACGGGGTTTCGTCGCAGCCTAATTGCGTTGTCTTCAAGGCTTCATTGGCATTGTCATTTTATGCAGAAATTTGAATCTGAATGTGAGATGGAATTTCGCTGTGTGAACCAAGCCTATGACCCTTTGCTTCGCCAAGCGAGCAACCTCGACCAAATCCGACTAAAGGCTTGGAAGGAGGGAATCACTGGCATACCTCTCGTCGATGCTTGTATGCGCTGCCTTCATCACACCGGATACATCAACTTTCGTATGCGTGCGATGTTAGTGAGCTTTTTAACACATCATATGAACATGGACTGGCGCGATGGCGTAACTCATCTAGCGCAGCTCTTTCTCGACTTTGAGCCGGGCATCCATTATCCACAATTTCAAATGCAGGCTGGAGTGACGGGCACCAATACCATCCGCATCTACAATCCGACGAAACAAGCACAAGAACACGATGCCGATGGTGAATTCATTCATAAGTGGATTCCGGAGCTCGCCAAGGTACCCACCCCACTGTTGTTTGAACCTTGGAAAATGACCGCAATGGAAGTCGTGATGTACCAGTTAGAACCGGACTCAAAATACCTCGCCCCAATAGTCGATGTAGAAGCGAGTGCGAAAGCAGCCAGAGAACGATTGTGGGCTTGGCGAAAACGTACCGACGTAAAAATGGAAGGTACACGCATTTTAGCTCAGCACGTCCGTTCTTCTAATAAAAAGAAAGCCAGTTGATCGCCAAGAAAAGGGCGTGCGTACAAACAGGGACTTTATCAGGGAGAGAGCGGTACCCAAACAACAAAAGGAATGCATTATGTTGAAACGCATCTTGGTTACGACCACGGTTTTGTTCGCCACCCTAACTTTTTTACTGCCAGCGAAAGCACATGAACATGGAATGATGAAAGAAGACATCGTTGATGTGGCCGCAGCAAATGGCTCTTTCAATACGTTGGTCGCAGCAGTCAAAGCCGCAGGCTTAGTGGATACGCTAAAAGGTAAAGGTCCATTCACTGTATTTGCACCCACAGATGAAGCTTTTGCTAAGCTTCCAGATGGAACAGTCGAAATGCTACTCATGCCCGAGAACAAAGATAAGCTGGTTGCGATTCTCACTTACCATGTGGTTCCGGGAAAAGTGATGGCTGCAGACGTAGTCAAAATGAATAAAGCGACGACAGTCCAAGGGCAAGAGGTGATGATCAAAACCATGGGCGATAAAGTGATGATCAATAACGCTACCGTAATTGCCACCGACGTCAAAGCTAAGAATGGTGTGATACACGTGATCGACACCGTCATCATGCCGAAATAGTGACACAACATGGAAGGGCGAGGTTTCTCGCCCCTTTTTAGGACATGGAAAACATCAAACTCTCAAAGCATGATATACAAACGATGGAGCAGCGCCAAAGAACTCGATTGGTCAACTCCCTTGCGGGATACAAAAGCGCGAACCTCATCGGAACAAGAGACAGGCAAGGACAAGAGAACCTGGCTATCGTAAGCTCTGTGATCCACTTAGGCTCACATCCGCCACTGTTTGGTTTTATTGTTCGTCCACGCAAAAGCCGTCGTCATACATTAGAAAACATCCTCGATACCAAGCACTTCACCATTAATGCCGTCGGCGTCGATTTCGTCCAAAAAGCACATCAAACCTCCGCCCGCTATCCAAAACAGATATCAGAGTTTGAAGCGGTAGGACTTACTCCTTACTATGATGATGCGTTTCCTGCGCCATTTGTCCTAGAGAGCAATCTCAAAATGGGGTTGGTGTTGAGAGAACACATCAAGATTGAAAGCAATCAGACAGAGATGCTGATTGGTGAAGTGTTGATGGTACACGCACCTGAAAGAGCCATCATGCCCGATGGCTACCTAGATCTAGAGCTACTCGACTTAGTGACCATTTCCGGGCTCGACAGCTACCACGTCACGCAACGTCTGCATAGGTTAAGTTATGCCAAACCAGACGCTCGCCTATTCCCTCTGACGAGGGAGGGAGAACCTTCATCTTGGGGAGCACTTGAAGTTGATATGGACTAACCGCTTTAGACATCAAAAGCTAAATACAGAAGTGGCAGTTTTCTCTGTCTAAGCCGTGTTCACCGGCCCGGTTGGTAAGGTGGGCGCGCCCTGCTTCCAATCCCATTTCGTAACCTTCTAGCAATACCGACTGGCGCATTGATAGACGTTGTACACTGAATTCATCCGGCGGTGCAATAACGCGAATGTGCGTGTCTTTTGGAGGATTACGAATGAAATCTAACGATTCGTTGTAGTTCTCTGAACGGCGCAACATTGCCTCTGCCATCTGTGGATGCTCAGCGAACAACTTCTTCATTAACCAAGGCGTTTTTACCGGCTTTTTCTCATAAGCCAAAGGATGAGAAAGGATAACCGTAATATCACGAGCGCCGCGACGATGTGCTTCTCGAACCGGAATGGAATCCGCCACACCACCATCGGTATAACAACCACCAGAGAAGCAAGGAGTATGCTTGTACGCAATAGGCAGTGCCGTCGTCGCTTCCATCGCATTATGGAAGTTATGACGATTTACACGGTAATAATCCGCTTTACCCGTATTTACGTTCGTTGTCGCCGCTAAGAAAGGAATGCCTTCAAACAGTTTCGCTTCATCGACTGGGTACAAACGATTTGATTCTTCAAACAACCATTTCACATCGATCAAATCACCGCCTTTTAAAAAACGAGTAGGATCGAAAAAGCGTTTGCTGGTTGCTAATTTAGTAATGACGTTGATGCTACGGTGCGGGTAATCGGTCAAATAACCGATCAAATTTGAAGCCCCTGCCGATACGCCAATCGCAAAATCAAATGGTTTGTAGTCTTGTTCTAAGAATGCATCTAATACGCCGCTAGCAAAGACACCACGCATTGCACCACCTTCGACTACGATTGCTTTTGTTGCCATGTTTCCCCCCAATAATTGCTCTGAAAAGGTTACTGAAATTCGTGCTACAGCAACAATTGGTTATTCTTATTATTGAGATAGGCGAAGTCTATGTGTTTTTGGCTCTTAAAATGAAAACTAAATGTGCAAAGCCTCGAACAAAACAATGAACGAGGCTGAATTAAGAAACTGATTTAACAAACAAAATCAGAGGCAAGATAAGTAGAGGTCTTCGATTTCTTGTGGTGTCGGCTGTCTTGGGTTACCACCAAGGCATGGATCGGCTAATACTTTACCAATCCAACTATGACAGTCTTCTTTATTGATACCCAATGTAGAGAAACCAGCAGGAATTCCGACTCGTTTCGACAAATTACGAATCAAAGTGATCGCCAATTCAGCGCTTTGTTCGTTACTTAGATCTGCGATATCTCCTCCCATTACCTGAGCAATATCACGGAATCTTTCCGGATATTTTTCAGCGTTAAATGCGCAAACCTGTGGCAACAAAATCGCGTTACACACGCCATGAGGAAGGTTATGCGTCGCCCCTGGTTGATGAGCCATTGCGTGAACAAGTCCTAATCCTGCACTATTAAATGCCATGCCAGCCAAAAACTGCGCATTAGCCAGTTGCTCACGAGCTTCAATGTTTTTACCATCATCTACAGCAACAGGAAGCCATTGCGCTATCAGTTTAATCGCTTCAAGTGCTGTCGGTTTCGTCAACGTATGAGCACCCGGCGTGATATAAGCCTCGATGGCATGTGTCAGGGCATCCATACCAGTTGCAGCAGTAACATTGGCCGGTAAATTAACCATCAACAATGGATCGTTAACCGCTATATCTGGGATCTGTTTAGCGTCGATAATTACCATTTTTACTTGGCGCACTTCATCAGTGATCACTGAATTAGACGTCATTTCCGCAGCGGTACCCGCAGTCGTATTGATCGCAATAAAGAAATCACCCGCTTGCGTAACTTTACCTACACCATCGTAATCGACAATATCACCTGAATTAGCTGCTACAATACGAATTGCCTTCGCACAATCGACAGGGCTTCCTCCACCGACCGCAATAAAACAATCACAGCCCGCCTCTAAATAAAGAGATAAGCCTTCTCTAACTAAGGTCGCCGTCGGGTTTGGCGTGACCTTATCAAACAATTCATAATCAATAGAGGCTTGATCTAGTAAATCAAATAAATGATCAAGAAGACCAAGTTCAACCAAGTTTTTATCCGTTACGACTAATGCCCGCTTTACTGGTTGTTGGCTCAGTGTCGCGATAGCATCATCTATTGCCCCAACACCAGAATAACTGAGCTTAGGAAGATTTAATGCAAAAGCCATGGTTTATCACTCCTTACTTCTCTATACGTAACCCATAAGACTTGAACTTTTCAAGCACGACTTCCATTGAGGCATCATCCAACACAGGCACATCAGCCGTAATAGCCATAGTTTTGAGATAAAGATCTGCCAAGACTTCCACCTCATGCGCTAACCACAATGCTTTCTCTAAGTTTGCTTCGCCCGCAATCAAACCATGATGCTGTAGCAAAATTGCTTTGCTCTTAGATATCCCGTCTTCAACATATTGAGCAAGCTTAGCGCTACCAAATGTCGCATAAGGTACACAAGGAATCTCGGTAGTACCCGATGCAGCTACCATGTAGTGAATGGCAGGAATTGGCTTATTCAAGATCGAAACCGCTGCGCAATGAATCGCATGGTTATGAACAACAGCATTCACATCATCACGCTTTTTATAGCAAGTTAGATGGAATAACCACTCAGACGATGGCAGCTTTCCTTCTTCAAAAGTCCCATCTTCGGCTACATACACAATGTGGTCTGGAGTGAGTTTTTCATAAGGAATACCGGTTGGGGTAATCAACATGCCGTTATCAAAACGTACACTCACATTTCCTGCTGTACCTTGGTTCAAACCTAGACGGGTCATTTCCAAGCAGGTATCGATAATTTGTTGGGAAAGTTCTACTCGATTCATTTTTATTCCTTAACCTTTTATTTCTTTAAAGAGTTGTGACACCTTTTTTGAGAATGATATTGCCGTATTTCGCAACCTCCCCAGTGAGTACCACTGCATAGCACTGCTTTGCTCGCTCATAAAAAGCAAAGCGCTCTACTCTTTCAATTTGTTCTTGGCTGACGTTAGAAACTGTCATCGCTTCCAAATATTTGTTCTCGACACTAGGGTCGAGTTCGTCGCCCGGTACTGCCAGCATCATGATCACGGGCTGATCGACATATTGATCCAGTTCGAACAACTCAACGACACCACCTAGTAAAGTGTCTACACCGACACCGTCACAACGAATCACATTGTGATTAAAGGTATGCGCTGGAAAATGAGCGTCAGCAAAGAGGATTTCATCGCCATGCCCCATCTCGGACAGAGTGGCTAAAAGCTGTGGCGAAATCGCTGGATGAATACCTTTAAGCATGGCTGCGCTCCTTGTCTTTTTTTGTTGATACGCAAGAGGTTGGGTTAACCACCTGCAAACTTGGTTTCATTTGATATTGTGCAGTTTGGATATTTGGGTAGAACCCCACGCCGAAGAAAGCGAACATGGCAGCGCCAATCACCGTGGCTTCTGCTTGTTCAACAATATGCAGTGGTCTTTGTAAAGCATCAGCTTTCAACTGGTTCCAAAGGGCATTCTTGGTACCACCACCAACGACCACGACTGGTCCATCATTGAGGTGACAAAGTTGATTCAAATAGTCGAATCGATGTTTAAGCTGACGACTTAGTCCTTCAAAGACTGCACGAACAATTTGTCCACGGGTGGTATGAATGGATAATCCTTCGATCGCACCTTCACCAATACCATCCGCGTTTGGTGCAAACCGTGGTACGAAGACAACCCCTCCAGCCCCGCTACCAGCTTCATTCGCTTCTTGGATCATGGTGTTATACAGATCACCCGTACTTTTTTCCGCAGAAAAAAACTGCGTCGCAACCCATTCAATCACTGCACTTGATAACCATTGCGTTGCTGGATTGTAGAACCCTTTAACGGAATCCAACTCGACCGTCACACCATTTTCTAACGCTTCGGTATTAAGTTGAGGGCGCTGACTTCGAGCCATCAATATTTCCCAAGTGCCTGAACTTAAGAATGCTTGATTCTCTTTCGCACCAGAACCAATCAAGGCAAATTGCGTATCATGACCTGCAGACACCACAGGAAGCCCACTCTTAACACCAAAACATTCAGCAGCAGATGGGGTCACGGTGCCAATAATCTCTCCCGCCATCACGAGAGGTGGAAAATTCAACTCCGATAGCCCTAAATAGTCGAGTGCTGATGTGTTCCAATTACAACTGTTTAAGTCGGTCATCATGGATGTACCCGCCATGGTGTAATCCGTCGATAAAGTGCTGGTTAATCGGTGCGTAATCATCGAAGAAATAAACACAAATTTATCCATCTCTTTGAATACGGTTGGCTCGTACTCTTTTAACCAACGAAGCTTATAGAGGGTATTGAAGCTGTAATCGCCAATTCCGTTATTACGATAAAGATCAATACGGTCCAACTCTGTTTCAACTTGCTTCATTACACTGAGGGTACGCGGACATTTCCATGAAATAATCGGGTATATTTGATTACCATTACGGTCGAATGGTGCGCCATCAACACCAAATGTTGTAACCGTAAAAGCAATGACATTTTTCGCACCAACTTCAGCTACAACACGTTGTCCACATTCAATCAACTTGTGCCAGATATCTTCGAAATCCCAAATATGAAAATCTGAGTTATTTTCATCTTGCTTAGTCGTATTCTTCATAAAATGTGATGCAACGATGTCACCTTGAGGATCAATAGCGATCGCGCGCAAGTTAGTTGCACCACAATCCAAAACAATCACTACAGACATAGAAACTCCTATCGGGGCGGAGTTTCCTCCGCCCATTGCAGCTACTTGTAAAGTGGACCGAAGTTGGCACAAGCACGGTAGTCTTGACCTTCTTTGTCTTGACCAAATGCACTCCACGTATGTGGTCGGAATACATCCTTGTCTTCAACGTTATGCATCGCAACAGGGATACGAAGCATAGAGGCCAAAGTGATTAGGTCAGCACCAACGTGACCGTAAGTGATCACACAGTGGTTTGCTCCCCAATTAGCCATCACAGAATAAACATCTTTGAATGCGCCTTCACCATTGATACGAGGCACAAACCAGGTAGTTGGCCAAGTTGGATTAGTGCGTTCATTTAAAGTTTCATGGACTTCTTTTGGCAGTGTAATTGAATGACCCTCCGCGATTTGCAGCACAGGACCTATGCCTTTGATGATATTGATACGGTGCATCGTAAATGGCATACCACCATGCGTTAGGAAGTTTGAAGAGAAACCACCCCCACGGAAGTATTCGACATCTGCTGGCGGCCAACAAGTCGCACTTAAACATGCTTCGGCGTCTTCAGCACTCATATCCCAATGGGGCTTAATCACCGATTCACCATGTTGATCTTTGGCTTCACCACTGCCATCTAGCGCTGCCGAGCCAGAGTTCACTAAATGGATAAAGCCCGCCTCTGGTCGATACCCACTTACGCGCTCAACAGAGTCTTGAGACCAATAGGTACGAACATCGCAGAACACTTGAGCTTGACCTGTCAGCATCTTGCCAAAGAGCATATTTACGCCATTTAAGCTATCGTTCTCAGTCGCAATAACAAATGGCTCACGAATGCCATTCCAATCAAATGAAGAGTTTAGAATGGCCTCACTGAAGTCACCATTAGGTAGGTGATCTGTCCAATGACGTTGACCTTGGAAGCCACCAACAACCGCATTATGACCTAGCGCTTCTTCTCCAAAACCCATTTCAGCTAGCTTAGAATTACCTTCCATCAGGTCACGCATGATCATTGTCATCTTGACTACCGTTTCCCAATCTTCTTTTTTACGCTCTTCGAGCATTGGTGTACGGTTATAATCCTTGCCTTCTTGGCAGTGTTCTTTAGTCCAAGCCAGAGCAAGTTCAAATTCTTCTTTATCAAAAATCTCTCTGTCTAAGCGACGTTTAATCTCTGTCATATCGACATATTCATTACGCATGCCTAAGTAATGTTGGAAGAACGGCTGATCGACAATGGAACCTGCGATTCCCATAGAGACAGAGCCCATAGATAGGTATGACTTCCCACGAATGCTCGCGACGGTTAGACCCGCTCGACAGAATCGTAAAATTTTGTCTTGAACATCAGATGGAATAGAAGTGTCATCCTTATCTTGAACTTCTTCACCGTAGATAGAGAAGGCAGGTAAGCCTACTTGAGAATGGCCCGCCATTGCTGCCGCTAAATACACAGCCCCAGGGCGCTCAGTCCCATTAAACCCCCAGATTGCTTTTGGCATATGAGGATCCATGTCGATGGTTTCTGTGCCATAACACCAGCAAGGTGTAACTGTGATACTAAGTCCCACATTTTCACGTTTGAACTTATCAGCACATGCAGCAGCTTCAGCGACGCCACCAATTGTAGAATCTGCAATAACGCACTCGACCGACTCTCCGCTTACATGGCGCAGGTTTTCTCTAATGAAATTCGCCAGGTTCTTTGCCATATTCATCGTTTGTTCTTCTAACGACTCACGCACACCAAGACGACGACCATCAATCGTTGGACGGATACCGATTTTGACTAAGTTGTTCATATTAAAATTCTCTTTTTTCACGTTAATCTGAGTTATTTTTCGATTTGGTAGCCTTTAAGACCAAAGTAAACGAGGTACGCAAAGCCAATTAAAGGAATAACGAAAGCAGCTTGAATACCCATTGAATCCGATAGTTTTCCCATGACGGCCGTCAACACAGCGCCACCAAGAATTGCCATAATTAGACAGCTACCGCCGAATTTTGAATCACCGCCTAGGTCTTGTAGAGATAGACCAAAAATAGTTGGGAACATCAGTGACATACATGCAGAGATGCCAACCAATGCATACGCCCCTGTAACACCACCAACACTCATTAGAACCAGCACTAGTAGGGCTGCCACCATGGCTAATACAGCAAGGAGTTTCTCTGGTGCGATGTACTTCATTAAACCAACACAGATAAAGCGGAACGCGCTGAAGACAACGATAGATGCCAATAAGAAATTTGATGCGTCAGCTTCTGTTCCACCGACCTGAGTCATCACATAACGGATAGTCCAAGACCAGCAACCGATCTGACACCCGACATAGAAAAACTGACCGATAACGCCTCTCACGAAGTGTTTTTTCTCCGCTAGACGAGCAAATGTCGCTCTCAGAGAATGATCGGTACCGTCACTAACTACGACCTCTTTGGCTCTTGGCATCTTAGTAAAAGCAATGGCGAGCCAGACAACGAGAATGACAGCAGCAACAGACAAGTAAGGCATCATGACAGCATCAAGCTCTGCGGTTTGAATTGCGCTAAGTTGCTCCGGCGCCATGACTGCACGCTCTGCATCAGAAGCTGGGTGAAGCTGAGAAAGAATGTAGAATTTGCCAATTAGAACCCCTGTAATAGACCCTACAGGATTAAACGCTTGAGCAATATTTAATCGGCGTGTTGCAGTTTCTTGAGGCCCCATTGCTATAATGTATGGGTTAGCACTGGTCTCTAGGATGGATAGACCGCCAGCTAAAACAAACAGAGCCATTAAGAAAGGTAAATACTCCATTGCTTGTGCCGCAGGATAGAATAATAAAGCTCCCGAAGCGAAAAGCCCCAACCCTAGTAATACCCCAGCCTTATAGCTGTATCGCTGAATAAAAAGCGCAGCAGGCAAAGCCAAGATAAAATAAGCACCATAAAACGCAGTTTGAACTAAACCTGATTGCATATCCGTCAAAGTAAATACTTTTCGGAATTGCGCGATTAAAACGTCGGTCATGTTATTTGCTAGTCCCCATAAAGCGAAGCATGAAGTCAGCAAAATAAATGGGAATAGAACAGACTTAGGAATTACATCATGATTCCCTTTCTTTATTTCTGTTTGTGGAGCGGATGATAAAATGTCAGTCATTTTAAATTCCTTTAGGTACGGTCATTCCTCTCATTAATTTTCAGGAATGAGTTTCACGTTATTGAATTATATTTTTATTTAGTTATTTAACGTGGCATTAGATATCAATACATCGATTTCATCTAAACCACATATTTTTAGTAAGCTCTTTTTTTTGTATTTGCTTTTATCAGCCAATAGAATTACTTTCTCTGAGACTTCAATAAATGTTTTTTTAATCTCGTAATTGTATTCATTTGAATCCCATACGCCGGACTGTTCATCAAAGCCAACACAAGAAATAACACATAGGTCTAACGCCATCTCAGATAAAGTATTCCTAGCAATCATTCCGTAGAATGCTTTGTACTTCTCGGAAAAGTAACCACCTAAGCTAATAATGGAAATGTTCTTTTTTCCACAGAGTACGCTAATGTTATTTATTGAATTTGTTACGACGGTGCAACGAATATCGGGCATAGCTTGAGCAACAAGCCAACTAGATGAACTAGCGTCTAAACCAATTACCGAACCTTCATATATATTTGAAATAACTTTCTCAACCAAATGCTTTTTATCATCAATATTATTTCCAGCACGATTATTAAAAGATGTCCCTTCATCTTTGTATTGCTTGCCAATTGCCCCACCATGAACTCTTACTAATTCACCTTTTTTATCGAGTAACTTTAAATCTCGTCGAATTGTTTCCACAGATACTTTTAATTCTTCAGATAAATCAAGAACCGACACTTGGCCGACTTTAGATATTACTTTTAATATGTGGCTTGCTCTCGATGCTGCTTGCATTGATAAACTACTCAACTTCAATCAATGACTGAGATATTAGATTAAGTAGGGAGAAAATCTGAGATAACCATCACACCAGATTTCAACATGCCCACTTTTGCCCGAAATGGTGAATAACCACACAAAAAAGCGGGCATTTGATGTGGAAAACGGGCAAAGGCTATGGAAATTGGCAAAAAAAAGCCCGAATGGTTAAACCAATCGGGCATCGAGGATTCTTCGAATTAAGCAAAAACGGTTTTATACGCCTCTGCAGCGCCATCAATGAACATTTGTGTGCCAATCACGGCGAGGATCAGCCCCATCATTTTGGTGATCACATTTAACGCACTTGGACCAACAGCTTTCACTAACTTGTCGCCAAAGAGAAACAAAACGTAAGTAATAGCACAGAGCACAGCAAAGGATGCGATAGTAATAATGGTTTCCGTTATTCCACCCGCTGTTGCAAAGTTCATTGCTGTCGCGAGAGTGCCCGGACCAGCTAAAATCGGCATTGCCAGTGGGGAAACTGCAATACTTAAAGCCGCCTGTTCTTGCTCTGGTGAGTAGGCTTTCTCTTTGGTCTTCTTGTGCGTTGATTCACCTTGCAGCATGTGAAAGCCAATTAAAAAGACTAAGATGCCGCCGGTAATACGCAGCGCGTATAACGTAATGCCGAACAAGTCGAAAATCACCTTACCCGCAACAGCAAACACAGCAACAATAACAAAAGCGATAAAGACCGAACGAAATGCAATTGAGCGGACCGTTTGTTTATCATCATCCGCTGTTAGGCTTAAAAAGATAGGAATGTTAGCGATAGGGTTCATGATGGCAAAAAAGCCCATAAACACTGTGACCGTATGAAGTATTAGCTCTTTCATGTTCTCCACATTTGGTAAGCTATTGATTATTAAAAATCAGTATATACCCAAGTTTATAAATAACGTTACTTTATGTTCAATTTGCTCGGTTGCACTTCGTCAAGTTTTGTCCTGTGGCACACTTTGTAGTGCATCTCTGTTTACGCTCCCAATAAATGCCGTTATGGTGAAGATTCAGCCAAATAGAACCACTCTTCAGGAAGCCAGAACATCATGAACAATACGATTGAAACCATTCTTGCTCATCGCTCTATCCGAAAATTCACCGCAGTTCCTATTACTGATGAACAAAGACAAACCATCATTCAAGCAGGTTTAGCTGCGTCTTCTTCTAGTATGCTTCAAGTCGTCTCAATCGTTCGAGTGACTGACTCTGAAAAGCGTAAGCAATTGGCTCAATTTGCTGGTAACCAAGCTTATGTTGAAAGTGCGGCTGAGTTCTTAGTGTTTTGTATTGATTATCAGCGCCATGCAACCATCAATCCTGATGTACAGGCAGACTTTACAGAACTAACTCTGATTGGAGCAGTAGATTCTGGAATCATGGCACAAAACTGCTTGCTTGCAGCCGAGTCCATGGGATTAGGTGGCGTATATATTGGAGGACTAAGGAATAGCGCCGCTCAAGTTGATGAGCTATTGGGCTTGCCGGAAAATAGCGCGGTGTTGTTTGGTATGTGCTTAGGGCATCCCGATCAAAATCCCGAAGTAAAGCCACGCCTACCTGCACATGTGGTTGTTCATGAAAATCAATACCAAGAGCTAAATTTAGATGATATTCAGAGCTACGATCAAACTATGCAAGCGTATTATGCGAGCCGTACAAACAATCAAAAACTGAGTACATGGTCGCAAGAAGTCACTGGGAAGCTTGCTGGTGAGTCGCGACCTCATATTCTGCCGTACTTGAACAGTAAGGGGCTAGCAAAACGCTAATATCATTGAAATGATGGTTTGTTGTATGAAGTCGTTCATCAAACCATCACTTTGTTGAACCCACATCAAATTTTGACCATACGTTGCCAACTTTCTGGCAAAACCATAACAAAGCGCTATTGACGCAGAATAAAAAATACGACACACATCACATTTTAAAACAAAGCATATAAATTTTTTTAGAAAAATGGTCGCATTAATAACTAATTGAAAAACTGTCAAATTACAAATTTCGTGAGCTGATACGGAAAATTAGAGCTAATTAATAAACACTTTTGTCAAATCCACGCAACTCAACGCACAGAAATATAAAATTCAGCAATATATAGCTGGCTTTTTATCAATTTATCGTCTATTGCCCCTCCTCAAAAAATTCTTTAGAGTGCGCTCGCCAGATGCAACCCGTTTCTTATTGAGTATTTTATAAATTAAAACAAATAATACTGCCCAATAAAATTGTGACGTGTTGTTGTTTAGGCAAAAAACAATGTTGTTCTTAGCAACTCGCTCTTTACGTCAGATGAATGAAAAAGCATGAATTTCAACTATACAAAGCTAGGCAGTTTACTCCTTTCCTCTGTACTTCTCGCTGGATGTACAGTACCGGGCAGTCACTTATCCACGAGTGGAAAGCACATCGTTGAAGACAACAGCGCCAATACGGCGGCAGATTTTAACGTCTTTCCACTGACTCTTGATAAAGTCTCGCAGCTAAAAAGCTCAGATGTAGAGACCAAAGCGAACCCAACACTTGACCATCAACTCGCGGCTTACGAGTATGAAGTCGGTCCTGGCGATATTCTGAATATCACTATTTGGGATCACCCTGAACTTACCATTCCAGCTGGCTCTTACCGTAGCTCTGAAGAAGCAGGTAACTGGGTGCATGCTGATGGCACCATCTTCTATCCATACATAGGTATTGTTGAAGTTGCGGGTAAAAATGTTCGCCAAATTCGTACCATTATTGCTAACAAGTTGGCGAAGTACATTGAGAGTCCACAAGTGGATGTGAGTGTTGCGGCATTTCGTTCCAAGAAATCTTACATCACTGGCGAAGTTAACAAGCCAGGGCAACAACCTATCACCAATATCCCACTTACGCTTCTTGATGCAGTTAACCGCGCTGGCGGTCTAGCAGAAGATGCGGATTGGCGTAACGTCACACTGACACGCCAAGGCAAAGTCGAAAACATTTCTCTCTATGCGCTAATGCAAGAGGGTGACCTTACTGAAAACCGATTACTTCAACCTGGCGACATCGTACATGTGCCAAGAAATGACACTCAAAAAGTGTTTGTTATGGGTGAAGTTAACGATCCTAAGCTACTGAAAATGGATCGCGCAGGCATGAGCTTGACCGAGGCTCTAAGCAATGTTGGTGGTATCAACCAACTTTCTGCGGATGCAACTGGCGTTTTTGTCATCAGAAAATCTCAAGACAATCAAGTATTAGGCGACATTTACCAACTTGATGTCTCTGACGCAGCGGCGTTAGTGATTGGTACTGAATTTGATTTGGAACCTTACGACATTGTGTATGTTACTGCTGCACCAGTCAGTCGTTGGAACCGCGTTATTGCACAGTTAGTACCGACGATTTCAGGCTTCAATGAGCTTACAGAAGGTGTTCTACGCGTTAGAAACTGGCCGTAGTTCAGACGTTCTTGAGAGGGCTTATGTGAAGAGGTAAGCCCTTTCCAATAGTTATTGATAAGGAACAAACCATGTTTTCAAACATTCTTGTCGTATGCGTAGGTAACATTTGTCGCTCTCCGACTGGGGAACGAGTGCTTCAACAACTTCTTCCGAATAAAACCATTTCTTCAGCCGGTATTGCCGTTGAGAAAAGTCGACTGACTGGGAAACCAGCGGATGAGACAGCAACGCTCATTGCCTCGGAAAAAGGGTTTTCTCTTGAGAATCACCAAGCGCAACAACTTACTGCGCAGCTTTGTGCGAAACAAGATCTTATCTTGGTAATGGAACAAGGTCATATCGATGCATTAACTGAGATCGTTCCAGAAGCAAGAGGCAAGACCATGCTGTTTGGGCATTGGATGAATTCTGTCGACATTCCAGATCCATACAGACAAAGCAGAGAAGCATTTGATCATGCGTTTTCTCTGATTGAGCAATCCGCTCAGGCTTGGGCAAAAAAACTATAACTTCAGATTACTTGGCGAAATAAAAAAACAATGGCTAACCAAACTATAAGTTCATCTGCACCAACCGATGATGAAATCGATCTCGGTAAACTGTTTGGCATATTGATAGATGCGAAATGGTTCATCATTGGCATTACGCTTCTCTTTGCAACAATCGGTATTGCCGTGGCATTGCTATCGACACCTATCTACAAAGCTGATGCTCTGATTCAGATCGAACAGAAAAGCTCTGGTGGTATTTCGGCGATGGTCGGCGATATGGGCGAGCTTTTTGCTGCAGAATCGTCAGCAACGACTGAGATTGAGATCATCAAATCACGTATGATCCTTGGTGATACGGTCGATAAATTTAACCTAACGACGATTGCCACTCCGGACTATCTTCCTTTTGTCGGTAAAGGTCTTGCTCGCATCAATGGCACTCAAGATTACATCTCAGTTTCAACTTTCGAGATGCCACGTACCGCGCAAGGCTACAAACATCACCTTGTGGTAACAGATGCAGAGAAAGGCAGTTTTGATCTGATGATTGAAGATCAAATTGTGCTTTCTGGCGTTGTTGGTCAAACGATTGAAATGAATGGCTACCGCATCAAAGTACGTGAACTGGTTGCGCAAAACGAAGACAGTTTTTCAATCGGAAAAATTAGCAAGCTTGACGCGATCAACCGATTGGCTTCACAACTGTCTATTTCAGAACGTGGCGCGAAAACAGGTATTGTGTCACTGAGTATTGAAGGCGAATACCCTGAACGTAACCAGCAAATTTTGAATGACGTTGTGCAAAACTACTTCCTACAGAATGTAAGAAGAAACTCAGCGGAAGCGGAACAGAGCCTAAACTTTCTAAAAGATCACCTACCGGAAATCAAAGAGAAACTGACAGGGTCTGAAGACGTACTGAATCGTTTTAGACAAGAAAACGAATCGATCGACTTAAACCTTGAAGCACAATCAACACTCAAAGTGATGGTCGCTCTTGAAGCGCAGCTTAACGAACTGACATTCAAAGAAAGTGAAATCAGCCAAAAGTTCACGCAGGATCACCCAGCATATAAATCACTATTGGATAAACGTCAGACGTTACTGCAAGAAAAAGCTCGTTTGAACCGACAAGTTCAGAAGCTGCCAAAAACGCAGCGTGAAGTCCTACGTATGACTCGTGACGTTGAAGTTAACCAACAGATCTACATTCAGCTTCTAAACAAAGTTCAAGAGTTGAACATTATTAAAGCTGGTACCGTTGGTAACGTACGCATTATCGATAGTGCACAGTCTTACGCTATTCCAGTGAAGCCTAAGAAGCCTCTTATCGTTGTTCTAGCGACACTATTAGGCGGTATGGTTGCCGTTGCTTTTGTTCTGGTTAAAACCGCTTTCCACCGCGGCGTCACTTCTCCAGACGAGATTGAACAAACGGGTATTTCTGTTTACGCAAGTGTTCCTAAGTCGGTACAACAATTAGAAGTTGCGAGCAAACTTAAGCGCAAGAGCAACAAAGACCTGCTTCTATTGGCAGAAGAAAACCCTGCGGATCTTTCGATTGAAGCACTACGTGGACTTCGTACTAGCCTTCATTTTGCGATGATGGAAGCGAAAAACAACGTACTGATGATTTCTGGTCCAGCGCCTTCAATTGGTAAGACATTTGTATCGACAAACTTTGCGGCAGTAGCAGCGAAGACAGGTCAAAAAGTGTTGTTGGTCGATGCGGACATGCGTAAAGGTTACTTGCAACAATGTTTTGGTCTGACGGCTGATAACGGTCTTTCTGATTTCTTAAGCGGTAAGATTAGTCAAGATATGGTGATCAAGCCGACTAAAGTTGAGAACTTAGATGTAATTACTCGTGGTCAAGTACCACCAAACCCTTCTGAGCTTTTGATGCACCCACGATTTGTTGAGTTTGTAGAAAAAGCATCACAAGAGTATGACCTAGTGATCATCGATACACCGCCAGTATTGGCAGTGACTGACCCTAGTATCGTTGGTGCGATTGCAGGAACCACTCTGATGGTAGCTCGCTTTGACCAAACGACATCGAAAGAGCTTGAAGTCGCTCGCAGTCGATTTGAACAATCGGGTGTAGAAGTCAAAGGCGTCATTCTTAACGCAATTGAGAAGAAAGCGGCGAGTTCATACGGCTACGGTTATTACAACTACGCCTATAAGAGTGAGTAATGTCGCTACACCCAAGTGACTTAAGCATACTTGGGGAAAACCATAAATAGAAACACAAAGCCCCGCAATTATCGCGGGGCTTTTTAATAATGATCTAATTAAGATAGCTTCTATTATTGCTTCTTCAATTGAAGAAAAGTGAGCACACTCAATAGCAAGAAGAAGGCGGGATCACTCCAACCAAAGCCAACAAACACCCCCGTGATGCCAGCATAAGTAGTGATCGCTACGCCCAAGACATTCGTGACCAACAAAGCTTTAAACAGTTGTTTCGCCGTGTTGCCAGATTCAACATCACGCAACATCAAACTTACCGCAGCAACCCCACCTAAAAAGATTGACGTATGCTGGGACAAAAACAGTGCGTACTGGTCATTGATTTGTACACCATACATCGGCCACATCATGGTTGGAACAAAAAATAACGCAAAAGCAAATACCGTATAAATCGTGCCATGAACGGTTAGAAAGGTGCGGTTAGTCATAATATTACGCTCCGATTGGACCTTGGTTGATGGTACTTAGTGACGCGTTGATATCAAATATCTGCCCTCTTACTCGTTCAACCCCCATCTGTTTCAGACGAGCAGTGTGCATTTCGAGATAAGCTTGCGCCGTGGCTTCATCTTCAAAAAGATAGATGCCACCACCAAGTTTATCTGTCTCGCTTTCCGTCCAAATTTTCCAAATCATACCCGGTTCTTGGTTAATTGATTTAGCTAAATCGATCAGAGCATTCGACATCTTTTCACCAAACGGACCATGAAATTCAAAATCAACTTGCAATAGTTTCGCCATCTTGAGTCTCCTCTTCTTATTGACTCGCTTTTGATGGGAAGATTATTACCTTTATAAAACTGACAAAAAAGTTCATAATTTTGCCATTAACTGTGGAAAAAACTGACCAATGAGACTCAAAACAACCTTAGAGCAATGGCAAACACTACAAGCAATTGAACAGGCGGGGAGCATTCAGTCAGCCGCAGTGATGCTCAATAAAAGCCATACCACGCTTATCTATTCGGTGAAAAAGCTCGAAGACCAATTAGGTATCAAGCTGATAGAAGTAAAAGGCCGTAAGGCCGGATTAACCGAACACGGTCAGACGATGTTGCGCCGTGCACAATCAATGCTTGAGCAGGCTCGTGAACTTGAAATTATCAGTGAGCAGCTAAATAGCGGTGTAGAATCACAAATAACGGTAGCGATCGATCACTTGTGCGACCCAAGTTGGCTCTATACTCCACTTAGTGAATTTCTCACACATAACAACACGACTTCCGTTCAAGTTGTAGAGACCTCTCTGAGTAAAACCACAGACATGGTGATCAATGAACTTGCGGATATTGCCATCATCAACCTTCCGATCACCAACTACCCTGCTGAAGCGTTCGGCACTACCACTATGGTCCCTGTGATCGCAGCTCGACATCCACTAGCAAAAAAGGAACATATTTCATTGGCGGACTTTGCAACCACCAGCCAAATTGTGGTTCGAGACTTAGGGGAATCAAACAAAGAGAAGCGAGACGTAGGCTGGTTACGCGCGCGTCAAAGAATCACGGTAGATAATTTTGACCACGCATTTAGAGCGGTTGAGCAAGGCGTCGGCTTCTGCCGCCTCCCAAAACATCTCGTCGAGTACCGTCAAAACGACCATATCAAAGAGATAGATCTTGAACATTCGAACCAATATCAAGTCGCTCTACATCTTACCTTACCGAAAGGGGCGAAAAGTGGACCCGCCGCCCTTGCCCTCTATAAAACACTACTTGATAGTGCCAAAGTGCGAGTTGGATAGAGCGACACAAAACAAGCTCAACAGGCGCAATTCTTAAGCCTTCATCATGGATGCTTTCTCTTCTCCAACTTACTCCTCGCTTAAGTTCTAGAACTGTTTTATGTGAAGTTAAGTGCAGTTTTGCTTCTTTATATTATTCAAAGTTGCGATACCTGTTTCGATTACATACCATTGAAGCAGCTCAAGCCTAAAGCACCCAACACTCGCGGAAAGAACTCGGTTCACGGCACCTCAACCACCCTGCTTTTGTTAGCAGGAACAATCTGTTTTTACCTTCTTTTTAACTTCTAATAAAGCGAGTGTGGAAGAGATAAGAAAGGTGAAAAATGCAATCTTACAATAGCTTCTCCATTAACCTTAACCAGCAAAAGTCTGTAGCAAAAAAACGCTTAAAGGCGATCCGCCAAAAAGACACCATTGCACTCAAACAGGTTAAACAGTTTCACTCTCAACCAGAAACGCTTACTCCTGACTCTATCCAGCTGTCAGACGTTCAACACGCTCTAGCTAGAGAGCTTGGCTTGCCCAGTTGGAGCAAGTTAAAAGCACATATAGAGGAACTAGAAAGGCACAAGCACGCTATTGACCACCAAGCAAACCCGCTTGATGCAGATTTAAAAACACTCCACGTCCGCTGTGGGCACGATATTCAGCAGCTATTAAAAACTTGCGGGTTTGAAGGTGATTTCTTACCTATGATTGATCCACTGTGCATCGGCCCTATTCCCAATGATGAAAAAGGCTTTGTCGCCATTCGAGCACAATACGTCGTAGGCACATTGCTGCCCGTGATGGCTCGCAAAGATTCGGTTCAAAATGTAGCGCAGTTTGAGCAAAACAATATCCATACTCTACTTAACCATCAATACGAACGTATTGTGTTTTGGGTTGAATACGATGCCTATGATCAATTCATGCTACTTCGAGGACTCTCCTTGTTAGAGAACACAGTAGGTAAAGTGATAGAGATCATCGAATTCAGCCAGTTTCCAGGAACAGAACGGTTTATTGGCTTTGGGCAACTCCCTGCCGAAGCTATTCGCTCATGTTGGCAACACCGAAAGCCGGTTACAGCGAAGCTTTTCAGTCAAGCCAAACGCTGCTGGCAAGCGTTGCGGGCTCAAACACCGCAGCCGCTCCTTAACTTGCTAGAACAACATGAATTAGATTGCTTACCGAATATCAAAGCAGTGATGAAACGACACCTTCAAGAACTGCCTCACTCGGAGTCAGGATTGAGCTTCACCCAATATTTGGCGTTGCAAGTATTGGGCGAGCAAAACACAGCCATCACCGTTAAAGATTGGTTTCAAAGAAGTCAGCAAAGAGAGCCCTTTCCCACCCTCGGTGACGTAATGTTTTATGCATTGCTACTACCACTCGCACGAGCGGAAAAACCACTGTTTGCTGTGGATTCATTTGATAAAAATTGGTGGGAACAACAAGTCAGTATTAATGCTCGTGGCAAAGCTTGTTTGAGTGGGAAAGACTTTTTCATTCAAGACTATTGGGTCGGAGGGTTCCATAACCGAGAACAAGCCTATTGGACGTGGGATCACACCTCTCTATCAACACTGCGTCATGTCGTGATGAGCTAAACATTTGAGGCAATAAGCAATAAGCAATAAGCAATAAGCAAACTAACGTCGGTAGCCATCTAAAAACAGCGTAAGAATATCCTCAACGACTTTCTTGCGCTGCTCAATATTCGGCACCGCTTGATTAGCAACCAATTGTGGCCACAAACAGTTTCCTTTCAATAAGCACATTAGCATGCAACTCATCATGACTGGGTCAAGCGCTTTGACCTTGTTATCCGCAATGGCTTCTTTAAACCAGTTTTCCAGCAATGCATCTTGGCGTTGAAGTTGGTGTAAGTAGTTCTCTGCCAATTCTGGTGTGCGCATAAACTCACTGATCACCATCTTGGCGAGCGGCAAACCAAAGTCTTCATACATAGAGTCCAACTTGGCATGCAGATAGGTTCTAAGTTGTGTTTCGATATCGCTCTCTGGTGAGTAATTGAGTTGCAATCGTGCACGCTGAGTTTCGAGCACGCTTTGTATCGACTCGATAAACAACACATCTTTACTTTCAAAATGGCGATATAAGGTACGCTTCGATGCCCCAGCTCGCTCACACACTCTATCCATATTTGCGCCACTAAATCCGTGCTCAATAAACTCCTGTTGAGCCGCTTCAATCAGCGCAATGCGTTTTTTTTCCGAAAGTTTCATCGTTCTAGATTCACCAACCTCATGTAAGTGGCTGCAGAGTATAGCGCGCAAGAATCTAAAGTACACTTTAAAGTTTACTTTTTAAATTTTAAGAGTAAGATGCGCTCGCCGAAGTTAAGAAGCCTCTCTAAAAACACATAAAAGCCGCGGATCTTAACTCTCGTTTTGGCGCTTTTTCCTTATGAGAAAGCAGTGATTTTTCCGTGACGATAATTGAATCTCATAAGCTAAAAGTAACCTATCTTCCGCTTACATTGAGATCGCCACGATTTATGATGTGACTTATGAAATTACCTTCTTTGCTTGTTGCTGCATCTTGCTTGTTTACCGGAGTCGCGAATGCGGATTCCATTTCTCTTCCTATTTGGAAAGAGAAAGCAGAGGCGCTTGGCTACAATTTGCCAAAACCTTTCGGTTTAAACCTCAGCTATATGAGTATGGAACAAGGCATCAATGTCGACTCTATCGCTTTAAGAGGCTTGGGCGGGATTGAAAAACTAGTCGATATGCAAGCAGAACCAGGTAAACAAGCCACCGATGTAATGACATTGCGTGCTGATGTCTGGCTATTTCCTTTCTTAAACGTTTATGGCTTGATCGGCACGCTCGACGGCTATTCAGAAACGGATGTAAACGTCAAAGTTAAGTTGCCGTTTGTGAAACCACAACGTATTGAGAACTTTCGTCTAGACCTTGACGGTTACACCAAAGGTCTTGGCTTTGTACTTGCCGGCGGCTACGACCAATGGTTCGCACTGGTCGATGCAAGTTACACTCAAACCAATTTAACCGTTATTGACGGTTCAATTGATGCGCTTGTTGTATCTCCTCGTGTTGGTTACGACTTCCATCAAAATGGCGTGCCAATTCGATTTTGGGTTGGTGCTATGTATCAAGATGTCGAACAAGAACTCTCTGGTTCACTCAAAGATCTTGGACTACCACAATCTTTAGGTGGCGTAATCCCATCAGGCGCGCGTTTTGAAGTAAAACAGCGTTTAGAATCTGAATGGAACACCATCGCAGGCATGCAATACCAAATTAATGAAGATTGGTACCTTTTGGGTGAAGCCGGTTTTGGAGATCGTCAAAGCATCTTCTTCTCTTTAGACCGTCGTTTCTAGGGTAACGAGAAGATGAAAACCTCTTATAGTCTTGCGCTCACCGCGCTGCTTAGTTCATCATCTGCTTTTGCTATGCAGCAAGACGAAAGTAGCTTAATGGATGACATCCTGACCAAGCTTGGTTCAAGTGAGACCGTGGATGAATCTAAGTTAATCGACTGGGGCGTATTACCAGGTCCTTTTGTTAACCCAGAACAAGGGTTTGGTATTGGCGTTGCCGCAGTGGGGTTGTACACGCCCTATGACTGGCAAAAAGGCGATCCTTACTCGACCGTCACCGTTACTTCTTATGGTTCAACCTCAGGTTCTTACGGCTTGGGGTTAAACAATCGCACCTATTTAAAAAATGACAAAGTCCGTCTTTTAGGTGAGGCATGGATAAGCCATACCCCCGGTTACTATTGGGGTATTGGTAGCCAAGCCGCAGAAAACGAGAACAACAAAGTGCAGTATGAAGGGCAACGTTTACAGTTGAGCCCAAAAATCGCCGTTGAAGTCGCACCAAATACTTACGCCAAACTTGGCTGGCAATGGCAGTCATTCAGTAAGGTCGACGGTGTCGATGGCGATATTCTCCCTTCAGAAGTTGCCGATGCCACCAGCAGTGGTGTCTTAGTTGGAATGGAATACGACACGCGTGATTTCGAACCGAACCCAATGCGTGGACAGTTTCTCGATATTGAATGGATAGCGAACCGAGATTCACTCGGTAGTGATGAAGACTACGACAACCTCGTTGCTAACTATCGTGTTTACCAACAATGGTCTGACACTACGATTATCGCAATGGAGGTATATTCACAATCGATTTTCGGTGACGCTCCTTGGTTTGATTACGCCCAGCTAGGTGATGACCAGCGTATGCGTGGCTACTACCAAGGGCAATATCGCGATAAACACCAGCTTTCTACACAAGTAGAGATTCGCCATACCATTGCAGGTCGTCATGGTGTGGTTGGGTGGCTAGGTGCCGGTAATATCGCACCGACTTATCACGACCTCTTTAAAAGTAGCTGGTTACCTACTGTAGGGGTTGGTTATCGATTTGCCTTTAAGGCACGTATTAACGTGCGCGTCGATTTGGGCGTTGGCAAAGACAGCACTGGTTTTTATTTCCAAATTAATGAAGCATTCTAGGAGTAGGGTTTGAAGAAAACAGCAGTATTACTACTGAGCCTTTGTAGTGGACTCGTCCACGCGCAAGAACTGAAAGCACCGGTTGGCGTAAGACCTTGCTGTGCATTTGGTGTCGATCTCAAAGCGCAACTAGGAAGCGTGCCTGTTCCATTCTTTTCTCTTGAGAATGTCTTATCCAGCAACGAAGTGGGTACTCACCACTATAACGATGGCAGTGAGTCTGTCTCTGGTAGCCTGCTAGGTCTGAATGAAGAAGCTAACGGCATTATCTTTACCGAACTAGGCGGGTTTATTGATACTGCCCACGTCCGTGATACCGCAGATTACACCTATTATTTATTCACCCTAAATCAACATTATCTCGGTCGCGCAGCGCATCTGGACTTGCCTGAAGAACTTCGTGTTCGTCGTATTCGTTGGTATGAACAAAAAGAGAAGCTTAGCGAAGAAGAGAAGCTAGATCGCAGTGCTCAAGCAGCAGCGCTAACCGCGTTTCGACTGGCTCAATGGCATGAAATAGCTCAGTGGTTCGGTATGGTGTCCGTTAGCGGATTTAAAGAGCTGGCATCTGCCTTTTCATCCGAAGACCTCTACTCCAACATGCTCGGCGCAAAATTAGCCAAGCAAGTATTACTGGACAACCCCGAGCTCGATCAAAAAGGCTTTTCTAGAGCCATGGACAGCGCTTTCAAACAAGCTTTAAAGGATTTAAAAGCTCAATCGAAAGCGATAACGAAACAGAAAATCCAGCAACTCGATGGTGATTGGTGGGATAGCTCGCGACGCTTACCTGATAAATGGGTAGTTCGATTCCGAGATTACCATATGGCACTGAACTTAACGCCCAACTACTCTGGTGCAAACCATGAGCTTTCGTTATCCGCGACCTTTGCCGATCAACAACCAATTGACCAGTGGATGAGCGTAGAGTTTAGAGCAAGCGACAATGAAAAAGCCTTCTCAGCACTGCCTAAGTCTCTGACCTCAAAATCAATTTGGACACCTACAGATTATCAACAGATTTCAAATTTTGCTCGTACCATCGATAACCAAACCCGCCCTCCATTGAAATAACACCGCAATAAACAACTGAATAAAAGATGCCTAGTTATGCACTTGGCATCTTGCCCTCTACTTGTATGCAAACAGTTTTCTACCAATCAAGAATGTAAGAATTCATTTCTATCGGTTGTAAATTCGATAAATTTGTTAATTAACAAACTTTTCAACCAGCCTTTTAGTTGCCATTTAGTTAATATTCTATTTTTTAAAGTGACTAACTTCACATCTATCGACCATTCAGAGGATTATTCTTTCGTATTTTCACACTCCGCTGCTAATCTGCACGCCGCCTTGAAGTGAACTCAAGGTGCATAACTATAAGGAGTGTTCTCATGAATACCAAGAAACCGATGTCGCTCACCAGCCGCGTAATTTTGGGTATGGTAGCGGGTATCTTGACAGGATTTGCAATTCGCACACTTTTTGCCGACAACGGATTTGTCGACGCATACATTGTTAATGGATTATTCGAAGTTGGTGGACAGATCTTCGTTGCCAGCTTAAAAATGCTTGTTGTCCCGCTAGTATTTGTTTCGCTAGTTTGTGGTACCAGCTCTCTAAAAGACCTATCTACATTGGGTCGCATGGGTGGTAAAACCCTTGCTTTCTACGTAGCAACAACCGCTATCGCAATCACACTTGCTCTAACCATGGGTACGCTATTCCAGCCGGGTGCTGGTGCAGACCTAACCGCAGCAAGTTCATTCAAATCAGCAGAAGCGCCATCTTTGGGTCAGGTGATCATTGATATGTTCCCGACTAACCCAATCAGCGCAATGGCAGAAGGTAAAACCCTGCAAGTTATCGTGTTCGCCGTCCTATTCGGTATCGCGATCAGTGCAGCAGGTAAGCCAGGCGAGCGTATCGCAGCATTCTTCTCTGATCTGAATGAAGTAATCATGAAATTGGTTGCGATTCTGATGAACCTTGCGCCTTACGGTGTGTTCTTCCTAATGGCGAAGCTGTTTACAGGTCTTGGTCTAAGCGCAATCTTCAACCTTGCTGAATACTTCGTAGTACTAGCAGGTACGCTATTGCTGCATGGTCTTGTGACTTACAGCTTGATGCTAAAAGGCTTCACTGGTCTAAACCCAATTACGTTCCTACGTAAGATGGAAGACGCAATCATGTTTGCTTTCTCTACTGCATCATCGAACGCGACCATTCCAGTGACAATGGAAACGGCTAAGCACCGTATGGGTGTTGAGAACCGCGTATCATCGTTCACAGTACCGCTAGGTGCAACCGTGAACATGGACGGCACGGCGATCATGCAAGGTGTAGCGACAGCCTTCATCGCGCAGGCATTCAACATCGACCTAACTATGGGTGACTACCTAATGGTTATCATGACGGCAACATTGGCGTCTATCGGTACCGCAGGTGTTCCTGGTGTTGGTCTAGTAATGCTAGCAATGGTATTGAACCAAGTAGGTCTGCCACTAGAGGGCATTGCACTTATCATGGGTGTTGACCGTCTACTTGATATGATTCGTACCGCAGTAAACATCACCGGTGACAGCGCAGTGACTATCATTGTTGCTAAATCAGAAGGCGCACTGGATGAAGCTCGCTTCAACGATCCAAAAGCTGGGGTCGCCGAAGAAGAAGTGCATCTGAAACGCGCGGAAGCTTAAACCCTTCTAAACTAAATTATCCTGTCTAAGCAAAAACCACCTTATTCTGAGGTGGTTTTTTATTTCCAATAAACCCGAAATCAAAAAGGTTTAGATAAAATTCTCGTCCCCCGAGGTTGTTTCAATTACTAATCGGTAAGTAGTTAGATTCTATATTAGTTCATCTAGAGGGTTAAGATAACTGGTCTATGTTTATCACTTTGAAAATGATATATGGGACATTTTCATCATATAGAGATACAAATTCCATTATCAAATTAAAGATCAAAACCAAATCGCGATAGATAGTAGTCTGATAATTAAGTTGGTACTAAGATACACACATCATAATTTCATGTTTAAAAATAGTCTTTTTTTATTCATTTTCTCATTTCCAATACTTGCATTAGGTTTCAACGAAAGTATGTTCGATTTTTTTAAGAAATTTAAATATACATTAAGCCCAGAGATAAAAGGTACTTTAGTTCTTGATCAAAGACCTCTAGAAAATGTAACGGTTTACTTAGAAGCTAATTTTTTAAAGAATAATTACAAAAGGAGTTCAAGTACTAATGAGTTCGGTGAATTTCACTTTAAACCAGTCATACATTCTCAAAGGTTCAAAGAATCAGCTTTGAATCAAACATATTCATATATCGGAATATATACCTATATAAATGAAGAAAAGAAATATATTTGGGAGTCTCAGTTAAACTACGTTTCACCACCTATATTTATAGAGGACAACTTAAGTAATCTTTACTGTGAGCTTGAAGATACCGAGTTTCGATACTTTTTCAAGAATATAAACCTAGATAATGCTCGAGATCTAATGGTTATTAGCAACTGCAATTTAAATGGATTTTTATATAAAACAGAGTTTACGGAGGATACATAATGCCGTCTTTAACACCAAAACTTGCGTCAGAGATCGCGAACATACCGTATGGAGTATATCAGGGACAAGGGAGACTAGCGTTTAAGGGACAAGGAGGTTTTGAAAAACACTTTGTATTTTCGCAGCAAGATGTTTTTAGTGGCCGAACTGGAGGTATCTCAGGATTAGATCGTATACCATTGTTTAGAAAAGTGGTACCTGGTGTAATGAGAACATCTGAAGCGTTTGCGGTAATTGGTATTGGGAAAGGAAAATATAAGGGAGATTTAGTAATTTCCATTAGAGGGACGCAAAACGCCAATGATTGGGTAACCAACCTAAATGTCGGTCTTAAAGGCTCTCCAAATGGCTCTATCGCTCATGCTGGATTTATTAATTCATTTTCAAGTATCAAACCAAGCATAAAACAATATTTACAGCAATGCCAAATTTTACCTAACCGTATTCATTGTGTTGGGCATAGCTTAGGAGGAGCTCTGGCTTCATTATGTTCTGATTGGCTGAGAGAAGAGTATTCATTACGAGTGAATTTATATACTTTTGGCGCACCTAGAGTTGGTTTAGAACAATATTCCCGTAAATCTAGTAAAAGCAACGACAAAGTATACCGCTGTACTCACGGCGCAGATCCTGTACCTAAAGTACCTGTCTGGCCATTTATTCATGCTCCATATAATGGCGATGAGTACCGCTTAGACGCTAGTGCTGGCTTTAATTTAAATGCTCATAGTATGTCTAGCGAAACAAGTTTAGGGTATTTAGATAATGCTAACTCCGAAACGTGGGGAGCAATAAAAGTCAGATCTAACAAGTACTTGTATACGCCTACTAGATTTAAGTTTGAACACAGAAACCAAGCATCATTTACAGAGTATTGGTCAGAAAGAATTCAAGCAGCGTTAATAACCTTATTAAAAGATACTGGCTTGTTTTCAGCAATAGCAGCCCAAGCCACAGTATCTACTGGAATGACATTTTATGATATACTCGCCAGAAATATAGAAAAAGTAGCTAAAGCTTCTACAGTAAGAGAATCACAAGTCAAAGGGCTGTTAGGCCATATGCTAGTGTTTATTGGAAAATCAGTAACAGCAATTGAAGATATGTCTGCAAAGTTTATTAGAAATGTTTTTCTTATGGTATTTGGAAAACTTTATCGAGCAGCACAAATGGCTATTAGTGCTGTACAATAAAACTTAATCTGACATCAAACTCAGCTTTTCTCTCGCTTGCTCTTCATGCTCGTCGGTGATGGCATTGCCGACCGAGTTCGCCGCTAGGGTAAGTGCAGCCATGTCATCGGTAAAGCCGACACCTGCTAGTACGTCTGGTACCATATCTGTTGGCAGGACGAAATAAGCCAGTGCGCCACCTAAGATAGCTTTGTGGCGAACAGAGGTATTGGAATCTGCCATCGCAAGCCATGATTTGATGCCCATAACAGCAATCTCTTCGCCTGCTTTCTTGACGGAATTTTTCATTTTACGCCAGAAGGTTTTCTCATCTGGTGCTTGCATCGTTTGGTCTAAGACGTCATCGGACGCCGAATTTACAGACATGCTTGTGGTCATCGTGCCTCCTAAACTTATGACTGTGGCATAGATATTAAGACGATGAACCTGAACGTAGGATTAATAGCGAGTAATGATAATGAAGAAAGGAAGCCAATTGGCTAGATAAAAAAATCCCCAAACCGAAGTCCGGGGATTATTGCTTTGGAGACAAAAAGTCTTGGAAATCAGCTGGTTTTGAAACCAACAGCTTTGAAAACCAAGCTTTAGAAGCAGAATGCCTTATTGAGCAATCTTCTCCAATACACGCATCAACATTTTGATACGTGGTTCGATAGACTCAAGCAACAAGTACTCTTGGTCACTGTGGAAGCCCGCACCGATAGGTCCTAGACCATCCAAAGTTGGAACACCAAGAATCGCCGTGTTATTTGCATCAGAGCCGCCACCCACTTCTTTCCAGTTGATGTCGATAACCAGTTCACTTGCCGCTTCTTCAACTAATGTCATTAAGCTTTCTGTTTGGGGGCTTGGCACCATAGAAGGCTTAAATGCTTCACGAACCAACTCAATGCTCACGCCATCAACGAATGGTGTTTCCAGCATGCCATTTAGCTTGCTATCGACATCATCGTATTCTTCGTTGCTCCAGAAACGCACATCCACGATCGCTTCAGCATGTTCCGGAACTATGTTCGCACCGTTACCACCAGAGACAATACCGACGTTCAACGTGGTACCAGATTCAAAGTTGGTCATTGCATTGACAGCCAAAATCCAATTCGCCATCTCAGTGATTGCGCTGCGACCGTTTTCTGGCTCGTTACCTGCGTGAGCAGCAACGCCATTAAAGGTCATTTTGTAGCGAGCCATGCCTTTGCGCGCTTTCACTAAACCGCCGTCTGCACGTGCCGCTTCTGCAACCAGAACATTCTTTACGTTTTTCGCAACTGATTGAATCCAATCCACAGAATCCAAAGAGCCTGTCTCTTCATCTGGGTTCATGCAGATAGCGATAGATAACGTATCCAACACCGCTTGGTCTAGATTGCGCATCGCGTATACGATGTTAAGCAAACCAGATTTCATGTCAGACACACCTGGACCGTACGCTTTCTCTGCATCTTGAGACATTGGACGAAGCTCAGCAGTACCCACAGGGAACACGGTATCCATGTGACCAATCAGCATCACATCAATGTGAGCAGCTTCAGGCTTGTTTCGAACTTCAAGACCAACGCCTGCTCTGCCACAGTCGATGCGTTTTACGCTCCAACCTGACATTGCTTGGTACTTCTCTTCAAATTGAGAAGCGATGAATTCGATACCATCAGTGGTGTAAGTGCCACAATCCACATTGATTAGCGGACGTAGCTCTTCTAGATATTCATTTAGAGAGAATTGCATGACTCACTCCTAGACAAACAGATTCATCACTAGCATTGCGCCAAATGCGTTCAATACTGAGATTGCAATCATAACTGGGATGTAACGACCTTCAGTACCAATTGGGCCCATGATACGACCCATGTACTGAACTTGAGAGCCCATTAGGTAGATAGCAGGCGCAAGAATCGCAATGTGCGTGCCGTTCAGGATGCCTTGGTCAAACAGTGTAATCACTACGCCAACCGCGCCGCCCATCGACATCCAAGCCCCGATCAATACCGCTGCTGCTTCACCCGGAAGACCAAACACTGCCATGATTGGAGAGAACACAGTGCCCATCAGATCCAGCGCACCAGTGATTTGTAGCGCTTTGATGATAACGAACGCCATCAATACGTTAGGCACCGTAGAGGTAGTCGCAATCACCCAACCTTTCTTAGCACCTTCGACGAAGATATCCGTCACCATTGGTTTTTTCGCTTTAACGTCACCCATTATGCCGTCTCCTCTTTTAGGTTCTCTGATTTGTTTTGGTCTTGCTTGTCTTCTTTACCTTCCGTCATGTTTAGGTAGATACGGAACAGGTTCGCACCAATGATCTTAAACGCGAACATCACCACAACCGCCAAACCAATAGAAGAAGTTACTGCTAGAGAGCCGTCAGCCATCGTCAACGTGAACAATACCGCACCCGATGAGAAGAAGTTCACGATGGTTGCACCCGCAGTGAACTGGAACATGGTAAATACGTCCGTTTCACGCTTAGTTAGGTGACCTTCATCTTTTAGTTGACGCGTCATAGCCGCACCTGCATCGGTACTTTGTAGAGAAGCAATCAGAGCCAGACCAGAGTTACCAGGGATGCCCATTAGAGGACGTAGAAGAGGAGTAAGAAGCTTACGAGCGGCTTCAAGTGCACCGTAGTGCTCAAGTACGTTGATCATACCTAACGCGAACATAACGGTTGGAATCAAAGTAAGCGCAAAAATGAAACCGTCACGAGCACCGCTACCACCAGTACCACGGAAAGATGTGGTCGCAGCTTGTACTGCGCCATCTGCACCTTCCGTCACGCCGTAAGCGACTTTACCGAAAGAACCATTAAGCGTTGTAAAGTCGAATACACCGTACCATTCGTTGGATTGCATCAGACCAGAAAAGAACACAACCGCAAACGCGAGTGCAATGTAACACCCGATCGTCACCTTGCGTTCAGCATGAACAGGGCTTGTCATAAATTCACCTATATATGTGGAACAGAACGCATAGATGATCCCCTGAACGACGTGCTAGAGAGATGATCAAAATCAATCCATTTACCGAACAGCCATGCTGCTTAGTTATGAAGTTTTATTTTATGATTTGAATCACATTTAAAAGATAATAAATATTTATGACCAAGATAAGGTAGATTTATCTGAGAATCAGCAAGTTCAATCCATTAACAAAGCAAGTTAAAGTTTGGAACAAGTTTGCTATTAGCCACATTCTAGACGTGCTTCATGATTTGTTGCTTATTTAAGATTTCTTGACCGAAAACTAACAAATTTTCTGTGCAATTTAATTTAGGGTGGTGCGGTCATTACTTAGAGACTTACTCAGGGTTTGCCTTTTGCTTCGATCACAATCCAACATCGCTCGATGGACACTCGCCCTTGTGGCTTGGGTTGTCGTGATCTGTTTAAGTAAAAATGTAGGTCTCTTTCAATCTTGTCCTCTCATTGGCGATCAAGTGACGACTGAGCATGCCACTGGGCAACAGCAAAAGAGCGAAAAAGGACTGACTAAGCAGTGTGAATTGTCTGAAAAACTGATTCAGGTTTCACAAAACCATCTCGACAGCTTCATTGTGCCCTTATTCCTATTTGCGTTTGTCTTGCTGTCTATCAGTGGCAGCGAGCGCAATGCTTTCCGCCATCATACTGAACCGATACCCGACAAATATCGGGTGCACCTCAAGCTATGTGTGTTTAGAGAATAAAACCCGATTGCTATTCACCCCCAAATCAATTGTTTTATTTTTAATCACTTCGCACAAGAAACGCGAAGAAAAAGAGTTTTAGGAAAAATCATGAAATTCACTCGCACACTATTAACTGTGGTTATCGCACTTGTTCCGCTATTTTCACACGCAGCAGAAAAAACGTCAGAAGAGAAGCTGCAAGAAATTACTCAACTGCTGAAAGAAAACCCGCAGATCCTCGACGCACTACATCAGAATCTGCAAGATTATGTCGCTTATCAAAAGACCTTCAACGCGACATTGGATGAAGCACGTGCGTATTTGAATGACGGCAAGCACTCTTACTTCGGTGCAGAGAATCCAGAGCTGACGATCATCAACGTGACCGATTACAGCTGTCCTTTCTGTAAACGCCTTGAAGGAGAGTTGGTGAAGGTAGAGAAAGAATACCCACAGGTAAAAGTGCTGAACATGACTGTATCGTTCAAAGAACAGTACGAAAAGAACGGTTACAACTCGGCAAGTTACGCATTGAACGTTTGGCAGAACCAACATGACAAGTACAAAGAAGTGCACGACTTGTTGGTGAAGAAGCCGGGTCCACATGATGCAAGTTCACTACAAAAAATCGCTAAGAAGACCGGCACAGAAGCACAGCTTGTCGACGACAAAGAGACCAAAGCATTGTTGGATAAAAACTACGAGTACTTCACTCGCTTAGGTCTACGAGGCACACCAGCGATCATCATTAATGACCAAGTCATTCCGGGTTATGTGCCTTTCGAAGAGCTTGAGAAAGTTATCGACCAAGAGCTAAAGAAATAACTATCGAAATCGATAGCTATTGAAATAGTAAGTAACCATCAAAAACAACAAAGCCCTTCCCTGATATCTCAAAGAAGGGCTTTTTATTTATCGAAATAAAGAACGTTTGGTTACTTATCGCGCCCCACAAACGCCACAACGACTTTGTCATTGCCAAGTGAACGAGAGAACACGTACGCGCCTTCTTGTTCAATCACTTGATGCTGACCCGCCCCAATCGCTGGATGCGCTTTACGGAACTGACCTAGAGTTTGCCAGTGTTTGAGCAGCGCTTGCTTCTCATCAGATAGCTTCCATACCATGTCAGAGCGTGTGCCTTGGTGGAAATCATCCGCGTAAGGACCAATGTTACGACCCACTTCGTCACCGTAGTAAACCTGAACAGCACCAGGGCTTAGAAGCAGTGCATTCGCGGCGTTACGCTGCATGCCATAGTCTTTGAAGCGAGAGAAGAACAACTCGGTATCGTGAGAAGACATGTAGCTCACTGGGTTGAAGTCTTTCTCGTTGGCGATTGTGTCTGCGTAACTTTGGTAGGTGTCTGCCATTTGGCTGAAACACGCCGCGCCTTTATCTAATTTCTTCTGCATGTCGAAGTTAATCAACGCATCAAAGCCATCGTCAAAGTAAGGGCTGCGATAAGCGGTATGCCCCCATACTTCACCCATCATCCAAAATGGCTGACCCGATTTTCCGTTCTCTTTGCGCCACTGCTCTAGACTGCTTGATGCTTCTTCTTTCAAGCGCTTCCACACATCACCTTCAACATGCTTCACCGTATCAACACGGTAACCATCAATGCCAAAGCGTTTCACCCAATCAGTTTGCCACTCAATCAAGTAATCGGAAACGGTGTAATTGTCACGCACTTCTACACGTGTGCCCGGGTTATCCAATAGCCATTGCGCTGGCTTCACGGCTTTGTCTGATTCAGTGATAAAGTCAGGTAAACCCGCCAATGACATAGTGATATCGCTGCTGCCCGGTGCAGGGTAGCCCGGCAAACCGGTTCTTACCCAATCACCGCCCCACCATTTCGCCCAGTTTGGACTCTGGTAATCAATATTCTGGTGGTAGCTATGCCAATTTTCGCCCGCTTTTGGTTGCCAATCCCCCCACTTCTTCGGTAGGTCAGCGTTTGGCTTTAACACCTCAATACCGTCAAATTGCAAATCGGCTAACGTTGAGTAGCCAGTGTGGTTGATTACCGCGTCCATCAAGACTTTGAGACCACGCTTATGCGCCTCTTCCACCAGCACTTTAAGGTCATCTTCGTTACCAAAGTTCTCATCAATCTTGGTGAAATCACGCGTCCAGTAACCGTGGTAAGCATAGAACGGGAATGAGCCGCTATCGCCGCCACCCACAAAGCCGTGTACTTGCTCAACGATTGGCGATAACCAAATAGCATCTGTACCTAGGCTCTTGATGTAATCCAGTTTCTCGATCACGCCTTTTAGATCACCGCCGTGGAAGGTACCGATCTCTTCTTTGCCGTCTTTCTTGCGCCCATAGCTATTGTCATTGCTCGTATCGGCGTTGTTGAAACGGTCGACCATCACGAAGTAAATGTTGGCATTACGATAATCAAACGGCACTGCTTCTTTGGTTTTCTTCGCTGGCTCTAGTAGCACCAAACCGCCGGAGTCTTTGCTTGGCGTCAGCGATACTTGCTGATCTTTTACTTCAACCATTTGCCCAGTGTAAGCATCACGCAACTTGGTGCCATCTGGGAAACTGTCACCTAACGCGATGGTGACTTCGCCACCTTGGTAAACCTCACATTGCACTTGTGGGATTGGGCGTTTGAATTCTGTCTTGGCAGCTTTCTTAGGTTCACGCTTGAAGCGCAGTGTTTTCGCTTCCGCATCAAAAGCGAAAGAGTAATCGCCAGTAAAACGGATTTTTAACGGCAATTCCGTTGGCTTTCCACAATTCAGCGCGATCGGTTTGTTGAATTTAACTTTCTGACCATCGGGCGCAACGCAATCGCCTTCAACGCCAGTGATTTTAAGCGTATAGCCGTCTTTGGTTAATGGCACAACCAAAGGCTGCTCTGCACTTAAAGGAAAGTCACGGCTGTTGGTCGTGGTAGATATGGTGATGTTTGGCTCGGCGATGGCACTTGCCGATGCAAGCAATAAGGTAGTCGTAATCAGATTCAGTTTCATCGTTCAGTCCATTGGTTGCGCATAGACGCAGTATTCGTGTTGTAGTTTTATTCACACTAATAGTAAATGGATGAAAAACTGAGCACATCATTCTATAAGGCTACGCCCTAAAGCTTGTGACGCTTCACATTTTGCCTTTATCGGGGCGTAGTTCTATTTACGGACACAAGATAGTTAAGGAAAAGAGAAACTTATAACTCGACGTTGCCAATATTGCGCATTTGGGTCAGAGCCCAATTGGTGCGATGTTGAGTGTAATTAGTGTGCGGATACACTTTGATCTTGTAAGGATTCGGCAGAACCACCGCTAACCTCGCCGCTTGCCATTGGGTCAGTTGGCTAGCCCGAATGCCGTAATAGTTTTGTGCTGCAGCTTCGATACCGTAAATACCGGGACCAAACTCCACGACATTCAAATACACTTCAAGGATGCGTTCTTTACTCCACATTGCCTCCATTAAAAGAGCAAAGTAGAGCTCGTACGCTTTGCGCACATAAGAGTGTGAAGGGAACAGAAATACGTTCTTTGCAGTTTGCTGAGTAATCGTACTTGCACCACGAGAAGGTCCGTTCTCGCCGGCTTGTGAGATAACAGAAAACAGTGAATCAAAATCCACCCCATAGTGATGAGGAAATTTCTGATCTTCCGTAGCCATCACCGCAAGTTGGATATTTTTTGAAATCTGAGACAGCGGTACCCACTCTTGCTGACTACTCTCTGGATAGCCTTCTGGTGGCGAGATCATGCGGCTGATCTTCCATCCCCATAGAGGCGGATTCACGTATTTGACGAAGCCCACCAGCAAAACGGGAGTCAGTAACAAAACCAATGAAATTTTGAATAGAAACGACTTCAGTCTTTTCAGCATGCTTTATTTGCCTAGCCAGAGTAAGGAATACGCCACTTTTACACGTGTGGGTGTTCAAGTAAATGGGAGCGAAGGTTGCCTGATTCAAGGTAGAACAACAAGTTTACAAGGTCAAAAATTGGTTAAAAAAAGCCCAATTTACAATGTAAACCGGGCTTACTGTTTGATTAATGAAAGTTATTTCGTCAGTTTATAGAATACTGTCGATAGAGGTGGTAAACGCAGCTCAAGAGATTGAGGTAACGACTCGCTTTCTACTTCTTGCGTTTCGACGCTGCTTAGTACCTCAAAGCCGCTACCGTCGTATTTCGCGTCGTCAGTATTCAACAGAAGTTCGTACTTGCCTTCCATCGGCACACCCAAACGGAAACGCTCATGAGGCACTGGTGTGAAGTTACTGATCACCAATACACGTTCGCCATCTTGGCTAATACGTTCGTGCGCAAGGATACTTGCTTCCGCTTCATCTTGCAGACGCCATTCAAAACCAGCAGGCACACAATCTTGATCGTGCATCGCCGCTTCGTCACGGTACAAGTGGTTCAAGTCGCGAATCAGTGCTTGCACACCTTGGTGGCGACCAAACTCCAGCAAGAACCACTGTAGCTGGTCATCGTGGTTCCATTCTGCGGTTTGACCAAGCTCTGCACCCATGAAGTTTAGCTTCTTACCCGGTTGACCATACATGTAGCCGTAGTAAGCACGTAGGTTCGCGGTTTGTTGCCACTCATCACCTGGCATCTTGTTGTGGATCGAGCCCTTGCCGTACACCACCTCATCATGAGACAGCGACAGTACGTAGTTCTCGCTGTGTGCGTAAACAAGCGGGAACGTGATGGTATTGTGGTGGTATTTGCGATGAATAGGATCTTCTTGGATGTAAGAAAGACTGTCGTGCATCCAACCCATGTTCCACTTAAAGCCGAAGCCTAAACCGCCCATAAAGGTCGGCGCGGATACACCTGGGAATGCGGTCGATTCTTCTGCAATGGTCATTGCATTCGGGAAGTGCTTGTACACTTCTTCGTTCATCCACTTCAACGTTGCGATCGCATCGTAGTTCTCGTTGCCGCCGTCCACATTTGGAATCCACTGATCGTGACTGCGTGAGTAGTCTAGGTAGAGCATCGACGCAACAGCGTCCACACGGATACCATCAATATGGAATTGCTCAAACCAGTACAGCGCGTTAGACACAAGGAAACGGCGCACATGCTCACGACCTAGATCGTAGATGTAAGAGTTCCAGTCTTGGTGCCAACCGCGGCGAGGATCTGGATCGTGGAACAGTGGTGTGCCATCAAAGTTCGCTAAGCCATGATCATCCGATGGGAAGTGTGCTGGAACCCAATCCAGTACTACACCAAGACCCGCTTGGTGACACACATCAACGAAGAACTTGAAATCATCTGGAGAGCCGTAGCGACTCGTCGGCGCAAACAACCCTACAGGTTGGTAACCCCAAGAGCCAAAGAACGGGTGTTCTGAAACTGGCATCAGCTCAACGTGGGTGTAGCCCATATCCACAAGGTAAGGCACTAACTCAGCCGCGAGTTCACGGTAATTTAGGAAATCCCCATCTGCGTTACGCTTCCAAGAACCCGCATGCAGTTCGTAGAAAGATAAAGCTTCATCACGTTTCTGTGTGACGGGACGATTTTGCCATTTTGCATCTTGCCATTGGTAACGGTTGTGATCGTAAGTGATCGACGCGAATGATGGGTATTGTTCAGAGTAGAAGCCCCAAGGGTCTTGCTTATGAGGGAGCCCTTCCCCATTTGGACCTTTGAGTTCGAATTTGTATTGTACGCCCTCTTCCAAACCAGGAATAAACAAGCCCCAGATACCGTAGTCGAGACGTTGCATTGGATGGCGACGACCATCCCACTGGTTGAAGCTGCCCACTAAGCTGATTGCAGAAGCATGAGGGGCGTAAACAAGGAAGCGCACACCAGAGATATTTTCACCACCGCGTTCGATGGTCACAAACTGCGATCCCATGTAGCGGTACATGTCTTTTGGCGTGTGCAGGTGCTCGTATTCTTGATAAATGTTGTGGTACTGGTAAGGGTCGTCAATGAGCTGTTCCACGCCATCCCAATCCACAGCAAGTTGGTAGTGAGTTAGGTGCAGGTCACGCTTCTCTTTCAAGATGAAGCCGCTCTCGCCTTCGCGTTCTAACTCAACACGAGGTTCACCGCTGACAACCAATTCAACTTTGTCTGCACCCGGCATCCAAATTCGTAACGATCCTTCGCCATCATCGATGAATGGACCAAGTGACGCAAATGGGTCTGAGTAAGCCGCCTCAGCTAGTAATTCATAGGCGCGTTCGTATTTTTTCTTTACCTTGGTTTTCAAATCTTTCTCCCTAGCACCGATATTCTCCTTATGGTTTTTGAACATCGGATTTCCTCAGCCAAACGTTGTGAATTCACACAATTATAAAAAACCGCACTCTATCCAAGAGATGAATAAAATAGCGTCAAAAAACAAAAATGCCCGCTATTGTTGCGGGCATAATAACGGTACTTTATCCTAACGGATTGTGCCGATTTAATGAGTGACCTAGGCTGTACTTTCGTACCTCAGCGCAATTAAATTCGCGAACTCCTACATCACCCATTCCACCTTATTTGCTCGCTTTCGCACGCACTTCAGTGAGGCGCTTAGAAATACGGTTAACGTCTTCACGGCTGAAGATTTCGTCAAGGTTCATCGATAGTTTACGACGCCAGTTTGGATACTCGTCAACAGTACCTGGAATGTTTACCGGTTGGTCCATTTCTAGCCAGTCTTCAAGCTGAACACTTAGTAGTGCTGAGTCACCCGCAGCCACATGCAGTTGCAATGCTTCACTTAGGTAACCATCCATTGGTACGTACTGCGCATCATGACCGATACCTTCTGGTAGGTAACCATGCCAACGAACACTGTCTAGGATGCCTTGTTTGCACTTCAAACGGTCATCAAACAGACCTTCCAGTTGTTGCTCGTCTGGGTACAGACCGATCTCTCGACCCATCTTCAAGTCATCACAGTGCCAGAAGCCACGTAGGGTTGGCATATCGTGCGTACACAATGCCGCCATAGACTGCTCAGCGTAATGCTTCGGAGAAATGAAGCCGCCGTCGTCTTTTGATGTTTCGAAGAAGAATACTTTGTATGAGTGAACACCTGCGTCACGAAGGATATCAACGATTTCATCAGGCACGGTACCCAAATCTTCACCGATTACAGAACACTGATGACGATGAGATTCTAGCGCTAGGATTGCTAGCATATCTTCAACTGGGTAGTACAGGTATGCACCTTCTGTCGCCTTCTCACCTTTTGGAATCCACCAAAGGCGAAGCAGACCAAGAACGTGGTCAATACGCAGTGCGCCACAATGCTTCATGTTTGCACGTAGCAACTTGATGTACGCGTCGTAGCCTGTCGCTTCCAACACTTGTGGGTTTAGCGGAGGCAGACCCCAGTTTTGACCCAGAGGACCAAGGATATCTGGTGGCGCACCGATGCTTGCATCCAGTACTAGGTTGCCATCATCAGCCCAAGTCTCGCTGCCTGAATCTGCAACACCAACAGCAAGGTCTCGGTATAGACCAACCGCCATGCCTTTTTCTTCTGCAAGAGCCTGTGCTTCTTTGATCTGATCGTCTGCAATCCACTGTAGGTACATGTACAGGTGAACGCGGTCAGAGTTGTCTTTGATGTACTTCTGAGTTGCCGCAGCATCAAACGTACGGAATTTCTCAGGGAATACCGGCCAGCCCCAAACACTTGAATCTTCAGCGTGTAATTCACCATGCAGAGCATCAAATGCCGCTTGGTGAAGTAGGCTCTCACCGCCAAGTTCTACAAACTCTAGGAACGCGCGCGCACGATCAGTGTTCTTGTCTAGATGACGTGCTTTGAACTCGCTAAATAGCAGCGGAAGAATGTTCATCTTAAGCTCAGAAACCTCTGTGTAGTTCACCCAGTGTGCTTCACGAGCTTTTTGCAGACGCTGTTGGAACTCAGCGCTGCCAACGCGTTGTTGTGCTTCTGCACTTAGTGCAAATTCAGGCACAGAGCTTACGTCGATGTACATGATGTTCAGCCAACGACGAGAAGACGGGCTGTATGGGCTCGCACCTTCAGGGTTCGCTGGGAACAATGAATGAATTGGGTTCAAACCAATGAAGTCACCGCCACGAGAGGCGATATCACTGACCAACTGCTTAAGGTCACCAAAGTCACCGATACCCCAGTTGTGCTGAGTACGCAGTGTGTATAGCTGAATGCTTGGACCCCATAGCTTTTTATGCTGGTTTAGATCTTCTTGTTTGAAACACGCTTTCGGTGTGATGATCAGCGACATTTCGTAAGGTGTCTTACGGCGTTTACGGCTGATGATCAGTTTGTGGTAACCCCATGCCAAATTCTTTGGCAATGCAAACACTAGAGGGCCACCCTCAGCTCGTTCATCACGAACAATTTGCGACTGAAGATAGCCTTCAAGTACCTCTCCTTGTTCTGTTTCTAAACGCCAGCTAAATTCACTCTCACGAGCACTCGTACCTAGGTTTAGTTCCACTTCGACTGGGTCGCCGTCGCGTAAAACAAGAACAGGGGCTAGTACGTCTTTCTTATGTTTTTTCTCAGCAGAAGCCAATAGCTTCTCATCGCTGCTAGTATCGTAGCCAAGTGAAGTGAGCAAGCGGCGTAGTGTCTCCTCAGAAACTTTTGCCTCGTCTCCCCACGCGCTGACGTAGCTATCAGCTAATCGCGCCATGTCTGCGACTTTCTTTAATGCTGTTTGTTCTTTCATCGCTTTCTCCGAAGGTAATACCGACACCTTCCATGTAGGGTTTTATTGTTATCAATAACTAATTCTTGAAAATGACCAAAGGTAGCGCTCGGCTACCTTGGTCTTAACTGGGTTCTTTTAGCGTTTCACTGCTTCAAGTTTCCAGATGTTGTTCACATAGTCACGAATTGAGCGGTCTGATGTGAACTTGCCAACTAGGGCAGTGTTAAGAATGGCTTTCTTAGCCCAGCCAGCTTGGTCTTTGTATTGTTTGCCCATTTCTTCATGCGCTTTCACATAAGATGCGAAGTCAGCAAGACATAGGTACGGATCACCGCCATCTAGTAGGCTATCGAATGTAGCGCGTAGTAGACCTGGTTGACCTGGCGTAAACTCATCACCTGTTAGTAGGTCTAGAGACGCTTTTAGTAAGTGGTCAGCATTGTAGTAGTCGTAAGGGTTGTAGCCAGCGGCTTTAACCGCTTTCACGCCTTCAACATCAAGACCGAAGATGTAGATGTTCTCGTCGCCCACTTCTTCGCGAATCTCAACGTTAGCACCATCCATCGTACCGATAGTTAGGGCACCGTTAAGAGCCATCTTCATGTTACCTGTACCAGATGCTTCTTTACCTGCTAGAGAGATTTGTTGTGAAACGTCTGCCGCAGGGATGATGATTTCAGCCATGCTCACGCGGTAGTCAGGGATGAAGACCACTTTCAGTTTGTTGCCGATGCGTGGATCGTTGTTGATCTTCTCTGCAACCTTGTTCACTGCGAACATAATTTCTTTCGCTAGGTGGTAACCTGGAGCGGCTTTCGCAGCGAAGAAACATACGCGTGGCTCACACTCGAAACCAGGTTCGTTTAGGATGCGGTGGTATAGAGACAGAATGTGTAGCAGATCTAGGTGCTGACGCTTGTACTCGTGTAGACGCTTGATTTGAACGTCGAAGATAGCGTTAGTATCTAGTTCGATACCCATGTTATCTAGAACCCAATCAGCAAGACGCTGTTTGTTTTCTTTCTTAACAGCCATGAACTCTTTTTGGAATTTCGCGTCTGTTGCGTACTTAGCGATACCTTCTAGTTGCTCAAGTTTTGCTGGCCATTCAGGACCGATCTTGTCGGTAATTAGCTTAGATAGACCTGGGTTACAGAACTTCAACCAACGACGTGGCGTGATACCGTTTGTTACGTTATGTAGACGAGTTGGGTACATCTCGTGGAACTCTGGGAATAGGTCTTTCTTAACCAACTCAGAGTGAAGTGCTGCTACGCCGTTAACTGCGTAAGAACCGATTACACATAGGTTTGCCATGCGAACCATGCGGTTGAAACCTTCTTGGATGATAGAAAGCTTAGCTTGCTTCTCACCGTCACCAGGCCACATCTTACGAACTTCTTGTAGGAAGCGGTGGTTGATTTCAAAAATGATTTCCATGTGACGTGGAAGTAGACGCTGGATTAGCGACTCTGGCCATGTCTCTAGTGCTTCAGGAAGTAGCGTATGGTTAGTGTACGCGAAAGTCTGAGAACTGATTTCCCAAGCCGCTTCCCAAGTCAGACCTTTCTCGTCCACTAGGATGCGCATTAGCTCAGGAATAGCAATCGTTGGGTGCGTATCGTTCAGCTGGATAGTCTCTTGCTTCGGTAGATCCGCTAGCGAGTAGCCTGCTGCTTCGTGGCGACGTAGGATGTCGCGTACAGATGCTGCAGAGTGGAAGTACTGTTGCATTAGACGCAGTGTTTTACCTTTCTCGTGGTTATCGTTCGGGTAAAGCACTTTAGTGATGTTGCCTGCGTCGATCAGTGCGTGCTGAGCTTCGAAGTAATCACCGTTGTTAAAGCTTTCTAGCGAGAACGGTGCAATTGCCTGACATTCCCAAAGACGTAGAGGGTAAACAGTATCTGATTCGTAACCTACGATAGGCAGATCCCAAGGCATTGCTTTTACAGACATGCCAGGAACCCATTTACGAACTTCTTTACCGTTTTCGTTTACCACTTCAACGTGACCGTAGAAGCCGATTTCTTGCGCTAGCTCTGGACGAGCCACTTCCCAAGGGTAACCTTCTACACCACGCCATGCGTCTGGTGCTTCTTGTTGACGACCATCTTTAAACGACTGCTTAAATAGACCGTATTCGTAGTGTAGGCCGTAACCTACTGTTGGGAATTCTTGAGCCGCACATGAATCCATGAAACATGCAGCTAGACGACCTAGACCACCGTTACCCAGTGATGGGTCGCGCTCTTCTTCTAGAAGGTCTGTTAGGTTGTGACCTAGCTCAGCCATCGCTTCAGTGATCTCTTCGTAAAGACCCATGCTGATTAGGTTGTTACCAGTCAAACGACCGATAAGGAATTCTAGTGAAAGGTAGTTAACACTTTTCGCTTCTTGGATGCGAGCGTCTGCTTCAGTAGCAAGCAAATCACAAGTCGTAAACTCAGCCAATGCACGACCCATTGCTAGGTACCATGCGCGGCTATCTGCATTTTCAACCGTGTGAGCGTAAGTCACAGATAGATGTTTCTTTACGCTTTCTTGGAACGACTTCTTGTCAAATTGTTTCTGTTGAGTAGGTTTCATTAAGAAATTCTCACGTCTTTTAGTAATTCATCTGCCATACATCGTGCATTTCCCTCTGTGAATAAACATCCTCCCATTTGTCCTCCCTACAAGGAGGAGGGGGTAGGGCGTAGAGGGCGTAAGCTTGCAAACTTAGTGATCCAAATCGCAACACGGCAGCCTATAACCCTATTCTTAGTGATTCGGATCACAGCCACCTGTGAGAAAGATTAAAATTTGTTCATGACGTTTTTTATTCCCCCTTCCAACTCCAATGTAAAAACTGTCTTATCGATCACATTACGTCTTTTAACATTGATAATTTCTCCTTAATAGATGTGCAACTCTCTCTACATGGGATCAATACCATCGATGTTTAAGTGACCAAAATCACAAATACAGGGCGTAGTTGGTGGCATTTGCATCAACTCTTGAGAATTAGGAAGTGGATCAAAGTAACAACCAATTCTGTTGTCGTAACATCCAAAACGACTCGCAAGCCTGTACACTTTTTATACAAACTAGAATTTAGTGGTGTGAGTCAGTTTCTAGTTTCGCTAGCTCAAAAAATTAAGGACAGAATTTATAATGTGGATTCCATCTAAACTTACTCGCCCGGGTCGCCTGCACAACGCAATCGTCCGTCCGCGAGTGTTGGACTTACTGCAACAAGCGCCTTACTACAAACTGGTATTGTTTCGCTCGCCGGCTGGTTACGGGAAAACCACCATGGCGGCACAGTGGCTGTCAGACAAACCCAATGTAGGTTGGTACAGTATCGACGACAGTGATAACGATGGTTTCCGCTTCGTTAACTATCTACTGCAAGCTTTAAACAAAGCGACCAACTACAACTGCTCTAACGCTCAAAAATTGGCTGAAAAGCGTCAGTTCTCTTCTTTACGCTCTTTATTCAGCGAAGTTTTCGCTGAAATGGCAGATTTTCAGCATGAGTGTTACGTCGTACTCGATGACTACCATTTGATCACTAACGACGAAATTCACGAGTCCATGCGTTTTTTCTTAAAGCACATGCCAGACAACCTTACTGTAGTGGTTACTAGCCGTGCGGCACCGCCATTAGGCACTGCGAACCTTCGTGTCCGTGACTTGATGATCGAAATCGGCAACGAAATGTTGGCATTCGATACCGAAGAAACCACACGCTTCTTCAACCAACGCATTGCCGATGGCATCGATGAAGACATGGCGAACAACTTACGTACTTACGTTGAAGGTTGGCCATCAGCGTTACAACTTATCGCCCTACAAGCACAGCATCAGAACCGCACTCTGGCACAAACCGTAGAGTCGGTGTCTCAGTTTAATCATGCACACTTATGGGATTACTTAGTTGAAGAAGTCTTTGATCTATTAGACAAAGAGACACGTCATTTCTTAATGCAAGTGTCGGTACTCGACCATTTCAACGACGAACTCGTCTTTGCATTGACACAACGTGAAGATGCACTCGGCATGATTGAGTCACTCAATCGATACGGCTTGTTTATCTATCCACTGGAAGGTGAACAAAACTGGTTCCGATTCCACAATCTGTTTGGCGAATTTTTGTCGCATGAACGTCAAGCGCGTATTCCTCAACAAGAGAAAGATCTACACCGCAACGCAGCTGTCGCCTGGCTAAAACAGAAAGCACCGCATCAAGCTATTCACCACGCACAGAAATCTGACGACACTGATCTAATCGTAGAAATCTTGAATGAATTTGGTTGGAAGATGTTCAACCAAGGTGAGTTAACAACGCTAGAAGCGGCGATCAACCAGCTTGATAAAGACTTACTCTTCAGCCACCCGAAACTGTCGATGTTGCGCGCATGGTTGGCGCAAAGCCAACACCGCTACAACCAGGTTGGTGAGCTACTGGCAGAAGCCGAAGAAGAGCATAAGAAACGTAATATCGAACTTGATTCTGGCTATCAAGGTCAAGCTAATGCCCTACTCGCTCAGGTTGCAATCAACAGCAACCAACCAGAGCGTGCATTAGAGTTAGCCGAGTTAGCACTGAGCCAACTTGACCCAACGGTGTACCGCAGCCGTATCGTGGCGACGTCAGTCGTTGGTGAAGTAAACCACGTACTGGGTAAACTTGACCGCGCATTGCCAATGATGCAACAAACCGAAAAACTGGCACGTCAGTATCAGGTTTACCACCAAGCGTTATGGGCAATCTTGCAACAAAGTGAAATCATGATCGCGCAAGGTTACGTCCAAGCAGCATTTGAGCTGCAAGATTCCGGCTTCCGCTTGATTGAAGATCAACAGCTTCAGCATGTTCCTCTTCACGAGTTTTTGTTACGAATTCGCGCGCAAGTATTGTGGTGCTGGAACCGCTTGGATGAAGCAGAAGAGTGCTCATACAAAGGGCTACAAATTCTAGAAAACCACTCACCAAGTAAGCACTTACATAGCTACTCAATGTTGGCGCGTATTGCGATTGGTCGCGGTGAACTAGACAAAGCGGGTAAGTTTATCGAACACATCCAGCACTTGATGAAACAATCCACTTATCACGTAGACTGGACGGCAAACGCATCGCTCTCTCTGATTTTGTTTTGGCAAGCTCGTGGCAACACAGAAGCAATTCAAGAATGGTTGAACACCGCAGTTCGCCCGGAATCAGCGTGTAACCACTTCTTGCAGTTACAGTGGCGCAATATTGCTCGTGCTCACATCAACCTTGGCCAATATGACGAAGCGCGACAAGCTTTGGACTTCCTACAAAGCGAAGCTCGTCGTACTAACTTGGTGACCGATACCAATCGCAACCTTGTGGTTGAAGCGGTATTTGCCGCGCGTCAGAAAGACGAAGAGCAAGCAAAAGCACTATTGAAAGAAGCACTAGTGATGACAAACCAAACCGGTATGGTCGGCAACTTCTTAATCGACGGTGCAACGATTGGTGGTCTACTAGAGAAGCTAAGTCTTCGTCATGAGCTGGGCGATTTAGAACGTCACCGTGCTCAGCAATTGATGAAAGACATCTCTTCAAACCAACGCAGCCGTTCGATTCACTTTGATGAAGACTTTATTGAGAAACTGGTGAACCACCCGAACGTGCCGGAGCTGGTTCGAACCAGTCCACTCACGCAACGTGAATGGCAAGTGCTTGGTTTGATCTACTCAGGCTTTAGCAATGAGCAAATCGCTCAAGAGTTAGATGTAGCAGGCACAACGATTAAGACTCACATTCGTAACTTGTACCAAAAGCTCAACATTGCAAACCGTAAGGAAGCGATTGTGACGGCGGAGAACTTGCTGCAATTGATGGGTTACTGATCACTCGAAAGAGAGTAGCTAAACAGGGGTTGGCGTATTGCGTCAGCCCCTTTTTTGTGGGCATTCATGCAAATTGCAAAGCCTGTAAGAAACGTTGTACATATATACGACTTGGAAAGGGCTGGCTATTACACGGCGTTGTTTTCATTGCGCTCGCATCAATAACAACGCTCTGAATCCTGCATCTCAAAGTCACTTGGGTATACGACAGACAAAAAAATAGCCAACCGCAATTAAGGCGATTGGCTTATGTATGATGTGAACAATGTATATTCACTAACAACGTCAGTTGGCTAGGTGACCCTCGGCTTAAGAAGGGTCGAAAAGGATTATGCATTAATCATGCCAATTTGAAAAGCATTATTTTTGGGCACAAGATCTCATATCAAACTGCCAAGATGTTACAACATTTGCAATATGCAAAGTCAAAATGCAAATTGCAGTTGCAAGTCGCAACTCTGTGGCATAAGTGATAAATAAGTCACCAAACAACTTCATTCAACAAATTTATCGATTTTACGCTAACATTTATTCAGTCAAGCGCCCCTTTACAACTGATAACAAATCCATTTCTTTATCGCGTATCTTTCTGTTTTTATTCACCTAAACTAACCAAAAAGCTTAACGTTGCTAGGTTCTGTTGGCCTTTCAAGCTGATTTTTACAGCGAGTGTTTGCCTAGAATGACTAAGCAATACACTCCTTTCCTTGCCTACAACGATTTTAGCCATGCGCCCATCAGAACAAAACTTAACCACGAAAGTTCAACAGATCCTAGATAAGCAATCATTTAGATATTTTCCTCACCACTATTTCATACTTTTTTGACATCAATGTTTGTATACTCAGGACCATCTACATGACTTAGTACTTGAGAAATGAACTATCTAATCACCTACTTCAAAGGAATGGCGATGGGTGCAGCCGATGTTGTCCCAGGCGTATCAGGCGGTACCATTGCATTTATTACTGGCATTTATGACACACTGCTAGAAAGCATTCGACGTATTAACCCTTCACTTTTCTCGATTTGGAAAAAGGATGGCTTCAAAGCTGCGTTTAATCACATTAACGGCTTCTTCCTTATCTCTTTGTTTGCGGGTATTTTCACCAGCATCGCGACGCTGGCAAAACTAATCAGTTGGTTATTGGAAACTCATCCAATTCCAATTTGGTCATTCTTCTTTGGTCTGATCTTGGTGTCTGTCTACCACATCATTCGCCAAGTAGAAAAGCGTGACGCTATCCGTTTTGTTGCGTTATTGATCGGCATTGGTTTCGCCTACAGCATCACGGTGCTAAAACCACTTCATATGGAGCCAACGGCGATCAACACCATTCTGGCTGGAGCTATCGCAATCTGTGCGATGATTCTACCGGGTATCTCAGGCAGCTTTATTTTGCTATTGATCGGCATGTATGCTCCTGTATTGGGCGCGGTAAAAGGTTTCCAAATTGATATCCTTGCGCTGTTCCTTGTTGGCTGTGTTGCTGGTCTGCTGTCCTTCTCTCACTTGTTGTCTTGGTTACTGCGCAAATTCCGCGATTTAACCTTAATGTTCCTAACTGGCTTAATGATCGGTACGCTACCAAAGATTTGGCCTTGGAAGGAAACGCTAACATGGCGTACTAACTCGAAGGGTGAGCAAGTGCCATTGCTAGAGCAAAACTTATCACCGTTTGAGTTTGAGCACATCACGTCTCAACCATCACAACTATTGTTAGCCGTGCTCATGATGCTAGCCGCTATCGCGTTAGTACTTGGTTTAGAGAAGTTTGCGGATTCAAACAAGTAAATCTGAACCACAATTCCATCATTTAAGAAGCGGAGCCATTGGCTCCGCTTTTTTTATTTACGCTTTACAAACAATAGGTTTCAAATAGATGGGGATAGTGCACAATTTGTTGAAATTGCGAGTTTTCGTACATCCCATCTGTGCTAGGATGCAAGCAATGTTAAGTGATAAATACTGAATCTTAATGAAAGTGTTACAAATCGCAGGGATAGCCGTGGCACTGGTCGCTGGCTTTTACGCGCCTACCCTAATAAAAAACTTCTCTTCAGCACCCGAGCCTAAGTCGCTCGATGAATACTGTTTCCTCTCTACTGAACCTTGCATCCAACATGATGTTGCGATGACGCTTAGCGTCGATACTGCTCAACCTCTGATCCCAGCTCAGCTCGAAGTCGAATGGCAAGACTGCAAAGCAGATCAGCTCGTATTAAGTTTGGTTGGTCGAGAAATGGAAATGGGCGAGCCAAAATTCATGCTAAAGAAAGTGGCACCAGGTAAATTTGTGGGTGACGTGACATTGCCCGTTTGTACACAAGATTCAATGACGTGGGTTGGTGAACTTTCCGACGGTAAAGACACCATCTACCCAGCCCTCAAAATGCAAAGATAAGGAATTGATATGAGCCGTAATTGGTCTCTCTTTCTCGTGGTTGCGTTTGTCCTTGGCTTTGGTACCAAAACGTACCTAGATGGACAAAAAGACGTAGAGAAAAAACAACAAGTCACTACCGAGCAAAGCGTGTTGTTTGGCGAAGGCGATAAACCTGTCGATATCTTCGATACCAGCGATGATCGCATTCGCATTGTTTACTTTGGCTTTACGCGTTGCCCAGACGTATGCCCAACCTCATTAGCCATGCTAGCAGGTGCACTCAATCAAATCGACGATGTGCAAAAAGCGCAGTTGCGCCCAATGTTCATCTCGCTTGATCCAGAACGTGACGAGGCAGATGCATCAGCCAAGTACGCCCACTACTTCCACCCGATGATTGAAGGCCTGTCCGCACCACTCGACGTGACCACCCCACTTGCCCACAAATATGGTGTCATTTTCCGTAAAACGGAGCTAGAAGGCTCAGAGCTGAAATACACGCTCGACCACAGCTCTTACTTTTACTTCTTGAAGCCTGACGGCACACTCATCACTAAAGTGCCACACACCTTAACGCCTGCGCCAATTGTCGAAGCGATAACCAAACTAACAGCAGAAGGAAAAACCAATGAAAGCTAAGCATGCAATCAAAACGTTAGCCCTCTCCGCCCTACTTCTAAGCCCTTTGGCACAAGCAAACCTAAACGTGATGCCACACGAACCATATGCACGAGCAATGGCGCCAGGTGCTGTGACGAGCGCTGTGTTTGTGACCTTTGCTAACCGAAGCCAAGAAGACATCAATATTGTCGCAGCAGAAACCCCTGCAGCAGGTAAAGTCGAGTTGCACGATGTGATTAAAGAAGGCGATGTAATGAAGATGCGTCAAGTAGACCACATCACACTCGCTGCAAAAGAGACCACCGAGCTAAAACCGGGCAGCCTGCATATCATGCTATTCGACCTTAAAAAGCCGCTTAATGAAGGCGACGAAATCGAAGTGACAGTGACTTACGACAACGGTCAAAAGCAAAGCTTTACTGCACCAGTCAAAAAAGTCATGGCAGGAATGAAAAAGCACGAACATCATCATTAGTGCCTCTTCACTTCATCGATTCAAAGCTCCTCCAACGTGAGGAGCTTTTTTATTCCTCTCTCTTTTCTCTAAGCCGTATTCGCCAAACTATCAATGCATGATTTTGTGTCCTAAATCAGAGCGAAACAGCCGCTGCTGAGATATAAACAAGGCTTTGCTGCAAACGAGTTTCTCGCCATGTTAAAAGCCCTTTCTCGCGTATTTAAAATGCTGACGCAAGTAAATCCAAACCTAGAACAGGATGTCGATACCATCATTGACGCTATTGGTGGCACGAGTAATTTGGTGGAAACTGGTGCTTGCGCGACAAGGCTACGACTCACACTAAAAGACACCACCATTGTGAATCAAAAAGCACTGGAGGAACATGGAGCACATGGTGTCGTGATCATTGATGAACGACATATCCAAATCATCTACGGCGTAAAAGCCAACACCTATTCACAAGAGATGGAAGAACGTCGAATAAAACACATATAAAACGCAAAGGAGTTGTAAGAATCAGAGCACAGTCGCTATACTCCGACCGTTAACTCACCAACTTAAGAGGAAATATGATGATTGTAATGAATAACACTAACTGGGCAGTGAAAGGGTAACGTCCAACTTTTTCTCGTGGCTAAGCCACACCACCTCCCTTCTTTGCCCGGTTTTCACCGGGGTCAGCTCTATGCGAATTAGACCCTAATGCGATTTGTATTAAGGCGCTTTGTTGCGTCTGGGATAATTCAACAATGAATAAAACACATTCTTTTTGTGAAACACTACTAACTCAACCTAACCCATTAAAGCTATTAGGTTGGAAACCCTTTTTTCAACAACAATTGACGTTAGACGATTACCAAGACACGCTTTTTGCGCGAGTGATTGCTCACCATCGTAGTGGTTACGTTGTTGTTAGCGAACAAGGTGAAACTCACTTACCTATCCATCCCTCGTTACCCAGCATGACCGTTGGTGATTGGGTAGTATTGGATGGTCAGCAACAGTTTTCTCGCCTACTTGAACGCCGCAGTTTATTTAGTCGCAAAGCCGCAGGTAGTAAGGTCGCCGAGCAACTTATCGCCGCCAACGTGGATACTGTCTTCATCGTTTGTTCACTCAACCACGACTTTAACCTCAGTCGCATTGAGCGCTATTTGGCTCTCATCAATGAAGCTGATGTAGAGCCCGTGATTGTGCTGACGAAAGCAGACTTATGTGACGATGTTGACGAGCTCAAAGCTCAGGTACAAAAGCTCGATCCGTTGCTTATGGTGGAAAGCGTTAATGGTTTGGATGAATCAGACGTTGCCAAATTAATGAGTTGGTGCGGCGAAGGTCAAACCGTCGCATTTATTGGCTCTTCAGGGGTAGGAAAATCGACCTTAGTAAACACCCTGCTTGGCGAGCAAGAACAAGCGACTGGTGGTATTCGTGAGGATGACAGCAAAGGTCGACACACTACAACCTCACGCTCAATCCACCTATTACCATCCGGTGGGATCGTAATGGACACGCCAGGAATGCGAGAGATCCAATTAGCAGATTGCGAGGCAGGCGTGAGTGAAACTTTCGCTGATGTTGAGGCCTTAGCTGATAACTGCCGATTCAATGATTGCCAACATCAAACCGAGCCAGGTTGCGCGGTTCAAGCTGCGATTGAAGATGGCTCTCTTGAGCTACGACGCTTTACTAACTATCAGAAGTTATTGCGTGAACAAGCCCATAACGGAGCGAGTCTCGCAGAGCAAAGAGCGCAGAATAAACAGTTCGGCAAAATGGTTCGCAGTATTGTTGACGGAAAGCGCAAACGCCAACAGAGTTACTAGTTTGTTGTATTTGCGTAATCAATAGAACAAAGGAGGCTAACGCCTCCTTTTTTAATAACTTTATGAAAAACCATCATTCATACTTCGCCATACAAATCAACACAAAAGACCAATAACGATAACATTGAGCAAACATTTAAACTAAGAACAAACTAAAACTAGACACAAAATATTACCAAGTTAAGATATGTGATATTCAGCAAGAAAATGGCTGGATTTATAAAAACAGGATAATTGATAATCAGGATGTCTTAGCAGCACAACCACAAGATTCAGCCCCTTCATGCGAGGGAACATTACGCCGTGTAATGACTGAATATTGCGCTGTTGCTGAGTCAAAAATTGCAGGAATGATGTATGCAAATGCAACACAACAGTCTCGTTGCCCGATTCGCTCGCGGTAACCTCGTTCTCCAAATCCTCGTCGGTATCGTCTTAGGTATTCTGCTTGCGACTATCTCGCCAAGCCACGCAGAAAGCGTTGGTATGCTGGGTAGCTTGTTTGTTGGTGCACTAAAAGCGATTGCTCCAGTATTGGTATTTATCTTGGTGGCTGCGTCTATCGCAAACCAAAAGAAAAACCAACACACTTACATGCGTCCAATCGTAATTCTTTACCTAGCGGGTACCTTCTTTGCGGCACTAACCGCAGTAGTACTAAGTTTCCTTTTCCCGACCAATTTAACGCTAGTAACGGGCGCTGAAGGTGCAACACCACCACAAGGTATTGCAGAAGTTATCCAAACCTTGTTGTTCAAACTGGTTGATAACCCAGTAAACGCGCTAGTAGAAGCAAACTACATCGGTATTCTTGCTTGGGGTGTGGGTCTTGGTCTTGCACTTCACCACGCATCAGCAACAACAAAAGCGGTATTCGAAGATCTAAGCCACAGTGTTTCCCACATTGTTCGTTTCATCATTCGTCTTGCGCCATTTGGTATCTTTGGTCTGGTTGCCTCAACGTTTGCAACAACAGGTTTTGGTGCACTAGCAAGCTACGCTCACCTTCTAGCGGTACTACTAGGTTCAATGTTTATCATTGCGCTAGTGGTTAACCCTGCGATCGTATACTTCAAAACGAAAGAAAACCCATACCCGTTGGTGTTCCAATGTCTACGTGAAAGTGGCGTAACGGCATTCTTTACGCGTTCAAGTGCTGCGAACATTCCAGTGAACATGAACCTATGTAAGAAACTAGACCTAGACGAAGATACGTACTCAGTGTCTATTCCACTAGGTGCGACCATCAACATGGCGGGTGCAGCAATCACTATCACAACCCTAACGCTAGCAGCGGTACACACTATGGGTATCGACGTTGACCTAATGACAGCGGTACTACTAAGTATTGTTGCTGCAGTATCAGCGTGTGGTGCATCAGGTGTTGCTGGTGGTTCTCTACTACTTATCCCACTAGCGTGTGGTCTGTTTGGTATCTCAAACGACGTAGCAATGCAGGTTGTAGCCGTTGGTTTCATCATCGGTGTGATTCAAGACTCTGCTGAAACAGCCCTAAACAGCTCAACAGACGTTATCTTCACTGCCGCTGTTTGCAAATCAGAACAGCAAAAAGCTCAGTAAGACTTAAGCATCTTTAAGATCTCAATAATAGAAAGGGGAGCCAATGCGGCTCCCCTTTTTGTTTCCTGTTAGGGATGACCTACAAACGAACCGTCTTCCCTGTTTGCATCGACTCTAACGCGGCATCCGCTAACGTCAGAGCAATCTCACCATCTATACCCGAGCAGCATGGTGCTTCGCCTTTAAGTACTTCAACAAAGTGTTGCCACTCTGCCACGTAAGCACGCTCATAACGCTCTAAGAAGAAGTACTTCGGTGTTGCGCCTACTTGCCCTATTTCTGTGCTGTGGCTGACTAGATTTTCGGTCAGATTCGCCACTTGCAGCATGCCTTTCTCGCCATGCACTTCGAGACGCTGATCGTATCCGTAGCCAGAGCGACGACTGTTATGAATCGTCGCCATCGCACCAGAAGGGAATGTAAGCGTCACCACACTGGTATCGATATCTCCCGCTTCACCAATGGCAGGATCTACCTTGCAGCTGCCATGTGCCGTAACCGTGATTGGATCTTCCCCTAAGATAAACCGCGCCATGTCGAGGTCGTGAATCGTCATATCGCGGAACATACCACCGGACGATTTGCTGTATTGTGCTGGCGGTGGCGCAGGATCGCGAGAGGTGATGACTACGCTTGCTGGTTCGCCAATTTGACCGTCATCCAGCGCTTTCTTAAGGCTCAAGAAATGCGGGTCAAAGCGGCGATTGAAGCCTAACAAAAAAGGCACCTGATGCTGGTTTACTACGCCCAAGCAATCACGTACTCGCCCCAAATCAAGGTCGATAGGCTTCTCACAAAAAATTGCTTTGCCTGCTTTTGCTGCTCGCTCAATCAAATCCGCATGAGTATCGGTTGACGAGCAAATACACACCGCATGAACGTTCTCATCCGCCATCGCCTCTTCTACGGTTTGGCGCTTTGTCTGCGGATACTGCACACAAAACTGATCCGCATAGACCTCAAAAGGTTCGATAAGCGAATAAATCGTGGTTTCAGGTGAACGTTCGATATTGACCGCATGCACTTGACCAATTCGACCCGCTCCAAATAAAGCAATATTAAACATAGAAAATCCCTTATGTGTCGACTAGTCGAATTGATGCTTCATACCCGCCAACATATCTGCGGCGATATCGTAATAATCCCCTTCCCAGAGTTGGTCGTTGAGGAATTCACCAGAGTAGAATCCGTCGTAACCCGTTTGTCGAATCGCATCGACCCACTCTTTCAATGGCACTTCACCTTGCCCTAGTAAGTAACCACGTAGAGCGCGCTCATCAGGCCAAGCTTCGCCCGGTGCAGGACGCTTACCGTCAGACAAGTGCACGTTGAAAATCAGCTCGGCATCGATATTTGCCACTTGTTCCAACGTTGCTCCGCGACATGCCCATAAGTGCCATGTATCCAGAACAAAACCAAAGTTGTCGCGGCCGACGGCGTCGTACAGGCGGAAGTAATCTTCCAATTTGGCGATTGGAGTCCAAGCCGCGCCTTCATATTGGAAACGGATGCCATAGCTCTTACCAATGTCGACAATCTGGCGAATGTTCTGTGCCGTGAGTTCGATGTTTTGCTCTTTAGTTAAGCCATTTAATGCCTCAAAAGCATTGAGCTGGATGGTAGGTGCACCCACGGCTTGCGCAAAACGGCACAGCGTTTCTGAATCTTGGAACAATTGACGTTGGCTGGCTTTATCTGTCACTTCAACCGCGCCAATGATGTCGATCGCCGTTGGAACAATGCCAAACTCATCCATACGTTGTTTGAGTTGCTCAGCGGAGAAGCCAGCTTGAATATAACGCCAGAGTTTTTCGGTGTGAATTTCGAGCCCTTGGTAGCCAGTTTCTTTGGCAAGTCGGACATCAGATAGGATATTGCTGTGCAGAGAGCACATGCCATGTAGAGCAAAACGCATCAGATTTACCTCTTCTCACTGCCCTGTACATTGCAGGACATAAGCCGAATTCAGCTCGAGCAAACCCGCAGCGCAACCGCTAAGTTGCACTTAATCAGTGGACAAAGGTATGGAAAAATCTGCGCGCTTTACTGCTTATTCGCTCGCAGGATCGCGTCCCTATTTGAGATTACTGAGCGATGAAGTTACTTCACTTCTCGACAAATCAGACTCACCGCAATCGCCTGCGCCAAATACATGGAGCTGCTGAGCGAACGGAAGCCCATCAATTCGCCTTCTTGCACTTCAAAACAGACATCCATTTTGCTGCCATGAGGCGTCATTTGGTTATCAGTAATGCAGACAATCGGTACGTTCTTTTTGCAAGCATCATCAATCAGTTGGCTGGTTTCTTCCGCGTATGGATTGAAGGTGATAGCAAACAGAACGTCTTTTTCGTTCATTCGTCGAGTTAACGGAGACAACATGCCACCGTGATCATCCAAGAGCACTACGCTCTTGTCGGATTTCATGAGGGCGTACCAAAGATAGAAGGCCACTGGGTAAGCGCGACGAGTCCCCTGGATGTAGATGGTTTCTGCTCCATCCATCAGAGCCACTGCACGTTCCAGTTTTTGTGGAGAGACCGACATTTGAAGCTGTTCTAGTGCTTCAATGTTTGCGTGTCCGAAATCTTGGAAGATGGCTTGAGGCGAGTCATGTGGGACGTCCTCCATCTCACGAGCTTTACGAACGCGCTCTTTGTAGTCTCTCGGGCGATTCAAATATTGATCGCGAAACAGTACTTGCATAGAAGTGAAGCCATCAAAGCCCATCGCATTAGAGAATCGACTTAAGGTCGACAATGGTACGTTGGCTTGCTTGGCAATGGTCGCCATGGTTTCTACCGCCACCAGCATCGGCTGGTCGGTTACAAAATCCGCGACTTGCTGCAAACGTCCGCTCAAACTGTCGTAACGCTTTGCGATTAACTCTTTTAGTGTGTCTAAATCTGCAGGTGCTTTCACTTCAACATCCATAGTTATACTGCTCTCCTATCAATGAACGCTTGGAGATAGAGGCCCCTTATAGTAACAAAAGGGGCTGCTATTTTAAGATAATAATTCAAAGTTTCGTACCGCTTCTTCTTTCACGTACGGCATCGCCTTTTGCATGAAGTAAATACGGTCAAACTTTTGCGGTTCCTGATTCATGTAATCGCGAAGATTATGACCCAGAGCCTGACGCAAACAGGTGCCAATATTGAACTTGGACACACGACTTTGCTTCAGCTTGAGCATGTCTTCATCGCGAATACCACTCGAACCATGAATCACCAATGGCACAGCCACAGCATTTGCGATACGGTCTAGGCGACCAAAATCGATAGTACAAGTGGGCTCGGTTAAGCGGTGAACATTACCGACGGAAATTGCGACACAATCTACGCCACTCTCTTCTGCAAAGCGCGCCGCATCTTCCGGTTCTGTGTAGATAGATTTTATGTGGTCGCGACCTTCTTCGTAAGGCACAGAACCAATTTCCCCCTCTACCGATGCTCCTAGAGCATGCGCCACTTCAACGACTTTCTTAGTGCGAGCAATGTTCTCGTCCAACGTCAGTTGCGAACCATCAAACATCACAGAACTAAACCCAGCTTTAAGCGCGCGAAAGACGATGTCTTCTTCGTAAGTGTGGTCAAGATGAAGCACGACAGGCACCGTGCTCTTATGCGCTAGATTTAGGAACATCGCCGCAGCGGTTTCGACGCCATAAAAGTCCACAACGTCTTTATTACACGCCAGAATTACAGGTTTGTTCACTTGCTCTGCCGCTTCAACAACAGCACGTGCATCTTCAAAGCCGAACACATTAAAGCAAGGGACAGCGTAGTTAGACGCCGCAGCCTCCGGCAATAGGTCATTCAAATTTACCAACATGATGATTCCCCTACTTAAATTTAGCGATCATGTCTTTGATACCAGGGATCGTCTCCACTTGGTATTCGTGGTGCGGATCAAAATGCTGAATCAAAGATTTCTCTGTTTTGCCAACGATGATGGTGAAGTAATACATTTCATAACCCGGCGCCGCCACACTTGGGTGATAACCTTTGTCGATGGCGATCACAGAGCCAGTGCGCACATGGTAAACCGGACCAAAGTCGTCTTCATGCTCGTATAGGAACTGCGCACCAAAGCCGAAATCTGGGTTAAAGCGGAATTGGTACACTTCTTCATAAAGGGTTTCTTTGCTGCCATCAGGCTTAACACGATCTTCATCGTGCTTGTGTGGTGGAAAACCAGACCAACCACCTGCACCAACGGTGAATAGTTCACTCACCAATAAGCGACCACGTTTGTCTGCGTTGGATTGACCCAGCACGTGTTTGATTTTGCGGTGAGTTTTAGTCTCATCTGAACCGTACTGAACCATGTCTACGTTCTCTTCGCGAACACAGAAAGGCTCCAGTGACGCTTCAAACTTACCACCCGCAATCATAACGTCAGCCTTGTCGCTCACACATTGGATGGTCGCGCGGTAGCCAAGTGGTACGTAAACCGCTTCTGGGTTGCCGTCCCAAACTGATTTACGTTTACCAATGTTGTCGAACGTTTCACTTTCACCGTCTTTCGTCACGGTGATGCTGCAAGTGCCGCCAGCCAATACGATGACAGACTCATACCCTTCGATGACATGGTCAAAGGTTTCGTTCTGATTCAAGAACACTTGGTTGAAGTAACATAGCGGCGTTACTTCGTCGTTCGCACCAATAATTGGTTCATTCTTGTTATCAAATGGTGGAATGTGTTTTCCCATTTTTCTTTTCTCCTCACAGCTCGTAGTGAAACGAGGCTGCCCTATCCTTCTGAAAGTGGCTTAACAAAAAAGCCGGGCCACGATGGTGTGTACGCGCACTGTTTGGTTACCCTCAAAGTGACATACCGGCCCGGGAGACCAAACGCGCAGCAATGTGGTGCCCGAAAGCACCAAACCGTGCTTAACTTCGCGTCTCAATAAAATCGAATAGTTGTTCCTTAGTTGGCATGGCTTCTGTGCAGCTGTGACCGCTGACATTAATCGCCGCTGCTGCCGTGCCGTTGCGTACGCCCTCTTCTAACGAACCACCAGTAACTAGCGTCCAAATTAGACCGCCGGCGAATGAGTCACCAGAGCCAAATGGCTTATTGGCTTCGACTCGGAAAATACCTTGCTCGAACTTATGACCCGTACGGTCATACACTTTCGAACCATGCTCACCGGCTTTCACCACCACGACTTGGGTGTTCTCCGTTAGAAAGCGAGCCGCCGTTTGGTCATCATCGGTGTTGCCCGGAGCAATGACGGTTTCCATCATGTCGAACTCTTCACGGTTACCGATCACGATGTCTGAAAGACCCGCGGCAATGCCGTAGTAAATCGAAGCATCGGTATCCGTACGCCAAGAGTAAGGGCGGTAATCAACATCCAGCACCACTAAGGTATTGCTGCGGCGCGCGTGCTGCATCGCAATCAAAGTGGCTTCACGGCTTGGGCTTTCCGACAATGCCGTTCCCGTGACAACCAAGACTTTTGAACTAGCGATGTAAGCGGGATCAATCTCTTCTGGCTTGATGGTCAAATCCGATGCGTTGTTACGATAGATAAGCACGGTGCAATCTTTTGGCTTCATCTCCGTGAATGCCACCGAGGTGCGCGAACCAGAGTCGTCGGTTCTCATGCCATCAAGGTTGATACCTTGCTCCGTCATGTAACCTTTAACGTAACCACCGAATGCATCGTCAGCCACGCAGCCAATAAAGCCGACCTTACCGCCTAACTTGGCAATGCCCACCGCAATGTTCGCGGCTGAGCCACCAACGAATTTGTTGAAGCCAGAGATATCCGCCATGTCGGTTTTAGCTTCGCGAGCGTAGAGATCTACACCCGCACGTCCTAAAACGATGGCATCCAATGGTCGATTTGTTTCAAGTGCAATGTTTGTCATCGTCTGTTCCTATTATTTGTAATCAACCCAAGCGGCGTTTTGGTTTGCAGATTCCACACACTTCTCGCATAGGCGCACGCCTTCGATGCCTGCATCGATACCTGGGAACCAAATTTCAGACAGCGCTTGTTGGTCATCGCGGTCCGCCGCATCGAATGCCAACGCGAAACGGTGGTACAAGTTCGCCCATGATTCGAAGTAACCTTCTGCGTGACCACCACCAACACGGTTAGAAGCCACACCCGGCGCATCTTGGTATAGGTAGCCCATGCCACGCTCTAGAATGCGTGGTGCTTCGCCTTGCACTTCAAAACGAAGTTGGTTTGGTTGCTCATCCCACCATTCGATGGACGCTTTCGAACCGACGATGCGGATTTTTTGTTGGTGCATCGAACCTGCATTCACTGCCGACGCCCAAAGCGTACCGACTGCGCCATCTTTGAATTGCATCATGATGTGAGCGTTATCTTCGAGCGGAGCACGTGACTTGATGAAGCTTTGACGCATGCAAGACAGACGGTCGATTTCAAGACCCGTCATCACTTCACACAGGTAGAAAGCGTGCGTACCCACATCACCCAGAACATAAGTTGGACCTGAGACTTCTGGGCTGACGCGCCACTTCAAACCTGGATCGTTTTTCTCGTATTCTTCGTTGTGGAAGCCGTGAGCAAACTGCATGTTCACCACACGAATCTCACCCAGATCACCACGCTTCACCATTTCACGCGCTTGCTGAACCATTGGGAAACCGCTGTAACCGTACATCACGCCAATCACGCGATTGCGCTCTGCTGCGATCTGTTTGAGCTCTTCTGCTTCTTCCGTCGTGAAGGTGATTGGTTTTTCACACACCACGTGTAAGTTAGCTTCCAGTGCTGCTTTACAAATTTCGTAGTGAGTTGAGTTTGGTGTTGCTACCGAAACAGCTTGAATGCCATCTTCGCGTTGCGCTTCCTTCTCAAACATCTCTTTGTAATTTGCGTAGCAACGGTCGCCATCGAGACCTAAGTTCTCACCAAAATCACGACAACGATCCGCGTCCAAATCGAATGCACCAGCGACCAATTTAAACAAACCATCGCGCTGCGCCGCATTACGGTGCGAGTAACCGATCTGACTGCCACGACCACCGCCGACCATTGCCCAACGGATTGGTTGCTCAAAATGACGTTCTTCATTAAACATGTTTGACTCCTTAATAGGCTCTTGCTCAAGAGCCTATAAATCGAATTATTGAAATCTGTTTTAAAGCTGGATGTTTTGATACATAAATCGGTTTGGGCTTAAACGCCGGCGCGTTGTGCTGCTCTGCCTTCTTCCCATGCAGCCACTTTCTCTGCGGTGTCGTCATTGCGTGTCACTTGAGGAAGTCCCACCTCCCACCAGCAATCACACTTAGACCAAGCCATTGGCGATACTGGGTCGATGTCGACCACAATCACGTAAGTACGGTCGGCTTCTTTAGCGTGTTGGAATGCTTCATCAAACTGGTCGATTGAGGTCAGCTTCTCGCTGATTGCGCCTTGCGCTTCGGCATGCTTAGCAAAGTCCACGCGAGCTACCTCGCCATCAGGACGGCGACAGTCTTCCAATAGGTTATTGAACGACTCGTTACCCGTATTGTTTTGCAGCTTGTTGATCACCGCGAAACCACCGTTATCGCATACCACGACAATCATCTTGTGACCCGTCAGCACTGACGAGTAGATGTCTGAGTTTTGAATCAGGTAAGAGCCATCGCCGACGAGCACAACCACATCGTTATCTGGGTTCGCAACTTTCGCGCCCCAGCCACCTGCGATTTCATAACCCATGCAAGAGAAGCCAAATTCAATGTCGAACTTACCAATTTGGTAGTTCTGCCAGTTCATCGCAAGCTCTGCTGGTAAGCCACCCGCTGCCGTAAGTACGGTGTCGCCCGGCTGCATAGATTTGTTGAGCTTGCCAATCACTTCTGCATAAGAAGACGTACCGTCGAGTAGGTCGCCTGGTTGAGGATGAGTACGACGATGCACCACGGCTTTCCATTCATCCGCTTGCGCTTTCGCCGTTGCCGCCCACTCGTCACTACTACGGAAATCGCCCAGTAGGTTAGACAGCTCAACTAAGCCACGTTTTGCGTCTGCTTTAACTGGAATAGCACGATGTTTAATGGCATCAAAACGTGCGGTATTGATGGTAACTAGCTTCATATCTGGGTTCTTGAACACCGACCAAGAGCCTGTCGTGAAGTCTTGTAAGCGAGTACCCACAGCCAACACCACATCCGTATGCGCTGCCATGTAGTTTGCAGAGTCTGAACCTGTCACGCCGATTGGACCTGCGTTTAGAGGATTGTCTTGCAGCATCGTGGCGCGACCAGCAATGGTCTCAACCACAGGGATGTTGTGTTTTTTCGCAAAGGCAGCCAACTCGTCCGTTGCTAGTGAGTAATGCACGCCACCGCCAGAGATAACCAAAGGTTGTTTCGCGCTAAGCAGCGCCGCTTTTGCATCCTCTAGATCTGCCACTTCTGGCTCTGGACGACGAATGCGGTGTACTTTTTCTTGGAAGAAGACTTCAGGGAAATCGTAAGCCACGCCCTGAATATCTTGTGGTAAGCCGATAAACGCTGGACCACAGGTTTCTGGATCAAGCATGGTGTCAATTGCCTGAGGCAATGAGTGCATCAATTGCGTTGGCGAGATAATGCGATCCCAGTAACGTGTTAGCGGTTTGAACGCATCGTTACAAGTGATCGAAGGATCGTAGAAATTCTCTGGCTGTTGAAGTACAGGATCTGGCAGACGACTGACGTAAGCGTCTCCAGAAATCAAAAGCACTGGTAAACGGTTTGTGTGCGCGATACCTGCTGCGGTAACCATATTGGTTGCACCCGGACCAATTGAACTGGTCGCGATACCGATGCGACGACGTAAGTTCGCTTTGGCATACGCGATTGCCGCTGTTGCCATCGACTGCTCATTTTGACCACGCCAAGTCGGAATTTTGTCTTCGATATTTTTTAGCTGCTGTCCAAAGCACGTCACGTTACCGTGACCAAAGATGGCGAATGCTGCACCAAATAGCTGTTCTTTTTTACCATCAATTTCAATCATTTGTGCGGCTAGGTACTGAGCTAGCGCTTCTGCAACAGTTAGGCGTACAGTTTTCATTGTCTTCCCCGGTAGTATCAATCATTTTTGTAGCCGCGTTGTCTCCACGGCTTGATACAGGGGAGACGAATCTCCCCTTCCTTACTTGTGCTTTTATAGACCGTATTTCTTCGCGTAGCCTGTGATGTTCTCGTAAGCCGTTTTCGCGTACGTCAATGGGTGCGCTTTCGCTGGGTCTTGTTCTGCTTCAACCAGTAACCAGCCTTGGTAGTTGCGCTCTTTCAATGCTGCGAATACGTCGTCGTAATCCACGTCACCTGTACCAGGAACAGTGAATACGCCATCAAGCACTGCATTTAGGAATGATTTGTCTGCATCACGTGCAGCTTTCATTACTTCTAGACGAAGGTCTTTAAAGTGCATGTGACCAATACGGTGACCCCAACGCTTAATCATGGTCACTGGGTTACCACCACCGTAAGTGATGTGACCCGTATCTAGAGTTAGGTATACGGCTTCGCCGGTGAATTCCATCATGATGTTGATGTCATCTTCGGTTTCACAGATGGTGCCAACGTGATGGTGGAAAGAGAGTTTAATGTCGTGCTCGTTTAGCAGGTATTCAGCAACTTGAGTTAACTTCGCACAGTAGGTTTTCCACTCGTCCATCGTCAGGATCACACGCTGAGAAAGCGGAGTGTTGATGTCTCCATGAACCGTGTTGCTCACTTCGCCAAACACCATAGCTTTACAGCCTGCCGCTTTAAGCAGTTTGATGTGCTCTTGCATCGCTGCAATTTCTTCTTCTGCAGTCAGCTTCATGAGATTACCGCTGTACCAGCCAGAAGCGAGTACTAAGCCATGCTTTTCTAGTAGAGGGATTAGGACTTCTGGCTCACGTGGGTACTTGGTACCTAACTCTGTTCCAGTGAAACCAGCTTCCGCCATTTCACTTAGACACGTTTCCAATGGGATGTCGCCGCCCAGTTCTGGCATGTCATCATTTGTCCAAGTCAGTGGGCTAATTCCATATTGCACGTTGCTCATTTTTATTCTCCGACAATGTTTCCGTTATTTAATAAATGTCGTGAAGTAAAAGCGTGGTTTTTATAGATGCTTTTCTTTCACCGATTTCGTTTCACTGGAAATTACATTAGCGAAAAAAACTTTAAATGAAAAATATTTTTCACGACATAAAATCGATGTCATCAAATTGTTAAATCATGAAAAAAGCCAATCGCAGCAAGCCCTACAAGCAAACTTGCGCCAGATCTCATTTTATCTAAAGCCTTTATTTTCAATAAGTTACACTGACATTTAAAAATGAAAAATGTTTTTCATTTTTTGATTTGGGTAACACTTTAGGATAAAAAACGAACAGACACCTAGTCGAATAACAAAAGAGTAAATATGATAAATGCAACCGGCAAATGAAAAATAATTTTCATACATCTAATAAACATTAAAAGTCGGCAATATAGATACCCAATACTCGTACCCTACAAAACAGAGTATTGGCCGCTACCCAACTTGATCTTATTCGATGGTTAAAGGAAAGCTTGGGGATCTAATAAAGGAAAAAATAATGGAAGCTACATCCAAGGCCGAAGCTCGAAAGCACAATATCGCCTACATCGTTAGGATTTGTTGTATCGCTGCGCTCGGAGGCATCTTATTAGGTTACGACACTGCTGTTATCTCTGGCGCAATTGGTCCAATCCGTGATTACTTCGGATTGTCACCAGCTCAAACTGGCTGGGCCGTATCCAGCGTGGTATTAGGTAGTATCATCGGTGCGGTCAGCGCAGGCTGGGCAGCCCTAAAATACGGTCGACGCAACACCCTCTTCATCGCCGCCATTCTCTTCATCATATCCGCCATTGGCTCTGCACTCGCTCAAACCTTCTCTTTCTATGTGGTTCTACGTATCGTCGGTGGCGTAGCTGTAGGTTTGGCTTGTGTGGTATCACCGATGTATATGTCAGAAGTCGCACCAAAAGACTTCCGAGGTCGTGCGGTGAGCATGTTCCAGCAATCGGCAGTTATCGGTCAAACGGGTGTGTTTTACGTCAACTACCTCATCGCAAAAGGCATGTCAGAGGCTTGGTTAGTGGATATGGGCTGGCGCTGGATGCTTGGCTCTGAAGTGATTCCTGCCGCGCTTTTCGCAATGTTGTTGTTCCTCATCCCAGAATCACCACGTTGGCTGGTTTTGAAAGGCAAAGTAGACGATGCCAAAGAGACGTTATCTCGTATCTCAAACCCGAAACACGCAGATCGTTTGATAAAAGAGATCCAAGAGTCATTGAAAGAAACCGTCGGTGCGAAGAAGAACAAAGTCAGCCTACGTTCGCCATTATTGTTCGCCATCTTAGTGATTGGTACGTTCGTTGCGGCGGCTCAACAGTTAACGGGCATCAACGTGATCATGTACTACACACCTGAGATCTTAAAACCGATCACAGGCTCAACAGAAAACGCGCTGTTCCAAACTACCTTTGTCGGCATCGTCTTTATCGGTGGTAACGCACTTGGTATGTACCTGATTGATAAAGTAGGTCGTCTACCGTTAATGAAATACGGCACCTTTGGTTGTGCATTTGGTATGTTCGTGGTCGGCTATGTGCTTTACCAACAAACCGAAGGCTACGCAGCACTGTTCGCATTGTGTTTGTACGTAGTGTCTTACGCGACATCATGGGGTTGTGCATGTTGGACAATGATTTCAGAAATATTCCCGAACAGCATTCGCTCTCGTGCCATGGCCATCGCCGTCGGCGCACAATGGTTTACAGGCTTCATCGTGACGCAATCTTTCCCAATGCTAAACGAAAACCCTTACTTAAAAGAGCAATTCAATGGCGCATTTAGCTTCTGGTTATTCGGCGTCTTGTCACTCATCTGTATGGTCATCGTAGTTAAGTATGTGCCTGAAACGAAAGGCGTCAGCTTAGAGAAAATGGAAGAAGCGATGGCGAAAAAACTGGGTAAAAAAGTATCTGGAAGTGCGACTGAAGCACGTGCATAAGATAACTTAATGTTTTACAAAGGGAACAGGTGATCGCACTTGTTCCCTTTTTGCTTTGGAGGCAAAACTCATGCTCGATAAAATGGCGTTCTTTGTCTATGTGATCCGCTCTGGGTCTATCTCCTCCGCAGCACGAAAATTCAACATTTCGGTCTCCGCAGGAAGCCGTTGGCTGCAAGAACTGGAGCAACACTTCGGTACGACCTTATGTCGCCGCTCGAATCGGTTATTGGAAGCCACTCAAGCGGGGCAAACCTTATACGAAGAGTTTTCTCCTTTAGTCGACAGCGCAGAGCGCATCAGTCGCAAGTTAGAAGACTTCCAAGACAGCGAAAAAGGTCACATCAACATCGCGTGCACGCCCGTCTATGCCAATCACTATCTGATGGATAAAGTCGCCGACTATTCCAAACTCAACCCAAAGGTGACCTTCAACATCAACGTCACTCCTTGGGCATTGGATCACGCCAGTACTTGTGACCTGATGATCAGTGCCAATGCCAGCTTCCAAGGCTACCGTGAAAAAGATTTATTACTGGTGAAACGCGAGCTGATGCAGTGCCCGTTTATCGTCGTGGCTTCGCCGCAATACCTAGAAAAACATGGCTTGCCCACACATCCAGAAGCACTACGAGACCACGCTTGCCTGATTGCAACTACACTGACAGGCAGCAATGATTGGATCTTCCGCCAAGGTGTGGAAAACATGGTGCTCAAAGTGCCAAAAACAATCGAAGTGAACGACAGCGACCTATTACTAAGTGGCTCCTTAAAAGGAGCTGGTATCGCCTACTTGCCGCAATTCGTCACCGAAAAAGCAGTCGAGAAAGGCGAGTTGGTACCACTATTGGAAGAGTATGAGACCAGTATTTGGAGTTTGAATCTGTATTACCATTCACCCAAAACTGCATCTCCAGTGGCAATAAAGTTCAAAGAGTTCTTATTAGAAAAACCTTGTTAAGTCGGATTGGAGTTAAAACAATAAAGTGCTCACGCCATCGAAAGTCAGCTTGGCGCCTGAAAGAAACAAGAACAAGTAACAGAGCTGATAGATTCTTTCCTGACTGACGCGATGCAAAAGATACACACCCATCTTAACGCCAACAGGCGCGAGTGGAATCAACACCAACGCAGTCATTAAGTTGGTCGAATCAAACTCGCCAAGCCAAATGTAAGGTACGAGTTTCGCTACATTCACTATGCCGAACAACAGTGCCATGGTCGCTATTAGGTTGATTTTAGGCAGTTTCAACGGCAGTAAATAGATACTCGCTGGGCCGCCACCAGCATGAATTGCGGTACTGGAAAAACCGCTCAGAGTACTCCAAATCCAAGCGCCTAACTTCCCTGATTGAGATGGAGTTTCACCACTTAGCCAATACTGAAAACAGAACAGCAAAGACAGCACGCCAACGGTGATCTTCAACCCCGACTCTGGGGTGATACTCAAAAATACCCCCGCTAATACCACGCCAAGCAAAGCCCCCGGCAACATAGTTTTGAGTACTCGAACATCGGCATTTCGATAATGATGACGCACCGCAAATGCGTCCATCACCAATAGAATCGGCAATAAAATCGCCGCCGCTTGTGTTGGCGGCACCACCAGCGCCATCATAGGAACAGCCAAAATGCCCAGCGCTCCACCGAGCCCACCTTTACCAATGCCATAAATTAGCACCGCAGGAATCGCCAAAAGATAGAACCAAGGATCGCTGAGCATCATTACTGCCTTTTCATCATCTAGTTTCGAATCACGCCACAATCTGAGCGAGATAATCGCGACTGCGTTTTAAATCACGCGAAACCTGACTCACGTCTGCGGTGCCGTGCTCATGCTCGACCACGATCCAACCTTGATAGTCGGCTGCTTTAAGTGCACTCATCACTTGTTGCAGCTTGATATCGCCATCCCCTAAGGGAGTGATCAATCCTTTACTATAGGCGTCAACCCATTCCAACTTATCACGGATAGCTAGTCTCAATTTGTCCGTCGAGATATCTTTAACATGAATATGCTCGATGCGTGATCCGTACTGACGAATGATCCCTAGCGGGTCCATCCCATCTAAAAACACATGCCCGATATCGATACATAATCCCAGTTTGGTCCCGGGAATCTGACTCATGACAAAATCGATCTCATCTTTATAACTGATGTAGCCACCAATGCCCGGATGAAGCAAACAGCGCAAACCATATTGGCTTGCCACGCGAATAATTCGCTCAAGGTTAACAATCATGGTCCGTTTATTTTCCATATTCAGACGCGGTGCAGTGACGCTTTGTCCGATATAGCCATAACGTTCCGTATGAATGCCTTCCATGATCAGTAAATTCTTTACGCCCAGCGAATCTAAACGCTGACAGGCGGTGTCGACTTCTTCCAAAATGGCAGACATGTTTGCAGAGTCGCAAAATGGCACTTGTACCTTGCCAGCGCACACCTGCAGTCCACGTACACGAAACGCACTTTTCACCAGTTCAGGATCTTCGGGGAAGAAGCCATCCGGTCCCAATTCAATACCACGAAAGCCACTGTCACTTGCATCCATTAACACCTTTCCCCAGCTTGGATTGGTCGCATGAGATGCCTCTTCCACTCCCCAGCAACATGGGGCGCAAGCAATACGATCAAGCATGTGTTTTTCTCCTAAGTTGATTTCTTTTCACCTTAAGATTGGTAGGGGTAAAAGTTCGTGATTTGCGCCTCGTTTGTACTTTGCATTTTCGCAAAGCGGCTTTGAATTCCTGGCTATATCGCGACCACATCGCACTCCCTACACTGGTTATGACAGAACGATTACGGAGTAAACAGCGGTATGGAACGAATCTTTATTGTGGCGGCAAAGCGCACCCCAATTGGCAGCTTTAATGGCTCATTAGCGTCATTGTCCAGTGTTGAACTAGGCGCTCATGCCATCAAGGCAGCCTTGGAACAAGTGGACATTGCCCCAGAACAAATCGATGAAGTGATTGTTGGCAACGTACTTACTGGAGGCGCAGGCATGGGACCGGGTCGCCAAGCCGCAATGAAGGCAGGCATTCCAGAATCCGTTCCGGCTTACACACTCAATATGATTTGTGGCAGTGGCATGAAAGTCATCATGGACGGTGCAAGCCATATTCGAGCGGGCGACGCAGAACTAGTGCTTACTTGTGGTATGGAGAGTATGTCCAACGCACCATACATCTCTTCCGGTCAGATTCGTCGCGGTTATCGCATGGGTCATCAACTCCAAGAAGACAGCATCATCAAAGATGGTTTGACAGATGCCTTCCACAATTACCACATGGGTGTTACGGCAGAAAACATCGCCAAGCAACTCCAAATCAGCCGAGAAGACCAAGATGCCTTTGCCTTACAAAGCCAACGTAAAGCGATCAGCGCGATAGAAAATGGTCATTTTGAAGCAGAAATTGCGCCAATTACGATAGTGGATCGCAAGCGCCAATTCGAAGTAAAGAACGATGAATATCCGAAAGCCGACAGCACCTTTGAAGGTCTACAAGCACTGCGTCCTGCATTCGATAAAGAAGGCAGTGTTACCGCAGGCAATGCATCCGGTATTAATGATGGTGCATCCGCAATTTTGCTCGCTTCAGAAAGTGCCGTAAAACGCCATAACCTCAAGCCAATAGCTGAACTCATCGAATACGGACAAGGTGCTATCGCCCCAGAGGTGATGGGCTTAGGTCCGGTGTCTGCGATTGCCAATACCTTAGCCAAAGCCGAAATGGCGATTGAAGATATCGACGTTTTTGAGCTTAACGAAGCCTTTGCTGCGCAAGCACTTGGCGTGGTTCGTTCCCTTACCGAGCAACACAATATCGATGAAGCGTGGCTGCTAGAACGCAGTAACTTAAGTGGCGGTGCCATTGCACTTGGTCACCCAATCGGCGCATCAGGTAACCGCATTGTGACCACCTTGGTTTATCAACTGCAGCGCACTCGCCGTGATTACGGTTTGGCATCACTGTGCATCGGCGGTGGCATGGGCACGGCGTTAATTTTGAAACGTTGTTAGAAGGAGCCTCTCATGAACACGAAAAACATGAAAAAAGCAGCCACTACAGGGCAAATTGAAAGCCTATTGCACGACGGCATGACCATCATGATTGGCGGCTTTATGGCAACAGGCGCACCAGAACGTTTAATTGATTTGTTGATCAAAAAAGACATCAAAAACATTACCTTAATCAGCACAGACACAGGCTCACCGGGTCGAGGTTCTAGTCGACTTATCGCGGAAAAGCGCGTGAAGAAACTGTATGCCTCGCACATCGGTACTAACCCCGAAACGGGCAAACAAATGAATGAAGGCACACTTGAAGTGGAGCTTGTTCCTCAAGGTACATTGGCAGAGCGCATTCGCAGTGCTGGCGCAGGTTTGGGTGGCGTACTAACACCAACAGGACTTGGCACCATCGTCGCAGAGAACAAACGTGTGATTGAAATTGACGGCAAACAATATCTCTTGGAAATGCCACTGAAGGCCGATTTAGCACTGATTCGTGGATCTAAAGTTGACCGTCGTGGCAACGTTTTCTATAGCAAAACCACTCAGAACTTTAACCCTTTAATGGCAACTGCGGCGGAAACCGTGGTGGTGGAACCAGAGCAGATTGTGGAATTGGGTGATATTGAGCCTGAAGCCGTGCATACCCCAAGTTTGTACGTCGATTACATCTTAGTGGAGGACAACTAATGACTGCACAATTAGATAAAGAAGTCGTTCGCCGCCGCATTGCATGGCGCGTTGCTCAAGAGATGAGAGATGGCGACATCGTTAACCTTGGTATAGGCTTGCCAACGCTGGTTGCTAATGAAGTAGACAAAGACGTGGAACTGCTTCTGCAAGCTGAAAATGGCTTAATTGGCATTGATAAGCTGGCATCTGAGGCAGAAATCGACCCTGATCTGGTCAATGCCGGCGGACAAAACATCACCGCCATAGCAGGCTCTTGCTACTTTAATAGCGCGGACTCTTTTGCCATCATTCGCGGTGGTCACGTGGATTCAACCGTGCTAGGAGCACTGCAAGTGGATGAACATGGCAATCTTGCCAACTGGATCATTCCGGGCAAAATGGTGCCTGGAATGGGCGGCGCAATGGATCTTGTGGTCGGCGCAAAGAAAGTTATTGTCGCCATGGAACACACGGTGAAAGGCAATCCAAAACTGCTTAAGCATTGCACTTTACCGCTGACCGCTGTGGGTCAGGTAGATTTGATTGTCACTGAAATGGGCGTGTTCGAAATCACCAATAAAGGCATGATGTTAACCGAACTCGCACCGGAGTTTTCCGTTGAAGAGGTACAAGCGGCGACGAAGGCCCAACTGATTGTATCACCTAGCCTTATTCCCATGCCGACACCAAACTAATCCAAAAATCAAGAGGAGCAATACGCTCCTCTTTTCATACTTTGATCGTACTTCAAGTTTCTGTCAGGTTTTTCTGAAACACGCTATTTGCCCTTAAATTTTCGAAAATCGATGCGTAGAATCCCGCTCAGTTACGCATATGGTTGAGTTGTACATAGGGTAAAAACCAATGAGATTGTTGTCTGGATTCTCAGCAAAAGAGTGGCTGTTGACCGCCGTGGTACTCGGAGGGTTAACCATAGCCACAGTCCATTATTCTAACCAACGTACTTCTGCTGCCCGCAGTGCTGCAATCCAAGTTCTGTTCGCTGACATGCAGTATTACGTCTCGCTCCTACACAACAATGCAAAAGCGTTTAAGCAGGACCGAGGCGCAAACCAGTGCGTCCTGACAGCTCTTGGCTATCAAGATTTCTACAACGGTTATCCAGAAACTCAGAGTGAGTGTGGTGAGCAAGTTGGATTTTTCGACAATCTGACCATCACTGATGAGATGAAACAAGCAGACTTGGTCTTTATCGAAAACAATCGTTATTCAATTGTCGGTTACGGCAGTGACGAATCACCAGAGGCACTGATGGCAAATCAGTGTTACGCCTACTATCGAATGGACAGCAAAGGCGTTGATGGACACAGCTTTAGAATTGACACCACTGGCTGTTAATGAAGATCAAAAAAGGGAGCACTGTGCTCCCTCTTTCCTACCAATGATAAGACTTAACTTAATGTCACTTCTTCCAATGGGAAGTGCTTGCTCGGCTCAACGAACTCTTGTTGTGCTGCGATGGTTTGCAGTTCCCATTCGCCCGCTTGGTAAGTCGCATTAAGTACGCCGTAACACGCGTCGTGGCAGTGTTGGAAGGCTTGTTTTGGCGTCCAACCTTTCAGCAAGCCAGCGGTAAAAATCGCCGAGATCAAATCACCTGCACCGACGGGGGCTTTAGCAAATTCAAAATGAGGGCGCTTCGCTAAATAAGTGCCTTCTTGCGTCGCAAGTAACATATTGAAGCTATCGTCAGACAAACAGTAAAGGTGTTTCACCAACACCACTTTAGGACCTTTTGCTAGTGCACGCTGACAAGCGTTGATCGCATCATCCAGCGTATGAATTTCCATCTCTGCAAATTGGCTTAACTCGAACTGGTTAGGCACGATCACATCTGCCATTGGCATCAGACGGTTTAACAAGTTTTCTGCAATACCCGGCGCCACAATACAGCCTTTATCTGGCGCGCCCATCACTGGGTCACACACATAAAGTGCGTCTGGGTTTGCTTGTTTTACTTTGGAGACGGTTTCTTCAACTGCCAGACATTGCTCAGCACTGCCTTGATAGCCAGTCAGAACCGCTTTGCACTTTTCTAGCGCACCAATGTTGCCAAGACCACGAACCAGTTCGCTGATGTCATCAGCCGAGAACGCACGCCCCGTCCAACCTTCTTGGTACTGGGTGTGGTTAGAGAATTGAACCGTGTGAATAGGCCACACTTCAAAGCCCATGCGTTGCATTGGGAAAACGGCACTGCTGTTACCAGCGTGACCAAAAGAAACATGAGATTGTATAGAGAGGATACCTTGCATAGTACCAGACCTCTTCTTGTTGTTATCAATAGTTCAAAGACAGCGGCGAGCGCCAGATTTGCGAAACCAGTAGTGTATCCGACAAACCAAGATTCTCTAACTCAATTCTAGCCTTCTTCGCTCGAATCGATTGGAGAGCTGGTTTTCAGTACCATTTTCTTAATTTCCATTTTGTCTTTATTGAGCGCAATTTCGAGGGTGTCCCCTTCCCTTATCCCGAGCTCAGTCAGGATCACGCTTGGAATGACTACGACGGTATCGTCACCGATTTTAACAGGTTGGCTAATCATCTTTCGTCCCCCAATTGTCGAAAATGAGTTTTCACGTTATGAGTGGTGTTGTGTCCTCAACTTACCTAGTGTTTCAAATCAAAAGGTTATGGATAAAAGCAAAAGAGCCCTCCACACCGCGTATGGGAAGGCTCGATTGAAAAAACTTAGTTCACGAGAGGTTCGTGTTTAGAAGCGATCAGACCGTACGCACTCCAACCTAGGAAGGTAACGATAGAGCCCCACATCATGGCTTCGTAGCCAGAACCGTACAACGCATAGAAGCTGTACAGAGAACCAATCAGAGCGATGATGTTCGTTGTCTTCATCTCGCGCTCAGGCACGTGCGCCACTTGCTGCATGATGAAGATTGCGCCCATACATAGAATGTAAGGAATGACGTTCGTCACTACCGCCAGGTTAACCAGCGCTTCAAATTGCTCGTTCAATGTTGGCGAGATAGTCATTAAAGAAAGCACCGATTGGATAACCGTGATAGCCACCATGCCTTTGATTGGTGTACCGCGTTTATCAACTTGTGAGAACAGTTTCGGGAAGAAGCCTGCATCTGAAGATGATTTGAATACTGACGCGATAGTGAACTGCCAACCCAGTAGTGAACCTGCACAAGCAAGAACTGCCATACCCGCAACCACTTTACCCGCCGTAGAACCTAGCATCACTGTCCATACTGTTGAGAATGGCGCTGTAGATGCAGCAAGCTCAGAGTTCGCTACGATACCAGAACAGATGTTGGTTGAAACAATGTAAACCACTGCCGCAATCAGCGTACCGCCCAATACTGCGATTGGTACGTTCTTCTCTGGGTTTTCTACCGCTTCTGAGTTCGCACAAGCCGATTCAAGACCTAGGAATGCCCAAAGTGTCATCGCGATCGACGCACTTACCGCTTCACCAAATGGTAGGTGGTGTGGGTTCCACGCTTCTACGTACATGGTTGGGCTAAAGTAGAACCAACCAACAATACCCAAAGAACACACAGGAAGGATAACGCCCCAGACCGTAAACGAGCCGATTTGACCAGTAATCTTCGCACCACCAAAGTTAGCGAAGGTACAAATCCAAAGGATAGCGATGGTGTACAGACAGGTCTCTACTGGCGACAAGGTCACTTCAAAAAACGCAGATCCGTAGCCAACACAGGTTATCGCAATCGCGATGTTGGCGATCAACAAAGATAAGCCGTAGGTCCAACCCGCCATAAACGCACCCGATTTACCAAACGCGTACGACGCATAACCGTTCATACCACCGTCACGTTTACTAAAGCGACCACACTTTGCAAATACATAGGCAAGAGCCAATGAACCCGCCGCAGTAATCAGCCAAGATAGAATCGAAATCGTGCCCACTTGCGCCAGCTTACTTGGCAGCATAATGATGCCCGAGCCAGCCATGTTAATGAATGTCAGAATGGTTAGCTGCACCACCGACATTTTTTTGGTTTCAGTACTCATAAATTATTCTCCACGAATAAACGGTTCGCACCGCGACAACCAAGTCACGATGCGAACGGGGTAGATTAATCTTTAAGGGCGTAGCAATGGGCGGTGGTGCGACCATTGACGTCTTCTAGGTACACACCTTGAATCTCTGGTGCGAAGCCTGGGAATCGGTTGATGCCTTCTTCTAGAGATAAGAAGTAATCGACCACTTGTTGAGTCCAGATTTCGCCCGTGATCACACAGATAATGCCTGGAGGGTAAGGAAGCGCACCTTCTGCTGCGACACGACCTACCGCTTCTTTCAGAGGCAAGTAATCACACTCGCCGCGGAAGTATTTGCGTGTTGCCACATCTGGTTTGTGCACCATAGTTGGGAAGTATTCGCTACGGAACATCGCTTTTTGTAGCTGTTTCACGTTCAGCTCTTTGTACATGTCATGCATTTCCTGACATAGCTGACGGATGGTGTAGCCGCGGTAGCGCTCTTTGTTCGCCTCGTAAACACGAGGAAGCACGATGTTTAGCGGCGCATCATCACGAATGAATTTTTCGAAGCGGTTAATCTGCGCCACAAGATGACGGATCTTACCCATGTCCTCTGCTGGAGTTAGCAAGAACAAGATAGAGTTCAAGTCACACTTCTCAGGGATGATGCCGTTCTCACGTAGGAAGTTAGCCAATAACGTTGCAGGAATACCAAAGTCTGCGTAGCTACCATCTTCAGCAATACCGGCTGTAGTGAGTAGCAATTTACATGGGTCAACGAAGTACTGACCTTCGCCGTAGCCTTCAAATTTATGCCAGCTTGCGTCTGGCTCGAACATGAAGAATTTCTTATTGGTTGCGATAAGATCGGTGTCGTAACTGCCCCATGGTTGACCATCAACTTGGTCAGGAATGAACGGACGAATCAACTCACAACTTTTCAGGATTTCTTTACGTGCTTCGATACCAGTCTTAACCGCATCACGCCATAGGCGTAGACCCGCTTCACCATCGTGGATCTTCGCGTTCACATCCAATGCTGAGAATAGCGCATAGAATGGTGAAGTGGACGCATGCATCATAAACGCGTTGTTGAAGCGTTTGTGGTTACAGTAGCGAGCCTGACCTTTGATGTGGTGGTCTTTTTTGTGGATTTGCGAGGTTTGAGAGAAGCCAGCTTGTTGCTTGTGAACAGACTGAGTCACAATCACACCGGCATCTTCTGGTTTCAGATCTAGTAGCAGTGGAGAACAGTCTTTCATCATAGGAATGAACTGCTCGTAGCCCACCCATGCCGAGTCAAATAGGATGTAGTCACAGAGATGACCAATCTTATCCATCACGTAACGTGCGTTGTAGATGGTACCGTCGTAAGTACCTAATTGGATGATCGCAAGACGGAAAGGACGTTCATCACGAGCGCGCTCTGGTGACACTTTCGCGATTTGAGCACGGATGTATTCTTCATCAAAACAGTGCTCATCCATACCACCGATAAAACCCCAAGGGTTACGTGCCGTTTCTAGGTAAACCGGCATACCGCCCGCTTGGATCAATGCACCGTGGTGGTTTGATTTGTGGTTGTTACGGTCAAACATCACCAAGTCACCTTCGGTCACTAACGCGTTACAAACCACTTTGTTTGAAGCCGAAGTGCCGTTAAGTACGAAGTAGGTTTTGTCTGAGTTGAACACTTTTGCTGCGTGTGCTTGAGCTTGGTGAGCAGAACCTTCGTGGATCAGCAAGTCACCTAAATCAACGTCCGCGTTACACAAGTCACTACGGAATAGGTTTTCACCGAAGAAATCGTAGAACTGTTTACCTGCTGGGTGTTTTTTGAAGAACTGGCCGCCTTGGTGTCCTGGACAGTCGAATGCAGAGTTGCCCATTTCCACGTAGTGAGTCAATTGTTTGAAGAAAGGTGGAAGTAGGCGACATTCGTATTTGGTGACAGCCTCATTGATTTGGCGACCGTAGTATTCAATTGACTGTCTTTCCAAATCGATAACGCCGGTTAACCATACGTAATCTTCTGCTGAAACTGGGTTTTCATCTGTGACCAAGAAAACCGGAATGCCATAACCCGTTTCAGAAATAATTTTGTGTAGACCAGCCTTAATATCTGCAGAAGTAATAATTGCAGCGCCAACGTCAGTTAATTCGACGTGCTCAAGTGGTTTTAAAGTTCGGTTAAATTGCTCATCCAAAGATTCAGATAATAAACTGAAGTCTTCTGGCATGTAATTACTAACACCGATAATTAAACGTTTCATTTGAAATATCTCTTATTTGTTCTGTAAAGACGACAAGCACAGATATTACAAACGAAATTAATATTTAAAATTCAAAAAACAAATTTCGTGATTATTAGTTCATAATTAAAACTCTTATTTTCTCGAAATAAAATTTCGCGATCTTTATCACTTTCCTTTCGATAAGCCAATGATATTAGATTCTGGTTTAAATTGAATTTAGGTGAAGAATTATGTGACCTCACCAGTTATTATTAAAAAAGGAATCAAAAGAAAATAAAATTTTGCGATTTTCATCACTCTATATTTTACTAGATTGATTTAATAGCAAGAATAAACACAATAAATATGCCTATATTTAACAATTTATAAACTATATACCCAAGTAACTTCAAGATGCAGGGTTCAGAGCGTTGTCATTGATTCGAGAGCAAGGAAAACAACGCAGTGTAATAGCCAGCTCTTTCCAAGTTGTTTGACGCAGCAATCGGGTCAATGACACGCTCCCAAAGGGCGAGCTGCCTTGGCTTGTATACTTTGTTACCGATTCTTGATTTAGACCCACTAAACCTTTAAATCGCCGCCGCGTCTACAAACCAAGTCAGTCTCGCTGAACCTAGCATATCGAGGTTACTTGGGTATAAACAAAAAGCCATCAACATTTCTGCTGATGGCTTTTTACTTTATTGTTTTACTTTGGTGGTTTTACTTTGATAGCAGCGAGAGCCAGTTTAATCAAACAAATGGCTATCGAGCCTCACGCCATTATTCGACCACAATTGATACCGTTTCACCGCGATTCCAGACGAGTACATGGTGTGCTTACAGTCCATACATTCCACAAAGTACAGACCACTCATGCCAGCCATAACATGTAACCTTCGACTGTCACAGCGCTTACAAGACAAGCGCTGCACCTTACTGTTTACATCCACACGACGGGCGAAGTTCAGCGTTTCATGCGAGCTTAGAGCCTCAACAGCGCTGTCTTTAAACGGGTGCTCACTGAGCAAGTGGTTGATGGCATAATCATACACCGGAGGAATCGATGTTTTGCCATTCTCTATATTGGTTATCTTAGCAACGGAAACTCCCAACAAAGATGCAAATTCCACTTTGCTGTATTCCAAGATAAACCTTGAAGAGATGAACTTATCTGCACTAATGATTCTCAACATACACAAATCTCTAATAGACATAAAAAGAGCGTGAGTTTGCCCCTTTATGTTGAAAAGGATAATAACAGGTTGCTTCTTACTGTATTTATACGCAGAGTGTGCGCTATTTTATTTTTGGATATATTGCGCTCAATTAAGTTAAAGATCAATAGAGATAATAGAAAACCGAAAATAGAAATTAAGATTTAGTAATATAAAACTTAATAGCTAATATTAGTTAAAGTAATGAATCTAGATAGATCAACACAAATTAAGCTAACAAATTATTTTCATAGCCATTTTATTGGCTAATCAATAATATTGGATTGGAGCTTAATTCGTGTATTTCCAACAAGGGGGGATTTCCCTCTATTTGTCGATTTATATAACGATAGGTGATTAAGTGATGGATTTCTGTTGAAAAATTGCATAAAGATCACTCACCTCTTTATACCTAAGAGATGCTTGGGTATATGCACTTGGTGGGATTTCTTATAACACGGGCAATAAAAAAGCCTCACGAATGAGGCTTGTTGAGATTCTGTGGCTGTAAGAAGTTCTGAGTAAAGTCGAGCACTTCTTTTGATGGTTGCTTGGGTGGAGAAGCAAACTCTTGCTGTGGTGGAACCTCAGCATCAAAGTTCAGCTCTGGTGCGCCATCAAGCAAACTTTCTTCTTCATGATGTTCTTCACTCAGCAACTCATTGAGTTCATCTTGATCTGGGAAGTAAGGTTCACGTTTGTAGACCTTGTTTAACGCACGAATGATAGAGTGCTTTTTGACGAAACCAGATGCGAGCTTCCTCTGCAGCGGTTTAGCGATAGATTGCAGCCCCACTACAACATCCACGCCGATGTTGCTTGCGACTTCATCACGAACGACACGTGCTGGCTCATAGCCCATGTTCGCGGATAAAAACAGCCAAATATAAGCAATCGCATTGCCTGTTTTACCGGTATCTTTCCACGCTTCTCCCGCGTGAAACATTGCCTCTGCGCTGCCACTCTCCGCCGCTCTTTCAAGCCAATAACACGCTTTCACCATGCTTTTATCAGTGCCAGTGCCTCTTAGATAACACAAACCCACTTGGATTTTACCTTCAGCACTGTCTTGCTCGGCAGCTTTCATAAACCAGAACAAAGCATCAGCACTACGCCCTGCCGTATTCTCCGGTGATAACTGCCATTCCCCCATATACAACATGGCAGGAATACAACCCTCATCTGCTGCCATTTCGATGAGTTGATGCCCTTTGGGAATATTCTTCTCGGTACCACGTCCAGACAAAAGTGCCTTACCCGTTGCAAATTTCGCGTCGATATCACCTTCCATACCGGCAATCGCAGTACGCCAAAAATTCGCTTGCTCTCTTAAGATAACATCTTCACGCATTCGCTCAGCCAAACGCACCACACCATACATACCTGTGACGTTATCCAGTTTGGCAGCTTTGTCGTACCAATACAGAGCGCGCTTGAGATTGTCTCGCTCTGATTCTTTCGCTAAATAGAGAATTGTCGGAATATGACCGGTCTCCGCCTTAAACTCACGCTCTTTACGTTCTTGTTCGCGCGCTTTTTGCATCGCCTTGCGATACGCCACTTCACGCGCTTTCCTCTCTGCCTCTAGACGTTGCTTACGCATCGACAACGAGATCATCCAAACAAATATCAGGATGAGTGAAAGGCCAGTTGCTGTAATAGCAATGCCCATACTACTCATAAACCGCCTCTTTTTAGGTCAGTGCTCACCGAGACTTTCCGCGCTTGGGAAAATCTGCAAAATTCTAACTCGGGGTATAATTGCGCCATCTTTGGCGTACTCCGCTCTATTATATAACGACCATGTAGGTAAAATCTGAAGTTTACTGGTCGAGTATGGCGAATTTTTATTCGATATCACCGCAACTTATTTTTAATTAAAAAATAACACCCCTAATTTTATAGAAATGAGTCACAGTTTTGGGGCTTAGACATTCTCCGCCCCTATCATCCCCCCTTTCTCCTCCTATAAAAATTTACATCTTTAGGCTGTGCTGAATATCTCACTATGAGACCGTTTTATTATTTAATTTGTGAACAAAATCTAGTGTGACAGAAAATTTTTACTTGTAAAAAACTTAACTGCCTGCTCTCACATTTTGCTGATAGTTCAGTGTATTAGCATCTTGTTGAACATTTCCTTTTCGGCATTTTGCCAATCTATTATCAATTCAATAACAATGGATTTGTAAACGTGGACAATAAAACATTTAAATTATCAGCGATTGCTAAAACCGTACTGCCGCTCCTTTCTGTGGCAGTCATCAGCGGTTGTGGCAGTGATAGCACAAGCGATGACACAACGAACCCTGGCTCTGGTCTACACCCTGCGGGAGAGAACGAAGTTGTCATCTATTACAAACGCGATGTCGCAGCTGCATCATCAGCAAGCGATTACGAAGGTTGGGGTCTACACCTTTGGAATGGCGAAGGCTGTACAAGTACCGATCTTGAAGAAATGGGGCTCCCAGAGGGCGGTACGGACTGGGGGTCACCTCGCCCATTCGACGGCATCAGTGACACTTACGGTGCTTACTACGTTCTGAAAGTGAACCCAGACGCATCTGACCCACACAACTGTATGAACTTCATCCTACACAAAGGCGATGAGAAGGCATTCGGCAGTGCAAACTCAAAAGTTGAGCTGACTAAGCTAGGTGAATCGAAAGGTTTGTTCGGCTTCCACGGCAGCAGCGAGCTTTACTACGAACCAATTGAAGAACGTCCTGTCGAAATTGACGGTCAAAAAGCGCATTGGCTAGATGCTAATACCATCGCTTGGGAAGCGGCGGCGAATGCAGACTCAATGAAGCTTTACTACAGCTTGACTAACGACATCAAGATGGATGAAGACAAGCAAATCACTGGTGGTACAGCAGTTGAGCTGACGAAAGCAGGCGAATTGTCTGAAGCACTGAAAAAACGTTTCCGTCACCTTTCTAGCCTACAAGCAGCAGGTATCGATGTTGATGCTGACGTACTTCACACCATTCTAAAATCGCAAATCGTCATGGTGGCTTACAACGCAGATGGCGATGTTATTTCTGCAACTGAAGTACAAAAACCAGGTGTACTTGATGCCGTATTTGCTAACAAAGATGCAGGTAACGCAATCGGTCAGGAACTTGGCGCAATTGTTGATGGCAACGCAGCAACATTCAAGCTTTGGGCACCAACAGCGCAAGACGTTGACCTGATCATCTACGATGCAGATTTGAAAGAACAAGCAACCGTTGCGATGACAGAAGATCCAGCTACAGGTATCTGGGCATCAGAAGCGCAAAGCGACGTATTAAACAAATACTACCGTTACCAAGTTAAGGTTTACCACCCAACAACAGGCGTTGTAGAAACCCGCCTTGTTACTGACCCATACTCGCTAAGCTTGTCTCAAAACTCTCTGTACTCACAAGTTGTAGACCTAGACAGCGATAGCTTGAAACCTCAAGGTTGGAATGATTACAAACGTCCTGAACTTGCTAAAGACGAAGACCACGTACTGTACGAGTCGCACCTACGTGATTTCAGCTTTAGCGATACCAAAGGGACCAAAGCATACAATGGTAAGTACCTTGCTCTGACAGAAGCGGATCGTGAATCGGTTTCACACCTTCAAGCTTTGAAAGACGCAGGTCTCACTACGCTTCACATTCTGCCAGCATTCGATATCGCTACCGTCGATGAAAACGAAGCAAACCGCGTGGATATTACTGACACGGTTGGCAAACTCTGTGACATTAAACCAGCCGCTTCTGTTTGTGGTACAGAAAACGAAAGTAAAGTCATTGAAGATGTCCTAAACAGCTACGATCCAACAACGGGTTCAGCTCAGGCTCTGATGAATGACCTACGTATGCTAGACAGCTTCAACTGGGGCTATGACCCATTCCATTACACAGTGCCAGAAGGCAGCTACGCGACCGATCCTAATGGTTCTAAGCGTATTGTTGAATTCCGTGAAATGGTTCAAGCAACACACAAAATGAAGCTAAAACTTATCATGGACGTGGTGTACAACCACACTAACGCATCTGGCGTAAATGATAAGTCGGTTCTGGATAAGATTGTCCCTGGATACTACCACCGCCTGAACGTAAACACGGGTGGCGTAGAGAACTCAACTTGTTGTGATAACACAGCAACAGAGAACCTAATGATGGGTAAACTGATGGTTGACTCATTGTTAGTATGGGCAGACGACTACAAAGTGGATGGTTTCCGTTTTGACTTGATGGGTCACCAGCCAAAAGACGTGATGGTTTACGCGCTAGAGCAAGTACGTAAAGTTGACCCTAACACACTATTCTACGGCGAAGGTTGGGACTTTGGTGAAGTGGCACAAAACGCTCGCTTCGACCAAGCAACGCAAGTCAACATGGCTGGCACAGAGATCGGTACTTTCTCGGACCGTCTACGTGATGCAGTTCGTGGCGGCAGCCCATTCGATGGCGGTAAAGACTCAGAAGGTAACCACCCACTTCGCTTCAACCAAGGTTTTGGTAACGCGGCATACGCTAACGAAGAAACGAAGACAGACGCTGATTCAGTAAACGGTCGTCTACACAACCAAGATCTTGTTCGCCTAGGTATGGCGGGTAACTTGGCTGAATTCGTTCTTCTTGATTACAAGGGCGACACTAAACTTGGTAAGAACGTAGACTACAACGGTGCACCTGCGGGCTACACTAAGATGCCATCAGAGAACATCTCTTACGTATCTAAGCACGATAACCAAACGCTTTGGGACAACAACGCTTACAAGATTGCTACAGGCACCCCTTCTGCTGAACGCGCTCGTATGCAAAACGTGTCTCTATCTACGGTAATGTTGGGGCAAGGTATTCCATTCATTCACATGGGTTCTGAGCTGCTACGTTCGAAATCGATGCAGCGTGACTCTTACGATTCTGGTGACTGGTTCAACCGTGTGTTCTTCAACGGTACGGACAACAACTGGAACGTTGGTCTACCTCGTCAAGATAAAGATGGCGCAAACTGGGAGCTTATCCAGAAGATCGTTGGTGACAGTTCTGCGAAACCAAGTGCTGAAGATATCGAGCTAACTAAGAAGCAATTCCTAGAACTACTGAAAATCCGCAGCTCTAGCGAACTGTTCCGCTTAGATACTGCACAAGAGGTAATGAACCGCGTCGATTTCCGTAACGTAGGCAAAGACCAAGTAGAAGGCTTGATCGTTATGTCTATCGATGACGGTAAATCAGCAGGTAAAGACCTAGACACCAACTACGATGCCGTTGTGGCAGTGGTGAACTCAACGTCTAAAGAGCAATCTTTCACAGTGAAAGGTGCAACAGGTTTCGAACTGCATGAGATTCAGAAGAACTCAGCAGACGACATCGTAAAAGGTGCAAGCTTCGCGGGTGAGACGTTCACAGTTCCTGCGCTAACAACAGCGGTATTTGTACAGCCTCAGGGCGGTGCACAAGGCGACGGTCTACCGGTTAACAAAGACAACAAAGACGTATCAAGCATTCCTCCTTACGGCGAAACTGTGGTTTACGTGAAGGGTTCGATGAACGGTTGGTCTGATAGCAGCGATTGGGCAATGACCTTTATCGGCAATGGCTTGTACTCAGTAACAGGTGTACTTGAAGCTGGTGAGCACGAGTTCAAGTTTGCAGATTCAGGTTGGTCAAATCCAAACATCGGTTGTGATGCAGCAACCCAAGCAAGTGACTCTTTAGACCTAGGTGCAGCGGGCAACTGTAAGCTATCAGTGGCTGAAACTGGCAAATACAACTTCACTCTAAACGCACTGAATGTTCAAGATGAAAGCGTAGAAAAACCAGTAATTTCAGTAACGAAAGCAGCAGATGCGCCAACGTTTGGTGACACGTCACTGTTCTTACGCGGCACTATCACCACTTGGGATACGCCAGCTGAAGACTCTAGCGCTAAATTCTCTTACGTAGCCGCTGATGTTTACTCACTAGACATCGCTCTAGCAGCAGGCAGCTACGAAATGAAGATCGCAAGCGCAGACTGGGCTGATGCGACCAACTTTGGTGGTGACGGCAGCGTGGAGCTAGGTAAAGCGGTCACCATGAATGCCGGTGGCGGTAGCAAAAACCTTAAAATTACGATTGCTGAAGCAGGAAACTACAACTTCCACTTCAATGCGGCAGACAAGGCGGCACCAATCGTAACGGTAACTAAGAAGTAAAACAGTAGGCGCAATCATGTGCTAGCTTGGGGAGGGTAACACCTCCCCTTTTTTGTGCCTGTTTTCCGCAACGACGAAAACCACAAACCTCCACAGCTCATCGCTCCTAAACACAGCGAGAGTTAGTGTGGCAACTGCCACAACCTCGCCACGTTTTCTGCCAAATTGGCTAGGTTTGTATCCGCTTCTTCCATCGCTTCAGGCAAGCTCATTGCGCGTGGCACACACACGAATACCGCATCAATGCCATATTCGTAGACTGCTTGGAAGTTATCACCTGTACAGCCTGCTAGGGCAATCACTGGCAAACCATATTCTTTCGCCACTTTCGCCACACCCATTGGTGTTTTGCCATGCACGGTTTGATGGTCAATACGACCTTCACCAGTAAAGACAATATCAGCGTCTGCTACGTGCTCTGCGAGCTTTACGGTGTCTAGCACAATCTCGATACCCGGCTTCAGTCGTGCTGGGAGGTAACCAAGCAACGCCGCGCCCATACCACCGGCTGCACCTGCGCCTTTTTGAGTCAGAACGTGCTTGCCCGTCACTTGCTCTGTCAGTTCGCCGAATTTGTTGAGAGCGGAATCTAACAGCTCAACATCTGCTGACGTTGCGCCCTTTTGCGGACCAAAAATTGCTGATGCGCCTTTCTCTCCACACAATGGGTTATCAACATCACACGCCACCAGCACCTCACAATCAGCTAAGCGAGCGTCGAGACCTGATACGTCAATGCTTGCTAGCTCAATCAAACCGCCACCGTTGGGGGTGATTGGCTGACCAGCACTGTCAAGAAACTTAACACCTAACGCCGCCAGCATACCCGTACCGCCGTCATTGGTTGCGCTACCTCCTAAGCCGATGATCAAACGTTGAATACCGCGATCAAGCGCATTCGAAATTAACTGACCAGTACCAAAGCTGCTGGTGTTTTTCGGGTCACGAAGATCACTTGGCACAAGATGCAAACCACTTGCCTCGGCCATCTCAATCACTGCGGTTTCGCCATCCCCCAGAATACCGTAAAACGCCTTCACATCATTACCGAGCGGACCTTTTACAGTCACGAAAACCTGCTCCCCCTCAGTCGCATCAATCAAAGATTGAACTGTACCTTCGCCGCCGTCAGCAACAGGTAGCGTGACAAACTCTGCGTCTCGCCAAACACGAGACAAACCCACTTTGATCGCCTCACTTACTTGTTTAGCGGTCAAGCTCTCTTTAAACGAATCTGGGGCAATCACAACTTTCATTTCATTCTCCTGAAAACAGCGCGCTGCGAGGAACAAGTCGCAACTCATCAATGTAGCTATTCTCACTCAAAAACTCGGCGCATTCTTTAGGCAAACAACCAAATTACACTGAGCTTAATCATTTAAATCTTGTGCGCCTGCACAATAAATCAACTTAACTTATTGAGATGACTGGCAATATAAAGCTCAACCAACCCCGTAAAATCATGCGTTGAAATGCCCGTCACTTCACTGATTTTATCTAGACGGTACCTCAATGTATTTCTATGAATAAACAATGCATTAGCGCAATCATTAGCGTTGCCATTGGCATGAAAATACGCCTCTAAAGTTTTCACCAACTGCCCAGATTTGTCTGCTGAAGCAAGAGAAGTCATCGCCTGAGCGAGTTGTTCACCTTGCCAAGAGTCGGCTAACGGGGCGAGTAACACAGGTATGCGATACTCAGAGAAGCTCAATGTGATTTGTTCTGGATGAGAACGGCGACCAACGGCAAGCACCTGCTTGGCACTTTGGTAGGAAAGAGGGAGTTGTTTTGCGCCATCAAAATATTGCCCAATCGCAAGGCGAACATCGTCAATCTGATTCGCAGTTAATCGGCGCTGAATGCGCTCAAGTATACTTTGGTCACTGTTCGAGGTAGAGGAAGAACACAAAGGCTTGAGAACGACAATTTCGTTCATCGACATGATCGCCACCAACGGTTTATCTTCAGAACGATACAGTACGTCCACCACTTCACGTACCTTGCTCAAACTAACAGGAGCATTATCTGCAATAAGCTCGATCACCACGGCAACTCTTTGTGTTACTAAATCGATGCAAAGACGCTGAGCCCAATCGTGCAGATCTGAATCATTGAGTTGTTGGTTTAACCATGCTGATACAAACTCTTCTTGGTGGCGACGATCCCATTGCAACTGCTCCACCAGCGAAGCTTGCTCAATGGTCAGTTCCGCTGTCACCTTAACTAACTGAGCAAACGCTCGGATTTGCTCAGGTTTGCCAGTGACGCCCACCACACCAACCACTTCACCTTTAAAGTGTAGCAACATATTGATGCCCGGTTTCACGCCTTGCAGGGATTGGCAACTTTGCTCATCCAACTCCAGCGAATCACCGTGGTTGAGCGCTAGCACCGCCCCATCGTGCTTTTGACCAATGCGCTCAGCTTCACCACTGCCAATAATAGTGCCTGCCGCGTTCATCACATTGATGTTGTGTCCAATGATCGACATAGTGCGATCGACGATTTGCTGCGCGAGTGTGTGGTCGAGAATCACCATTTCTGTTCCTAAAATCTCAACGATTGAGGCGTCAATAAATCACACTTTGTCTTCTATCGCCATGATATTGAACTGGAATCAACGCCAATGTGAAATATCACCCAATTATACCCAAGTGACTTCAAGATGCAGGATTCAGAGCGTTGTCATTGATTCGAGAGTAAGGAAAACAACTTGGTAATAGCTAGCTCTTTCCAAGTTGTTTGACGCAGCCATTTGTTTGACTAAAAAAGCGAGTCAAAGACACGCTCCCAAAGGGCACTCTTTGCAAATAGTAAGGACCTTGGCTTGTATACTTTGTTGCCGATTCTTGATTTAGAATGACTAGATCTTTAAATCGGCGCCGCGTCTACAAACCAAGTCATTCTCGCTGAACCTAGCATCTTGAGGTTACTTGGGTATAACCTTAAATTATTTACGGCTATTAAGCCAAAAAGTCAGCCATCACTGCTTATACTTATAGTCGAGCCACCCAAGTTTTTGTACTTGGCGCGACTTGAACCGACAACCAAACAGTGACCGGAGGGAGACTATGGAACTGCGGAACAAGGCGGGCGACATTGCCAAAATTGCTGACAACCTCACCTTGAAAGAAATAACCGAAATGGGCTACACCGTCGATCTATGCGATGAAGCCTTTGATCCAGGCGAACATTGGAAAGCAGAAGGACAAACGCAAGGTATGGGCGAATACCCTGAAGAATAATCTATAGAACCTTTTAGCCGAGTGAATCATCGCTCGGCTTATTCATCATCAATTTGTTCATACACCACTTCCCCGCGCAGCACTGTCATGAGGACACGTGCTTGTGCTATGTCTTGTGCTTTCAATTGGGTAATATCTTGATCCAATACGGCAAAGTCTGCCGATTTCCCAACATCTATTGAGCCAATTTCCTTCTCTAAACCCAAGCTGTAAGCCGGATGAATTGTATATGCATCAATCGCAGCGGTAACGTTTGGCAAGCCAGTATCTCCCATCACCAAGCTGTTGGAGATGCCAACCAATGGGTTCAAATCATGCACATTCCAATCACTGCTTAACGTCACGTTAGCTTTAGTATTATAAAGCGCGCGCAGGTTCATTAAGGCTCTAGTTCGCTTAGCGCCTAAGAAGGCTTCTGCCCATTGATGATCGTGATACGCCACATAATCGGAACCGACTTGAAAGTCTGCCGTAACGTCCAACTTGGCAAACCTTGGTACATCTTTGCTGTTCACCAGTTCCACATGCGTCAAAGTATAACGACGCTGGTTACCTTGGCTGCGCATTTTTTCAATCGCATTGAGTGATTCGCGAATGCCGCCATCTCCGATAGCATGAATGTGCGCGCTGTAACCGAGTTTATCGAGCTTGTTTAGCCATTCAGGCATCACTTTTGGTGAGATGTAATTCAACCCATATGGTGAATCCGGCAAGTAAGTATCAAGATAAGGTGCAAGGGTTTTTGCGGTGCCATTTATAAAGATGCCATCGCTGTACATTTTGACTTGGTTTACCAGTAACAAGCGAGAGGTGTCGTCGGACTGAATGCGTTTCAAATACGTCAGTTGAGAGTCCATGCTGTCGGTCGGATAGATCCATGGTCGTAAAGAAACACGAGCGGTCAAATCGCCTCGTTTTTCGCTCTCTTTCCATACTTCATACCAACCTCGCTTCCAGTACATTCGTCCATCACCAATTGTGGTAATGCCGTAGAGCGCAGCTTCTTCTAATCCGGTCAACAAGCCTTGGTAGCTCACCGCAAACTGCGCACTCATGCTGTTCCAAGCCAGCTCCATCACTAAATCACCCGCGTTATCGAGTAAGATGCCATTCAACTCGCCTGTATCCGGATCTTTGAGAATGCGACCGCCTTGCGGATCGGACGTGGTTTTATCAATGTTCGCCGCTTTCAGCGCAGCCGAGTTAACCCACATCGAGTGAGAGGTTTGCTCCATTAACACCACAGGCGTATCAGGAAACACCTCATCGATCACTTCGAGAGGTGTGCGTTGGTTTTCTTCCGACAAAGTAGCATCAAGCGTAAAACCGTAGCCCATCAACCACTCGCCATCTTGGACAAACTCTTTGCAGTCTTGCAGTTGTGGGATTTGCTCATCCAACAAAACGCCAGCTTGCAACAAGCACGTACCGCCTGCTTCGGAAGCCGCCTCAAACACATGGTTGTGGTTATCGACAAAGCCCGGTAACAAATAGGTATCGCTTAAATCCACCACTTCCGTGCCATCACCAACCCACGCTTGTGCCTTGGCTTTATCGCCAATAAAAGCAATCCGCCCGTCACGCACGGCGACAGCATCGGCTTGCGGATGACCATAAATACCAGCGTTGATGTACACCATGTCTGCCGTTTGCTCAGCAGCATTCGCCCATGCGCTAAATGCAGACAGCAACACAGCACCAAGAATCCGTCTATGAGGAGTTAACATGACACCTTCCGTTGTATTCGCTAACACATTGAGTATATGCAAACTGGTTTAGTTTGCTGTCGGTGCGGGTTAGGCGTCATTATTTCTGTGCACTTGCTTGGATTTCCTCTACAAACAGACGCACCTCTTCTAGATAGTTGCCATTCGCACAACCCCAGTCACTCACTTCGATAAATTCACGCGTTAACTGACCACTTTCATCATGAATGACGCTTTGGCGAAACAAGTTCCAACTTGCCGACTGTTTTGGATTGTTGGCATCCACATAACGCTCACCATAGCTTTCGATTAACTGGTTGTAGGCATTCTGACGCTGTTCTGCGTTTGCCGATTCACTCAGTATCACAGCGCAGTTTTTTTCGATGACCTGAACTCGGTCATTGGTTGGCAGCGTCGTTGAGCATCCTGCTAATGTTAGCCCCATTAAACCCATTGTTATTCTTGTTTTCATTATTGTTTTCCTTACCTTCAGCACCACTGCGAAAGACCGAATTTTATAAACTGCGCTCCACGATTTCTAATCAAAAACGGAAAAACTTTGTGACTGACGTCTGCACATGTAAAAAGTGCGGTAAATTACTGTTTACAAGCCATAAAGAAGACAAATGGATTTCGCATTCCTTTCTGCTATTTAGACGTGCCATAATCAACGACGATAAAAACCTCAATAAAGCAAACATTTGAAGGATCAAAATGACTGCAACGGAATACCTAAACGACCTCAACCAACGTTACCTCGCCATCCATCGCACCAAAGAAGACTTCTTTTGGGAAACCTACATGGGCATCAGCGACGACCACGATGGTTCGACAAAAGCACAAACCGCTTGGACCAATTTCTTGAGCAACGCCGAACAAATCTCAGACATCAAAGCGCAACTTGAATCGGCTGAAGCGATCGCTGATCCACAAGAGAAACAGCAAACGCAAATTGGTTTGCAAGGATGGTTGGCAACATTTGAATCGCACGCGATTGAAGGCGAACAAGCTCAAGCCCAAAAGAATGCTCTGATTGCATTTGAAGCCGAGTTGTTCGAGAAAAAGCAAAATCACGTCCTGACGTTTACCAATGAAAACGGTGAACAAACCGAGGGCTCTTTGCCTGTATTGTCTTCGACCATTCGCGCCAATAATCACGAAGAAGTGCGTCAATCAGCACATCAAACGCTACTCGACCTTGAGCAATGGTTGCTGCAAAACGGCTTTATTGAGCTGATCAAACTGCGTAATCAATTCGCACGTTCTTTGGGCTACGAAACCTTCTTTGACTACTCAGTGAAGAAGACGGAAAAGATGAGCTCTGAGCAACTGTTCAGCATCTTAGATGACTTTGAACTGCGCACGCGCGATGCTCACCTAAGCAGCTTGGCAAACCTTGCAGAGCAAAAAGGTCAAAGCGCACTGACTGGCTATAACTTTGTGTACTCGTTTGCCGGTGACGTCATGCGTGACTTAGACCCGTACGTGCCGTTCTCAAAGTCGCTACGTCGCTGGGTAGAATCATTCGGTCGCCTAAATATCGAATACTCAGACGCAGAGCTAACGCTAGACCTGCTTGATCGTAAAGGCAAATACCCGAACGGTTTTTGTCATGGTCCTATCCCATCGTTCTACAACCAAGGCGAATGGGTTGCCGCGCAGGTGAACTTCACCAGTAACGCGAAGCCAGACCAAGTGGGCAGCGGCTATGATGGCATCAATACTCTGTTCCACGAAGGTGGTCACGCTGCGCATTTCGCTAACGTCAAGATGAACGCGCCGTGTTTCTCTCAAGAGTTCGCACCAACTTCCATGGCATACGCAGAAACACAATCTATGTTCTGTGACAGCCTGCTGACCGATGCCGATTGGCTAAAACAATACGCGTTGGACGCAGAAGGTAACCCAGTACCGGATGAGATCATCCAAGCGATGATCAATAGCCGTCAGCCATTCAAAGCGTACGAAGAGCGCAGCATTTTGGTCGTGCCGTATTTTGAACGCGCACTTTACCAATTAAGCGATGAAGAACTGACGCCAGAACGCATCACAAAGCTGGCACGCGATTTCGAAAAGCAAATCCTTGGTTTGGAGTGCAGCCCACGCCCATTGATGGCGATTCCACACCTTCTGTCTGATGAAGCAGCGTGTGCCTACCACGGTTACTTGCTAGCACATATGGCGGTTTACCAGACTCGCGCTTACTTCCTCGATAAGTTTGGCTACCTGACTGACAACCCAGAGATTGGTCCACTACTGGCGAAACATTATTGGCATGCGGGTAACGACCTATCGCACAACAAGACTATCGTTAGTCTCACGGGTGAAGGCTTTAACGCTAAGTATCTGGCAGACATGTGTAACCTATCCCCAGAACAAGCATGGGAAGTTCAGCAGCAGAAGATTGCTTCGCTGCAAACTCGTGAACGTGCTCCGGTAGCGTCTTTAAATGCCAGCATCAAAGTGGTGGATGGCAGCAAAGAGCTTGCAAGCAACTCGATCTCAGACGAGCAGATGTGCGAGCAGTTTGAGCACTACATCGAAGAGACTTACGGTCGATAAGCGAAACCAAGAGCTAGGGGGTATACCCAAGTAACCTCGAGATGCTAGGTTCAGCGAGAATGACTTGGTTTGTAGACGCGGCGGCGATTTAAAGGTTTAGTGGGCCTAAATCAAGAATCGGCAACAAAGTATACAAGCCAAGACCCTTACTATTTGCAAAGAGTGCCCTTTGGGAGCGTGTCTTTGACTCGCTTTTTTAGTCAAACAAATGGCTGCGTCAAACAACTTGGAAAGAGGTGGCTATTACACTGCGTTGTTTTCCTTGTTCTCGAATCAATGACAACGCTCTGAATCCTGCATCTTGAAGTCACTTGGGTATATACTCCTAGCTCTTTTTCTATCAGGGAAGCAACCATGTACCAAGATATCCTGACTTTCTGGTTTGAAGAACTGGAACCAAAAGACTGGTTTGTGAGTAATGCAGACGTCGATAAACAGATCGAAACGCGCTTTCTCACCACCTTAGAGCAAGCCGCTCAATCTGAATTGTTTGACTGGAGAGAGACGGCACAAGGTCGCCTCGCAGAGATCATCGTGCTCGACCAATTCTCTCGCAATGTTTATCGCAACACGCCCAAAGCGTTCGCTCAAGATGCACTCGCACTTGCCTTGGCACAAGAGACGATTCGTTTAGGGTTGGACCAAGAATTGACCGACGTTGAACGCAGCTTTTTGTATATGCCATTTATGCACAGTGAGTCTAAACGGATTCATGAAGAGGCAGAAAAGCTGTTCAAAGCTCTGGGGCGAGAATCTAACTACGAATTCGAACTAAAGCATAAGGTGATCATTGATCGCTTTGGTCGCTACCCACACCGCAATGCGATTTTGGACCGTGATAGCACCGCAGAAGAAGTGGAATTCTTACAGCAGCCTGGTTCCAGTTTTTAAACACAGCTAGCACAAAATTGAAGCAGGATTATCAATTTATATTTGATAATAAATCAATCATTGTGCTGTTTATCATTTGGTGATTCGCGACTAATCTTTACCTCGTCAACACGATACATCACGATCAACAGAGGATTTCCACCATGGCTAAATTGACCATCGTCGCTAACATCATTGCCAAAGCAGACCAAGTAGAATTGGTAAAAGCTGAGCTACTGAAACTGATTGATGTCACTCGTGCCGAGGAAGGTTGCATCAACTACGACCTTCACCAAGATAACGAAAACCCAGCGCATTTCACTTTCTACGAAAACTGGGAATCACGCGAACTATGGCGCACGCACATGGACAACGAACACCTAGCGCAATACATGAAAGCAACTGAAGGCGCGGTAGACACCTTCACTCTAAACGAGATGTCGCACATCGCTTAACGCTTTGTACAACTCAGCATGCACTAGAAAGCCAGCAACCATCACCTTGCTGGCTTTTTGTTTTTCTTTCGCTTGGTCTCTTTTCCCTCCTTTCCGAGCGATTCAAAGCAAGCTTATGAAAACATGAGCAAGATCTGGTTATCTCCCCCCTAAGACTGGCAAGATTTAAAGCTACTCACCCTCTGCTGTATCAAAAGGTTTTGCATGAAGTTAGACGCCGTATTGTGGGATTACGATGGCACCCTAGTAAATTCTGTTCCGAAAAATATCGACATCACCAAAGCGATATTGTCCGTTGTAGCGCCGCACCTGACCGGGGATAACTTACCGAAATACCTACGCAGTGAAGCGGATTATCATCATGCCAATCACGCAGCGAAAAACTGGCAAGAACTGTACGTAAACTACTATGGTATGTCCCAAGACGAAATGCTAATAGCTGGCACCATGTGGGCAGAGCACCAAGAACAAAACCAAACACCAGTGGATCTATTCAATGGTATTGCCAATGTGGTGAATGCGTTCGCGCACCTGCCACACGGAGTCTGCTCTCAGAACTCGCAATCCAACATTCGTAACGTACTTCGCGCCAACCAAATCAATGCACCGTTTAAAGCCGTCGTGGGCTACGATGACGTGTCCAATGGACATCAGAAGCCGGATCCTTTTGGTGGCATCAAATGTATTGAATCCATCTTTGGGCACACGGATAAACAGCTGCTGATGTACATTGGTGACCACGAAGCGGACACGCTTTTTGCACGCAATATCGAGCAACATTTAGGTAGCAACTGCAAAGTGATTGCCGTAGCAGCAGCGTACAGTGGCGCTCAACCGCAGCACTGGAACGCCCAGCCAGATTATGTGGCACATCAAGTAGACGACTTAATCGACATCATTGGTAATTACGCTTAGCCTCAACATGCACAACACTGAAAACCCGAAAACCATCTCGAAGACAGAAAGCCTTTTGCTCTCTTAAGGCTTTGTGTATCGTACATGCCTTGTGCTGGCTTACTTGGCTCACGCGCAACTTCAGACCATTCACACTCAATACCTAAGGTAACGCAATGATCACATGGCCTTGTTTACTTAAACTCGATGGTGACGATGAACTGGTGTATTTAGCTTCATCAAAGCAGCTAAATGCAGAATGCCAAGCGTTGATTTGGGGTCAGGATGACATAGTGATTGATACGCAAGGTCATTGCTACGCATTGCAAACTGGCTTTGACAACTCGGTAGAATTAAGCCTTTTGCCACAAACACTGAATGTGCAGCAAGTGACAGAGCTGATTCAAAAACACGAATTTAGCAAAGCACAACGTTGCATCATCAAAATCCATTTTGTGTCGGTCCAGCAAGCGATTGAAGCGTTGGCTAATTAACAATTACGCCCTTGTTTTTATGCTGAGATAAAAACATAAGCACCTGAATTTCGATACTTTCTCATTTTGAGACTCATAATCACTAAAAACAGCGGAGTGATTCTTGCTACTTCAATCTTTTGGCTTTGAGGAAAATGACATGCAAGAAAAAGTTCGCCAATTGGATGCGCAGCAAACCACCTCATTTGACACGGAATACATCGATAAAGGCATGTTTGAAGTACTAACCAAACAACTCAACATGCTCTATCCTACCCAGCAGCCTTTTCACCTACTCGATGTAGGTGGCGGGAATGGAATGTATGCAGATAAGATTTTGAATCATTATCCCAATGCTCAAGTCACGCTTATCGAGCCAGAAGCGTCACTCATCGCCAAAAACCGTCCCAACCCAAACAAACATCTGGTCTGCCACCTTTTCCAAGATGCTGCGCTTGAAAGCAGTTTTGATATCATCCAGTTCAACTGGGTTTTGCATCACTTTGTTACCAACACCTATCAGTCCACCAAGCAAGTACAGCAAGAGGCTCTTCATTGTGCCTACCGGCATTTAACCCCAGGAGGGCTGATTGTCATGTTTGAAAACTTCTACGAAGGGCTTTTAGTGAACAATTTACCCAGTTCACTGATTTATCGATCTACCTCATCCAAGCTACTAGCACCGCTCACTCAACGACTAGGTGCGAACACTGCGGGCGTTGGTGTCTGCTTCCATAGTCGTACTACTTGGCACGATATGATCATTGAAGCGGGCTTTAAAACCGTCTTGCACGTTCCCTTCTATGCCTTTGGCAATTTGAGTAGTCTCAAGACCAAAGCGTTGCATTTGCGAAAACAAAATGTGGGATTATTGATTGGTAAAAAGTAGCTAATTCGCTATTAAAATTTGTTAATCTGGCACGATGAAACGTGTGAATAGTGAAGCCGCTTATGAACAAGGTCGTATTGGTATTTGGTGGATTGGGGAGCGCCAAATCGTCTGTGGTGGGTTTGTATAAGAACCTTCTGCACACCTTAAGTTCTCGCTTTGATGTCGTCGCCATTGACCCTGCAGTTCAACATCCCAAGTCCTGTGCATCGCAGTTTCAATTCCCTTACTCCGCTCGCTACGCCAGTTTCGATATGTTTTTACAGGCTCATTCACACACTGATGTTGTTGCCGCCTTCGTTCTAACACCGGTCGGCACACATCTTTCCATCATTGAACAAGTGAGTAATGCCCTCGACATTCAAAACCTGTTGTTTGTGGTTGAGAAACCGTCCTTCTCTTTAGCTGAAATCGACACAGGCTTTAACCAAGTCATTCCTAAGCTTAAACGTCGCGGAGCACTGTTTTACTTTATTGATACCGCTTTGGTTTCCCCTTCGTTGGAAGCACTCTTTGCCGATTCATCTATCGCGCTACCTGGCTCTGCCCCGCGGAAGATCATCGCGATTGCAGCCGACAACCCTATCGACAATGATGAAGCGATCCAAGACTTTCGTTTTGAAAACCGAATTGCGTTACTCAACACCAGAAAGCTACTTAACTTAGCCACCAGCGGCGGCGGAGGTTATGGCTTTGATATGGGCATTCATGCGATTGCAGGGCTAGTTCGCTACCTGCATAAATCCGGCATAGGAGACTCGCAAGTTGAACTAAAACAGATCCGTGCCGAACGTATTAACGAATCGCAATTGGAGTACACACAAGGCGCTGAAACCCATCTCTATATCGAAGGCGAACTCACGTCTCCGGAGGGCAATATTGAAGTCGTGATTGAGGCAGGAAAAGCGGGTGATATTTGGGACAGACGGTTGGAACTGCACTACACAGACCGCGTCATCGCAATTGGCTTTGGCACACTCAAGCATCCTCCTTATCTTTGGGAGAGAAGCCCCAATGGCATCAAGAGCACCACATTTGATGTTTCTGGCTCAGGTTATGCGATGCACTTTAATGACATCCTATGCGCGCTTGGTTTTGACGCAGAGCCTTTGCTCTCACAACAAGAAAGCGAAGCCTTGATGTCACAATCGATGAACTTGCTGCGCTGCGTATTTGACGCCATCGGCTATACCCATCAAGTTCGCGAACGAAACATTACCGTGGCTGATAAACACATGCCCAAATACCTATCGGAAGCAGAGCTAGAGATTAGGAAAGAGCTCAGTCAATACCTCAACAGTTTGATTCATTAAATGGGCAACGAGTCAGTATTTCTGGCTCAATTCAATTAAGTGATATAGTTTCTATTCATACCCTTCAATTTGTAAGTTGAATGATAGGAATATCATGATAAATCTATCCCACTTAATCAAAAATGATATGAACCTGCTGATTTGTCTGTACGTTTTACTGCAAGAACGCAGCGTGAGCAGAACCGCAGAAAAGCTATTCTTATCTCAATCGGCCGTCAGTAAACAACTTACTAAATTGCGCCAGGAGTTTGATGACCCCTTATTCGAGCGAGAATCCAAAGGTTTATTGCCGACCCCAAAAGCCTTGGCATTGGAGAGCAAACTGCAACAAATCCTGATGCAAATTGATCAGCTTCGTGAACCAGAAGAATTTGACCCAGAACGCTCGACTCGCGTTTTTAGTATCGATCTTATCGAAACCGCTTACTCCACAATTTACCCACGTTTTCTGCCTCAGGCGTTATCCAGTGCACCGAACATCACCATCAAAAGTGCCGATTGGAGCCACAGCAGTATTACTCGATTACAAAGGCGAGAAATCGATTTTGGTGTCGGTATTTTTGAGTTTGATGATCGTTCGAAAACCCATGTCGACACCATCCCTGACACACTGAATTACGCGGAACTGATGCGCGATACTTCGGCATGTATATTGAGAAAAGGACACCCTGCATTAGAGGAAGAATGGAACCTTGATGCGTTCTTAAAGTACCGCCATATACAAGTCATCACAGGAGGCGTGTCTAGTTGGCTACTGCACGAGGTGCTCGACACAAAACGACTGCGCATTGATAACGCCGTCAACATGTCCGACATTTCCAGTGCGGTAAAACTGTGTGAAAAAAGCGACTTGGTACTGACCTACCCCTACAAAAGCATCCGCGAGTTCGAAGGTAAATCAGACATTGTGATCAAGCCGCTCCCGATAGAGATGGAGCCCGGTGGGTTCTTTCTACTTTGGAACAAGCAACTCGACAACGACCCAAGCCATAAATGGTTAAGAGAGCTAATCGTCAGTCAGTCTTATGCTTAATCTCAGAGCCTGTAACCAAAGTAGAAAATGCAAAGCTATGAGTTGATGTACTGTAGATGAACATTCAAGCGCCAAAAGTAGAGTGCTTGCAAAGCGATAACAGAGAATATCGAAAGTAATTCAATAATAAAATAATGTTGATCGCCAAAATCAAAAGATACGATAGCCATCCCAACAAGCACAGATAAAGCGACAAACCTAAAAGACAAAGGGATAGATAAAGCGATAGAGCGAAGAATGTAGGTTTTACCATCTCTATTGTTCGTTCTATACGTGACACCTACCCCCAAAATTGACACGACTAAGATACCGATAGCCTCGGTTATCATAGCTTCATTGCTTGCATACGGTGCCAAGATCATCAAGTACGGGGTTACCGTATAAAAGATTAAGAATATTAAAGCGTATTTAATCCAATCACTGTCTGGCACTTTGTTGTCTCTTAGCTCCTCAGACAGCTTTGATGTTTTCCAAATGTACAAATTATTATTCCTTTTATATGTGAGCTCAGATTAAAGGCTCCCCTAAAACCCTAACTACCAACGTTCAAAAACAACCAGTCAATATCAATAAAAACAGATAACTAGCGGCAACTTCGGTCTGAAGTTTACCTCACAAAACCATTCACAATCGATATAAAACAACCCAAAAAGCAAAGGAATTTATAAGATAACCGTTTGATAAGCTCGCGGAATACATTTGTTTATTCTTCTCCTTACCCACCAATAACAAAATATTATCATTATAAAAATTATTGATAATTTCATGTAATCAGAAATTCTCCATATACTCACCTCCATCGAAACGAAACACGAATTAAACATCACAGGTTTTGGAGCAGAATTATGAAAATGAATCACGTAGGCATTATGGTTGGCGATATGGACAAAGCAGTAGAGTTCTACACTAAAGCGCTTGGTCTTCGCATCGTAATGAACAACACAAAAGTTATCGAAGAGCGCGAATCAGCAATCGGTCGTATGTGTATCGCCGTATTCGGTGAAGGCTTCAAAGGCTTCAACATCGCTCACCTAGTGACGTCTGACGGCATCGGTGTTGAGTTGTTTGAAATGAAAGAACGTCAAGAGCGTCACGAAGTAGATTTCTCTCGTTTAGGCATCTTCCACTTCTGTCTACAAGTAGCGAAAGAGCAGTTCCCACAAACAATCAAACGTATTGAAGAGTTTGGTGGTAAAGCTCGCATGGACATCATGCGCTACCACCCAGAAGACGACAGCAAACAAGCTCAAATGATCTACATGGAAGACCCGTTTGGTAACCTATTCGAGCTTTACTCACACACTTACGAAGAGACTTACGCGTCTGATTACGAATAATTAAACGTCTAAGAACAAAAAAGGACTGGCACTAAACCAGTCTTTTTTTTGCAATAAAATCAGTTTATTAAGCTCAAACAATCTATATTGCTTCTTTTTTAACTCCCACGTTAATATTGCTAGCACATAAAGATTCCCGATATTCGCTTTCTATTTCCCGATATTGCTATTGTTAAAATAACGCTTAGATGAGAATACCTCCCATTAAGGAGTCATCTATGCATCTAACGGACAAGATGAGCGTCACTCAAGCACTCATCTCATTATTAAAAACGGAAAAAAAACGCATCGCTTATACCGGTGTTAGCGCTGTGTTGTGTGTGTTCGCAGAACTCGCCACTTGGATTTGCTTATACGCCGCATTGAGCAAGTACCTAAATACCCAAAGTCTCTATTTCTACTTAGCCCTTATGACTATTGCAGTCTGTGTGCGCTATTTTTTCTATACGATTTCGGTATGGCAGGCGCACCTTGCTGCTTATCAAATTATTCAGACCATTAGGCAGAAGCTCGTTCGTGCTCTGTCCGAAATGCCAACCGCTAAACTGATGCAATACCATCGTGGAGATATAGAAAAACGACTCAGCGACGATTGTCAAAGCCTTGAACCTCTTATTGCTCATCATACGACCGATATTATTACTGGTACTTTACTTCCGTTTGTTTTGCTTGGTTTTATGGTCAGCATCGACTGGCAACTAGGCTTAATCGCATTAAGTCCTCTCCCCCTCGCCGTGATTGCCCAAACAGTCATGATGCGTGGCTTTTCAGATAGACAAAAAAAGTACAATCAAGTCGTTGCGAATATGCACAAAGCGCAACTAGAGTTTTTGCGTAGCATCGGCGTGATGAAACTATTCGGCGTTGACGCGGACTCTTACCGCCAGTTAAGCAATAACATGACTAAGCACCACAAGCTGGTTAACGCTTATACCAATCAAATGGTTGGAGCATGGGTCACCTTTACCACCTTAGCTCAGGCGTCTTTGGTTCTTGTTATTCCATTCGCCATCGTCAAATTGACCCAAGGTTCATTAAGCCCGGTCGAGCTCGCGATGATCGTGATTCTTTGTGCCGGCATCCTTAAACCATGGTTGGATCTAACACAGATATTTGGGCAAGTGCAGCAGTCCTTTTCTTCTCTAGAGCGAATACTACCTCTGTTCTCAGCAACGTCGGATCAACATTTCAAATCCATTGCAACGCCTTATGTCGAGCTTTGTTGTGAAAACTTAGCAGTCAAACGTGACTCACTCGATATCGTCAGTGGACTGAACCTTCAGTTATCTCATGGCGAGTGCATCGTAATTCAAGGCGCATCAGGCTCAGGGAAAAGTAGTCTACTGGCAACGCTCTACGGAGAATTAGCAACATACGAAGGCGATTGGTTTATTAACCAAAAAGCCGTGTCTTCGATGTCCGATAGAGAACGAAGCCAATTTATCTCAGTTGTCGACCAACACCCTGTTTTCTTCAGCGCATCAATACGCGAAAACTTAGTCTTAGGAGATCGATTGATACACGACTCCGTGATTATCAAACTCCTCGATATGCTTGGACTTTCTGCACTTATCGAACAGCTTCCGAATGGTTTGTATTCCAGTATGGATGAAACCGAACGCAATTTTAGTGGAGGGGAACTACAGCGGTTAGCCATCGCTCGCGCCATGCTAGTACGCCCTGCCATTCTGGTTTTAGATGAAGCGACTTCTCATCTAGATAAGGTAACGGAAAATCGTGTTCTAGAAGCAATACGTCAACATGCACCGCAGCAAATCCAATTGGTCATCAGTCATGGTTCACAAGCATTAACTATCGCTAACCGAGCGTTTTCATTATCACACGGACAGCTTAAACAAATTCATCTTGAGGAGACCGTCTGTGCGTAACATTCTCAAGCTACTCGATCACGCCGATATCAATCCAAAAACGTTTTTGGTTGGCATCGCTGGCAAAGTGTTCAGTGAGATTCTGCCATTATTTTGTTGGCTACTGATATTCGGAGCCCTTACCCAAACATGGTTACTTTCTCTTGAAGCCCTATTCGCAGTTTCACTTATCACGGTTGTCGTTCAGTGGCGGTTAGGACAATCCGCCAAACAAAGCTTCTTAGGCGCTTATGACATTACTCACCACCTGAGAAAAGTGCTACTACATGACATTCGTAGCCAACCGTTTTCCAAGATCACGGGGCAAGGTCTGGGAGAGCGCATTAAGCTAATTACTCGTGATTTAAAAGCATTCGAAGACATTTTTAGTCACCTAATTGCTGACTTGATCGCAGCTTTGGTGGTTCCTTTCGCGATGCTTTGTGTACTGCTATTTTGCTCACCTTACCTAGCCTCACTTATGCTGATTGTTATGGTGATCGCGAGCCTATTGCTGTGGAAATTCGAAGATAACTTTTCCAAGCAAGCACAACGCCATGTCGATAAAAACGCTTCTTGCACCAACAAACTGCTCGAATACATAGCTTGTTTACCAACGCTAAAACGCTTTGGTCGCAGTGAAGTATTAGCGACTCCACTTAATCAAGAATTAGCAGACTTGCGCAAAACAGGGTTAGGGGTTGAATGGGCTGGTGGAATTGGCGTCATTTTAGCAAGCTTGTTACTTGAGCTTTCTATTCCGATGGTTGCGGCGCTCGGTGCTTACTTAATGAGCCTGGGCAACCTTACGCTCGGGGAGTGGTTAGTTTCAATCATTGCTGCCGTCGCTTGTATCCGACCATTTGTACGCATGACTATTTTCTCTACGTTACTCAGATACATGGCTAAATCTGCCGATCGTCTATATGCCCTAAGCCAAGAACCGCAGCAACCTGTGCATGGTGTTCAAGCACATCAACACGATATCGAATTCAAAGCGGTTGAGTTAACTCTGGATGGCAACACCATTCTTAAAGACATCAATTTGCAGGTTCCATATGGGCAACATATCGCGCTCATCGGTACCAGTGGAGCGGGAAAAACCACCTTGCTAGATTTACTTGCTGCATTCCACATCCCCACTCATGGAGCGGTAAAAATTGGTGGTTGCACGGTAGAAGCAACAGGGACAATGCACTGGTACCAGCACATCTCCTACGTTACCCAAAATGTGCAATTGTTCGCTGGGACGCTAAAAGAAAACTTGCTCATCGCCAAAAAAGACGCGAGCACCGAAGAGTTAGAAACTGCAATCACTACCGCAGGACTTGATGAGCTGATCGCTCGCTTGCCACAAGGACTAAACACCGAAATAAACGAGAATGGCAAGGATTTATCGGGTGGAGAACGTCAACGCTTGTCCCTCGCAAGAGCGTTGCTTCATGATGCGCCCATTGTGCTGCTTGATGAGTTTACATCCGCACTCGACCACCCCAAACAACGGGAAATACTGCATAGCATTACCGAGTGTTTTGCCTCTAAAACCATGATCACAGTAGCGCATCGATTGGACACCATTGCTGATGCAGATTGCATCTATTTGATGAACCACGGTCGCATTGAGGATTTTGGCTCGCACGACCAATTAATCGCAACCTCTTCCCACTACCAGTCTCTGTGGGAAGCTCAACATAACAATTAAAAATTCAGCGCTGTGAGTAGTGCTAACTTATTCAGATTCAAGGAAAACAGTATGTACAAGATTTCTTCGCCGCGCACCGTCATTGCGAGCGCTATCCTCACAATTTTGGGTACTTCATACTCCTATGCCGAAGAGACGCCACCAGCAATGGAAGTGGTTATCGTTGAAGCAACCAAGTTCGATACTCCTTTATCGCAAGTGAACAATTCAGTTGTGGTCAAAACGGGAGAAGAACTCGAAAAAGCGGGCATTTATCAGGTCAAAGATCTCGAGATGGTATTCCCTGGACTGCTTATACAAACTCGCGGGAACCGAACTTACGCCAACACCACCGTTCGTGGGATTAGTTCACCTGACTACTATTCGCCAACCGTGAGCATTTATGTTGATGGCGTCCTGCAAGATAACGCTTTTGTCACTCAACCGCTGATTAACGTGGAAAAAGTCGAATTGCTGCGCGGTCCGCAAGGCACACTTTACGGTGGGAACGCGCAAGGCGGTGTCATTAACATCGTGACTCGTCGTGAAACTGACGCCACCGAAGTTAAAGCTTCTGCTTTATATTCTAATTTGAGTCAGCAAGTTGATGCTGTCGCCGCTACCCGTTTATCTGACTCCATTTCAGCGGATATTGCCGCTAGATATGTCTACGATGAAGGTGATATTAAACACGCCACCAGCGGGAAAAAAGACGCAAACGATGCAGATGAGCAAGCATTAAAAGTTCGCTTTCACTACTTACCAAATGACTCAAAACTTAGCGCAACCCTATCAGTCGCCGCAGATAAGCTCGACAGTCATGAGGAGTGGTACCTCACTGAGAGTGAACATGACTCTGGTGTAAAAGACGCACCAATCCCCAAACTTAAGCGAGACGTTAATACTTTCGCGCTGAATCTTGGTTACGATTTAGATTCCTCTCAAATCACAAGTATCACCGCTTATCAAACACGCGAGATAGACCGCGAATATGTCTATGGCTACTACCAAGAAGATCAAAACAAGTTCAGCCAAGAGCTACGTCTAAACCAACAATACAACGATCGTTTTAGCTACGTAGTTGGCGGCTACTTGGAATATCGCCGTTTGGACGTTTCAGCCAATAACGCACGAAATAAATTGGACTATGACACGTACGCGTTGTTTGGGCAGACAAACTACCAGTTTGCACCACAGTGGGATGTCACTCTTGGCGTCCGAGCTTCATACCTAAAAGTAAGCTCTGACTTCAACGGTAACCCGGCATGGTTTATCAATCCTTATAACAAGGAACAGACAGAATCGACGGTTTCACCAAAAGCTGCAATTGGTTGGCAAGCGAATGAGGACACTCGACTTTACGCTTCCATAACCAGTGGTTACCGACCGGGGGGCTACAACGTTGTTCCTCTGAGCAATGCAGATGCAAGCGGTTATGACGCGGAAAAATCACTGAATGGAGAGCTAGGCTGGCGCACCAACTTTGCGAATCAAAAAATCGATTTTAGTGGCGCATTGTACTGGATTAAAACGGATGATATTCAACTATATACCGGTACTCCAGGGCATCAAACTCTTAAAAATATGGGTGAGGCTCTGAGTAAAGGTATCGAAGCTGAGTTCGCTTTCTACCCAACCGATGATCTGACCATCACTGCTGCCGGGACTTTTGGACGTTCAACATTTGAATCAAACAACAGTACCTTTGAAGGGAATCGACTGCCTTACGCGCCAGACACCACGGCAACGTTGGGCTTTAACTATTACCTACCAGTAACAGGAATCAAAGGCGACATTTCGATCAACTCTCAAGCTCGTTATAACTCTAAAATCTACTTTAACGAAGCTAACTCACTATCACAAAGTGCGTACACTCTCGTCGATCTATCCATTAACTACGACTATAGCGAAGCTCTGTCTATCTCGCTCTTTAGCAACAATATTACTGACAAAGACTACACCACTTACGCATTCTCTTATGGTCAGACATACAGCAATTACGGTACAGGTAGAGAAGTTGGTGTGAAAGCGAAGTACGAGTGGTAATGAAACCTATGGTTAGCGCTCAAGGAATCAAACTCAAACCATTGCTCGCCGTTCTGGCGAGCGTTTATACCATCCAAAGCTTAGTCAGTATGTTCACACTTCAAGGCTTGCCAGCGATAATGCGACATGAGGGCATAGATACCTCCCAAATAGGATTGTTCTACCTTGCAATGCTTCCTTGGGTCGCTAAATTTTTGTGGTCACCTTGGATCGAACGGCAACGCAAAAAGGGAGCGAGTTTACAAAATCACGCCATCATTATTTTTGGTTCTCAGCTAGTTTTAATTGCCATACTCGTTGCGCTTTGCGTCATTGGAACGATCGAGAATCGAATGACCCTGTTTGCTGGTGTTTTGGTTATCAGCTTATTTTCCAGCTTCGCTGATATCGCTACAGACGGTCTGGCGATTGACCAGTTGGAGGCAAAAAGAAGATACCTAGGCAACGTCATGCAAGTTGGTGGTTCGTATCTAGGGGCTGTTTTTGGCGGTGGATTATTTATCTATGCGACTTCATTGCTCGATTGGCAAACCGCATTATTCGGTCTGGCTCTTCTGACTTTATTATTCAGTATGCCAACGCTTTGTTTATTCTGGAATCACGGCGCCAATCAGAAAAGCGTGCCAACAGCTCGCACTCCCTCCCTTAAAGCTGCATTTTCTAACCCTGAAGTAAGGATTGGACTGCTCCTTGTGACCGTATCGCAGCTCGGAACGAGAGGGGCATTATCAATGATGATGCCTTTCTTAGTCGACAGCGGTATACAGCTAGAAAACTTGGGTCTTTTGGTTGCCGGAGGGGGAGTGATTACCGGTTTAATTGGCGTAGTGCTAGGTGGCTGGTTAATCAAAAAAAGTCTATCACTCAATGTGTTACTACTAATGATGGTCTTTGAAGTTGTGTTTTTTAGCTTCTATTTAGCATACGACTTAAATATTGCTGAGCAGGGATGGTTAATCGCGGGTATCTTTGTCGTTAATGGCATCATTACGTCGGCTAAATTTGTTGCGCTTTATACTCTAATGATGGGGTTTGCCTCCGGACATCAGTCAGGTGTGAACTTCTCTCTTTTCCAATCGATGGATATGTTCATTGCAATCGTGATGGCTATCATTTGCGGGGCACTGATCGGCGCTTTCGGGTATTCAGTGCATTTTATGTTAATGATCGCTTTTAGCCTCATCGCTATCTTCATAATCCCAGTATTAAAACCAAATGAGAAGGCGAGCCTCATCTCACAAATCTAACCAAGCCCTGTCGTTAAAGAAGCTCTAGGTATATCCAGAGCTTCTTTCTCTGTGAACTCGACTTAGTTCAATAACCTCTACAAATGATATCTATTATCATTTATATTAATTGCTCAGGGGGATGCTCACGAGAAAACGACGAAGGTTGAAACAATGAGTAATATCGTGAAGAGCTTAAACTTAGTAGGCGGCGTAGATGGAACGTTTGATGTTGTTGCTCTCGATGATGGTGTGAATGCCTACATCGTTAACTGTACAGCAACAACGGACATTCAGTTCAATGATCCGGCAGACGCGGGGTTCTATATCAGCTTTGCTGGTATTAACCACGCCTACAGCCCAAAATACCCTGATTACCCTGCAGCATCTTTTGCTTCTCGATGCATAGCATCCCTTTTGCCGAAGCCTGAACCTGTAAACCCTATTGAGCTAGGAGAAGGAGGTCGAATTGAGAACATTCGAATTCATTTCCCATTACACCATAGCTTGACTAAAAATCTTCTTCCTCAAAATAGGGGCTCATCATTCAAGCCTTTCGATCTTTATGAAACAGGTTGGCAAATGCCACTTACAGGAGAGATTCTTAACGTTGCCAAATCGATTTGGAACAATGACTTCCAAGGTATAGCCCGAACAGTATGGCTAAGAGGAAAAATCTTAGAGCTGCTTGCGTTACTCATGGTGCACAAAGAGCCTAAGTCTCTCGCCGAGCAAGCGTGCGATCTCATTGCAACGCAGCCCCATATTGATTGGAACATACCGGGCTTATCTAAAGAACTCGCGACGAATGAATGTTATCTAAAGCAATCCTTTAGAGAGCAGTTCAATATGGGCGTCGCAAGCTGGATCCAAGCTTATCGCATCAGCCTTGCCAAAGAACGTTTAGCCAACCCTAATGAGTCCATCACCAAAATCGCCTTAGACTTGGGCTATCAAAGTGGTAGCTATTTTTCGAAGGTATTCAAACAGCACACCGGGCTTACGCCCAAAACATTTCGCAGCCGCTCTCCAAAACAGTAATCGGTGTCGCACAGCGACGAAAAAGCGTGATATAGAAAAAAGGCTTGGTACTGAACCAAGCCTTTCACTTATTAAATGACTTGTTGAGGCGGGGTGCGCTTTGAGATACCTCTTTGACAGCCAAGATGGCTTCATCACCTTTGATATGAATATTCAGGCGCAAAGTGCAGACGACGAACAACCCGCTAATCCTAACAAGCCACTATAAGTCAGAGCGGCTTTGCTAGGCTTCAAGATCACTCTTCAGGAGCCCATACGCGGATATCGACATCCAAATCAGCGGGAGCGTAAACCACGACTGGTAGCTTGCTGTTGTAACGGTACAAATCACGAGTCGGCATTTGCACGAACGTTTCGACCTTCTCCATATCTTCAGGACAAGCCATTAACGTTGAGATAGCACCACCCGCTGAAGAATCAACTTGATAGTAGGTATAACCCCAACCTTCCAATGTATGCTCCGTTACAGAGCCACCTAAAGAGACGCGGTTACAGTCTGTTTCCATCATTTTACCAACCACCAACTCTACGCGCTTATCTGCTTCGTTGCTTGCTGGGTCTACATAGAAAACATGTTTTGTCATGCTCTCCATTTCTGGAAACATCTCTGCTGATGGGCGAGATACATCATTTGCTGAATTCATTGCAGAACATCCGCTCAGTGCCATAGCACCGGCAGCTAACCAAACTGCTTTCATCGTTTTTTCCTTTTTCATATGGACGTGCATATTGTAACTGGGAACACCAGATTAGTGTAAATATGCGATGCAAATTGCTCACGGCTCTCACAATTACGACGTATCCCCCCATCGAACAGTTCTGGCAAGTCTCTAATCTGGACCTTGCAGCGATTTGGCGACAAGGTTATGGTTTGAAACCTGATTTGGTCACAATTCAAGGAAGAGAAAATGACCACCTATCTTGCTGGTTTTACGCTGGGCATTTCCTTAATTCTGGCTATTGGGGCGCAAAATGCCTTCGTTTTAAAACAAGGCATCAAACAGCATCATGTATTCTTAGTGTGCTTCTTATGCGCCTTGTCTGATGCCATTTTAATTTCTCTTGGTGTCGCGGGTTTCGGTTACTTGGTAACTCAGTTTCCTTTGATCGAGACAATTGCGCGTTACGCTGGCGCAGCGTTCTTAACTTGGTACGGCATCAGTAGCCTACGCTCTGCATTCACACAAAAACACATAATGAACCCTGAAGGTGATGCCTCAAAAAGTACATGGCAGACAGCACTGATTTGCTTGGCATTCACATGGTTAAACCCGCATGTTTATCTTGATACAGTGGTGTTGCTGGGCTCTATTTCCACTCAATATGAACCACATAAATGGCAGTTTGCGATAGGTGCTGTTTGTGCCTCTTTCGTATTCTTTTTCAGCCTAGGCTATGGCGCAAAACTGCTTATCCCGATCTTCAAACATGCGCGTTCTTGGCAGATTTTGGAATTCATCATTGGCTTTGTCATGCTGGCTCTGGCGATCAGCTTGCTGGTTTAGTGCGTATACTTTTCTCATCATGGAAAAAAGGGCAACGTCATGGCAAATCCGAGAAATCCAATTGAAGTAAAAGCGCTCGACCACGTGGTACTAAGAACAGACAATCTCGACGCGATGCTGCACTTTTACCGAGATATATTAGGATGCCCAATAGAGCGTGAATTACCAGACTTGGGGTTAACTCAGCTTCGTGCAGGAATGGCGATCATTGATTTGGTGACGGTCGATAGCGAACTCGGAAAGCTAGGTGGAAAATCGCCCAGTCAAAACGGTCGTAACCTTGACCACTTTTGCGTGCAAATTGCCCCTTTCGAGGAAAAAGAACTGCTGTCTTACTTACGCCAAAACAATGTGCATGTTGCAGAGTTTGCTGAAAGATATGGTGCCCAAGGCTTCGGGCGCTCTGTCTACTTGGAAGATCCAGAAGGCAATGTGGTCGAGCTGAAACCACAGAAATAATGCACCAGAAAACCACCCATTTTCGACCAGAAACATCCCTAAATGAATCCCAATCGCTGCGCGTTACGTATGTGTGTATCCAACAGCAGAACAGGATTAACGAATGACCTTTAGCGATGACATGCTATCAAGAATTATTGAAATGGCATGGGAAGATAGAACCCCGTTTGAAGCCATCCAACATCAATTTGGTTTGGACGAGAAAGGGGTTATTAACTTAATGCGCCACCACTTACAACCGAGCAGTTTTAAGCTTTGGCGACACCGAGTCTCCGGCAGGAAAACCAAACATCTAAAATTGCGCTCTCCAGAAGTGAAGCGTGGCTATTGCCCAACACAGTACAAACAACGTTGAGCTTCTCTTAAATTTCTAATGCTATGTGCTTAAACCATAAAATACGGCGCACTATCGCGCATGAACTCAGCCATTGAGGCTAGATAGTCCCATGTCTCTCGGTAAGTGTGGTTCATACACTGGGTGAACACCTGACACAAAGACGGGTCCTCTTCCAGCCACTGGCTGACGTGCTGAGCCGTATAAGAGACCTGCTTCACCTCATCATCCAGTATTTTTTGAATGGTTGGGCGCATCTCTTTCAGGTAAGGCACATCAGATTGATCAATAAAACTAAGCTGCGCGACCAGCAAACACCATGAACGGATTTCAACAGAATGCGCGCGGAAAAGGTGAATTTTAATATCGTCGTAGAAGTTGCTAACGTTGTTAAAATTGAAATCACTCGACTTGGCTTCTTGGTATACCTCAGTTTGGTATCCCGTCAACGGGATTAAGCTGGCATACATAGCGGAGTGATTTAAGTCGTTTTGACAATGGTGCATGATTTGCTGCTTCATCTCCCCTTGCGCATAACGATTGGCAATCATCTTGAGCCGCTCTGCGCCCTCTTCCTCATTGATGGCGTTGTGCAACAGGTAATACGCCATGGTTTGCTTACTCTGAAAAATCTCTTGAGTGAGCTCATTCATCGCTTTTGGTGTAAGGGAAGAATCCGAATAAAGGTAGCTTGCAATAGAGGCTTTGTACTCATTAGAGGGCACAAAGTTATTATCTTCTAACAAATTATAAAGGCTGGTCTGTAAACAATTCATGTCACCTTCCTTGATGGTGCTGCAACGCAACACGTCATGCTGACAACGTAGAAAGTGAGGTATTTATCAATACGCTCTTCAAGGTGAGGAAAATTCAGGCGGCAGAGTAGAGTGTTGGAATGATTTTGGCTCGGAGCGGCTGAACAGCGGCGAGATTTAGGGTTACTCTAATGCTTTTGCATGAATGTAAATGACCTCACTAATACTTGCAGCATATGCATTGTTACAGCATGGTTAAACGATCATTTTATAAATGTTATCTATTGCAAATCGACAGAATGAAATGCGGACAACTAACTTACCAATATTTAAAGAAAAATCTCTCTGTAGCGCAATTTCTATGGCAAACAACTTTTCAAAAACAGCGGAAAATTAGTGTTTTAGCTCTACAAAAACCGGACAGCTTTCACTGTCCGGTTTGATCTTATTGAGCCTAATTTGAAGGGGTTAAGCGGTTGTAGATGCTAGGGGGGTCATCTACAACGCTTAATGCTTTACGTTGTCAACTTATTTGCCCACAAAACCGTTGTACAACATGTAGAGGTGGGCAGCACTCCATGAGAAGTTATTTGCACCTTGTACTGCACCAGTTTCTGGGTTGTAGTTTTCCTGAATTGGCGTTGCTTCCGTTAGACCTTGAGCGTTCTTGAATAACTTATCGACCATCTGACGAGCTTCCACGCCGTAGCCGTAGTTGTCCATACCACGAACACCGAAGTAGAACTGATCGAGCCACACACGACCACGCCAGTAAATGTCTGGACCGTAAGCTGGGTTATCCATTGATGCGGTACCTAACGGGATCTTCGGCGAGTTAAACTTGCTGGTATCAAGCATGTTCTTCACCACTTTATCAGCATGCTCTTGTGTCGCCGCGTTGTTGAACAATGGTGACCAACCTTCAGGACCCATGCCGCGTTTGACTAGAGTTGGACCCGCACATTGGTTACTCAAACCTCCAGGTACCACTTCGATATCGTAGTAGAACCCTGTCGCTTCATCGAACATACAACGGTTGATGTACTCTTTGGTGTCATCCGCTTTCGCTTTAAACTCAGCAGCTTTCTCCGCTTTACCCAGAACGTCTGCAATTTGCGATAGGTACAGGTTATCTGAGTACCAGTAAGAGGCTTGGTCTACCGACTCTTGCATGAGCGAGTAACCTGACAACTTGTTCTCGTCATTGGTGTTCTCGTTGAACTTCACTTCCCAGTCTTTCTTCGCCTGAGCCAGTTTGTCCATGTTCGCAGCTGAAGTATCACGGTAAGTGATCTCCGAGCCTTGTGCACCCATCACCATATTGTACGTGTTGTCGAAACCATTGGTGTTGTGAGCGTAGCGACCCATTTGGTCAATCACTTCTGCTTCTTCTTGCGTTGGTAGATCAGACTTACCTTGCAAGTCATCGATGGTATCGATAAAGCCAAACACACCCGCGTTATCGCGCCCTGATTCCCAACCAGCAGCCACTTTTGCCGGAATGCTCATCGCCGTGTAATCACCAGAAGTCAGCAACTCATTGTATTTCTCGATTCCCGTCTCTTTGATCCACTTGTCACCATTTGCTTCGTCTTTGTACTGGAATTTCATGTCGTCTACAGACGCATCTGGTCCCCAAGATCCATCATTCACGTCATCTTCAAATACGGTGTGAATTGGGTCTTTCGCTGCACCGTATTCCGGAATGCCGTTCTTGTTGGTATCGCGAGCACGTAACCACCAATCGTGGAATGCAACGAGCTTCGGATACATCTCTTCTAACCACTGTTTCGCTTCTTCCGGACGATTATGTTCGTCTTTTAGTGCGGTATACACTTCCCATACTGCCCATGCCGCAAGAGATGGTTTGGTGTTACGTTCGTTCCAGTTCAAACCGTCTGTTGCCAGTGGGAAGACTTTTTTGTATTCCGCAGACATACCTTGCCAACGTTCAGCCGGTAAATTGTATGTCACCACATCAAGCAAGTAGCCTTCATCCCATGGACGCACAGGGTCGTCAGACTTAACTTGGTATTGGAATACCGTGCGAATGTTTTCCATCGCAACGTCTGGGTTGAAATGAGACATCGCGTACGCTTGTTTCCACGTATCCCACGGCCAAGTCATGTTGCCAGAGAAGTACGGCGCGGTAACAGAAGGTGTTACGGTGTCGTGGTCAATCGCGCCAGCAGCACCACGCCAGTTCGCACTGAGCGTTTCCATCGCCTTTACTGCAACGAATTCATGTTCTTTAGAAGCCGCGTCATTCGTTAGACCTTTTTCTAGGTATTCTTCCCAGCGCATTGCCGATTTGTGCATGTAACCGTTCGGGTCTGCCATCACATCGTCCAATTTAGCAAACTCAGAAGCTTGCTCTTTGGTGTTTTGCACGTGAGTGTAAGCCGTGTACAGTGTGATTTCTTCGCCGTTACCTAAGGACGCGGTTTGTACAAAACCTTTTTTGTCATCACTGATGGTTGAAGTTTCTGGCTTGATAGAGCGTGTCACTTCGAATTTCGAATCCCCCGAAGTCAGTAGAGACCATGAGTCACGAACTGCACCAAAAGATACTTCTACACCGCTATCGGTGGCTGTGATAGCACGAGAATAGGTAGGGTAAGCTTCTTCAACGCTGCGAACTGTACTGTCATCGTTCTTGTATAGCTGACCATCATCCGCGCGATAATCTTGCATTAACTCGCCGTCCCATTCGCCTTGAATAGCCAGCTTGTTCGGGTTCTTGATGGTGGTTTTAACAAGAGAAGTACGGTCTGTCACAAAGCGCATTTCAAGTTCGGCGGTGATGCCGTTATCGCCCGTGTATTTTTGAATCAATGCGCCAGGTTGTGAGTAAGCTTCTGTCAATTTGAGTGGCATAGGTTGACCATCAACCGTTAGTGCCAAACGGTCAAAACGTGCAGCCATGAATGACACATACTCTTCGGTTAGTAACGCTGTACCACCTAAGGTGATTTCACCACCTTTAGTGTCTAGTGTGTGACCATGCCACGAGCCGTTATCGAACATAGGAATGTAGCGAAGGTGACCACCATGAAGATCACGCAGTGCCACTGGCACACCCGCACGGTTGATGGTGTTATGGAATTCAGCCGCTTTCAATGGCGCATCCACGTTAGAGTCATTATCACTACTGTTGCATCCACTTAGTGTTAGAGCAACCCCGACAGCAATCGCACATAAAGAAGTCTTAAAGTGCATGTTATATCCCTCATTTATTGGCTTTTGGTCCTGATCAGGCGAAAAAAGGTCGAGACATGCCCTGCCGAGTTTCGATGATGAAGATTCAGCCTTATTTATTTCACTTTTGGATTTGAGAAGAGATCGGTTAATTTGTCTCTTCTTCGTTTGACCTATTTAAATAACAGGTCATTAATTTTGGATAATAGTGGGTCTTTGATACATTCATTATCAAACACATCCACTTAATATAAATTCTTTATTTTGTGATTAAATAGTCACTATTTTTCATTCGCCATTGAGATGGCTTTTAATAATTCACCGTCAATATTCGGAATCGTATCCGAAAGGAATATCTGATTGCCCGGAGTGTAAGTCATCAAGACGTTTCGGAGTCGCTTACTGCCTTCTCCGCTCTTGTTTTGCACATCAAATTCTATCAGTTTGTTGTACACCTCGTTCGCCAGTTTCTCTTCCTGTTCTTCAGTGATAGCAATGCGTCCCATGCAAATCGGTGGTCTCACATCATGGCTAAACACTTCATCTCGAAAGCGCTTAGCAAACAAAGTATCGAGCTTAGAACCTTCTTCGAAAATAAAGCGACCTTGGTCTTTAAAACGGTATTGGTCATCACCTTTTAGCTCGATGTAATCCATCATTTCCAACGCGCGGAAATAAAGCGTGATCGAGGTATGGGTCAATTGGTATTTGCTCGCAATATCTTGCGGAGACCATTCCTTCCGACGTAATAAATACAAAAAATCAAATAGGTACGGATACTGGTGAAATATTTCACTGTTAGTGTCGGTGATAAATTGCTCATTTTCTTGTTGCAGCTGTTTACCACGCATGGACAATTCGACTAAGTCGGTATCTAAATGAGTGGCATACGAGAGTATTTTATCCAACCCTAAAGACGTGTTATGCAACTGCCTTTTAATCGTTGATAGAGGAATTCCCATTCCAATAGAGAGGTCAGAATAACAAATACCCTTCTCTTTAATTTTTTCTCGCAAAGCAGCAAGTAAATACGTTGCAGAATTATTCATCGAACAATGCCTATTTTATTTTTGTCAGCATCCCTGATGATATATTCAAGAAATCCCTACTCTTGTGATGCCGGTTCCAAATATTTCCAGCAATTTCTATCTATTAAATATGTTTCAATGATGAGACTTTTTACCAAGCATTAACCGATCAATTTTTACCCACCAAGATTAAGCTTTAACCAGTTATTGCAAGCCTTATCAGTATGCGATGAGTATAATTGTTTTGATGCGTAAAATTAAGTTCACCTAGTTTTTTAGTAAAAGTTTTCTTTTTAAAGATTAAATTTTTAGGTGGTGAGTATCAAAAAGTTGCACTTAGAAAATTAGTCACGTGAGAGATCACAGAAAAACGGTGACTTGCTGGTAATTTATTGATTCGATGACCAGTAAAAAGCTTGTTATAAGGACCAAGAAAGTTGGTTAAATTGGTAGGGATATTATTGAAGCGTCGTCATATTATACCCTTATTTTTCTAGCTTGCTCACATAATTTTTCCACCTGCCACCATGCGTTGTTTTTATATTGTTGCGCGACATAAAAACTCTCGCCTGCCATAGGGGTAAGTAACTCAATGTGATCCACTTGGCAATGTGCTATCAAATCCTCAATCGGCTCATCCCATTTATGAGTAAACAACTCATACGTTGCCCAGTGTACTGGCAACAGCTTCTTTGCTTGCAGATCTTTAAAAGCTTGCACTGTGTGATGGGCTTGCATGTGCCCCCAATTCTCTACCGGATAACCTTGATTGCCTTTCACATCTGCCGCGACTTCCAGACAAGCAATGTCTATCGGTCCGCAGCGCTGAGCGATTTGTACAAAGTGATTGTCGTAAGCAGTGTCCCCGCTGAAATAAAGCGTCTCTTGTTGTCCTTTCACCACCCAAGACGCCCACAAAGTGGCATTCTTATCCAGATAAGTTCTACCTGAATTATGGTTAGCGGGCGTGCAAATCAACTCGACGTTGGCGTACTGAACGCTCTCCCACCAATCGAATTCCACTACGTTATCCGGTCTAACGCCCCAACGAATCAAATGCTTACCGACACCTAGTGGCACGTAAAATGTTACAGATCTATCAGAGTAATAACGTATAGTCGATGCTTCGAGGTGATCGTAATGATCATGAGAGATCAGGATGACATCGGGAGTCGGCAAGCTGTCGCGAACTGATGTATTGGGAATATTGCGCTCAAACCACGCCTTCGCAATCAACGGCGACGCGTAGTCGAACACAGGGTCAGTCAGGATGCGCACACCATCGGTCTCAATCATCAAAGAGGAATGCCCCAGCCAAGTGACTCGCATCGCTTGTTGTCGCTCTAAAAACCGCGTGGGCTCTATCACTGAATAAGGCAGTTGCTTATCAGGACTGAGCGGCGAACGCCCGCCCATGTAAGCCCAACACACTTGCCAAAATGACTGAGGGCTTGGCACGTTTGGCATCTTATCTTTGACGCGTCCATTTTCAAATTGAGCTGAGTGGTTGATGCGATGCGCCAACTGCGCGTAGTAAGTATGAGGAGTAATCAGTGATTGCGTTGCGCGCTCACGAGCCAAGTACGTGTTTTTAAGTGTCGTTTCAGACATGTCCTATCTACGTCTTGTTCACTAAACTATGGTTTTAGTTAAGCCTGCTTGTGTGTCTTTTTCATGACCAAAATAGGGCGTAAGATGAAGATTAGGTTTCAGAGAAGGATTCCTGTTCTTAGTCGGTCTTGATAAAGAACAGAAAAGGAGAAAAATTATGGTGACCTGCAGCCAATACGATTTTATTGAAATCGCCTGTATGTTTAAGCTACCCGTAGAAATTACGCTCAAGAACGGTGAGAAGCACCAAGGTAGCGCGTTCGATACTGGTTATGATATGGAACGCCAAGAATGCTTATTTTTGGATATTGAAAGTGAACGCATTTCGTTTCCAACCGAACAGTTAGTCGCGATGAAAGCACTCAAAGACAATCCGCATTTCAGTAAAGTCACCTTCGGTTGATTGTCCGATATTAACTCCTAAGCACCTAAGAATCAGATGTAAAAAAGCGCCCTTAACTGGCTGAGTTAAGGGCGCTTTAGTTTATGTTTAGAGGTTTACTTTGAACGGATAAATACCAGCATCGGCATCATGATCACGAACATCACCCCGACCAACTGGAAGGTGTGCACAAACGCGACCATTTGCGATTGCTGATGGAGCATGCTTTGGTACTGCTCCAATGCAGCAGGATCAGTAATCGACAATCCTTGCTTAGCAGCCCAATCATGCAACACAGGATTGTAAGGATTGAAACCTTCACCCAAAGCGTGCCATTGCTGTTGTCCATCACGGTACTGGTATGTGGTAGCGATAGAAATACCAAATGAGCTACCAATGGTTCGGAACAAGTTAAAAATACTTGCCCCTGCTACTGACTGTTCTTTTGGTAACGTCATGTAAGCCAGCGTCGACAAAGTCGAGAAAGTCAAACCTAAGCCCATACCTTGAATCATACTTGGCATCACGATCCAGAAAGTGTCAATTTCTGTCGAGTATAGGGTCATAAAATAACTGCCAATACCAATACAGGTTAAACCAAATACAATCTTCAACCTTGGATCAAATTGCGGGTTGATGATGATGACCAAAATTAACATACAGGCGGACGCTAACCCTCGTGGTGCCATCAACATACCTGTGGTCGATACTGGATAGTTCAACAAGCTCTCAAGCAGCATAGGCTGTTGAGTGGTCAAGCCAAACATCGCCATCGAAACGACCGCTATCATCAAGGACGAGACCATGAGGTTTCTGTCTTTGAGGAGCCACAGCGGCGCAATTGGACTCTTAGTCTTCCAGCTGCGGTAGATCCACATGACTAAGCCCATTATCGCTAGCAGTGCAGCGGTTTGAATGATGCGTGAGTTAAACCAGTCTTCATCGTTCCCTTTATCGAGCACGAACTGCAACGCACCTACACCGAGCGCCATATAGCCAATGATCCACCAGTCGAAGTTTGGTTTCGACTTGTTGCTGATGTGGATGTAGCGATAAATCAGCGCGGTACACACCAAGCCAAATGGTAAATTAACGTAGAAAATCCAACGCCAATTGATGTTATCGGTAATCACACCGCCCACCACCGGACCTAAGATAGGACCTAGCAAGATACCGATAGAGAAGATCGCCATCGCCTTGCCTTTTTGCTCAGAAGGGTAAATCTGAACCAATGTGGATTGCGCCAGTGGAATAACCGAAGCACCAAACGCACCTTGAATGATACGAAATACCACCATCTCTTCGAGCGAGCTGGCTTGTCCACAGAAGGCACTCGCAATGACAAAACCAATCACCGCCACCAGCATGACTTTGCGTTCACCAAAGCGCGATACCCAAAAACTGGTCATCGGAATGAAGATCGCTTCTGCCATGCTGTAGCCAGTCAGCACCCAAGTGATTTGGTCTGCCGTTGCGCCTAGTGCGCCCATCATGTGCGAAAGCGACACGTTGGCAACGGTCATATCTATCAGCACCATGATGGCAGAAAGCATCACGGCGACGGTGGCGATACCCCGTTTATCTGCCGTAATTTCGTTACTCATTGTGCGTTACTTTTTAGATCAACAGTGACTTCAGAACTCGCACCCACACGCAACTGTGGCGCACCTTCAGGTACCTCTAAAGTTAAACGCACAGGGAAGCGTTGTTTAATTTTCACCCAGTTACCGGTTGCGTTTTCTGGTGGCATCAATGAGAAAGAGGTACCACTTGCAGGCGATAACTGCTCCACTTTTGCATCCCAAACCACATCTGGGTACATGTCGATCACGACTTCAGCGTGCATACCTGCTTTGATGTGAGTTAAGTCAGTCTCTTTGAAATTCGCGCGCACCCAGTAGCTGTCTTTGATGATCACAGGGAATAGTGTTTGACCGATACTGACAACCGAACCCGTATGAGTGTTGATTTCACCTGCAATGCCATCGACTGGAGAAGTGATGTCGGTGTAGCTCAGGTTCAATTCAGCTTGTGCAAGTTGCGCTGCTGCTTGTTGAACAACCGCCGCTTCTGCACCTTCTTCACCACGGTTTGCGATTGCTTTTTCAACTGTTGCTCGCGCTTGCTCTAGACCAGCTTGCGCGTTAGCGAGTTTGTTTTTCGCCGTATCAAGGTCTTGGTCAGACGCTAACTTACGTTTCACAAGAGAATCGGTACGTTTGTACTCCACTTGCGCTTCAGTCAAGTTAGAACGCGCCGCATCCAAACCAGCCACGGCTTCGGTCACTTGTTTGTCTGCCACATCGTGTTGTTGAACGGCCAACTGATAAGCGGCTTTCGCTTGTTTCACTGCTAATAAGTAAGGGCGAGAATCAATCTTAAGCAGTAAGTCACCTTTGTTGATGACTTGGAAATCTTTCGCTTCTACTGATACCACCTGACCCTGAACCTGTGGAGCGACAGATAGGATTTTGGCTCTTACATACGCATCTTCCGTACTCGGGTGACTGTCGGAATATTGCCAAGACCAGTACATCGCACCAAAGGCGATTGCACAAACGAGTAGGAAAAGGATTTTGGTCATTTTAGATTTCGAAGAGGATTTCTTCGCGATATCGTCGCTCATTTATATTGTCCAAGTGTTCAATTATGTGATCAGTGTAGGATTTTTCCGCTTTCGAACAACAAGATGATCTGAAAGGTTAAGATCCGATTTTGAGCGTTGATCATTTGTTCAAATGATGCACAAAGTAATCAAACATAAAGTATAGAATGCGCTAATAATTCCGCGACATTGAAAATAAAAATGATGAATATTTCAGACAGAAAAAAGCCCCGTCAGTCTTGGCTCTAACGGGGCTATTAGGTTATTTTTCTTTAACTATCAACATGCTGTGTCGTTCTGCATTGCCACACGTCGACGTTGTAGCCAAATCACAACACCAAACAAGAACATTGCTGGAATCCACATCCACTCTTTGCGATAACGCTCAACTGGCACACGCACATCGACAATCTGTTGGTCGAACTGCAATCCTGCCGCCTCTGCTGGGCTAGCAAAACTAACGATATCAATCAGAGTTTGTTCATCTTGCTGATAAGTCGCTATGCCAAGTGCGTCCAGCTTATCTTGTCCGGTTTCCCCTTCAGGAACCGAAAGCAGCACCGAGAATTCACGCATCTTACCTACCGCATCTTCACCGCTGATTCGCATTCTGAGTACACCGCCCTCTTCAAGCGGTTCAAGCGTTTGTGCCAGTTGGGCAGGATTGCTCGATTGGTACGGATCCACCACCATGTCGATCCAGAACCCTGGGCGAAACAAGGTAAATGCTACGAGCAACAACAACACGCCTTCGTACCAACGATTACGAGTCAGGAACCAACCTTGCGTCGCAGCAGCGAATATCAACATCGCAATAGTAGAGATAACAAAGATGACGATACCGTGCGCCCAATCCACGTCAATCAACAACAAATCCGTATTGAAGATAAACAAGAACGGCAAAGCCGCGGTTCTCAAACTGTAGTAAAACGCGGTTAAGCCCGTCTTGATCGGATCGCCTTTCGACACCGCAGCTGCAGCAAAAGACGCCAGACCTACTGGCGGTGTTACGTCCGCCATGATACCGAAGTAGAACACGAACAAGTGCACCGCAATCAACGGCACTATCAAGCCGTGTTGTTGACCCAGCGTAACGATAACAGGCGCCAACAAGCTCGATACCACGATGTAGTTCGCCGTCGTTGGCAAGCCCATGCCTAGAATCAGGCTCAATACCGCCGTGAGCATCAGCATTAACAGCAAGTTACCCATAGACAGCATCTCAACCAAATCAGCCAATACTAAGCCAACCCCCGTTTGCGATACCGCACCAACAATTACGCCTGCGGTGGCGGTCGCGATGCCAATGCCGATCATATTGCGCGCACCAGCAATCAAGCCTTCACGCAAGTCGATACAGCCGTCTTTGAAGTTGCCATAATCGTGTTTGCCATCTTTACGCATCCAACTCAAAAGAGGACGCTGAGTCAAAACGATCACCACCAGAATCACACTACCCCAAAAAGCAGACAACCCCGGAGACAGACGCTCGACCATCAAACACCACACCAAAACCACCACAGGCAGTAGGTAATGCAAGCCAGAGAGTAAGACTGCGCGTGTATTTGGTAACTGTTCTAGTGGAGCATCTGGATCTTCTTCTGGTAGCGGCTCATTACTTGCGGCGACTTTTAGCAGTGCCAAGTAAACCGTAGCCAGAATTAACGCCATCCCAGGTAATACAAAGTCACCCAATACTGGCTTCAACCATCCTAAACCGTAGTAGACTGCCATCGACAATCCAGAAATCAACGCCGCGCCAAATGCAAATCCCGTGAGTCTCGCTAGCCAAGGTTTTGAGCGTGCGGCATCAATTGGCTGCATGCCCAACTTGAGCGCTTCTAGATGGACAATATAAAGCAGTGCGATGTAAGAAATTGCGGCAGGTAAGAAGGCGTGTTTGATGATCTCAACATAAGGAATGCCGACGTATTCCACCATCAAAAACGCTGCGGCTCCCATAACAGGAGGCATGATTTGCCCGTTCACCGATGATGCCACTTCGACTGCTCCCGCTTTCTCAGGAGAGAAGCCAACTTTGCGCATCATAGGAATAGTGAACGTCCCCGTGGTTACCACGTTGGCGATCGACGATCCCGAAATCAAACCCGTTAAGCCCGAAGCAACGACGGCTGCTTTTGCAGGACCACCACGCAGGTGCCCCAACATGCTAAATGCCAATTGAATGAAGTAGTGCCCTGCTCCAGCGCGTTCCAATAACGCACCAAAAAGAACAAACAAGAAAACAAAGCTGGTCGATACGCCAAGCGCAATACCAAACACACCCTCCGTGGTGATCCACTGGTGGTTAGCCAGTGCATCCAACTGAACACCGCGATGGGACAATAAACCCGGCATATACGGACCAGCTAAGCTGTAGCCGATAAACACCAACGCAATCACCGGCAAAGCAGGACCAAGCACTCGACGCGCGGCTTCTAAAAGCAAAGGCAAGCCGATCAATGCGGTAATAAAGTCTTCAGTGGTTAAGCTGCCCGGACGTTGTGCTAGTGCTTCGTACATAACAAATAAGTACAGCGAAGAGGTACAAGCAATCAAACCCAACATGATGTCGAAGGCAGGAACACGATCGCGTGGAGAGCGCTTAAAAGCGGGGAAAACGAGGAAGGCAAGCACCAGGGCAAAACCAAGGTGAATGGCGCGCGTTTCGGTGTCATTCATCACGCCGAAACCGACAATAAATGGGAGCGGAGACGCTATCCAAAGTTGAAACAAAGACCACAGTAACGCCAAACCCGCAATCAGCTTTTCCATGATTCCGGTTGGCAGGCGAGCACCCACATCTTGGGCAATCAGTTCTTCTGCCGACAGCTCATTCGGATGCATGTCAGCATGGGACGTGGAGATCGTCTTATCCATAATTTTCTCACAAACAACAGAGAAGCAAGCGCTGAGAATCCATCGCAGCGCTTGCTAAAAATCGAAGGTGTTAAGAGTTACAACCAGCCGCGCTCTTTGTAGTAGCGAACCGCACCTTCATGCAGTGGCGCAGACAGACCCACCTCAATCATTTCTGATTCTTTCAGGTCTTTAAATGCTGGGTGCAGGCGTTTGAAGCGGTCTAGGTTATCGAACACAGATTTCGTCAGTTGATACACTAACTCAGGGTCCGTCTCTGCTGTGGTTGAAAGTACCGCTTTACCGCCGATAGATTGAGTATCGTTCGGGTTGCCACGGTACATTCCGCCCGGAATAGTTGCTTTGGTGAAGTACGCACGCTCAGCAAGTAGCTTGTCGATTTCAGGACCAGTCACTGGTACTAGCACAGCATCGGTGGTGGTTGATGCTTCCTGAATCGCGCCGTTTGGGTGACCGACGAAGTAGCTCATTGCATCGATGTTATTGTCACTCATTGCGGAAGCTTGTTCTGCTGGCTTCAGATCCGATACCAAACTGAACACATCTTGCGACCAGCCTTTTGCTTGCATCACTTGTTCAAACGTATCGCGTTGACCAGAACCAGGGTTACCGATGTTGACGCGCTTGCCTTTCAAATCGTCGAAACTGGTGATGCCCGCGTCTTTGCGCGCAAGAATCGTGAACACTTCACTTTGTAGGGAGAAAACGGCACGAATATCCGTCATTGGTTGGTTATTTTGGAAAGGAGCCACGCCTTCTAAGGCTTTGTATTGATGGTCTGACTGCATGATACCGAAGTTGTATTCACCACTGCGCAAACCATTTACGTTTGCCACGCCACCCCCACTGGCCGGAGCATTACACTTAATGCTGTGGTCTGCTGCGCCACGGTTTACGAAACGACAGATCGACTGTCCAGCAACGTAATAAACGCCCGTTTGACCACCGGTGCCGATAGTAATAAATTTCTCTGCCGCACTTATTTTCTCACTGTATGAGAACAGCGAGACTGCCGAAGCAAATACTGCAATGAGTGTGGTTCCTTTCATTTTAGGTTCTTCCTGTCTATCGATTGAAAAATAAAGACATTTTTCTCAGCTAAAGACAGCAAAACCGGAAAATACTCGTGTGAAAATTTCGCACTTCATGAGTGATTTTCCTTAGTCAGCCAGTCCTTAGCTTCATTTTGTAATTTTTATTTCAGCGTTCGATTAATAATTAACCGAACACTTCCAATCGAATTTATCAGAACAATTTCAAAACCTAGCTATGGTAATTTTGCGCTTTTCTCAGCAACCGAGAATTAACAGAAAATTCATCTTTTTGGTCACGTGTTTACAAATACCAAAGTAGTGCACCACTATCGTAGTCATATGGGGAGAGAGAAGAGGTATAGGGAAGGCAAAGAAAACCAGAAAGAATAGATAAAAAAGAGGGGCAATCCCCGCAACTGCCCCTAAAAGTCATGCCAATAATCTTATTGTTCTTTTGCTACTGCTTTTTCTTAGAACTTGTAACCACCGCTGATCATGAATACCCAAGGGTTGATCTTTACGTCAGTCTTTTGTGCTGCGCCATTAAATTTATAAGTCGCTTCGGTCTCGATATTTGCATACCAAGCGGATGCGTTTAGGAACCAGCTTTCATTGATCATGTAATCGACACCTACATTGGCAGCCAGGCCAAATGAGTCATCCAATTTTAGATCAGTAAGACCTACATCTTTGGCTTTACCGTTAAAGCCCTCATCAAAGAACATGGTGTAGTTTAAACCCGCACCTACGTATGGGCGGAACTTGCTTTGCGAATCACCAAAGTAGTATTGCAGCATCACTGTTGGTGGTAGGTGTTTAGTATCTGCGATATCACCAAGACCAAGAAGATCAGTCGAGATATCGTGACTAAATGGTGTTGCCGCTAGAATCTCCAGGCTGATGTTGTCAGTAAACATGTAACCAAACGTCAAACCCAGTTGAGTGTTTGAATCTACTTTTAACTCTTCTTGAGAACCTAGGATCTTGTCACTGCTGTCGTTTGGTACAACCGATGCCGCACCAACACGTAGAATGAAGTCACCTTCACTGTGAGCAAAAACACTTGGAGACACTAACGCAGCAACCACTGCTAAACTGCAGATTGTTTTTTTCATTGTTATTTCCTTTTGTAGGGCTTTGTTTCTTTTGTACTCCGCTATGCTCGTCCTTTTCGGACGGTTCTGTTATCAATCCAAAACCTTGAAGCACGCGAGTATCACTATTTTCTTGAGCTGCGCGCAAAATAGCATATAGAAACCCTACTATTTTGATGGAAATCAATTTGTGAAAAATATAGCTTTTCCGTATACAAAAACGCCAATTTGATCAACAAATTATGCAAATAGGATACAATTCTGTAATGCAAACTGTGCGTGTGAGAAGAGTACGTCGCAGTTCTCATTTCAATTCTTCTGTAAGCCTCTGTGCTCAACAAAACTTTTTTCTCGATATGCTCGGATTATTTTTACAAAACATCGACTTTAAACAGCCCGTTTGACCGCTTAAATTGGCGATTTTCGGGGTCTGTAAACCACTGAAATACAAGAAGTTATATTTCTGGAAAATCAGTTACTTAGAGTGATAGTCTGCATCTAACCAAGTAAGGAAAAGATAAAAAGCCATGATTAAGACCGATCTCGCTTTCCAACAGGAAGACTTTTCGCATCACGATTTGCAAAACACCACTTTTCAAAATTGCCGCTTTTATCAATGCAATTTTGACCACGCCGATCTCAGTGATGTGAAGTTTATTGATTGCCGCTTTATCCAACCAAGCGACATTGAAGGCTGTACCTTTCGCTATGCCAAACTTAAAGATGCCAGTTTTAGCAACTGCATGTTAGCGATGTCTCAGTTTAATGGCGCAGACTGCGTCGGCATTGAGTTACGTAAATGCGATTTGAAGGGTGCAAACTTTCAAAGTGCTAATTTCGCTAATCGCGTCAGCAATACTGTGTTCTTTTGTATCGCCTACATTACGGGTTGCAACTTGGCTTACACTAATTTTGAGCGCGCACTGCTAGAGAAATGCGATCTATTTGAGAACCGATGGAATGGTGCCAACTTGATGGGTGCAAGCTTTAAAGGTGCGGATCTATCACGTGGAGAATTCAGCCCTGAACAATGGGGCAGCTTTAATATAGAAGAAAGCGACCTGACCCATGTTGATTTAGAGGGTTTGGACATCCGCCGCGTCTCTTTATACGGTGTTAAGATTTGCGACTGGCAACAAGAACAATTGCTCTCGCCATTTGGCCTGATCGTTATTTAGGAAACATTATGAACCTTTTAAAAGACCTACCTTGTGATTTGAGTGAAGAGGTATTTGAAGATTTACTCACACACAGACAGCTCCGAATCGAGCGTATTGTATCGAAGGGGCAAACGACGCCAGAAGGCGAATGGTACGATCAAGAAGACCATGAGTGGGTATTGGTGCTAAAAGGCGTAGGTGAACTGACTTATGAGGACGGCACGAAGAAGCGTTTGGAAGCGGGCGATCACGTCAACATTCCAGCGCACACGAAGCATCGAGTAAGTTGGACCGACCCAGAGCAAGAGACAATATGGCTAGCGATCTTCTATCAATGAGATAGTTCACCGCCTATTCCCTCCCTTTTAAACTTTCGTTAAAAGCTCACTTATTGACACTTTTATCACTTCAAGCAATTGGCTTTATTATTTAATAATAAAGCCAACCATTAAAATCCGCATAAAAAACCATGCCCATTAAGAGTTAGATGAAAATATTAGTATTATATATATTAGTGGGTAATTAGATTTCACTGACGCTATAGAGATGGCGTCATAATTCTGACAAAATATCTTAAAAAGATATTATTGGGATCTTTAAAATAATTTCTTTGACGTGATTCTGTCATCTAGTATTTTATAAAAACGTTTGCCTAAGGAATAAAAACAGATGACTATAAAAATAGAAGAAATATCAATTGACAATAATATTGTTAGTGTTTTCTGGAATAATCAAAATTTTGTCAGCCTTGAGTTCAAGCTTCAGCCAATCGTAGATCCAAAGAACTATAAGATTCACGGTTATGAAGTGCTGTCTCATTTAGTTAATTCAAGTGGGGAGAGGTTGAATAGCGAGGAGTTTTTTGAATATATCAATGATGAGTTCATAAAAAAGATTTTTCTATGTCAAATCAGATTCTTAAATGAAAATTTATCTCAGTTTAACCTAAATATATCACTCAACCTACCTCTTAGTTGTTTACTTGATTCATCCTTCGTTGATGAAGTCATAGAAAATACTGAAAATCCCATCATCATCGAAGTGACGAAGATAGAAAGTATTAAAGAGGTCAACGCTGCCAAAAGAAACATCGTTAAACTCAAAAAACAAGGACACCAATTCTGGTTGGACGACTATCATCATGATGAGAAGCTCAAAACCTCTGCGTTGCAATGCATTGATTGGGATGCAATAAAACTCGATAAGAGTTACTTGCTATACCAAGATGGCTTGACCATGATCGGAATGCTGATTCCTTTACTTAAATTCCATAGCAAGAAGATCATTGTAGAAGGTGTAGAAACATCCTCTCAACGAGTTGCATTTCTTCATCCTGAGGTCTTTCATCAAGGTTACAACTATTATTACCCGCTCTCACTCTCTGAAACTCTCGATTTATTGAACTTTAGAGAGATAAAGGAAACACCTCGATTCGAAACAGTTTTGTCCGCGTAGACTTGTTTATATTCCTATGAAAAAAGTTACATTTAAAGCGCTCAAATATCAAAGTCCACAGTTATTAATAGAAGCATACGTCTCTCGGCATTTATTAGTCAGGGTGTCCAATGCGATAGGCTTTGTTAGTGTGAGTGGACGAATGATACAGATTAAAGGAAGGGACATTATTTATGTTCCCGCGCACTCTAAATGTTGGGTCTCACTTAGACCAATCAATAAGGAAAAAGAAATAGAAGTTGAACGCTTCACTTACACAGAAGAAATGCTAAGAGTCATTGTAGATAATTATTACTTCTTCGATTTTGGAACGGGAGATGATCAAGAGAAGTTATTTAATACAAATGACTACTTCGACTCTTCGATTGAATATTGTTTGTCTGACGTTTCGTCATGTATGGTTCACTCAATCAGCGTCTTCGCACTTACGTCTTTTTTAAGCAGTTGTAGTGAGTTCGATAAAGCGAACATTTTATCGTCTGTAAAGCTCATAAATAAGATGACTAACTGTATTCAAGCAGACACTGAGTACCCATGGACGTTGGAGAATGTTTCGATAAAAACAGGGATCAGCAAGAGTTACTTATTAACTGAGCTCAAAAACTCGAACATTACCTTTACCCAGTTAACCAATAATATCAGGTTAAAAAAGTCAGTTTCGCTCATTATGTCAGGTATGTCGATCAAGCAAGCAGCGATCAAAAGTGGGTTTGGGTGCCCTAATTACTTTAGTCGGGTGTTTAAGAGACGTTATGGGGTTCAACCGAGTCGACTGATCAAGTCGTCCGGTTTTGTTGATACTGATGGTTTGGACTTCATCAAAGCCAAGCTGTAATCATCCAACGTCATCTATTGCGTCCAAGACCACACTTTTATTCCCCCTTCTAGAAGCGAAAATCGCAGTTAATTGGCGCTGTTAGTCACAAGAAAAACGGGGGGAAGAAATATCTCTTCCCCCCAATGCGCAAAGGGTCTTGGTAAAGCGCAAATAGAATTGAAGTCATGACCTCCGAGCCAGTCTCCCAACCGTTACTCAGAAATGAACCTAGTCACCACTTCAATATTCAATAAATCGTTATTGGATAGAGAGTGTGTTTTGTTTGCGATTATATTCGAAGCGATGGCTTTGCTTAGCGTGGTCTTTTACTTCCAGACCTTCCATCGTACTTGTGCCCTTCTCAAGCCGAACTTGATCACCGTTCAACTCGACAATCAGCTTTTCGTAATGACTGCTTTGATTTGCGTCTTCATATTGCAGTCGCACTGTGTAAGTGCCTTTACTCTCGTCATATTCTGCCTGATAGCCTTCATTGAATGCTTCAATACTGATGCCTTCAGGGTAGACCACCATGGTGATACGTGTTGGTTTTTCACTGAACTTGTAGGTAGAGATACCAAAGCGTGTTTCAATGATTTCTTGTTCATAATAGAAGTGCGCAGTTTCCTCTGGTGTGCTCACCATTACCATATCAGGCGAAAGACGCATGAGATGGTATTTCCAGAATGAAGAGGTTTTGCTGTCACCGACATTGGGCACTAGCGCTTGCAGCTCTTCTAAAGTGCTCACGTTAAACTCCCACAGCAAACCCAAAGAAAGTCTGTCTAGGGTATAGGTGACTTTGCGCGATAAGTTTTCTGCTTCAAAACCAAGTAAATCATCGCTGATTGCATCAGTAATAGAGTGATGGAGCAAATCGATCCCATCCACTTGATAGCTTGCTCTAGGGTCTTTGAACTTGGGAATTGAATCCGTTGACATCCCTTCACCGCCACACCCACTCAATGCCAATATCACCGCAGTCGCCGCTATCGCTTTATGCATCAATACACGCTCCTCTCTAAAGACGGCGGCAGTGTAACGACTACAACCAAGACTTGGTGTAAGCGTATGTAAGACGCCACTATTATTACATTTAAGTAAAAGTTATTTGATTTTTTGCAGGATTATCATTTTATTCGACATCAATATACTAAGCGCACTCCACAACAACTGAAGACGAATGATAACAATGAGCTGGTTTTTCTTACTTTTAGGCGTGGGCGCAGAAGCCCTTTCACATGTTGCACTTAAAGCGACTGACGGTTTTAGCAAGCCACTGCCAGCAACACTAGTTTTGCTGGGTCACTTGGCAGCATTTGTCTGCTTAGCACAAGCAATGAAAGGCGGTATGCCTGTGGGTATCGTTCACGCACTTTGGGCTGGCTTAGCTATCGTATCTGTTACCTTAATTTCTCAACTAGTGTATCGCCAGCATATGGATACCAGCCTTTGGATTGGTATGGCACTTATCGCTGCAGGCGTGATGGTGATAAACTTCTCCCACGGACACGCACATTAACCCTTAAGGCAGTAGATTGTCAGATTCTCGAAAGCCCGCTTTAGCACTGTTTGATTTTGATGGCACCATCACCGATGAGGACATGTTTAGCCTGTTCCTTCACTACTCGGTGACGGGTCCACGCAAGTGGCTAGGCAACATTATCATCTTGCCATTTTATGCGATGTACAAAGCTGGGTTCCTCCCTACTAGACGAATGCGTCCAATCGCCAGTTTTGTTGCCTTTGTGGGGCGACAAACCGAAGAAGTGAAAACACTAGGAGCACGGTTTGCTCAAGAGATCATCGTGCAACACATCCGCCCTGAAGCCAAAACACGATTAGATTGGCATCATGCTCAAGGAGATACGATCGTAGTCGTTTCTGCGTCACTTAACGCCTACTTAAAACCTTGGTGCGACACTCAAGGTTACCACTTGCTGTGCAGTGAACTCCTTGGGAACAGCAAACGCATTAGCGGGCTCTATCACAGTAAAGACTGCAGTTTGGAAAGGAAAGTCGAACGCGTTCAAGCAAAGTTCGACGTTAGTCAATATCAAGCAATCTACGCGTATGGCGATACACATGAAGACATCCCCATGCTCAAATTGGCAAAGCATGCCACGATGAATTGGCAACCTTGGTCTGCTAGTCGTTCCGACAGTTAAAAACAAGAAACCCTTCTCAATCGAGAAGGGTTTTATTTATTTGGGAAGAAAGAATGCTAGCGCCAAACACCCCATTCACCTGTTGTTCCAGGTTCTTCGCCACGAGTCCACCATTGTGCGGTCCACTCACGACCATTGTGCGTTACGACATCGCCTTGGTTGTACACCGCGTCTTTGCTCCAAAGATTGGTTGGCTCGACTGGTGGTTGAGTATCGCCTTTAATCAACGATAATGCGTAACTAAAATTGGCACTCGGAGCCAATACTTGGTTCGCATAAACATTGTTCGTATCGAACATGTAGTGATTCATCGCTTCATGCCAAATACCTACATACCAATCACCGGTTTGCTGTGAGTTAAATTGATCTGCCAGTTCTGCTGCCCATGTCGTCGTGTTATTGGCATTAATAGGGAGTGAAAGGTCGACGATCTCAGTACCTGTTTCATTAAACGTACGAAAGCGCACGGTATCACCCGCCTCGACAGGACCAAACCCTTGTGGAACAAAATAGCCAAGTGACGTGAGGTTATTACCCGGATCGGTGGGATCGACAGGGTCAGTTGGTGGTGTGGTGCCATTACCATTCAACGTAATATCACTACAGTTGTAGAAACCTTCACCCGCTACATCAATACGCTGCCAGCGAGTGTAAAGGATCGCATCACCCGAACGATCAGCAGGGAAGGTCACTTGCATGCGGTAGCGTTTTTCTGCATCAACATAAACGTCACCAGCCGTATCGATCAATTCTAAATCGTCCCAAGTAAGAGGTTGCGTGTCGTCATAAGTTGGCTTGGAAAGGTAGAACTCCCAATAAGAAGGGTTATGTGGAGCTTTGCCATAGAACACCAATTCAATTTGGTTGTTGGCGTCTGGGGTGACATTGGTACGCTGCCAATTTGGTGATGGAATGTTTAGACCTTTTTTCGCCGCATCGCCTGCAGAACACAGCTCTCCATCACGAACGATTGCTTGTACATGTGCCATATCACGATAATTTGGCACGTTAGCCGCCACTTCACTGCGCTGAACAAATGGGTATGCCCCCGACTCGTCATAAGCAGCCTGACACGCTTGGTTTGGAATTTCATTGGTCCAAAAGCCACCGTCTAAATAACAGGTATTTTGACGTGCGCTTGGAAACTCGACCCAGCCGTGGGCATTAACATTAAATGAGCTTAACGCTGCAATCGCGCCCAAGCTCACTAGGGGAAGGGTTACGTATGATTTCATCATTCATCCTTAAATTTTCTATCACGCTGCTCGCGAACCAAGCAACGACGTAGAAAAACTAGCAGGATGCGATTATTTAGAAGGTGAGAATAAATGCTGAAATTGTCAGATTGTAGCCTGCTTTCCAGCATTTTATGTGGACTGCAGTCATACTCGACTCACTCTTTCGAGTCACTTCAAATTGATGTGCGACAACACAATGTTCCCTATAGCGGTTATCGTTCATCTTTTGGTGTGTCCATCACCACCATGGTTGTGATTGCTTTGACATGTTCGCATTCACCAAGCACGTCTGCATGAAACGCTTTGTATGCCGCAAGATCTTGAGTTTCGACACGCAACAAATATTCATTTGCCCCTGTGATGTTATGGCATTCCACCACCTCATCCACAAAACGTACATGATCTTCAAAACCGAGCTGCGCTTGCTTTGAGTGCGACGCTAAACCTATCGACACATAAGCGACAAAACCAACGCCCATTTGCTGATTGTCCAACACTGCGCGATAGCCTTTGATAGTCCCTTTGCGTTCGAGGTCTTGTACACGGCGCAAAGTAGCAGACGGCGACAATCCAACACGCTCAGACAGCTCTACATTGGAGATTCTTCCGTCCGATTTCAGTGCTTGCAATATTCTTTCGTCAAATCTATCCATAATGTTCTTTTGTTGTTTAAACGAAGCATTTTCATCAAATAAAAGCACAAAATTGATGACACTTCTACCTATCATTGTGTTTGACCGGTCAGAAAACGTAACCCCTTGCCCATCACTTTGTGGCAAACATATTTGTAGGAACACACTATGGAATACTCTCAACTTGGTGCACTCGCGCTGTTTGCGTTTGTCTCGACCTTCACTCCGGGTCCAAACAACATCATGCTCATGACATCTGGCGCCAATGTCGGTTTTAAACGCACTATCCCCCATATGCTGGGGATTACCCTCGGCTTTGGCGCAATGCTGATCTTAGTTGGTATTGGCTTGATGAGCTTGTTCCATGCTTACCCGATCACGCATAGCATTCTTAAGGTATTGAGTCTGACTTACTTGCTGTACCTAACATATAAAATTGCCACCAGCAGTAAAACGGAAGTCAACGATGATTACCGCCCAATGAGCTTTTTAGGTGCAGTAGCATTTCAATGGGTCAACCCGAAAGGTTGGTCAATGGCATTAACCGCAATCACGGTATACAGCAGTGGTGGCTCTTGGCTAGAACTGGCATTCATCGCGGGTATTTTTTGCCTCGCGAATCTGCCTTCCGTGACCTTTTGGACCGCTGCTGGTATCCAGCTTCAGCGCTGGCTTACTACCTCCAAACGAGTGAAAGGATTCAACTATGGCATGGCAGCACTTTTGCTTTTGTCGACTATCCCAATGATATAAATGACAAAACAGCGAAAGATAAGTGTGACTTATGCCAAATTTCGACTAGTCCCTTGTTCGGTAAGTACAAAAAATCGCCACTTCCAAGGATGGATTGGGTCATAGTAGCAACAGCAGTGACAAGAATATTAAAAACCCTCAAACATAAGCCCTATCGATATATTCGATTTTGGCTTTTCTTTCACTGCTTTGTCGCTTTTGTTCTTGAATAGCGACTATCGATTCATTCTGACCGACAAGCACGATGCTGACAGGTCCGTCACACAAGGAGCGTTATACAATGCGTACTCGCAAGCTTATTCTTGCTACCGCTTTTGGTCTACTACTCGCGGGTTGTAGCCAAACTTCGACCACGACGACTGCCGAAGTTATCCCACCGGAATATCCCGTAGATTACTTCTTCCGTAATGCTGAAGTCTCTAGCTACCAAATCTCCCCTGCTGGAGATTACATTTCAATGATGAAACCATGGCAAGACCGTAAAAACGTATTTGTTCATCCAGTTGGTAAGCCAGAGGATGTGAAACGTATTACGTCAATTACTGGTCGTGACATCGCTTACTACTACTGGGTTGGTGATGACACCATTATTTACTCTCGCGATACGGGCGGTGATGAAAACTTCTATCTCGTAACGGTCAATGTCAAAACGGGTGAAGAGCAAACCATCACACCTACATCTGGCGTAGTGGCTTATGTGATCGACACTTTAGAAAGCCAACCAGATGACATTCTTATCACGACCAACGAACGTAACCCGCAAGTGTTTGATGTTTATCGTCATAACTTAAAAACGGGTAAGAACACGCTTGTGGCTCAAAACCCAGGGAATGTGCGTTACTGGGGTACAGACCACGATGGGAACATCCGCGTGATTTCAACTTCAGACGGCGTAAATACAGCGGTTCTGTACCGTGATACCGTGGATGAAGAGTTCCGTCCATTGAAGAACCTCACCTTCAAAGAAGACTTCTCTCCAATCTCATTTACACCAGATAACAAGAACCTGTACGTTGCCTCACGTATCACTCGCGATAAATCAGCGATCATCGAATATGATGTGAAGGCTAACAAAGAAGTGCGCGAGATCTTCTCTCACCCAGAAGTGGACGTCACCAGTGCAAGTTACTCAAATGCACTCAACAAGCTCACAACGATCTCTTATGTGACAGACAAACGTCAGTACCATTTCCTTGATAAAGGTTATGAAGAGACTTTTGAGCGTCTGCAAGAAAAGCTACCGGGTGTTGAAATCTCGGTGAACAACACCACTCGCGACGAGAGAAAAATGATCGTCGTGACCTACAGCGACACCGACCGTCCTAATTACTACTACTACGATCGTGATTCAGACCAACTTGAGAAGTTAGCTGCAAACGCACCTTGGCATAAGCCAGAAGACATGGCGAAGATGAAGCCAATCACATATACCGCTCGTGATGGTGAAACCATCCATGGCTACTTAACGTTACCAAAAGGCCGTGAAGCGAAAGACTTGCCACTGCTTGTTCTGCCGCACGGTGGTCCTTGGGCTCGCGATCACTGGGGCTTCCAACCAGAAGTTCAGTTGTTTGCAAACCGTGGTATTGCCGTTCTACAGATGAACTTCCGTGGTTCAACAGGTTATGGTCGTGAATTCTGGGAGAAGTCATTTAAGCAATGGGGTCAGTCGATGCAGGATGACATCACTGACGGCGTTAAATGGGCGATTGGCCAAGGCTACGCACAAGATGGTGAAGTATGTATCTACGGCGCATCCTACGGTGGTTACGCCACATTAGCTGGTGTGACGTTCACGCCAGACCTATATAAGTGTGGTATCGACTACGTTGGTGTGTCCAACCTCTTTACTTTCATGGATTCCATTCCGCCATACTGGGCACCATTCCTAGCTATGCTGCATGAGCAAGTTGGCGATCCGAATAACCCAGAAGATGCGAAGATGATGAAAGCATACTCACCGGTATTCCATGTTGACCAAATCAAAGCTCCATTATTGGTTCTACAAGGCGCGAAAGACCCGCGTGTAGTGAAAAGCGAATCTGACCAAATCGTCAATGCTCTTCGTGAACGTGGCGTCGAAGTGGAATACATCGTGAAAGAGAATGAAGGTCATGGCTTCCGCTCTCTTGAAAATCGCCTCGATGGTTACCAAGCGATGGATCGATTCTTGAAGACACATTTATTAGATCAAACGCAATAAGCAACCTCTCATTCTACCAAGGGCACTTCGGTGCCCTTTTTTATTCTTTAAACCCAAATCTTATAAACATGGATAACGAAGTGTTCATTCGGGCGAGGTCTGTCGGAATTAAATCGCCGATTTTCACATCAGAGTGTAAATTTAGATAAAGACGCTATCTGCCTTACTGAGATGCTGTTAATCTTAGATGAGAAAGAGAATAGTTATCAAACGTAGTGAAATGTGAATTAAAATGAAAAAGAAACCACAACCAAAAAGCCTCGTTGTTATCAACACACAAACAGTAACGCCTAACATGCAGCGTATTACCCTGCAAGGCGAAGCACTAGGCAACTTTCCACAAGATTGCGAAGGCAGCTACATCAAGCTGCTGTTCAACGAAACAGGCGGTACTGACATCCAAGGCTTTTCTGAAGAAAACCGTCCAGTTATGCGTACCTACACCATTCGTCGCTTCGATCCACAAGCATGCACGATTGAAGTCGACTTCGTTCGCCACATTACTAAAGACCTACAATGTGGCTTTGCCGCGCGTTGGGCGATGTCCGCAAAAGAAGGCGACACCATCAACATCGCAGGTCCTGGCAGCATCTCGAACTTAAACACAGAAGCTGATTGGTTCTTTATGGCTGCGGATATGACAGCGTTGCCAGCGCTATCAGCGAAGATTCGCACTCTGCCAGAAGACGCAAAAGGCTATGCCGTGATCAGCGTAATTTCTGAAGCGGATATCCAAGCTCTCGAAGCACCAGTAGGTATGGAAATCCATTGGGTCACCGAGCAATCACTCGAAGGTAAGGTTCGCTCACTGGAGTGGAAAACGGGTGAAGCAGCAGTGTGGTGTGCTTGTGAGTTCGATTCAATGCGCGCGCTACGCCAATACTTCCGTAACGAAAAAGAAGTGGAGCGTGAAAACCTTTACCTCAGCAGTTACTGGAAACAAGGCGTATCAGAAGATGGTCATAAGGTCATCAAACGCGAAGATGCCGAGCTAAACGAACAGTGATTTAAGAGCGCAAAAAAAGCTAAGTAACAAGATTTGCTACTTAGCTTTTAAACACATAAATACCTATTTCTAATTTAGGCTCTCAGCCAAGAAATCAATCAGCAGACGAACTTTAGGTGAGAGGTTACGGTTTTGCGGATAGAGCGCCCAAATACCTTCGCGATCGTCTCGATAATCGGTTAACACTTCCACCAGCTCGCCATTGTCTAACGCCTCTTGCACGTAGTAGTCCGGCAGCTGCACCAAACCTAAACCACGTTTTGCCGCATCGACCAAAGCAAAACCACTATTGCATTTGATTCGGCCAGAGACACGCAGAGACTTCTCACGTTTTTGCTCTTTGAAGTGCCAATAGTCAGCGGTACCCACCAAGCATTGGTGATGACTCAGTTCAGACAAGGTATGCGGCTCACCAGAGCGCTCTAAGTAAGCCGGGCTGGCACACACATACAGCTGACGCGATGAAAGGCGTTTAGCGATCAAGCTCGAGTCTTGCAAGCGTCCCAAACGAATCGCCACATCGACACCTTGCTCAATCAAATCGAGCTTTTGGTTAGTAAGAATCAGATCGAGATTTACTTGCGGGTACTTTTCTAAAAACTGGTGCAGCAGCGGAGCAAGATTCATTTCCCCATAGGTCACGGGCGCAGTCACTTTGAGCACACCTTTCGGTTCGGCTTGCATCTGAGTTACCGCCAACTCAGCTAACTCTAACCCTTCCACAAGGTGCTTACACTGTTGGTAATAAAGTTGACCAGCTTCAGTTAACGACACTTTACGCGTAGTACGATGAAGCAATTTCACTGCCAAGCGTTCTTCTAACGCTGATACACGACGGCTGATTTGCGCGACCGATGTTTTGAGCTTATTGGCTGCGCCGGTAAAGCTGTTGGTTTCTGCGACGGCGACAAATTCGCTGACGCCTTCCCAATTCGCCATGATTTTGATCCTATGGAATTCAATTTATTGCGTATTCTCACACAAAGTTAATCGCGGAGAAAACCCGTTTAAAAAGGATAGCCGACTAAATGAACCGTCTGTTGTGGCCAAATAATTTTCAGAGAGCATACCATGGTGTCATCAGTACTGACCCAATGATTTGGGGCAACTTTTATCTTCAAGTTATTGATGGGTGTATAACCACTGGATCGATAAACTGGCGTGCGACCAAATAAAACAGAAAATGCGTCGCCTCGCTCCAATGCATCCTGATGAACCGCTTCCAACAAGATTTTCACCAGCCCTAACCCGCGAGAACCGGGGTCAACACAGACTTCTGCAATACCACTAATGGGAAAAGATTGATCATCAATCATGACTTGTTTTTCGTGTACGGCAATGTGGGCAGCGAGTTTATCGCCATCCCAAATTAGATAGCGGTGACGAGGTATTTCATTGAAATAACGTTGAGTTTGAAAGATTTTGTCTTGCTCCTTGGTGAAGCAAGTGGACAGCAAAGCTCTTAACTTAGCATCGAGTTCTTGGGTGACTTCATCATCAAGCAAGTATTCAAAGCGCATGATTTACCTCATTTATTCTTCAAGGTTAAAAGTAAACCTTTGAAAACTCACTTACTGAGATATAGCGCAAATAAAAAAAGCGCAGGTTGAGCTGCGCTTTCCATTTTTGAGCCGATAAGTAAGGAAATTAAGCGTAACGCGATGCTTGAAGTCTCATTTCGAGCACGATTCCCCCTCAGTTACGACTCTTACACTGGCTTTAAAGATGAGTAATCAGCATCAAGAGCGATACCAAAATGGGTTTTAAGCGCAGATAGATACGTTTCTCCCGCTTCCAGCTCAATCTCAACGACCTCACCATTTGCTCGGTACTTTAAACTGTGATTGAACAAAGTAATGATGCCGCTATCTGTCGCCAATGTTGCAACTCGACTCGAAGTGAAATGGGAATTTGGTGAAGTCGATGTGTAGTGATTGCCGCATACGATGTCACCGTCAAATACGTGTTCAAAGTCTAAACTATACAAATCAATCCATTGCTCAGGGTCATCATAGGATTGAACTTGCAACATATAGCCAACCAACTCATGTTCGATAAATCTGAATGTTTGAAGGTCAGTATGAATATCTTGGTTGAGTACAAAGGGTAGTGGTGCGCGTGGCGTGTTAGAACCGAACCCCACATCAACGATCCACTTATCTTCCCCCATGGTCACCAAAGTGAATTGATGCGTTCGACCTGATGGTGTGCCAGACAAATGAACGCGCCCCAACAACGGTCGTGCATCAAAGCCGATGGTTTTCAGTACATTAAAAAGTAATGCATTCAATTCATAGCAATAGCCACCACGCTCGCGATAAATCAGTTTGTTAATAATGTCTTGTTCAGCAACTGAAATGCCACGCCCAAGCGAAATATCAAAGTTCTCAAAAGGCAAACGACGATGCTGAGCATTGTGTAGTAATAACAAAGTATCAGTATTGATATTCAGCGATTGAGAGATACCTACTTTCTTTAAGTAGGCTTGAAGATCTGTTTGGTTCATACCCATTCCAATTCAACGTTTTTACGGTGGCAACAACACTAAACCCTCAACTGCACTTGAGGTCAAACACCAATGCGATTTTTGTCATTCTTCTTAACCTCACTCGCACTAACAACGACGTTATCGAACTAATTATTACACATACGTAAAAATCATTTTCAATTTAGCCGGATTATCATTTTTCATGAAACACCTAAAATGGGCACCAACAAAACGACGCAGCGCAGTGAACAAACCTCAACTACGCTTATGACGTCACTCCATATACTGAGAATATAAAGGAAACATCCAATGTCGCTTGAAATCAAACCTGGTCAAACTCACATTAAATCAAAAGCAATGGTTGCATGGGCTGCTGGCGAGCCACTTAAAATGGAAGAAGTTGATGTACAACTTCCAAAAGCGGGTGAAGTGCTAGTACGTATCGTAGCAACTGGTGTTTGTCACACTGACGCATTCACACTATCAGGTGACGATCCAGAAGGTATCTTCCCTTCAATCCTTGGTCACGAAGGTGGCGGTATCGTTGAAATGGTTGGCGAAGGCGTAACAAGCGTTGAAGTTGGCGACCACGTTATCCCACTTTACACCGCTGAATGTGGTGAGTGTAAGTTCTGTAAATCTGGCAAAACTAACCTATGTCAGGCAGTTCGCGAAACGCAAGGTAAAGGTCTAATGCCAGATGGTACAAGCCGTTTCTCTATCAACGGTGAGACTATTTTCCACTACATGGGTTGTTCTACTTTCTCTGAGTACACGGTTCTTCCAGAAATCTCACTAGCGAAAGTAAACAAAGAAGCACCACTTGAAGAAGTTTGTCTTCTAGGTTGTGGCGTAACCACCGGTATGGGTGCGGTACTAAACACAGCTAAAGTTGAAAAAGGCGACACAGTTGCTGTATTTGGTCTAGGCGGTATCGGTCTTTCTGCAATCATCGGTGCTCGTATGGCTGGAGCAAGCCGCATCATCGGTGTCGACATCAACGAAAGTAAATTCGACCTAGCGAAACAACTTGGTGCTACAGACGTCATCAACCCAATGAAGTTCGACAAGCCAATCCAAGACGTTATCGTTGAGATGACAGACGGTGGTGTTGATTACTCATTCGAATGTATCGGTAACGTAAACGTGATGCGTCAAGCACTTGAGTGCTGTCACAAAGGTTGGGGTGAGTCAGTAATCATTGGTGTTGCTGGTGCAGGTCAAGAGATCTCAACTCGTCCATTCCAACTGGTGACTGGTCGCGTATGGCGCGGTTCTGCTTTCGGTGGCGTTAAAGGTCGCTCTGAGCTTCCAGAAATCGTAAACCGTTACATGGCTGGCGAGTTCGGTCTACAAGAATTCATCACGCACACGATGGGTCTACAAGACGTGAACGAAGCGTTCGAACTGATGCACAAAGGTGAATCTATCCGTACCGTTCTTCACATGGATAAATAATCCAAGATAACGGTTCACGTAATGTGACTGATATTTGAAAATTTGAAACAGGCTCTCTTCTCTCTTGGACACGTTTTCTTTTGGGAAGAGAGCCATCCGCTGTCTTTAACGGTCTTGTCCACCGTTAAAAATCATTGTTTTAAATACTCACAGTTTCTAACAAACATTGTTTTATCGAGAGATTATCCATGACCATTGAAAGCCTAAGCCAAGCCAAAGTATTCGGTGGTTGGCATAAACAATACACACACGAATCTCGCGCTTTAAATTGCAACATGCGCTTTGCGATCTTCTTGCCGCCAAATGCAACCAAATCAAACCCAGTGCCTGTGGTTTACTGGTTGTCTGGTTTGACGTGTACTGATGAGAACTTCATGCAGAAAGCCGGTGCGTTTCGCATGGCTGCTGAGTTAGGTATCGCCATTGTGGCACCGGATACTAGCCCACGTGGTGACGACGTTGCAGACGACGAGAACTACGATTTAGGGAAAGGCGCGGGTTTCTACCTAAACGCCACTCAAGAGCCGTGGTCGCGTCACTACCACATGTACGATTACATCACCCAAGAGCTACCTGCGATCATTGAAAGCAACTTCCCTGTCTCTGACGTGAAGTCGATTTCGGGTCATAGCATGGGTGGTCATGGTGCAATTACCATTGGTTTGAAAAATTCAGAGCAGTACCGCTCAATTTCTGCTTTCAGTCCAATCAGTAACCCAATGCAATGCCCTTGGGGTCAGAAAGCGTTTACCGCTTACCTAGGCACCGATATTGAAAGCTGGAAACAATACGACGCAAGTGAATTACTCAAACAAGCAAAATCACCATTGCCAATCTTGGTAGACCAAGGTGATGCTGATAACTTCCTTGCTGAGCAATTGAAGCCTGATGCGTTACTGGCGGCAGCAAAAGCTCATGATTCTGAAGTTGAACTGCGCATGCAGCCAGGTTACGACCACAGCTACTTCTTTATCTCTAGCTTTATCGCTGAGCATTTGAACTTCCACGCTAAGTACTTATTTGCTTAACCTTGGTTGTGACATAAGAAAAACGATAAAAAACTGAATGGTTAAATATACAAAGCCACCCACTTATTGGGTGGCTTTTTGCGTTTTAAAAACACTCACCTTCTCTTTACAAAACCACCATTGCAATTGCTCTGATTGGTGTCTAACTTGTAAGGGAACGCTATTCGCTTACTAGGGTCTATAGACCCGAATAGGACCCTATGAAAAAACCATCGTCAGTTATCATTAGTACCACCTGTTTCAGCTTTTTGCTCGCCTCTCCAATGGCTCAGGCAATCAACTTTTTTGATCCCATTGATGGGCAATTGGACATGGGAGAATATCTGGCTGAAAACGCTTATGGATTTCTGCCCGTCCCGATAGTGATTACCGAGCCCGCCGTGGGCTATGGCTTGGGCTTCACTGGCGTGTTTTTGCATGAATCCGATGAGCAACGGGAGAAAAGGCGCAAACTGGCAGAAACCTCTCTCGATGGTGGTGCGCAGCTACTAACACCAGCCATTACTGCAATCGGTGGTTTCGCCACCGAAAACGGCACTTGGATGGGCTTCTTAGGGCACCGCCGGACGTGGGCGCAAGACACGGTGCGTTACCTAGGTGGAGTGGGTTATGGCGACTTCAATATGACCTTCTATCCGCAATCCACCTTGCCGGGCTTAGATAGCGTCTTTAACGGCAAAGGGTTGGATTTCGAAATAACTGGCGGTGGCATGCTCAACCATCTTCAATACCGCATTATACCCAAGTAACCTCGAGATGCTCGGTTCAGCGAGAATGACTGGGTTTGTAGACGCGGCGGCGATTTAAAGGTCTAGCGGGTCTAAATCAAGAATCGACAACAAAGTATACAAGCCCAGTAAACTCGCCCTTTGGGAGCGTGTCATTGACCCGATTGCTGCGTCAAACAACTTGGAAAGAGCGGGCTATTACGCTACGTTGTTTTCCTTGAACTCGAATCAATGACAACGCTCTGAATCCTGCATCTTGAAGTCACTTGGGTATATTGATGCTCCGCTGTTTATCGGTGTGAAACAGCTCTATTTCGTCACCGATCAGAAAATCACCAACTCCCCTGTTGCCGATAAGTTATTGCAAACCCTGACCAATACCTCTCCGACTACCTCTGGATTGGGTCTGACACTGGAATGGGACAGCAGAAACAACTTCTTTAGTCCGACGCAAGGCTACAACTACAAAGCCGAATACCTTTGGTACAACGACGCGATTGGCAGTGATTACGAATACGAACAACTGGATGTGGAAGGCATTAACTATTGGGAGTTAGCGGATCGATGGTCGCTAGCGCTACGTGGTCAATACAAATCTCTTTACACTGACGAACGCTTTTTACCACCAGCGTCTTATCCAGACATTGAACTGCGTGGCGTTGCGAGAAATCGTTATCAAGGGGACGAGACACTGTCAGTCGAATCACAACTGACCTATCAGTGGAACACGCGCTGGTCGACGAATGTTTTCGGCGGCTTTGGCTACGCTTCAACCGAAGCATCACTATTCGAAAACAACGCCGAATACGCTTACGGCGTGGGCTTTCGTTACCTCATCGCTCGTCGTTATGGTCTGCAAGCAGGCATGGACTTCGCCTTTAGCGATGAAGACAGTGCAGTGTATTTCCAAGTGGGCTCAGGCATCTAAACCCACTTATACCCAGTAACTTCAAGATGCTGGATTCAGAGCCAAATCTCTACTCATGTTTCGGGTTCGCACCATATTGGTTCGAGCCTTCTTCACTGTCTTGGATGAGAAAGTACAGCAGCACTAAGACACCAATGATGGGCACAAAAGCGATCAACGCCCACCACCCAGTTCGTCCTGAGTCGTGTAAACGCCGCACGGTAACCGCAATCGATGGGATCATAATGAACAGGGCATAAATCACACCAAAGAAGCCAAAATTGTCCATTTGCATCACACTGCCGATCACTCGATCGATGATGCCCATCACTAAATTGACCAACACATTCACTAACGTAAAGTACCAATACTCTTGGCGTCTAGCCCTACCACCAAAGTTGGAGTAATTGAGGATGACCCTGTAGTACCAATCAAACATATCGCTTCTCCTAATGAGATGAAAGTGTCGCGAAAGTTAGACAACGTGAGGCAAACTGCACACAAAATAGACTAAATAATGTATTCATCCAATAGTTCTATTTTTAACTATGTCATTAACCTTGACGTATATTCCACCAACGGTTACTTTTCACCCATAACGTATTATATAAATCCATCAAGTTGGCTCTATTATTAATAAATAACCGAAATTTCTGCGGATCGATGTAGTGACGCTATACCGCCGAAACAAGGTCAATAAATCAAAGGGCACAAGATGAGAAAAACAGTGGCACTCGCTTTGCTTTTGTTTGCACCGACACTTTTTGCAAACACGATACAGTTTAGCAGTCCTGAGAAATCCGATGTTGTTGTGGCATTAAAAGACCTAGAGTCATTGCCTCAAACTACCTACACCACCAAACTGCCTTGGCTCGAAACGCCAGCCGAGTTTGAAGGCGTTAAGTTAAGCATCCTATTACAAAATGCATTTGGACAAGTACCCCAGCGCGTTGAAGTACGTGCATTGAATGACTACCACTCCGATTTATCTCGTGAAGATATCCTTCGTTACCAGCCTATCGTGGCGTACAAACAAAATCATAAATACATCAAGATCCGAAACAAAGGTCCCTACTGGTTGATCTATTCTATAAATAAATACCCAAAACTAGACATTGCCCCATACCATTCGCAAATGGTCTGGCAAATCAACAGGATCAGCGTGAAAGAAGAATAACAATGAAGGCGAAACCCCATCCTACAAAACAAGGTCCATTTTCGACTAAGAGTAAGTTATTGTTGTTGATTTTTTCATCGACATTGCTGCTCGCCAACATCGTATTATTGAAAGAAACCCGAGCACTTACCCAAAGCTACTCTGCCCAACAAAACCAAGCGACTTGGTTTTTATTTCATTTATCTAAAGAGTTATCGGAATTAGTGGGTGAAGCGCGTCGGCTCAATGAGAGCGTGATGAACATTGATGGAGCCGAGCTGCAATATGAGTTAGCTTGGAGCCGTTTTGATTTGCTGATCAACAACAAAGAAGCGGACTCTTTCCTATCAAGAGAAGAAGTACGCGTGTACTTTGTCTCTCTATTCGATAAATTTCAACAACTCGAACCCATCTTAGTTGAAGCCAAAACAGGCAGCAGCGTGGCTGCTAATCAGTTTTACCGCGCAACGCAAAATCTATACATGGAAATGATTGACTACGTCACCCAGAACTTCCGTGTTGCAAGCCCGCTTTATCAGCAACAGCAAGTTCGTGCGTACAATTTACTGCAAGCGCAGTACATCTTGTTGGGCATTTTCGTGCTTACCGTGGCGCTGCTGACCTACTTCTATAAGCAAGAATCAAAGTTCCACAAACAACTCGCGTTAAGTGATCCACTGACGAATCTTGCCAACCGCAGTGCTTTGTTTCTCGATTTACATCGCAAGGAAGAAACCAAAACCCCGTTTTCGCTGCTCCTACTCGATCTGAACGGCTTTAAGAACATAAACGATACGTTGGGACACCAAGCGGGTGACATCGCTTTAATCGAGATAGCAAAGCGCTTAAACGACATGGCATTGGATGACTTTACTGTCTATCGCATGGGTGGTGACGAGTTTGCCGTAATCATCAACACAACCGACGAGAACAAAATTACCGAAGCAACGCACCACGTCCATGTAGTGTTTGAGAAACCGATTCTCGCCTCCGACCAAGCCGGAGCCCTATCCACCAGTTTAGGTGCAGCGAGCTACCCGCAAGACGCCGACAACATTGACTTCCTAATCAATTTAGCGGATAAGCGCATGTACAAAATGAAATTCCAACGTTAAACGGATAACCATGATGAAAAATTTCATGCGAGCGGTGTTATTACTGCTAGTGATCGCGCTTGGTGTGTTGGCTTGGGTCTTTATCCCATCCCACGAGACAGTGGGCGCACAAACCCTCGAAGAGGCGCTCAACGACAACTACATACTGGTTGGTCATCGCATTCACTCTACAGACCCTGACGCGGGTAACATGTTCGGTTACTTTGTTGTATACAAAGGCGCAAGCACCGAAAACCTAGAGCCGTTTTTGGTGACTTCTGATCAGTTTATTCGTATGGAGCAAACCGGCGACAACATACTAGCTCTAACCGTGAATGGTCGTATTTACCGTTATCACAATGATTTGTGGGTAGAAAACCCAGATGGCAAGCTACAACACTGGTTTGTAAGTGCGACAGCGAAATACGTACGCTAACTCATACCTGTTTGAGCCTTAGACAAACAAAAGCCCCGCTCATCAAATGGCGGGGCTTTTTTATGCTTGAGATTCGCTAAGCGGCGATTAAAGCACTTTTTCTTTGATGACCTTCATCACACCCGAATCACGGTTACTTGGTGCTGAGAAGCGCGCCACTTTTTTTACTGCTTCATGTGCGTTTTCCATCGCATAGGAATGCTCACTCACTTGCAGCATTTCTAGGTCATTGAGGTAATCACCAAACGTCATCGTCTCTTCAGGACCGAAACCCATGGTTTGTTGAAGGTGCTTGATCGCCGCCCCTTTTGACGCTTCTGCGTTCATCACATCAAGCCAGATCTTCGCACTCACCACCACTTGATGACTGTGACCAAACTTCTCACTCATTGTAGGGAATACCAATTCTTCAGAGCCACCAAAGTGACAGATTGCGACCTTGATAAATTCGTCCTCTACTGCCAGCAAATCCGGCACGTATTCGCAACGGTGGTAGTATTTCTGGAACTCTTCTAACGCTTTTGGATCTTTGGTTTCGATGTAAGCCGAACGCTTACCACACAGTACAAGGTGTGTGCCTTCTACCGCACGTGCCGCTTTTACTATCTCATCGATTTCCGATTTCGGAATGGTGCAGCTATAAAGCTCTTTGTCTTGGTGCATCACCAAGGTGCCATTTTCTGCCACGTAAATCATACGGTCTTGAATTGGCGCAAACGTATCACGCAAACTGTAGTACTGACGACCTGACGCTGCGGAGAATAAAATGCCCTTCTCTTCAAGCTGTAAAAAAAGATCAAAAAACTCTGGGTCTAGACGACCATATTGGTCAAGTAAGGTGCCATCCATATCGGTGGCGATGAATTTGATGCTAGCTTGTGACATGACTTTAACTCAAAAGTGAAGCAGCTCAGGTCACTCTTTGAATGAAAACAGGCTGCAAAAAATAGTCACGCTAAGGTACAGGATCTTGGATGAATCTCAAGCTGAAATCACCGAGTCTTTACCGAGTTTCAGCTTGAGAATAACAGGGGATTACGCCGTTTCTACGACACTATCAGGCTCCATCATTGGTCGCATAAGGTCTAAACTGCGAACCGTGCCAATCAAGAAATCCAACTCACGATAAATCTCCGCGACCGCTTCAAACTCACCCGCAGGTTCATCCAATTTAGGCTCAAACAGCTCTTTCCAATGCGAGATGGCAATGTAGAGCTTTCCGTTTACTTGAGAAAGCGACAAGCTAGAAAACTCACTTTCACGACGAAAAGTCAGCACACGCTCGATCAATTCATCCGTTAACAATTGCTTTGCCGTGTCTAAATCGTCGCTATACACCTCATACTGCTGGTCAAATTCTGGATTGCCCAGTCGGACTCGTTTACCTATTTGAATCTTGAAGAAGCTATCCCACAACTTTTCGCGCAAGGTTGGAGTATCATCACGATCAGTCAGCACAAAGGTGCAAATGTCTTCATTCATCGGAACGTCGATTTCGCAAAACAACCCCGCAAAAAATACGTAATGCTTACTCGAACTGTCACTTCCAGAGCTGATGAGCTTTGATGCTTGAATCTCAGACATCACCACTTTGGCTTCACCGATGGTACCTGAAATAAAATCATCACTTTCGAAACCATCACAGCGGTCTAAGTACAAACCACTACGTTCAAAGGTATCTTTGTCAAGCTTGCGGCTTGGGTCCCAAGTCAGTGAAGGCTCAATATGTGCCAACAAACTCTGCATAATGTATTGCTTGTAGGTTGTACGATACTCATTGTGCTTTTTGTTGAAGTAAGCCCAACCGCCGAGCAACAGTGCCAAGAGCACAAACATGGTAGCGAAGGTGGCAATATCAAAAGCCACTGCTCCAAAGAAAACACACACCGCGACACCAAGAAACTTGCGGCGACGAAGCGCTTCTAAACGTAAAGCTTCCAGCGGTTCGAGCTTATGTCGCAAATCATTTTCAAACAGAGTTTTGAGTTGATCAGTGGTCATCACATTCCTTTTTATTTACGTACAGAGTCCATTACCAACAATTGCAAGGTGAATCATTGCCACCGCTACAGGCGTCACTCGGGACGCAATCCAAAGAGTTGCATCCCATATCCGTTACACAAGATGAGTCTTTGTTCTTACGCCGCTTGCGATTACGGGAAGGTTCCTCAGTTTGAAGACGCTGATGAGCATGTCTACAGCGTGTAAACTGGTCTTGAACACTGGTATAGCTAGAAAACACGCCTTTACGTTGAATTATTTTGCTGATGGCTGCAGAACAAGAATCCGTGCCGTAGTACACCGCATGAGCACAACGGAACCCTTTGTGTGGGGATAAATAGCGTTGATAAAATCGTATCAATGCCAACACCAGTTTCGACATGCTTTTCCTTTTGCATCTAATAAATCATTCGAGAACAACGCTCGTTCTTATACCCAAGTAACCTCGAGATGCTAGGTTCAGCGAGAATGACTTGGTTTGTAGACGCGGCGACGATTTAAAGATCTAGTCACTCTAAATCAAGAATCGGCAACAAAGTATACAAGCCAAGACAACTCGCCCTTCGGGAGCGTGTCATTGCCCCGATTTCTGCGTCAAACAACTTGGAAAGAGCTGGCTATTACACGGTGTTGTTTTCCTTGAACTCGAATCAATGACAATGCTCTGAATCCTGCATCTTGAAGTCACTTGGGTATATCAATCAAAACAGTACATCACTCAAATTAATCATTTCAAACGCAATCCTAATTTCTGCGTTCTAAGCAATGAAAATCATTGAGATAAGGAGTCATAGCGAGCCGATACCGTCAGCCCAGGAGCGCCTTCGAATAGCAATCACAGCCAAAACAGGTACAATCCGTGCTCGATTTTTATTTCGCGCGGACTCACTCTCATGCACTCGCCTGAACAATGCTTTACTCGATTTTCTGCAGACATTTCTGGCTATAACTTGCCAGCGCAGTTTACGTTTCCGTTCTACTACACCCCTCACCCATTGTGTGTATTGGCTGCAGAGCAATTACAGCAGCACCTCATGACACAAACTGACTTTGAGCACGATTTTGGTCTTGAGGATGAGCAAAGTGGACGCGGTAAGATGTTCGGTGTTTTGCTAGTGCGTAATCCACAAGGTGAGATTGGCTACTTCAGTGCGTTCTCTGGCAAGATTGCCGATCAAAACTTGCTCCCTGGTTTTGTTCCACCCGTATTCGACATGTTGACGGAAGAAGGTTTCTTTCGTGGCGAGACGGATGCTATTAACGCGGCGAATGCGGAATACAAAGCCTTTGCTGCTAATCCAGAACTGGCACAACTAAAAGCAGAAATTAAAGCCGACCGCGAAGCGTATCAACAAGAAGAGAATGCCCAGCGCCAAGTGATGATTGCTGGTCGTGCAGAACGAAAACAGCAACGTACGCAAGGCGAGCAAACCTTAAATCCAGAAGATCTAAAAGCGCTACTGGATGATTTGGGTAAACAAAGCGTTGCTGAGAAGAATGTGCTCAAGTACCTCAAACAAGCTTGGGACGAAAGGCTGGCAATCAAAGAAGCACGCTTAGCCGAGCTAGAACAAACACTGACAGGGCTCAAAGAGCAGCGCAAAGATTTGTCTAATGCTCTACAACACAAACTGCATCAGCAATACCGCTTCTTGGACAACCGCAACGCAGAGCGCGACTTGGTGGACATTTTTGCTCCTACTACCAATCCAGTACCACCAGCCGGTTCTGGTGAATGTGCCGCTCCGAAACTGCTTCAGTTCGCATACAAGCATGGCTACCAACCACTAGCATTAGCTGAGTTTTGGTGGGGCGTATCGCCGAAATCGGAAGTGCGCCAACACAAAAAGTTTTACCCATCTTGCAACAGCAAGTGTCAGCCGATTTTGGGGCACATGCTGCAAGGCTTGGATGTGGAGCCAAACCCATTGGCAGAAAATTGGGCAGAAGATAAAGAGTTAGAAATACTGTTCCAAGATGAAGCCATGGTAATCGTCAACAAGCCATCGGGTCTGCTTTCTGTTCCGGGTAAAACCATCAAGGATTCGGCGTACACACGTCTTCAAACAATGTTCCCAGATGCCGAAGGACCATTTGTGATTCATCGCTTAGATATGGCGACTTCGGGGATTTTGGTGTTTGCTTTAACCAAACGCGCGAACAAGAGCTTGCAAAAGCAGTTCATTACACGCGGCGTACAAAAGCGTTATATGGCACTGCTTGAAGGTGTATTAACTGAGCCTGAAGGTGAAATCTCGCTTCCGATGCGTGGCGATCCAGATGACCGTCCACGTCAACTTGTGTGCTTTGAGCACGGTAAACCTGCCGAAACTTACTGGCAACTGATTGAAATAAAAGACGGACGCAGCAAGGTGTACATGTACCCGAAAACGGGGCGTACCCACCAATTGCGTGTACACAGTGCCCACCACATGGGCTTGAACATGGCGATGGTTGGCGACGGCTTATATGGCGAGAAAGCCAACCGTCTGCATTTGCATGCGGAGATGTTAGAGTTGGATCATCCGTACAGCAAGGAGCGTATGTGTTTCCAAGCAGAGTGTGAGTTTTAAAGTGACTCTACGTGAAAAGCAGATAGCAAAAAGGCGCTGAGTTACAGCGCCTTTTTTACGTTTAGAGCAAGTAAGAGATTCCCGACTGCGCTCCTCCGTCGCTATCGGGAATGACGCGTTATAGAGTTAGGTTTCCAATCACCATAACTAAACATTGTCATTCCAGAATCGAGGAACGAGATGTCTGGAATCTCTGGGTTTTATGAACGGAAGTTAACTGACTTTAAACTTCGTCCACACTTGAGAGCGCCAGCGTCTTGCCATAATGATACCGCGCACCCATTCATCTAGAGCAATTGCCATCCAAGCACCAATCACGCCATAACCCATGTGAATGCCGAAGATGTAAGAAAACACCACACCTAATCCCCACATGCTCAGAATACCCATCTGTACTGGGAACTTGATGTCGCCCGCCCCCTTGAGTGCCGAAATGAAGATCAGGTTAAACACGCGTCCTGCCTCTAGCACGATTGACCCCATGACCAATGAGCCCGCCAATGCCAAGATTTCTGGCTGATCGGTAAACACGCTCAGAATCTCTTCATGGAATAGGTAGATCAAACACGTCGCTGCTGTTGACGCCGCAAAGCCAATCAAAAAGTAGATCTGCACGCGTTTCAAAATGCTGGTCACCCAACCTTTGCCTATGTAGTACCCTGTCTGGATTTGCGCTGCCTGACCAATCGCGAGCGCAAACGCGAAAGAGAAACGTGCGATGTTTTGCGCATAGGTAAATGCCGCTAGCGAAGAGGTACCCATTTGCACCACAAAGTACACGATGCAGATTTGCGCCATGTTGTAAGACAGTACTTCGCCCGCGTTCATGCCACCGATTTTTAAGATCTTTTTGTAGACCTCTTTCGGAACTTGTTTGAGCTTAGACATTGGCAATTCAATACTGCTGCGTTTCAAAATCACGCCTAATAGCAAAGTACCGATCACTTGGCTGACGACAGTCGCCACCGCAACGCCTTCAACACCATACACAGGCAAACCAAAAGGCTGATACAAAGCAAGGTAGTTACCAATGATATTGAATACACCAGAGATAAGGTTCACCACCATTGGTGAGCGTGAGTAACCATGGCTGCGCAGAATTGTGGTGAAGACGATACCAATCGTCACGTTGAACGTCATCGCACCGCTGATCAGCAAGTATTCCCTTGCGTACTGCTCAACCTGCGCCTCTAACCCGTAATAAGGTAAGAAGAACACCGCACCGATCACAGCAAGCACACTCAAAAAGGCACCAACAATAACGGACAAAGCTACGCTGGCAACGCCAACATCAACAGAGTCTTTCTCACGCCCTGCACCGTTGTATTGCGCGATCAAGATGCCCGTGCCACTACTCACAAAGGTGGATACGATGATCAGGAAGAACGTGAGCTGCGTGATAACCCCAACCGCAGAGACGGCTTTATCCGAGTAACCACTCAGCATGAATACATCACTGGTTCCTAAAGCCGTCCGTAGCAATATTTCGACAAGTATCGGCCAAGCCAATGCCACGATAGACATACGCTGGTTGATATTCTGGCTTTTAGGCATGAATTGAGACCTTTCCTACAACTAAAAACTGCCCCACAGAAAACTGTGAGGCAGTTCAAAAAATTAGATTTATTAGAATTTGGACATTTCGGCAATTGAACACTTAACCACCAAAATGCAGGCGCGAATTCTAGACGGAGTTTGGTCACAAATACAACAAAATTTCGTCGAGTTTCGGAAAATATTTTCTAATGCATTCGACGGATTGCCTTAGCTTGACTGACGAAACTTTGAAGCGGTAGATTGACGAACAATCAACTCAATAGGTGGCAAACGCACCTCGTGTCTCTCACCACTCAATAAATTAAGAATGGACTCTGCACTGAGCGCTCCGACTTCTTCAATTGGCTGACGCAACGTGGTTAATGCTGGCGTAAAATACTGTGAGGTCGGCAAATCATCAAAACCGATCACGGACACATCTTCTGGTACACGAAAACCATGGTCATGCAGAGCTTTTATTGCTCCATAAGCCGTTTGGTCATTGGCAGCAAACAACGCAGAGAAATGCACTTTGGATTCGATCAACTCAACGGTTTTGGCGTAACCGGACTCACTGCTGAAGTCGCCTTGCTTAACCAATTTTGGTAGCACTTTAATGCCAGCCTCTTGCAGTGCGTTCTTGTAGCCAACAAAGCGAGCAACGGCGTCTGGTTGATTCAAAAGCCCTTTAATATGCGCGATGTTAACATGACCTTGCTGCATCAAATGCAGTGTCGCCATATATCCACCCAATACATTATCTATATTTATGGATCGAACCTTATCGCCAATGACATTGTATCCAACCGCAACAACCGGAATTCGCTCTGCATATTCCAGTATCTGCGCTTCCGTCAAACTGCCCGTTACAATGATGACGCCATCGACATTGCTCTTCGCCAAATACTCCAAAGCATGCGATTCCAATGAACGCTGCCAATGTCCCGTCGCAATCACCAACGAGTACCCCTGAGCATTCAGAACCTTTTCCATATCGTTAAGGATACGACTGGTGTGCGGACTTTCTGGATGTTGGATAAGAACGCCAATCGTCATGGAACGCGTATTAGTGCCTTGTCCCATTTGATAGTTCGGCTTATAGCCCAGTGACTTGATCGCTTTCTCTATGTTTTGGCTTTTATCGTCCGAGACAAAAGTTGTACGGTTGAGGAAACGTGAAACGGTGCTCGGTGATACCCCAGCCAACTTAGCCACATCGTAAATAGATGCTGCTCTTTTTTTCTTTTTCATTGTAGGAATTTTCCCAGCAAGCTAATAACAAAAATATAAGTTGCGCCGGGGAACGCGACAACGTTTGGATATGGGAAATGAGAGCTAGATAATTTGCCAGTACGCAAGCGCGCACTGGCTTTCATATCGAGGGTTTAGAATGTCGCTAGCGAGTTTTCACTCAGCGCATCAAACAGATGAATCGCATCTAAATCCAAGTAGAGAGTTAAACTATCCACATCCACTTCCGCAGCTTGTGTTTCAACCATTAATGGCTGACCAGCAATTTCCGTTTTCAGTAGAATACTTGCACCTAGTAGCTCTTTGTCTTTAATTTTGACAGGGAATGGCAGCACGCGGTCATGATCCACTTGCTCAGCACGTAGATGGATGTCCGTAGGACGTACACCAAAGTGCAGTGCTAAGTTCTTCGATGCGTGTGCTTTGAAACGCTCTGGTAGAGGAATACGAACATCACCCAATTCCACTTCCCAGTTACCGTCTTCACCAATCAGCTTGGCGTCCAACATGTTCATCGATGGGTTACCAATGAACTGCGCCACAAACTTGTTTGCCGGACGTTGGAACACTTCCGTTGGTGTGCCAACTTGAGCCACATAGCCATCTTTCAAGATCACGATACGGTCTGCCAGTGTCATCGCTTCAATTTGATCGTGGGTTACGTAAATCGTGGTGGTTTTTAGCTCACGATGAAGCTGTTTGATCTCTTCACGCATTACGCCACGCAGTTTGGCATCTAGGTTCGATAATGGCTCATCAAATAAGAACACCTTAGGCGTGCGAACCATAGCACGTCCCATGGCAACACGTTGGCGTTGACCACCAGACAGCTCTTTGGGTTTGCGATCTAACAGTGCGTCCAACTCTAGCATTTTTGCCGCTTTACGCACTTCAACATCGATTTGGTCTTTTGGCATGCCTTTCAGTTTCAGTGCAAAAGCGATGTTCTCGTATACCGTCATATGTGGGTACAGCGCATAGCTTTGAAACACCATCGCAAGGTCACGATCTTTCGCATCGATTTTATTCATCAGCTTATCGCCAACGTAAATCTCACCACCCGTTATGCTTTCCAGCCCAGCAAGCATACGTAGCGTGGTCGATTTACCACAGCCCGATGGACCAAGGAAAACCACAAACTCTCCATCTTGCACCGTGAAGTCGAAGTGTTTCACTACCTCAACATCATCGTAGGATTTTTTGATGTTTTTGAATTCGACTTTTGCCATTACTGGTTCTCCTCTGCTCGATCTAGCAGCATGTTACGGTAAGCAATTGCGCTCACTTTTAAGGTGCGTTTTTGTGTTTGGTAATCCACGTGGACAATGCCGAAGCGCTGCTTGTACCCGTAAGCCCACTCGAAGTTATCCATTAAGCTCCAAGCGAAGTAACCATTCACATTCACACCTGCTTTAATCGCAGCATCCAACGCTTCTAGATGCAGTTGGAAGTAACGCACACGTTGCTCATCATTCACTTCGCCAGCAATGCAATGGTCATCGCCAGCTGCGCCGTTTTCAGTGATGTAAAGTGGCGGCAAGTTTGGATAACGGTCATTCAGACGCAATAGTAAGTCCGTCAATGCCTGAGGGTGAATTTCCCAGCCAATGAACGTGTGCTCTTGTTCTGGTTGAGGAACGGTTTCAATATCACCATGTTCGTTGTAACGCACCACACAACGGGTATAGAAGTTAATCCCGATAAAGTCCAAATCGGTTTGGATGATGTCGAGGTCACCTTCCAGAATCATCGGTAGATTGTGCGATTGGCGATCTAAGACCAACTGAGGGTATTCACCCTTCAATACAGGGTCCATAAACCAATGGTAACCTTCCGCATCACTATACTCTGCCGCACCGATATCCGCCTCGCTGTATGGGTAAGCAGGCGTCGCATTGAACACACAACCGTGCATCGCATTTGGTGCATTCTTACGCATGTGTGGAATCGCAAGACCATGACCCAGCATTAGGTGGTGTGCTGATAAGAAACCTTCGCGTTCACCCTTAAGACCTGGAGCATGTTCACCCCAACGGTAACCTAGGTAGGCTGAACAGAACGGTTCGTTCAGTGTCGCGTAAGAATCAATCTTATCGCCAAAGTAAGCACTAACTACATCCGCATACTCTGCAAACTTGTAAGCCGTTTCTCGATTTAGCCAACCACCTTTGTCTTCTAGGTATTGCGGAAGATCCCAGTGGTAAAGCGTGACGAAAACTTTCAAACCACGAGCGTGACACTCATCGATGATTTGCTCATAGAACTTCAAACCTTCTTCATTCACTTTGCCATCTTCTGGAATGATGCGCGGCCATGCCATGGATAAACGATATGCGCCAACCCCTAAGCCTTGAATCATCTCGATGTCTTGCTTCCACAAATGATAGTGATCACATGCCACGTCACCGTTATCTGCGTTGTCGACTGCACCTGGCTTATTACAAAACGTGTCCCAAATCGAAGGCGTACGACCACCTAACTGGGCACCGCCTTCAATCTGATAAGAAGAGGTTGCGACACCAAATAGGAACTCTGGGCTACGTAATTTTGAATCTTGTGGTAATTGGAATTTATTCATTGTTATAAAACCTTTTGTTTCGCTTAGCCCTTGACGGCACCAGAGGTCAAGCCGCTGATCATCTGTTTAGAGGCAAATAAGTAAGTAATCACTAACGGTAAAATGGAGATGGTTGTTCCGAGCATCACCGCTCCCCACGGCGTATTCGGAATGCCCTGCACGCTTCGCAGTGCCTGCGTAATCACGTAGTTTTCTGGCGTTGTAAGTACCACGAGTGGCTGCATGAACATGTTCCAGAAGAAGACAAACTGCACGATAGCCAAAGTTGCAAGCGCCGGTTTCATCAGTGGCAATACCACACTCCAGTAAGTTCTAAATTCACCCGCACCATCGAGCTTCGCCGCTTCTAACAGCTCTTTTGGAATCGAAGCCACCACGTGCTGGCGCATCAAAAAGATGCCAAATGGTGTCGTTGTGAACGGTAGCCAAACCGCTAAGTGGTTATCGAGTAAGCCGAGAAACTTCACGATCATGAAGTAAGGGATCAAGCTCAATACTGGCGGAATCATCATTGAGCCAACCAACATACCAAATAGCACGTTTTTGCCCTTGAACTTGTACACCGCAAACGCATAGCCACCCATGCTACAAAACAGCAGTGAAATTGTGGTGCCTAGGAATGCGATGTAGATAGAGTTAAACATCGCCTGCCAAAACGGCATGATTTCCAGTAGTTTTGCGTAGTTGACCGCTAAGCTGTCGCCAATCGCAAAGCTAATCCCAGTGCCAAAGATTTCGGTACGGTCACGGGTTGATAGCAGCGCCGACCAAATGAACGGAAATACGGTCATGATGGCAGAAACAATCAGGATTGAGCCGAGCATCACCATCAGTATTTTGGTGAAGATCTCGATACTGCGATCGCTTGGACGCCAACGCTGCGCCGCAGGTAAAGTGTTAGTACTCATCTTATTGCTCCCCTAGACCTTTCTTACCGAAGAAGAAGAATTGAACCGCTGTACAGCCTGCAATCAAGGTAAAGAGCAGCCACGAAATCGCTGACGCTGTACCCATCTCTAGCCATTCCCAGCCCACTTTGTAGAGGTACATTGAGATAGTTAAACCAGACTGACCTGTACCACCCGTACCGCGCGTTAGAACGAAGGGTTCTTCGAACAACTGCAAGTTACCGATGATAGTCATGGTGACCGCAAAGAAGATGAATGGACGAATCATTGGTAGTGAAATGCTCCAGAATCGACGCCATGCGTTTGCACCGTCCATACGAGCCGCTTCTAGGATGTCTTTAGGAATCGTCATCAAACCAGTGGTGTAAAGCACGATGTTAAAACCGGTGTATTTCCAGAACACCATAATGGCGATAGAAGGCTTCACCATGGTTGCGTCATCTAACCAACGGATTGGCTGGAAGTCGTTCACCCAAGAGAATGCCCAACCAAATAGTGTGCTGTCTGCCAATGCCATTAAGCTTTGGTTGATGATCCCTGAGTTTGGCGAGTACATGTTGAAGAAGATAAGTGACGCAGCCACCGTTGACGTAATGAACGGCAGGAAATAAGCCGACGTCAACCAATGACGGAAACGGTCACCCAAAGACACCAGAATGTACGCCACAGGCAGAGCAACTAAGTGCTGCGCCACACCAGACGTAATGGCTAGCCAAAGGGTGTTCTTCAATGAGCGCCACAGCCACGGGTCAGTCAGAGCAATGTGGTAGTTCTCTAGCCCGACGTAATCCATCGCACCCAAACCTTCGACTGGGTTCCACTCATGGAAAGAAAGAAAAATTGAAAACAGTAACGGGAAGATCCCGAAAACAGAAAAAATAATCAAAAACGGCAGTAGGAATCCATACGGTGTAAGCGCTTTCAAACTTAGACGAGAAAAAATGCTCTCACGTTGTGATGTTTCCATAACCTTGCTCGCTGCATGATTCATAGTAACGACCTCTACTCAGGAGGGCGATTCGCCCTCCTTGCTTACCAAATGGCGAAATGCTTACAAATTACGGGTGCGGCGCTTAATCATGCGTTCCGCTTCTTTCAATGCCGTTTCAATGTCTTTGCCTTCATCCAGCACTTCCATCAGTGCGTTTTCTAGGATGATAGAGCGAGCAACGTGGTCGCCTTTTGCTGGTGCCACTGGCTTGATGTTTTGTGCCACCTCAGCAAACAATAAGCGCGCTTGCTGCCCACCAAGGAACTCGACTTTCTCTTCAAACATAGGGTCGTCATAAGTTGTTGTGTTTGCAGGGAATGCTGCGATAGTTTCGAAGTGTTTAAGCTGAATATCGCGACGAGTTGTCATGTATTCGATCAGCTTCCACGCTTCGTCTTGATGCTTAGATTGGGTTGGAATCGATAGGAATGAGCCACCCCAACTACCGTAAATACCATCAGGAAGGTTAGATACACCCCAGCTACCTGCAGTCTCAGGAGCAATCCAGTTGTTTAGGTGACCAAGTAGCCAAGCCCCCGAAAGCTGAGTAGCAAATGTGCCGTTACGGAAGCCTTCGTACCATTCGTTTGACCACGCAAGAATACGACCATCTAAACCTTTATCACGAATCTCTTTCGCCACTTCAAACGCGTGCACAAAACGCTCAGAGGTCACGACTGGGTTGCCATCTTTATCGAAGTATAGACCTTCACCTTCTGGCACTGTGGTAAAGATAATCGCTTGTGCCACATCCGCAGCAGACGCGATCAGTTGAACGTTTTGTTGCTTCAGCTTTTCACCCGCCGCAATATAAGAGTCCCAATCTTTGATCGCTTCATTGATATCAATGCCCGCTTTTTCAAACATGTCAGTGCGGTAGTACATCACACCCGGTCCTAAATCGACTGGCATACCATACACATCGCCATCTGCTCCTTTACCCTGCGCCCATGCATAAGGCGCAAAGTTTTCTGCGTATTTGTCTGCACCATAGTTTTCAGACAGATTCACTAAGCCGCCAGACGCCACAAATGGACCGATTTTTTCTACATCAACAACAATCACATCACCTGCGCCAGAACCCGTCGCCAAGTTGGTTGTCAGCTTGGTATGGTGGTCACCGTGGTTATTCATTAGGTAATCCACTTTAATGCCCGTTTCCTTCTCGAAATCAGGTAGCAGCACTTTCAAGCTACTATCAAAATCAGGGAAACCATCGAAGCGAATTTTGGTTTCATCAGCCGCATTTACCGTTGCAGCAACACCCAAAGCAGCGGTCATGGCAAGCGTCAAAGTTTTCAGTTTCATGTTGTTGTCCTTAATTATCGTTTTATAGGGTATGCAGTTCCTTGACTGAACTTCTTGGCACCAAGCTTGGCGACAATTTGAAGTTCACATCTCGTTTATTTTTATTGAGAATTTGAATCACGAGCTGGACAGCTTCAGCGCTCATTTGCTCAATAGGGAAGTTAACTGTGGTTAGGGCTGGCGTGAGGTAGCGTGCAAATAAAATGTCATCAAACCCCACCAAAGAGATTTGCTCCGGAACGTTTACACCATTGGCTTTCAGCACTTCGTAAGCACCGAACGCCATATGATCATTACACGCAAATACAGCAGTAAAATGACAATCGCGCTTCAACAGTTTACGCATTGCGCTTTCCCCTGATTCTTCGGTAAAACCGGCCTCGGACACCAACGCTTCGTCATACTCGATTCCCGCTTCTTCAAGAGCCTTGCGGTAACCTTGTAGACGCCCCCGTGCGTCAGATTTGTCCAGAGGACCGGTGATACACGCTATGTTGCGATGCCCCATTCGCAACAAGTATTCGGTCGCCAACTGACCACCAAATTCGTTATCGATCTCAATACAGCATTGCGCCATTTCTGGAATAAAGCGATTCACCAGTACCACCGGAATGCCTTTTTCTTTAAGATCGATTAAATAATCATCCGTCAGGTTTTGTGCATGCAAAATAATGGCATCCACGCGTCGTCCAAGCAGAAATTCTACTGACTCACGCTGACTTTGCTCAGAGTTTGAACCTGCAGTTACCACCACGTGGTAACCGAAACGGCGCAGACGCTCTTCCATGCTGTGCAAAATGCCAGAGTAAAATGGACCACCAAGCTCTGGCACGATGATGCCAATACTGCCAGTGCGACTAGACGCCAAAGCCTGAGCGATTGAGTTTGGACGATAGCCAAGTTCTTGAATCGCTTTCTCGACTTTCAGCTTCTTATCGTGACTTACACGGCTAGTGCCATTAATCACGCGAGAAACCGTTGCCTGAGAAACCCCTGCGTATTCAGATACATCTTTAATCGTCGCCACAAGAAACCTCTTCCACCTGAGCATCAAGATTCAATTTTGCTTCGAGATGCATTTCTCGAAACCGCTTTCATGGCAGCTAGTATTTCTTATCCACTAGGGTGTTATCGTGAGAGAAATCACACCGAAATCCCTTTAGATTCGGGCAATATCGGAAAAAATGAAGCGGTAGGCAGTTTCCTTTCACGCCATGAAACTGTTTCATGAAACGGTCATTTCACGTTCAAATGAGATTCAATAAAGGCATTGATTTCACAACTCTTTAATAAAGATCTCTGCGCAGTTTTTTAAAGCATAGAAACAAAAAAAGAGCCGCAAATGCGGCTCAAAATAGGGTCAATAATGGACAGTATGGTTTTCACTGGCTGCAATGAACACCATGACTAAATAGAGAGAGTTAAGAAATAAATCAGTGGTAGAAACCTAATAAATCTGCCTTCAGTACCTACCACTGTTACATGGACAGTAATTAATTAGACTCGGTTTACCACCAAGCTTCCCACATAGCACCTACGCTAAATGTGTCTTGCTTAGGGTCATTGTTGGTTGCTTTGTTGTCGACCTCACCTGCCGTCGCGTAGAAGCGGAGCATCGGACGAGCGCCAGCGCCCCAATCAAACGAGATATTTTGCGATAGCGTCACTTTCCAGCCTGTGTTGTCATCATCGGCACGTGCGTAATCAACCATTTGGTAACCCGCTTCTAGCCAAGTCGAGTGAACATCATTCCAGAAGTACATCGGACGGACGATAGCACTGTAGTTAGTACGCTCATCTTCAAGCTTGTTTGAACCGTCAATTGAGTAATCGTGGTATGCCAATAGGTATTCAACCGCAGCGTTTTCACCAAGGTTTGCATTACCTTCAAAGCTTGCGTAAATAGTTGTTAAGTCTTCTGTTTTCCAGAATACGCCGTTGTCAGCGTTATCAGAATAACGCAACACTAAACGGTTTGATCCGCTGTCGTGTGCACGTGAAATCACCGCACCCAGCTGGTAAGCATCAATGTGTTCTGAGCTCTCAATTGCTTCTGAATCAAAACCATAGTTCGCGTAAAGCTCTAAATCAGCAAAGCCCATATCAATGCCGTGCAGTTTAGATGTGAATGCATACGCACCGCTATCACCCGTTCCAGAGCCACCAGTACAAGAGATTGAAGGGTTTGATCCCGGAGTGATTTCCGGGTTACAGCTTTCAACCGAAGCAACCACACCAAGGTCAAGTTTGACGGAACCAAGCTCAAGGTTGTTGATACCGCCACCTTGACCATCGTGCATCATCCAAAAGTAATCGTTGATGCCCTGTTGTGGACGCTGATGGAAATCACGACCAGCCCAAATGTAAGCGTTCGGCTGACTCTCTAGTACATTCGTAACGCCTGCATAAGCCTTTTTCAGGTTCACCTCGTCACCCCAGTGATCGAACATCACCACAACATCCCAGATTGCGCCACTGTCATTCTTAAATGCTTTAGCTAACTGGAATTCACCGCCATTGCCTTCGTTACCTAATCGACCAATAGCGGATGAGCCGTTAAAAGAGCCATCAACCATCACGTACTTTTGGTCGCCCCCTTGGTAGTGAGCACCGTAACGAGCATAACCAGAGAACACAACGCCATAAGGAATCTCAATGTCCGGCGTTAATACCGCTGGTTGTTGGTCATCGACATAAGTTGGGTCAATGCGTTTCTCCAGCTCTTGAATACGTTTTTCCAAAGCTTCTACATCAGAATCGGCAGCAAAAGTAGAAAGAGAAGCAAGCGAAGTGGCCACTGCAAGAGTGAGAGGTAAAACCTTTAAGTTTTTCATGTGATTTCCCTAAGTTTTTGTAGGTGTAATTATTTCAATAGGGATCTTAAGGAATGAAACGTTTGAAAAGTCGCTACTGCTTCACATGGCACAAGCACTCGAAATGACATGAAACAACGCATGAAACTAGCGCCGTATTTTGTTAATTAAAATCATAATGTTATTAGATTCTAATTTGTCATTCATATTTTGAAATCGCTTTCATTTCACAGAAATGTTTAAGAATAATCACGTTAATTTGTTCAAAATAAGCGCAATTCATACTTGGTTTTTTGAAAGTTTTCATAATCCTGAAAACTTTCACAGGTCGTAAATTTCTTACAAATTCAATAACTCACATTCATGCCAAACATGATTCATATCACAATTAGACGTATTGCTATTCCATGTAGTACTAAATTACCACCTAGAATAGGCATTAAATAATTCTAAAGTAGGGATACACAATGTCGAAATTGGCCGGAGCACGCCTAGAGGAAATGGCGGATATCCGATCGACAAGAAAAAAGAAGATTGTATTTCTCTGTTCCAGCATTGCGACGGCATTTTTAACCTATGGCTCTGTGCTGCATTACTTTGAAGGGAACTGGGGGCTTAGCTTTTTAATTGGTCTGTGTGCTGTGGCATGTTTAGCCATCAGTTATTTAATTAAAGTACGTGGGCATCATCAATACGCAGATTTACTGCTCACCGCGGTATTGATGTTCGATGGTTTACTACTGCTGCTCTATAACGACGCGCCATCCGGCAGGTTGCTTTGGCTCTATCCCATTGTGGCTGCCATTATTCTAATTAACGAATTTAAGGTCGGCTTACTATTCAGTGTCAGTTACACACTCATCATTTTTTTTGGTTTAACCTTTCTAGAAAGTGTTCCCACTGCAAGTGAAATGACTGAGCGTCGCTTTATGTTCACCTTAGTGGCGATCTGCTTTGTGTGCCATACGTTTTCTTATTACTACTCAAAAGTGGTTAATTACATCCAAACTCTCTATCGAGAAGGGATTGAAGAACTCGCTTATCTCGATCAATTGACAGGCTTAGCGAATCGCTGGAGTTTTGAAACTTGGGCTCGCGCCAAGCTAGAGGAGCTAGATCAAACCCATAGTAATACGGTTACCGCATTGGTCTTCCTTGATATTGATAACTTCAAACACATCAATGATAACTATGGTCATGATGTGGGTGACCGCGTACTAAAACACTTCGCGACACGCTTGAAAAACAACATTCGCAACAAAGACCGAAAGACAGACAAACACGATTATTCGATCGCTCGCTTTGCGGGTGATGAGTTTGTACTCATGCTCTACGATGTGCGCTGTAAAAAGGACTTAGACACCATCATGGATCGCATCGTCAATCTATTTAAAACTGGCTATCAATCGGAAGACACGATTAATGAGCTTACAATGAGCATTGGCGTTGCTATCTATCATCAGGATGCGAATGACCTATCTGAACTGACTCGTTGTGCGGATAAAGCCATGTACGCGGCAAAGCACACGGGTAAAAACCAGTACGCCTATTATGAGCATTGCTCGCATGCAGAAGAGTTACGCCATCAAAGACATTCGCTTGTTGGCGCAATGGGAAGTGAAAATGTGACCTCGTTACAACGCGATGCCAGTTTATAACGACCAATTGCTTAGCATCATGGCAAGTGCAAATGGTCGTTATCACACATGTTAAGCAAACATGTACATCGCCCATAAACCGCCGAGCAAAAACGTAATCAACCAAATCACTTGGCGTGTTTTACTTGGTTTATCCTCTCTAGGACGAATAACGGGTTTCAGTGCCCGTTCCTTAATTTTTCCGACTAGACTGTTTTCAATCGCTCGTTTATAGAAAGCACGACGCTTTTGTGCCGCATTCGCAACTTTCGTGAAACGGTGCCTTTGCTCTGTCGTAAATTCCGTCGCCTCAAAGCGAGGAGGGAGATCAGAATGTTTAGGTTGTACTGCCATCACTTCCTCCTTGTTGATGGTTGCACCTGTATTAAGTATATACAAAGTTATCAGTTTGTTGTTAAAAAACGTTTGTATCTGAACAACATGCATGAAAAAAGCCACCCAAAAGGTGGCTTTTATCTCAATTCTATTTAGTACTTAGAGGTACTCACATAAGTACGCGGTCGCGTCTTTCACTTGCAGCTCGAATGATGAATTACCTTCAACTTCGAAGAATTCACCACTATTGTAGGTGACCCAATCCACTTCACCCGCTTTCTTTACGATCAACGCACCTTTAACAACACTCATACGCTCCGGCGCTTGTGTACCGAACGTGTATTCACCTGGTAGCATCACGCCAACACTGACATCCTGCCCTTGTTGACTAAAACCTAGTGACTTTACGCCACCAGCAAAATAACTGTTTTCCTTAATACTCATTATTGGTTTCCTTATCAAAAATCAGCTCTTTTTTACCCTGTTTCGGTTTACGACTCAAGTCTCTAAATGGGTCTTTGTTGAAAGAGCAAATTCTCAATAACTGTGTTTCGGAATGTAAAAGTGGACATCAGATCATAGTTTCACCGTCTCAAAAGCTAGATTGTTTGTTTTTATAGCTCAAGCTTCTCACCATAATAAAAAAGGAAGGTAAGTAGGAATCATGACCACCACTGCGCGCAGGAAAAGGAAACAGAAGCCAGAACCGCAACCCTCATTTTGGGCTCGTCATCAGTTCAAAATCATTAAAGGGGGCTTTGCTGTTTTCGGTTGCTCGTTGATTAGTGTGCTTGGTTACCAGTTGTACGCATCTTACTTAGATTACATCGACCCAAACAAAATCTACGGTGAATGGATAGAGATCGGTGCGCCACCTTATCAAACCGAACAGCTTTCTTTTACACCCGAAGGTGTCTTTCGCAACCATCGCCTTATCGCCACTCAATTCGAGTTTGATGGCAAAGTCATCACACTGAACACCGGGCTTGGCAAAACTGAGTACCAAATCTCAGGGTCTCATCTCGCTCCACAGATACGACGCATTGAGCCTCGACTCCCTGACCAACGCTTTATCCTAAAAGGCTTCGAACACACGGTTCAGGGCTCAGAAACTGGCGCAGCTTCCAAACGCAGAGCAGCGTTGAGCGAACACTTCAGTCGCAAATAACCTCCTTTTCAACGCTACCTCTATGTCGTAACTCTTTCTGTTTCATCAGAAAAGTTTAATTTCACTCGCAAAATAACCCCTACGGACTGAGTAAGCGATTAATTAAATACATGCAAAATATTTATAAAATCTTGGCTCAATATTGTATTTTCTATGCAAAACTATGTTTCTTGTAGTGAGTTTTGTGTAACACGGTCGAATCTTGATTTATTTTTTTTTGAAAAAAAATAAGCCTCTGAAATGCTCAAAGGGATGCTTTTGCACAGTGTGTGAATTGATTGTCTTTTCTGTCGCAAGAGCAGCTTATGTTCCTAAACGAGCATGAATTCAAGGATTGAGAGAGAAGTTATGATTCGATTTAACCTATGTGCAGCTGGGGTTGCCCTAGCACTATCTGGCGCTGCAAACGCGGCTCCAACCGCACCAAGTATCGATATGTACGGTTCCAATAACCTTCAATTTTCTAAAATTGAATTAGCAATGGAAACCACATCTGGCTACAACGACATGGTCAAATACCATGAACTGGCTAAGATCAAAGTGAAATTTAACCAGTGGAGTGGCACATCTGGCGACACTTACAACGTCTACTTTGACGGTGTAAAAGTGGCAACAGGCGCTATCACTGGCAGTCAAACCACGGCTTCATTTGAATATGGTCAAGGCGGCTTGTACCAAATGGAAATCGAAGCGTGTGACGCAACAGGTTGTTCTAAGAGCGCTCCGGTAGAAATTACCATTGCAGATACAGACGGCTCACACTTGAAGCCTCTGACGATGAATGTTGATCCGAACAACAAGAGCTACAACACCGATCCAAGTATCGTGATGGGTACTTATTTTGTTGAATGGGGCATCTACGGTCGTGATTACACTGTCGACAACATGCCAGTTGATAACCTAACTCACATCCTTTACGGCTTTATCCCAATTTGTGGTCCAAACGAATCAGTAAAATCAGTTGGTGGTAACAGCTTTAACGCACTGCAAACGGCATGTCGTGGTGTGAATGATTACGAAGTGGTTATCCATGACCCGTGGGCTGCTTATCAGAAGAGCTTCCCTCAAGCAGGTCATGAATACAGCACGCCAATCAAGGGTAACTACGCAATGCTAATGGCCTTGAAACAACGTAACCCGGATCTAAAAATTATCCCATCTATCGGTGGTTGGACACTTTCTGACCCATTCTACGACTTCGTTGATAAGAAGAATCGTGACACGTTTGTCGCATCAGTTAAGAAATTCCTGAAAACTTGGAAATTTTACGACGGCGTAGATATTGACTGGGAATTCCCTGGCGGCGGCGGCGCTGCAGCAGATAAGGGTGACCCTGTAAACGATGGTCCTGCATACATTGCATTGATGCGTGAACTACGTGTAATGCTAGATGAACTTGAAGCAGAAACAGGTCGTACTTACGAGCTAACTTCAGCAATCGGTGTTGGTTACGACAAGATTGAAGACGTAGATTACGCAGACGCGGTTCAGTACATGGACTACATCTTTGCGATGACTTACGACTTCTACGGCGGCTGGAACAACGTTCCTGGTCACCAAACTGCTCTTTACTGTGGCTCATTCATGCGTCCTGGTCAGTGTGATGGCAGCGGCGTGGATGAAAACGGCGAACCGTACAAAGGTCCAGCATACACTGCAGATAACGGTATCCAGCTTCTTCTAGCGCAAGGTGTTCCTGCAAATAAACTGGTTCTTGGTACAGCGATGTATGGTCGTGGTTGGGAAGGTGTAACACCTGATACGCTAACAGATCCAAATGACCCAATGACCGGTACTGCAACAGGCAAACTGAAAGGCAGCACAGCTCAAGGTGTTTGGGAAGATGGCGTAATCGACTACAAAGGTATTAAGTCATTTATGCTAGGTGCGAACAACACTGGCATCAACGGCTTTGAATACGGCTATGATGCGCAAGCAGAAGCACCTTGGGTGTGGAACCGTTCGACTGGTGAGCTAATCACATTTGACGATCATCGTTCTGTGTTAGCGAAAGGCAACTACGCAAAATCTCTAGGTCTAGCAGGTCTATTCTCTTGGGAGATTGATGCAGATAACGGCGACATCCTTAATGCAATGCACGAAGGTATGGCTGGCGGCGTCGTTACCCCACCAAACCGTAAACCAACGGCAGCAGCAGGCGCAGACCAAGCAGTAACAGGTCCTGCAAGCGTTGTGCTTGATGGCAGCAACTCAACTGACTCTGACGGTACAATCGCAAGTTACGCTTGGGAGCAAGTATCAGGTACTGCAGTCGTTCTATCTGGCGCGAACACAGCAACAGCAAGCTTTGATGCGGTAGAAGTCGCAGCTGAAGAGCAACTAACGTTTAAGCTGACCGTAACAGATAACGAAGGCGCAACGGCTTCTGATCTTGTTGTAGTCACCGTTAAGCCAGCAGGCGTGATTGATCCACCAAACACAGCGCCAGTTGCACAGGTTTCTGCACCAGCAACGGCAAGCGCTGGTGACGTGGTTGTGATTGATGCTTCAGCTTCTAGCGATGCTGACAACGACACACTAACGTTCGATTGGACGCTACCACAAGGTCTAAATGCTACGGTCAACGGTGCGAAAGTAACGTTCACAGCAGCAGAATACCCACAAGACACAAGCTTAAGCTTCACAGTAAGCGTAAGTGATGGTCAAGCAGTATCAACTGCAAGTGCAACCGTTGTTGTAGCGAAGCACAGCACAGGCGGTGGTACTTGTACTAACGCATGGGATGCAACGGCAGTTTACACTGGTGGTGATCAAGTGACTTACGCAGGTAAAACTTGGGAAGCGAAATGGTGGACTCAAGGTCAAGATCCTAGCAAGTCTGGCGAATGGGGTGTTTGGAAAGAAGTTGGTCCAGCTAACTGTAACTAAACACTGCTAAGGTGTTGTTATTCAGCACCTACCGCTATCAAAATTGTAAAATAGAAAAGGACAGCATCAGCTGTCCTTTTGTTATTCTAGATTTTGATTCACAAGCGCCATCGCTACGATCAACGAGCGTCAACTAAACGGTCAAAACTCTGGAATACCTCATCACACTTCATGACGCGACCATGACCCTGCCCTTGCGTCGTCACCAATTCGACTCGCTTAATCTCATTAGCAGCTTTCGCAGATACACCATGTTTGGTGAATTTGTCTTGTTCATCATGAACAATGATAGTTTTTGCTTTTCGCTCAGCGAGACGCTTTTCAGGGTCAATGGATTGCAATGGGTAACCAAACTGATCTTCCACTTCCGAAACCACGGCTTTGAATAGCTTCATTGAATAACCCGAACGCGCAATGCTGCCAAACAAGTTTTCTACGTAGTTAAGCACCGGCGCAATCAACAGCAATGGCTTGTTTTCTAATTTGCTGTGACGACATTCTAACGCCGACGCAGTACCCATACTGTGCCCCACCAAACCTGCAACATCATCAACAGAATCCAACACGTCCTCTAGACCACGAACAAACCCCGGGATATGCCCATGCTGACCATCACTTTCACCATGAGCAGGGTGATCGTAAGCCAAAGCGGTGTAACCCGATGCGGCGATGTGCTCCATCAACGGATAGAACTGACTTGCTGTCCCCGACCAACCGTGAGTCAGCACCCATACCGGACCATTACCAAGCTGATAAGTTTTGATTGCACCAGCATGACCTTGTACTTCACTTTTAATCAGCCCCTGTGGCTCTGCATTTTTAGGCTGAGTACGTGCTGGGGTGAGCAACAGCTTACGCGCGGTCTTTTTTGCATGTGACGGTGCCAACGTATGGTGCAAACGCGTACTGATGTTGACCAAGCTACGCTTAACACTGAAGCGCTGCGAAGTATTGAAGTAGATTTTCTCACTCATGATCTTTTCCTTAACTATCAGCTTTGCACAAAATAGAACGGTCGTGCTTTTTATGCTGATAAGAAAGAGCGCTCTATGTCGCTCTTCATTATGAATCTCGTACTATACCCGTTACCGCGGGGCTAGCGCTTCCATCGAATAAATAAATTATCGATGCCTTGCCAAAACAATCTCTGGCTCTCTTCTTGCCCTTTAATCGAATAAAACACGTGCGCACTTAAATACTGCCCGTATAAATCAAAGGTCGCTTGTCGCGTATCTAAATCGGCGACAAACTCTTGGTTCTCTTTGCCTTTCTTGATTTGAATTTCGAGATAATTCAGCCAAGTATCAATCGATTTACGTAATGCAGCTTGCAACGCACAGCATTCTTCTGCGGTGTCGTTCCAAGCATCAAGGAACATACAGCTACCTTGAAAAGAGTGATTCCACGTCATCCAAGTGTCCAACAGACCACGTACTTTACGTTCGATATTGCTGTCACCCAACTCACGCGCAGGCGCAATAACCCGCTCTGCGAATACTTGATTGGCAAACTCCAACACCGATAGTTGAAGGTTCAACTTGGAATTGAAGTGAGCAAACAAGCCACTTTTCGACATACCACACTGCTTCGCCAACTCACCTATAGTGAGACTTTCCAACCCGTTTTCACTCGCCAGTTGGAATGCACGCTGCAATATCAGCTCTTTGGTTACTTTTCCTTTTTTCATAAATACATTTTTAGCACGGTCGTACTTTTTTACAATCTAAAGTTTACTGGTCAAACCAATGTATACCCTCTGACACACTCACGATCGCAATACATTGAGCAACTCAATGAATACGAATTTTCGAAATTTGAGATGGGTCTGAATTTCACAAACTGGTTACTATCAATTGCACATGAGTTGATTTTTTACCGCGATGAGCAAGCTATTAGCTGTTAATTTCTCAGCGATTTTTCACTTTTTTAGGTAAGTATTTATGGCAACCACAAAGAAAATTGCCAGTTTAGAGTTCGCCCGCATCATCGCAATGTTCGCGATCGTTGGGCTTCACTGTCAAATGGCACTCACGTACTGGCAATGGGATGAGGTACCTTGGGTTGGGTATATGCTTAACCAATTGGCTCGCTTTGCTGTACCACTGTTTTTCCTCATCTCCGGTTATCTAATCCAGCCTAAACTCAGCGCAAATCCCGTTGAAACACTGAAAAACTACGCTAAGCCCTTGCTTAAGATATGGCTGGTTTGGAGTGCGATTTGTCTGTTAATGCCGTTCCGTTGGCAAGTGGTTGCGGAGGCAGGCTATCTCGCTGAGCGACAAGGCTATTGGGGCTACTTGATGTCGAACCCAATTAACTCGCTGTTAGAAGGCGGCTTAGTTCATTTGTGGTTCATTCCTGCACTTGTGATTGCTGTCGCTATCATTGCATTGCTGATTCGTGTTGGCATGGCGCAGTTGCTGCCCCCGACGGCAATATTGTTGTACGTCTATGGGGTACTCGCAGGCAGTTACATCACACTGTTTGAGCTACCAGCGCCCTTCTTTACTCGCAATGGTCCGTTCTTCAGCACATTGTTGGTTGTGCTTGGTTACTTAGCGAGACAACACCAGTGGCAATGGTCTCGTAATAACACCATTCGCTTGATTTTGGTTGGTATGGCACTGCACTTTGCCGAAGCCTATTATTTGATGAACGACGAGATCGCTTTTAATTCACACGACTTCTTATTTGGCACTGTGATCTGGTCTTTAGGCGTCTTCATGTGGCTTCTTGCCCACCCAAACTTTGGCAATATGCCATGGGTGTTTAAGTGGTCACCGAGCATTTTAGGTATCTACGTGAGTCATTTGCTGGTAATCATCATCATGATGAACGTGGCAGGTATATTAGGGCTAGAAAACTTAGCTAAAGACGCCTTTATTTACCCAGCAACCATTGTGGTAACCCTGTTGCTTGTAAAAGGCATTGAAGCTACGCCGCTGAAAAAACTATTACTGCGCTAAATCCATTCAGCACTATGTATGGTCTGCACTACCACTTTTTGGCTAGTGCAGACTTTATAAAAATGAGAGCTCTCTCTCACTCACCAAAATTATCATTTCTAATACTTTGTAATTTGCTTTCACTCACAAAAAACATTGTTCATTTACTTTAGATTTATCCGACATCAACAAAATGCTCATTAAACGGAGGCGGTATGTGGGCAGGTCAGGGACTCGTTCCTTTTTTAGAAATTAGCCATTGGTTAACCTATGGTTTATACGCTGCAGTAATCCTATTTGGCGCGGCGAGCATTGCGTCACTCAGAAAGTAGTGGCGCAAGCTACATCAATTCAAAACTCCTACCGTTAATTCGAGCTTACTCACACTTAACCTATTAATATGTGGCTAAAATTTCTCCAGTCAGACAAGGAGAAATGTCTATGCCAATCTACCCAATTGTCGCGTTTTGCTGTTTGATATTTTCTAGCTCCACGTTTGCAGCTGCGACCAGTGAACTTAACCTCGTCAATTCCACCGTCGGTTATGCCGCACTGATTTTCTTCACCATTGCCTACATTCTGGTAATGCTGGAAGAATACCTACAAATGCGAAAATCCAAGCCTGTACTGCTCGCTGCGGGATTAATCTGGATTTTAATTGGCTATACCTTTGCCCAACACAACCAAGCTGACGTTGCTAAAGCCGCACTGGAACACAACCTTTTGGAATACGCTGAACTTTTATTGTTCCTATTAGTGGCGATGACCTACATCAATGCGATGGAAGAACGCAGACTGTTTGATGCACTGCAAGCGTGGATGGTTGGCAAAGGTTTTGATTTCAAAAAGTTATTTTGGCTCACAGGTAGTCTTGCATTTGTGATTTCTCCTATTGCCGATAACTTGACCACAGCGCTATTAATGTGTGCAGTAGTGATGAAAGTTTCTGGCGACAACCCAAGATTTGTCAATCTTGCCTGTATTAACATCGTCATTGCCGCAAACGCTGGCGGTGCATTCAGCCCATTTGGCGATATTACGACTCTGATGGTTTGGCAGGCAGGACACGTCAGCTTTGCTGAGTTTATGCCGTTGTTTGTACCTTCTCTAATCAACTACGTCATACCTGCATTCATCATGTCGTTGTTTGTACCAAACACAAAGCCAGATACGGTTCATGAGCACATCGAACTGAAACGTGGTGCAAGACGTATCGTTGGCTTGTTTATCCTGACCATTGCAACAGCGGTTTCCTTCCACGCCGTTTTACACTTCCCTCCAGTGGTCGGCATGATGATGGGGCTCGCTTATCTGCAATTTTTTGGCTACTTCCTGCGAAAAACACTCAAACATTCTCTTGCCAAAAAAGCCGCAATGGCGATTGCCAACGGGGATGACTACGCGCTGAAACGTCTGGGTTCTGTTGTACCATTTGATGTCTTCCACCGTGTGTCTCGCGCCGAGTGGGACACCTTATTGTTCTTCTACGGCGTAGTGATGTGTGTTGGCGGTTTGAGTTTGCTTGGCTATCTCGAACTGGTTTCCAACGTGATGTACACCGAGTGGAATCCAATCTGGGCGAACGTCATGGTGGGGATACTTTCTGCCATTGTCGATAACATTCCAGTGATGTTTGCTGTGTTAACGATGGACCCAAGCATGTCGATGGGTAACTGGTTGTTGGTGACACTAACAGCAGGCGTTGGCGGTAGCTTACTGTCGATTGGTTCTGCTGCTGGCGTGGCTCTCATGGGCGCTGCGAGGGGGCAATATACTTTCTTTGGTCATCTCAAATGGGCACCAGTGATTGCTCTTGGGTACGCAGCGAGTATTGCCGCGCACCTTTGGATGAATGGCAGCTTGTTCACTTAAACTGCCTTAATCCATCGGAATAATTCTTATCGGTCTGATGGATGGTTCACGCCATCCATCACCTCTATCTCTCCCAGTTCATACGGATTTACGCCCTCTAAGCAGCCAACGTTATAGCCATATTCACTCGGATTAGAGCGGCGCTGATGGTGAGTGTAGATGCCACATTCTCCACAGAAGAAATGCTTAGCTGTGTTGGTATTAAACTGATAAAGCTTGAGTACTTCCTCACCTTGAGTGATACGAATTCCGTTCAACGGTACCGATGCGACAATCGCACCGCGACGTCGGCACATGGAACAGTCACAGCGTCGAGGCTTCTTGATTCCATTCGGTAATGACAGTTCGATTTGCACTTTTCCACAATGACAAGAAAGCTTATGCAAAGGCTGGATTGTCGTACTACCCACTTGTTTAATCATGATTTTTCCTTGTTCCTTCCCTGTTCACCTAAAGTGTGTTGTTCTTTCATGATGTTTTCTTGAACTGCATGGTAAGGAGGTATCATGAGCAAAAAACACTCCAAATCATGCCTAGACTAATGTAACTGATAAGCGGTGGGAAAAACCACTTCAGCTTATGAAGAGCACCGACCGTGTATACAACAAGCCCAAACATAGAATGACCTTCGAAGACTATACCGACTTCACACAGGCATTCCCTAGCGTGATTTATCTGCAGCGTTTAGTGAGTGGAGCACTGTTTATCGTCACTCCAATCACTGGTCCAACAACGGTGTTTTAACCCGCTTATTCAATGAATTAGCCAAGAATCCAGATTACGAGAGGGGTTGCTGATGGCTGGATTGTTAAAGCTCATCAACACAGTACTGGTGCGGTACCAAGGGGCAGTGAATGTATTGGAAAAGCCGAGTGTATGGTTCAGCGAAAGTGACCTGGGTATAGATTTCGGGAAGGTTGCCCGAGCTAGAAAGAAGAGGTAGAGCGTGCTGACCATATAAAGTTCAACACGCTCAAGGGGGTTCAGTTACTTAGTGAGCATCTCAGCCTTAACAGCCTGCCACGCTTTATGCTCGGGTGTGGTCAGGTGGATAGGACCAAAGGTACGCTCTGGGATGATTTTATCACTCAGCCTTTCTACCTCTCTGGCCACAAAGCTGCTAAACCAGATCTGATTAGGCATTCCGGGCCAATACTCGGTGAGCTGCTGACGCAGATTATCCAGCTCGTTCAGGCGACCTTTGATCTCGTTCAGCGCCTGATGCTGTGGTTTAAACAGCAACCGGGTGAACCAGTTTGAAGAAGCCTTCTCCATGTTGGTGACTTTATCTCTAAGTTCTGTCAGCGCCTGCTTAACAGGAAGCCGGGTAACCGGAAGGCCTTTCTCTCTGATCTCTGCTGTTATCGGCAACTGCTCTAGGTTGAGTTCTATCTCTCCGGCAAGACCGCGGTTTTCTCCGCTGACAGCTTTGACCATATCCCGCAGTTGCGTTAGTGATTCGTCACCGTGCAGCGGGGCGCTGGTCATTCTGGTTATAGGGACCGAGCGGAACTCTAGCTCCGGCCAATTTGTTCTGGCGTGCACCTGCAGATGACGGGCGAGTTTAACCCGAGCCATCAAAGCGGGCTGTTGATCCCGAGAGAGTTTGATCTCTTTGGTCAGCGCAGCTTTTTCACGGTTCTCAAGTATCAGAAGCTTTTGTTGTTCGGCCTTTTCTGCGGCTTTAATCGCCTCATCACTCGGCGCGCGAGTTGTCAGCCGGTTGCTGCTGTCCCACTTCAGGTAGTGGCGCAGTGCGCCAGTTTCACTCTGCACCGCTTTTTTGACCAGATTTACCAGGCTGCTTGAGCCAGCAGAAAAACGGGTATCAAAGCCCCGGTGACCTTTAAGCAGCGCTTCGAGAAATCCTTTCAACTCCTGGCGATCTTTAGGACAACTCAGCTTCATTTCGCCGTTTGCCACATTTAAGAAACGGCTGAGCATGGGATCGCCTCTTTCCAGTTGCGTTTTCAGTTTCTCCTGGTGTGAGGCCGCTTTCTTGCCAGTGAGCAGGTAGTCGGACAGTATCTGGTTGATACCGTCTGAGATCATATTACGTTCACTGGAAGTAAATTTAATCTCAGTTTTCGGTGGCTCGGCAGCAGGAGCCGGCGCGTTTTTTGGCGCTGCTTCAGCTTTTGTTTCCTGAGGCTTAGCTTTGGTTGTCTGCTCCGCTTTAGTCACCGCTTCGGCAGGCAGTGTTTTAGCGGCTTTTACCTTGCCGTGAGAAAGGCGCAGGTACGAGCCCAGAATATTGTCTTTGCTCTCTAAAGGTCGGGTTAACGCTTTATACATAGAGCCGAACCTTGAGTGACCTTCTAGCATCAGGTTAAACATTTCTGCCAGTTTTTGCGGCGAGCGGGGCAGTCTGATGACCCTGACTTTTTCCTGATCATCTATGGTGATCCGTCCCTTGATCTCTTCCATCTCACAATATCCGCGCAGAAACTCGCCATGCTTCTCCGGTTTATTGTCTACATATTGTTGCAGTGCGCTGCTAAAAGCTTTGGCAAGTGGCGTGAGATCCTCATCATGGATGCGAGGCGCACTCTGCAAACCTACAGGGTTCTGGCTTAGCGGCTCACTCATACTCTGTGTTGAATGCGCAGCCCCCGGAAGTTCTGATTTAGATTTTTCCAGTTTCGGCGCCTGTTGCGGTGCACTCTGATGTACCTGAGAGACACCTTTAAACAAGGTGTTGAGAAGTTTAGTTACCGGCATAATGACTCCTTAACCTTTTAACAGGTGCGCGTCGCAAAACAGAGAAGGTGCTTTAGCCTCTTCCTTTAAAGGGGCTTGAAGAGCATTTCTGGCATCAGTCGCTGTGGTTATAAAGTTGCCAAGCAGGTTCGCCAGTAGTTCCAGCTCCAACCCTTCAATCGGGTGCTGGTAGCGCAGCAGAACCTGATCGCCTTGCGGACTCAGGGCGTAGTGTGCCTGACGCAAGACGGGATTTTCAAAGTTGTGCTTAAGAAGACGGGTCAGGTGACGCTCTCTCTGCACCTCCGACAGAGCCCCTAATTCTGCAAGAAACTGAAGGTGGTTGCTTCCCGCTGCCATATCGATTGCCAGCTCGATGCCTTCTTCAGTCAGCAGTGCACAACGTCCAAAGTTATCAAGCTCTAAGCAGTCCAGTTGCCAAGTGTTACCCAACTCGAGAAGCAGGTTGTTCAGAAAGGTTTGGTCGGCCGTCATCAGCACCTCCAGATACAGTCGGGGAATGAGTGTTCAGACTACCGCGCATGCAAGGGGAATTTCTTTCATTATTAGGCAAGGTTTTTTAGGTTTATTAAGCAAACGCTGATGCCAGTGGGCACGCTATTTGACCGTTTATAGCAAGCCTTCTGTTGCGCTGGATACATAATATTGCGGCTCTGCAGCTTGGTACTTACCTCTATTCACCCTGGATATCAGAGACGCTGGCTAAAGGCGTGTTAGTTCTTGTGCTGGTGCGCAGCGGACTTGTAATGCGGAAGCAAGGAAAGGTAGTAAAGTGGTTGCCGATGCGCTGTTGAACAAAATACGTACAGCAAAGAGCAACATGCCCTAGCTTAATGTGTAAAGTCTGTTAAACAGTTAACACCCACGCAATCTAGGTCGAAAACTCGACATCAATCACTTTTCACGACATTTTATTCAGCGATTTATCACTATTTGGTTGGCGTTTTGCTAACCGCATCCGTTTTGGTTTCGTACTTACAGCTAAAACGGCTTTAATACCAAGGAAAATACTTTTATGGATAAAGATCATAGCCTTAGAGAAAACCTCTTGGCCTTGACGCTCGGTAGTGCGTTGGTGTCACTTGGGGTTATCTTCTTCAGCAAGGTGGGATTGCTCACTGGCGGAACGGCCGGTTTGGCGATCTTCCTTACCAAGGTCAGTGACTTCAGTTTTGGCCAGATATTCTTCGCACTGAACCTGCCGTTCTACATTCTCTCTGTGATGCGCATGGGTTGGCGTTTTACCATCAACACTTTTATTGCGGTTTCGATCGTGTCTTTTGCGGTAGACCATTTGCATCATGTGATTGAGATTTCTCGTATTGAGCCCGTGTACGCAGCGCTACTCGGTGGTGGTTTGATTGGCATGGGCATGCTGGTAATTTTCCGCCACAAGATGAGTTTAGGTGGCTTCAACATCTTGGCGCTTTTTCTTCAGGAACGTTTTGGTATTCGAGCAGGTAAAGTACAAATGGCTCTGGACTGCACCATCGTAGTGATGTCGCTGTTTATCGTTGATGTTTACTTGATTGCTCTTTCTGTACTTGGCGCTGTGGCGACCAACTTGATCTTGGCGATGAACCACAAACCTGGGCGTTATCAGCCCAAGCCGCAGCCAGTATAAACGCAATAAACGACGAACTTAGTCTTAGCGTTCAACAGCAGCTAAAAATAAAATCCCCGAGCAATATCTCGGGGATTTTTGTTTTCAAAATTAATTTAGATGATAGCGTCGTAAGCTTAGATAGCGATGATAAGCCCCTATTCTTCAAGCACTATTTTGCCGCTGCACCGGTTAGCTTACTGAGTACACCACTCACCTTCGTCAGCACTTCATCACACCCTTCAATACCGTGGCGCTCTTTTAGATACATTGGGTTGTTGTAAGCAAGCCATGTCTTACCTTCTGCATCCTCATAAACCAGCACTTTTTGCGGTAAATCAATCGCCACTTCTTGTGCACATTGCATCAATGGCGTCCCTACTTTTGGGTTGCCAAACACGATCACTTCTGTTGGTCGTAGCGTCATATCGACCTTCGCCGCATTCTCTTGATGGTTCACGCGAGCAAACACATTCAAACCTTTACCCTGAGCAATCTGAACAAATTTATTCGCTGTATCTTGTACCGAATGTTGGCTTGCAACGCGGATAACACTCTCTTCTGCTAGGGTCGAAAATGACGCCAGAGCAACAACCAACCCAGCTGTGATTACTTTTACCATCTGCAAGTTCCTTATTTTTACTATATCCAAAAATTATATACCCAAGTCACCGACTCGCGAGCATGTGGACTCAGGTCATGACTTCCCGTAATCACAATAGACCGACCAACAGGCAATAATTGATTCAGATTAATAAAGCGTTAATCAATCCAACATTAAAACTGTGAAGCACATAAAATACGCAACCTATTTTATTGAGTAAGAGTTAACTAGTGACACGCGATCAATTTGAGTTATTAGCGCCAGGTGGCGATTTAGATTCCATTAAAGCAGCCATTGCTGCAGGTGCCGATGCCATCTACTGCGGACTTGACCGCTTTAATGCACGTAACCGCGCAACCAACCTCACCTTAGATAACTTGAACGGCGTATTACAGTTGGCGCATCAGCACAATTGTAAAATTTTCCTCACGTTGAACGTGTTAATTCTGGAAAGCGAAATTCCTGCTATCGTTCGCTTACTTAGCCAGTTGAACAACACCGCGATTGACGGCGTAATCGTGCAGGATCTTGGTCTTGCTTACATTCTCAAGAACCACTTCCCAGAGTTAGATGTACACGCTTCAACCCAGCTCAACACTCACAATGAAGGACAGATTCTGTTCCTCAATCAGTTAACAGCGAGCCGCGTGAACCTCTCTCGTGAACTCAATATCCATGAAATAAAACACCTAGCTCAGTTCGGTCGTCAGCACAACGTGATGATGGAAGTGTTCGTTCACGGCTCTTACTGCATTGGTTTCTCTGGCATTTGCTACATTAGCTCAGCGCGTAATGGTGCATCGGGCAACCGTGGACGCTGTAGTCAGCCTTGTCGTGAGCAATACGAGACAACCAAGACAGGCAACAGCTACCCGCTCAACATGAAAGACAACTCAGCTTTTGGCGATCTAGAAGCGCTTGCCGATGCAGGTGTGTATTCATTGAAAGTAGAAGGTCGCATCAAGAAGTCCCACTACGTTTACACCGTCGTCGATAATTGGCGTAAGCAGATTGATCGCTTATGTGATGGCGTAGAGCTGTCGAGCGATACCACAGAGTTGTACACCGTATTCAACCGTGATTTCTCCAACGCATTTTTGCAAGGCGACTTCGGTAAAGCGATGTATATCGACAACCCACGCGACCATGCGGTGAAACACTTCTCAAAGATATACAAATGCGAATCCGCGGACGATGTGCAAACAGTGAAGAAGAAGCTGTACGACGACAAAACCGCAATCATCGAAAAAGTCGCCGAGAAGACGCAAGACTTTGACGTCACGGCAACACAAACCTCAGGCAGTAGTTTAAAAGGCGCCATTGATGTACCGAGTTTACCGACGCTACCTCAGCCACAAGAGCGTGAAGGGACAGCAAAACTATCGGTACTGATTTCGTCGCTAGAAGATGCTTCGCTGTGCAAATATCGCGATGTCGATGTGTACTTTCAACTACCAATGGGATTAGCGAGCGAGTTAAACGCCATGGTCGACTTATTCCAAGAAAACACGGCGTTGAAGCCTTGGTTCCCTGCAATTTTGATTGGCGACGATTACCAAGCTGCACGCAAGTTCTTAGACATTATCCAACCAGAGCTGCTGATCACCAACAACTCTGGCGTAGGCATACTCGCTCAAGAGCTTGGATTAGGTTGGGTTGCAGGTCCACAAATGAATACGGTGAACTCATACTCATTTAAGTGTTTGCAAGAAGAATTCGCGGCACGCGGAGCATTTATCTCAAACGAGCTGAACATGAAGCAAATGCGTCATATTAAACGCCCACACAACATGCGCAGTTACTACAGCATTTACCACCCAAATACGCTCTTAACCAGTCGCCAATGTTTGTTCCAACAAACCGAAGGTTGCCGCAAAATCAAGGTTAACAAAGGTTGTTTGAAGCGTTGTGATAAACGCACATCAATCATCAACCTCAAAGACAACCCATATGTGGTACAAAAGCAAAAAGGCAGCCATAACGCAATTTACAGCGAACATAACGTGCTGAACCTGCAAGTATTGCAAGATTTGCCGCAGCTGTTTACAGACGTGTTGATTGACCTACGTGATATCCAGACAGAAACCAAAGTCACAATCACCAAACCTGAGCTAATAGAGGCTTTTTCAACGCTGCTTGATGAACACATTGAGCAGAATGTAGACGCTCTGAATGTTGCGATTCACCCTATTGCTAATGCTCAGTATTTAAAAGGCTTATAAGCGAATAGAGCAAGATTGCACTCGCACAATTTATGGGAGACTTATACCCAATGAAGCAAGAAACGCTCAGCTACTTTGATGATCTGAATTACAACGTTGTGACGCAATCAGAAGACGTCTATGAGCTCACGCAAAACCGCACGGGGTTGACGGTAGAGCTCAACTTCTCTGCTCTTGGTAAAGGCAAATTGCCCGCAGAAAGCGCGCAAAAAACTGATAAGAAACTTTATTTTATCGATATTGATGACATCGAAAACATCGGTTTTGAAGCACTCGAATCTTTTGTCATCAGGCTGAATGAACATTGTTCCATGGTGGTGTTTGAGGAAGAATTCTTTGAACAAAGCATGAAAGAGATGTGGATGTTCTTATCGAATGATCCACGTGATCGTGACGTGTTCAACGACAGTAAATTCTATCGGGCGTAATACCCACATCATAACGGTTAAAATGCCATAAAGATAAAAAGGTGCTAGAAGACCTAGCACCTAGGTAAACATGTCATCGGGGGGAGTTTACCAAATATAATCAGTTGTTAGGGTCAACAGACCCTAGAGCTTTCCTTCACTTCCGCACATATGGATCTTATCCATCACCACCTGTTTCATCGCCGCTTTACCAGGCGTGATGTATTTGCGAGGGTCGTTTGCGTCAGGGTGATGCGCAAAATGTTGTTTGACCGCATTTGAGAACGCGATCTTCAGCTCAGTCGCCACGTTCACCTTGCACACGCCAAGGTCAATACAACGACGAACCATTTCATCAGGAACACCTGATGCGCCATGCAGTACTAACGGAATATCGACAACACCACGGATTTTATCTAAGCGGTTAAAGTCGAGTTTAGGCTCCGCTTTATACAAGCCATGAGCTGTGCCAATTGCCACAGCTAACGAATCAATACCAGTACGACGAACAAACTCTGCGGCAGAAGCTGGGTCGGTCATTAGTGCATCGGCACTGTCGACAATCAGATCGTCTTCTTGACCGCCTAAACGACCTAACTCAGCTTCGACACTTGCGTCGAATCGGTTACAGTATTGAACCACCGAGCGCACAATCTCTATGTTCTGATCAAACGCATAATGCGAACCATCAATCATTACAGAACGAATACCGTGATCGACCTTAGTACAAATGTCTTGTAGGTCTTCATGGTGATCAAGATGAAGAACTAACGGGATCGAATGCTTATGTGCAGCTTCTTTACAAATACTGATCAGGTAATCGGTACCCGCATAATCAAAAGTTCCCGGCGTGCCTGCGAGAATCACTGGAGAGCCCATCTCTGAAGCGGTTTCAACAATGACTTGGACCGTCTCTAAGTTATGAATATTAAATGCAGGCACCGCATAACCAGCTTGTTGAGCACGTTTTAGCATTTCACGGGAAGAAATTAGATACATAAAGCCTCCTGACTTGGTACGGATGCATCAAACACAAGACGCCCATTGACCCAAGTTTTTACAATTGAGAAATCTGATTTAACAGCGACCATAGATGCGCGCTTTCCGGCTTCTAGGGTGCCTAATTGGTGTTGCAAACCTAACGATTGAGCCGGAGTTAACGATGCCATCAACCAAGCTTGCTCTAGTGGGATGTTTAGCCATTTATGAATATTTTTAACTGCTTGCGGCAAGGTCAAAGTGCTGCCTGCCAAACTTCCACTTTCTGTAGTAACGACGCCGCCTTTCATTTGCACTTCGTATTCACCAAGCGTGTAGCGACCATCAGGCATGCCTGTCGCACTCATAGCATCGGTAATCAGCGTCATGCGTTGACCACAGCAGCGATGCGCGACATCTATAGCAGCAGAGTGAACGTGATGCCCATCGGCAATCATTTCGACATAGCTATTGGGGTGGATAAGCCCTGCCCCAACGACTCCTGGATCTCGGTGATGTAGACCACGCATGCCGTTGTAGCAGTGGACAATGCCATTTGCGCCCGCATCCAACGCCTGTTTCACTTGGTCGTAACTCGCATCAGTATGCCCAAGCATCACTTTAATACCCTGTTTATTCAGGTAACGAATCGCATCGATTGCCCCGTCTTTTTCTGGAGCCAGTGCGACGGTGACGAGCTGGTCATCACAATAAGAAATCCACTGCTCCAACTCTTCGAGCGATAAATCTCTAAACCATGTCGTCGGGTGCGCGCCGCGATTCTTCTCGGTGAAATAAGGTCCCTCTAGATACGCACCTAAGATCTCAGCACCATCAACGCCATGTCGTTTACTCACAGCAACTTGCTTTAACGCGGCACGAATTTTTGCCACAGGAGCGGTTACGGTTGTGGCAACAAATGCGGTGACGCCCAAGCTCGCGAAATAGCGAGACATCGTATTGAGGCTGTCATGCTCGGCATCCATAACGTCACAGCCTTTGGCTCCATGCACATGACTGTCAATCAGGCCGGGTAGTATGCTCACCTCACCTAAGTCAATAAAATCAATATGTTGATGAGAGTTGAATGGCTCAACAGAATCAATCACCCCATTTTCGTTGATGCGAATTAGCCCATCATCAAGCCATCTATCACCTTGCAATACACGCTGAGCTCGGTAGCAAGAATCTCTTGCACGATCTTGTTCAGATGCCATCTTCTTCTACCGTTCCCACATGTTTGGCTTTCTCAGCCATTTCAGCACTCAACGAAGTAATGCCACGATGCCCACAAGCCAGCGCTTGATCGCGAAACTCAGCGAGATCGAGTTCATCGCGTTCCAAAAGCATCTCAGCCGCCATCTGCATGTTTGTTCCCGTTACAACCTGGACATCGTCACGCTCTTGACTGATCAGTGATGCAGTACGAAAAGGTGTACCTCCCAACAAATCAGTCAAGAAAACAATACCTTCGCCAGAATCAACTTCATTAATCGCCTCGCGCATTGACACTTCCAGTTGCGGAGTCGTTGCCTCTTCTGGAAAGTCGATAAACTTAAATTGAGGTTGCTCCCCAATAACCTGAAACACCGCTTTGGCAAGACCGGAAGCAAACCCTCCGTGACCAGATAGAATTACAGCAATCATTTACGTTTCCTTAATGGGGCAGAGTACTCTACCCCAATGTTTTGTGTGTCCAATGTGATTTATAAGAAACCCATAAAACGCCCAACAACGCCTAACACCACGGTGATACCGATAAGTTTTAGCGGGCTCCAACCACGCTTGACGAGCGCGTACATAGCTAGGGTGTAGACCAATGGAAGAAACGCTGGCATGAGTTTATCGATCACATCGCCTTGCAGTTTCACCACGGCATCACCGGCGGTAATTTCTGCGGTCGTCGATAGACGAACATAAGTCGCCACCAAAGCACCTATCACCGTCATACCTACCATCGAAGCCGCGTGTCCGACTTTCTTCGTGTTGGCTTTGATAACAGGGATAGCAGCAACCCCCATGCGATACGCATAATGTGCGAGACCAAATCGCAGACCAAAATGCACCACGTTAAACAGCACAATAAAGAACACCGCACCCATGATGGAGCCTTGCAGCGCAAGGTCTGCACCGATACCGCCACAAATAGGAAGAAGAGTCAGCCAGAACATCGCATCGCCGATGCCACCCATTGGTGCACCAACCGCGATCTTAGTGCTCTGAATACTGCTGACGTTTTGCTTGGAGCGTTCCATCGCCAGAACGATCCCCATGACAAATGTCACCAAGAACGGGTGAGTATTGAAGAACCCCATATGACCTTGCATTGCTTTAGATAGGTCAGCTTTATTGGTGTGAATCTTCTTCAGCGCAGGCAGTAGTCCGTACAACCAACCAGAAGCCTGCATACGTTCGTAGTTGAAAGACGCTTGGAGTAGCAGCGAGCGCCACGCCATACGATTGATGTCTGCTTTGGTTAGATCTGCACCAATCTCTTTATTTTCATACTCATCTTCAGCCACGCCAGGAGCTGGCTGCACATCAACATTTTGGTTACGAAGGTCGAGTTCGTTACTTACATTAGATTCCATCTTCAAAGTCCTCAGCAGGTGCAGTTACAGGAGTGGGTTCCGTTTTACGCATGAAGTCGATAATGGCCATGGCCGTCGCAGCCGCGGCAATCGCTAAGATTGGCAGTTGAAGCCAAGCTGCAGCGACGAAGCCAAGGATGAAGTAAGGAATGTAGGCGTTCTTCATCATGATTTTCATCAAGACAGCAAAGCCTATTGCAGGCATGATGCCACCAGCGACGCCTAAGCCATCAATGAGATCTTTCGGTAGTACTTCAACGATTTTCCCTGCATGTTCAGCCCCAAGATAAACGGGTAAGAATGCACACAGAAAGTAGAAAGAACCGAGTACAGCAAGTGCCATATAGTTCACGCGTTCAATACCATTGGTATCCGCATTTTGTGCGTACTCGTCACACTTAGACATGACCGCAGACATTGCAGAAAAGAGCAGCGTAATGCCCATCTGTACGGCAACGGCGAAAGGCACAGCGACACCAACCGCAACATTTGGCTCGACTTTGGTTGTAATCGCAAAAGCCGTACCCACGATGGTGCCGATGATAACGTTTGGTGGTTGAGCCCCCGCAAGAGGGGCAAGTCCCATCCAAATCAATTCAAGCGTACCGCCGACCAAGATACCGGTTTGCAAGTCGCCTAAAATCAGACCAACAAGTGGACCAAGCACCACCGGACGGTGGAAGTGAGTAAGACCATTAAATAAATCTAGGCCAGCAAAAAAGGCTAAGATGCCGAGCATCAAGGCCTGTAAGAGTCCTATTTCCATGATTTCTTTCCTATTGTTAGATAAGAGTAAAGAGGTCAGTCGCACTTTCAGTTGGCACCCCTTGGATCGTGCATTTCACCCCTAGTGCTTTTAATTTTTCAAACTCCGCAACGTCTTCAGTTCCGACTGAAACCGTCTTGGCAATTTGCTTTTTTCCCTCAACGTAGTGCATGTTTCCGACGTTGATATTGCTAATTGGCACACCGCCTTCCACCAATTGGCGGAAATCTTTTGGTGTGCGACAAACCATTAGAATTCGTTGGCGTTCAGCCGCTTTATGGATGGTGTCGATGGTCTTTTTCACCGTCCAAAATCGGATTGCGATGCCATCTGCTAGCACCATCTCCATTAAGTTCTGTTGAATGGTGTCTTCTGCTACCTCATCGTTCACAACGACAATAATGTTGGCATCCGCAAAACCTACCCATTGCACACCCACTTGGCCATGAACGAGGCGCTCATCAATACGACTTAACACGATATTTGGCATGGTCTATTCCTTTTCGAATCCGTTACTTGTTGAATGGGTAGATGGTGACACCTTGCACCACACGATTGACTTCACCGGTTGGGCACGGATTGTCCGGTCCAAATCCCAGTTGAAGTGATTTTTCAAATGCCAACATTTGGCAGAAGAGAATGAATGGGAAGCACAGCCACTGATCGCCCAAGTCCAATCTCCCAAATTCAAAAACATCATCTTCGTTGAGAGACAGTTCTGTGAGAGCAATATGAGCTAATGCTTGTTTGTCGCGTCGGATCTCATTGAATAAATCCAGATCGTACCCACGGGTATAAGCGTCACTTGATAGCAACTGGATCACGACCGCTTTATCGTTAATGGTGAATTTAGGACCATGGCGGAAGCCAAGAGATGAGTCGAAAGCCGTCATCACTTTACCTGCACTTAGCTCAAGCGATTTGAGTGATGCTTCACGGGCAAGCCCTGCAAAACCACCACTACCAATTACGATTAAACGCTCATAAGGCTGGCTGGCGAGCACCTTAATAGCAGACTCCCATTGCTCTAACTTGGCTTCGCAAAGTGCTGCTACCACTTCAATTTGTTCATGCCATTGTTTTGGAGATTGACCACCAAATAACGTCAGCGTAGACATCAACATACAACTGAAGCTCGATGTCATCGCAAAGCTCTTATCATTTGAGCCTTCAGGCATGATCACGCAGCAAGCATTTTGCGCAGTTCGAGCGTAATGAGAGAGTTCCCCGTCACGGTTACACGTCAAGAACAAGTGATGACAATGAGGAACAAGCTGATCGACAAGAGCAACAGCAGCAACACTTTCCGGGCTATTACCAGAGCGGGCGTAAGAAACGACCAAGGTCGGACGACTTGGGTCCAGATACTGCTCCGGGTTTGACACTAAATCCGTGGTTGGGATGGACTCAACTTGAAATCTCAGCCCCTCTTGAATAAATGGTGCTGCCGCATCGCCGACAAATGCAGATGTGCCCGCACCAGTCAAAATAATGCGTAGGTCTGGCTGCTCAAGCAGAGGCGTTAGAAAATCGCGGATTGCCTCATACTGCTCTTCTAAAATGGTAGAAAGTGCTCGCCATAACTGAGGTTGATGACTGATTTCTTGAGCCGTATGAACACCATTACGTTGTTCTAACCATGGCAACTCATAGCCTAAAACTGAACTCATTTGGTCGTCTCCTTGCTAGCCACTGAATTGGCGTAACAGGCTTCGGAATAGACTTGTGTCACTTCCATAATCTTGTGCACGACAATCTCAGCAGGTTGATTTTGAATTTGATGTTGAGAAATTGCCTTAGCTTGGTTGGGTAAATATTGGCTAAGGATTGTGATTGGCAGAGGGTGAGCAGCTAAGTTGTCAAACAGAGCTTGCTGCGCCGCTTTAACCTCTGGATGATTCCAGTAGTAACGGATGCGATCACTCAAGCTGTAGCTGCAATCGAGATATTGTTGATGCCCTTTGCTGGAGTAGTGAGAACGCCAATAATTAGGTTGCTCTCTCATCACTTGTTCTATGGTTTCGCGTAAGTGAGAAGCATGATGAGCGCCTAACCACTCTTTCTCCGCAGAGTCCAGACCATACAAGGCTTCACGCAAAGCAAATGTGAGAGCTGGACCGACTTTGAGAATCGCAAAATGATCGCGAATCAGTTGGTGATATGCCTCTGGGTTTTGGTAATCCGTAGAATGCGCTTCGAAGACCAGGTTTGGTTGGCTGTCGATCATATTGCTTAACGATCGCGCTGCCGCACTGTGGTAGTGATGTACTGAGTGGTGATCAAATTCCACTCCTGGTTGCACCACTAAGCCAATCACACGAGGCCAAACATAGCTAAGCCCGATATCACTGAACGTTTGATGATGAGCATTTAGCGTTGCCAATGCTTCTTCCGCTTTCGTCACTTGAATACCTTCTTCTTCAAGCGACTCAAGAGCACCACCTGGCGTTGGAACTTCCGTGCCAACCACATACACTGGCGCTTCACCACCGACCGTTTTCCATGCTTGCTCTGCCACCAAACATAACTGGGCAGCACGCTGCGCCATTAGCTCTTCACTCAGCGGTACCTCGTCATCGGCACAAGGCATTGAACAATCGAGATGAATCTTCTTAAAGCCCGCGCAAACATAGTCTCGAATCATTTGCGCTGAATATTCCATTGCTTGGCTTGCTGGTAAGTGCTGCCAACAGTTAGGACCAAGATGATCGCCACCCAATACCACGTTCTCAGCGGGAAAATTAACCCGCTCAGCCAAATCAAATACGTGGCTCGCGAAATCTTGTGGCGTCATTCCGGTGTAGCCACCAAACTGATTAACTTGATTTGACGTTGCCTCAATCAAAACCAGTTGCTCATTTTGCGCAGCCTGCTTTATCGCAGCTTCAAGTACTAAGGGATGAGCAGAACACACCGCATAAATACCGGTAAGCTGACCTTGTTTGTGTTGCTCGATTAGAGAAAGTAACGCTTTCATTTTGATTCCTAGTTAACGATTTGATCCGCAATGACGACATCTACGCCAAGTTCAATAAGGGATTGGTGCGTGTTATGGGGAATGTTGCGATCTGTGACCAAGACGTCGATCTGGCTTGCAGCTCGGATCATGCAAAAGCTTTTGCGCCCAAATTTGCTTGAATCGGTGACAGCAATGACTTGGCGAGCAACCTCACACATGGCGCGATTTACTTGAGCTTCTTGATTGTCCGGCGTAGTCACGCCAGCAAGCAGGTCGAATCCGTCCACGCCCAAAAACAGCTTGTCAAAAAGGTAAGATCGAATTTGCTGTTCACCATGGTTACCTATCAGTGAACAAGAAGCGCGACGCAGGCTACCTCCAACCACATGTAACTCGACGTTTTCCATCTTGCTAAGTTGGTAGGCGGTATTGAGGGCGTTGGTCATCACAACCAATTGCTGTTTATTGACCAAGTACTGCGGCATAAGACCTATCGTGGTACCGGAATCCAAAATGATCGCTTCGCCATCTTGAATAAGGCTCGCAGCAGCCTGTGCTATCGCTTGTTTCGCACTGCGATTAAGTTGATCTTTGCGGTAGAGCGGTTGGTCAAAGGCAAAGTTAGGGTTGAGTGTTGCGCCACCATAACAGCGAAAAACACAGCCTTCTTTTTCTAGAAGATTGAGATCGTGGCGAATGGTGACAGCCGATACATTGTAATGCTCGACAAAGTCGTCCACTTTTCCTGAACCATGACGACAAATATGAGCCATGATTTGCTGTCTTCGTTCTGCACTGTTCATTCACCAACTCTCCTTTCGTTCCATTTCGCTTTCCGTTAGAAATGTTTCGATTTTCTTTTCGTTGGTATTAAAACAGGGCGAAGTTAGGAAAAGTGAAAGTTAGATCACAGTCATTTTTCTTTCGTTTTCACCCCAAAAAACCTTTCACTTCATGAAAAACGAAAGGCTTTTCTTTCGTTATTAAATTGAAAGTAATCACAAAGGGGCGCATAAAAACTCACTTTCGATACAAGGAAAGTGAAAGGCAGGATGAAATAGAGTTAACAGCTGTCGTTTCGAACTACAGCCTGCGCGAGATCACAAAATGCAATATCGGTTATTTTTTTGAAGGTCGATGAAGTCGTTAGAAGGCGTTTTTTTGATGCTGAAGTTGCACAAAGGTTTAAGTCGATCAGAAATAATCGTCACGATATTGATAGAAAAACCAATATCACTAATCACTAATCAACAATACGTACATCAACGCCCATTGAAGTGAGATGTTCAAGGTAATCGGACGGGATGCCACTGTCAGTAATGAGCATATCAAGTTGCTCTGGTCGGGCAATAAGGCAAAAACTCTGACGAGAAAACTTTGATGAGTCAGTTACAGCAATAACGACTTGTGCCGCGTCAAGCATTCTTCGATTAATGTCAGCCTCACCCTGATGAGGAGTCGTGACGCCAGTAGATTTGTCAAAGCCATCAACACCTAAAAAGAGCTTGTTAAAGCGATAGCCTGCGAGGAAGTCCTCACCACTCAAACCGTGGACGGAATAAGAATTCTCACGCATGGTGCCTCCAGTGACCATAACAGAGACATTACTTTGATTGGCAAGGTGATAGGCGATGTTAATGCCATTAGTCATGACGACAAGATCATTCTTGCCTTTCAAATGATAAGCAATTTGCTCTGTGGTTGAACCAGAGTCGAGAATGATTTTATCGCCGTCCGCAATCAACGAGGCAGCATACTCTCCGAGCTTCGCCTTGATATTACTGTTGAGCTGCTTTTTATCATTGAGAGGACGTTCAAACGCAAACTGATTATTCAACAGTGCTCCGCCATAACAACGTTTGACGCAGCCTTGTTTCTCTAGATAGTTGAGGTCATTTCGAATGGTCACTTCTGACACATCATATTGCTTGGCAAAGTCACTCACTTCACCTCGCTGGGCGTTCTGGATGAACCGCAAAATCTCTTTGCGCCTTAATGATGCGTTTAATTTCATAAAAGTTGATCACCGGTAACAAGCTATAGATGTAATGATAGGTACTCGTATCTGTTTATAATGCAACCTTTCTTTAATGCTATCAAATTGAAATCGAGAGTGTATTCACGCCAAAAAAGACGATAGCATGGCTGTGAGTGTTATACGCTTCAAACTCACATCAACATTTCTTGAACACTCGCCTTGCACTGACTACAATGGCGCACTTTTTTTACGGACTTCAAGGTCACACAAAATGACAGATACAGCTAAACCAGCTCTACCAGATCGCCTAGCGGGTAACCCACGTAGCCCATTCTTCATCAAAGAATGTTTCGATCACCAAATCGGTATCCGTTTTAACGGCAAAGAGCGTACTGACGTAGAAGAATACTGCATCAGCGAAGGTTGGGTAAAAATTGCTTCTCCTAAAGCAAAAGACCGTTTTGGTAACCCAATGCTTATCAAACTTAAAGGCGAAGTTGAAGCGTACTACGTGTAAGCTGACCACGCTAAATTTCTTTGAAAGCTCGAGTCTGACTCGGGCTTTTTTAATGCCTGCCATATCCCCTCCTCGTTTAATCTAATCCCTCTTCTTTTCAGTACAAGTTATTAAGAAATCGATGTAAATCGCTGTTTTTATCTTATTGTTGTCTAAAGTTTCTATAGAACTTACTGTAATAACCATTGCCAAAAGAAACGACACCTTTGAACACAAGGAGAGGAAATGGAAAGCCCACTTGTCACACTTAAACATGCGAGTAAAAGCTTTGTCGATGGTAAAGAGACACATCGCGTGTTGGAAGGCGTCGACTTTACGTTGAACACAGGAGCGAGTGTTGCGCTAACGGGCGCCAGTGGTAGCGGCAAAAGTACCCTACTCAATATCATCGCTGGCTTTGAGCCGATTTCCGAAGGTGAGTTGTGGTTAGATGGCGATAACACGGCGACTTGGAAAGACCCACAATGGAGCCGATTTCGACACCAAAAGCTCGGTGTTATCTTCCAGCAATTCAATCTGTTAACGCCGCTCAACGTGCAGCAAAACATCGCCTTCCCTCTGCATTTGAATCAACAGAAATGGAACGACTGGTGCGATTACTTGGTCGAGACTCTGGGCATCAGCCAACTGCTCGATAGACATGTTTCTGCCCTTTCCGGTGGTCAACAACAACGAGTTGCGATTGCGCGCGCATTAGCCCACAAACCTAAACTGCTGCTTGCTGATGAACCCACAGGTAACCTCGACCAAAAAGCTGGTTTGGAAGTGATGAAACTACTGAGTGAAATCACCACCCAAGGCAATACGGCAGTGCTGTTAGTCACCCACAGTCCTGACTGCGCTGAGTTTATGAAAACACGGCTGCGATTGGATAATAATCAGCTACAGAACAGTCATCAAGTAAACAAACATGAGCTTCACCATGAAGCAAGCTAAGCTCCAAAACACCAGATTCACGCATACTCGACTCGCCCTGAATCTGTTTGCGGCGCACTATCGGCAGGCACCACTGCAAGCCGCCGCGATTCTGATCGGTATCGTGTTGGCTGTGACCTTGTTTGTTGCGGTACAAGCCATCAACCTCAATGCCAAGCGCAGTTATGCGGAATCTACCGAGCAGCTTAGCGCACAAGCTCAGAACTTAATTATTCCACCAGCAGGGCAAAACTATCTGCCTGAATCGCTCTACTTCACCCTTAGACAAAACGGGCTCAGTGCAGCACTACCTGTAATCGAAGGGCGAGTGAGAGATGAACAAGGGCGTCGTTGGTCAGTACAAGGCAGCGAGTTGATTGCCGCTATCTCTTCACGTTCTCGGTATTCTGCAAACGGAAAGTCATCAGAAAACCAACAGAACGTCTCTTTGTTCGACAGTGCTTTACCTTTGCCTGAGCTTTTAGCCGGCAAGCCAATCGTGATGATGAGTCAATCTCAACATCAAAACTTAGGAGAGGTAGAAACCCTAACTCTGGACGACATTCCAACCCAAGTGGTGGTGCTACCCGACGAATGGCAGTTAGGTAGCCGAATGTTGATGGACATTGGCTTTGCCCAGCAACTGCTCAATAAACAAGGACAGCTCAGTTACATTGCGGTTTTCCACTCGGGTGATAAAGGGAATAAAGACACGCAAGCAAATTGGCAGAAGCTGATTGGCGATCAAGGGCAATGGATTTCCAACAATCAAAGCACAGACCTTGGCTCGCTGACCGACAGCTTTCACCTCAATCTCACAGCAATGAGCTTACTTGCCTTTTTAGTCGGGCTGTTCATTGCCTACAACGGCGTAAAATACAGTTTGCTGAAACGCAATCGTCTGTTAGTACAAATCCAACAGGCAGGTGTTGCGCCGAGCATTGTGTTCTCTGCGCTGTTAGTTGAACTCTCTCTTCTCGTTACCATCGGTGCTTCCCTCGGTTTTGTATTGGGCATACAGCTCAGCCATTGGTTGCATCCGACCGTAGCACTGACTCTAGAACAACTTTATGGTGCGACACTGCTGCCCGGCACTTGGCAATGGCAATGGTGGGCGCAAGCCCTGCTGCTCACATTAGCCGCAACCATATTGGCATGTTGGCAGCATTTTAAACAGCGAGTGCGCCAGCCGCTTTCCTCTCATGGCGGATTTTATCAAGCACCTGAAGCCTCTAACGAAAACCAATTGTTCTTGATAGGTGCTGCGTTGACGGCTCTCGCACTTGCAGGGTTATGGCTGAGTGAGCATCATCGCTTTACCATGGCGTGGCTCGGCGTGCTTGTGGTGTCGATTCCTTTGTATCTACCTAAAACACTCAGCGTCTTAGCCAATTGGTGTGAAAAGCGCACCACTTCCGGTTTGATGCAGTATCTGTTTGCTGAGCTGCGCGAGCTGATTTCTCCGCTTTCTCTCGCCATGATGGCACTGCTACTCGCTGTTACAGCCAATATGGGGATGAACACCTTAGTGGGCAGCTTTGAATCCACCCTAAAACAGTGGTTAGAACAAAGACTGCACGCCGATATTTACGTCAGCCCTGCCCAAGGGGAAATCGCAGATGTAGAGCGCGCATTAGGACAGTTCGACAATGTTGAGACCGTCTACAAGCAATACTACGTCGACGATAACCTGAAAGGCTTACCGATTTTGCTTGGCACCAAAGACAAAGACACCTTAGAGCAAACCATGGTGTTCAAATCGCATTTGGAGAACTTCTGGTCCCGCTTTTACCAAGGTGAATTAGTCGCCATCAGTGAACCAACCGCGGTCAAATTGGGTTTATCACTGGGTAGCGAGCTCACACTTGATGCTGTTCCAAATAAGAACCTGCTTGTGGGGGCGATATTTCACGATTACGGTTCACCCAATGGTGAAGTGTTATTGGCACCCAAATTATGGCAAGAGAGTGGCTTTACCGACCTGCCAACAAGCCTTGGCATTAAAGTATCTGGTGACCCACAAATCGTATACGACCAACTGCGCGAGCAACTGAATCTGCATCCAAGTCAGCTCTACGATCAGGCGCAAATCAAATCCATCGCGTTGGATATTTTCTCGCAGACCTTCGCCATTACACGCGCACTCAACGGCGTGACGTTGATGGTCGCGGTGATTGGTTTGTTCAGTGCTTGTTTCATGTTGCTCGACGCGCGCAAAGCCGCCATCGCAAGGCTATATGCACTTGGCGTCAGCCGTCGAAAATTAATGACCATGGTGGTCGGACAGATCGTCGCTTTGGTCAGTTTTACTCTGGTTATCGCCCTACCCCTCGGAGCCATGGTGGGTTATGTGCTGACAGACATCGTCACCTTGCGCGCTTTTGGTTGGAGCCTAAATTATCTGTGGAATTGGAGTGATGCGCTGAGCATTGCGGCGATCACCATCTTGGTGGCAGTGATTGCGACCTTGATTCCGCTGTGGCGATTAGTCAGCAAGCCTGTCGTGTCCAGTTTGCAAAGCGAGGTGTTGTGATGGTTCGATTAGCAAGCAAACTTACTCTACTCATAAGCAGTCTGTTCCTGTTCGGTTGTGAAGATCCCCAACAAAAAAATATGAGCACACAAAATATGGGCGCATTGTTGGGCAGTGGAGACACGCAAAGCGAGAGCAACCCATTCACACCCGTGGAAAAAGGGGTTGAACTCACCTTCCCAGCAGACCATCAAGCGCACCCGAATTTTCGTCATGAATGGTGGTACTTAACCGCTAACTTAATTGATGAAGACAGCAACCCACTTGGCGTCCAATGGACACAATTTCGCTTTGCTGCTGCACCGCCGCCACCGCCAAAGGGCGAAGATGACGTAAAGAAAACCGAATGGCAGACTCAGCAAATCTTCATGGCACACAGCGCGGTCACCACAACCGACAAACACTACGCCGATGAAAAATGGTCACGCGATCAAGCCTCTCTAGCCGGCGTCGACACTTCACCATTTCGGGTTTATCTCGATGATTGGCAGTGGACTTCTTCAACCACCGATCTCTTCCCTGCCACATTGAAGGCGAACTCCGAACAGTTTGGCTATTCGTTGACGCTTACTAGCCACGCACCTTATCAAAAACAAGGCGAGCAAGGTTACAGCACCAAAAGTGCCGATGGTCAGGTGGCTTCGTATTACTACAGCCAACCGTTTATTGATGTCTCCGGTGAAGTCACGATCGACGGCAAAACTCATCAAGTGTCGGGCAAAGGTTGGATAGATCGAGAGTGGAGCTCGCAATTCTTACTCGACTCACAACAAGGCTGGGACTGGTTTGCCCTAAGATTGAGTGACGACACCAGCTTGGTGGTGTTCCAGTTGCGGGATTCCAAAACCGGTCAAGCCAGTTACTCCAGCGCAAGGCTGATGCAGCAAGATGGTTCTGGCATCGCCATTTCTCAAAAAGACATTCAGTTAGAGGCAACCAATCAAACAGATATCCAAGGTCGCAATTATCCAACCCAGTGGCAAGTGTCGATTCCTAAGCAGCAAATCGAGCTTACAATTTCTGCACTCAACCCGAACGCGAAAATGCCGCTTTCGGTGCCTTATTGGGAAGGCCCGGTGCGTATTGATGGCTCTCATTCTGGGACTGGTTATATGGAACTCACCGGCTACTGAGCACAAAAATTTCCGTGCACAATCTTGATTATTCGATTCATAATGATGAAATCATCATCCCCAAGAGCTATTGAATACCCTCATGAGCAATATGATTTCGCCAATCCGACAAGTGCGACTCATTTTAGGTGAGCCGTGTCGAGCGCTTGAATTTTCAGACATCCAAGAAGACCCATACATCGAGCCACATCGCCACGAGTACTGGGAGATTGTCTGGTGCTTGGATAATAGCGGAACGCAGAGCATCGATTTCGTCGAATACCAAAACCGCCTTGGTCGCTTATTTACCATTTCACCAGGGCAGGTTCACCATTCCGAGCTCATGGGTAAAAACATTCGCATGTTGATATTCCGTCCCGGCTTTGCTGAAACCAATCCACGCAGCACGCAGTTGGTGAATAGCGTATTTTCTACGATTGATCGAGCGCCGTACCTCGATTGTAGCGAAGAGAGTTTTCCCTACCTAGAATCAATTTACACCCTAATCAAAGAAGAATGTGAAAGAGAGGATTGTGATTGGGATCTTGTCGAATCACTCATCAACAGCTTTCTACGCTATGCATTGCGCTTTGCTAAAACACCGTCTCAAAAAGGTGAGCAGAAAGACGCTCGCATCGTACAGTTGACCGAATTAATTGAGCTGCATTATCGCGAACAAAAGAAATGCCAGTTCTACTCCGATGCCTTAGCTCTCACCAGCAAACGTCTAAACGAATTAGTGAAAGCCGACAGAGGCAAGACGGTCACGCAACTGATTCATGACCGAATCATATTAGAAGCCAACCGAGAACTGGTGTTTTCGACGAAAACCGTCAAGACCATAGCATTTGAATTAGGCTTTGATGACCCTGCCTATTTCAGCCGCTTCTATCGGAAACAAAAAGGAGAAACACCAGCGGAATTTCGTCTACGATGTTTAGATAGTGCAATATAATGGGCGGATAATCCCTTTTCGCCACGCTTGAATGTACTGATAATACCCGAACATAAATCCACCACATTCGGGTATTTTTCTATTCCATGGCTATCAATCTAAAAACTGATCCCATTTCAAAATCCTTTTATCAGTACCTGTGGCCTGCTCTCACTGGCATGGTGATCAAATCTTTGTTCATCATGGGCGATGCGTTATTTATCGGTTTGGGTGTTGGTCCCGATGGACTTGGCGCTATTGCCTTAGTCATTCCACCGTTTTCGATTTTTACTGCCATCGCCATGATGGTTGGCATTGGTGGCGCCGCAAAAATGTCGATCGAAATTGGTAAAGGCAACTCCGAGTCCAGCCAAATGTGGTTTAGCCAATCCATGTTGATTACCACTTTGCTATCCACTATCACGGTGACGCTCGCTCTCATTTGGTTAGATGAATTGATTGCCTTGATGGGCGCTTCAGGCAACTTGGCTCAGCTTGCTCATGATTACCTTGTTGTACTGTTGCCGTTTTTTACTCTCTATTCCCTCGCTTGGGTACTGTCTTGCTTTGTGCGTAACGACACCAACCCCAAATTGGCAACCTATGCCATGTCGATTGGTGCCATTACTAATCTTGCATTTGATTACCTATTTATCATCGAGATGAACATGGGGATGAAAGGGGCGGCTTACGGCACCGCCATAGCTCAAGCGGTCATCGCACTGATTTTGTTGACTCACTTTGTGCAAAAGAAAGGCGCTTTGGTACTGAGCTTAAAAGGCATCGGATTCAGCAAAACCAAAGAAATTTTAAGCATCGGTACACCGACATTCTTTATCGAAGTCACGTCTGCAATGACCATTGTTTTGTTTAATTATGTCTTACTGACTCAATTTGGTGAGAGTCATATCATTGCCTACGGCTTGACTACGAACGTCGGTGTGTTCGCCCTCTTTGTCATGGTCGGCATCGCGCAAGCGTGTCAGCCAATCATCAGCTTTAACCACGGCGCAGATCGCCCAGAGCGCATTGATGAGATCTTAAAACTAGGGTTAAAAACGGCAATTGGTAGCGGCACCGTCTTCCTAATGGGGATTTGGTTATTGGCACCCATAATTGCATCGGTGTACTTAGGTAACAGCAACGACTTGATCCCACTTGCCGCGACTGCACTCACCTTCTACTTCTTCGGCGTGCCTTTGATGGGGTTAAACATGGTGATTGCTAATTTGTTCCAAGCCATTGCCAAACCAAAGCAAGCAACACTCATTTCATTGAGCCGAGGGTTTGTTTTTGTTGCGTTGGGTGTTTTGATACTGCCTAAGTTCTTCCCCCACAACGGTATTTGGGCAAGCATTCTCTTCGCAGAGTCTTTCACCGCGGTGATCAGCTTGAGCATGTTATTCAATTACCGGAAACGCGCGGTAGAACCAACAAATGCTTTCGCGAGCAGTTCTTAGTTCAACCAAACCCAGCCAAATGATAAACTCGGGTTCTATTTCATTCTGTGATTAAAAGGAAATGCGATGAACCCGATTATTGCGCTGTTGAAAGAGAACAATATCAGCGACGAACAAATCAACGAGATTTTTCAGACTCTGACCCAAAACCCTCTTGCGGCAATGGCAACAATCAGCCAGCTAGGTCTACCACAAGACAAACTACAAATGCTGATGGCGCAAGTGATGCAAAACCCAGTGCTAATCAAAGAAGCGGTGGATGAGTTGGGATTGGATTTCTCAAAAGTTGAAGAAGCAAAAGAGAAGCTTCAAAGCCAAAATCAAGGCAACTAATTCCTTGTATACCTAGGTCACCTCGGATGCTTAGTTAAGTGAGAATCACTTGATTTGAAACCTGCGTTTGAAGTCGCTTGGGCATAGTAGAAAACAGAAGGCAGTTAATCCCAATTGAGTGGGCTTAACTGCCTTTTTGTTATTAGGTTCAAGCCGTTATTTGCTACTTTCTATTCTCACGTATTCTAGCTACGCCAATGGTGAGTTCTCACAATACTTCTGGTCATCCGCAGTCAGTTTTTGCTTACTCGCTTGGCTTAAGTGGTAGTGCACCACCATCAATAAATCATGCGCGTAGAAAAGCTCAAAAGCGTCCTCTCCATTTTGTCGACAGATTGCTTCACAGCGATCAGCGTGCACTTTAGCTTTGAGTGGGTTTCCTGCTTTGAGCAAACTCATGGCTAAGCGATATTCTGCACGCTCTTCTTGCATCCAACCTCCCGCTACCTTCCAATACTCCAGCGCCAATGTAGCAGCCTCTAGCATGTGTTCTGCTTGCGCTTCAGAGCGTGTTTCAAGCTCTTCATATTGGCAGGCAAGGTTGTTACCCGTAATGGCAATTGAACGCGCTAAAGGCTCGGCAGCTTGATCTGAATCTATACCGTTGGCTGCTTTTGCTAACCACGTGCTCGCTTGCTCTAGTTCATTCATTGCTGACAGCTCGTTAGCAATTTGAGCAAACACGCGACGCTGATCGACATCATCTAGATCCGTAATCGGGTCTGTATTTTGATCAACGAAGTACTGTGCAACGGCTTTGGCTCTCTGACGCGCTAGACACTGAGTCGCTACGCCATTTTCGAGCTTATCTAAACTGGAGAGAAACTGGCTTGGGTCGTGCAGATGACCGATTGAAGTGTGCAGCATCAAGGGTAAGATGCGCTCAGCATGGTTAGTGTCTTCCACCTCGCCAAGCGCTTGTTCTAATTGAGTGTATGTTTGTTGTGGCTGCGCTTCATGCTGCTGCCAACTTTGGTTTATGAATGCATCAAAATCCGTATTGAAAGACATATCCTTATTATCCTTTTTCATTGCTCTGGATTGTTTATTAGCACAACAACCCTACACAAAATTTAGCCAAATAAGATAAACCTTGCCGGATTCTGAGAATGGTCTCACTTAAAGTGGCGTGCCCTTCTCCAATGCGAGTAATCGTTGCTTTCGCTCTACCCCGCCTGCATAGCCCGTAAGCTTGCCACTTTTGCCGATCACACGATGGCATGGCACCACAATCGAAATCGGATTTTTACCATTCGCCAGCCCCACCGCACGTACCGCTTTGGGATTACCGATGGCATTTGCCAGATCTTGGTAGCTCCATGTCTCACCGTAAGGAATGGTCGTTAGCGCATCCCAAACTTGAGTTTGGAAAGCCGTACCTGTCGCTGCAAGGGGCAAGTCGAATTCGTTACGCAGCCCAGCAAAGTATTCTTCCAATTGAGTAACAGTCTGGCTGAGCACTGCATGTTGATCATCACGCTCACCCAACTCGTCTGGTTTGGTGGTACACGTTTCAAACCAAATTCCCAGCAAACCTTGATCGTTAGCTTGAATGGTCACAGCGCCTAACGGACTTGGCATTACCGTATAAAGTGATTTCATGATTGATTCCATAAGTGAAAAGTCGCGTAACTGCCCCAAGGCGACGCAGTATGAGCATTCAAAGACGGATAGTTTGGCATGGCTTTCTTCACCACCAAGTCTTTATCTAAAAAACAATCGGGCTGAGATTGGCCACGCAGTTGCGCATAGCTCACCGTCCACGGACCAATGCCCTTTAATTCCAGCCATTGCTGCGGATCGGCTTCTGGGTTTTGCTGCACGTACTGAGCAAATCGCACGAGTGTGTCTTTACGGCTTTGCGGCATACGCAAGAAGCTAACATCGGCATTCGCAATGGCTTCTGGCGTTGGAAAGTGGCGCGCTTGCTGATCGTTACTGAGCGTTTCTACCAACAAATTAAGTTGTCCGATAGCCGCTTTGACCGACACTTGCTGCCCCAACACAGCGCGTACACCGGCTTCCCACGCACTCCAGACGCCCGGAATGCGAATCCCTTGGGTTTTCACCAACCCTGGCGCGATGTAATTAAGGTGCTGCTCCACCGTGCAAATATCCGCATCAAGGTCGAACATGCGACGCACTCCAGACACCAAATTCTGCAATTTAGTGACGTCTTCAATGTCGAACTCCATCTCAAGGTAACCCTCCCCTTGAGTGACCTTAAATCGTGCATGGCAATCATCAAGTAGAACATTGCGCTGGTATGCGTCTTGTGTGACTTGCTCCATTCCTTCAATCGCACGCAGACGATAAAAGTCGAGCATGTGTTGCCAGTGCAAAGCGCCGCGATAAGGGAGCACGATTCGATTCGTCCCTACGCCATCAAACTCCTTTCTACGCACTTGAGAAGGCGTTAGCTGAAGGATCTTTTGGAACGCATCATTGAAGCGTCGAGTGCTGTTAAAACCCGCGGCAAAACCGACTTCGGTGACTGACATCGAACTCGAATGCAGAAGCTGTTTGGCAAACATCAATTGCTGATACTGCGCATATTGCTTAGGTGACATCCCCAAATATTGCTCGAACAGCATGCGCAAGTAACGATCCGAGATCCCAAGACGATCGGAGAGATCTGCAAGGGAGTGATGATGTAACTCGCCTTGATCGATCATTTTGATCGCACGTTGGAATGTGGTTTCAACCCCTTTCCAAGCCCATGATCCTGGCGCACTGTCCGGGCGACAACGCAAACACGGACGATAACCTGCCTTCAAAGCTTGCGTCTTGTCAGTGAAGTACTCGACGTTTTCCTCTTTGGGCAAATTGGCTGGACAGATCGGGCGGCAGAAGATCCCTGTCGTTTTCACTGCAATGTAAAAGCGCCCATCAAAACGGCTGTCACGTGCCATGCGTGCTTTTTGGCATTGTTCAAAGGTCAACGATGTGTGTGGGTGGATGAGCATAGTGCTGTCCTTGCGTACACAGTGGGTGTTTAACGAGTGGGTAACTTGCTCGCCACTCGATCGGTATAACTTCATTGTAGAACGAGGAGTTACTGTAGATTAGCCATTTTCGGAACTCAATATTGAGAAATTTTGGCATTAGTAAATTTGTGCACTAAAGTTAGATCAGAACAACACAACAACGTCGGCTAAAGGGAATTGGCATGGACTTACATACGTGCGTGATTGTACTTAGAAATCACAAGGTTATTACCAGTAAATCAGTCGAGCACTCGATAGGGATTATCGAACGCGACTCTGATAACGAGATTTCAGAAATTCAAATCAATGCGACTGATGGTGTGAACATTCGCACTTATCACTACCATAGTGTGGAAGACTCGCTTGAAAGCTTAATGAATCTATAAAAACTCCTTTCTCCCTTGTTAATCGTAAAAGCAAAAGAGCACAGCCCCCTGTGTTCTTTTTTTTGCCCGTAGTACACAGACGCCCTTCCAAAAGACCAACAAAAGTAAAGAATGTCATTCAAAATTTTACCAATTCCTTGATCAAATCCAGCACGTATGAGCACTAAAAACAAATACTTTTAACATTTTAAGTTAATGTATTTAAAAACAAAAAAACGTTCCATCGAATTTATCGAACGAGAACATCAAATTGCCCCAATTTTTTCTTTCTCTCCTCCTACCTACACTGGTTTCAACAGTAAGGGAGTCAGCACTCCTCATCAGAAAAATTCGAGAAAGGATAAAGTCATGAAAACACTACTACAGAAAATCATCACTTCAAACGCGGGTTACAGCGCACTCGCACTTCGCATTCCAGTCGGCATCATCTTTATGGCGCACGGCGCACAAAAACTTTTTGGCTGGTTTGGCGGTTATGGTCTTGAAGGTACAGGTCAATGGATGGCATCGATTGGTTTGGGTCCTGGCATGCTGATGGCATTTTTAGCCGGCAGTGCAGAGTTTTTTGGCGGCTTGTTCATCTTACTTGGACTGCTTACCCGCCCAGCAGCCGTGGCTTTAGCATTCACCATGGTGATCGCGATTTTCTCGGTTCACTTTGAAAACGGTTTGTTTATGTCGAACAACGGTTACGAGTTTGGTTTAGCACTGCTGGCAGCAAGCGTTTCTCTCGCTTTCTCTGGCGCAGGCAAAGCCGCATTGGATGAAACACTTCGTCAGAAACTGGCATAAACGGGAGCAAAAACGACCTTCACAGTGCCACAACTCTCGCTTCAAGAAGGCGACTTATTTATAAACATATCGGCATTTCCGGAAACCCATACAAAAAACCCCTTGGCATCACACCAAGGGGTTTTCGTTTAATTTTGCACTGGATCGCAAAAGCAGAAATTACTCGTCTGCAGGAATGTCCGCAATTTGCTGCAAACTGTACGCCGTTAACGGGTCAATCTCTTTTACGATTTCTTCAACCTGCTTAATCGCTTCTACAGACGTGCTGGCTTTGCGATAGCTCAAATAGATAGGACGGTACCAATCTTCTACGCCAGACACCTTGTGGAGCTGCCCGCTTGCAATAAACGGCTCTACCAGAGACGCTGGTAGGTATGCGCTGCCACCTTTCTCTAAAACGAAGTCTAACGCGATACGAGCGGTAGAAGTACGAAGGTAAGGCGCTGGGATTTTCGGGTGACGTTCCGCGTGCTCTGAAGCGAAGCGCGTACCCCAATCAACGTAAACGTATTTCTTGTTAAACACCGTATCAAGAGAATCTTGTTCGGTAGACACCAGCACCAACACCACATCAGCAACTTTCTTGCAGTTAAGCTCATCCGCTTTGATTTGATCGAAGGCGAAAGCCATATCGAGTGTACGTTCCAACAGGCTGCGGCTTAGCATCTCACGTCCCATGACTTCCGCCATAAAACCGTAACCACCAAACGAGTCCGTTACGACACTCAAGCAGTTTTGCAGGTAAGCATCCCAAATGTTCGGCGTACCACCCATGGTGAGCTGCAACGCTTTGCCATCTTCGAGGGATAATTCGAGTTTGGCTTGCTGCAAAGTGGTGACCATCACCTCGGCATAGCCTATTAAACGCTCACCTGCGGAGGTCAACTTTATGTTATTTCGATCACGAATAAACAACTGCGTATCGAAATAACTTTCGAGTTGTTTGATGCGTGCGCTCACAGCGGCTTGAGTAATGTACAAGTTCTCAGCAGCTCGTCCGAAGTGACGAACCTTTGCCAGCTCTAAAAATGTTCGAAAGACCTTTACATCCATAAACCATCTCCTGGTCAATATAAAACCAGATTAACAACTAATTAAAATTTTGACGACAAAAAAGTTTTGTTTTTCTTTTGTTAGCTTTGCGCCTAATTTTCGCCGTAATTCATCACATTCATCAATAACGGTTACAGAGGCTGTTGATATGTCTGACACTGAATTTCGTCATGGCAAAAAACGTTTTTACGACAACGTAAAATTCCCACGCGGCTTTGCAAAGTCTGGCGATTTTACTCTTTCGGAAGAGGAAATCCTAACAATTTATGGGGATACTATGCTTGGCCTAGAGTCAGGCGAGTTGACACCTGAGAACAGCGAAGAGAAACACTTCGTAAAAGTTCTGGAAAACCCAGGCAAAGCGAAAACTAAGATCGAGCGCACTTGGTTAAAATACACACAGTTAGCTCGTGGTCGCAAACGCTTCCACACGCTAAACGGTCGTAACAAACCAGAGGCGTCAGATGACTACGCAGAAGAGAGCCTAGCAGAAGACGATTAACCGACTCTGCCAAGCCTTAATGCTTGGTTAATCCTCAGAGTGTTTCATTCTGTGGAGTTGCAAAAATTTTTCTTTTCCAAAAGCCCAGAGGTGTTTCACCAAAGGGCTTTTTCATTTTTTAGTAAACCTATTTATCCGGCGAGCACTCACTTCGCCAACATGGCGACCTTCTTCAAGAAGCTGTCTTTAAGATGCTCTTGGTCATACTCCAACTGATAGGTGTTGTGGAAGCCTACCTTCAGCTCCACGCCATTGCCTCTCAGAAACACGTTATAGCCGTCGTAATCAGAAAAGGCTTCTACCCCTTCATACATCTTGCCAAACTCGGTAGGCGTGCCGTTGTTCATCACACATTCGTATGCTTGCAGCACTTTGGTTGCGTCTAAGTCGTTTTTCATTGCGATTCCCTCAGCAATAAACACACTTTAAGTATGGTTAAGGAAGAAACGCCGTGCCACACCATAGATTGCGTGAGATCATAACTTCGGCATTTTTCTTCCCCTTCTCCTACGCAACTCGGTTCAATTTGGCTCGCTCATTCAGCCAAAAAACTTTTTTTCAGTCATAAATTTTAAACGCTAATCAACTAGTCTAACGCCCTCTATATAAGAGGGTAATCGGAAGAAGCAAACGTGAAAACTGTTGAGAAAAGCAACATTGGTTAAAGAAAAAGCAAAATTTTGACCTAAAACAATAGCAGATCGTCATCACTTATTTTATAATGCGAATTAATGTTTCAGGACATCTTAAATTCCAATAACTAGGGGCACAAAATGAGACTTATCCCGTTAGCTCAAGCAGCACAAGTAGGCAAGTGGGCAGCAGCACACATCGCTAAGCGCATCAACGACTTCAAACCAACTGCTGAGCGTCCGTTCGTTCTGGGTCTACCTACTGGTGGCACTCCTCTAGCAACTTACAAAGCATTGATCGAACTTTACCAAGCAGGTGAAGTGAGCTTCGAACACGTTGTGACTTTCAACATGGACGAGTACATCGGTATCCCTGCGGATCACCCAGAATCATACCGTTCATTCATGTACAACAACTTCTTCAACCACGTGAACATCCAAGAAGCGAACATCAACCTTCTTAACGGTAACGCGGAAGATCACGAAGCGGAATGCCAACGCTACGAAGACAAAATCAAGTCTTACGGCAAGATCAACCTATTCATGGGCGGCGTAGGTAACGACGGTCACATCGCATTTAACGAGCCAGCATCTTCTCTGTCTTCTCGCACTCGCATCAAGACATTAACTGAAGACACTCGTATCGCGAACTCTCGTTTCTTCGATGGCGACATCAACCAAGTTCCTAAGTACGCACTAACTATCGGTGTTGGCACGCTACTAGACGCTGAAGAAGTGATGATCCTAGTAACTGGTCACAACAAAGCACTTGCTCTACAAGCAGCGGTAGAAGGCAGCGTAAACCACCTATGGACGGTTTCTGCACTTCAACTACACCCTAAAGCAGTGATCGTTTGTGATGAGCCTTCACAACAAGAGCTTAAAGTGAAAACTGTTAAGTACTTCTCTGAGCTAGAAGCGGAAAACATCAAAGGTTTCTAATCCTTCGGGTAACAACCAAAGATAAACGCTGAATACACAAAACCCGTGAGTCATCACGGGTTTTTTCGTTTTTAAAGACTGGCAGGATTGAAGGTGTAGGAATTTAAACTACCGTTAGCGAGGCGTTTAATAAGCTTGAATACCAAACTGGCGCAGACGTTTTGGTAATACCTCATCGAGTTTATCTAACTCACTCGGTTCGACCTCAATGAGGTTGAAGTTATGCTGCTCGTACACCGCACGAATCTTCTCTCGCTCCGCTTCTAACATCTCACCGGTGTCGCTGCCCCAAAACTGCAGATAGACTTTGCCACCCGGAAGGTAAAAATCGCTTGTCACGTCTTGGTCGATCGGCAGCTGACGCTCATAAGCGTGTACTACCCCTGCCAAATACAGCCAGTTATCGATCAGCAGTTCTCCTTTAGAACGAACATAATGTCCGTCTAAAGTGCGATGCTTAGCTTCAAACTTCTGGCGAAAACTAGAAAACGACTTATCTGTGGAATGGGACTCGGCATCTTGACCTAAAAACTCAATCACAGACTGCTTAAGACGCTTGTTACGCAGCACTACGTCGTGCCACACCACAAAGGTATTCTGCGACTCTTTATCGGTTCTCTGCTGCCCACCAGCGCGGATTCCGGCTTCGGTTAAGCTCCAACCCTCTTCGGATTTGCTTATCCAACCTAATTCACTTAACAGCTGGTTCATGCGTTTGGCATTGAGCTTCAGCTTCTCACCCAACTGGGTTGCGCTGTAGGTTTTGCCAGACGTTGCGGCAAGCTCGATGTGCAAGTTGGTCGGCCAAACAATGAACTGCCCAAATTTAGGGTGATCGACATACTCACCGCCAAACTTGGCACCCTCTTCGGTCAAAATCCATTTCTCGTCTTGGCGAACGATGTAGCCAGCGCGCTTCAGATCAGCAAACAGCAGCTTGGCTTCTATCTGACGCATTTTTGCCAGCGCCGACGTCGATATTTTTTCAGACACGATTCATGCCTCCTGCTACTGTTTGAAATAAGGTAATGACTTGGATATTAACGCATTGATTTCATTGCTTGAAGTAAGAATAGTTGGGATTTTCTATCCACAACAAAAAAGGAGCACTTTGGCTCCTTTCTCTACATCGAATTGAATCGGCTTAATTATTCGCGAGTTTGGCAAACTTGCTGTAGGTACTGATTTTGCCGTTGATGTACTCGATACCACTGTGCACATTGTTTTCGGTGTGACCAACAATTTGGTATTCGACGATGAATTCGCCGCTGATGACTTTGATAAACAAGAAGCCGTCGCTGACCTTCCATAAGCCCTGTAAGCCACGCTCGCTGAACAAGTCTTTTTCCACCAGCGTACCATTTGGTTTGAGCTCTAAAATCGATGAGAAACCGTCGACGTTCACTTTTACCCAAGGCTGTTGATGCACTTCGTAGCTGAGAATTTTTCGGCGTGTTTTCGCCCACTCACGCAGTTCTTGTTCTTGCGCTGGGGTGAGAATTGGCAGGTCTTCCATCTCCAATAGGGTGTGATGTTTTTCGTACCAGAAAAGTTGCAGATGGAGTAATTTCATTCAGATTAACGGGGTTTCATAACGACAAAGCGCAACTTTGCGCCAACCCTGATGGTAAGTCAACCAATGAAACGAAAGAGTGCAGTTTTCACGAGGGTTAAAAACTGCACGTTCCCACGATGGGAAAAGGGTGCCCAATAACGAGCACCGGAGCATGTAAGTGTTTATACGGTTTAAAGAGAATTATGCGGCAAACAACCTTGGCAATTCCGCATGATCACACGCTTGATTTAAGCGCTGTTGGGCGGTTTGAATGTGCGCACGCCAATGTTCATCTTGCGCCCACATCTCAATCACCAGTGGCACAACGCAGTCTGTCTCTTTGAGTGTGCGGAAGATGGCATCGAAGTTCACTTCACCATCGCCAATCACCAGATCGCGGAACTGACCTTTGTATTCTGGCGTCACACGATAAGTGTCTTTAAGGTGGATTTGGGTAATGTGTGGCTTACTCAATTTCAGCTCAGTACACACGTCATAGTTCCAACCAGAGATATTGCCCACGTCTGGATAAGCAGTGAAATACGGCGAATTCACTTCGCGATTAAGCACCTCAAACTTGCTCAATGAGTTGAGGTAATCGGTGTCCATGATTTCAACAGCAAGCATCACTCCCGCACGCTCAGCCAGTTTCGCCGCTTCCTTCATCCCTTCAATAAAACGCAAGTGGGTAGCACGGTTTGCTGGCTCGTAATACACATCGTAGCCAGCTAATTGAATGGTACGGACGCCAAGTTTGTACGCCAATGCGATCGCCTTTTCCATGTGCAGCACGGCTTGCTCTCGTATCTTCGGATCAGCCGAACCAAACGGGAACTTGCGGTGCGCGCTCAAACACATCGACTGCAGTGGCAAACCATAGCGTTCGCACTGGTGACGCAGGGCGTAGATCGTCTCGTCGTCCCAATCTAAGCGGCTGCGGCGCTCGTCTGATTCATCCACCGAGATCTCAAGAAAGTCGAAGCCCAACTCTTTGGTCACGCTGAGTTTTTCTTCCCAACTCAACTCGTTCGGCAACGCTTTCTCATACAAGCCAACACGATGACGTTGTAGGTTCTGATACATGTCGCCCCCTAGTTCCAGTAACGGTCGATTTGCGCTTTCAATGCTTCTGCGGTCTCTTGTCCTCTGTCGCCCGCCAATGCGCGACCTGCGATAAAGGTTTTCGCTTTGATGCCTTCAAACAGGTAAATATCTTCTGGCACGATACCGCCCGTGATAGAGAGCTCGATACCTAGCTCAGAGAGTTGACGCATCTTGCTGATGTCAGCGTCTGTCCAACCAATCCCTGCCAACTCTGCATCGCGAGAACGGTGATAAATCGCTTGAGTGATGCCAAGATCCACCCACGCTTGCGCATCTTCCATCGTCCAGTTGCCGTAGATTTCGATTTGGATTTCGCCGCTAAACTCATCCGCCACTTTTTTACACGCTTCGATGGTCGCAATGTGCGCTGCGGCTGAAACCGTAATCCAGTCAGCGCCAGCTTCAAACGCCATGCGAGACAAAATCGCGCCGCCGTCAGTGGTCTTCATATCACACACCAGAATATGGTCTGGATGGTTCTTACGTAGCGTCGAGACTGCATTCATCCCTTCTGCGAACGCGAGAATGGTGCCCACTTCAATCACATCGACATAGCTGTGCACATTGCTTGCAACCGCCACGGCGTCAGTTAGGTTAGTTTGGTCTAGAGCGATTTGAATCATTGGTTTGGTCATGATGCTTATCCTTGAATTTTTTCACGTATCAGACGAGCTAAGCCGTCGTTATTGTTATCGGTTTCGCACACTAAACGGGCGCTAGAACGTACCGTCTCGTCTGCGTTATTCATGGCAACGCCTAATCCGGCGTAACGGAGCATGGAAATATCATTGTGGTTATCGCCCACGGCAATGACATGATTCGGGTGATAACCCAGCTCAGAAACGTATTCCGCCAGTCTTAAGCCTTTGCTGTTGCCTTTTGCTGCGAAGTCGATGCGATTCGACCACGAGCGTTCGCCGTTGAATTTCTCTTTCACCCATGGGTTTTCAATCAAGCGTTCTACCGAGCTTGGTAAACCTTCCACTACGAATTTCCACACGAACTCGGTATTGCGCACTTCTTCGCTGAACGAGTCGATTTTGTAGATCTTCGGTTGAAGGTGCTCAGGCGCGGTTTTCGCCCACTTTTCCAATGCTTCCATGTAATGAATTGGGTTGTAGTTTGAGTACGTCATGGCATCGGTTACGTACATCACCATCTTGACCTGAAACTCCTTCGCCAAGGCGATGAACGTCAGCGCGTCTTCCTTATCGATGGAGTTGTGCTTGAGCACTCGGTCATTGTGGTAGTCATAAACATAAGTGCCGTTGCAGCAGATGATAGGCGTGGTAAGACCCAACTCATCGTAATACGGGCGTGCCGCAGTGTGATGGCGTCCGGTGACAATCACCACGTGACACTTCTGCTGCGCTTCTTGAATCGCTTTTTTCACCTCAGGGTGAATGCTGTGGTCATCGGTGAGGACGGTTCCGTCTAAATCTAAAGCAAGCACTTTGTACATGTCGTTACCTCTGCCCGTAGTAGGCGTTTTCACCGTGCTTACGCAGGTAGTGTTTGTCTGAAAGCTCAGGCTGGATCTTGATGCCGCTGTTGAGTGAACGCGTTGCTAATGCCATGGCAGAAATCTCTTCCAATACCACCGCGTTATGCACGGCATCGTCAGCGTTAGTTCCCCAAGAGAAAGGAGCATGCCCTGCTACAATCACGCTTGGTACAGCCATTGGGTCGATGCGGCGTTGACGAAACTCTTCCACTATCACTAAGCCAGTGTTCTTCTCGTACTCTTCGGCAATTTCGCGTTGTGAAAGCTTACGAGTACACGGAATGTCGCCGTAGAAGTAGTCGGCATGAGTCGTGCCCAGCGCTGGAATATCAATCCCTGCTTGTGCCCAAATCGTTGCGCTGCGTGAGTGGGTGTGCACCACGCCGCCCACTTGTGGGAACGCTTTGTAGATCTCAATGTGGGTCGCGGTATCGCTGGATGGATTCATGTTGCCTTCCACCACATTGCCGTCTAAATCGACCACTACAATGTGTTCAGCGCGCATGCCATCGTATTCCACCCCTGATGGTTTAATCGCAATCACGCCGCGCTCGCGGTCAATCTCAGACACGTTGCCCCAAGTGAAGGTCACCAAGCCGTATTTCGGCAGTTTGAGGTTGGCTTCGAGCACACGTTGTTTCAGTTCGCTGTACATGATTTCTCCTTAGGCAGTGACAGCCAGAGCTTCATCAATCACGTTGAATACATCGGTTTTGCTGCGGCAACGACGAAGTTTGTCTAAATCCACGCCCGTTTCGCTGTCTTCATCATCCAACACTTGGGTCACTTCCATCAGACCTTCCATGTGCTCGTCTGAAGAGCTGCCCGCTAGCGTGATCAACACATCAACTGGCTCATCTTCGCCTTCAAAGTAGATTGGCTCTTCTAGCGTAACCAGTGCGAAAGCAGTACGAATCACACCGTTTTCTGGTCGTGCGTGTGGCAGTGCCAAGTTAGGCGCGATGCAGATGTAAGGACCCAACTCTTCCACGCTGCTGATGATGGCGTCATGGTAAGAAGGCTGAATCGCACCAGAGGCAATCAACATGTCCGTACCAATCTTGATTGCTTCACGCCAGTTAGACGCTTTTGCTTGCAGTTTGATTGAGTTGTTGTCGATCAGTGATTGTTTTAATCCCATTGTTCTATCTCCAGTTTGGGTGCCGTGACTTTGGCTTTTCGAAGCCCGGCACCACTGTTGTTATCCGCTGTTTGTTATTGGTTTCTTATCTCTTCATTAAGAAAAGTATTTGGTCATGCTGTTTTATTTTGCTGGTACAAAGTTTTTATTGATGATGTCGAGTAGCTCGTCCCCGAAGGAGTTAGGGTTAAGCATGTTTTGCACCCCAAGTACAAACTTGCCTTCGCCTGGTTCCATCTCCGCAGACAGGTGCTTCGACGATACGATGATGTCCGTGCTCGCAAGCTTCGACTTGTAGTCCGACACTGCGCATGAGTCCATCACGTGAGGAATGCCTTTCTTCTCTAGGTATTTGCCGATCTTCATTTTCATCATCATCGATGAGCCTTGACCGTTACCACATACTGCTAGGATGCTTACTGGGCGCAGACCGTCGCTCGCTTTGATTGCTTGCTCTACCGCTTCAATCACTTCTGGCTCTTCACTGATTTCTACTGTGCCTTGCGCGTCTTCTTCAGCACGTAGCTTGCGAGAGGCGAAGAACATGTAAACCAGAGACAGACCAACAAGAACGAAGAAGAACATTTTCGATGCAGACAGACCTTGCATGATTGGTGGGAATACAAGCGCCCAGTCCGCCATGCCCATCCAGCCGTTGAATTCTGTGCCGTGTTGGCTAAATAGGTGGATAGCCCAAGCAGAACCTAGTACCTCGATGATGCCCATCACGAAACAGATCTTCATCACCGCTTTCCAGCCACCGAAGTGGTTAGCAAATACGCCGATGGTCGCGTTAGAGAAGAACATTGGAATGAAGCCAGGGATGATCATGATTGGCGCATCGAATGCCAGCATCGCCAGTACTGCCGCGAACTGACCCAGCGCACCCCACATGAAACCAAATACCATTGCGTTTGGAGAGAATGCGTAGATAGCCGCACAGTCAATCGCCAATACCGCATTTGGAATCACGCGCTCAGAGATGCCTTTGAACGCTTCAGACAGCTCAGCAACGAACATACGTACACCGGCAACAATCACCTGAATCGCCACAGCGAATTTCAGACCCGTTTCTAGGATGTAGATAGTCCAATGTGTAGTGCCTGCCATTTCTTGAAGGTTATCAAGACCGAATGAAAGCAGAATGATGCCAAAGAACACCGTCATCACGATCGCCGTTGCTGCGATGCTATCGTGGAAGATGTGTAGCCATTTAGGCAGTTCTAGGTGGTCAACGCTGTCGTTCTTATCACCCAGTTTTGGCGCTACTTTTGTTGCAATCCAAGACGCGACCTGTTGTTGGTGACCAATTGAGAAACCAGCCCCGCCGGTGACTTCTTCGGTTGGCTTGAACATGATGTTGGAGGAGATACCCCAGTACAGCGCCATTAACACCGCAGAATAAATGATGGTTTCCCACATGCTTGCGCCAAGCACAAAGTAGAACACGGCGATCAGACCCGCTTGCTGGAACATGATGTGACCAGTCAGCATGATGGTGCGGATACCCGTGTAGCGGCGGAACAGTACCAAGAGGATGTTGATACCTAATGCCAACAGAACGGCGTAACCCACCCAAGAGTAGTTGTCGCCCATCGCTTCCATGGTGGACATCATGGAGGTGTAAGGGTCAATGACCGAGCCGGTTAGCCCGTGGTATTCAGAAAGTTTGGAAATCACAGGTTTGAAGCCAGCAACTAGGGTGCCCGCACCCACTTGAACCAGCATGAAACCCACGATCGTTTTGATGGAACCTTTAATGATGGTGGTGGCGTCTCTTCTCAGCAACCAATAGCCAATGCATGTTACCAAACCCAGTAGTAGTGGGGCTTTGGTCATAACTTGGCTGTAAAAAATATAGAAGATGTCGTACAAGAACTCCATATCTTTACCCCTAGAGTGTTTTTTATTTGTAATCGTATGTAGGTCAGAGTGATTCCATCTGATGTCGTAGAATCTACTCAGTTTTTGCTCACGAAATAAACTCTAACAATCAAAAGTAATCACGCAATGCTCATTTGTGATTATTTTGATATTTATCAATTTTGCCTTCCAAAAAACCCTACAAATGGTAAGCGGATCACACACAAAAATTAAATTATCAATTAATACAATAACTTATAAATTCTTGTGATGAGGTTCAGATTTTCATCAGTCTTGAATTTGACAATCAAGAGCGTGATTAATAGAATCAAAACAAATCACAAGTAATCACCAAATAATCACTAGATACACATTTCGGTGAATTTGAATCAAATAGGGTGATGGGTATGAATGAAGTACAAAGACACAATGGCATTCTGTCTTTATTAGAAGAAAATCAGACGATTAACGTCTCACACATTATTGAGAGCTTTAACGTCTCTCCAGCGACGGCTCGCCGTGATATCTCTAAGCTGGATGAGCTAGGCAAACTGCGCAAAGTACGCAACGGTGCAGAACGCGTAGAAGCAGAAAAGAAAAAATGGTCACCGCTGAACATTAACAGCACTGAGCATTACGAAGAAAAATCCTTGATTGCGATGCAAGCCGCTGAGCTTTGTCAGCCTGGCGACAGCGTGGTCATCAACTGCGGTTCGACCGCTTTCCTACTTGGGCAGAAGCTATGTGGACAAGACGTGCAGATCGTCACCAATTACTTCCCATTGGCAAGCTACCTGATCAATGAAGACCATGACGATGTGATCATCATTGGCGGTCAATACAACCGTTCGCAAAAACTGTTCTTAAATCCGGCGCCCAACTCGCTTGGCAGTTACGCAGGCAATTGGATGTTCACCTCAGGTAAAGGGTTAACCGAAGCCGGACTCTACAAAGCCGACATGTTAACCGCGGTGGCAGAGCAGCAAATGCTTGAGCAAATCGACAAGCTCGTCGTCGTGGTAGACAGCTCCAAAGTGGGTCACAGAACGGGCATGTTGTTCTGTCCTACCGAGAAAATCGACGTTCTGATCACTGGCAAAAACGCCAACCCAGAGGTCATCAAAGCGATAGAAGCAAAAGGGACACAGGTCATTCTGGTCTAACGCGCCCTAGCCTCTTTCTCAAATAAATAAAAATAATTCAGCTCAGTGCCTTAACCACAAATTAAGGCGCTCGGCTCCCTACATCCCAAATTTAATAAAAATTGTGAAACAAAAAGGTGTTGCTATGAGTAAAGTAAATGAAATCACTCGTGAATCTTGGATCCTAAATACATTCCCTGAGTGGGGTACCTGGTTAAACGAAGAGATCGAAAATACGGTGGTAGAACCAAATACATTCTCGATGTGGTGGCTAGGTTGTACAGGTATCTGGTTGAAGAGTGAGGGCAACACCAACATCTCTATCGACTTCTGGTGTGGTACGGGCAAAAAGACGCAAAAGAATGCGTTCATGAAGAACCAGCACCAAATGATGCGTATGGGCGGTGTCGAAGCGCTGCAACCAAACCTACGTACTGCTATCTTCCCGCTTGACCCGTTTGCTATCAAAGAGATCGACGCTGTGATGGCATCCCATGACCATGCTGACCATATCGACGTGAACGTCGCGGCAGCGGTACTGCAAAACTGTGGTGACCACGTGAAGTTCATCGGTCCACAAGCGTGTGTCGATTTATGGATGGGCTGGGGCGTACCAGAAGAGCGTTGTGTTGTCGCGAAAGTGGGCGATGTACTTGAGGTCGGCGACATGAAGATCCGCGTACTGGATTCATTCGACCGTACTGCACTTGTCACACTGCCAGAAGGCACTTCATCTTACGATAAAGAAATCCTCGACGGCATGGACAAACGCGCGGTGAACTACCTGATTGAAACTTCAGGCGGGTCGGTTTACCACTCTGGTGACTCGCACTACTCGAACTACTACGCAGCGCACGGCAACGAATACCAAATCGACGTGGCACTGTTGTCATTCGGTGAGAACCCTCGCGGCGTGACTGACAAGATGACGTCTTCTGACATCCTACGCGCAGCAGAATCGTTGAACTGTGATGTCGTGATGCCATTCCACCACGATATTTGGGCGAACTTCCAAAACGACCCACGCGAAATCGAAGTGTTGTGGAACATGAAGAAAGACCGTCTGCAATACAAGTTCGCACCGTTCTTCTGGCAAGTTGGGGGCAAATACACCTTCCCAACCGATAAAGGTCGCATGCACTACCAACACTTCCGTGGCTTTAGCGACATCTTCAAAAACGAACCAGAATTGCCATACAAAGCGTTCTTATAATTCCGTCGCAACGTCAAACAGCGAAAACCAAAAGGGCTCTCAATTGAGTCCTTTTTTATTGCAGAAACTTCAGATTATACAGAGCGCATTTTCTGCGACGATTAACATTCGCTATCTAATAAGTAGGAGAGCTTTCAGAGAGACTAACGCTCTTAAAAACCCTAGACACTAGTGCACAACTACAAGCATTCTAATAAATGCCAATTTCGCTCTAACTTACGGTCAATATCGACAATATCCGTCTAAAGCCCCAAAGATAAACCACTTAAAATTTAGCTACTTAGGCATCTTTAATCGACAAAAATCATTTGATGTACTGCTTACAAGTCCAATGTTAAATTGGTTTCGGTTAGTACATCCGAGTGCAATGTGTGACTGCGTTCGATGTCGCTTAAGTGTCAAATCTCCAAGGACGGAGTACCCATCAGGCACTTGAGTTCCACTTGATGTATGCTCTTATTTTTAATATCAAAAAGGACTCACTAAGAGTCCTTTTTTTCGTTTAGACAACCGTTAATCTCAGATAGCACGTAAACCGCGTCAGACTTCGACTTGCCATTGATGGGTTAGTTGAGAATGAGTCGAGCGTTAATCGGCTGGATAGGACGATTGTTCTTGCCCATGATGTCCATAAACGCTTTCACTTGCGCTGCAGATACCGTTTGAACCTCTTTTAGTACCAACCAACGAACGCCTTCAGAACATGGTGGTGTCGTTAACGAGCCATTGAATCGGTAGTAGCTGTGCTTAGAAGGGATGAGAGACTTGATGCTCACTGGTGCAAAGCTGGTTGTTTTGCCTTTTTCAAAGTCATGCTTTAGCAACTGCTCCAATGCTGGGTTTTCATCTCCTAGCTTATAGAAGACTGCCACAACCGCCAGATTGCCATCCTTATCGGCATGAACAAAGTGCGCCTCTAGCGGGTACTCTTTTCCGTTGATGTGGTTTTCAGATGGCGTATGAAAGTGAAACTGAGAAAGCGTGAACTTTTTATCGTCTACCAATAGCGTGTTATTGCCTTCAACATTGGCTTGCAGAGTATGACCATTATCAATAGCAGAAACGGCATCACCTAAATAGTTGATGTTGATTTCATCCATAATACCCAACACGGTTGATTGAATATTAACAGGACTTTGGTTCTTACCTTGCTGGCAATCTTCAGAGAACTTGCCCCAAAACTCAGGTCCATTCTCGCCTTCGTATCCCCAATGCGCAGCATGTGCTGCAGAGCTCAATAAAAGGCTAATCGCTAACAGTGATTTCTTCATCTTATCCTCATTTAATAAATTAAGAAAAATCAGATAATTAGTAAAACCTCAAAGTCATCACAGTGTCAGATAAATATAAACACATCCATAATCAACATTTATCAAAATGAATTAAGCAAATATTTAAACCACTTTGGAACAGAACTAATAGTAGGGTTTGTATTTCACCATCAGACTAGATTATTTCAACATAAAGGAATCACAGCAAAACTGCTTGAAGCCTTATTCTTATACCTTAATAATCCAAACGCAAAACGAACATCGCCTAAAACGCAATCAATTTACCTCGTCATAAAAAACCAAGCTCTTAATTCAGGGTTTACGACCAACTAAAACTATCATTTAAAAAGACATACGATTATGAATGAATATATCTACGTTTATGATGACAAAATCTTGGATGAATACCTAGATAAAGTGAATGCTCGTAAAGATATGATTAATCGAACGACATTAAGATTATTTGCCAATGAGCTTAAAATTGAACTTTCAGTCGGTAGGCTCAAAGCAAAAGAGTTTTACGACTATATAAGAAGACCCAAGAACATCATTAGGTTATTGAAGTAGGGACTATTTAATAATCTGCTCCAGATATTTAGATTCAGCTTCAACCACAGCTGAACGCATTGAAACAGAACGTGAGTCATATACTATAGTGTTCATCAAACGTTACTACACAATTGTTTGGTTTCACTTTGGTTCCGTAGATGTAATCATCTACTTTTCCTGCTATTGATTCTTTGCAGCTTTAATCATTTAAAGCTGCTTTTTTCAGTATCGACTCATCGTGAGTATTAGGCATAGAAACGACTGCGAATAAACATAATTCTTCATGCATCATGATACGCAGCAGTTTCTATGGCGTACTTCGATGCTATCTCTTTTCAAGCATGCCTTTATCGACAATGAAGTCTATGATTTCCTGCAGCCCCTTCCCTTCTTTCAGGTTGGTAAACACATAAGGTTTTTCTGGACGCATTCGAGCGGTATCTGCTTCCATGACCTCTAATGATGCTCCAACGTAAGGCGCAAGGTCTATTTTGTTGATAACAAGCAAATCAGAGCGTGTAATGCCCGGTCCACCTTTGCGTGGAATTTTCTCCCCTTCCGATACATCAATCACATAGATCATCAAGTCAGCCAGTTCAGGGCTAAACGTGGCACTGAGATTGTCACCACCACTTTCGATAAATACCACGTCTAGGTTTTTGTGCCGTGTAGAGAGTTCCTCCACCGCAGCGAGGTTCATCGAGGCGTCTTCTCTGATCGCGGTATGCGGGCAACCACCAGTCTCAACCCCGATAATACGGTCTGCATCTAAGGCTTCTGCCTGAGTGAGTATCTTTGCATCTTCTTGTGTGTAGATATCGTTAGTGACGACAGCGATCTGATAAAGATCTCGGAGAGTTTTACACAGAACCTCTAGCAATGCCGTTTTACCAGACCCAACAGGTCCACCAACGCCAATTCGCAAAGGTTGTTTGTAGTCTTCTTGCATAAGAGTTGTCCAAATTATGGATGGAGTTAAAAATTCGATGTGTAATTATTTAATGGCTAATAATGAAAAAGCCGAACGTTATTGAAAGTCACCAATCAAGAGGATGATTTTGAATGGTGATCATCAAGCAATAGGTGATGATTGTTTTAGTGAGTATTGGAGTATTGAATAAGGCACTGAGTTGTGAATGGTTTGAGAGTGATTAGGCAAACTCATTGGCGAAGTTTTTGACTAACTAACCCGTAAATATTGATAACGAAGGTTTGCAATTTTTATCATCAACAATGTCTACATGATTCGACTGGTAGGTTATGTCTCCTAACCACTCTCGAAGCAAAATATACAATAAAAGCCTCACCATTCAATTACGATATCAGCCCATAAAATTTAGAATTATAATTCAGGCTAAATTATCTGAACATTGTGACTTCATATCTAAATCCTAAGATGTTCAAAATACTTCAAGCACCATCTCTGCATAAAGAACACTATTATCAGGTGTGCTATTGATGCTCAATTCAGCTATGTGACTCGTAATCTTAATTTTCATGATTGATAAAAACAAAAACATTATTCATTACTTTCAATAAGTTAAATAAAAAATCAATAGCGCCTATTTAGATTTGAGCTCAAATTACTGAGATAAGACACTTTCTTTGATGAATTTATGAAAAGAACAAAGGAGTAGCGTTATACTGTGCGTTGTACTGTCGCATGGATGCTTTTCTTTTAGCCCAACTTACTGCCTGTAGTAAGCCCAATTATGAGATAAGCAATAGTGGAATATAGATATATTGAAATGTTCAAACCCGTAAAACTTGAGGAGTTTTACGTAGAGTATCACTACATCGTCAACATCGCCTTTGCCAAGGGGACGGTTTACATCAATGAACAACAAATCACCATCGATGGTCCAACAACCTTAATCATTCCTCAATTTACCTGCTTGTCATGTAATTTGACTCAAAAGTCGTCATTCTCACCATTGCAGATTCAGTTGTTAATCGTGACCGATGAGATGCTCGAATCCTCACTGCTTCAACTGCCTCAAAAACGTAGCTTCATTAAAAACACTGTCGCCCATCAACTGCCAACACCAGTGGATGTGGACAATAACTTTCAGCTACTCAAAGAAGTGTATGACTCCTTAAGTAGAGATGCTTTGAAGATCATGTTCTTAGAGCAAACTCTGTACTTCATACTGCTCTCTCTTTGCGAGTCGGGTATCGATGTTTTCAATGTCTTTCAGTTCAATTACGAAGAAAGCAAGCGCGAAGTCATCGCACGAATGATCACGAAAGAACCACAAAGAAAGTGGCAAATTCAAGATGTTGCCAAGCAGCTGTTTACCTCTACCTCAACATTAAGGAGGCATTTGCAGAAAGAGAACCTGTCGTTTAGCCAACTATTGGTAGATGTAAGAATGGGGCTTGCATTGAACATGCTAACGTTCACTTCCTACAACGTTTCACAGATCAGCAACCGCTGTGGATTTGGTAGCGCCGCTTATTTTTGTGATGCCTTCAAGAGAAAATATCACTTAACGCCATCACAGTTCCGAGCTCAGTCTAAGAAGACCAGTGATGCGTCACTTGTCTCCACAAGAAGTAATGATGTGAGCTAACAACGCTCTAGTGGATGACAGATCGAGCGTGAAGCCTTGCGCTTTCTGCTCAGTCTATTTTGCTTTTCATTTAAATCACCAATCATTGCGTCCAGGTAACGTTTTCTCTCGTCCTTCAGGAGTATGGTGTTTCGCTTTATGCACTAGAAAACTTCACGATATACCCAAGCCATCTCAAAGGCTGGGTCATAAAAATTAGATTTAGGGAAATATTATGTCTAATTCGATCACCGTTACATCTGATGACTACAACAACATCTGTCGATTACTGGATAACATTCCGAATTGCAGTGACGAGCTGCTTAAATTAGAAGATGAAATTGACCGCGCATTGATTGTCGATGCACACGAGATCGACAACAATATTGTCACGATGAACTCTAAAGTGACGTTTAAATTCCTTGGTGAGGAAGAGCAGATTCAGAAAGTGCTCGTTTACCCAAACCAAGTGAAAGATAACTCTCACATCTCCATACTCGCGCCGATTGGCATGGCACTTATCGGGCTGTCTGTCGGTCAACGCATCGATTGGATACTGCCAAATGGCAACAAGAAAACCATTGAGATCTTAGATGTCGTTTTTCAACCAGAAAGAAATATAGAGTAGAGATAATCCAACGAATAAACCCAATCATCAGCCATCACTCCTAACCAGAGTGATGGCTTTGTATTTGATTACACTTGTGGCAGTGTGCCTTCTGCGTTTGACAGAACACAATCCATTTGAACTTTTGCACCTAGCGCAATGTTAGACACAGCAATCACGGTTCTTGCTGGCAAATCGCCATCAAAGAAAGTGGCGTACACCTCGTTGATTGCATCAATATCAGCAATGTCAGTCACTTGAATATTGACCTTAACCGCGTCATTCATCACGTGACCAATACTCTCAACGATCGCTTTAATATTTTTCAAACATTGCTCAGCTTGCTCTTTAGCCCCACCTTGAACCAGCTCATGGTTCAGCGCATCTATCGGTAGTTGCGCAGAAATGTGGTTATAGTGAGAAAACGCCACAGTTTGCGTCGCCAGCGCATCAAGAGGAGCGTTCAGCGTGTTGTTTGCCTTAATCACAATGCCATGGCGATCTTCAACTTCTTGAGGCGGCGTACCATCACCATGAGAAATCACGGCATCAATTTGTACTGCTGCGCCCATTGGCAGCGCTGAAGCTTGAATAACCGAGCGAGCAGGCATGTAAGCCACGGCTCTTGCGATCGCCGAATCTGGGAAGAAAGTACGGTACACTTCGTTTACTGATTCAATATCTGCTAGATCTTGCAGGTAAACGGTCGTTTTTACGATGTCATCTAGCGGAACATCAATGCTCTCTAGAATGTTCTTGATGTTTTGCAGACATTGATAAGTTTGTTCTTTTACGCCACCTTCGACCAAGTTTCCTGTCGCTGCATCTACTGGCAACTGTGCGGAGATGTTGTTGTAGTGCGAGAATGCGACCGTTTGTGTAGAAATCGGATTGGTCGGTGCTAGATCAGTATCACGCGACACCTTGATCAAGTCACATGGCTTTTGGGGTGTTGTCCCCTCTCCATTAGAAATAAGCGCATCCATTTGTAGTAACGCTCCTTCAAAAGGCACCGCCTCAATCGCCAGCACTGTGCGTGTTGGTAGAAGGTTCGTAAAGAAAGTCGCATATACCTTATTTACTTCTTCAACGTCATGAATGTTGGTCAAGTAGACATTTATCTTAACGACATCATCCATTACATGATAAATGCTCTCTACAATTCTTTTAATGTTCAAAAGACATTGTTTGGCTTGCTCCTGAATGCCACCTTCAACAAGCTGGTTGGTTTGAGGATCAATCGGAAGTTGAGCGGAGATATTGTTGTAGTGAGAAAACGCTACACTTTGTGTTGAATGGCTGTTGAGTGGTGCAGTTTCTGTATTTCTAGAGCATTTAATAATGGTGCCAGTCATTTTAATGTTACCTTTAATTAATGATAAAAGTATTTAACTTACATGAACATCATTGAGGCTAGAAAGGAGATCCATTAGCTATATTTCATTCCAATTCAATATAGAATAATAATAGAATCAACTGTTTCTGTTATATCCATCTTTTAAACCATAGATAAATAGAGCCAAGATCAACAAAGAAGCGGTGATAATCAGAATAGTTCCTAATATATCGATTTTATTTAAAGAGAAAGTAATCATCCCGGATAGAACCCCAACAAGGATGACTAAATCAATTAATATGCCTCTAAATATTTTCATACCTCTCCTTTCACAAACAATCACATCGTAAGTAAAACTATAAGATTATGCTGATTATTTAGACGCACTTCATTACAACATGCGCGCATTATGTTTAATTTTTACACGCTTTACATTTCAATTTTCCCATTGCCTTGATGTACCTTTTCCTACTCAAAAATTCATCTCTAATATCATTAATAATATGAAACCAAGAAGAACAGAAAAAGGCTTGCATTTGATTTATAAATTAAACAATTAAGTCATAATGTTTTAAAATAATAAGAAATATTTCACACCCACTTGTCGATATAACCCCCTATTTGATAGAGTCCACTCGCTCATATGAATTGAGTAACCTACTCACAGATAACTTTATTCCGCTCTTGCACAACTTAGCCCTATCCAATTTTGGTTAGGGCTTTTTTTGAGGTAGAAAATGAACTTAGAAAGGATTGACTATTCATCGATTGAGGACTTTGAGATTAGGTTAAAGCCCTTCAATGCCACATACTGGAACAAGATATTAAGTTTTCTCAATTCTATTGATGATGTCACCTCCTTTTCTTGCGATTCAGAAGACAACGTCTTTGTCGAATTAGACTCAAGCTTACTCTTCTACAACTGTGAAAATTCAAATAAATACAAGTTTAATTTCGATAACGTTTTTATTTGTCAGTTTAAGTCTATCGCCAGTGATGGGTATAACATTCGCTTATATTCGAATGGTGTTAATTTTTTATCTATTTAACGGATAGTAAGCCGAAAAAATATGTACGAGAAAACAGATAAGTTATGTCCAAATTGCTTTCGTTGGCTACTAAGAAATACAGCCAAAGGTGAGATATATTGCCCCGATACGATCTCATGCAGAGTGAAGGGCTCATTGAGCATGCCTCCGTTAAAAGTCACCAAAGCGAGGCTGAGAAAAACCTTAGTTAACGAAATTAGAAAAGACAGACAACACCAGAACCTAACGGTCATCAACCGAATTAATAAGCTCTTGAGTTAGAACATAACAAAAGAAGTGCTTTCACTTTGAAGCACTCACCAAAACTTGGATAAAGCGAGCAATCTCGTCCAAACCAATACTGATGAACACGACAACCACCGAGTATGCACATGCTCGGTGGTGGTACTTTATTTAAGCCCTAACAACGTAGAAAACAAAAGGACAAACAACAGATGAAGACTGTTATTCATGAAACCCTATTACGCTTATCCTCAACCCCACAAGAGTCTCATGTTCAAATTAGGCAGGAGCTCTACAACACTCTAAAACTGCCATTCGAGAAGCAGTTAGCGCTATATACCCATGTTCTTGGTCCAGTAAGTTCCGGTCAGCTGTCCAGCAACCATAGCTTAACCAGAGCGGTTGGCGATGCGGAAAGAATCATCCTAAGCAACAAGTAATCGACGGCGAGAAGTCGCTTTCTCACTCCCGCTTAACCAAAAACAGTCGGTCTCGCCGTTTGGATACATAGCGAGACCGACTGTTATATACCGAGTTACCGCTAAGACAATTGGGGATCTATCTCGCCTTATTTCTTTCTAAGTACGAAAAACAGAATAAACATAGAGCCAATTGCTGAGGTCATCAGACCTATGGGTAACTCCTGACCGGGGATCAGCACTCGGCTCATTAAGTCACTGGCTGAGAGCAGCATCGCGCCAATAAAAGCACATAAAGGCAATAGATAACGATGACTCGGTCCGGAAAATGGTTTCGCAAGATGCGGCACGATGAGACCAACAAAGCCAATCACGCCACTTAAAGAGACAAAGATGGCTGTAGAGAGTGCCGATAAGATAAACACGGTCACGCGGAGGAATTTGACGCTTACACCCAGTGAGTTACTGGTGTCCTCATCCACCAACATGGCATCGAGCGAACGCCAGCGCAGCATGGTAAACAGTGCGAGCACAATAACCCCAACAGAGGCAAACGGTAGATTTTCCCATTTTGCCAGCCCTAGTCCCCCCATCGACCAAAAGAGAATATTACTCGCCGAACGTTGATCGCCGGTATAAATCAAATATCCAGTAATGGCACTGAACAGGAACGAAACCGCCAATCCAGATAAGATCAGGCGTTCAACCCCTTGAGATTTTTGCAAAAAGAACACTAGGATGACCGAAGCTGCGGATAAGGTTGCCCCAGCAAATGCTGCCACAGGTAAAGACCATTGACCTAACGCTAAATCGAAATGGCTAATAACCGCAACAACGCCAGCCGATGCACCCGCGGAGAGCCCAAACAAAAATGGATCAGCCAAGTCGTTCTTAGTCACGGTCTGCAATAGCGCCCCCACCATAGCAAGCCCAGCACCAACTAAAATCGCGAGCAGAAATCTAGGAATTCGAATCTCACTCAAAATAACGTTGGTCATTGCAGGTAGCGAGGCGTGGTCAAAGGTAAAAAACTGATAGACCGAGGAAAAGGGTATGTTTATTGTTCCGTAAGAGAGCGAAAGGAACAGTATGACCGATAGCAACATCAGACTTGCCACGATAGCAAGCCAAAACTTTACATTCGAATTACTCATTAATCACGATACCCGCCTCGGGATGGAGCTTGGCTGCAATCTTCTTGATGGCAACCACATTGTTGGGACCTGGCGTCAGCTCACTGTACTTCAACCGCAAAAATTGACCATTTTTCACCGCGTTCGTTTGGCGCATTAGAGGGTTGTCACTCAGGGCTTTTATCGAACTGTTGATCGCTGCATCATCTGAGCTACCATAATCCACCAAAATGATCATATCGGGATTATGAATGGCGACTTTTTCCCATGGTGCGGTGCCCCAACTAAAGTTTTCGTTGCCCATCACGTTGACGCCACCAGCCGCTTTGATCAGCGCGTGAGGCATGGCAAAGCGCCCACTGGTAAAGGGCTGATCAATGCCTGAATCGTAAAGGAACACCTTCTTGGTTGGATAAGCTGCCACCTTTGCCTCTATTTCGTTGAGGTCTTTTTTCCAATTCTCGACTAAGCTCTGTGCTTTATCACTCTTATCGAAGACTTTGCCTAGCTTAAGGACATCGCCGTAAAGCAGCTCCATAGAAGCTTCTTGTTTCTTCTTAGTGATGTGAGCGCAGCTTTCGCTGAGTACCAGCGTCTTGACTCCAAAGTGCGCCAAGTTTTGTGGCGTCAGATCCGAGCCAAATTTTAGACCGTAGTTCCAACCAGCAAACAGGAAGTCCGGATTCTTTTCTAGTAAAGGTTCTAGCGTTAAGTAACGCCCAGAGATTTCGGGAATATCACCTAAGTCTGCCTTGAACTGATCGGATACTTGATACCAACCTGTAATACCATTTACTGCCACCATGTTAGGTTGTAGCCCCAATGCGAACGCCATTTCCGTCATATTGAGATCTTGGAATACCGCTCGTTTTGGTGCTTGTTCAAACGTCAACACGTCCCCGCAGCTTTCAACACTGACTGGGTAATGTGGTTCCGTCGGTGCATTGGTGTTTGCGTAAACAGAGACAGATAAAAACAACGGCATCAAGCATATTTTTTTCACGGTAACTCCTTAATCTATTTCAAAAAAACGGATCGCTTTTCCTGTTGTAGGATGTAAGAAATGAAGGGTATTCAAATCAAAAGTATCTTTTATCCAGTGAGCATTGAGCGTGTTTTCGACCGTATCGCACACCTGCATCTTGCCTCGATTAATGATCATCACTTGGTCGGCAAAGTATTCGGCAAGGTTTAAATCATGTAACACGGCAATCGTTGTAATCTGCTTATCCTTAACGATTTTGAGGAGCTCTATTCTCGCTTTAGGGTCTAAGTGATTCGTCGGCTCATCTAAAAGCAGCAACTTGGGCTCTTGCACTAACACTCGCGCTAAGTTGACGCGCTGAAACTCTCCACCAGAAAGCTGCCCAACTTTTTGCTCTCTTAACGTCTCCAGTCCAAGCTCGGCGATCACCCGGGTAATGCATTCGTTGTCGTATTGGCGTGTGGAATAGTGAAAATGAGGAAATCGCCCCAGAGAAATATAATCAAGCACTCTCATTTGTGGGTCGACGGTATTATTCTGCCCCATAAATGCAATATATCTTGAACGCATTTTATGGTTATAACTCGAAAGTGGTTTACCAAGAAAACTCAATTCACCAAAGAATATATTCACCGTTCCCATAATGGTGCGAATAAAGGTCGATTTTCCGCACCCATTAGGACCAACAACCGCTAAGAACTCTTTCTCTTTTAGACTAAAGCTAATATCCCTAACTAACTCCGTTTTAATGCCCAGTGACAATCCCTTAATGGTTAACACTTCTTTCACATTAATAAGCCTTGCTAGTTAATATTTAGCCATTATCAAATAAAAAAAACCTTAGTCAATAAAAACAGAAAATAAAAAATATGTTTTTAATTATGATTTAGAAATATATTCATTTTACTTAGAAATAGAGCCCTATCCTTTATTCATGTGAAACGAATAGCAAAGTTAATTGAAAAACTACTATATCAAATAGCTAAATTTCCAATCGTGATAATAGATATGAAGTATAGAAAAGTAATTGACTGTAAAACGATAACGCTCAGAGAGTTTTATGTGGAACATCATTACATAATATATCTCTCTGAAGCCAAAGGGCTGGTGTCCATCAATGACAGTAAAATCGCCATTACCTCCCCAACTATCTTGATGATTCCTCAATACAGCCGGGTTTGGTGTGACTTACGCAGCGAGAGCCCGACACAGTGCATTGAGGTTCAAATACTGACTGTCTCCAACCATACGATCGACTCTCTGATTGCTAAAGTTCCACAGCGGGCATTTGGTGCCAATAATATCTCTTACGCTATCAGTGACAACTTCGAGATAAAGGACAGATTCAAAATATTAAAAGAGGGGCATGACACCTTAAGTAACCACGTTTTAAAGACGTTACTGGTTGAGGAGACTCTGTTTTTTATATTCTTAACAATGAGTTACTATGAAATGGATATTGTTCGAATGTTCAAATCCGATCATTACCAATCAAAGCGAGAAGTCATCACTCGGATGATAAGCCAAGATCCGACTCATAAGTGGCAAATTGAGGAGGTCGCCAGCAAGCTGTTCATCTCCTCTTCCACGCTAAGAAGACACTTGAGTAAAGAAGACGTCTCTTTCAGCCAATTGCTGTTAGACGTAAGAATGGGCATTGCACTCAATATGCTGACGTTCACTTCCTACAATGTCAGTGAGATCAGCCATCGTTGCGGCTTTGGTAGTTCGGCTTACTTCTGTGATGCATTCAAACGAAAGTACAGTTTAACGCCCTCAAAATTCAGGCAGTATTCTAGAGAAAACAATGGCTCATCATTGCTGACACTCAAGTATTAATCACTCCCACATAGTCAAACAAACGCAATCAAAACGCAGAGTCCACAAAACCTAAAAAAGCCCAATATTGACGCTAATATTGGGCTTTCTATTATGTTTATAAGAACGGAAGCTTAGCCTTCCACTTTCGCTGGCTCGCCTTTGAACTTGTTTAGCACAGCAGTATGCAGACCATTCTGATATGCCACCGCAACGAGTACAATCACCACACCGATTGACTGCAATAGCGTCACCGACTCACCACTTGTAAATGGTGCAACAAGAACGGTAGTAATTGGGCTTAATAGCAATAGACCTGCGACAACGGTTGGGTCCAAGTTTACCGAACCAATTTGTACAAATACCCAAGCAACCGCATGACCAACAACACCTAAGATCACAATCCAGATCCAGTTGCTCATATTAATCGCATCACCAGCAATCGAACCATCAGCTGCTGATAGTGGCAGTTTGCCGTCGACAAGAACACCCGTGGTAATGTTGAAACCGTGCGTCGTCGCCATAACAATCGCAGCAGGGATAAGCTGAGCAAGGAATACCCACATCAGCGGCTGGAAGTAGCGACCTGCGTTCAGTGTGCCCGACTTACGGCTAGTGTAGAGGTATAGCGCGTAACAAATACCGGATTTAATACCCAGAATCGTACCCACTAGTGCAATTGGGTAGCCCCACATGGTGCTTGGACCTTCAGATGGACCACCTTCTAGAACACCACCGGCTAGAACAATACCGAACAACATAATCGGTACTAGGAACCAGAAGCTTTTCTCCGGCTTAAACTTATCAAACGTCATGGCAAGCAATGGCATGATGATGATCTGTAGGTTAAGCAAGATAGATGAGATACCCGCACCAATAAAGAAGATCGCAAAGTTCCAAGAGGTCATATCAAGACCAAGGAAAATACCGGCAACAATAGCGAGAGCAAAACCAGATTTATTAATTAAGCCTTTCTTTTTAATTTCTGCAACGGCAAATGGAATCAACACTAAGAAGCCGACAAGACAACGTAAGAAGGCGTTGGTTGCTGGTTCAAAGTTTGCTTCTTTTACCATGATTGCCGAGAACGCTAAGGCGAAAATACCAATCATAATAAACATATAAGCAAGTGGTTTGCTCATTTTTTTCTCTGGTCCAGATGTGGACTCGGTTCTAACTTCAGACATAAATAGCCCCAGAATGTAAATAAAAGTAATATTGGATTTTTTAATTAACGCACATTGTTATTTAGCAAAATAAAAATATGCATTAATAAGCCATACCAGTACTCAATGACCGGTATGGCTTAATTAATACAGAGTTAAATAATTTGCGTAGGGAGACGCTAGGGTAAATATCGTTTTTATATTAAAAGAAGATGGATGCTATCTACGGTCAGGCAGCATGCCTTCTTTCAAAATAAAGCTAATAATTTCTTCTAAACCAACACCGTCATGTAAGTTCGCGAAAATAAATGGACGATCGCCACGCATCTTCTTCGCATCACGGTCCATAATATCGAGAGACGCGTGTACATATTCAGCAATGTCGATTTTATTAATGATCAATAGATCTGACTTGGTGATGCCCGGACCACCTTTACGTGGGATCTTGTCACCTGCAGACACATCAATAACGTAAATCGTTAGGTCAGACAGCTCTGGACTGAATGTCGCAGCCAAGTTATCACCACCAGATTCGATCATCACTAGCTCAAGGTCTGGATGACGCGATTGTAAGTCGTTCACCGCCGCTAGGTTCATCGAAGCGTCTTCACGGATAGCAGTATGTGGACAGCCGCCTGTTTCTACGCCAAGAATACGATCTGATGGCAGCGCGTCATGCTTGAGCAAGAAGTCCGCATCTTCACGGGTGTAAATATCGTTCGTTACAACCGCGATGTTGTAATGATCTTTAAGTGCTTTACACAATTTACGTAGCAGCGCTGTTTTACCAGAACCAACAGGACCGCCTACACCAACACGTAAACACTGTGTCATATTAATTTTCCTTTTGTTCTTTAAAGCAAATTAGCTTCGAAATAGTCTTGAATATTGCGTTTCATGTTTTGCACTTCCTAGCGCTAAACCAGGAAGCGTTGGACCTAGCTCCCAATCCTCTAAACTGAGAGCTGATTCGACCGCTTCAACAAGCTTAGGTTGCAATCGAATACACAGACGCTGTGCTGCGGTATGCCCCAGCGGTAGTGCTTTACATGCCACCGCCAATTGGTTTTCTAACCATCCCCATGCAAAGCCAAGCAGGCTCTGTCGAACAGGAATATGGTTAAGCTGTGTAACCCAAGCAAACATGGTCACGTATCCAGGCTCTTGAAGCTGTTTTGCCCCTTCAACATGCAGCTGAGGGTGCATTTCAAGATTGGTCAGTAAGTCTATTAATGCTTGACCAAGACGAATGTCTTCTTCACATAACTCAGAGGTTTCGCGATTCGCTAACAGCCAATCGTTCCAAAACGTCACTTCTTGGCAATCACGATTCGCCCACGAGTGATACAAGCGCGCTAGCACAGGTAATTCACAACGCGCTAAACCGTCATCAAGCACGCCTTCCAGCCATGCACCAAGCTCTTCTTCGTTTTTCACCCAACCAAGCTCAAAAGCACTTTCTAGCCCTTGCGACCAAGCAAACGCACCAATAGGAAGTGCAGGGCTAATAAATTGCATCAAGCCAAGTAGTGCTAGATCACCGACTTCACGATCAGAAGTATTAGTGTTCATGCTGATGCCCGTGGTGATGGTGACCATGAGAGTGATCATGAGATTGCTCACGACCAACATGCGCGTACGCACCGGATTCTGGGTCAAAAGGCGCTTGATGATGCGTCAATGTTGCACCAAGCAGCAGTGCCAATTCTTCAAGCACATGGTCCGGCGTCATTCGTACCCAACAACGTCCGTCTTCATCCTGACCAACCGCAAGTAACGTGTGGCGGTTGCCTAGGTGATAACAAAGGCGAGCGAGAGGAAGCGTGCCGTTGATGTAAGCCGTCGTGACGGGTTCGTTCGCGGCATGGACACGAATCACTTCACCCGTTTTCGCTTCTAGCAGGTCGCCATCACGTAATACTGGTCCACGATCGAGAAACAAACCGACATCATGTCCCTTTTCCGTCACTCCTTTCAGGCGTCCTCGGATACGCAGCTCATAAGGAAGAATAAGACTATCGAATACCTCACATTCCGTATTGGCATCTAATCGTTTTGTTAGTTCAAGCATTGCAAGCCCTTACTGTTAATTAGAACAAATGGTAGCGTTGAGCCAACGGAACTTCTGTTGCTGGTTCACACGTCAATAGAACGCCGTCTGCACTTACTTCATAAGTTTGTGGATCTACGGTCAGTTCAGGACACACGTCGTTGTGCTTCATGTCTTGTTTGGTCTTGTTACGAACGTCTTTACACGCAACAAGCGGACTGTTCAGACCCAGTTTTTCTTCTAGACCTGTGTTCATCGCAGCTTGGCTAACAAACGTCATGCGCGTCGCTGAAACTGCACGACCTAATGAGCCAAACATGTTGCGGTAGTGAACTGGCTGAGGCGTTGAGATCGCCGCGTTTGGATCGCCCATCGCAGCGCCTGCGATCATGCCACCTTTCAAGATGATGGATGGCTTAACGCCGAAGAATGCTGGTTTCCAAAGCACCAAGTCGGCGAATTTACCCACTTCAATCGAGCCCACTTCGTGTGCGATACCGTGAGTGATGGCTGGGTTAATGGTGTATTTCGCGATGTAGCGCTTCGCACGGAAGTTATCTGCGCCAAGATCTTGGTCTTCAGGAAGTAGACCGCGCTGTACTCGCATCTTGTTTGCTGTCTGCCAAGTACGACATACCACTTCACCCACACGTCCCATTGCTTGTGAATCTGATGACATCATCGAGATCACACCCATATCGTGAAGAATGTCTTCTGCGGCAATACTTTCGCGACGAATACGAGAGTCTGCAAACGCAACGTCTTCAGGGATGTTTGGATCTAGGTGGTGACACTCCATCAACATATCCAAGTGCTCATCAACGGTGTTGATGGTGTACGGACGCGTTGGGTTTGTTGAAGACGGCAGTACATTTGGTAGTGCACAAGCGGCAATGATGTCCGGAGCGTGACCACCACCCGCACCTTCAGTGTGGTAGGTATGGATACAACGATCTTTAAATGCAGCTAGCGTATCTTGCAGGAAGCCAGATTCGTTCAAGCTATCTGAGTGAAGCGCAACCTGAACATCGTAGCGATCTGCAACATTCAAGGCGTTGTGAATACATGCAGCAGTCGCACCAAAGTCTTCGTGGATCTTCAGGCTCATCGCGCCCGCTTTAACTTGTTGCTCAAGCGCTTCAGGCGTGCTTGCACTGCCTTTACCCAGTAGACCGATGTTCATTGGTAGATCATCGACCGCTTGCATCATCTTGCCGATGTGCCAAGGACCCGATGTGCTGGTTGTCGCTAGACTGCCCGTTGCAGGACCCGTACCGCCACCAATCATGGTCGTTACACCGCTCATCAGCGCTTCATCGATCTGTTGCGGACAGATAAAGTGGATGTGTGTATCGATACCACCTGCGGTTAGAATTTGGTTCTCACCTGCGATGATTTCAGTACCAGGACCAATGATGATATCAACGTTAGGCTGTACGTCTGGGTTACCTGCTTTACCGATGGCTGCGATACGACCTTGCTTAAGACCAACGTCAGCTTTAACGATGCCCCAGTAATCCATGATGATAACGTTAGTAATAACCGTATCCATCACTGCTTCATCACAACGCTGGCTCTGACCCATACCGTCGCGAATAACTTTACCGCCACCAAATACGACTTCTTCGCCGTAGTGCGTGTGGTCTTTTTCAATCTCAATCCATAGCTCTGTATCACCCAGACGGACTTTGTCGCCCGTTGTAGGACCGTACATGTCTACATACGCTTGTCTAGAAATCTTCATTACTGTTACCTTTACTTAGAATTGTTATCTAGTGAGCCCATCACGTCGCCACGGAAGCCGTAGACTTGACGTAAGCCAGCGAACGGAATCAGTTCCACTTCGCGGGTTTGACCTGGTTCGAATCGGATTGACATGCCAGCGGCGATCGCTAGGCGATGACCGTAAGCAAGCTCTCGGTCAAAAGATAAAGCGCGATTCGCTTCAGCAAAGTGGTAGTGCGAGCCAACCTGAACAGGGCGGTCACCCGTATTAGAAACTTTCACTGGGATCGTTGTGCGGTCAGTACACAGCTCAATGTCATCTGCTTTTAGTTGGTATTCACCTGCAAACATGGCGGTCTCCTTAAATAATCGGGTTATGCACAGTCACTAGCTTTGTGCCGTCAGGGAAAGTTGCTTCTACTTGTACTGTTTCAATCATTTCAGCAATGCCAGGCTGAACATCAGCACGAGTTAAGATTTCACGACCTGCACTCATCATTTCTGCAACGGTGCGCCCTTCACGTGCACCTTCCATGATTGCGCAGCTGATCAGCGCAACAGATTCTGGGTAATTCAGTTTGATGCCTTTTTCTTTGCGTCTTTCAGCAAGCAGACCTGCAGTGAACAAAAGTAATTTGTCTTTATCTCTAGGTGTTAATTCCATCGTTTACTCCGTTTCATGATTTTCAATATAAAATCGCGTTATTAGGCGTTTAATAAGGCGTTATAATTCGAGTTTGATTAAGTCAGCCAGATTCTTGGTATCACCGGTTCCATGCCAATGAGCAGTGGACGCAATACTTCTCTCGCTTGTTGGAATAAGTCCCAAACTTCGTTTCTTTCGGTACCGAGATAGCGAATGACCAACACGCCGCGTCGCTCACTCACCGCCCAGCGATCGGATGCTGGCATGTGCTCTCGAAGTGCTAAGATGGCTTGTTTTGGGTCGTCTAGTCCCACCGCCCACATATTGGCGTGAACCGTTGAACCACCTTGTCCCCACTTACCAGTAAAACGCGGATGAGTCGGGTCGACCGTTTGTCTTTCAAGCCACAGCGGTTTGCCATTTTGGTAGAGGTTAAATTGTTGAGTGATGCACCCACTTTCGAATGGCAGCTCACTGGCAGGTCGCCCAAGAACGGTAATTTCCCAGCCAAGACACTTGGCATTTGTACCCAAGTTGATCGTGCAAGTTTGGTCACCAATAGAACCATCAAAAGCAATCGACTCTTGAGGAAGCCACTCTAAAATGGCGTTATCCTCAACATCCAAGTTGGTGTGTTGTTTCCACGGCACCAAGTTGCGGTCGGCTTTGTATAGCTTGTTTGCGGCGGGGGTTGTCACTAAAGCGTGAGCGTCACTTTGTACACCAATGTTGAAGTTCAGCTCGTCACCACTCACCAAACCACCAGGCGGGTGCAGAATGTAGACATGGCAACAGCCGTCTTTACCCTCAGGATAGAAAGGTCTTTGGACGATCAAGGGTCCAAAGTGTCGTAGGGTATTTAATCGTGTGACACTGGAATTACCTTCAGCATGCGCACCAAATTTTAATGTCAAAGACGCTAACCACTGACGATTGAGACCAAAACCTTGTTCAACACGAGGTGTATTGGTTTTGTCAGTCGTTGTCGTTTGGAAATCTGTCATATGAACATACCTTTCTACCTACCTTTAAATAAAAAATTAGGATTAAAATGCTTATTACCGTTTCATTGGTAACGAGTGAAATAGGTCAAACTTCAACGAATAACGCTGAATAGGAATAGAAATCACGAGTAATAAATGACGCCTAGTGAAAAAGAGATACTTAATAATTATCTTCTTTAATTTCACCTATAGCGTCACTATTAATAAACTTACACAATTACATGGATTTCTATATCGATGCTGTAACGAATGGACACAATATACAGGAATCAAGCGGAGTCTAAATTAGACATTTTGCCCAAAAGATTACAATATAAATGTCAGCATCACTTCATTATTAATGGAATGTTTAAAACTATTTCTGCGTTACTAAATAAGAAATATAAACAGTGAATTTACTCACAATTTCTATCATTGCTAAACGATGAGATAAGAGTGAATTACCGGAAACCGACAAACTTAAACAATGGATTTTCTGAAGCGGCTTCTGAACTGTTGAGGGGTGGTCTGCTTATTTTTTTTAAACACAGTGCAGAAATAGGCAGAGCTCTTAAATCCACTCAGGTTGCTTATCTTCAATATGCTGAAGTTACTGAACTTCAGATACCGAATCGCGACATTGAGCCTCACCTCGTTGAGGATGCAAGAGAAAGACTTCTGCTCTGCTGATAATCCTCTCCTCAAGGTAGAAATGCTGGTAGCCATAGACAAAGCCGCCGCCTCAAGCGTCCAATGCTTCCTCGGTTCACGCATAAGCAGATTGGACAACCTCTCAGAAACCGACAGGTCACTTTTCATGTTTAAGACGATATTGATGTCTTTGTTTTCCAGGTGTAGGTGAATCAGAAGTTCAACCACACTCTGTCTAAGCAGCGCTTTATTCAACCGCCCCATACAACGATGCCCATCAACGACCCGATTCATTAAAAAGACATCACAAAAATCTTTGTTATGAGCTTTTAAGAAATTTCCGCCATCACTCGAACGACACAACTTTCGATTTCTCTTATCAAAGATAAACTTGTTTAACTCATAAAGGTCTTGCTTAATAAAGCCAATATCAAAATCATTTAAGCTAATAAAGTCTAATTCAGACTGTTCAGTTAATTTTGATATATTAACGTGAACAAATGAGTTTTTTGGAATGATAATTAAGCTATTGTTAAACTCCTGAACGGGAGAACCATTAATACTAATGTCTCCTTGATAACCTGAGACTCTGGCAAATATCGTCTTTTTAGTTCTGTAATTGTGTAGCCTAACATTGCTGGCATTAATATTATGAAAAAACATTGCTATCAAATAATTAACATCTATATACTGTCAAGCATACTAGCAAGATAGTCGATTCTTTGTGCGACATGTATAGATAATCAATCCATAAATGAAGTTATATGACTTCAAATCTAAATCGCTCCCCTACCCTTATAGAAAACTGGTCGCAGTAAAAGCAAGAAACTCAACTAGCATAACAAGTACTTCTTGGTGTTAGCCTCAGTTAGGCTTTTGACCACCCCTTCTTGTTCAAGCAGAGTGAGCGCTTTTTCAATAGGCAGTCTTAACAACCCTAGCTTTATCATTAACGTATCGACCGATACTGAAGTGTCGCCGATGGACGACAAGCACTGAACAATGCAATCTCTGGTCTTCCGCTTTGACTCGTAGTTGCTGATAAACCGCCTTTTGACGGCGACCTTCTCTTGCTTGCTCTTACATTGATTACCCAAATCCATACGAAACCAATTTAACTCTTCCAATAACACACTGTATGGCTCACCCAAGTTATCAATGACAACGAACTGCTCATCCGTTGAGTTGATCACGGTGTAATCCACACCTTCCGATATTCTTGTCTCGCACGGTGTTTTTATACTCGAGTAGAAGCGAATGGTGTCACCAAGCAAGCTATCACTCTCTTTCTCCAACTTGCCCGTAGCGACAGCCAAACCAACATCAATCAACTTATAGAATTCACGCACGATTTTGTGTTTTGGCTGATAGGCACAATCCAAGTTCAGCTCGCAGGTTGCACAGTGATAATGACATTTACATTGGATGTAGGATTGGTTGTCACCATCGTAGACCCAGTTATTGCGATAATTAATGTAATACATACTGCCCAGAGCCGTGTGGGTTACATTCACCTTGTTACTTTTTACCAACCGACTCATGGTGGTGACGAGTATCTCTTGGTCATAAACACCCTTGATATAGAGGTTTTGAGAGAGCTCTTTTAGGTTCACCTTTTGCTCAGAGTTAAACAAATAATCAATGATTTGGTTCTCTAAAGCATCAAGGGTGTCGTTTTCTTTTTCCTCAAATTCCTTTTTGAATTTTCGGACCAAGATTTTCAGTTTATCTTTAGCCAGACGTATCACTTGAGCCTTGGAGATATCATGTGTTGGTTCTAACAAGGAATAGAGCTCAAACCCCGCGCCTTCAAACTGTAGGGTGCGACATAAGCCTTGCCTTAACGTTCTAATTTCTTTCTTTTTTCTCCCATCCACAGCATGAACACGCAAGATAAAGTGATGAATCTCTTTCGCAAAAAATACCAATTTCATAATCGTCATTTAAAAATAAAAACCTGAAGAGCTCACTAGTGAGCGTTGGAAAAATCGGCGAGGTTAAATACGCCAGAAACAAGGAGACAAAACGACCACGATAGTGAGGATCTCTAAGCGTCCCATCAGCATTCCGAGGCTCAAAATCCACTTTGCTGCGTCTGGCAGTGTAGAGAAGTTGCCAGTAGGACCAATAATAGAACCGAGACCAGGACCGACATTCGCCACCGAAGTAATGGCACCGGACAAGCTAGTGACAGGGTCTAAGCCTATGATTGCCAATAACATTGCGATAAAAATAATGGTTAATGCATAAACAAAAGCGAATGCCGTTACACCTTGCACAATACTGTCTGACAAACGTGCTTTGTTGTAACGCAAGGTAAAGACGCCAGAAGGGTGTACCAGTTGGAAAACCTGCTTTTTAAGGAGTGAGGTCGCTATCTGAATTCGGAAGATTTTGAAGCCCCCAGACGTTGAGCCAGAGCACGCACCCATCAACAGAATGAAGCAAAACAAAATGGTTGGTAAACTCCCCCAACTGGAGAAATCGTCCAATGCAAAACCCGTGGTGGTCATCACCGTAACGATATTAAAGGTCGCAATACGAATCGCGTCGATAAACGGATAATCGAGCTTCAATGCCAACCAGCAAGCAACAACCAAACTCAACGCAACCACCAACTTAAAATAAGCTCTGATTTGCGCGTCTTTCACTAAACACGACAGACTCTTTTGGTTGATTGCTGCCACAAACTGAATGAATGGCATACCACCCGCAAACATAAAGATGATCGCCACCCAATGAGCCATTGACGAGAAACCATTCATGGAAGCATCGGTCGTTGAGTACCCTCCCGTAGAGACTGTGGTCAGTGCGTGGTTGATTGCGTCAAATATAGTCATGCCAGATAGCAAGTAGCTCATCACACAAAGAAAAGTCAGCAGCAGATAAACAGACAGAATACTCTTGGCAACACTCTTCATTCGAGGTGCACTTTTTGTTGACCAATCAGAGGATTCGGTTTGGAAAAGTCGCATTCCACCAACATTGATCATGGGTAGAATAGCGATAGCCATCACGATGAACCCTACGCCACCAAACCACTGAAGCAGCGAACGCCAAAGCAATATGCTGGGTGCCATGTCATCAAGACCAGCAAGAACCGTAGACCCAGTCGTGGTGATACCAGACATGGTTTCAAAATAAGCGTTAGTGAAGCTGATTTCATTGATGAATACAAAGGGAAGTGACGCAAACGCGCTGCCTAGAACCCAGACTAGTGTGGTGATCAAAAACGCATCTTTTACCTTGAGAGCGAGTGACGTCTTTCCGCCAATCGCCACGCACACTAATCCCCCTACATGGGTAATGATTGCTGATAAACCAAAATCTAACGCCCCTTGAGTCCCTGTCACTACAGCCATCAAAAAAGGGATATACATAAATAATGCGAGTTTAGATAACAGGAATCCCAAAACGAGAAACACTGGTTTATAGCTAATCATTGAAAATCAGTTCATTTATTATTACCAACAACTTTATTATTTATTCAATTTTCCCAATCAAATTCAATTGATATATAAGGTTTAATCAATGACAGATATAATATGAGCAAAAATATAAATAATGATATTTCTTAAGAAGAAACATCAAAACACAATAGGCAGATCGCGCAATGACTTATTCTTATCGTTTCGTTACATTGAGATAAGCAACTGATTAAAAACAATCTGACTTAATACTTATAATTTTATGTTTCTACCTAAAAAGATCCCTCTATTACCTAGTTATTCGATGTCGAGTAACTGCTATATAAACACAGACTTTTCATCCCACTTGAGCAATTGCAGTGAAAAAATTCAAATTACATCATGTTTAACAACGGTTTATGTCAAGTTATACAAAACCACCACTGATTTATATCTCTCGAAGTTTTGTTTGCCATTAAGCTCCATCATGAGCAATGGACTCATCAATTCACTCGACATTCTGCTCAAGAAAAATGACGATACTCTATCTTCCATGGATAAAGATTTACTAACCCATGCCATCTACTTTTTTAGGTCTCAGTTCTCAAACTAACGCTGAGCCGCTATATAACCATCGCCATTAAACATTGTTTTCTTTGGAGTTTTTCCTGAACTCCTGAGGCGTCACACCATACTTCTTCTTAAAGATCGTACAAAAGTACGCCGAGCTATTGAAACCACTGAGCTCACTGATTTTTAAAACATTGTATGACGTGAACGTTAAGTAGTTGATGGAGATACCTAACCTTACATCATTGAGAATGTGCGAGAAGGCTCCCCCTTCCTTAGAGAGGTTTCTCCGTAACGTAGAAGGGCTGGTAAACATACAACTCGCCGCCAAGTCTAACGTCCACTTCTTCGTTGGTTCAGACATAAACAGCTTAGCTAAACGAGAAGACAACGATATGTGATAATCACTGTTAAACAATATGCTGACATCCACACCTTTTTTATACAGCAGTAATACCAAGTGAAAGATACTCTGCTTCAATGCGATATTTTTAATGCTTTTCAGCTTTTGGCAATTATTAAGTTGTCTATTTGAGTAAAAAATTTCGCACAGCTCTTTACTCTTATACAGAATAAATGACTCATTCTTGTTTTTGTTTAAGATGAGGTCATTAAGCTTTTCGAGCTTCACCTTCATCTTTTTGATGTCAGTCTTATTGAGAGTCACGACCTCAAATGAGCTCTCATCCCCCAGCCTAAGCAGATCGCACTCAACCATCGCCCCTTCCGGGATAACCAATAAGCTATTGTTAAACAATGACACTTCGTTTCCATTGATGGCGATGAACCCTTGGTAATTGGAGATCCGAACGAGTAAGCTCCTTTTCGAACGGTAGGGCTTCAATGTGACTTTCTTTGATTGAACTTGATGGAAAAACATATGCGAGTAACCTGATGCTTTTTTCTGAGAGTATCACTCCTCCCACTGAAAACATCATGAGCCATAATCAATGAGATATTTTCAAAATAATATGATGGTATTTCTACATTTCGTATTTATTGGTGTATTTTCTGGTAAAAAAATACAGTTAACATGATAAGCGGCTGTTTATTATAGAAAACAGACAGAAAATCCTGCTCTTGTTATTAAACACCTCATAGTAACAACCATTTAATTATTCTCTCATTCGATATAACACAGCTAGGTTGATACACTATCTAGGTTTCTGTTTGTATTTTTTAAATCACCTGAGATATACCACTATTTTCGAAGGAAGTATGGAGCGAATTATTCGATTTTTTACTTTCGGTCTTTGGGGAACGAAAGAAGAACGACACCTTTCAAGAAAGATCAATCATTCTTACACATCACTAAAAGTCGTTGGCAGAGGGACCGTGTTTATATCTGCCAAAGAGGTTCATCAAGACCTAATGACGAACAATATTTATGAAAGAGCTCGGTTACTGGTTGAGGAGAAATAGTTGTTTTTGTTGCTAATCTTACCAATCTTGGTAAGTGGTTTTTTGGTTTGTCATATCCATCCGTTCTATCGATACAAGGTGCACCGCTATGAAGGGCAGTACCTGTACTTAAAAAGCGCAAACCTAGGCATGATATGTTTGTTTATCGCCTTAGGCTTAGTCTTGATCATTAATCGCTACGCGTATTTTTTCGCAGCCATCACACATGTCGCTCCGATAAAATGGTTACCTGACGCATTGTTGGCACAGACACCTTATGAGTTTACATCGAACCTACTCTATGAACTTGATGCCTTTACCAATCAAGAGGTTATCAATCTCACCTGGGTAACCATGATTACGTTTTCGATGTTGCTTGTGCCTGTATTTTGGTCTCTGCTTGCATACATCAAATATTGCCTTCGCTACATGACGTTAAGCCCAAAAGAGCGACTGAATGCGAGAGTCTTTTCCGACAGCTCACTGGATGACTTTCTCTTTAAATCTGCGTTAGAAAAAGGGGACAAAATGGTCATGCTGACGCTATCGGATAGAAGGTTATATGTGGGGAAAGTGCTCAGCTTAGGCGAGCCCAACGAAGCAGAAGGACTCAACCAGGAGATATCGATAAAACCGGTAATGAGTGGGTATCGAGACAAGGGTACGCTAGAAGTTCACTTTACTAAACACTACGCCAATAGTGATGCAAATGCCGTCACCATCATCAAGCAAGATCTGATCTCCTCAGCTTGCGCTTTTAGCTTTGCAACCTATGAGAAATTGCATCGAAAAGGCTAGAACTTGTGAAAGCGTATCACCCCACCTTCGGTTGATACGCTTGTCATACATCTACGCCGGCTTTACGTTTAAAAGAAACTGCTCTAGAGAACCGATTCCCGCCAGCTCAAAAATCTGATTAAGCACGTTCTGATGGTAATTGTGCATATCATAGATTTCTTCAATCACCTCTTGCTCCATGCTACCGAGAAAAATGCCCGCTAATATCGCGTCAAACCAGCGGAAAGTGCACCGAGCAACGACGTTTTTTACGTTAAGTTCATTTGCCCTAATCGTGATATCCAGCAGCAGTTGGTACTTATAAAAATACAGCTCACTGCCATATTCCTCCGTAATAGGGAACGCCTCCGCTTCCTCGCCAAATATCAACAAGCAATCTTCTATCATTTCTTGATGCTTGGTTTGCACATTGCGTTTGAAATTACTGACTTCCACACCCAACCATGAACCGACCAGCAAGATGTAGCTGTCCATGCCTTGAAGACTCTCAAGTACTTCCTGTTGCTTTTCATAGATGGCCTTTCTCACCGCTGGCACTTTAGCCTTCGGGCATAAACCACGCCAAGCAAGGTCCAATAAAGTCACAAGTTCATTGGGATCTTCGTTATCCGAGTAATAAAAAGTAGAGCGGTTGATGAAGCGATCTGCCAAACGTTGATGTTTATCCCTGTAGAGGTGAATCAGACAGGCATCCGTCGTTTTACAATAGGCTTCACAAGGTATAGAAACATAGTGTGATTGGACACGGTTGACTTGATAGTGCGTGTTCTCGCACGAATGTCCCAGAATGCGTTTTAAGAGGCCCATAAATCTCCTAAAGACCTACAAGAGGTTGATATCCTTAACAAACAAACTTAATGGTGACTCTGCACCCTAGCACGTTGGTTTTTTATTTGGGTCTCATACCGGAAGTTGACGGTTTTTCACTGTAACTTGCTTGAGAATCTAAAGGAGAGAAGCCCTGCGCCGTAACTCATTCAGGAGAAGAAGTACGTCAGATCAAAAAAGCCAGTCTCGCAGGACTGGCTTTTGTTTTGTGGAACGAGGCAGGTTACTTAATAAAAGAAATACAGCCCTGCAGAATCACTAGGTTGACGATGTCGATAAAGAACGCGCCAACAATAGGCACCACCATGAAGGCTTGTGGTGATGGACCGAAGCGGTTAACGATAGAGCCCATGTTCATGACTGCTGTTGGCGTTGCGCCCAGACCAAAGCCACAGTGACCACTTGCGATGACTGCTGCATCGTAGTTGCTGCCCATCACACGGAATGTCACGTAGTAAGCGAAAACCGCCAGAATCACCGATTGCACTGCAAGAATGATGAGGAACGGGATTGCTAAGTCGAAGATGTTCCATAGTTTTAGACTCATTAGCGCCATCGCTAGGAAAAGAGACAGCGAAACCGTACCAAGAATATCGACCGTCTCAACATCCACTTTGCGTACTTTGGTTACTTCCATAATGTTGGTGATCACCACACCGATAAACAGCGCGTAAACAAAGTCCGGAATCATCAACCATTTGATGCCAAAGCTGCTCACCCAACCTTCTAAGTAGCCAGCACCTGTGACACACAGCAAGATGATCGACAAGCTCTCGACCACTTTTTTCGCGGTTACGCGGTCTTCTTCGTGCTCGTTATAGGTCACCAATTCAGGGAAACGTTCGTGAGTCTGGTTGGTGCGTCCGTATTCAGATTCAAGGTTACGTTTATCGATTAAGCGCTGCGCTACTGGGCTACCGATGATGCCACCAATCACCAATCCAAAGGTAGCGGATGCCATCGCCACTTCTAGTACGTTGTGTAAGCCATACATGTCTTGGAAGGTTTGCGACCATGCTGCGCCCGTACCGTGACCGCCCGACAACGTAATCGAGCCGGCAATCAAGCCCATTAGCGGGTCTAAGCCGAGCGCCGTTGCCAAAGAGACACCGACAGCATTTTGGATAAGAATGTACACCGATGCCACAGCTAAGAAGATAAACACCTTAGCGCCGCCTTTAATCAATTGGGTGTAGTTCGCAGCCAAACCAACAGTGGCGAAGAACATCAACATGAAAGTGTTTTGCAGCGGTAAATCGAAAACTAAATCCACGCCATTGAAGTGCATCGCGGTGATCGCACACGCGACAATCAAACCACCCACGATTGGCTCGGGAATATTGAATTTCTTTAAGATCGGTAATTTAGCGTTAACGAATTGTCCCAAGAACAACACACAAATAGCGACGAGAAACGACTCTTGTGGACCGACAGAAATAACCTGATTCATAAAACCTCTTTGCCTCCTTTTTCTCATCCTTTGAGTAACAACTCGCAGGTTGAGCGGTATTTAGGCAGGTCAGAGTGCCTACTGAACGTGTGGTTTTCTAGGGTCCAAACCCACTAAATTCTCATTAAATAAGAAAGCAATAACTCGGATATTCACCCAATTCTCACTCAATGAAAAAACACACTTTTTCACCAAGTTTTGTGGCGCAATTTTCTCGTTTTTTTGGCGCTTCTCAACTTATGAGAAGTGAACAATTTTTTACCAGTTTTTGAAGGCAAAAACGTATGCGATTGCGTGCAAATTTTGCGTGAAACTCTGATGCAAACTTTAGCGAAATTTCATCGGCAAAAGTGATTAAGAAAACAGCGCAAGAAGATTGGCGCTTTCTATCCCATCGCCAAGGTGTTATACATATATATAACACCAACTCAGCCAAGGAAACCAATCATGACGCATTGGCATGATCGCCAACCGATTTTCCGTCAGTTGGCTGACCAGATCACCCAGCAAATATTGCAAGGCATCTGGCAAGAGGGCGAAGCTTTGCCTTCGGTACGCAGTGTCTCTACGGACATGAAGATCAACCACCTGACGGTCATGAAGGGCTATCAGTTATTGGTTGATGAAGGATTGGTTGAGAAGAAACGTGGGCAAGGCATGTTTGTCGCCCAAGGTGCAAAAAAACAGCTGCTTGCTGATGAAAAAGCCCGTTTCCTTGAACAACAAATTCCGCAGATCGCCGACACACTACAACGTCTGGATATGTCTCTTGATGAATTTATCCAACAAATCCAAACACATATTGAAGGTGACCAATGAGCGCATTAGTCAGTGTAAAACACGTCTCCAAGCAATATCGTCAGCAGGGTGAAGCGCTGCATGACGTGAGCTTTGATCTACAAGCAGGCCAAGTGCTTGGCTTGTTAGGTCATAACGGTGCGGGTAAATCGACTCTCATTAACGCCCTACTCGGTGCACACGAATGTCAGGGCACCATTCGCATCAACGGCTTTGAGCCAATCATGCAACGCGACAAAATCATGCAGAGCTTGTCTTACATCTCGGATGTGAACGTTCTGCCAAACTGGATGACCGTTGCTCAGCTGCTCGATTACACCGAGGGCGTACACCCAGGTTTCAATCGCAGCAAAGCCGATGCCATGCTTCGTCAAACCGACATCAAGCCGCGCGCACGTATCAAATCCCTATCGAAAGGCATGAAGGTGCAATTGCACTTGGCTGTCGTCATCGCGACCAATACGCAGATTCTGATTCTGGACGAGCCAACGCTTGGTTTGGATTTGGTTTATCGCGATACCTTCTACCGTCATTTGCTGGAATGGTTCCACGATGACGAGCGTGTGCTGATCATAGCGAGCCATGAAGTATCGGAAATCGAACACCTACTGACGGACGTGCTGATCCTTAAACACGGTCGACCTGTTCTGCAAACCTCAATGGACAGCATCAGCGAAGATTACTTCATTCTCGATGCCAGTGATGAGCATCGCGCACAAATCGAAGCGCTGAAACCACTGTCATCGCAAAAAGGCTTAGGCACGACTAAATGGTTGCTGTCGTCCCAATACGCAGAGCAAGTCGCTGGGCTGGGTGATGTGTATGGCGTCAAGCTTGCGGATCTGTTCTTGGCATTGCAGAAGGAGGCAGCATAATGAAATCGATTGTCGCGATGTTGCGTAAAGAATGGCTAGAGAACCCATTGGTTACACGCGTGCCGTTATTTATGTTTGCCTGTGGTGTGCTGCTGTTTGTCAGCTTGATGAGTAGCTCGACACTGCAACACAATATGTTCTTCCAAATGAGCTTTGGCGGTGATGTCAGTGACATCCACAAAGAGCTCGGCGATGACGTCAACATGCTGATCACAGGTGGCATTGGTTTATTGTCTATCCTGCTTGGCACTCAATACTTCCCAAGAACGCTGCGTAAAGAGCGCTCAGAGGGCAGTATCATGTTTTGGCGCAGTATGCCTGTCAGTGACGTGAAAACCCATCTGGTGAAGCTGATGTTTGGTTTATTGGTGATTCCGTTAGTGTGTTCGGTATTGGTTTTCGCTGCGGACTTTATGCTGTGGATGTTGAATGTCTCAACGGACCACCAGTTGGCGTTATTGTATCGACAAGCATCACTGGGCTTCGTACTGCTGAACTGGGTTGAATTCTTGCTTCGAATGGTAGTGGCTGGCGTGTTGCTATTGCCGCTCGCACTAACCGCAATGGCAATCTCACAGAAAGTGAACTCCCCCTTGTTGGTCATCTTGATTGGTATTTACGCACTGCGCTGGATGCCGATTGCGATGTTCAACTTCTATGGCCTGGATGATTTCTTCTCAGCAATTTTCTATCTACCACTGCACGCGATTCTTGCGCCAAACCCGTTCAGCGCGATTCCAGATGCAGGTTGGATGAACGTTGGGATTTACGCTTTCATCGGTGTGCTTGCTTGGACAGCTAGCATCAAGTTCAGCCGCACCGTGAACTAACAAGCACAAGCAAAACCACACATCAAAAGCGAGGTACTGTCCTCGCTTTTTCATTTTCAGCACCATCAATCTTCATTCTCTTTGCTTCAACGCAAAAATAATCAGCCTATAACAATAGCGCTTCGGCGTGGTTAAGTTCATAATCCCTCGCTTAATGCGCTCAGCGCTATTATCTAGAATTTTTGAAAAGCAGAACACCAACCATGACCACCAAGCCAACAGCCATTATTGGACTGTACAACCCAAAGAGTCCAACCAACGTTGGCGCTGTATTACGAGCCGCAGGCTGCTACGACGCTGCGCAAGTTCGTTACAACGGCACACGCTACAGCCGAGCAGTAAAATTCCAGACCGACACCCAGAACTCACAAGAACGCATTCAATTAGTTGAGATGGAAGACCTCACCGCTAATGTTGCCGACGATGTGGAAATCGTTTGTGTTGAGTTAGTGGTCGGTGCAACAGCGCTGCCGCACTTCACTCACCCAGAGAACGCGATTTATGTGTTTGGACCAGAAGACGGCTCACTGCCGCAAGAGATGGTCGATAAGGCGCATCACGTGGTGTACGTACCGACTCACGGTTGTATGAACCTAGCCGCGACGGTGAACGTTGTGCTTTACGATCGCATGGCGAAAACACTGGGGACGATTGATGACCACCAGCAAGTGCTTGCTAATCGCGACAACAAGAACCGCTTGAAAATGAAAGCGTGCGTATAGACAGACGAAGTTCGTCGTTGGCAAGCGCCAGAAACAAAAAAGGTCACAGCAATACTGTGACCTTTTGTTTTATTTGGCGTCTTAATCTATCTAGCCAAGGAACGAGATGTAGCCTTGTAGAATGATCAAGTTAACGATGTCGATGAAGAAGGCACCAACAATCGGCACAACCATGAACGCTTGTGGTGACGGACCAAAGCGGTTAACGATTGAACCCATGTTCATTACCGCCGTTGGGGTTGCACCCAAACCGAAACCACAGTGACCACCTGCGATAACCGCAGCATCGTAGTTGCTACCCATCACCTTGAACGTTACGTAGTAGGTGAAGATAGCCAGAATCACTGACTGCACGCCTAGAATCACCAAGAATGGGATCGCTAGGTCAAAGATGTTCCATAGTTTCAAGCTCATCAGAGCCATCGCTAGGAATAGAGACAGTGATACCGTACCTAACATGTCGACCGTTTCGGCATCCAACTTACGAATCTTGGTCACTTCCAAGAAGTTAGTGATGATCACACCAATGAACAACGCATAAACGAAGTCTGGAATCATCAGCCATTGAATGTCGTAAGTGCTCACCCATTGCTCTACGTACTTAGCACCTGTTACACAGATCAATAGGAAGAACAGTTTCTCAACCACTTTTTTCGCGGTTACTTTGTCTTCTTCGTACTCGTTGTACGTCACCAACTCCGGGAATTTCTCGTGGGTTTTGGCATCTCGACCACCACGACCATACTCAGATTCGATGTTGTTCTTTTCGACCAGACGCTGCGCAACCGGACTACCGATGATACCACCGATGATCAAACCGAATGTTGCTGACGCCATCGCGATTTCCAATACGTTATTCAAACCGTAAACGTCTTGGAAAGTTTGTGACCACGCCGCCCCCGTGCCGTGACCACCTGACAGAGTAATCGAACCCGCGATAAGCCCCATCAGTGGATCTAACCCTAATGCCGCCGCTAATGAGACACCGACACCGTTTTGTATGATGATGTAGAACGACGCGACTGCTAAGAAGATGAATACCTTCGCGCCCCCTTTCATCAACTGAGTGTAGTTTGCTGCCAAACCAACAGTAGCAAAGAACATCAGCATAAATGTGTTCTGCAACGGTAAATCGAATTCCAGATCGATACCGTTAAAATGAAGAGCAGTAATGATGCAGGCGACGATTAAGCCTCCCACAATCGGCTCAGGTATGTTGAATTTCTTTAAGATCGGTAGCTTAGCATTAATGAAATGCCCCAGGAAAAGCACACTGATCGCAACCAAAAAGGACTCCAGTGCACCTACAGATATTAAATGATTCATATCGCCTCTTATTATTGTTCTCTTCATCCTCCGTAATGATTGAGTGTTAGTTTAACCTTCGCTCAATAGCAAATTTTCTCGCTATATTTTTCCGAAAATACTCAAAAGGTTGTGTTAAATGCGCCTTAGGCTAGTTTAAGGGACGGTCGTTAAGCGATGTTCTGATTTACGCGCTATTCGCAAGCCCTAAAATGTAAAAGGAGCCTGTTAAGCTCCTTCTTATCCTCTTCATAGACAAACAGAAATGACTGCTTGCAGGAGATGGATATCGTGTTGTGAGTATTGTCCGAGTGACACTTTCTGAACCGCTATCGGGCTCCCTTACTTAAACAGAATGTGATCATCACTATCGAGCAAAGTTCCTTCCCGTCATAACGAATAGAGCGCCGAGGTGGCGCTCTAACATCTGGGTTTGCTTGTATCCCATCGTAGTTAAAAACTCTGACTCATGGTGTTTGGAACGAGCCGAATCCCGGGAAATTCTCAAGCTTGCAACAAGTGTTCTCGTTACAACGGAGCGAGATTATAACATATCGCTGAAAATTTTCCTCATTTCAGTGCTATTCGCCACTTTCATAGTTTGCTTCTGCAATGATCAACTGTTCAATATCATTACTGCAGATGAAAGCGCGAAGTGCCTCGAACTTGGCTTCATCCCACGTGTAGATTTGCAGGGCGAGCAGCTTATCAATGATGTCTTGCTTAAAGCGAAGCTTAACGGGTTTTGCCGGAGATCCTGCCACCACGGTGTAAGGTGGGACATCTTTAGTCACGACGCTGTTTGCGGCAATCACTGCGCCTTCCCCAATGGTGACGCCGGGCATGATCATCGCGCGCATGCCAATCCAAGCTGCGTCACCAATCACGGTATCGCCTTTGCCTTGGTAAGATTGCTCAATGTCATCAAGAAACGGATACAGACAGAACCAGTCCGTCCTGTGATTATGGTTGCCGCCCATCAAAATCACCGCTTCAGCCGCGATACAAACGTAATCACCGATGTAGAGCTGATCGACTTCCCACCTCGGTTGCCACGCTTTACTGACTTCATCGCCATGCAGATAACGCACGACAGAATCTTCGAAGCCATTATCCCAACAATCGCTGTAATAACTGTGGGTGCCTTTGATGTGGATGTTTTGGTTTTGCACCACTTGGTGCAGGTACTGAAATTTGGACCAATGTTTTTTCATGGCAGTTGCCTCAATAGAGTAAATGTATGCCACGGAACGGTTTCTCGTGGCGTTGTTGCTGCGTTCTCAGTCAACAACGCCTATTGGATGCGGGGTTGCAGTAGTAATGGATTATTCATGAATGTACCCTCCAGCGCGCACACTATAAAAAGCATGTATAATTTTCAAGCAAACCAAACAAATAACAAGATTCCGAAAATGAAAAGTCACTCTGCCTTTGCCTCTCTGCTGCTGTTTGCTGCCACAGCGTCTGCGAGCGAAAACATTAAAATCGAATACCGCCCAGCGGAAACTGCCGACGATCGCTTTGCTGCGCAAGTGATTGAAAGCAGTGAAGTGAACGACATCTTTGTCCAGCTTTCTGATGATTACTTCCCGTTTGATAACCCACTAACACTGACCTACGGTGGCGAAGACGGTCCGCTTTATGATCCAGAAACCCACACCATCCATATTCCCTATACCTTCTATCTGGAATCATTCAACTACTTCACCAACAACAAATACCAAGAACGTTACGGTAAATCACCGAAAACGGGCGCGCTCGATACTTTGCTGCACACGCTATTGCACGAAGCCGGACACGCTTACATTGCCGATCAAAACATTCCGGTACTAGGCAAGGAAGAAGATGCGGTTGATAACTTCGCTACCATTTTGTTGATTGATTACGTCGATGACGGTGCCGATGTGGCGATCAGTGCTGCGGACATGTTCGCATTCGAATCCGACGACAGACCGGACTACTACGATTTTGGCGAGTACATTGATGAGCACAGTTTCGATCTGCAACGTTACTTCTCTACCCTGTGTCTGGTCTACGGCAGCGATCCAGAGCAATACAAAGCCTTGTTGGATGAAGTAGAAAAAGATTACTTACGCGATCGCAAAGAGTTCTGCCAATTCAATTACGGCAACATCCGTGATAATTGGCTGCATTACTTGCAAGACAATGAACTAAAAGAAAAATAATCGCGTAAAAGGGATAAGAACCGCCAATAATGAGCTCAATCATGACCAAACTGACCGTATTTTACGATGGCACTTGTCCCTTGTGCGCCAAAGAGATGAAGGCGCTAAAACAACGCGATTCCAAACAGCAGATTAAAACCGTCGATATCTACAGCGAGGCGTTCGCCGATTATCCGCAGATCGATCCGGAGCAAGCCAACACCATTTTGCACGCCCTCAACGATAAGGGTGAGCTGCTGCTTGGGTTGGACGTGACTCATCGTGCATGGCAATTGGTCGGTCGCGGTTGGTTGTATGCACCATTGCGTTGGCGCATTATCAAACCTGTTGCGGACTGGCTTTACCTCAAATTTGCCAAAAACCGCTACCGCGTCTCCTACTGGCTAACGGGCACTTCTCGCTGCAATAACGGTTCGTGTTCACGTTAATTGTGATCCCGCTTAAAAATGCTACGACCTTAGTCTAAATTTATAAACTTCCTGTACTTCTGATTGATTAACTCGGTTAATCTCTAAGCATTACAACAATAAGTATTAATAATTTTATCAGGCAGGCTTATTCAGCTTGTCACTTGTAACGCTGCGCCGAGAGAAGGACGTCTCTATGAATCTGACGATCAGAAAACGACTATATATCCTTTCAATAATTCCAATTCTAACCATGGCAATAGGCATGATGTGGTTCACCTACCTACAAACCACTGCCTATAACGAACACGAGATTGAGCAGACTCGAAGTCAAATGATGGAGATGAAAAAAGCTGAGCTCAAAAACTACGTCCAAATGGCGCGTTCCGCTGTCGAGCCACTACTCGCTCAAAACGCCCCACTTGAAGAGGCTCTGCCTATCTTGAAACAGCTGGAGTTCGGTCAATCCGGTTACATCTTTGGCTACGATTCAAAAGGCGTTCGCGTCGTAGTGGGTAAAAACACCAAAGGCATCGGGGAAAACTTCTATAACTTGCAGGATAAGAAAGGCAATTACCTGATTCAGGATTTGCTCAAAAATTCCAAAACTGGTGAGTTCACGACTTATTACTTCCCAAAACTCGGTCAGAGCGAAGCGCTACCGAAACTAAGCTACTCCGTCTTTATTCCTGAATGGGATCTTATGCTGGGTACGGGCTTCTATACTGACGATATCGATGCCATTGTGGCAAACATGGAAGAAGCTGCGCATCAGGCTCTCAACACCACACTGACTGCGATCGCTCTATTCTGTGTCTCGATTGCAGCTATCGTCGCAGTCTTCGCGGTGTTTGTTAACCGCAGCATCATGAAGCCTATTGAGCAGTTTGATGCTTCAATTCACTCTTTCGCGCAAGGCGATGCCGACTTAACCGCACGCATGGAAGAATCAAGCGTACCGGAGTTCACTCAGCTTAGCCGTAACTTCAATATCTTTGTTGAAAGCCTGCAAGGCATCATCAAGAGTGTTAGCCATGTTGGGCAAGAAGTGGTTTCAGAGACCAACGACATGTCACAGCGAGCGTCGCAAGTGGACGAATTGGCTTCAGGTCAACGTGAAGAAACCGAACAAGTCGCTGCGGCAATGACCGAGATGACAGCAACGGCGCACGAGATTTCCAGCAACGCTAACCAAGCGGCGCAATCCGCCAAAGACGCCGATGATAACTCACAGCAAGCGAAACACATTGTTGATTCCGCAGCGAGCTCTGTCGAAGCGCTCGCGCTAGAGGTGTCGGAAGCCAGCACGGTGATTTCTCGCTTAGAAAGCGATGTACAAAACATTTCTTCTTCGCTAGAAGTGATTCAAGACATTGCCGAGCAAACCAACCTATTGGCACTAAACGCAGCCATTGAAGCAGCACGTGCAGGCGAACAAGGTCGCGGCTTTGCGGTCGTTGCCGATGAGGTTCGTAAACTGGCGAGTCGCACTCAAGACAGCACAGGCGAAATTCACCAAATGATTGAGCAGTTGAAGTCTGGCTCGGATGCAGCAGTGAAAGCCATGGGTTCAAGCCAAGCGCGTGGTGAAGCAACGGTTGAGGAAGCACGAGCTGCCTCTGCCGCACTGCAAGAAATCCAAGCCGCAATTGCTAACATCATGGACATGAACACCTTGATCGCAACGGCAACCGAAGAGCAAAGCCAAGTTGGGCAAGAGATTTCACAACGTATTGAAGTGATCTCTCAACAAAGCAGCCAATCGGCACACCTTGCCAACCAAAACCGTGCAGGCAGTGGCAACCTTAACCACAAAGCTAACGAGCTGTACGACTTGGTCGGTCGCTTTACGGTTTAACGCTTTCCTCACCCATTTACTATGCAAACAGCGACGCCAAAACGTCGCTGTTTTTGTTTCTGCTATCCTCATACGACTTAGCTATAATGCCGCCAACTAAGCACCTACAAGGGCAAAACCAGATGATTATCATGACCACCAATTTCGGTGATATCGAGATTGAACTGAACCTAGAACGAGCACCAGTTAGCTCAAAAAACTTCAAAAAATACTGTGAAGATGGCTTCTACAACGGCACTATTTTCCACCGCGTTATTGACGGCTTTATGATCCAAGGTGGCGGTCATACCGAAGACATGGCAGAAAAGCCAACACGCGCCCCTATCGCGAACGAAGCAAACCGTGGTCTAAAGAACCTTGTAGGCACTATCGCAATGGCGCGTACCGATGCACCGCACTCTGCAACAGCACAATTCTTCATTAACTTGGAAGACAATGATTTCCTAGACCACACCGCAACCACCAACCTAGGCTGGGGCTACGCCGTGTTTGGTAAAGTGACTGCGGGTATGGATGTCGTAAACCGCATCGCGAAAGTGAAAACGACCTCTAAGCTTGGTCACGATGATGTGCCATGCGATCCAATCATTATTGAGAAAGTGACGGTCAGCGAATAAACCCATTCGCCTCTTCGGAGAGGTCATCACTATAAAACGAAAAAAGCGCCTAACGTCTTATGACCTAGGCGCTTTTTGTTTCTACTGCTGAAAAAATGAGCAGCGAGTTTACAGTGTAAAGAGTGAGCAGTTCTAGCGATTACATCCCTTTGAACAAACTTTGAGATGCACGGCTCACGGGAAGCTTGTTTTCCCCAACGTGAACAAACATTCTGCCTGCAAAGTCTTTGTTTACTTTGCTAATTTTGCACACTTGCACCACGCTTGAACGGTGCACTTGCCAGAACTGTTCTGGGTTAAGCTGCCCTATCAACTCTTTCAACGATGTACGAATCAAATACTCCTGCACTTTGCCTTGTCCTTGTTGGGCATATACAGAAACGTATTTTTCTTCCGCTTTGAAATACAACACATCAGACGTGGCAATCAGATGAATATCTTCCCCTTGCGTCGCTTTGATCCACTGAAGATATTGCGGCGTTTGTGGCGCGGATAATTGTTGTAACTGTTCTAACAGGCTGCTCATCTGAACATTACTGCTTTCTTGCTCTCGCTTAGCAAGGCGTGCTTTCACTCTTTCACACGTCGTCAGGAGGCGCTCATCCGAGATAGGCTTGAGCAAATAATCGGCGGCATTTTGTTCAAAGGCTTTGATGGCGTAATCATCGTACGCAGTGACAAACACAATCAAAGGTGGATTGGCGAGTTGATTGAGTTTTTGCGCTAGTGTCATGCCATCCAGAACTGGCATACGAATATCAAGAAACGCAATGTCAGGTTGGTTTTGCTCAATGGCTTGCAACGCTTGTTCACCATCCGCGACTTTGGCTATCACCTCTAGCTCAGGCCACACTTCAGCTAGGCTTTTATCAAGATGACGCCTCAATAGCGGTTCATCATCAGCAATAATGGCAGTAAACCCTGTATTCATTCCTTTCTTCCTTGATTACGATTCCATTGGCCAGCGCAAGCGAACACAAACGCCACCCTGAGCAGACTCACTGATAGAAACCTCCCCTTGCCCTGCGAACAAAGCTTCAACTCGCTGCTTGAGATTACTTAAACCGACGCCAGAGCCCATGTGCCCACTCACGTGATTTAAGCCAACACCTGAGTCTCTGACTTCAATCTGCAAGTTCTGTTGTTCGCGCTTAATGAGTAAGCTGACTTCGCCGCCCTCTCGCTTCGGCTCAATACCATGGATGATGGCGTTTTCGATTAAGGGTTGAAGCATCATCGGCGGTAACTCGGTTCTACCTAGCCCCTCTTCTACCTCAATCTTGTAACTGAGTCGGTCACCTAAACGGGTTTGCTGGATGCCTAAGTAAGCCTCAAGTAACGCCGTTTCATTGTCTATGGTGGTGTGCTCTTCACGTGAGCTTTTGAGCGTTGCACGCAGCAGCGCGGTTAACTGTTCTAGCATCAGCTTGGCTTTATCGACATCTTGCGACATGAGTGCACTGATATTCGCCAAAGTATTGAATAGGAAATGCGGTTCAATCTGGCTTTGCATCTGCTTAAGCTGGCTCAGCAACAGCGCACGATCTTGCTCTGCTTTCTCGCGCTTAATGGCTTCCAACTCTCGTTGCGCGATTGCATGTTGCTCGCGTGAATAGAAATAGAAAAAGCACATGGCACTGAATAACAACCCCATGAGTCCAACCGATAGCATACCTGAGATGCCGAAATATTCTCCGAGCCAAAACTGGGCGTTTACCACACCGAACAATAAGCAAGCCGTCAGCGAGATAGCCACTTCCGCCAAACGAGGAATGGTAGGAAACAGGCGGTCGACAAGCCATGAGAAGAAGATAGCCGAATAGCCAAATCCAAAACTCACCATAACATGAACGTAGAATGAGCCCCCCCAAACAGAAAGCGTCATTGCTGCGATAAAGAGACAAAATGCCGTGGTCACTAATAAGCTACGCGACCATCCACTTTTCACCACTGATTTTGCTGAACACATTTAGAATTTCCCTTTGATGTTAAAAACAATCATATGCTTATCATTGATTTGTGCGTAAGCAGATTGGTCGTCTCCGGTTAAAAAGCGTGCGGCAACTTCCACTTCTACACTTTGATCGCCAGTATCAATCCATTGGTAGTTAAGCCACTGCGTGACAATCACACCACCATCTTGTGGCGCCAACATCACATCCAACGTAGGGGTTACATCACTTAGCCAGCCCATATCCGCTTTACCGTTCCATGCAGCCCACGCTTCCAAATCCCAACTCCAGTGCAGCATTACGTTATGCTGAACGATATTGGCGTGCTGAAACCCTTGGGCGTAGCTTGTCGCAAGTAGAGCGCTGCTAGCCAACAGAGAGTTGTTAGGTTCAGGGAGCTGAGAGAGTAATTCGCCACGCTCTATTGCTTGCTGCCATTCGCTTTTCGACCATGCTCGGCTGTCGTACCAATATTCAGCAATCACGTTGTGTCCGGCTTGGTTTGCCCAGTTCATCCCAACTAAAGCTTGGAATGCGCTTCCCTGTTCCTCAACTGAAACGGGTTGGTAAAGATCATCCTGCTGAAACTGATAGCCGACACTTTGCTTTTGCCACAGCATGGAACCGTGCATGGCGATGGATTCATCCCACACGGCAATGGCACTGGCGCCAAGTAAACCTCGGCGCACATCATCGTAATAACCAATAAGTTGATACTCGGTGTCACCCACCAGCGCATAACGACGAATACCAATACCTTGTTGCTCTGCGGCTTGATCAAGTGCACTTTGGTCTTGTTGCCCCCAGCTTGAATCCGTCGCAATCACCGTCCACTCGCCTGCCATATCGTAGTGTGAAAGTGAAAACACACCCGCACCTTCTTCTGCAACTAAGCCAACCGGGTTTTGTCGATAAGGCTTAAACAGATCCAAAGGTCGGTAGCCATAACCCACGCCCCAATCCACGCGCAACTTACCCAAACTCACATCAAGAGTGGTGTCACCGACTTGCCACTCCCCTAGCCAAGCCAGCTCACGAATCAGCAACTGGCTATCAGCTTCACTCCACCAGTCACTCTCACCTTGTTGATTGAGGTACAAACCTTGGCTGTACAGAGCGAACAAGCCACTGAAGTTTTGATAGTTCACTTGCACATCCAACAGTGCATTAAGTGAATCACGAGAACTGCCCTGCGCCTGCATAAATGCGCTGTCACGCTGCTTGGCAGTTTCGTAACTGACAGCCCAATCCCACTCAAAACTCAGTTCGTCATTGGCAAAAGCAGGGGCTGACGCACCCACACACAATGAGGCAGCAATCAACAAACTGGTGCTTTTGTTAAGGTTAGGCTGGTGCGATTTCATGTAACTTCCTTGCTCGTTTTCATGGTTCTATTTACGGAGTTCAGGCTAAAGCTGAGTCGTATTGGCTTTCGGCAAATAGCTTGGGTTGTAGAACTTGTTATCCAGCTGCCAAGGCACGATTTCTTGATACTCGATAACGGTCTTTTTGCTCGGCTGAATGCTATCAAGCAAGGTCATCTCACTGACGTAGTCTTCACCGTTGTCAGTTGCACGTCCGTATTGCGCTTGCTTGGCGAGTTTGCCAGAGCGCAAGTAAAGATCAGCTTTGATTGGAAACGCATCTTGCTCAGACAACCACAAGTCGATCTTCTGATAGCTCGCCCCTTTGGTTTTCGCGGTTAAAGCAAAGTGATAAGCCGCGACACTTTCTCCGTTCACAGCGACGGTTTCTGTCGCTTTCCATTCACCTTGATAATCTTGGCTCCACGTCAGCGTTGAGATGTCGCCGATAGACGCTTCACCAAGCAGCTTTTGCATTGGCGTAATGCGAATCGGACGGCGGCTCTTTGGCATTTGCAGCCAGTAGTTGTCGCCCATCATCAGCATCTTTTGCCCAGCTTCGACTGCCGATTTGAACACCACCAACGATTCACGATTTGGACGCGTGTACACATGGTAAAGGCGGGTTTTATCTAACTCTTGGTCTTGATATAAGCGCACCAGTGACACCACTTTGGAGGAATCATCTTGCAAGCGGTAGCTGTCGGCTTTTTCAATCAATTGCGCAACTTGCTGTGCATCTAGCGCTGTTTCATTTGCACTGACATTCATGCTTGCAACGCCGCTTACCGTCAGCAGTGCAATTGGTAATAGTGATTTGAAATTAAACATAAATCAGTGCCTCCGTAATTGGCTTGTTCACCCCTTTGCGCGCCGAGAAAAACGCCGCAACCAAACAAATCATCAATACCGCGAATCCTGCGACAGCCACCAGCTCCCAAGAGAAGTAAATCGTCAATGGGTAACCTTCTGTGCGTCCTGGCGGTGGCGGCATTTGCACATCCACGACCATCAGTAAGACGGTGACTAACGCAGTAAACAAAGCGCCGATTAAGCTGCCAATCACCGCAAGTAACCCTGCTTCGCGCAAGAACCCAGCAATGATTTCGCGAGGGTAGCTACCAAGCGCTGACAAGGTGCCGATTTCACGGGTGCGCTCGGTGACCGACATGGTCATGGTGTTGAACAGGGCGACAAAGACTACCAACGCCATTACTGCGCCCATGATGCCGAAGATGCGGTCGTACAAATCTTTCACTTTGAGATAGAAGAACGCACGTTCTTGCCAAGGCGTAATCTCAATATCTTGATCGCCAAAGTTCTGCTTTTGCTTACTCAGAACCGAAGCCACTTGTTGCTCGACTTGGCTCGTTAAACTGGTATCGAATAGGAAGACCGATAGTGCACTGACTTTGTCTGAGCCCAACAACGATTGCGCGCTGTTGATGTGTACGTACAGCTGGCGTTTATCAAGCTCTGGTACGCCTGTTGAATAGATGCCACGAACTTTGAAGTCATACGCATTCAATGCACCGTCGGTAGTGGTCGCCAGCAAGGTAATCCAATCGCCAACGTGCACGCTTAAGTTGTTCGCCAAATCAACGCCAAGCATCACTTCTGGCTCTGCTGGGTCATAACGCGAAGCATGAATGTTGGATAGCGTGTGCCCTTCGCGCACATCCAAAAACGGTCCTTTCATATCGAATTCGCGCTCGTTAACACCAATGCCGATAAAGATCGATGACTTGTTGCCGTTGGAAATCAAACCGCTGAACTCAACTCGTGGCTGTACGCCTCGCACTTCATTCAAGCCAATCAATTGCTTGGTGATGTCGTCCGCATGAGTTAACCCATTACTCAGCGGCATCTCTTCTTCTTTGGCGAAGTAACCCGGTGTGGTTAACGTCAGATGCCCCGTGTCACGTGCTGTCGATTCTTTCAAACTGTCGTAGGTATACAGACCAAAACCACCCGCACTGGTTAACGCAAACACGGCAATAGCGATGATCAGCATCGACAACAAACTGCGACGGCGATTACGTTGCAGGTTCAACCAAGCAAGACGAACCGAAACAGGAATTAGCTTGCCCATGAAACCTCCTCCACACTTGCGTGCGTTTGGGTAATTTTGCCATCCACCAATTCAATGGTGCGATCACAACGGGATGCCATACGAGGGTCGTGTGTGGCGACGATAAAAGTGGTGCCAAGCTCGTGTCCGAGCCCTTTCATAATGTCGATGACCTTGTTGGCAGTTTGGCTATCAAGGCTTGCGGTTGGCTCATCAGCAATCACCAGCGCCGGTTTGTGCACTAAGGCGCGCGCAATTGCCACGCGTTGTTGCTGACCGCCCGACAAGTTATCGGGCATGTGATGAATAAACTCGCCCAAGCCAACGTGTTCTAACATTTGTGTGGCGAGCTCGGTTTGTTCTGCTTTTGAAAAGCCGTTGAGATGCAGCGGATACGCCACGTTCTCCAACGCCGTCATCACAGGCACCAGATTGAATTTTTGGAACACAAAACCAAGCTTTTCACGGCGCATTTTCGCCGCCTGCATTTGCCCGGTTGGGTATGGGCTACCGGCAAATGTCACCTGACCTTGATATTGAGTATCCAGCATACCAAGCACGTTAAGTAAGGTGCTTTTGCCTGAGCCAGACGGTCCACACAGAGCCACCATTTCGCCAGCAAACACTTCACCAGACACGTCTCGCAATGCACGCACCGTTTGGTTGCCAAGGGCGTAATCGCGGCTAAGTTGATTAAAAACGATCATGACGCCTCCCTAATATTTCGCTAGCAGCGCTTTTGCGGTTTGCGTTTCTAAATTGCTGTCACCCAACTGCTCCATTTGCGCTAACCATATTTTGGCTTGTTGAACATCTTCAGCGCGCAATGCTGCTTCAATGGCGTAGCGATAAATCCAAGACGTTGCGGCGAAAGGTTGTTGGCTAAAACTCGGTTCATCGAGCAGAGAAAGGTACAGCTCGTAGCCACGCTCAAAGTGATTGAACATGTCAGGTAGAGAAGTAAAGGTAGTGGCTGCCATGGCGGTGGCCAGTTGATATTCAGGTAAGCCTTGTAAGCGTTGTTGCTCTTGCAGTGGTACTGGCTGATTCGCCATTAGGTCCAAACCTTTTTGGATTGTGGCAAGACCGCGCTCGGTGAACTTCATCTTGTTCCAAGGCATAAACGCCTCACGACCTTGCAACGTCTCAGCACTGCCTAAGTAAACCAAGGTCACCGGTGTTGCGCCTTGCTCTTCGAGTTGTTTGGATAATTCGCCGTAAACGGTATCAACTAAGCCGGAGTCACCTTGCGCTGCTTGGTTGAATTGACTGAGTGTACGCTCGCTTGGGTTAGCCAGAGCCAGATTGCTGCTAAGTGCAAATGCGGCGATAAACGTACTTGCCAGTTTAAGAGCTTTGATTGAGCGAGATTGAGAAACCATCATGTACTGTCCTTAGTTGAACGTGATTTGATGGTTTCAGATTAAGGGAGAAAATCGCACGCTGCTTTTGCATGCGACCAATGGCAGTTATGTGGAGTGAATGGTATTGAGAGAGGATGAATGGTTTCGCTCCTCTGAAGCCAGCAAAATCGCTTCGACCATTAAGGTCAGCGCTTTAGGCTGATAGTTACGCTGACGATAAACCAAATAGGCTTCGCGATCCCCGCGGCTGTAGGATGTTGCGACGCGCACGAGATTCAATTCAGGCTTAACGTGGCGTAATGGGATCGACGCAATTCCCAAACCGTTTTCCACCGCTTTGATCACCGCGGTTATGTCATTGACCACTAAGCGCGGCTTGCAGTTGAGCATGTCCACCAGCTTGTCTTGCTGATAGATTGGCACTTGTGTGGTGTGTGTGCTGGCTACCCAGTCTTGCTTGGCTAAATCCTCTAAGCTTTCAATGCTGCCGCCCGCTTGCGCTAGATATTCAGGGCTAACAAAGAAAGCGTGCTCTACTTTAAACAACGGGCGCGCGATCATATCGTCCAAACCATCCAAATCGAACGTCACCACCAGATCGCGATCGGTTTCTGGAATCGAATTCACTTGGCTAAGCAATAGATCAATGGTCACTTTTGGATAGGTTTTGATGTAATCCTCAACCACCTTGTCGACTAAGTCATTGTAGAAGCGGCTTGGCATCACCAATCGGATTCGCCCCTCCACTTCTTGGCTTTGCTGATTGAGCTGCAAGATGCCGGATTCAATCTGAGACATCGCACTGCTGAGCTGATCAAACGCCTGTAAACCTGTCTCGGTTGCCACCAACTCACGTCCTTTCTTCTCCAGCAATCTCAATCCTAGTCGCGCTTCCAGCGCCGATAAACGACGAGACATAGTAGAGACCGGCAGTTCGAGCTTTTTCGCCGCCGCGAGCAGAGAGCCTTGCTCAACCACTGAGCAAAACAGGTACAGATCATCAACGTTTCCAAATATGGAATTCATACTTCTTCCATTGGTTATTTTTTCCAATTTTAGATGAGTATAACCTAGCCCACGTAGAAAAGAGACCCGAATATGCCGTGAACGCGGCGCGTAATAACGAATGAATACTAGGTACAGACGTGAAAGAAAATTTTTATAAATACGCGATATACACTGTTTTTTCAGCGGCAGCTTTATTCTCCGCTTTTTTAGTCACCTCAGACAATGTTTCTCCTTTCACCACCCAAGCGACACTGCATCGTAATGTCGCAACCATTGCGCCGGAGGTATCTGGCGTAATCACAGATGTGATGGTGAATAACGGTGAATTGGTTGAAAAAGGTCAGCCACTGTTTGCTATCGATGCCAGCAGCTACCAATTGAAAGTGGCACAAGCCAAAGCCGAACTGCGCCAAGCACGTGAATCAGATTCCGCGAAATGGCAACAATTGGCAGCAGCGAAACAAACCCAAAGCCAACGCGAGTTCGAATACCACAACGCGAAGCAAAAACTGACACGTAACCAGAAACTTCGCAATAAAGGGCTAGCAACTGAGCAAGAGCTGGATGACGCGATCACTAATACACAAGTCGCCAGCAGTGCGGTGGAAGCAGCGAACGCAGAAGTGAAGCGCATTGAGGCAGAGCTTTCTACTCAAGACCGTACGGCAGCTATCGAGTTGGCAGAAGCAAAACTTGCCAGTGCGGAGCTGGATTTAAGCCATACCCAAATCGTGGCGCAAACCGAAGGCGTGGTAACGAACTTGCAACTGCAATCAGGCAGCTACATCACACAAGGCACAGCGTCATTGATGCTGGTGGACGAAGCTCATGCGTGGATCAGTGCAGACTTCAACGAAAAAGGCATTGATAAGCTAACGAATGGTCGCGAAGTGTTGGTGTCCTTCGATGCGCTACCAGGCAAAGTATTTACTGGTGAAGTCAGCAGCCAAGAGCGTGCGATTTACGATACCAACAATGCTAATGGACAGCTTTCTAGCGTAACCAATGATACTCGTTGGATCCGTGAGCAACAGAAAGTGCGTACTCGCATTACAGTTAACGAGTTGGATCCTTCTATGATTTCTGGTTCACGAGCAAGTGTGATCGTTGAAAGCGGCAATCCAATCATGGATGTCATTGGCTCAGCTTGGATTCACTTGGTAGCGATGTTCCGCTACATCTACTAGGGGGTGAACCATGTGGACCTTCGAAAGCCTGTTTCAAAGTCGTTCCGAGCGCAATGAAGCACTGCGTGTCGCCCTTACTGTGACAATTTGTATGGTGCTGGGCAAACTGCTGAACCTTGATTCTCCAGTTTATCTGGCGCTGTACCCAACCATCATCATGACCAAGAACAAAGACTATTCTTGGCTTGGTCTGCTTCGCACCTTGCTACCTACGTTATTAGCAGCAAGTGCAGCATTAGTGGTAACTGAAGTGTTTTCGCAGCATCCGTTTGTGGTGTGGACCATTAGCTTGTTCTTCTTCGACTTTATGCGCCGCAGAGCGACCACACCGCCGAAGAAAGGTCAGATGCTAATGCCAACCTTCAACTGGATTCTGATTGTGGTGTTTGCTCAGCATACCACCATGGACATGCCAATGCGCATTCATGAAATCTTGCTGTCGATGCTGATTACCATGGTCGTCGCGAAAACCATGGTAGCTCTATTCCCTGTTGAACGTGGCGGCAAACCACCAGCATTTGAAGAAGAGCCTGTTACGTTTGAGAACCGAGCGATTTCACTCGCGTTGATTGGTCTTGGTGTGGCGTTCTTGATGATTGTCGACATCATCTCAGCAACGTTTTGTTTGGTGCCTGTGATTGCCGCCGCAACACAAACCACACACAAAAGCTTTATCGACGTGGTTGACCGCCGTTTTCAAACTCAGGTGGGCGGCTGTGCATTAGCTGTAGTGTTCACCTTACTAATGGCTGGGCATCAGTCCACGTTCGGTTACTACACCATCGTATTGGGTCTGCTTGCCTTTATGATTACCGCATCAATGGCAAAAGCGAAAGGCCCAGCCAAAGATGTCCATGCCGATGCGTTATTGGCGACCATGTTGCCGATTCAACTTTACATGACCAGCAATGAACTGGGCTTGGAGAGCACCTTCCTCCGAGCTTGGGAGCTCACCGTGACTTTGTTTGTGCTGTGGGCGTTGTACCATTTCACGCACAAACCAGAAAAAGCCCAGGCCTAATCATGCCATCGCCTTAAGTGCTCAATACTTAAGGCGAATCTGCTCATTTCATTGCGCTGTCTGTACCAATTTCCATTTCAACCTTATAAAAAGTGTGGCGCAAAACCTCAGCCTGGTGTATTTATCCTTCCCACGACTTTCCAAGTCAGCTTACCCATAACAGGCGGCGTCGCACACTCCTCTCTTGCACACCTTTGCGTGGTGTCTGTTATTTCCAAATTGGATTCTTAGCATCGGAATAGTTTGAGCTCGCAGAGTTCTGGTTGTTTTCGCCCCGCGTTGGGGCGTTTTTAGGTTGTAGAAGATGAACAAGCGTTTCTTCCCTAGGATTGATTTGCCATTGCTGATGGCGATCATTCCGATCATGCTATTGAGTTCACTCACTCTCTGGAGTGCCAGTGGATTTAATGAAGCTATGCTATTTAAGCACCTCGCTCGATGCGGTTTGACGCTGGTGTGTATCTTGGTCATGTCGTCGATTCCTGCGTCCAGTTATCAACGTTCAGCGCCTTATTTGTATCTGGTTGCGGTTTCGCTCTTGGCTGCCGTTGCACTGTTTGGTGATAGCACCAATGGCTCACAGCGCTGGCTTGATATTGGCTTCTTCCGCTTTCAACCCTCTGAGCTGATCAAGCTCTCCATTCCCATTATGATCGCGTGGATGCTGCATCTAGAAGGTGGGCGACCAGACATTCGCAAAATTGCTTTCTGTTTGCTGATCACCTTTGTGCCTGCGGGCTTGATTGCCTTACAACCAGACTTAGACGGCGCTATCTTCACCGTGATTTACGCGTTGTTTGTACTGTTCTTTGCAGGCATGAGCTGGAAGATCATTGGCGGCTTTTTGGTGAGCATTCTAACGCTGGCACCAATACTTTGGTTCTTTGTGATGGAAGCGTATCAAAAGAGCCGTGTAACGCAGTTCTTGCATCCAGAGTCGGATCCACTGGGTTCAGGCTACCAAATCATCCAATCATTGATTGCGATTGGTTCTGGCGGCATGAAAGGTAAAGGCTGGATGAATGCTACTCAAGGTACGTTAGGGTTTATTCCAGAGAGCCATACCGACTTCATCTTTTCGACCTACGCAGAAGAATGGGGATTTATTGGTTGTGTGGTGTTGTTAGCGTTGTATTTATTCATTACGGCGCGTGTGATGCTGCTAGCGTGCCAATCTGAGCATTTCTTCAGTCGCTTAGTAAGCGGTGCATTAGCAATGAGCTTCTTCCTCTATGCCTTCATCAACACCGGCATGGTAAGTGGCTTGTTACCAGTAATGGGCAGTCCACTGCCGTTCTTTAGCTACGGTGGTACGGCGATGCTGACTCAAGGCATCTGTTTTGGCGTGATCATGTCGCTGTGTTATTCCAAGTACCGAAACACTTAAACGCTAGTCACGATAGAAAAGACAAACAACACGATCAAAAAAGGCTTCCCGAGGGAAGCCTTTTTTACAACTAATGAACCGAATTATAGTTCGCCGTTGTGGTATACCTGTTGAACGTCGTCACAGTCATCTAGAAGGTCTAGGAACTTCTGGAATTTCTCTGCGTCTTCGCCTGTTACTGGCGTGTTCGTTTGCGGTACGAATGTGATTTCTTCAACGTCGATCGTTAGATCTGGGAATGCACCGTTAAGCGCAGTTTTTGTTTTGAAGAACTCTGTGTGAGGTGCGAATACAGTGATAACACCATCTTCTAGCTCAACGTCAGTAACGTCCACATCTTCCATCATCAGCGTTTCTAGGATGATTTCATCATCTTCGCCTTTGAACTGGAATACAGCTTGGTGATCGAACATGTGAGAAACAGAACCTTCAACACCAATTTTCGCACCCACTTTAACAAAGCATTGGCGAACGTCTTGGAATGTACGGTTACCGTTGTCTGTTAGACAGTCTACGATCACGCTTGTGCCGCCAGGACCAAAGCCTTCGTAACGTGCTGGAGTGTAGTCTTCACCACCGCCGCCGTTCGCTTTGTCGATCGCTTTATCGATAACGTGTGCAGGAACTTGGTCTTTTTTCGCTTTTGCGATCAGGTGCTTCAGAGACAAGTTCATGTCTGGATCACCACCACCGTTTTTCGCGCACATGTAAATTTCTTTACCGTATTTGGAATAAACTTTAATTTTTGCGCCTGCAGTTTTCGCCATAGAGGCTTTGCGCACTTCAAAACTTCTTCCCATCGGGATGTCTCTCTAAATTCAAATTTAATGCGAAGGATTTTAGCAAAGAGTGAACAGTTTTACCTTTCACCTTGCAAAGGAATGGGGAGGAAACCTCATTCGCCGCTGTGGTTTACACCAGAGCCACGGTTCGCTTTATGCGACACCCATTACTCGTTTGTACTTATCGACCGCCTGTTGAAAAAACACTTTCTCGTCAGCGTCGTTAATCTTAGACAGCTGTTCGTCTATTACCTCAGGACCAGATTTTGCTTCTTTAAGCTTCCAAACCAAAAACGACGCTTGTTTATCAAGCTCGACTTTGTTTTTCTCGTCAGGCGGCAACAGGGATAGATTGAACGACATTCACAGCCTCAAGGTACTTTAATAAATACTAGCCGCGCACTATAGCACACAGATTTGACTTTTAAGAAGTGAAACGCACTTTACTTGATCAATTTCAAGTTGCTTGTTTTGGATTCGATCGTGTTTGCAAGGAGTCTGGTAGATATCGCTCAAAGATTTGCTGTAACCGTTCTTTCGTCACCGGCTTAGCAACAAACTCATTCATGCCAACATCAAAACAGCGCTTTTGATCTTCCTTGATGACATTCGCACTCAAAGCAATGATCGGCACTTGCTGTCCCCACTCATCCATCTTGCGAATGTTTTCAGTGGCAATAAATCCATCCATCACTGGCATTTGACAGTCCATCAATATCAAATCGAATTTATGCGCTTGGCATTGCTGGAGCGCTTCTTCACCATGTTCGGCAACATTCACCTGCATTCCGAGTTTTTCTAGCATCATGCGTACCACTTTCTGGTTCACTGCCGTGTCTTCCACCACCAGAATCCAAGGTTTTCCCTCGTCTTTGGCTGAGTTAATACACTCAGAAGTGATGGCATTACTCTCACCATTCGGAAAATCGAACACATTTGGTGTCTGAGGAGAAATAGCCTTTTCACTGACGATATTGAGTGGAATAGTAAATTCAAAACAACTGCCTAGACCGGGTTCACTGGTCAGACGGATTTCTCCGCCCATCACTTCGACCAAACTACTGCAAATCGCTAAACCCAAACCAGTACCGCCGTACTTACGAGTGGTACTGCCATCAGCTTGCTGAAACTTCTCAAACACCGCTTGTTGGTTCTCTTTGGCAATCCCAATACCCGAGTCCACAACACGAAAATGCACGCTGGCAACACCCTCTTCTCGGCTCACCTGCGACACCATTAACTTAACATGCCCGCGCTCTGTGAACTTCACCGCGTTACTGAGCAGATTGCTTAACACTTGTTTGAGTCTGCCAACATCCCCTTCGACTTCTAAAGGTAACTGAGGGTCGATATCACAAACCAGTTGAAGCCCTTTTTGTTGAGCTTTGACAGTATGAAGACGCCCGACCTCGTGAAGTAAATCGAGTAGATTGTAGGTCGTGGTTTCTAACTCAATCTTACCCGCTTCAATTTTGGAAAAGTCGAGGATGTCGTCGATGATGACCATCAACGAGTTTGAAGAACTGTTAATGATAGAAACGAAATCTTTTTGTTGATCATCGAGTTTGGTATCTCCGAGCAACGAAGCGATACCGATAATCCCGTTCATTGGCGTACGAATTTCATGGCTCATGGTGGCAAGAAATTCGCTTTTCTTACGGTTTGCCACTTCAGCTTTGTCACGTGCCTCTTCGATTTCAGCTTGGTGTTCTTTCACACGCTCAACACTTCGGTTGTATTTGCGTTCCAACAAACTCACTTCATCAAAGAACCAACGTTTTGGCAATGTCACTTTACTTGGTACATGACCGCCACTGAAATCGCTCACCGCACCGGAGAGCAACTCTAGTGGTTTCACCATCAAACGAAATGCCACCCATAAAACACCAATGATGAGTAAGAAGATCTTGATCGCTTCCGCGATCACAAGAAAAAAGAAGGTTTGCCATAACCCTTGATAGATCGGGCTAAGATCTGATTGCACCGTCACTTCGGCGAGATCATAAATTTTCGTCCCCATTTCGTATTTCAACGGCCATTGACGCTCGATCCGATCTTCCGTTAATGCGCTACCTAGTTCGAAGATCACTTCATCTGGGGTGGCAATTCTTAGATAGTCCACAGAGGGTAGGCGCATTGCGCCTTCAGCCTGAGTGCGTAACAGTTCTCTATCTTCAACCCACAAACTGGCAGAGAAACTGGACAGGTAGCTGGTTTTTACCTGTTCAAGTTCTACATCTAGGCGAGCGAGATCATCGTTGAAATCACGATAAAGGCTGATCGAAGAGATGATCACGGTAAAGATTAAACTCAACGCAAAAATCGCCAGCATCAATTGATTTCCGATACTAAATCGGCGTTGAGCTCGCTCTTTTATCTCCATATGAAATCGCTCCCTTAAACTTGCGCTACTATAAATATAGTCACGTCACGACAATAATCGAGGTTAGGATGAAAGGACTCTTACGTACATTAGGCTTTAGTTTTATGGCCTTAAGCTCATACTCTATGGCAAGCGAAGTGAATTATTACGTAATTGCTGAGCAAGCCCGCCCATTTCAAATAGAGCAGCAAGGAGAGCAACACTCTGGAATTGTGACTGATATCGTCAGTGCCATCTTTGCGGAATCCGATTACGAAGTGAAATACCACACCTACCCATTCAAGCGCATGATTTCGGTACTCGAAGCGGGCGGCGAGGAAAACTGGGTCACTTATGGCAGCCCGAATTGGGGGAAAGTGCAATCGGAAAACCTCTCTGAACAGCCTATTTACACTGTAAAACACGTACTCGTGTCCAGCAGCAAAGCGCCATTCAAATTTAGCGATATGCAGCATATGCAAGGTCGTTCTATCGTACTGCTGCTTGGCTTCGATTATCCTAACCTTAGCCCATTCTTTGAAAACGGCACCGTCAATGAAATGCGCGTCAAAGACTACGACGCTGCTTATCGCGTTCTGCAACGAACTCCTGGTGATACCGCCTTCGTCGAAATGGAATCGCGCGTGGTATACAACATCAAACGCCTAGAGTTGCCAATGGGAGACTTCCAGATCCAATCTTTCAGTTCAATCATCCCTGACTACTCCATCTATTTGGCTTTCTCTCCAGAGATGAATCCAAAAGTACAGAGCTTCATCAATAAACGCTTAGCGGAGCTTAAAAATTCAGGAAAAATCGACGACATCATCAAAAAATACATCTAGTCACCCACGCCTTAGCAATCATAAAAAACTGCCAGCTTGGATAAGCTGGCGGTTTTATTTTTATTTCATCTCTGCAACTAATCTTGTTCGAGCGCTTAATCTTGTTCAACAAATTTGGGATCGAACATGTGACCGAGCTTATTGGCTTTGGTTTGCAGATAATGTTGGTTATGCGGGTTATTGCCCTCTTGCAGTGGCACTCTTTCTATCACGTTGATGTTCACCTTCGTCAGTGCTGCAAGCTTACGTGGATTGTTGGTCATCAAACGTACTTCATCGATTCCAAGATGCTCCAGCATCCCTTTGCAAAACGCGTAGTCACGCATATCTGCGGCAAAGCCAAGACGTTCATTGGCTTCGACCGTGTCTGCGCCTTCGTCTTGCAAGTGATACGCACGAATCTTGTTGATTAAGCCAATCCCCCTGCCCTCTTGGCGCAGATAAAGCAGCACACCGCAGCCTTCTTCGACAATGTTTTGCAATGCACGGTTCAGCTGGAAGCCGCAATCACAACGCGTACTGAACAGCGCATCACCAGTTAAGCATTCTGAATGCAGGCGAATCAGCGGCGCTTTACTGTTTGCAGGGTCACCATACACCAAGGCGAGATGTTCTTTTCCTGTCGCGTTCTCGATAAAACCATGCATGATAAACGTGCCCCATTGAGTTGGCAGTTTGGCTTTATCGACAAAGCGAACCAGACTATATGGCTCTACATGTTTTAGTTCAGCACGTACGTTCATCAGAATCTCCCCTAAATGGTTTTCACCAGAGCCATCACCGCCATCGCCCCAGAAGGCATCTTTGTGCGAATGTTCGGTAAGACAGGCGTTTCCTGTCTGCATCAACTGTTTGGCAAGCTGAGGATTTTGCAAAAACTTCTCACGGACGATAAACGCCATCACAGAAAGTTTGTCGTTATCCCAATCTTCTCGGACTAGGTGCTGATACTTACGGCTTAAAGCAAAGGCTTCGTCGGGGCTTTTCGCTAAGAGGATTTTGTTTTGCAGTTTGAGGTCACTGAATTTTTGAGCTTGATAATAATGTTCGCTGGTGGGCCAAGATTGGGTGGAAACTTTGATTGGAGCTTGGCAAAAGTTGGAGAGAAAACCGTGGGATTCATCGGGCTCATAGAAAAGGATCTGATCAACCATAATCGTACTCCTGACGTTGCTGTTTAATAGTCAACAAAAAGCATATTGCTATTGATATAAGCTTTAGTAACGCAGGGTAAGAAAGTCAAATAATTGGTTGTAAATCAGAAAAATGAAAAGGGCAGCCCTATGACTACCCCATGGTTTTTATACCGCAGTGTGAGAATTAGTGAATTAAGCCAAGTTCCCTTGCTTCTTCGATGCTCAAGCCGCTTTCACGGATTTCTCGAAGTGCTTCAATACGACGTCTTGCTTCGGCAGACTTCACGGTTTTCTCGGGTCTCACAACGGCTTCTTCTTCTGGGAGTTCCCATTTGTGAGCGATGTTGCTCATCTCTTCATGGTCGATAGAATTAATGGACATATTTCCTCCGAACACACCATGTTTTCGATGGGTAATCTATAGCAAACCCCCAATGCAGAGGTAAGAAAAACAGTGGGGAAATGTGACCCCTTTCGACCTTTCATTAACTCTTTAATAGATTCATCATTTAGTTTTTGCAAACCACGTTTTTAGCGTTTAGATTTGAAGAATTCCCCCTACGAAAAGTGAGCTGATCCAGCTCTCATTTTTCCCTCATAAATTCACACTTCCATAACGGAAAAAAATCTTTTTATTACACTCAACTTTCGAGTCACTTCACTGATTAGACGGTTTTATCTTTCGCAAACCTTACACACCTGATAATGATAATAATTATCTTTTGTATTGGTACGGTGTAATTATGAGTGAACTTAACCTGAACCAGGCATTCCACTCTGATCCTGTTATTCAGATCAGAGACTTATGCGTGGACTACATCACTGATAACGGTGACTTCAATGCTGTTAAATCAGTGAGCTTTGATATTGGCAAGGGCGAAATATTTGGTCTGGCTGGAGAATCTGGCTGCGGCAAAAGTACCATTGCTTTCTCTATCAACCGTCTACACAAGCCGCCCGCGTTTATCTCTGGTGGACAAATTCTATTTGAAGGCAGAGACATCCTTCGCCTACCTGATAATGAGCTAAATACGCTACGCTGGAGCGAGATTGCGATGGTGTTCCAAAGTGCCATGAACTCGCTGAATCCGGTACTCACGGTTCAGGAACAATTTGCCGACGTATTACGCCACCACAAAGGGTTAACTAACGAGCAAGCCAAAGACCGCGCAGAGAAGCTTCTCGACTTGGTCAACATTCCGAGAAATCGTCTGGGAGAATACCCACACCAGTTCTCCGGAGGCATGCGTCAGCGTTTAGTGATTGCGATTGCCCTATCCCTCAATCCCAAATTGATCATCATGGACGAGCCAACCACAGCACTTGATGTAGTGGTTCAACGCGAAATCTTGCAGCAAATCTATCAGTTGCGTGACGAATTTGGTTTCTCTGTGCTCTTTATTACCCACGATTTAGCGCTCATGAGCCAATTGTGCGACCGCATTGCCATCATGCGCCACGGCAAGATTGTCGAAGTGAATAGTTCATACGAAATCCGCAATCATCCTCAACATGAATACACCCAAAAGCTATGGGCTTCATTCCCAAATATCCACGATGTACACAAACAACCGCAAACGGAAGGAGCACCAGCATGAGTGAACCGATCATCCAAATGAAAAACGTGATCAAGGAATTCAAAGTCGGTGGTGGTTTTGCCAAAGAAGAAACCTTCCGCGCGCTTCAGGGCGTGAGTTTTGATCTTTATGCAGGAAAGACCCTTGCTCTGGTAGGCGAGTCTGGTTGTGGGAAAAGTACCTGCGCTCGATTAATTACCAAAGTGTATCCAGCCAGTGATGGTGAAATCCTATTTAACGGGAAAAACGTCAACGATATTACCGCTCGCGCTGAGATTCAGGATTATCGCAGCAAGGTCCAAATGGTGTTTCAAGACCCGTTTGGCTCTTTAAACCCAACCCATACTATTCGTCATCACTTAACTCGCCCACTGAAGATTCATAAGCAGGTGAAGAGTGACAAAGAAATCCCAGCCAAGCTGTTAGAACTGCTGGATTTGGTCGAGCTGCCAGAGGAAACTCTGAACAAGTTCCCTCATGAACTTAGTGGCGGTCAACGTCAACGCGTCAATCTCGCGCGAGCTCTGGCGGTAGGCTCACAACTTATCCTTGCCGATGAGCCAACATCGATGCTGGATGTGTCGATTCGTTTGGGTGTGCTCAACCTAATGCAGCGCATGAAGAAAGAGCTTGGAATCGGATTTCTGTATATCACTCACGACCTTGCAACCGCACATTACATCGCCGAAGAAACCGCAGTAATGTACAAAGGACAGATCGTAGAGTGGGGGGACACTCAAGCGATCTTAAAGAACCCACAGCATCCGTACACTAAGTTGTTGATCTCTGCGGTGCCAGATCCTGATCTGCCGTTTGGCAACTTAGTGGAAAGTGAACCAAACTATTCAGTAGATGCCGATGAGATCCGTAATCGCAGCAGTGTTGTCGTTGAAGAATTCGATCAAATCGGACCAAATCACTTTGTAAAACAATGGACTGAGGCAGCTTAATGAATTTGATTACCTGGCAAGATCATATTTCAGATTGGTACGATAATCGGAAGCATGATCAAGTAGAAAGATTAGAAGCGATCTTATATCAAGCCCCTGTTTCTGTATTTGGTCCAGAATTAACGGACGAACAGAGTAAAGCCATCGCTTGTTGGCTAGATGGCTGCCTAAGAGTCTTTCAATACGCTAGGCATCAAGACCATAAAAAAGCATTTCAAATCCTACAGTACACCAGTGCAAAGCTAGAACACGCGGCTTGCCAACCGATGGTCGATCTTCTAATCAAGGATTGGTGCCTCAAACGATTGCAACATTTGACCGTTCTGGCGTTGGAGTTTTGCAATCAACAGCACGATCAAAATGAGTGGCAGCAACAAGCAAGCAGCTTGATCGAGTCACACGTTGCGTTGATGCGATCGTTAAATTGGAATGAAACTAGGAAGCATGATCAAGGATTACGTCATTAATCCGGAAAGATGATCAAGGTTGCTTGTTTGTTCCGAATGGATTTTGTGGATACAAAAGACAGGAATTTTAGATAAAAAAAAGCGAGTTTCTTGAGGAGAAACTCGCGAAGTCTATTCAGAATGAATGTAACAATATGAGCCAATCTATTAATCATCAGAAAGGACAAAAGGTTGTCTATTCGGGATAAATCTTAGTCTGCGCTCAGCGTTGCAATGTCAGTGGTTTGTAAGAGTTAAGTCTGATTTCCATCAGTGCAATTCATTGTTACATTCTGAATCAATTACTCATGCTTATCACTCGATAAGTATCCGCTTGGTTGATATCAGATAGCCATCTCATCAAGTGCTCTGAATACCATTTCATCCATATGACCTTCAAAGATCTGACGGCATACCTTACGACGGACAGCTAAGCCCGCAATCAAACGTTCAATGGTGAGATGTTTGACATCATTTTGGTTATTAAACAGTTCGACTGTCTTACTTAATGTCTCGTATGGAAGCGGTGCATCCCCTACTCTCAAGAAATCAAGCTTCTCAATGAAGTCAGAACACTCTTCTTTGATCGAGGCATACGAATGCCCTGTCATCGCCGATAAAGCCGTTATACTGCGTTCTAGAGCCTCTGGAGAGGTATATTTAGATAGAGTTATGGTTATCTCGTCAGCATTGATCTCTACCAAGTGCTTTTTCTGTTTCACTCGGCGACCTAAATTGCCACGTGGAGACGGGGCTTTACGCTGAATAGGCTCAAATTCGCCGTCTATGATACCTGAGAGCTCATCTAGCTGCTGCCTGGTCACCATCTCATTGCGAAGTGGGTTTGGCAGTGTAGGCGCCATATTGCGCTTTCCTGCGTTGGTTGTACGAGCACGAGAATAACGCAGTACCTCTTCCACATCGCATTTGATGTCGATTTGGTAATCCATCACCTTGTCGTTTTCGATCATCGCTTCGATCGTCAAGTGATATCCCCAAAGATTCACAACAAAATGATCATCGCTCCCAGCCCCTTCCGATAGTCGTTTTAATTCACGGATCAGATCCATGGAGAAACGACGCCACTCAATATTGCGCGCTAATTTCTGGTTCAATTCGCTCAGTAACATGCAGTCCGTATGTCTACGTACCATGCGGCTACGGAAAAATGAATACAGTTGGAACACCAAAGTGTGCTGCTTCAGAATTTCTGGTGGAAACAGGAAGAAATAATCTCGCGTAAGCAGTTCTTCGTAGAAGGATGGCTCCCAAACCAAGATATACAGATTCGGTTTAATACGAATTTCGCCATCAGCACCTTCTGTTGGAGCCTCCTCCGATGCCGTGATAGTACGCGCTAAGAAACGGAAACGGTCACTCTTGAAGCCTTCAGGCATGTTCTCGCTAAGCCAACGCCCTGTCAGCTCATGCAATTGAAAATCGGTAAACTCGATACGATCGATGCTGTCACGAATGGAATCTCGTGCCGGACCGCTGTCTTTTTTGCCACGTAACGACAGAATATCAGTAATGTACAGAGGAGTTTTGTTTGGAACATGCGCCGCATCCATGTGGTACTGATCTTTGTGATGATCATGGTACTGCACCGTTAGAGTAAACAGAGCAAACAAAGTCATCAGATCATCTACCGTCATGATATTTTTAGACGATCGAGTTTCAATCACTGCTTTTGTGCCAGAGATCGACACCATGGATTTTTGATAACTTTTTCGAGTACGCGGTGGCGCGAGAGCTTGGTCGATGATCCCTGCCCAATTGGTTGGTGAAACAACAAATTGATCCGCTTCATCTTTCATCATCGGCGGAGTATTTAAACCATGTTCGTTCAGTAAACGTTTATTCACTTGAGTTTGTGCTAGCGCTTTAGAACGTTTTTGCTTTTCGTTTTGACGAACTTTTTCAGTTACTAAGCTGGTGGCACCTAAGGCTGAAATAAGTTGATTCGGGTTAACGAACTTATGCAGCATGGTTTTACCTGCGAGACCTTCTTCAAAACGCACTGGTGTTTGAGTAAACAAACCAATGTTAACGGCAGCACGCAGGCGCTGTTGTAATGCCGCTCTGGTCAATTGACCGTCTGTCGCTTCAACAATTTCAGTTGTAGATACCAAACCATCTTTGCTGCTGAACCCTCTTAAAGAGATCAGATTAAGTAACTCCAAGATGCTTTTGGTTACCCCTTTGAAGTGTTGGTATTGCTCTACCCAATCTGCAGAAGATTCGTGTACCTCAAAAAGGTGCCCATCCTTATGGCTTCTTGGCGCTTTAATCAGAATTTTTTCATCAGCCGTCATTTTAGATCCAGATCACACTAGCCGTAGTTTTGCTATGGTTCCGAAGGATAAAGAAAAACAGATCATAAATAAAGAAAAAATCTTGGGTTTTTAAATAACTGATCTTTCTGATTATTCTGATCTTAATTGATTATATGATCTAATGATCTGGAGATTTTTAGATCTGTAAGTTTTTGTTTTATAATGATATTTAAAAGTTCATTAACGGAACTATGATCATGATTATATCGAAACGATGATCAACATGAGCCGGAAAGCATGATCACAAAACGTCGTAAGCATGATCATTAAGTTTCTGAAAAGATGATCAAAACAGCCTTGAAACGATGATCATGATGTTTGTACAACTTATCCACAGATCCTAGCGGTTCAAATGGAAAACTTTCGGTTTCTGCATATTGAAACATTGTCATTTTACACTCGGATCGATGATCAAGAGAGAGGTTTTTTATCGTTCTGTTCATTGAGTTGGATATTATTTGCGCATGTGATGAAAACTTACTCTACTTTGCTGGTTGTGCCTCTTATTAATGATTAGCGTTAATTAAACGGAAGCATGATCATCAGATGAGTTTCTACATTTTGCATTCGCTTTGTTTTCATCGTTCCGTGATTTTATATTCGTTTTTGCCTCTATCCCCCAGTCTGTCTGCATTCTTCCGTAAATTAGCTTGAGAATTACATGCTTCCGAGTGGTTAATTCACTTGATCATTTTTCCGGTAAATTGATCCGTTTGAAAAAACGAGCTGCAATGTAAATGATGCGTTGATTTCCTTGATCATGCTTTCGATTTTGGTGTGAGTACCGGAAGTATGATCAAGAACTCCCCTTGATCATACTTCCGCTTCATTTCACTTAAATATACGTTCTAACGTACTGGATGCATGATCAAGGTGTGGTTTTTTTCCATTTCTTTAAAGAGACACTGAAAATCATCCAACATAAGATTCATCTCACACTATCCGTAATTTAGCGTTGTTTTATAATCGTTCCGAGATTAATGCTATTTACATTGTAAATAAGTGACAGTGTGACATTTTAAATCTAGTCGAGTTTGAAGCACTTTATTCGCAGGTTTTTGATTAAATTTTGTGATGTTTTGATGGTGAAATCATAAAACTGGCGTTTGTGAGTGTTTTTTATGTGATGGTTATTCAAAATGCTTGTGCACCTTTTTGTTGTTTTTGTGTTGTAGTGCTGTACAATGAAATGCAGATATCCTTCCAACGGAATTTGGCATGAAAAGAGAAACAACGATTGAAAATCTCCAGGAATTAGCAGAGCTGACGCAACAAGTTCAAGCTGACCGTATTGAGATTGTTTTGGAAGAGCGTAGTGACAACTACTTCCCACCAATGTCTAAGGCAATGATGGAAACCCGCTCTGGTTTAACTCGTCGTAAACTAGACGATGCTATCGGCAAGATGGAAGCGGAAGGTCATCAATTTACAAAGAATAATGCTAACCATTATTCAATCACGCTTGAAGAAGCGCACATGCTAATGGATGCGGCGGAAGTGCCAAAATTCCATGAACGCAAAAAGAATTCTGAAAATAAACCATGGATCATCAACGTACAAAACCAAAAGGGTGGTACGGGTAAATCGATGACCGCGGTTCATTTGGCGGCGTGTCTGGCTCTAAACCTAGATAAACGCTACCGTATTTGTTTGATTGACCTTGACCCTCAAGGCTCTCTGCGTCTGTTTTTGAACCCACAAATTAGCGTGGCAGAACACGACAACATCTATTCTGCTGTCGATATCATGTTGGGTAACGTGCCTGATGGTGTTGAAATTGATCGTGAATTCCTTCACAAGAACGTACTGTTGCCGACGCAATATCCGAACTTGAAGTCGATTTCTGCTTTCCCAGAAGACGCAATGTTCAACGCAGAAGCGTGGCAAACACTCTCTGAAGACCCATCGCTAGATATCGTTCGTCTGCTGAAAGAGCAGTTGATTGACAAGATCGCGAATGACTTCGACGTAATTATGATTGATACCGGTCCACACGTTGACCCGCTAGTATGGAACGCAATGTACGCATCGAACGCGCTATTGATTCCTTGTGCGGCGAAGCGTCTTGACTGGGCTTCGACAGTAAACTTCTTCCAACACCTACCAACGGTTTATGAGATGTTCCCTGAAGATTGGAACGGTCTTGAGTTTGTTCGTCTTATGCCTACTATGTTTGAAGACGACAACAAGAAGCAAGTTTCTGTTCTAACTGAAATGAACTATCTTCTAGGTGACCAAGTTATGATGGCTACCATTCCTCGCAGTCGTGCATTCGAAACCTGTGCTGATACCTACAGCACTGTGTTTGACTTAACCATAGGCGACTTCGAAGGTGGTAAGAAAACACTCGCAACTGCACAAGATGCGGTACACAAGAGTGCATTAGAACTAGAGCGCGTACTGCACTCTAACTGGCCGTCATTGAATCAGGGGTAATGAATAAATGGCATTGAAAACGTCTGAATTAAACGCGAAATTATTTGGTAAAACCAATAAGCGTCGTGTTGCGACACCTCAAGAAGCGCAAACGGCGGCAAAAGACAAAGCACAAACTATCGAACTAGCAGTCGCTGGTGAGAATACTGTGCAATTTGAATTGGTACGAATCCCTGCGGATAAAGTGGCGACAGACACGAGCGTATTTGCAGAAAACGCTCGTGAGCAATCTTTCCTAAACGAACACGCTTTATCGGATGTGTTGGTGACGTTGAAAGAACGTGGTCAACAATATCCAGCAGTTGGTCGTCGCACGCAAGATGGCAAGATTGAAGTATTAGATGGTAGCCGCCGTCGTATGTCTTGTATCTTAGCGGGCAAAGATTTCTTGGTTTACGTTGGTGACGGCATCAACACAGACCACGCGAAATTCCTTTCTGATGTTGCAAACGCGCACAAGCCACTGTCTCTCTACGAGAAAGGTAAAGAGATGCAGGCGAAGTTAGAAAGCGGCGAAGCAGAAGACCAAAAAGCACTGGCAAAAATGTTCCAGTGCAGCGAAGCATTGGTGAGTGGTGCGTTAAAAGCGGCGGCATTACCGTTAGAGCTTCTTCAAGCGTACCCGAATGTTGGCGATTTAGGTCGTCCAACGATAGTGAAGCTGCACAAGCAATTCTCATCACTAACTGGTGAACAGCAACAAAATCTGCTGGATAAATGCCGTACGTCTGAAGGCTACCTGTGGCAACGTAGCACAGCTCAAGGTGTTGCTCGTCTGACAAAAGAAGTGACAGAAAGCATTGAAAGCTGGATTGCAGAATTAGCACCTGCGAAGCCAGCTAAGAAAGCTGAAAAAGTTGATCTTGTTAAAGGGCGTGCAAGCTACAGCCGCAAAGGCAATAACCTTGCTCTTAACTTGAAGAAAGTTGACGACAGCTTGATGGAAGAAATTCTTGCTTTCGTTGAGAGTAAAATGAAGTAAATATCTTCTTCTTTGAAACCGCCTTCGGGCGGTTTTTTTATGTCTGCAATTTGGCAAAGTCTCCATGAATCGAGATGTGATAACATGGCGTCAGTTTAATGCTCGGATATACGTAATGCTCGCTCAATCTGAATTCCTTTCTCAACTTCAAACTCAATCTCATGATGCGTTTCAACGTCGTGGCGTGGCTATCTATGGTGAACCCGAATGGCAAGATGCGCTAATTGCTGACTTTTACAAACATCAATCGGATCAGACTTGGTTCTGTGTTGGTGATTGGTCCCTTGAAGGGGCTTTTTGTGTGTCTGGCAAACAAGGCAATATGTTGCTTGGTCGTGAGTGCGATGTTTTATTGTTTGATGCGAGAAAAGGCGTCGATGCCAACAGTTTTACCGCTGCTCTTGGGGCTTTAGTTGGCGGTGGATTGCTGCTTGTTATCGCCAATAAACAAGAGCAACCAAGCGAAGCTGATTTGTGGATGCAAATGCATTGGCAAAAACTGACTGTGATAGACCAGAGTCTTCCGTTGCCGACACTATCGAGCGTACAATTTGGCGCGAAGGAAAACCAGTTTGAGCAACAAACTGAAGCGGTAGCATTAGTTGAGAAAGTAGTAACGGGACACCGCAAGCGTCCATTGGTGTTGACTGCTGACCGTGGTCGTGGAAAAACCAGCGCTTTAGGTATCGCTTGTGCACAGCTTCTTAAGCAAAAGACGCTGCGTATCTTAGTTACCGCACCAAGCATTAAAGCTGTTGAACCCATCTATCAGCATGCATTGCGATTACTTTCAACAGCGCAACGAGTTAAGAAAGATCGATTGGAAGTAGGGCAGGGGTACATCCAATTTATTGCCCCAGACGAGCTGCTTTCGTCTATGCCGGAATGTGACTTGTTGTTAGTGGATGAAGCTGCGGCGATCCCTGTACCAATGCTCAAGCAAATTACGGAACATTATCATCGTTTGGTTTTTTCGAGCACGATACATGGTTATGAAGGGTGTGGTCGAGGGTTTACGCTTAAGTTTATTGAGTGGTTGAAAGAACAAAGACCAGGAATGAAAAGCCACCACCTTCAACAGCCTATCCGTTGGAGTACAAATGACAACCTAGAGTCGTGGCTGTATGAGGCGTTTTTGTTGAATGCAGAGCTTGAACCGTTTGAGCGAATAGAGCTTGGTGAAATTGCATTGGTCAATCTCCGTAAGTCCGAGCTGATTTCTAATCCTTCCGTATTGAAAACGTGCTTTGCGCTATTGGTCAACGCGCATTATCAAACGGCGCCTAATGATTTACTTCACTTGCTGCAAGATGAAAACAGTCAGGTTTATGTTGCTCAGTACCAAGGTCAAATCGCCGGTGTGATTTTAACCGTGGAAGAAGGCAACTTTGCCGAAAATCTAATTAAAGATATCCAGCTTGGCAAGCGTCGTCCAAAAGGGCATTTAGCTCCCATTACCATTATTAACCAGCTTGGCTACTCAGAAGTCGGCGCGCTTTCTACATTACGTGTGATGCGTATCGCTGTTCATCCAGAGTTGCAAGGGCGAGGAATTGGTCAACATATGTTGTCATTGCTGGAGCAATCAACGCCATCTCACATTTCCTATTTGTCCACCAGCTTTGGTGCAACGGAAGAACTCATAAAGTTCTGGCAACGCTCGGGCTATGAGTCGATTCGACTTGGAACGATGCGTGACGCTGCGAGTGGCTGCTATTCACTTTTGATGGTTCGCAATTGTAACGCCCAACAGCAGTCTTGGATTGAAGAGTCTAAGCATCTATTTGAAGAATTATTGTCGTTGAGTGCTTCTGCGATTTATCCACGACTTGAGCCGAGTTTAATGCGTACGTTGTTATCCCAACCAATTCAAGCTGTCTCGTTGAATAAGGCGAAGCTCACTTTGGTGGAGTGCTATGCTCAAGGTGGTAATAGCTTTGAATCTGTGTCGACATGGCTTCAACAATGGTTACTTCAATTTGGTTTGGTTGATGTTTCTGACCTGCTGATCAGTAAGTCACTCTTAAACAAAGATTGGAATGAGTGCGCAAAACAATTTGGATTGGCGGGACGTAAGCAAATCGAAGCTGAGATACGCAAAGAGCTTCAAGCTTTAATCGCTAAATTTACAGTGTAAAACGATACGCGGTTTTGTAATTTACACTGTAAAGTGGAATAGATAGGAATTTAGATAGAGGAGAGAGTTTACACTGTAAATTCTCTCCTTTGTTTTTCAGGCTGGCTAGAACGAAAAATTGATAGGAAGAGTTAGTGTCAAGCGAGCGCCTTTGACACTTGAAGGTGGTTTTACTAACGGTTGCGCTCGTCCTACAAGCTCAATCGCTTCTTTATCTAATGATGCTGTTCCTGAGCTTTTTACGAGTTCTACATCGAGAACATTTCCCTCCCTGTCCATGGTAAAGCGAATCACTGGCATCCCTTTCTTCTTAAGTCGACGTGCTTGCCTTGGATAGCGTTTTTCTCGTTCTAGGTGTGCATGCAGAGCTTGTTGCCAACTTACCTTTGCCGCTCGTCCTGCTTCGGATTGCTGACCCTGCCTTAGTGCGCTGATTTGTTTGGATTCACGTTTCGTCTCCAAGCTAGGTTTTGAACTGGCGGCTTGATTGATTTCAGGTTGTTTTTTCTTTGACTGCTTTTCTGGTTCTGGTTCTGGTTTTGATCTGTTCGGTTTTGGTTTCTCTGTTTTTATTGGCTTTTCAGTGTTTGCAGCAATCGTGCTCGGTTGTTTGGATTTGACTAAAGCTGGAGACTGCTCTTGTTCGGGCTTATGTTTTACGGATTGCTCTTGACGGGCTTGTTGAATTAACTCTTCTTGTTGCACTGTACTTTCAACCGCTTTCACCGTGTTTTTGGGGGCAGCCATTGGTGCTACGATACTCACTGTAATCGGTATCGCTTGTGGCGGAGAGGAAAAGTCATACTCAGGTGTCCACATGTAAGCGATGGCTATTAAGGCGTGAAGAGAGGCGCTCAGTAGTATAGCCGTTAAAACAAAACGTTTTTTCCTATAGCTATAACGAAAAGATGGTCCCGCTAGAGCATTCATTGTGGCGCTCCCGACGCTTGCTCTACACCAACTAATGCAATTTGGTTGTAGCCGCTAGCGACCATTTCATTCATCACTTTCATTAAATCTTGATAACTCAGAGATTTGTCAGCTCGAAGAAATATCCGAGTGTCTGGTTCAACCTTGGCTTGTATTAGGGCTTGCTTCAAATCGGCAAGCGAAGTCTCGTGCTTTTCTCCCACAACTAAGGTTAGGTCTTTTTGAATCGTGAGATAAACTGGTTTATCAGGTTGGGGCTGAGGCTCTGCAGATGACGTCGGCAAATCGACTGCAACGTTGACTGTCGCTAATGGGGCGGCAACCATCACTATGATTAAGAGCACCAACATGACGTCAACCAGAGGTGTCACGTTGATCTCATGATTCTCAACCATATCATCGCTGTCTGAGGCTGGCTTAAATCCCATGGCTTAACCCACCTTCTTTAGCACTGTGTCGTTGTGTTCTTGGTGAGATTGCATTCGCTTTTGATCCAAATCTCGGCTAACCAAGATCATCAATGCTACGGAGACATCGGCGAGTTGCGCTTTGTAGCCAGAAATTTTACGTGTGAAGTAGTTATAGATGACCACTGCTGGAATTGCTGCCACTAAACCAATTGCCGTGGCAAGGAGGGCTTCTGCGATCCCCGGAGCGACCACCACTAGCGTCGTGTTCTGAGATTTTGCGATTCCGATGAAAGCATTCATGATGCCCCAAACTGTGCCGAACAATCCAACGAAAGGACCGACGGAGCCGATGGTTGCGAGGATGCCGGTCAGTGAAGTCATGCTTCTCCCTAATTCAGCTTGCACTCTTTCTAAGCGCAGTTGTACGCGTTCTTTAATGCCATTTTCTGAAGCAGAGCCTAGAGAAGAGAGTTGCAATTCATGCTGCGTTGCTGAAATTAGTGAGGATTCTACGCCTTTAAAAGGCTGAGTGGTCTGTTTGGCATTTTCCAATGACTCTGCATCAACAAGCTCAGTAAGTAGTTTTTGTGTGCGTCGTGTTGCTTTCATCAGTTGTACTTGTTTAAAAAGAAAAACTGCCCAAGTCAAAATGGATGCGGCAAGCAGTGAGAGCATCACTCCCTTTACCACCCAATCAGCAGCGTGGTACATACCCATTGGGGATAAATCGTGGGTGATGAGCGGGTTAGAAGGTGGTGCTATTTGTGTTTCGGTGACTGAGTTATTTATAGAAGTACCAGTTGACTCAGTTGCAGAAGAAGAAAGGGGAAGAAGTGCCAGACTAAAAGATGCCGACACTAGGAGAAAAAAACGCTTATTCATTATCCATTGCTCGTTGTGAAAATGACTGATGGCGCAAATAACCTTTTCGCGCCTGCTCTATCCACTACACCGAATGAAGTAACGAAATCCGTAAAATAAATTTAAATATTTGGGTCAATTTACACTGTAAAGCATGTTTGCCGTGATTTTAGAGTCAAAAACGCTTTTCAAATTTTACGCTCACCTCATTTTGCTGATAGGTGTACAGCCAATCAACGTTGCTGTTTACCCGTTTATGAGTCCACTCTAGAATGGGTGTCAACGTCCAAAAAACCAACTTTGGAGAGGAAAATGTGACAGTATAGTTTTGCTCTGTGTCTCTTCTCTTTGCATCGAGTAGGGCGTTATATCCCTCGTATTGCCTTTCTCGCAGTGATGCAAACAGGTTAGCGTCAAGCCAACCTTCGACGCTTTTCACGACTCCGATTCGACCACCATAGAGCTGGTAAGCATGTACATCTTGATCATTTTGTTTATGCGTCCAGTCTATGCCACCGAATGCGAGCCATTGTTGTGGCAACTGGTGCCAATAGTTGATGCTTGCATTCCATTGCCAATCTGATTGATAGTCGAGCTTTGTTGGACGGTAATCTTGGTATTCGCCTTTTAGTTCCCATCTCAATGCGCTTTTCGAGTCTAAGCTATGGAATCCATTCAACTTTAGACCTGTTGACCAATACAAACTCTTATCTGCGTATGTGCTGTACTCGATCAACGGCGCAACCAAGATACTATGACGCTGGTCTTGAAAGCTGTAACCAAAGCTAACATTCGCTGTTTGCTCGTTGTATTCACTGTGATTGTTGTAACGAGAACCATACGTCAGCGCTTGCAAACTCATACCATGATGACCTTTGAAGCTAATGCGCTTATTCGCACTTGCATTAAAAGTTAACCCTGCTGCTCTCTGTTTTTCCGGTGTTACTCGATCAAATAAACACTTTCCTGTCTCATGACGGACTAAGCAAGTATAGGTTTCTGAGCTGCTATTGAGATTGTCATTGAAAGTTGGACCAAAGCTGATCGCACCTTGCCATGCATCTCTGTGCTCTAGTGCTGATATAAAGGCATTGAGAGTACGTCTGACACCATCAGCCCTTGGGTTATCAGTAGGGAGAGTAGATTTGATTTGTGAGAAAAGGGTGTGTGCGTCTTGGTTTTTCTTACGCTCAAACAAAACGCGAGCAAGCTCTAACTGAGCGGGAAGAAAATTCGGATATAAGGATAAAAGCGATCGGTACTCTGCCTCTGCTTCACTTAAACGACCTAAATAGCGTGATAGACCGCCTTGGGCATAATGGATAAGTAAAGGATCTGTATAGGGTGAAGATTGATACTGGTTCAATAGTACTTCTACTTGTGACCATTGCTTTCCTTTAACTGCTAGGTAAAGCGCTTGCCCTAAGTTGTCGTTGCTTTGATCTGACGAGCTTTGTTCCTGAGCTTGCTTCGACCTCTGTAATTCGAGTTCTTTTTCTTCTTGCAGGAGACGCTTTTCTTTTTCTTGTGCTGATAGCGCATCTCTTTGTTGAATGCGAAGATTCGTATCTTGGTCATTGGCTACAACGGGAAAAGAAAACAACGGCACTAACAGAAATGTCAGAGCGATGGTGTAAGAGGTTCTAACCGCCATAAATATTCCATATAAAAAGAAGCAGCACGGGCTGCTTCTTGGTTATCACTCATTGAATCGAGAGTTATTTTTTCTCGCCGCCAAAAGCAGTGTCTAGATCGCTATTGTTGGTAAAGGTGGCGATACCAGCCAAGCCAGCAGCATTCGCACCAAAGAAGTGACCTTGAGAAGCGCCATTCGTGGTTGTGCCATTCTGTACAGCTTGAGCAGTGCCATTAAATGCTGCGGTTGCTGCATTAATCGTTGCGTCTACACTTACCGTTAGGTTGCTATTGTTGATTGAACCGTCTAGCGTTTTGGCTCCGAAATCAGCGTTAAACGTACCTGAAAGTTTGTTTGCGCCAGAGAACTTGTTAATACCAGTAATGTTGTAGGTCGCCTTGCCGCTGGTTGGTACAGTCGTTCCTGCATCATTACCGACGTAGTAAACGGTACGGTTGTTAAACTCAGAATCTTTCTTACCTTCGTACCATTCTCCAAACCACACATCTTGATTCGCTACTTGGACAAAACTGTAAAAATTGTCTTGAAAATGTTTGCTGCCTGATGTGTGAACACCATTTCGCTCGTCATCAAAAATACCACCAGCTAGACCTTCAAAGTCCACTCGTTTGCCACCTGTTTTACCGATGCCTGCATTGCCTTTAGAGTGAATAAATGGGACCCAAACTTCTGATTCTCCTACTTGGCGAAGCGAATCATCACTGATCGCGCCATCAAATCCTGCATGAACAAGTGGGCTTAGACCAATCATTGCTGCTGCAATCCATGAAAGTTGAAGTGGTTTCATTGTCTCTTCCTTTTGTTGATTGAAATAGTTAAAGAAAGAGACCATGCCAGTGCATCCGGTGCGCGCGACAGATGACTAACGCGGTCTCATTTAGTACACCGAAATAGGAGACAAAACCCGTAAATAAGTTTGTGATTTTTTAAATTGTTAGCGAATAAAAAACAAAACGCCCACAACTGTGGGCGTTTTTGATAGCTGCTTGTGTTTTAACGGCTGGTAAATTCAATCGTTGTGGAAATTCTTTCAACCATACTAAAGTCATTAGGACCGTTAAGACTCCAGCTGAAGCCCATTGAGGCTTTTGCCACTTTGCCGTTGGTCGGTGGACTTTGTAGTTGGAAGGTTAAGCTGTCACCAGCGGGGATAACAATAATAACATCGTTATCTTGGAGGTCTTTACTAAAGTAGCTTTGAGAGCCAACTAATATCCTTGGTGTTACATCGTCGCTGCTACTACTAAGCGTATACTTTCCGAGAGTAATGGTGATTGGCTTTCCTACTGCTTCAAAAGTATAGCTATCGAGAGTGTAATAGTTAGGAATAGGACCCGTATCGGATGTTTTATCGATGACGTCATTTTGCTTGTGAGGCAGTCGCAAAGGAGTGGTATCTGAGCCGCGTGTGAGTTTGGTGTGCGGTTGGGATTCAGAAATCGCTCTTACTCTAACTCCCACAGAATGGCTATCTGAAAACTCGCCATCATTTACGGTTAAACTGACGACGTAATCCCCGGGGATATCTGGCGAAAATGAAGTTAGCACAGCATAAGGATCATCGATGACGGCGGATGAGCCGTTTGGTTTTTTAGTGAAGTGCCATTCATAAGTGAGTACATCGCCGTTGGCATCACCACTGGGTGTGCCATTCAATGGGACACTCATGTTATCAAGAACCCAAAACATTGAACCATCTACCTCCGCATGTGGAGGTACATTTTTATAAAAAAAGGAAGCGGTGGTCGTAGCGGAAGCTTCAGAAAAGCCATCGAATGCAGTCACTTTAACCACATAATTGCCCTCCGTATCAGCCTTGATTGAGTTGAAATCATACACAGTCGATTTCGCTATAGAGTAATTGCTGCCTTGTGGGTGGGACAACACTTCCCATGTAAACGACAATTTATCGCCATCAATATCTTGAGGTCTTGTGTTTAGGTTAATTTGCTGAGTTAGGTTACCGGTGTACTTATCTTTGGTAAATTTAATCGTTGGTGGTGTATTTTCGTCTTCCCTGATGACTTCTATCTTTACTTGGTTAGGGCGGCTGTCTGTTTTGCCATCGTTCACCACCAATTCTACAAGGTAAGTGCCCAATAAGTCTGGTTCAAAGCGCGGAGTTCTGGATTCTGGATTAATGAGCTCCGCCTTACTCTTGAAGGGTTTCGATACCATTTTCCAAGAGAAGGCTATTGAGTCTTGATCGTAGTCGACGCTACCCGTGCCATCGAGATGCACCACTTTTTCACTCAGCTTTACATGTTGATTGATCCCAGCTATCGCAATAGGGGGGTGATTGTTAGGCGTTTGGGGTTCAGAGGCATCATTCCCACCGCCACCATTACAACCATTAAGAAGTAATAATAGCAATGGTGTGAGAGTATATTTCGAGCTTAGACTCATCTTAGTTCATCCTAATTGATTAGAAGCGCGGTCCATAACGCGGCGCGGTAAAAGAAAGGCTTTATCTGATACACCGAATGAGATTTGAATATCCGTAAAAAAGCGCGGAGAGACCGCGCTTTTTTATGTGTCATTGTTGTGCAGGACGATCAGTTTGTTTGGAAGTGGTAGCCAAGACCTGCATAAAAGTCTGTTTGATCTTTGATCATAAAACCGTAAGACAATGTAACAGTATTTCCTTGCGTTGGCGCCGACCAAAGCTTAACAACTATTTCATCGCCGACAGGTAGCACGCTACCATCTTCAATGCCGCTTAATTTAACGTCGTGAGTGAGGCTGACTGCATCCATTGCAAAGATCTGCTGAACCTCATAATCGTGTCCAACGGCTTCAAGAGTTAATGACCCTAGGAGTACGTATTTGGGCGCTTCACCTTTAATTTCTTCATTCAGAGTAACCTCCTCTGCGAACGGCCATTGTTTTTTCTCACCGTTGAAGTGCAATACGAGGTCGCTTGTTCCTGCTTTCGATGCCGTTACTCGAACAAAATCTTTTTCACTGCTTAGAGCACCATCACTTACGGTTAGAGCAAGCGCATAATCACCCTCGACATCGGGGGTGAATGTTGGTTTTGCTGACGTAGCATCCGACAATTCTGCAGTACTTGCCGAAGGCTTGGACACAAATTCCCACTGGTACGTGATACCTGAATCATTGCCATCAATGCTTGCGCTAGCGTCTAAGGTTGCGGTTCCACCCAATTCGAATGTGGTATCTCGTCCTGCCATGGCAACCGGTGCTACGTTATCGGCAGAGTAGTTGATGGTGATCTCTTTAGTTGTCTCTTCTTTACCGTCTGAGACGGTTAGAGTTAGTTTGTATTCACCTGCAACGTTTGCTTTTAGCGTTGCTTGTTTGGTGCTTGCGTTGCTCAACGACATCGTGGTGTTTTTTGGTGCTGAGTTAAGAGCCCATTGGTAGCTGAGCATATCATTATCAGCGTCGTAAGCTTTCGCGTCTAATTTCAGGGTTTGATCAAGCGCTGCCGTGTAGGTTTCTGATGCATAAATAACGGGCGCCACGTTGGTATTTACTTCTGTTGCGGTGATAGTCAGCGATTGTGCGCTACTGTCTTTTTTGCCATCGTTTGTTACCAACTGAACGGTGTAGTCTCCTGCCACGTCTGGTGTGAAGTATGGAGAGACCGCATTTACGTTATTTAACTTGACGTTACTGCCTTGTGGTTTTTTGCTGATAGACCAAGTGTATGTTGCGATACTGGCGTCTACACCGTAGCTACCCAGTCCATCTACACGAATTCTGTTTCCGACTTTTGCTGTTTCGTAGCCAGAGACAACGGATACAGGCGCTTTATGTGAATCTGCAGTGTTTGAGTCTGAACCACCACAAGCGATAAGCGAAGGAATGGTGATAGCAAGAAGCGTCCATTTCATGTTGGGTTTCATTAAATCATCCTAAATATACGGTTCTATAGGCTTGGTGGTGTTTGGGACACCAAGCCTATATTGGGCTTTATGAAGTTTCATCCACTACACCGAATAGCAATTGGAAATCCGTAAAAATAAAATGAAAAAAGAAAACGCCTCGGGTGAGGCGTTTTCTTTTTAAGGGGCGTTCATAAGGTTTAGAAGCGTCCGTTTAACTTGAGTCCTATCGTTCTTCCTGGTGCAGGCATCCCAGATACCGATCCAGCTTCAAGATAATAAACATCGGTGATGTTGCTTCCGATAAGCTCTGCTGATAGGTGTTCGTTAAATGCATATTTAATGTAAGCATCAAATGTTGTTACATCGGTTCGTTTAATTTGTTCATCTTCGTGACTGCCAGAAACATAGTTGGTGCGTAACCCGCTTTCTAATGCTTGATTAAAGAACCTTGCTCCGACTAATAAGCTACCCGAATACTCTGGTGCTGCTTGTGCTGCCAGATAGCTTGCTGCTGTGAAGCCACCGCGAACACACGTTTCTGTTGATGGTGTGGTTTTATCGACAAGAGCTGGGACGAAGCCTTGAGCAGCAGAGTTTTTGTCACACACCTCATTGCGGAAGTTATAAGCCAATGACGCATCGGCAAAGTACAGTTGGTTATCGAACATACCGTTGATTTCAATACCACTGGTGCGTTGGCTATCCAGATTGGCAAATGAAAAACTGGATCGATCGCGATCCATTACATCATCAATCGTTTGATCAAAGTAAGTGAGCTTTGCACTTGCGTTCTCAAAGTAGTGAATGTACGCGACCTCGAAGAGTTTCGCTCGCTCTGGTTCAAGGGGTACTGATGCTGATGGGTTACCAGAAAATCCACTGGTACTCTCAAATAAGCTTGGGAATCGCAGTGTCTCTGCATATCGAGCATACGCACGGCTGTTTTCGTTGATTAGCCATGTTGTGGTAAGAGAGGGCATCCAACCACTGCCGCTGTTCTTGTAGCTGAGGTTACGGTTGTCCTTGCCATCAATTTGTCCTTTGGTTTTACAGCTGCCTTCAACAAAGTTGTCTTTCTTTTGGGCAATCAAACAAGGGTTGTTAGCAAGATCCAGTTCGTTTTTACTGTTGGTTCGCCATTCAACTAGGTGATCCTCAACGAAACTGGTTTTGTTTTTGGCTTCCGTTGTTTTCTCTTCTAACTTTGCAGTTAACAGTGAATCAAAGTTGTTGATCTCATTTTGACGCAGTTTTAACTCTTCACGGTAAGTATCAGCTTGGGTGGGATCGGTGGTGATCAAATGTTGCAGGCGATTGATTTCTCGGTTTATGTTCTTTTTTGTGAACGTTGCACGAACTTCATGCTCAGCATTCGCGACGTTTTGTGCGATTTCTTCAGGGGCGTAAGTTTCAATGGTTTGAAATGCGAGACGATAACCATCTTTCTTGTATTCTTTAAGACCAACATCGTCGCTATTGCCCGTTTTGATGCGATTCTCGATGTAAAAGTCGGTGGCTTCATAACTGATATAGCGCACGCCAGCATTGATAATAAAGGCATCTAGTGGACGCCATTCGATGACCGCGGCTCCGTTATATTCTTCTCTTTCTCCCGAGCGCACAGGACCACCGTAGAAATCAATGAGGTATTCCAAACCTTCTTTTGGGGTCAATTCATGCTTCATGTAGCTGCCGGAAACCGTGACATCCAAGTTATCGAGCAATAGCATTTTGTTCTTAAAATCAAAGCCAAAACGGTTTTCATCACGATTGACGGTCGAGGTGTTGATGATGATATCTGGTGTCTCGCTACGAAAGTTCACAAAATTGGGAAAGCCATAGCCAGTATTGCTTCTGGAATCCGTTAACGTTGTCCATAGGTTAGTACTGAGGTCAATGTAGCGGCTTTCTGGGTTTGCTCGAAACTTGATGCTGTAAGCTTGCATCTTGGCATTCGCTAGCGGCCATTGAGGCAGACCGTCACTGTTTCGATAATCTGAACGACTCGCGAGGATTTCCCCGTGAGTACTCTCTGTATAGCGCGCATTCAGCTGTAACTTATAGTAATCGCTAAAATTAATGGTTGTTTTTAATAGGAACGATTCCATCTCAGAGGATGTATTTGGTACTTCGTGCCCAGGGATATGGCTCAATGCAATGTGTTCCGGTTTCAAATATGGGTTTCTGCCCGCAACGATCTCGCTACCGCTACCATCTCTTGATTTGGAGTAGAAACCCGTTTTATTTGTGCCTGAGTAGTAGTTACCACGATTACGATATGCATACGCGCCAAGCCATTCAATTTTTGGTTTTACGCCCGCAATAGCTAATCGATAAGCTGTATCCTCACCGTTTAGCGGATTGTCATCTTTATCATCTCTAGTTTGAAAGCGTACTTCTGGGTCGTCATATAATGGTACGCCGCCTAACTCATTGTATACTGGGACATCTTGCCACCGTTTACCTGTATGCAAGCGAGCTTTGTTGGGCTTTACTGAGTTGCTGCTGCTTTCCGCCACGAACTCCATACCGAAATTATCACCCTCAGGCACAATGTCTTGTGGCTCCAATGTCGTGACTTGTACTGCGCCCCCTACAGAGGTATTCACGTCCGAACTGATCTGTGCGCCTTTGTAAACTTTCAGACCACCAATCAAGTTTGGATCAATGTAGTTTCGGTTTGAAGCGCCTCGGTAACCGTTATAAACGGAAATGCCTTGTTCTGTGCCATCTATGACGACAGGGACTCGTCCAAAACCTTGTACACCACGAACATTAGGATCAATGCTTCCACCGCCATTACGAGCCTCACCACTAAAGGTATTTGCCATTCCGGTAAACAGATCGGCAGCGCTTGCGCCTTTGAAGCGTTCTATTTCTTCTTTGCCCATGTAGGCACTGGCAACATCGGCGTCATAGATCGCCATCTCACCATCACTATCGCGATAATAAGCATCTTCAAAACTCGTTCTTACCTGAATTGCGTCGAGTGTCATTTCAGAGGAAGGAGAAAGTTGATAAACACCATCAGCCTGCTTCTCGGCATTCAATCCCGTGTTTGCCAGCAGCAATGTCAATGCTTGTTCGGGGTCATAGTTACCTGTTAACCCAGGACTTTGCAGGTTTTCTGAAAGTGAAGCATTGAGATAAAACTCAACACCAGACTCTACCGCAAACTGGTTTAATACATGGTCAAGATTACCTGGTGGAATATCGTACTGTACTGACTGTTCTGCCCATGCGGCAAAAGGAGTGATGAGAGAGGCTAATCCTAGATTGGCTTGAATCATTATCGCCAATATTTGGCGTCGTTGAGGGAGCGGCACCTTGCTTTCCTTAATCGGTCTACTAACTGCTCTTTACACCGAATGAGATGTCTAAACCCGTAAATTTTTTTATGGTTTTGCTTTCACACTGACCCACATTGGTGTCCGATAGCGGATTTCGATTGGTAATATTTGGCTGATGTTAAAAAGCGTTTTGTCGACGTTTTTTGTCGAGAATACCCCGGTGAGCTTCAAAGAGGACAACTGTGGATCGACTGAGAGAATACCGCGACGGTATCGACTTAGCTCCGTAATAAACTCTGTGAGTGGCATCCCTTGTGCCATGATTTTTTGTTCTAACCATAGGGCGTCGTCACTGAGATTCTTTTGTATGTTCGAGGTTTCACGTTGCGTAAAGTGGGCGTTTTCACCAGCAAGCAAGTGCTGTGCTCCCATACCAAGTAAAGGGTAGAGTGCTACTTCGCCCTCATAAACGGAAACTAGCGTATCGTCGTCTCGTTTTTGTACGGTGAAACGGGTGCCTATTGGTACGACTCGACCTTGCGGAGTAGTGACATGGAAAGGGGTGAGATGGTGAGAACTGGTGACCATAATCTCACCTTCAAGCAGGTGTAAACGTCGTTCTTGCTGGTTAAAGTCGACAAATACGCGGGTGGCGGTGTTCATTGCCATTTGAGTGCCATCAGAAAGTAATATGTCTTTCACCTCACCCGTCGCTGTAGTGTACTCCGCACCATTGGGAAGAGAGGTATGAGTAGACATCATCAAACTTAACGTGCCAAGAGAAAGGCCACCAAGCATCAAGACTTGTCGGCGGTTCAAACCACGCTGTTTTGGAGCAAGCACTTGGCGGCTGATCGGGGAGTTTGGAATACCAGTAAACTTTCTTTGCAGCTCTTCTAACTGCTGCCACGCATAAGCGTTATCAGGGTGGGCGCTTCTCCAGCTATCAAAGGCATCTCTGTCTTGTTGTGTTACGTCATCGGCCCACAAGCGCGCCATCCACAGAGAGGCTTGCTCGATGGATTCACGAGAAACTTGCTCCATGTTATTCGTTCTCACTCAGCATGGTCATCATGCAGCCCTGCAGTGCTTTCGCTACGTATTTCTCGACAGAAGACACTGACACGTCGAGTGCGAGTGCGATTTCTTTATAGCTCTTGCCTTCCAATTGGCGCATCAAAAGTGCTTGGCGAGCTTTAAGAGGTAAACGATGCAGAAGGGCATCAATTTCGACCAGAGCTTGCACAACGACAGCTTGGTCTTCAGGAGAGCCAGCGACTTCTACAGGTTCTTGTTCGATGAGTTCTAAGTAAGCGGCTTCGATTCGACGACGTCGGTAAAGATCAATGACCAAACCTTTTGCGATATGAGTAAGGTATCTTCTCGAATCTTTCGCTTCAGGTAATTTGCCTCGGGTAAGGAGTCTTAAATAAGTGTCTTGAACTAAATCGGCAGTTGCTTCAGGACACCCCAAACGGCGTTTAATAAATACAGATAACCAACTGTGGTGCTCTTGGTACATGTTACCGATACGAGCTGCGCTTGCTGAACTGATAGCCGCCATGATTTGATACTCCTTCCCTAACCAATAGTAGTGATAATAATTATCATTACGACAGTTGGCGGAATATAACAGAAAAATAAATAGGTTCCAGAGGAAAAATTTATAAAAATTATTAATGATAAGACTATCGTCACTAAATCAATGACTTTAAAAGTAAAAAAAGATGTGAATAAACCAGGGTGTTGCCAGCGCGACAGGTAGAAGAAAACGACCGTATACAAGATTTTCTGAGCTATATAAGAAATATTCTATTGTCGAAGTTGATTCGGTATTGAGAAAACTCTTTTCGTTATTTTCTTTGCTTGAAAACGGCTGGAGGTAAATCAATTTTATGACCTTTTCTAAACCAAATTGCATTTTGTCTAAGATGGCTTTGTTGAAATGAGTTTTATGCTCAATGCTTTATATACCTGAGTTTTGAGCCTGTTAATGCTTTAGTGATGTGAGCCTGATTCTTAGAATTGAGAGGTTTGTTCAGAAAATGATTTTGGTTAGACTGAAGGTGGTGATGGGTAGCAGATGGATTGGTTATGTGGAAGATATGCCTGGAGTGGTCAGAAGATAAAACAAAGGTTTTTGCCCGCTTACCGGGAGATGTGGATCTCGGAGGTGAGCTAAATCAAAAGGAATTGCCTGAGCAGCTTCAGATGATGGAAGCTGACAAAGCGTTTGTCGATGAAACTGAGGTGGTGCGATTCATTAATTGCGCGCGTGAACGTAAATCAGAAGCCTATGAAGGGATCGTGATTGCACAGATCAAAAACGCTCAGGTGGAAGTTGAACTCTCCAACAATGACATGCTTGCCAGCATGAATGTGACGGGCGCTTATGGCGGACGAGGACTAAGAGGTCCTGAAATTGTTCAAGCACTCGCGCATGCTCGTGTTTCCAAAGGCATCAATAAACTTGCGTTGAAAAAAGTGTTGGTTGTCAGTACACAGCTAAAACCCGGAGAAACCTTCACCCAAGCTGTTGCGGTTGGCAAGCAACCTGTTAAAGGCAAAGACGCTATCTTCACGCCACTTGTTAAAGACATCACTAAGCGCATCCTTAAGCCGAAAGAAGGTCAATCCTCTAGTGACAAAATCGATCTACGCAATTTAGGTGAAACCATCGCTGTCGATATTGGGGATGAAGTGATGCGCCGCACTCCGGCGACCAGAGGCATCCCGGGCTTCACCGTTCAAGGGCGCGTTATTCCGCCACAAGCGGGCAAAGACAGTCCAATTAAACCCGGTAAAGGCACTGAAATCAGCAAGTCCGATCCAAACCTTCTGCTTGCATCTGTTTCAGGTACACCACTGATCAAAGAAAAAACCATCGAAGTCGACAATGCACTTTGCCTCAATAGTGTCGGAGTAAACACCGGTCACGTGAAATTTAAAGGTAACGTCATCATTGGCGGGAACATCGAATCGGGCATGATAGTGAAAGCGACGGGCTCAATTACAGTGGGTGGTTTTATTGAATCTGCCGATGTACAAGCTGAAGGGGATATTCAAGTTGCTAAGGGCATCATTGGTCATACAGTGAGCGATGGTCAGCCAAAAAGCTGCCATGTGCGCACCAAAACATCGATTCGTGCCAGTTATGCCCAATATTGTGAATTGCAATCTGGTGAAGACATAGAACTTGCTGTCCATAGCATGAACAATGACATTGTTTGTGGGCGCAATTTAATCGTGCTTGATGCCAGTGGCAAGAACGGCACTTTAAGTGGCGGCGATGCAAAAGTGGGCAGTAAGGTTTCCTGTTCGCAATTGGGTGTAGAGGGAGATACGGCGACCAAGGTTGAAGCCTTTGCAAATTATTCTGTCTTTAAGGAACGTATTGCAAATCTAAAAGACGAGTATAAATCCGCGCAAGAAGGCACCATGGACGTTATCCGAAAGGAACTTGAGTTTAAGAAACGCCCTAAAGCAGAGCGCACGGATGAAGAGCAAGCGCAGATAGAAGTATTGAAGGCGCAAAATAACACTCGTTTGGAAGACGTAAAGCAGAAGCTTGAGCAAACTGAACAAGATTTCGAAGTCGCATTAGCAGAGAATATTGTTGAAGCAACTGACCGAGTCTTTACTCGGGTGACGGTTCAATTTGGTGATGAGCAAGTCACCACCAAACGTACCCATGGCGGCTGTGTATTTAGCTTTAATCAATACGAGATTAAAGTCTCTGCAACCTTGGAAGAAGAAGATCTGGCTGCTGTTTAACTTTAGGAACGAAAGCCCATTTATCTGGGCTTTCGCTTCATTTTGCCTTAACAAATCAGACCCAATGCTAAGTCGTTAAGCGATGTGTTCACGGTAGTAGTCACCTAATGCGAAGACGTCACCACTGCACATGATTTTCATCGCTTGTTTGATGTGCTCAATTGACCAATCCCACCACTGAATTTCTAGTAGCATCGATACCGCCTCTTCATCAAAGCGCAGGCGAACCACATGATTATTACCAACCACAATGGAATACGGTTCGACATTTTTAGTGATCACTGAACGCGCACCAATCACTGCACCATCACCGATTGTCACGCCCGGCATTATCATGGCTTCACTGCCAATCCAGACATCGTTGCCAATAATGGTATCGCCGGCACGTTCAAAGCCGCTTTGTACCCCATTGCCAAACTCTTCTGGGGAAAAGGGAAAGGTGGAAATCCAATCAATACGATGTCCCTGATTACCCGCCATCATAAAAGTCGCACCAGAGGCAATCGAACAAAATTTCCCAATGATCAGTTTATCGACTTCGCCATATGCGCCGTTTTGCCATTCTTGTTGTGTCACGCTGTCGCCCATCAAATAACGAACAGCCTGATCTTCGAAAGTTTTGCCATGGTAAAAGCCGGAGTAGTAGCTGTATTCACCCACTTCAATGTTTGGGTTGGTGACATGTTCTTTAATGATTTGCCCTTTCAGCCAAGTATCGAAAGCGTTCATCTGTATTCTCCATGCAAAAATTTAAGTTGTGCGCAGTGTAGAGCCTTTCTATTATTTCCAGTAGATTGATTTTAGAGATTCATAATTACTATATGGAAATAAACTGGCTCAGTTACGTACCGATTTACATTGCACTGTGCGAAGAGAAAAGTATTGCTGGTGCGGCTAAAAAGCTGCGCTGTTCCAATGCTCATGTGAGTCGTCAACTTAGGCAGTTGGAGGCGATACTTTCTGTTCAGCTTATCCAACGCACCACGCGACAATTTAACCTTACTTATGATGGACAGCGTTTCTACCACCAAGTGAAAGGCTTAATGGAAAATGTGGAACAGATTAATGAACAAGTGATGGAGACCGATAAGGTTGCTGGGCATTTACGTATTGCTGCTTCTGCCTCATTTGGTGCGGAGTTACTCAACCCTTCATTAATTGCATTTCGTCAGCAGTTCCCCGACGTTACGTTTGAGGTGATTTTCACTGAAACACCGCTCGATTTGATCGAGTCTGGGTTTGATCTTGCGTTCTTTTTTACCGACTCACCCTCTGAAGGGTATGTCGGACACCATCTGCGTTCTTTACACTGTAAACCATTCGCGAGCAAAGCGTATCTAGCGACAAAACCATCACCAAACACACCAGAAGATTTGCATCTTTTAGAGCACATTACCTATCGCAATGCTGAATTGAATCTGGATACATGGCACTTTCATCATCAGCAAACTCAACAAGACATTAAGGTCACGTTATCCAGCGTGTTGTGCTTTAATCTTGTCCAATCGATGCTTGATGCGACAGTAGCTGGTTGCGGAGTCGCGATGTTGGATGAGTTTGCACTAGAAAAACTGAGTCCCCAAGAGCGAGCGCAACTTGTCACTTTACTCCCCGATTGGCGCACTAAAGCGATACTTCCACTCTACCTGCTTTACCCTAAACGTGAACATCTACCGAAACGAACACGAGCATTTATTGATTTTTTTAAAAACAATAGATGATTCGGTGGTTTTTTGTTCAATAACAACATGTTGTGGTAACAATAAGTGAGTTTAGTTGAAGGGAGCAACTTGTTGCCTATAATTCGCCCCCCTTAAATATCACGTTTTGTGAATATCGTTTCAGTGCATCGCACGCATATTTGGGTTTTTATTATATGACACGTTCAATTGTTGCTCTTTCGTTAGCTACTATTTTTACTTCAACTTTTGTTTCTGCAGAAACAATTGAAGGCTCCTCATACGACCGCTCTGGTTTTGGTGTAAATATTGGCTACGCAATGACTTCCCTTGATAATGTTACAGCGGCGACGGAAAGCGGTGTATCTTTCGGTGTTTCGTACACTTTTAACAATGGTCTTGTGATCGCTGGTTCTTATGTTCCAACCATCGTTGAAGACAGTGCATCAATCGGCTATCTAGGTGCGCATGTAGAGGCTTCGCAAGCAAACCTTATGGTTGGTTATGAGAGCATGAGCGGTTGGCGTATTTTGGGTGGTCTAGCTGCTACTGATACGGAAGCGACAGTGTACAACGCATACACATCAGTTAGTGACTCAGACTCTTCGACTGGTTTCGCTGTGCAAGGCGGTTACGTGTTCCAAAATGGAATTACGTTGGATGCTCAAATCTCAGTTGTAGATTTTGCTGGTATCGATGCAACAACTTCTAACCTTCTAGTTGGCTACAAGTTCTAATTCTTATAGGGGACATGCATTTTGTGTCCCCAGTTCCCCCTCTATTATTCGTATGCAACAGCAAACTGACGTCTTGATGAGAAATTAAAAGTCTGGTTGGTGCTGCAGTAGAGCGATAAATGCGTCTAGGTGCTGTTCAATTGTCAGATCAGCAGAGATCGCGGGTAGTTCAACCGTAATGCATGGCAATGCGCGCTCGTTACACCAAGTTCCGAATGATCCCGGAGTTTCGTAATCTACGTCATCGACGAGTGGTAGCTTGAACAGCTCTCCAAGCCACTTCGCCAGCACTGAATGGGCTGGATCATCAACAAACGCAAGGGGTTCATGAAAAGAGACCACGAACTTTGGATTGCGTTTCTCAATCAGGTTAATTAATGCGTCGACTTCGGGTTCAAGCGATTTTTTGCTGCCTGTTTTGACTTTGACATCCCTCACGGGTGTGTGTGAACTCCAACGAAAGACGGTGCCGTGTTCTGTCCAATTTTGTGTGGGGAAAGCACGGTTTAAGTTGACTTGATTGGCGTTTGCTCGTGTACCCAACTGGTTGGCGTCTGGGTTCATCGATAAAATAACGTCATGCTTTAAATCTTCAGCGGGCAAACTTCTCAGCGCGCAAGATAGCCCTGCTATAGACGCTGTCTCATCACCGTGTGTGCCTGCTAAAATCAAACCTCGGGAGTTACTTTCTACTTGCGCAGGGAAGTACAGCAATGGCGCGCCCAACACCGATTTTCCATATGATATCGGCGAAATTAAAAAAGCCGCTCTTTCCGTTCTTGGAATTAGACTCACCGTAATCTCCTGATTGTTCGATTAGTATTTGGATATCACTCAAGTTATGGTTGCTGAAACTGGCACTTTGAGATTACTTGGGTATAAACCGAACACTTAAAGTTCGTCAATGCTTGTATTATCAATTGTGGTACTTGCTTCAAAAGACGTGTTAGGAGAACGAAGAACGATATGGATTTTAAAAAGCATTCTACAGCGTTAGTGATTTCCTCTTTATTGACCCCATTTTTGTCCGCAGCTGCGTTTGCAGACTCTCTACCTGATGGCGTGCAATTGGCATCTGAACAACATTTAGTGCGTGCAAACGATGCCGAAGCAGCGACACTAGATCCGGCAAAGGCTGAAGGCTTACCCGAGATGCACATCATTCGCGATTTGTTCGAAGGCTTAGTCATCCAAGATCGTGATGGCAACATCGTTCCCGGCGTTGCAGAATCTTGGCAAACGGAAGATAACCAAACTTTTGTGTTCCATCTGCGTAAAGATGCGAAATGGTCGAATGGCGATCCTGTGACAGCGGATGACTTTGTTTATTCGCTGCGCCGAGCTGTGGATCCTAAAACGGCATCACCGAATGTTTGGTATCTCAAACTCACCAAGATCAAAAACATTGCTGATGTCGCGGAAGGTAAGAAGCCGCTGGATGATCTCGGTATGACTGCTGTCGATAAACACACGCTACGTTTCGAGCTGGATAGCAAGGTGCCTTATTTTGTCGCAATGACCGGGCATACCTCCATGATGCCAGTGCACAAAGCAACGGTTGAGAGCAGCAATAAACCGTGGAGTGATCCTAAGCAGTTTGTTGGCAATGGTGCATTCGTGCTAGACAAGTGGGTGGTGAATGAGCGTATTGAACTGAAGAAGAACCCAAACTACTGGGATAGCGCAGACGCTCACCTCACTCAGGTAACCTATATTCCGTTTGAAAACCAAAATGCCTCGATCAATCGCTATGCCGTGGGCGAGGTTGATATTACTTCAGATGTTCCTACACACATGGCGCAAAAGCTGAAGAAAGAATACGCACAAGCTTATACCGCGGTGCCTCTGCTTTGTACTTACTATTATGCGTTTAATACCACTCGTCCCCCGTTTGATGATGAGCGAGTTCGTAAAGCTGTGTCTTACTCCATCATGCGTGATGTGATCACCGATGGTGTGACTCAAGTGGGTAACTTGCCTGCATACACATTTGCTCATCAATACACGGCGGGCTTTGACGCAACTCAGCCAGAATATAGCGCATGGACACAGAAACAGCGTGATGCAAAGGCGCGTGAACTGTTGAAAGAAGCAGGGTACGGAGACGATAAGCCTTTGGATTTCAAATTGCTGTACAACACCAGCGAGTCCAACAAAGCCATTGCAGTGGCAATTGCTTCTATGTTGAAGAACAATTTGGGAGCCAAGGTTGAGCTAGAAAACCAAGAGTGGAAATCTTACCTGGTCGCACGTAAGCAAGGGGATTTTGATGTCATGCGTGCCTCGTGGTGCGGAGACTACAACGAAGCGTCCACTTTCTTGAGTCTGTTGCGCTCAGGCTCGTCAGGTAACTTTGCTCGCTACAGTAGTGAAGCCTATGACAGCGCGATGAACAGTGCATTGGCTGCCACCGATGAAAAAGCGCGCCAAGGTTTCTATGACCAAGCAGAGCAACTATTAGCTACGGATATGCCAATCGCGCCGATTTACTATTACATGCAAGCGCGTTTGGTTCGCCCTACGGTGGGTGGTTTTGCCAAAAACAACGTAGAAGGTCGTATTTACTCGAAAGACCTCTATATCAAGAAATAGCACCTAACCAACCAGTGCTAAAATCTAGCCCCGAAGAGGTGTCTTGCGGGGCTTCTTTTCTCTTAGCGGGTGGAGAGCTTGTTGACTAGCATTGCGACTCGTTTGCCAAGATATTCGGCTGTCGCGAGATCAGAAAGAGATAACTGACCATCTTCACCACCTTGAGCAACAATGCCACCTTGCACACCGTAGCGATTAAGGTTTTGCTCACCAGAATTGCTGATCTTGTCCAAGCCGACCCACATCATGCCGTGTTGGTTAGCGAGCGTTTGTAGGTATTGCAATGTGCAAGATTGGTCACCATTCATAGCCCCACCACTGGTAAAGCCGGCTGCGATTTTCCCTGCCCATTTTTGGTAACACCAAGATTCACTGCTTGCATCGGCAAATGCTTTAAACTGTGCTGCCACACTGCCCATGTAGGTTGGAGAGCCAAAGATAATCGCATCACACTCAGCAAGTTCATCCATTAGGTTAGGGTGCACAAAACGCCCCTCAATAATCTCACTGCCTTGAATACGGTGAGAGAGAATTTCAAATCCACCTTGCTGTTCAATGCCCTGTTGTTCAGCGCCAGCAGCAATTGCGCGAGCAAGCTGACCTGTTACGTCGGTTTTAGAGAAATAAATAATCGCAATTTTAGCCACAATGGTTCCTTTTTCATTGTTGATCTTGAATCGTGCGAATAAGGCTAAAACCTCAAGCATGGTTGAGGTCAAGAAGGTGTTTAAAAAAACCGAGTAAACAAAAAGCCGATGTTGAAACATCGGCTTTTTAGTGGGCTATTTCTTTCTGCGGGTATAAATGCGGGAGGTGGTTTTTGGCTCCTCTGGCTTGGCTTTTTCTTTTGCCAGTTTTAAGACCGCTTTTTGTAGCATCAAGTTGTTCGGGTAAGTGATTAGGTTGCCGTTGTCGTGCTTGATCAACACATGGAACATACGGATTTCCTGAATCTCACCGCTAATGTCTTCGTCTTTGTCCACGACTTTAATTCGGTCACCGACACGATATGGGAAGACAAAGAAGATCAGAAAGCTTGCCGTGATGTTACTAAGAATCGACCATTGAGCGATGAAAGCCACCCCCAATACCGCGAAGATAGACGATAGGAATAGCGACACATCGCCATAACCAATACCGGTCACGATGGCGAATAGCGAAGCAAACAGGAACAAAAATGCGACGTTGAAGCAACGTTGAATAAAGCTCAAGCGTGCTTTGTTTACGCCTTTAGCTTCTGCCAAATTCAGAATCGCGCGGTTGGCGATCTTCTTTAGCAAGCGATAAGCGATCACAATGATGACGCCCATCAACACTTTATAACCGATAGAGCCCGCCGTGAAATACTGACTGATTTGCTCTAAATGCATCCAATGATTCATTTCTTCAACTCGAGAATATTAAGAAGGCGCGTGTTATAGCCGATTTTGACTCGCAAGTAATTAACTATTTTCACTGCGGAATGAGATTTATGTTGAACAAATTTTGACCTTTATCCCAGTTCCGGATTGAGACGTAATGAACCTTGCTCTTTGTTGTGTTCGCTGCTGCTAATCTAGACAAGTTGATTGCGCTATGGAAAGTGGAGGGATGTGTGGAAGAAGATGAAAGGGCTATCATGGGACTTGTCGCCATTGTTGGCTTTGTGTTGGTTTGGATACTTCTCGAAGAGTTTGGCTATTTTGGTTTACTCACCTTCAATAAATAAGCCCCGCGAAACACTCAGTTCAACGGGGCTTTGATTTTTTGTGCGGTTTAGTGCTAGCTGACGGCGCGAACCTTACCTTGCTTCAAGTCGTTAAGCACTTGCGCCTTCGGACCATCTGCAATCACGCTGCCTTTTTCCATGACTATCACGCGATCAACAATGTCGAGCATTGAGGTTTTGTGTGTAATCAAAATCAGCGTCTCACTTGGTTTTAACTGCGCTAACTGATGTTTGATGTGCATTTCTGAACGGTTATCCATTGCACTGGTTGGCTCATCCATCAATAGCACGGGTGGGCGACCTAAAAACGCTCGCGCAATGGTTACCGCTTGACGCTGACCACCTGAAAGCATCGCACCGCCTTCACCGACCTGACGCTCAAGACCTGCTGGGTCAGATTGAGTAAAGGCTGTGACGCCCGCTCGGTTTGCTGCATCTAATACATCGCGATCATCGGTTAGTGGACGACCGAGTGTAATGTTGTCGCGAATCGAGCCGAAGAATAGATTCGAATCTTGCGGTACGCAGCCGATATTGCGTCGTACGTCCACGTGATGAAGCTGTTCAATATCGGTGTCATCAATACGCACATGACCTTCTGTTGGCTTGTACAGACCCATTATCAAGCGTTCTAGCGTGGTTTTACCCGAACCAATACGACCGATGATCGCCACTTTCTCACCTGGATTGATGGTTAGGCTCAAATCACGAATCGATGCTACTGGTGCATCTGGGTAATGGAAGGTTACTCGGTCAATTTCAATCTTACCTTGCACGATAGGACGGTGAATGTAGCGTTTACCTTCTTCTTGCTCGTCTGGCATTTCCATCACTTGATTAATGATGGTCATCGAAGACTTCGCTTGGTTGTATCGGGTTGAAAGCAAAGAAAGCTGAACCATAGGACCAATCGCTCGACCACTTAGCATGGTTGCAGCAATCAAACCACCCATGGTGAGGTCCCCATTCGCAATTAAGTACACGCCTAAAATGATCATGCCGACGTTACTACTTTGCTGCACAAAACCTGCTGCATTTTGAATACTGTCGGTGATACGACGGCTCTTGATGTTCCAGTTTGCCATGTGTGCAACGGCTTCTTCCCAGCGGTATTGGAATTGGCTTTGTGCACTCAGCATTTTCACCGTTTCTAAGCCAGATAGGCTCTCAATCAAGTTAGCGTATTTCTGTGAAGCAAGACGTGAACCTTCTTCAATCGAGCGGCGCAATGGACCTTGGATCAACGCGGAGTGAATCATCAGAATCACCACGCCCACCATAGGCACGAATACTAAGTCGCCAGCCATTAACCAGATGATAATCAGGAAGAGAATCGCGAAAGGTAAGTCAATCAACGCACTTACCGTGGCAGAGGTAAAGAATTCACGAATGGATTCAAACTCTTGCAAGTGGCGAGCAAACGCACCCACAGAAGGCGGCTTGGATTCCATACGGATGCCCATCACTTTGCTAAACAGCTTAGAGGAAATCAGGATGTCGGATTTCTTACCTGCCACGTCGATGAAGTAGTTACGCAGTGATTTGAGCAAGAAATCAAACAAGAACACCACAAAGATACCGCTTGCCAACACCCATAGCGTCTCAAATGCGAGGTTTGGTACTACTTTGTCATACACCAAGCGAGTGAACATTGGTGCAGCGATAGCAAAGATGTTGATAAGGAGAGAAGCGATAAGCACATCGCGGTAGATGCGTTTAGATTGCCACAAGGTTGACCAGAACCAGTGACCTTCTTTGGTTTTGAGCACTTCGGGAGAGCGCTCGTCATAACGGAATTGCTTTTTAACTAAAAAATAGCGACCAGTGTACTGCTCAAGTAGGTCTTCTAGAGGAATGGAGATAGGCACCATTCCGCTTTCTAGGGTGGTGATTTCAGCTTCTTGCTTCTCAACGTTAATGCTATTGAGAACGCAAGAATCACCACCTTTAAGAAGTAAGATAGCCGGCAGAATTAGGCTAGAGATCTTGTCTAAATCTGCACGGTTTTCCTTGGCAACCAATCCGGCCCTTTCCGCCGCTCTTGGTAGCAGAAACGGGGTAAGCTTGCCATCAGAGAGCGGAAGACCGTTAATCAGGGCTTCCGGTGAGTTGGCTAGTCCGTAGTATCGGCTAACGTAAATGAGCGAGTTCAGTAAAGGGTCTTTCATCCTTGGTATACCTTTCTTATTCCTTGTCGACGATGAAGCCTTGGAAGACTTCCACAAAGTGTTCGGTTAGGAAATCCAACTGAATCTGTGTTTCAACACGAGATGCGATCGTGGTAATACCCAAGTTATGAGCAGTACGTGAGATCGAAGTCAGCGTGAACTTCTGCTTCTCGTCGTGCAAGTTGTGCGTGAATAGGTAATCCAGTTTTACGTAATTCGGGCGGAATTCCTGAATGTACTCAAGTGACTGGAAGTTACGACCATAGTTATCAACACCGAACTCTGCTCCAGTTTGACGAATCGCGTTACACAGCAGGGCTGTATGGTGCGGATGGTCAATGAAACACGCTTCTGGAAGCTCAAAGTGGAGCATAGGTGCTACTTTCGGGTGCTTCTCTAGCATGCTGGTGGTCCAACGAATGAACGATGGTTGAGACAAGCTGCTTTGTGCGATGTTGATGGCCACTGGCTCTTTTAGCTCGCCGCTTTCTAACATCTTAATCATCGACTCAATGACGTATTGGTCGAAGATGTTGGTTGCGTCTAGCTGCTCAAGAGCAAACAGGTATTGGTTTGCACGGTAAGTCTCGCCATCTTTTTCGATGCTTGAGAACACCTCGTTGTGGAACACTTTACCCCAAGTATTTTTCGCAGACTGGAAGCGGAATTTAATCCAATCGCTGTGAATCGCTTCTTCAACCAACGCTTTCCATTGCTGTTTACCCATAAGGTTAGAAGTATTTTCACCACCAACGAAGCCGTACGCTTTGTCTGGTTGCGCTTTCGCTTTCGACAAGGCGTTATCCACCATCGATAGCACTTCAGTGCGCGTTTTCTGATCTTTACTGTGTGCAACACCCAGTGATGCTTTTGGTTTCGCAAGACCGGTAGGATCGGTATTCAGACCATTTACACAGTTAACGATACTGTCAGCTAGAATGCGCAGTTCGCTCTCATCCATGTGTGGGAATAATAGACCGAATTCGTCGCTAGATAGACGAGCAATGGTCGCTCCTGGTACATCGATAGTGTTTTTCAGACGTTGAGACAACTCTTTCACGTGGGCATCAGCGCGTTGATAGTCTTTCGTCTCGTAAATATCGCCAATGTATTCAGCATGGAGTAGCGCGATACCCCCTTGCGTTTGTTCTGCAAGCCATTGGTCAACTTGGTTAATGTAGAACGAGCGGTTACCTAGTTTGGAGATTGGGTCTAGGTAAGCTTGAGCACGCAGACGCTGTGCTTCTTTGGCTTGTTCTTTAAATGACAGTTCGATTTGTGCTGACATCGAGTTGATGCCATCAACCACTGCAATTAGGTCCTTGGTTTTTGGACGCGCTAGTGGGTCACCAAACTGGTTGTTGGCGATCTCGTGCATTTTCTTCACGATGGCAGCCAGCGGTTTTAATGAGCGACGTAGAATGTAAGAAATCGCAATCAGACCCACTAGGAAGATAATGCCAAATGCCGTAAGTAAGCGAATAAAGCCTTGCCAAAGTTGCTCGTAAGCAGCTCCTGGGTGGCTGATGATTTCAACTTCTGCAAGTTGCATCCAACCACTGGTTACCACGCGTTTATCATGAATCGCTTTGAACAAGTTCAAGTCGATGAACCATTGTGGAACATGGCTTGGTTTGACTGGGTACGAGCGTACGATTTGGTAATCCGAATCTAACGCGGTGAGACGTACGACAGAATAAGTACTGCCATCGAACAACGCATTAATCACGGATTCTACCGCCACCTTATCCTTGTCTTTTAAATAAGGTGCCAGTGCCAAACCAACGGTGTTAATGGTGTTGTTGACCTCTGAACGTTGCTGCTGCTCTAAGCTGTCTCGAGTAGTGTTGAACTGGATTACGAATACTGATGCCATCAAGAGTATAAAGACCGTAACCATTCCCACTACAAGCTTCTTATATAGGGTCATGTTTTTCACTCGTCATAGTTAATTTTAGGTTTTTTTAACTGCAACTTACGTTCGCGCGAGCGTAAGTCATTCCAAAGGCTCAAACGTGAGGCTTTTCCTGCTAGCTCTCCAACGCTAGCAGAAGACTTCATTAGCCATAGGTTTGAACCATTAAAACTGTAAATCGGTAGCAAATCGCTACGCTTGGAGGCTCGGACAATTTCTGGATTGATGTTGTCGAGAATGAGCGGCTCTGAACTTGGGGTTGGGTAATAGGCGAGTACCATGTGAAACTGATTCAATTCGATGGCTTTTACGTAGATCAAACGCATCTTTGAATCCGGTACGCCAAGCTCGAGTAAAGAGAAGTATTTGGCAATAGTGAAATCTTCACAGTCACCGGCATTGCTGCCTAAAAACTCGAGTGGTGTTGCCCAGTAGTCTTTTTTGCCCCATAGGTCTATGTCGTCAACGAAGTAAAGTTGATTGAAAAAGTCGTTAACGCCTGCCAGCTTTTCATGAGTCTCCAATGTTTTAAAAAAGTCGATATTATCTCGCCAGGTTTTCACGCGCATTCCAGCGCGTTCACCATAGACTGAAGTGACCGTATCGACCCATCTTTGTTCTTTGTTGTTCAAGGCACCAATTTGGAACGAAAAACAACTAATGCTGATTAATAATGTAACTTTACGCTTCAATCTGGGTGGCATATTCGACTCACATCACAAGTGTACTCTTCCAATAGGCTCGACAGTGAGAAATAAGTGCTTTTTATTTAACCACTTATCAACACTTAAATATACATTGGAGAGTCCTTGCTGACACTTACTCCTTAAGTGCGTTGGTTTTGGCGCTCAAAATTGGTTTAAGCAGGTATTCCAAAACGGTTCGCTTACCTGTGATGATATCGACTGAAGCCGTCATACCTGGAATGATTGGCAAGTCTGCATCCTGTCCAAAACTGGTTTTCTCAGTTCGTACACGCACGATATAGAAGCTGTTGCCTTCCTCATCTTGTGTGGTGTCGGCACTGATGTGCTCCAGTTCCCCTTCAAGACCGCCGTACTTGGTAAAATCGTACGCGGTGAATTTCACGATGGCATGAAGGTCAGGGCGCAAGAATGCGATATCCTTCGGTGCAATTTTGGCTTCAACCAAAAGGGTATCTTCAGTTGGGACGATTTCGACGATGTCCATACCCGGTTGAATAACGCCGCCAACGGTGTTGACGTTCAATGTTTTGATAGTGCCTGTCACTGGAGAAACCACAACGGTACGATTTACGCGGTCTTCCAAGCCCACAGCCGATTCCACGAGCGCAGAAAGTTGGTCTTGGGTGCTATTGAGCTTCTCTTGTTGTTCAGAACGGAATTTCAGAGCAACATCAATACGATTAAGCATGGATTCGCGGATACCAGATTTGATTACGGGAATCTTCAGTTCACTGGATGTCATTTCGCGGCGTGTGTCGTTCACCTGACGCTGTAGTTTCAACAGTTCGATTTTAGGCACAACGCCTTCATCTGCGAGCGGCTTGGTAATGTCTAACTCTTTCTTGGCAAAACGATAGCTCTGGCGCAAGTTACTCACACGTGCTTGGATCTCAACCAGGTCTTGCTGCTTCTGCTTTACTTGCTGGTCGATAACTGAAATTTGGTTACGCAGATTATCTAGGTCTTCTCGGTATTCCGCTTTTTGGCGTTGCGTTAGGCGAGGTTGATTTTCTTCAAGCGTTGGTGGGAATGTCAGTTTTCCGTAATCAAGAACGACATTTTGTTCCCAGTTGCTGTCATCGAAATCGCGATTGACTTCGACACTACTGATCGACGCAGAAAGTTGCAGTACGGAAGCCGTCAAGTTGGCAACTTGTTGTTCACGTTCACGGAAGTCTGAGCGGAAACGCGTGTCGTCAATCAATAACAACTGCTGACCTTTTTCGACTCGTTGACCTTCCTTCACCAAGATCTCTTTGACCAAACCACCTTCGAGGTTTTGTACGACTTGGATTTGAGAGGAAGGGATAACCTTGCCTTGCCCTACGGTTACTTTATCGATTTGCGCCCACGACGCCCAAGCGATAGCCGCAACAAAGAATAACACCATCACCCACAGCATTAAGCGGGCACTATTTGGCGTATTTAGAAGCAATGCAGCGGTTTTGTCGTCAACAAAATCCAGCTCTTCGCTGCTTAGTTTGTTGTAGTTGTCTCGGCTCATCACATTCCTTGTTTTATAAAGACGGTTTATCTTTTTGATCTTATTATTATTAACGGAGCATGTCAGCATACTCAGCTAATAAAAATGTGTGAAAGGGGTAAGTCCCCCCTCATTTACTGTGCCTTGAACTTTGTTTTGTCCAACTGATGTTTTTTTAGTTTGTCGTACAAGGTTTTGCGCGACACTTGTAATTCTAGTTGAACCTCTTTGAGTCTGCCTCTATGTCGTTGCAAGGCATCAAACAACAAGCAATATTCAAAGTGTTCTGTGCGTTGGGTCATACTTTGGATTTCAATGCTTTTTTCGCTGTTCCAATCCTCCATACGAAACGCGTCCGGTTTCAATGCCCTTAATTCGGCAAACTGCCTCAATTGTTTGATGTTTTCTGGCCAATCGAGTTCCGTAATCCGCTTCACTTCATTCAGACTAATCTGAGGGGGTTGGAGCTGATAGCGACTCGCTGCATGACGCACGAAGTGTTTGTATAAGGGACCGATGTCTTCTTTGCGTTCATTCAAATTCGGCATCCGAATCATCTTTACTGAGCTTTCAATGCCTTTGTCGACGGTGTTTGCAGCACCAAATACGCGTTGCAGTTTCGGGTGGTTAAACAAGCATTGCCACTGTTTTTCCGATATATGCTCGGCGCTGTGTAAGTACAAACTGCAATGGCTTTTACCGTCTGTAAGATGATGTATGGTTTTGTCTAATGCTTCATGTGAAAGCTCGTATAAGTCTTCACCGGATGCGGCAATCAACTCACTTTCTGCGGTCGCATGGATATCGTGAGCAAACTGAGCAGCGAGTCTTCGCCCTGTGCCATCTTCACCGACAAAAATGAGCGGCTGGTGGAGTGGGGCGCTTATCAGCGCACGGCGAATGTCGACCATAGCTTGACTGTGACCAATCATTTTTGGACCGACATGGGTTTGCATGTCGAGCTCTTTCTTTAGCCAGATGTTTTCTTGCAATAAGACCAGTTTATCGCCGGCATTGTTGAGCGATTTTAATAGTTGCTCGGTAGAGAATGGCTTTTCAAGAAAGTCATACGCACCGCTCTTCATCGCTTCGACCGCGGTTTTTACATCACCATGCCCAGTTAATACGATAAATTGAAAGTGATTATTTTTGCCTAACAGGGTGCGCATGAACTCTAACCCATTCATCACTGGCATGTGGATATCGGTGATGATCAGTGCTGGCGTATTGGGATCAATCACGCGCAGCGCTTCAACTGCATTTGGGAAGCAAGTGACGTCAATTCCTTCAATCAATAACGCTTGAGTAACCGCATCACGAATATGTGGCTCATCATCGACAAAGAAAACAGGGTTATGCATGAGAGTCTTCCTCTGCTGGATGAAGTGAAACGAGAGGTACGCTGACGACAAAAGTCATCCCACCTGATAGCTGAGATTGTGTACCCATTTGGTTGTGAGCGTGACGGGTATAATCGGCATCGCTATCAGCATCATCGCTATTAGCATCATGATTATAAGCGCTGAGTGAGCCTTGATAGCTCTCCAAAATGCGTTTTGAGATGGTTAAACCCAGTCCGAGCCCCTCTGGCTTGGTGGTGTAAAACGGGTCGAAAATCTTAGCTAAGGCGTGTTCTGACATGCCGGGGCCGTTGTCAGAAACCAAAATATCGCAGTTACTCTGGTCACACTGCACGGCAATCGAAATCTGTGGGTCGATACAATACCCTTCCATAGCTTGAGCTGCGTTGTGGAATAGATTGATCAGCACTTGCTCAAGCTCGACGCTGTGAATCGCGAGTTTTACGTCGTATTCAATGGCTGGCACTTTAAGCGTCACTCCCTGTTTGATCAGCTTACTGCTCAGAATACGTGTCGCGTTGTGCACCGCATCGTGTAGAACCGATACCTCACTGTGTAGGTTGTCATCCGTCTTACGCGTGAAGACCTTTAAGCGTGCAATGACTTCGGCCATGGTATCGTTGAGCGACAGCATCTTATCCAGATTGTCCGCCACCATTGGGTAACGCTCCATTGTCATTAAACGCTGCGAGTTTTCGGTGTAAGTCCGCAGCGCAGCCAGTGGCTGATTGATTTCGTGATTAATGCTTGCAGACAGTTCACCAAGTAGCGCTAACTTTGCCGCTTGAGTTAGCTCTTGTTGCGTTTGCTTCAGTTCTTGTTGGCTCTGCTCATATTGATGCACGGTTTGTTGTAACTTGTGGTTGGCTTGGCTGAGGATGAAAGTTCTCTCTGTTACCTTTTCTTCCAAGCTGGCATTGACATTGGCAAGACGTGCTTTGTTGACCAGCATTTGGAACCATGCCAACGCAATTAACCCCACGAGCGCATACAGCAGCAGATAAACTATGTCGGCTTGCAATACAGCGGTGAAGACTTCTTGTTGGCTAATCAGTGCAATGACGCGAAAACCTTTGTCAAACAGATTGGTCGCGTAAGCAAGGTAGTTGGGTGACACCAAGAGTTGGTTGTTTTCAAACTGATTGACTCCGCTTTGCCCAGTGAGCTCGCCACGATATTGAGGAAGGGTATCACCGTATTGTTGAGTTTGATTGAGCTCTTGTTTTGCTTGTTCAGATAATGGGAACAGAGCACGATAGCGCCAATCGGGCAAGTTACTCATGAATACCACGTCGTGCACACCCGCAACCAGTAAATCGCCATCGTCTTGTGCCAAGCGCTGTTCTAGTTGCTCTAAATTGACTTTAACTGTTATTACGCCTGCGACTTCGCCATCGACCCAAAGTGGCGATGAGAAGAAATATCCGCGCTTATTGGAGCGAACCCCGAGGGCAACGTATTGAGCCTTCTCCCCATTTAATGCGTGTTGAAAGTAAGGACGAAAGGCAAAATTAGAACCGACGAAACTGTCGTCTTGTTGATAGTTGCTCGATGCGATCACCAAACCGGTTTTATTGTGCACGTAAATAGTGTCAGCGAGGCTTTGTGCTAACCAATCAGCGAGCAATAAATTGAAGGATTCTGACGGTTTACCCTCTTTGACCGCTGCGAGTAATCTTGGGTCATGGCTGAGCAAGTTCGGGATTTGTTCAAACTTTGCCAGTTCATAATCGATTTCCTGTGCAACCTGCGAAGCTTGAGTTTGCAGCTTATTTTGCCACTGATCATGTTGATGCTGGGTTGCGTATTTATGAGTCAACATCAGCCCGACCAGACCGATGGCGAGCAAGACCAATAAAAAATGGCGCAGAGCTTTGGGGTTAAGTAGGTTCACGATTGGCTCACTAGTTTTTAACGCCATGTTATCAAAAGGCATTTAGTGATGCTGTGAGCTGCTGCGACAACGTGACATAACACAAAACCGCAATCAGGGTTCTCGCTTGCTTTCCTTGAATTTCCCTATCATCGGGCGCACAATCGACAAAAACGAGTGAAGGAGTGAAGATGGAACTTGCTGATATTCGTCGTGAGTACACAAAAGGTGGCCTACGTCGTAAAGATTTAAAAGCAGATCCGATTGATCAATTTAACCTATGGTTAGAGCAAGCGGTACAAGCAGGGTTGACTGATCCAACCGCAATGACGGTCGCGACAGTGGACGAAAATGGCATGCCGTTTCAACGCATTGTGCTGCTGAAAAACGTCGATAAAGATGGCTTTGTGTTCTACACCAACTTGGGCAGCCGTAAAGCGCAGCAGCTTGAGCACAACAGCAACATCAGCCTGCATTTCCCATGGCATCCACTTGAGCGTCAGGTTCACATCACAGGTGTGGCAGAAAAGCTAACGCCGATGGAGAACATGAAGTACTTCACTTCTCGTCCGAAAGACAGCCAATTGGCTGCGATTGCGAGCAAACAAAGTAGCCGTATTTCTGCACGTGGTGTATTGGAAGGTAAATTCCTAGAGTTGAAGCAGAAGTTTGCCAAGGGTGAAATCCCGATGCCGTCCTTCTGGGGTGGTTTCCGCGTCAAGCCGCAAAGCATTGAATTCTGGCAAGGTGGTGAACATCGTCTGCACGACCGTTTCTTGTTCTCAAATCAAGAAGGCGAGTGGGACATCGATCGCCTTGCGCCGTAATGGCTTTGACAAAGAGATAAAAAACACCGCCTCAATAGGCGGTGTTTTTGTGTTTACCCAATGGCGAATCAACGTTCACCGTTAAGCACGACAGAAAGCTGATGTTTAAGCAGGGTTTTCGGCACAATCGATCCGTAGCCTGCCTCCATGGCTTTGTCGATAAGTTCGTTCTTACTGTTGGCTTCAAACTTAGTACGCAGACGAGCAACATGCCCTTCTACGGTCTTGGTTGAAATCCCCATGACCTGTGAGATGAATTGCGGCTTTTTGCCATACAGCAACAAGAACAGAGTCTCTTGCTCACGGCAGGTCAGCTTTTCTGGCTCGGGTTTCAGGTTAGAAAAACGAAAGATGGACTGCTGGTTGGGCGTGCCACCGATGGCTCTGCATACCCAATATCCCACTTCGATGACGGCAGTATCAGTAAGTTCGCGACCATAAAATATGGTGCCAATGATGTTGCCGTCGTCGTCTCGCCAAGGCGTCTTAGTAAAAATGTGCGCTCGCCAATGACCATCTGGATAAGGGTGGATATCAAGGATCTTTAGCGACTCGCCTGTTTCAATCACGTGCTTATCTTGTTCTTGAAACTCTTTTGCACATTCAATGGTAGGGCTTGCGACCTCAAAGTCTGTTTTGCCTATACAGACTTCAGGTGAATCGTAGCCTATCAATTCTGCGTATTCCTGATTCACATAGCGGAATACCGAATCTTTATCTTTGCATCCCCAACAACCCGGTAGCTGTCGAAGGAGCGACTGTTCTATGGTATTGACTGGAATATTCACAAGGGACTCACTACTGCTACATATCGCCTGCTTGATTGCAGGTCAGTATTCTCACTTCGCTTATCCCGCGTTTTTATTACAACACTGCCTTGATCATGCTTTCGAGAATCGCGCCAGATGGAACTGGAAGAGAGAAGGTCGATCAGGATAACTCAGCGTGATGATTAACGTCAGGATACGGTGAGATGGTCGATATATTATCAGCTTATGCCATTGTTTTCATTGGCGTGAGACAAAAAAAAGCCAGCCTGAAGACGGGCTGGCAACACAAGATATAATCTTGTCGACGTGTAGAAGAGGTTCTAAATTACATAGCGAGGGTCTGCTAAGTAAGTTAGAGGTATCAAGTAGATACCGATGAGCTCAGGGTCGTATGCATCCTAGAGCTCGAGGTCTAATGTATTGAATTGTGAGCATATTAGTAAGGGGGGAAATCCCTCTATGCTCCTGTTTTTCGGGCATTTCGCGCGCTTTCGATCGTAGTTTTTACCTTGTTGCTTACATTGGTGTGCATTTCAACCCCAAAGATCTTTGCTATTGGCTTGTCTCATCTTTGGTAATTTTGGCTATCTGTCCGTTTTTGTTAAAAAAATTGGTTGCACATTGACCGTAAGTTTCTCTTACATGATCATCGTTCCGGAACTATGATCATGTAGAGCGCAATGATCGTGTTGATTTGATCTTGTGCGATTGGATTGGGGAAGATTTGCAACCCAACAGAGAAGGTATATGATGCCAAGATATAAGCCGACTGTGTAAAGACGACTGTTTGAAATGAGTGATTCAGATAACCCGAAAGCCCCGCTATATAAAGAGATCATGCTGCCTAAACCAGCAGAGTTGATCACGCTTCCGTCTTATATGGATTGCCATGATCATGCTTACACACAGATCGTGATCGGTTTAAAGGGACAAGCAGAATTCGAAGTTCGTGGTCAGGGCAATTTGGTTGGTCCGGGGCAAGGTTGCATCGTAACTGCATCTTCTGATCATGCTTTCGGTGGCGTGATTCATCAATCAGACATCTTGGTGCTTAATATGCCAAAGCCTGCCAACGATGATCCTGAGATGTTGCAAAAAATCAATAACCTAGAACGCTCTCATCTTTACTTCCAATTGGATGGTCAGATTCAAAAGCTGATTCAAATGCTGGTGCAAGAGATGCGTAATCATCCAGACGATTTACTGCTTAGCCGTGCGTGTAATGACACCGTGATCGCTCTTATGCAGCGTCATATATCAGCATTTGAAACCTCAAGGAAAGAGTCACGCTTTGATCTGGAAGCGATTGACCGTTACATCGAACAGCACTTGAGCCACAAAATCAGCGTGGCGCAATTGGCTGGCAGCGTATTTTTGGGTGAAAGCCAATTCCATAGCTTATTCAAAGATCAGATGGGCATTACGCCGCATCAGTACGTGCTCGGCAAACGCATCGATATGGCGCGCGATTTGATTGAACAAGGTCACTTAACGTTGGGGCAAATTGCCGAATTCACCGGTTTCTCAAGCCAAAGTACTTTCACTCATACCTTTACTCGTTTACAAGGATTATCACCTTCTCAGTATAAGAAACAGGTTGGCTAACACTGCTCATCAAGTTGCTTATTTGAGCGAAGCCGCGTATGAGTCGCGGCTTTTTTGTGCTTGTGTTTTGCACAGGAAAGTCGAACTTTTTTGCGTAATTCTCCGGAAAATTTCAATGTTTTTGTCCATTCCTCACAAAAGCGCAATCTAAATCCTTCTTATTCAAACAGAAATTGCTCAAAACCCGCCTGCTTTTGTTGTAAATGACATGCAAAGATGAATTTTTACAACACAATATATTATGTATTTGCGTGTGACTATGTAGATGTTTTGTTATAAAAGCGAGTTTTTAGCAAAAAGCTCGGAGTTTTTGACAAGTATTCTTCTCGGGCTCAAAATACACTGCCAGCCATTGATGATCCTCGAAGCGGTTTTCGAGGAGAGAGATTGAGGAAAACGCATGTTTACAGCAACGAACGTGTTAACACCGGAATTTATCGAGCAGCCGCTTGATAAGTTGTGGTCACTGATCTCGCCATTGTACATGGTGGACGAGTCTCAATGGCTAGAGCAATTATTGCCACTAGCAACGCCGACAGCGGAAGAAAAATCGGCAATCACGACCCAAACAACCCAGCTTATCGAAGCCATCCGTGCGGATAAGAAGTCAATTCAGATGATTGATGCGCTATTGCTGGAATACAGCTTAGATACTCATGAAGGTATCTTACTGATGTGTCTTGCAGAAGCATTGATGCGTATTCCTGATTCAGCAACGGCGGATGCACTGATTAAAGATAAGTTAAGCGTTGCTGACTGGAAATCTCACCTTAAGAGTTCTGATTCTGTCTTCGTTAACGCTTCAACTTGGGGCTTAATGCTAACAGGTAAAGTGATTGGTCTTGGTGAGCAAGAAACCCAGAGCCCAGGTCAGGCTGTAAACCGTCTGGTAAATAAATTCTCAGAACCTGTGATTCGTAAAGCCATGTATCAGGCAATGAAGATCATGGGTCATCAGTTTGTACGTGGTCGTACGATTGAAGAAGCGCAGAAGAACGGTCGCCCAATGCGCGACAAAGGTTTCACTTACTCATTTGATATGTTGGGTGAAGCGGCGCTGACCACAGCAGACGCAAGCAAGTACTTCAAAGACTACCTAATGGCGATCGAAGCCGTTGGTCGTGAAACGTACGGCAGTGACACAAGCCCTGCACCTTCTGTTTCTATCAAGCTTTCTGCACTTCACCCACGTTACGAAGTGGCGAATGAAGAACGCGTGATGACAGAGCTTTACGACACCTTAACGCAACTGCTTAAGCGCGCTATTGAGGTGGATGTTGCCATCACGATTGACGCAGAAGAAGCGGACCGTCTTGAGCTGTCACTCAAACTGTTTGAAAAGCTGTACCGCAGCGACCTAGTGAAAGGCTGGGGCAAGTTTGGCCTAGTAGTTCAAGCCTACTCGAAACGTGCACTACCTGTACTCGTATGGCTAAACGGTCTGGCGAAAGAGCAGGGTGATTTGATCCCTCTTCGTCTAGTAAAAGGCGCGTACTGGGACAGCGAAATCAAGTGGTCGCAACAAGCGGGTTACGAGAACTACCCTGTTTACACGCGCAAAGAAGCGACGGATGTTGCTTACCTAGCGTGTGCGCGTTTCCTACTGAGTGAAGGCGTGCGCGGTAATATCTTCCCGCAGTTTGCTAGTCACAACGCACACACTGTTACGGCGATTGCTGTAATGGCAGAGCACAAAGATTACGAATTCCAACGTCTGCATGGTATGGGCGATTCGCTTTATAACCATGTGATGGACACTTATGGTCAGCCAGTACGTATTTACGCGCCAGTCGGTAGCCATGCGGACCTCCTGCCTTACTTGGTTCGTCGCTTACTAGAAAACGGCGCGAACAGCTCGTTTGTGCACCGTTTGGTGGACGCGCGTTGTCCAATTTCAGAGCTGACGCATCACCCTGTTGATGTGCTGACCTCGTTTGAGACCTTGCACAACGGTCAAATCCCAATGCCAACCGGCATTTTCCCAGAGCGCAAAAACTCATACGGTGTGAACGTTGATATCGACAGCGAAGCGAAGCCGTTTGAAGCGCAGGTTGAAAGCTTCCTAACTCAGAAGTGGACTGCGGGTCCGATCATCAACGGCGAAAAACATGCCGAAAGCATGATCAAGGAAAACTCCGCAGAGATCATTACTGCCCCTTACGATCGTCGTATTGAAGTGGGTCAGGTGGCTTTCGCAAACCTTGATCATGTTTCCGCTGCAATCGAAGCGGCTGATGCTGCATTCCCAGAGTGGAAAGGCACCGCAATTGAACAAAAAGCGGCGTGCCTAGATAAGCTTGCGGATCTGATGGAAGAAAACTTGGCTGAACTGGTGGCAATTTGTCACCAAGAAGCGGGTAAGACGATTCACGATAGCATTGATGAAGTGCGTGAAGCGGTCGACTTCTGTCGTTACTACGCGAAACAAGCACAAAACCTTCAGCCGTTCGAATTGGAAGGTTTTGATGGCGTGAAACGCATGTCTAGCCGTGAAGGTTTGGGCGTATTCGTTTGTATCAGCCCATGGAACTTCCCATTAGCGATTTTCCTTGGTCAAGTCACAGCGGCATTGGTTGCAGGGAACACAGTTGTGGCTAAGCCAGCTGAGCAAACCAGCTTAATTGCGGCGCGTGCGATTGAATTGATGTTAGAAGCCGGCTTCCCAGCGGGCGTGATTCAGCTATTGCCGGGTCGTGGTGGTGAAATTGGTCATGCACTAACGTCTCATGATGCGATTGCAGGTGTGGCATTTACCGGTTCGACAGCGACGGCGCAACGCATCAATGTGACGCTTGCCGAGCGTAGCGCGAAGCCAGTACCGTTTATCGCGGAAACTGGCGGTCAAAACGCCATGATTGTGGATAGTACGGCACTGCCAGAGCAAGTTGTGCGTGACGTGATTCGTTCCGCTTTCGCTTCTGCTGGTCAACGTTGTTCTGCTCTGCGCGTTCTGTTCGTTCAAGAAGACGTTGCAGATCGCATCATCAACCTTATCCAAGGTGCGATGAATGAACTGCATGTTGGTATTCCTTACCTGCACAAAACGGATGTGGGTCCGGTTATCGACAGCAATGCGAAAAATAAACTACTTGCTCACCTAGAGCACATGACAAGCACGCAAACCAAAGTTGCTCAATTGCAATTGGACGAAGCGTGTCAGCATGGTGATTTTGTGTCGCCAAGTGCATTCGAAATCTCGGGCATTGATGTTCTGAAAGAAGAGCAATTCGGTCCCATCTTACACATTGTTCGCTTTAAAGCGTCTGAGTTGCCAAACGTGGTTGAGCAAATTAACCAAACTGGTTTTGGTCTCACAATGGGCATCCACAGCCGTAACGAAACCACTTACCGTTGGATTGAAAAACACGCTCGTGTGGGTAACTGCTACATCAACCGTGATCAGGTTGGCGCGGTGGTTGGCGTTCAGCCATTCGGTGGTCAAGGTTTGTCGGGTACAGGTCCGAAGGCTGGTGGTCCTCACTACCTATACCGCTTTACTAAACAACATCTTGTTCAAGCAGAGAAGGCGTAAGGAGTCGCATTATGGTTCATCAGATCACGTTTTTTAAAGATGCATTCTCTGCGTGGGAGCAGTGGAATCTGGCCGATTTTGATTACAAATGTGAGCATTTGCTGGCATTTAAATCTGCGATTGAAGAGCAGCATAGCGTGGTTGGCAAAGTGGTGTCTTACCACTTGCAGCAAGCGTCTACTCTGTTAGCAGAAACTCATCAGTTAGTGGGGCCTACGGGTGAAACTAACGAGCTGTACGCAGCGGGTCGCGGTGTGGCTTTGGTTGTTTGTGAAAACAATCTAGCAAATACCGAGAACGCTCTGAACAGCACATTTGCAATGATCACCTGTGCTCTGATTGCAGGCAACAGCGTGGTGATTTGTAGTGACAATACAGAGCTTACTCAATTGGTTAAGCATGCTGTGGCGTCAGCAAACTTCCCATCTAACTTAGTCCAAGTGGTTGCGTACGATGCGTCTTCCCCGTTGTTAGACAGCGACGTACGTAGTGTGGGTTATGTTGGGCATTCACAGGTTGAGCATGCGCTTAACCTGCAACTGGCTAAGCGTGACGGTGCCATCGTCGGCTTAGTTTCTGAAACGGATTTAGAGTCACCGACATTGACTCATGATCCTCATCTGTCGTTGCGCTTCATTACCGAGCGTACTCGAACGATAAATATTACAGCGGTGGGCGGTAACGCAACTCTACTCGAGTTGGGAAGCGACTCCCACTAACCTGACTTGTGATACCAATCTGAACCAAAAGAGCCTGAGAGCTTACTCGGGTTGGTATCTCTTACTTTGATGTATTGCTGCGATGGCAAAATATCAAAGCAGGCAAGGAAGGAAATAATTATAACGAGGACTATCAAATGATAGAAAATAGCTTTGCTATCACGACCACTTTTGTGGCGTACTTACTAATTATGGTTGCCATTGGCGTTTACGCGTATAAGAGGACTTCCAATTCATCAGACTACTTCCTAGGTGGTCGTAGCCTTGGTCCATGGCCAGCGGCACTTTCTGCAGGCGCATCAGACATGAGTGGCTGGTTGCTACTCGGTCTTCCGGGGTATGCATATGCAGCAGGTATTGAAGCGTTCTGGCTAGCAGGTGGTCTGCTTGTGGGGACATGGCTAAACTGGTTAATCAGTGCAAAACGTCTACGTACGTACAGCATTCAAACTGATGCGCTAACGCTGCCTGAATTCCTGTCGCGTCGCTTTAACGATAAGTCGAAACTGATTCAGACAATCTCTGCGTTCTTCATTCTTCTATTCTTCCTTTTCTACACCAGCTCAGGCTTGGTAGCAGGGGGCAAACTGTTTGAGACCGTATTCGGCTTGGATTACAGCATTGCCGTTATCATTGGCACGGTGTGTGTGGTTTCTTACACGCTATTCGGTGGTTTCTTAGCGGTATCTTGGACGGACTTGGTGCAAGGTCTATTGATGGCAGCAGCACTAATGATCGTGCCAGTTGCTGTGATGGATGGTGGTCTAGGTCAATTGGCGACGGACATGCACAACATTAACCCAGAGCTACTAACGCTATGGAACGATACGAAAGGCGAGCCTCTATCGGCTATCGCGATCATCTCGTTGGTGGCATGGGGTCTAGGTTACTTCGGTCAGCCACACATCCTAGCGCGTTTTAAAGCTTCTCGTTCGAACAAAGACCTAACAACAGCGCGTCGTATCGCTGTAGGTTGGACTGCGCTTTCTATGGCGGGCGCAATGCTAGTTGGTCTTGTTGGTCTAGTGTGGGTAACAGGTCACCCTGGTACGCAACTAGAAGATGGTGAGAAAATCTTCATGCTATTGGTGAACACGGTATTCCACCCAGTGATTGCCGGTATCCTATTGGCGGCAATCCTAGCGGCGGTAATGAGTACTGCGGATTCACAACTTCTAGTATCGTCATCTGCTCTAGCAGAAGACTTCTACAAGCAAGTGATTAAGCCGGATGCAACGTCTGAAGAAGTGGTAATGATTGGTCGTGTGGGCGTTATCGTGATTTCTCTTATCGCGCTATTCCTAGCAATGACGCCAGACAGCTCTGTTCTCGGTCTTGTATCTTACGCTTGGGCAGGCTTTGGTGCAGCGTTTGGTCCAGCAGTTGTGCTTAGCCTTTACTGGAGCGGTATGAACCGCAACGGCGCACTAGCAGGTATCCTAATCGGTGGTGTGACTATCGTGGTTTGGAAACAGCTAACAGGCGGTTGGTTCGATGTGTACGAAATCGTACCGGGCATCATCTTCTCAACGATTGCGATCATTGTTGTAAGTAAGTTGACAGGTGGTGCAGCGCAAGAAGTGCTTGAGCAACACAAAGAATACGAGAAGAAATTGGTTGAGCTAGACTAATTCCTCTCAATTAAAAACAAAGCCCGCGTTCGTCGCGGGCTTTTTTGTGCTTACTCGATGGTGATTTGAATGACGCACCAATACCTCAATTAGAGAGTTTCTGAGGTATAGTGAAAAACGTGTTGACCCGTCTATCAGTGTAGGGCTGATGCTATGTCTGTACCGACAAAAGGAGCCACTATGCTAACCGTAACCCAACTGGCCAGAGAGTGTGGACTCTCTCGTACTACGATTCTTTACTATGAACGTGAAGGCTTGCTAGCGCCTGCACATCGTTCAGAAAACGGTTATCGCTGGTATGGAGAAAAAGAGATGCAGCGTTTAAAAACCATCTCGTCTTATCGTTCTTATGGGTTACCGATTTCCAGCATACGCACTTTGTTGGCACAGAAAGGCAAATCTCAAGCGGAGATCTTGAAAGACCATTTCAATGAACTCGAACGCGAGATTCAAAATCTGCGAGCGCAGCAAAAAGCGATCGTGGTGCTATTACAAGAACCACAACTGATAGAGGATAATATTGTGACTAAAGAACGTTGGGTACAAATCATGCAAGCGGCGGGCTTCTCTGAAAGCGACATGGTGACATGGCACCAGAAATTTGAAGAGATGGAGCCTGCTGAGCACCAAAAATTCCTTGAATCTTTGGGTATTGAGCAAGACGAAATTGTGCGCATTCGCGCTCTATAATTAGCGCTTAAGCAGGACATTAAAAACCGGTTAAATAAAAATAAGCCTCTTCGTGAGGCTTATTTTTTATAACAGCTTACTTAATCATAAACTGCTTAGAAACGGATCTTTGAGTAAACCACAGTGTTACTCAATTCCCCTGAGGTAGAGAGGCGGTCGTGTCTCAACTCACCTTCAAAGTCATAACCACAACGCTCTGCGACAGCACGGCTTTTTAGGTTGGTTGAATCTGCCATAATCGCAATGCGTCTTGCACCGAGGTCTTCAAACGCGTAGCGCTCTAGCTCAAGCACCGCTTCGGAAATGTAGCCGTTGCCCACCGCGGCATCATCCAGCCAGTAACCGATTTCAAACGACGGCACTTCTTGATCACGAATCATTAAGCCTACTGCACCAATTAAACGGTCGCTTTCTTTTTCAATAATGAAGTAACGCAACTCCCCTTCAAAACTTTCAAAGTTGGCGATGGCTTTTTCTGTCCCCTCAATCATTGCTTCTAGTGTGAGCACATGTGGCACCCAAGGAAGATACACTTCGAGTGTCTTCTGGCTACGCAGTACTGCTTGGTGTGCTTCTTCTGCACGTTCTAAACAAGCAGGGATTAGCTTAAGACGTTTCGTTTCCATATCGGCTCTCCTTTGGGTGAAAAATGAAAGAAAAATCATTTAAGCAGATGTACTTAGAATGATCTAGTTGTTCGTATACCCAAATAACCTCGAGATGCTAGGTTCAGCGAGAATGACTTGGTTTGTATACGCGGCGGCGATTTAAAGGTCTAGTGGGTCTAAATCAAGAATCGGCAACAAAGTATACAAGCCAAGGCAGTTCGCCCTTTGGGAGCGTGTCATTGACTCGATTGCTGCGTCAAACAACTTGGAAAGAGCTGGCTATTACGCTGCGTTGTTTTCCTTGACCTCGAGTCAATGACAACGCTCTGAATCCTGCATCATGAAGTCATTTGGGTATACAATATTATTCACTTGGTTTGTTTTGAAGAACCTGAGAGAATCGTAGGGTTATTAAAACCACTAGGTTCACTATGAAACTTTTAGTAAGAAACTTGGCTCGTCAAACGACTGAGCAAGACATGCGTGCACTGTTTTCTGCACACGGGAAGGTAGAGCTTTGTACATTGGTTCTTGATCAAGAAACCGGCTTATCAAAAGGCTTCGGCTTTGTGATCATGCCAGATGAAGCAGAAGCGATTTCTGCACTGGAAGCGCTGAACTTGACCAGCGTAGCTAAAAGCAAGATTCGCGTGAAAGTCGCTCAAGACTAAGAGAGAGAAAAGCCAGCATCACTGCTGGCTTTTTTGTATTTCAAGAGAGGAAACGAGCGCTAATCGCATTGGCACATAACGAATTCCTTCTTTCTCGCAGAGATCATCGGTAGGTTCAAAACCGTGCTTGTGATAAAACGAAACTGCGTTGGGGGCTGAACGAAGACGCACATAACTTCTTGGCTTATCATGGGTTGAGTCCAGTATCGTATCGAGAAGTTGTTTACCCAAACCATGACCTTGAGCTTTGGTTGCGACGAATAAGTGGGTGAGATAGTTATCATCTTTTAAAGCGGCAAAGCCAACCACTTTACTGTCGCGGAACGCCGCTAAGGCTAAAAAGTCTGGATGCGTTATTGCTTGTGTCACATCTTGTCCGATTCTTGCGAGAAAGCGCCGTTTTCCTTCTTCGGTAAAGTGCTCAAGGATGTGGCGTTGTGTAACTTTAGAAACCAAATCCGCCACTTGTATATACCCAAGACAGCTCGCCCTTCGGGAGCGTGTCATTGCCCCGCTTTCTGCGTCAAACAACTTGGAAAGAGCTTGCTATTACGCTGTGTTGTTTTCCTTGAACTCGAATCAATGACAACGCTCTGAATCCTGCATCTTGAAGTCACTTGGGTATAATGTCATTCGTTTGCGCTTTGACTATCTCTATCATCAATTTTCTCTTCGATCTGTTTCATTAATTGCGCTAATTGTAGTTTATCGAAGTTGTTGGAATTTGGAACCTGATAGGAATCTGTGGCGGTGTAGAGCATCAAGCAGTTATTACTGAAAGGTTCTTTCTCAATTTGAACCTTGCTGATTTCATTCAATGGAATACGAAAGTACACTGTAGAATCTTGATGGTACTTCAAACTGTTAGAAGCGGGCTCAATGCTGATCGATTTTGGCGTAAACCACTTACGCTTAGATAGATGTAATACGTACAGCAATAGAATAAATACAGCCAATCCTGCCCCTATTAACCATAGGTAACCGCCTATATAAGCAAAGTAGGTGAGTGATAGAAACCAAATGCTGAATAAGAACGGATTGTTCTTTGGTAGGTTTTGTGAGGTCTCATGAATGATCACTTCGAATTTCCTCGCTGCTTATGTTTGACAGTTTACGCAGAGCTTGTGTAAGCGGCTGAGATTTCACTTCAATTAAAATCAGGTTTATTAGCCCACCAACTGAGATAGCCGCAAGGACCGCGCTGATACCACTTCCTTTGGTCACTAAGCCATACAGACCTGTACTCAACATAAGGATAAACGTCGCCATTTGGACGGTTAAATGGCGCTGAACCAAATAGTGACCAGTTTGGTAGTCCTTAATAACGTAAACGTATTGCCCAAAGCTACCAAGTTCTACTTTGACCTTTCGATCTAGCGCATGACAGCGGAACCCTTGTTGATTGAGAGATTTTGCGAGGCTTTCCATGCCAATGACTCCATGTTCTATCTAGTTATCTTTTGCACATCATAATGTCACGATGAGAGCCGCTTAGTTTCGCTGAACAACAAATCTAAGAGGCAAGTCCCACCGTATACTCAGTGCTTTCTTTAGTTTGCGGAACGCTTTCAGGTTTAGTTATTCGCATCAAATCCGCATTGAACTGCGCGATGGGTAGTGCGATTTTTTTTGTGCACAATTCACACTGTAAATTACACGAGTCGGAAGAGAGGTATCCGTTCTCTCTCACCTGTCGGAATCAAGACGCTCTTTAATGCCGAATGTAAAAAATACACAGTGACAATTACTTATGCGTAGTATCTCGTAGTATTACATACATAGGCGTTATTGTTCATAATTTGATACAAAAGTTGAGGTCTGACCAAGGTCTCAGTTTTCAGGCACGTGTGCGGAATTTTTTGGATGTGGGGCACAAAAAACTAAAGGGGCTTTTTAATTGTGGAATTATTTTGAACAAAATATGTCAATTGTCAGTAGCACAGAAAATCAGGGAGAAGAGAAATGCCGGATATTTATTGCTCAGTTTGTAGAAGATCAACGCAGCATAAAGTGATCATGAAGCGTTGTGAACCAGAGCATATCGCCACGCTAACTGGCAAAGTCGTCAGTTTTACTCAGTTGATGGCAAAGTTTGTATCGGGTGAGCATTACTACGAGATGGAGCCGCAGTACTACTGCCGTTGTTGTAACCATCGCGCTATTGGTGAAGTGGTTCAGCATCCAGCGCGACAGACATCAGCAATTATGTAATTGACGCTTACGCAGCAAGATCTTTTTCTGTTGCGAATGGCAATCCGTCGATCATAACTGGCCAGCCGTAAGACGCATATTCAGACGCCAGAGACTTTGCGACTTCGTGTGAGACGGTCGTGTACGTCCATTCTCCAACGCCAAATGGTTTGTACGCGAGTTGTAGGGTTAACATTGCTTTCTCCTTAATATTTTTACCTATTATTGCCTTATCATTTGGCTCATTTCTTTTCTCTGCAGCTCATGTTTTTCTCTTCAAAGTTCATCATTCCATTATTTTGTTAACAAAATTATCTGATTAATAAAGTCGCCAATATTGGTGTGTTGATTTATAAATTATGCAGATGAATGTTTTTATTTTTTGACTATTTGATGAATTTTTGTGCTGGGCAAACGTTAAATGTATGCATGTTTCACACGTTGTTGATATCACTATTTGCAAACTGAATAGTTACTATTACTCTGATGACTCCTGAGTTGTTACAAGGATGTGGTTAATGAGTTACCAATTAGACAGAATTGATTTGCAAATTTTGAGAGTGCTGCATTCTCGTGGGCGAATTCCGGTCGTAGAACTGGCAAAGCAGGTTAACTTAACCACATCACCATGCTCTGAGCGCGTCAAACGGTTAGAGAAAGAAGGCTACATAAATGGTTATCATGCCGAGCTCAATGCGGAGAAGCTTGGGTTGGATGTGCAGGTCTTCATTCATATTCGCTTAGATCAAACCAGCTTTTCGATTTTTGAAAAGTTTGCTAAAGCGGTAGAGTTAATGCCTGAAATAGAAGAGTGCTATTCGCTGTCAGGTGACTTCGATACCATGATCAAAGTGCGAGTGAAGAACATGAAGGCTTACCAAGAGTTTATGTCGAGTAAGCTTGGGACGTTGCCTGGTGTGATACAAACTCGTAGTGAAGTGGTTATTGAAGAACACAAGACGGGCTTTGGGGTGAATCCCGAGCTGCTTGGTTAAATTGCACAAAGTGTGCGAAACACAGATACAAAAAAGGAGCCAATTGGACTCCTTTTGAGTTCTTAATGCGAGTTAATCAGCATTAGTGATTAGATGGCTCTTAGGCACTGACGAAGGTTGTCAGTACGCCGATCAGACCACCAAATACCCCGCCCCAAACGACGAGCCAGCCAAGGTGTTCTTTAATCATCTTCTGTACGATCTCTTTTACCAGCGCTGGCGTCAATTCACTTAGGCGCTGATCGATGATGCTTTCAATATTCTGTTTGATTTCATCCATCATTGCTGGTGACTCTAACTGCTCTTTGAGTACTTCTTTGATGCTGTCGCTCTTGCTCAGTTCGATGATGGACTCTTGCATCTTCTCAACAAATGGCTGACGCATTGGTTGTAGCGCTTCTGCGCCACCAAACATTGCGAGCATGCCGCCAAATTGAGAACCTTCAATGACTTCCACTAGAGAATCAAAGGCAGGGTTTAAGTCGACTTTCTCGATCACTGGTTCTAGGTTGATGTTTACGCCGCCAGCCATTTCCTTGTTTAGGAAACGATCGATGTTCGCTTCGGTAAAAAATTGCTCCATCATCAAGTTTTTGATTGCCAATTTAAACTCTTCGAAACGAGCTGGAATGACACCTGAACCGTACAAGCCGGGTACTTTTTCAAAAAGCATGTGAATCGCTAACCAGTTGGTGATCGCGCCAGAAAAAGCGAATAGACCCGCGTACCAAAGGTAATCATTTTGAATGTGGTATCCCGCGCCCATCATGGCGATCGCGAGGATATTAGTCAGCAAACTTTTGTTCATAGTGACCGATTATGTATGAATTGATGAAGTAATAAGTGGGCATGATTCTATACCTAACTGGTAGAGAGATGCTAGGTTGAGCTTGATTGGGTCTGCTTTTAGGGGGGATGAAATAGGTTAGCGCTAAAAAAACAAAACCCGACATTCACTGCCGGGTCACTGCTTTTTCTTAGAAATTCTAAGTGTACTTTTATTGTGTTTTTAGAAGCGGAAGACCTTACAACAAAGTTGGCATTTCCAGCGCTCTGAGTAGCCGAACAATTTGTCTGCCCAACTTGGTTTTACTTGTACGATCTGCATTGAACCACATTTACACATAAGCTAATTACCTTATTATTAGATTAATAACTAAGCCATCAATTGAGTATAGCTGTTTCTCAAAAAGTGAAATTACAAATGAATCCAGCTTGCTACTCTGCGTTGTGTCCACTACTAACGATTACGCAACGGGACGCCATACTACCAGAAAAAGTGTGACTTTCACCCACAAAATTGTTTTATATCTGAGAAAATAAGTGATCGCCATCACTATTTGTGTGGGGTGTCTTCTTGGGAAAGCGGCTCGACATAGCAAAATCGAATGAAAAAACGGCGCTTATTGCGCCGTTTTAGTTTGGTGATTTACTGCAATTTAAGAACGTTAACCCTCGAGCTCTTCCCCAAGGAAGCCACCTGTTTGGTGCGCCCAAAGCTGAGCGTAAATGCCGTTGTTGGCAATAAGCTCTTTGTGTGTGCCTTGTTCGACGATGTTGCCTTTATCAAGCACAATCAAGCGATCCATTTGCGCAATGGTCGATAAACGGTGCGCGATGGCGATAACGGTTTTGCCTTGCATCAGCTCGTTCAAGCTTTCTTGAATGGCGGCTTCAACTTCTGAATCCAGTGCTGAAGTCGCTTCATCCAGTACCAGCAAAGGTGCGTCTTTTAGCAGTACACGTGAAATCGCAATACGCTGGCGTTGACCACCAGACAGTTTCACACCGCGCTCACCCACTTGTGCGTCGTAACCCACGTTGCCGAACGGGTCGGTTAGGGTTTCGATAAACTCGTGTGCGTGCGCTTGCTTAGTCGCTTTAATCAGGTCTTCTTCAGTCGCATCTGGGTTGCCATACAAGATATTGTCGCGGATTGAGCGGTGTAGCAAAGACGTATCTTGCGTCACCATACCAATATTCGAGCGTAGCGAGTCTTGCGTGACGCTCGAGATTTCCTGCCCATCAATCTTGATGCAACCTTCCTCTACATCGTGGAAGCGCAATAGCAAGTTCACTAAGGTGGATTTACCTGCGCCAGATCGTCCAACTAAGCCCACTTTCTCACCCGGTTTGATATTAAGGTCGAGGTTGTTTATCACGCCCTTTTTCTCACCATAATGGAAACTCACGTTATCGAAGTGGATGCCGCCTTGAGAAACTTGCAGATCTTTCGCATCGGCTTTGTCTTTGATGTCGATCGGTTTAGACAGCGTCTTCATGCCATCTACGACAGTACCCAAGTTTTCGAATAGGGCACCGACTTCCCACATGATCCACATCGACATACCATTGATACGCAGGGCTAAGCTGATAGCAATTGCAATGGCACCAACGCTAATCGCGCTATCCAACCACAAGTAAATCGATAGCGCAGCCACCGAGAACACCAATAGATAGTTGGAGATCTCTACTGCTACATCGAAGCCGGTCACTAAGCGCATTTGGCGATAGACGGTATGCAAGAAGCCTTTCATGCCTTCTTCGGCGTACTCGGTCTCTCGTTTACTGTGTGAGAACAGCTTCACGGTTTGAATGTTGGTATAGCTGTCGACAATGCGCCCTGTCATGGTGGAGCGAGCATCGGCTTGCTCAGTAGCCACGGCCTTTAATTTCGGAACAAAGTGGATCTGAATAGCGATGTACGCCATTAGCCAAACCAACATTGGGATCATCAAGCGCCAGTCAGCCGCCGCCAGCATCACGATAATACTGGTGAAGTAAACCAAGACATAAACAAACACGTCCATCGTCTTCATGACGGTTTCTCGCACCGCCAAAGAGGTTTGCATCACCTTGGTGGCGACACGCCCTGCAAAATCATCCTGATAGAAGTTCAGGCTTTGATTTAGCAAGTAACGGTGCGCAAGCCAACGTACCGACATTGGGTAGTTACCCAGCAGGGTTTGGTGAATCAGCAGTGAGTAAACCACGACCAAAATCGGCATGACAATCAGCAATAAAGAGCCGTAGAAAATAAGGTCTGCTTTGTTGTCTTGCAAAAAGGTTTCTGGATTGCTGGTGGATAGCCAATCAACCAACTGACCCATGGCACCAAACAGAGACACTTCTACGATCGCCACAATCGTCGACATGATCGACATGATGATCAGCGGTTTCTCAAAGCCGCGCGTGTAATGGCGCAAGAAGGCGTAAATCCCAGTTGGGGGTTGGTCAGGCTGTGATTTGGGGAACGGCTCGGTAAAGCCTTCAAATCGTTTAAACATAACTCATCCTAAAGTTAAAGCATTGCCACGTCAGAGGGTGAATCCGTCAATTCTTCCTGCCTTGGACGAGGCAGAAATCCTGAACGTGGAGATAAGACATATTGTGGTCTGCTAGCCAGAAAAGCAGACGTATTTGCGTATGTGTGAGAGGCGAAAAAATAGTCTAACCGATTGCCTTTTAAATGTAACTAGTTGGTTATAAAGAATTCGCTAGTGCATTATTCTTGAGATGAGCATTCACGCGTCACAAAACAGTAAATCGGCAAAGTGACAATAAAAAGTCGGGTTAATCCGGTCTTATACCAAAATATTTACTTTTGGTTGATGGATTTATTATTAAAAACAGCAAAACTGCGGTTAACAATAAATTTACAATCTCATCATTCTAGTGAAAAGGAATGTATTGGATGCTATTACACGAATCAGTGCCTCAGAATGCACATGGAAAAGAAGAAAGCACGCAAAGTGCTCTGCGTCATACCGCAAATTGCGTTGTGATGGTGCCACCTAAAGAGTTTCGTTTTAACGAAGAAACTGCGCAAGACAACGAGTTTCAACACCAAGTTTCTCTGACTCAAGAAGAGGTCTCACGTAACACCATGGCTGAATTTTCCGCGATGGTTGAAACCTTGCGTAAAGAAGGCGTGCAAGTCGTTGAGTTTGATTACCCTCAATCCGACACAGCCACGCCAGATGCGGTTTTCCCTAATAACTGGTTTAGCACCACTCCAGAGGGCACTTTGTATACCTTCCCGATGGCATGTGAAAACCGTCAGCATGAAGTTCGTCCGGATGCGTTGGTCGCTGCATTAGCGCACGCAGGTCGAGAAGTGCATCAACAAGACTCACTGACCGAATATCTAGATGAAGAAGCCTACCTAGAAAGTACGGGCGTAATGGTGTTCGATCACTTCAACAAAACCGTTTATGCCGCGCTCTCACAACGTTGCGATCGTCTGGTTTTAGAAGATTACGCCAAGCGCATTGGTTATGATCGCGTGATTTCTTTCCAAACCCGTTTGCCTTCTGGTGCTCCGATTTACCACACTAACGTGATGATGGCAGTGGGTGAGCAGTTCTGTGTGATTTGTGATGAAGTGATCCCAGAGTTTGAGCGTCGCTTTGTGCTCAAGTCATTGGCGAAAGACAAGCAGGTGATCTCGATTTCTCTTGAACAGATGAACCAGTTTTGCGGCAACATCCTTCAACTGGAAACGGTACGCGGCGATAAGGTGATTGCTATGTCTCAATCGGCTTACGATGCGTTCTCTCCAGCACAAAGAAATCAACTAGCGACACACGGTAAATTGCTGCCATTCGACGTTTCTACCATCGAATCGATTGGCGGTGGCTCTGTACGTTGTATGTTAGGCGAAGTGTTCCTACCAAGTCGCAAAGCTGTGCTATAAACCGACTCTGAATTTCCCCCCAAAAAGCACCATGTTGAAAGATGTGGTGCTTTTTTATTGATGGGCTCCAGCGGATTTACGACATTACCTTGTGTAGAGCGGCATTGGCGAGTGAAGTCGTTTTATGCACTCTGGCAATAAAAAGCTCGGCACATGCTAACGCATCACTTGCTGCGCTGTGGTTGTAGTAAGCAGGGAATCCAAGGTTCTCCCTGAGGTCATCAAGCTGAAAGCTGGAAGGGCTATGAACAAGGTTTGATGATAAGAATCGTCGTTCGAGCTCCATCGTATCGATAAAGTAAAAGGGAAGTTTAACGATGCCAAACTTTTTGCTGAGGTAGCGCGACAGGAAGCCTTGCTCAATGAATGCTCCATGAGCTAACACCACTTTTCCTGCCAAGGCTTCAAAGAGTTTATTCATCGCTGCATCGATAGTGAGCCCTTGGCTGAGGTGCTTGGGGGTTAATTGGTTCACGCTGGCACTTTTAGCGGTGATGTATTGCCCGTGTGAAATAAAAAGCTCGTCAACGGTCGACAGTTCGATCTGTTGAAAACTGAATGGCACTAAACCAATAGACAAAATCTGGTCGTGTTTAAAATCGAGTCCACTTGTCTCGAAGTCAATAGCGACATATTTAAGCTGTTGAAGTGGTGACGTGACAGAGGGTAATGGAGTGCTGAGATAGGTTCCCCAACCGCCAACCCATTCACCTTGCTCTTCGATATGTTGTCGAAGTGTCTCGATGTTCTCCAAGTGGAACTTGTGTTTTAGACTCGTCAACATGGCTTATTGGTTTCCCTTTACAAACCTGAGCTTTGCGACGTCTTGCAAATTACCGATGATTTTAAACGCTTCTTTGAGGTGCTTTCTTTCAAAACTGCTGAATTGATCGGGTGCGATGTGGTTATCGGGTATATGCCCGTTTTGTATAGCATGCAATTGATGGCGGAAGCGAACTTGGCTGATGAATCGCAGCGCTTCAATAATGCTCTCGCAGGCATCTTCAGAAATGGCTTTATGAGTCATAGCATAACGAAATCGCTCCTCTGTGCCAGCAAGCTTGCATCCTACCGAGAGGCTGAAAATTCGCGCTAAATCTACGATGAGATTCAAAGCGTACTTTTTGATGTTTAAGGTATTGCTGTGCTCCCCACCTTTCTCTACCACCAAGTTATTAAAGATGCTCAGTGGTGGTGAAATGTTAATGGCATCTCGCGTCAAGCATGGCAAGAAGCTCGAATTGTGTTGAATACAATCGTTGAGGTGATCTTGTAACTCCTCGACTAACTCATAAGAGCCATAGATGGCGCGGGTCTCTAGGAACACACTGATATTCAATAATTGATTGTACTCCGGGCTAGAAACCCATTTATTGTAATAGTGCTTCCAACGTTGCAGAGGCTGACACCACCGAGGAGATGCCGCCATATATTTACCATCGCAAAGTGGGTAGCCACAAGCCGCTAGAGCGTTGCAAACTCGCATCGCAAGGTGGGCAAAGTACAGTTGGTGCTCTTGGAATTTGTCATCTTCAACGACGATGGCATTGTCTTGGTCAGATAAGAGATGCACTTCATTACGCGCATGAGAACCTGCCACCATCCAAGCATACTTACAGGGCGCAGGACCAAGTACCTTTTCCGTTAGTTCAATGATTCTGCGAGTAAACGCATCCATGATCATCGACATGATTTTGCCTTGTAGATTTGAGGAGGTGCCGTTTTCAACCAGCGCCTGAAAAATCGATTCTTTCTCGTCGCGCAGCTTGGCAAGAGCTTCGATAGAATCAGCGTAGCGAATCTTCTCAATCAAAAACAACGATTGGGTACGGTGGTTGTGTACTAAGTGGGTGGTCGTAAGCAGTCCGCAGACTTGCCCTTTTGATATGACAGGCAGGCTCCGGATATTGTGCTCTAGCATGAGTGAAATGGCTTCAATGATCCGCTCATCTTCATCGATCACGGTTACAGGAGAGGTCATGATTTGGTGAACTGGCGTCGTGAGTGGGAGCCCTTTCGCCACCACTTTCATAGTCATGTCTCGATCGGTAATAACTCCCACCAATTCACCGCTTTTTTCTACGACGGCACAAGAGCTTTTAGGACGAGAACACATTCGTTCTGCTACGTCTTGGATCGGGGTTAGATAGTCCACAGACGTAATGTTTTCACTCGCGATGTCTTTTACAGTTCTGAAGAATAAACTTTTGTTTTCCTTGTGTTGCGAGTGATTGACAGCACTGTTTAGACGTTTTGGTGCTTGTGGATCAAAGCAATCTGTCGTTGCGCTTGCGCTGCTCATCACCTTACGCACAGCTTCGTAGGGGATGGAGTAAAGCAAGGTGCTGTCTAGTGCGTAGACCTGATAACGTTGTGATTGAAGGGAAGAATCTTGAAAGAAGGTAAACCCAAACTGGTCATTTTCTCCCAATCGAGCCAACAAACCTCCTGTCGAGTCTTTTTGCTCAATTGCACCTGAGCGAATGAAGTACAAGTGCGCCGACTGACTTAGAGTTTCTTCGTCTATAGTTTCTCCCTTCGCGAGGTAACGCACCACTACGAGTTCGGCGAGCTGCTCAACGATCTCTGTGGGGAGCTTATCAAAAGGGTCGAGCTTCTCTAAGAAGTGCAGGATATTGAGTGTTGCGGAGGTTTTCATAAGGACAGCTTCTGGTTGTTATAGGAGGCTCGACTTGAGCCTCCTGTCGATATTATTAAGTGACATCGCCTTTCGGCTTTACCTCGAATTCATCGGTTACTTAGCATGGCGTAAATTCAACTGTGCATCGAACAGTGATGCTGGTTCAACCGCCGTACCGATTGACTCCAAATGTGCTTGCTTAAGGCTTTCATCGGGTACTTCGGAGTAGTTCGCAGTGCCGTTTTCGATCATGGTATTGATGTACTTGGCTTGTGGTGCGACAGAGAATTCTGAGCCCGTCATCCCGATGATGTAAGGCATAATTACACGACCGTAGATGCCATCATCCTTCATAAACATAAATTCATTTGCGCTTACGCCAGTGTTGACAGGATTCCAGAAAGTGAGCCCTTTTAGATGGTTTGGTTGGTTGCCAGAACTCGCGCCCCAGCGACCATAAATCCATCCGCCCTTCATGTTATCGAATAGGTTGTGCATGGACTGCTCACCATGCAAATCAATAGAGGAGTCAGCGGCGTATTGGCTGTTTTTGTACACATTGGCAATCGAGTATTTCGATACGCCAGGCGCATGCCAAGCGTGAGAGTTGTCGGTAATGTTCTCAATTAAGTTGTAGTTGCCGTACATGATAGTGAAAGCAAGGTGTCCCGGCGTTCCGGACAGCGTGACGTCATCAACCGTCACATTGTAGGTATTCCATAGCACGCCTCCTTGGTTGAAATCGCGTAGTTCAATGTTTCTTACCCAGCTGTCATGAACTCGATTAAGTGCTAACAAGCTATAACCACTGTCGTGCAAGGCACTTTCATGATGGACAAATTCTTCGTGCCAGTTGCCAGAAATCGTCATGTTCTCAATCCCGACGTTTTCATAAGAGGTGACTTTTTTCACTTGCCAGGTGTCGGCTTGCTCGAGCGTATGTGCAACTGGGGTAGAGAATGTCAGAACATTGCCATCAATAGCTGCAATGGTATGTTTCTCGCGTTTATCGAGCCCTTTAACCAGATTTGCCCAAACTGGCGTGTCTGGTGCTGAGGCTTTGTACTCGATGAGGTACGGTGAGATTGCATCGTTGATTGCTGGCTCGCGTTGAATCAAAGCAGAAATTTGAATACTGTCGCCGACAGAAAAACCTGCACTACTGTCTACCTGAACAGAAAAGCTTGAGCCGCCTTCAAGCGTTTGTGAAAGCTCAATAGTTGCGGCTGTGGTTTCGGTGTCGCTTCTTGCTCCGAGTTGAAACATGTGTGGCGTCGTCCATTTTTTGGATGGATTTTCTGGCTGCAAATAGGTGTCCATTTTGAGCACGGTTTTACCAATGCCATCGCCTTTCACCACAACATTATCCAGATCGACGAAAATCGGCTGCTTGTTCTTAATATCATCCACGTTATCTGGATCGATGAGGGCATCATCTGCGGCATTATTGATGATGTAAGTGCCTTCAGGAAAATAAAGCACAGCGATTTTTGACTCAGAGGGATTCGTCGTACGGCTTTGTTTCATCGCTTCAATAGTGGCTTTTATCGCAGCTTTATCGCTGATTGAATCATTCGGTATTGCCCCAAAATCTTGGACATTAAACACTTGGTATAGAGCATCCGTTTCTGTTGGGGCGGGTGCCGGTAATGGCGTATCGCTGAATTTATAACCAGCAAAGGAGTAGTCTTGAAGAATGCGCTCTTCAGGTAGTGTTGTTGAGGTATCCAACAGACCTGATGCTGAATCTCGGCTGGCAACAAAATCCGTCCAGTATTGGCTGGTGTTTTCGACACTCGACTCGCTATTACAAGCGACAAGCAGCAAAGCGACAGAGAGAGTTCCTATTTTGTATCTCATGGAATCATTTCCTTGTTATTGGGGGTACACGTTTTTTATGCGTTGTTTTAATGCTGGAATGGCGTGCTGGTAGAAAGCGCGCAATCCTGAGCAGAGGTAATTTTGCGGAGAAGATTCTTTGTTTGAACGCACCCTGTCTTTAGGGCAACCGCCAAAACAGAACTTAAGGTATGGGCATTGCTGGCATTGTTGAGAAAGTGAGTGGGTCTTATCGAGACCAAAAGATTGTTGTTTTGGGTCGCATGCCATTTGCGCCAAGTGTGTATTTTTGACATTACCTAAGCGGTGGCTATCTTCGATGTAGTGATCGCAACTGTAGACGGAGCCTTCCTGCATTATCGCAAGAGCACGACCACAATATTGGCTTGTCACACAGGATGAAGAGGGATGATTCAGTAGAACGGCGAGGCAGTCCTCAATGGTTGGAATGTAAACCTGACCAATATCGTTTTTCAGCCATTCATCAAAGACGGTTGTCATGAATTCCCCCCAACCTTGTGGGGAAACAGAATAAGGTTCTTGAGTGGTGACAAGGCATGAAGAGCGCATTTCTAGCTCGGCTTTATCCACGATCGGGATAAATTGCATTTGTTTGGTTTTCACTTCATCACGCAGGAAGCGATAAATCTCTAGTGCAGAGTGTGTGCTTTGTTGAGTCACACAAGTGAGGGTCGCAAAAGGGATGTGGTATTTATGAAGCAAAGCCGCCGCATTGAGCACCTTTTTATGTGTGCCTCTACCTGAGCGTGTGTGGCGATAATGATCATGAACCTCTTGGGTTCCGTCGATGCTTAACCCGACGAAGAAACGATGAGTTTTAAGAAACTTACACCACGGCTTGTTGAGCAACATTCCGTTGGTTTGCAAATCGTTATGAATGGTTTTACCAAGTGGGTTGTGTTTTTTTTGCAGCTTGATGATGGTTTCAAAGTAGTCGAGACCGAGCAGTGTTGGTTCACCACCTTGCCAACTGAAGACCACTTGTTCGGTGGGTTGAGCTTCAATGTATTGCTTAATGTAGAGTTCTAATGTTTCGAGCGGCATTGAGTTCGCAGTCACTTCTTTCAGCGTTTCTTCACGACCGAGAAAATAGCAATAGTCACACTGAATATTGCAGGTAGATCCTGTCGGCTTTGCCATGATGTGAAAAGGGTAAGATGACTGCATTCCGCGTTTCCTTTATTTCTAGACTTATTGTTGTTTCACAGAAAAAGACCTGCTCCCGAAGGAGCAGGCTTTGTCTTATTTGAACCAGCCTTCAACTTGAATACCGACTTGGAATTCGGTGTCATTGTTATCACCGAATGCATGATCGTCTTCATAGTCTTGGAAGTAAGTCGCGAATACGCGCAGTTCAGGGCGAGCCCAGAAGCTCTTAGATGGCGACCAAGTTTGAGCAAGTGTTACCTTGCTAGCTGATTGAGGGGTGTCATCGGCAGTCGTCGCATCGAAGTAGCCTAGCTCGAGTACGGTTTTATTGTTGTCGTCCCAGCTGTATTCAGGGCGAATAACCGCTGAAAAAGTCGTTTGTGTTGTGGTCTGGTTGATCTCGATATCGTCAATTGAAGAGGTCCAGAACAGAGAGTGAGCAAGTACAACGTCGTCGGTCAGTTTCAACAAGCCATAGTTCATTACTCGGTAAGCGGACGCATCTTTTTGCACTTCTGCGAAGTAGTTTTTACCTGCATGGTCGTTAAACAGCGCTTTGGAGAAGCCGTTGGTACCGTATTGGAAAACCGTATTGTTCTTACCCCATTTACCGCCGTAGGTAACCAAGCCAGTAGCCATCACACCATCTTCGGTTTGCAACGTAAATTCGTCCGACTCATTTGGCATACCGTAGTCAAGACCGACTTCCAGCTCAGCGTTTTCCCATAGTTTGATGCCTTTATAGCGAATGTCGAAAATGTTGACGTTGAGCTTGTTGTTCTTCGTGCCTGGATCATCAAAGTTTTGGCTTTTACGATCTGAGCGGATGGCAGAGACAGACAACAGACCGTCACCAACAGGAATGTAATCAATACCGCCACCAGTACCAGACACATTCCAGTAGTAGGTATCAATGATGTGGTTATCGTGACGTTGGTTGTAGCGTTTACCTGCCCATACAGTAGATTCGGGTAGAGAAGGTATCAGTCCTTTCACCGCTACGTTTACTTCTTTGAACATGAAGTCAGTATCGCTGTCATCCATGGCTTCCCAATCGTTTGAACCATCTGACTGGTAAACAAAACGAGATTGGAAATAGACATCGTATTGATCGGTTTTCGCAAGCTGAGTCCCCAAGCCTAAGCCCAGATAAATGTCATCTTCGTTGCCGAGGCGACCAAGTTTCTGTTTGTTGTAAGACACCATCGCACCATTGCTTGAGCTAGAACCTGCACCTGCACGAAAATATCCAGAAAAATCGATATCTTGCGCAGCAACACCTTGGCTGCATAAGGCAATTGATGTCATGAGAAGAGAGGTTTTGATCGTAGAGTGGTTCACATTAATTTCCTTGTTCTATTTATTTTTCAAAGACGAAAGTCACAACAGAAATTAAGTGATTATTTTTTTTATTTGAATGAAGAAAATTGCTGAGGGATGCAAAAAATGAAACTCTATTGATTCATATATTATAAGCGTGATCGCCCTCAATTATTGGCTCTGTGACATTATTCACAAATTGTTACCTAAATAAGGAAAATTACCGAAGTAGTTTCTTTTTTTTCATTTTTGCATGTTTTTACACATTGAATGAAGCTCTCATATCTTCATAAACTGGCTCCAGATAAAAAATACGTGAAATAAAATAATCAACCTGGAACGAGTCGCAATGATAGAACATGCATATCCCTCAAAAAGGTATAAAAGCACTAATTTTGAAGAGCAATTAACAAAGGCTGTTTCTTCAATTAAAAATAATATCCCTCGTATTGGCATTAATAACCCTAAGATCGGCAATGAAGATGGTACATGGCGATACTGTGGTCCTTCAGATTGGGTTTCTTCATTTTGGACTGGTCAGTTGTGGCTTTGCTACCAGCTGACAGGTGATGAGACGTTCAAAAATAGCGCAAATATGCGTAAACCTTATTTTAAAGAATTACTTATCAACCCAAATTGGCATGATCATGATTTAGGCTTTCAATATTCATTAAGTTGCGTTGCTGGTTATATGTTAACCGAAGATGAAGAATATAAATCAATGGGTATAGAAGCTGCTCATAGTTTATATCAACGCTACCGTCGACTTGGTCAATATATTGTTGCATGGAATGAAACTCACATTCTTGGTCCTGAAAAAACTCAGGGAAAAACAATTATCGACTCGCTACAAAATACGGCGCTGCTTTTTTGGGCAGCAAATCAAACCAATAGTGATGTATTAAAAGATGCAGCAATTAATCACTCAAAAACAATGGCTAAGCATATTGTTCGTGATGATTTCTCTACTTTTCATACCTTTAACTTTGATCCGCTGACTCAAACGCCAATCAAAGGTGAAACCTTTCAAGGATATGCAGATGACTCTTGCTGGGCTCGAGGTCAGTCGTGGGCTATTCATGGTTTTGCTCAAACCTACCTTTATACCAAGAATCCTGAGTTTTTGGCGCTTGCGAAAAAGCTAGCGCTGTTTGTCACGCCTTACCTGCAAGATGATGCGGTTCCTGTATGGGATTACCGTTTACCAGAGTCTGAGCACCCATACAAAGACAGTTCAGCGGGGGCTATTACAGCAGCAGGCTTCTTGTTGATTGCGAGCCTTTGTGAGGACGAGCAAGAGCGTGATTTCTTCGAGCAATGGGGCATGCATTTAGTTCAAGGATTGATCGAACAATGCGATCTAACGGCAGACCCTTCTGCTCATGGCTTACTTTCTCAAGGCGCATCGTTTGTCGCAAAAGACATGGCAAACAACATGCTGCCGTACGGTGATTACTACTATCTCGAAGCATTGATGCGTATCTGCGGTCATCAACGCTACTTCTGGTAAGGAAACTGATAATGATTTCTGGATACGATATTAGCGCGATTGTTTTTTATTTTATTTTCATGGTCTTGCTTGGGTTTATTTTCCGTAAGCAAGTTGCCAATACCAGCGATTATTTCCGTGGAGGCGGCAAGATGGTCTGGTGGATGGCGGGCTCTAGTGCCTTTATGACTACGTTCAGTGCTTGGACCTTCACTGGCGCGGCAGGTAAAGCTTACATTGATGGTTTTGCAGTCGTTTGGATTTTTGTTTTTAACATTATCGGCTATCTGATCTGTGCGCGTATTTTCGCCCCTCGTTTTCGACAGCTTAATGTAATTACACCGATGGAAGCGATTCGTCAGCGTTACGGTGCGAAGACAGAGCGTTTCTACACGTTTATCTACATGATCACCGGTCTGATGGGTGGTGCAATTACGCTGTATGCAGTTTCAATTTTTATCTCTGCGGTGATTGGTATCAACATTCAATTGGCTATTGTGATCACAGGTGCAGCCGTTGTTTTCATGACCATTACAGGTGGGGCTTGGGCTGTTGTTTCAAGTGACTTCTTACAGGCGTTATTGATTGTTGCCATCAGTGTTGTGACCTTTATTGCGGTGATGAACAACGTAGACAGCGTTACCGATATTACTGATCACTGGCAGGGGGCTGCGCTTTGGACGGGTAATGGCATCCACTACCAAGAAATCTTCTTACTGTGGATTGGCGCAATTTTTATTCAACGTGTCATCGACATGAACAACATTGGTCAGTCAGTTCGTTTCTTGTGCGTGAAGGACTCGGCTCAAGCTCGAAAAGCGGCTTACCTTACCGCACTGTTGTTCGCATTTGGTAGCGTGATGTGGTTTATCCCTCCAATGTGGTCTGCAAGTGCAGGTCTTGACCTTGCGGGGATGTACCCACAACTCGGTGCAAAAGCGAATCAAGCGGCTTATCTATCTGCAGTTCAGGTTCTTCTTCCTGCGGGTATGGTGGGGTTAGTGGTTTCGGCAATGTTCGCCGCAACAATGTCGACACTGGATTCACGCATTAACTTTGTTGCTGCATCGTTTGTGAAATCTATCTACAAGCCAATGTTGAATAAAGAAGCGACGGAAGAGCAAGAGTTGCGCGCAAGTAAGATTTCGACTGGTGTGATGGGGTTGATTGTCATTGGCTTCGCGCTGTTCCTTAACGAATTACGTGGCATCAGTTTGTTCTCCATGATGATCATCTTTGCGGGTCTTGTGAATATTCCGATGATGATCCCTCAAACTCTTGGCATGTTCATCAAACGTGTTCCTGATTGGGCAGGTTGGGCGACCGTTTGTTTCGGTTTCGTGGTTAGCTTAATCAGTAACAATGTCTTTAACGCTCAATGGGTATCAGAAACGATTGGCGTAGCGCTAACAGGACGTGAGCTTGGGGACTTGGGTGTGGTTATTACCCAGTTTATGCACGCCATTATCACGGTTGGCTTCTTCCTATGCACAGGCTTGTTCTACAAAGCGCCTGAAGGGGAAAGAAAGAGTGCGATCGAACAGTTCTTTACGAATCAAAAGACACCAATTGTCTCGCCAGCAGGCATGGAAGAGTCTGATGTGATGCAGTGTCGAATTTTGGGTCGCTTAACGCTGATCTTTGGTGGCGTCATCACTGCATTCTTCTTAGTTCCGAACGAGCATGCTTATTACTTCTTAATCTGTGGTCTGTTCATCATGACCGTCGGAGGCTTGATTTACTCTCAAAGCCTTGGAAATAAACAAAAAATCGCAAGTGTTACACAATGATAGGTGAAAGAAATATGAACACACGTCAAGGCATTCATAAAGCACACGCAAAAACGCTAGACACTCAACAGTTACGAGAGGAGTTCCTTGTTGAGAGCATCTTCGAGGTTGACAGCTACACCATGACGTACAGTCATATCGACCGCATTCTGTTTGGTGGTGTGATGCCGCAGCAAGAGAAAGTTTCTTTCGATGGTATTGGTAAAGATTTCGGTGTGGATTACTTACTAGAGCGCCGTGAAATGGGCATCATCAACATTGGTGGCTTGGGCTACGTTGACGTTGATGGTGAGGTTTACGAGCTAGAAAACCAACAAGCGTTATACATTGGTAAAGGTGCAAAATCGGTGTCATTTGGCAGTGAAAGCGAAAGTCAGCCTGCGAAATTTTACTACAACAGTGCACCTGCTCATGTTGCGTACCCTACACGTAAAATCACTCAAGCAGATGCGATGCCAGTAACGCTAGGAGATAGTGAAAGCTGTAACGAACGAACTATTTACAAATACATTGTGCCAGATGTTGTTGAGACCTGTCAGTTAGTGATGGGGCTAACCAAACTGGAAGCTGGCAGCCTATGGAACACCATGCCTTGTCACACACATGAACGTCGTATGGAAGTGTACTTGTATTGTGATATCCAGCCGGAGCAAGCCGTGTTCCATATGATGGGTGAACCAACAGAGACTCGTCATATTTTGGTTCACAACGAGCAAGCGATTATCTCTCCGAGTTGGTCTATCCACTCTGGAGTGGGGACCAAAAACTACAGCTTTATTTGGGGAATGGTTGGTGAGAACCAAACGTTCGACGACATGGACCACATTAAAACCACCGATCTTCGCTAGGAGCAAAACATGGAATTTAAACTGACAGATAAAGTCGCGATTGTGACAGGTTGTGATACAGGCTTAGGGCAAGGCATGGCTTTAGGGCTAGCCCAAGCGGGGTGTGACATTGTTGGTGTGAATATTGTTGAGCCGACAGAAACCATCGAAAAAATCCAAGCAACAGGTCGCCGATTCATCGATATCCGAGCGAACTTGATGAAAACGGATGACATTAGCTCGATTGTAGATCGTGCTGTGACAGAATTTGGTCGTGTCGATATCTTGGTTAACAATGCAGGCATTATTCGTCGCAATGACGCGTTGGAATTCTCTGAGCAAGATTGGGACGACGTAATGGACATTAACGTTAAGTCGGTGTTCTTCTTGTCTCAAGCGGTTGCGAAACAATTTATCGCACAAGGCACCGGCGGGAAGATCATCAACGTGGCGTCTATGCTCTCTTTCCAAGGCGGTATTCGAGTGCCTTCTTATACAGCATCGAAAAGTGGCGTTATGGGGATTACCCGCTTAATGGCGAACGAGTGGGCAGCACACAACATTAATGTGAACGCGATTGCCCCAGGCTACATGGCGACTAATAACACCGCTGCATTGCGCGCCGATGCAGATCGAAACCAAGCGATCTTAGAGCGTATCCCTGCACAACGTTGGGGTTTGCCTGAAGACTTGGCGGGTCCTGTGATTTTCCTAGCATCACCAGCGTCTGATTACGTGAACGGTTATACATTAGCTGTCGATGGTGGCTGGCTCGCTCGCTAATACCGATACTCCCAAAATGCCTGCATTCGCAGGCATTTTCTTTCTGATTTTATTCCCGAGCTTCTTTCGGAATTGTTACGTTACTTTCGGTGTTTTCGATGAAAAAAATAGCCTTGATCGGCGAATGTATGATCGAGCTCAGTGGGCAGCCTTTTGGGCAAATGACTCAGAGCTATGGTGGTGACACATTAAATACTGCGGTTTATCTCAGTCGCCTAAATCCTGATTTAAAGCCAGCCTATATCACGGCGCTAGGTGAAGATTCGATTTCTCAATACATGGCAGAAAAATGGCAAGTAGAAGGGATTGATACTCAATATGTATTGATTGACCCAGCACATCCAACCGGGCTTTACATGATCCAATTAGATGATGCTGGAGAGCGCAGTTTCGCTTATTGGCGACATCAATCGGCGGCGTCTCAATTACTCAAGCATGAGCAATTTTCAAAGATTGAACAAGCGCTTATGTCCTTTGATTTTCTTTATCTATCGGGCATCTCTCTTGCCATTTTAGATGACGAGGACCGAGCCAAACTTATCTCGATTTTGACAGATGCTCGTCACCGAGGGGCTCGAGTTATTTTCGATAGCAATTATCGTCCGAGTTTATGGAGTAGTAGGCTCGATGCTCAACATTGGTATCAAGCCATCGTCAACATCAGCGATTACTTATTGCTAACCAGCGATGATGAACAGGCTCTGTGGGGCGATAAAAGCCTTGAGACCACCATTCAACGACTCAATCAGCAAAGCAAAGCGGTCGTCGTTATCAAGCAAGGAGCGGACGGTTGCAGTGTCGGATCTTTAGCAAACTGGAACAATTCTGTGACCCATCATCCTGCTAGCCCAGTGGAAAAAGTGATTGATACCACCTCAGCTGGTGACTCGTTCAATGCTGGCTTTATTTGGGGAATAGGCGAAGGTTTAGAGCTCGGCACGTCATGTCAAATTGGCAACTTATTGGCTAGCAAAGTCATTCAATATAAAGGTGCCATTGTACCGTCACCAATAACTGATCTATTAAGAGACAAATTGTATGAATAATTTAGGTGCAAAACTTGCGTCTTATAAAGTAATTCCTGTAGTCGCGATTGAGCGCGCTGAAGATGTGCTCTCGTTAGGCAAAGCCTTATCTGACAATGGCTTGAACGTCATTGAAATCACGTTTAGAACCCCAGCTGCGGCGGAGGCTATCGCACTACTGAGCGTTGCTCAGCCTGATATGTATATTGGGGCTGGTACGGTTTTGGATGCAGAGCAAGTCGAGCAAGCGACTCTAGCTGGGGCATCATTTATTGTAGCGCCGGGCTTTAACCCAGATACTTTGCAAGCGTGTGCTGTCAAAGGCATTCCATTTATTCCAGGCGTTTGTACTCCGAGCGAGTTGGAGCAAGCACGACAGCAAGGCGTTCGTTTAATGAAGTTTTTCCCTGCAGAGGCTGCAGGTGGTGTTGCCATGCTCAAAGCCCTTTCTGGTCCTTATAAAGATGTGCAGTTCATGCCAACTGGCGGGGTGAACGAAGGCAATATCAATCAGTACCTAGCGTTACCGAATACGGTGGCATGTGGTGGTACATGGATGGTGCCCCAATCATTAATTGAAAACCAAGACTGGGAAGAAATAGGACGCTTAACGAGAGAAGCCGTAAAGGTGGTTAATCAACAGGAGAAGCAGTAATGGCGGAGACTAAACGTGTTGCCGTTTTATTAGCGGATGGTTTTGAAGAGGCAGAAGCGGTGGTCTTTATTGATATTATGCGCCGACTCAAAATTGAAGTGGACGTATTATCGATACACGATCGCAAACCACTGAGCTCCTATTTCAAAACGTTGATTTCTGCAGACTACTTGCTGTCAGAAAAAAGTGCAGAGCTGTACGATGCGGTGATGATGCCGGGCGGTCCAATGGGCACGGACAATTTGACGTGCAGCAGCAAAGTGATTGAGTTTCTAAAAATACATATCGCAGAAGATAAGTGGATCTGTGCACTGTGTTCATCCGGTGCCAAAGTACTGGCAGCAAACAAGCTTCTAGGGCAGCACCATTACACAACGGGTGGTGGTCTAGAGAAGAACTTTTCTGATGGCGTATATGTTGATCAGCCTGTGGTTGTCGACGCTCCTTTCATCAGTGCGAAAGGGTTAGGGGTGAGCTTTGAGTTTGCTTTTACGGTTGCTGCGAAGCTGTTCCAAGACAACAAAGACGTTGATTGGCAAGCGGATCATATTTATTTCTCAAACTGGCCACTAAACCATTAGTGTCTGTTGACCTTTCGAATAGCCCCTAGTCATCCACGGTTAAGAGCTTAATACTCCACAAAACCTTTGCCCATCAGACTTCGTTTGCTTTTGATGGGCAAACACCAAACTGTTTTTTAAACGCGCGACTGAAATGGAAACTGTCGTTGAAGCCGAGTTCGAAAGCGACGCGTTTTACATTGGTTCCGGAGCGTTTGAGCATCATCATGCTCGCGTCGAGTTTCAGCTTCAGGTAGTACTGCTTTGGGGTCACGTTGAGGTATTTTAGGAAGAGTTTTCTTAAGTACTGTTCTGTATAGCCTGCTTCCTGCGCAAACTGCTTTATTGCAATATTTTCACCGATATTTTCACTCATTTTTGCCACGATTTCATGGACCGTTTTTTCTTGACTGGTCATAGATTTCGATTGGTCAATTAAGGTGAGCCATTTATAGAAAACAAACCCAAAGCCTGCGACTGCGGCATTGAGTTTTATCGGTGACTTAGAGGCAATAAGCGCTTTCACTTCCGAAAGAATGCTTGGGTAATCGTCGTTCTTTAATGCGATAGGCTCTTCAAAAGGAATCGGGGTTACGCCCTGCATCAAAAACTCGAACCAGTTTAGATTCCAAACGATTCCATTTGTCCAGTAACTATCGATGTTTCTACTGTCGATGAAGGTCACACTTGGTGCAGAAACCGTGAGAATTTTTCCGCTCTTCATCTTGATGCATCCACTGCCTTGGATGGTGTATACCGCCACAATAGCATTCGGAAGCATAGGCAACATACGGTCTCTTGGCCATTTGATGTGGTAGTTCATGTCGGCATGTACATCCCACATTGAGCGCAGCGTAATGCCACATGAATCTGCAGATTGTTCGATAAGGAGCGGCTGATTTTTCATTGTTTCGCTTTTTACATTCAACAGGGATTTTTACTATGGTTTATAGTACCAATCACGACTAACTTTAGGAATCAGTAGTCCGTGATAAGGCTTGAATAATAGAGCTCTATCACCTTTGCATATTTTTGAGGCCTAGATGATTTCTGATTTCTTAAACCCAAAAGAAAGAAAGGGCGCTTTCTATAGAAACGACCAACAACAGCCCAATATCGTGTTCATTACTGTCGATATGATTTCTGCGGATTGTTATCACCCCCAACGTCCGCTTTCTGGCGTGATCAATACGCCAAACATCGAGTCCATTGCCACGGAAGGTACTTCATTTAGTTCGGCATTTACTCCCAGCCCTTTATGCGGCCCGGCAAGGGCCGCTATTTTTACTGGCATGCACCCTCCCTATCTTTCAAACGGTGAACGTACGCCGGTAGGAATGAAGGTGGATCTCGAACTCGATGACATCATTTTCCAAGATTACCTAAAACGTGTCGGCTACTCCCTCAAACACTCAGGTAAATGTCACGTTGGTGTAGAGAAATTCGTTCGCACCTTTGGTGAAAACGTGCATGCTTGGGATCGTTGGGGACCACCAGTAGAAGACGATGATCGCTACCTAGCATACCTCGCGAATATGGGCGTACAGTTACCAAGATACCGCAAAGAACTCCGTGGTTTACAGATTGATAAGTTGTCTCCTGCAAATTCATTTGGCGGTTGGATTGAACAGCAAGATGGCTGCGATTTCCCGTTAGATGCGCATTACTCAGTGTTCTTGGCGAAGTTGGCTGTGGAGCAAATAAAAGCATCGAAAATCCAAGCGCCAGCTAAGCCAATTTTCACTCAATTAGAATTCTTCGACCCTCATCAGCCTTATTCTGTGCCAAGTGGTTTAGAGGCGCGTTACGAGCAAATCAAAGCCGCCATTACCTTGCCTGACAGCTTTACCATGCAAGAAGAGGGCAACCCAATTTATGCACTCTACCAGCAATATTGGGGCATGTATGATGCTGAAGTGGCGAAGGACTATATTGCTTGTCATTTATTGCAAGTAGAGGTGGTGGATCACGCTATCGGTCACTTAACACGCTTCCTCAAAGAAGAAGGGCTATGGGATGAAACTGCAATTGTGTTCTCTGCTGATCATGGTGATATGAATGGTCGTATGGCGATGGCGGATAAAGGCTCGTATTTTCAGCCAGATATCTTCCGTATTCCATTGGTGATTAAGCCACCTAAATCTCAGCAAACCATGTTGAAACAATCCGATGAGACTGTTTCTGCGATTGATGTGGCGCCAACCATCCTCGGATTTGCAGGTATTGAAATTCCATCACAAATGGAAGGAGATAACTTGCTGAACGTGATGCAAGGTAAGGCTCGCCGTCCATTAACGCAGGTTTACCAAACGGGTGTACATGTCGGGTGTAATTACGGCTTTGGTTTTCAGGTAATGCTAGAAGGTAAACCTTATTTCTACGGTTATAACGCAACCACGGGTTTTGAAGAATTACATCATTTAGATAAAGATGATCAGTCCAACTTGTTCGACTTGGATGAGTATCAAGTCCATAAAGAAGCGATTGTGTTGCAAGCGGCTCAGTTGTTGCAATCTGACCCTCGTTGGTCTGGCTACTGGTCGTCATATCGTCTGCATAACGCCCGTTACCTGCCATCGGCTGGTGGCGATATGCAAATGCTGAAACCACAATAAATAACTAAATGAGTGAGAGAGTGAGGAGGTACTCACTCTCTCTGATGCTTTGAGTATGTCTTGGAAAAAACAGGGGGAAGACCCCGACTATCGTTTTACACTTGCCAATGAGCGAACCTTTTTGGCTTGGGTACGCACCGCACTTGGCTTTTTTACCGCAGCTATTGCTGTAGACCAACTAGCCACAAGCCTTAACGATACCCTGTATAAGCCACTAATTTGCTTATCTTTATTGACGATTTCTATTCTTTGCTCAATTTTCGCTTACGCAAATTGGCGAGGGAATGAAATCGCCATGCGGTTAAATAATAACCTGTCTTATTCTCATGCCATTAAAGTAATACCGATCTTAATGGTGGTGGTGATTACCTTCTTGCTGAGCAGTATCTATCACGATGCCTTTGTTGGATGAGACCCAATTAAAAAGCGATGCCGGCCTGCAAGTTGAAAGAACGGTTTTATCTTGGCTGCGCACTTTGTTTGTGTCGGCTTTGATCGTGTTGTCGATCGCTAAGATATTGCATGGCTCAATTTCTTGGTTATTGGCAGTTTCTTTGGTTTGTGCCTGTTTAGCTTGCCGTTATGTCTATGCATCTGGTCTTTGCGTCGCGACTAGAGGAACCCGTTGGAAAGCGGGAAAGCATAAAGTGATTGCCACTTCTTTAGTTTTATCGGCGTTTTTCTATGGGCTCCATTTGCTTGAATTGATCTAACCTTTGCTGTCCTTTCGATGTTGAAAACAATCAAAAATGCCACTCGATGTTGAGTGGCACTCTTTAACGGGTATTCTTGAGGTACTTATTCCAGTGTGACTGCCTCGGCATCATGTGCACTATTTCGTTGATCATGACAGCAATGGGCGTGGTGTTCCTCATAACCATCATAAGCGCATTCACCGATACTGTTTCTCGGACACACAGAATATTGGCTTCGACCAATGAGCTCTGTTTGACATATTGGACAGTACTTTTCCATAGCAACCTCCCACAACTAACGATTGAAAATTTCGTCCGTAGACACGAGTACAAGAGTAATTTTAGACCCTAGATTATGACCGTGATGTGAAGGTTTTGTGTGCGGATGAGAGAGTATTCGCTGTCCTGACAGCACTCTGACAGAGTGCTGCGTAAGGTAAATTTTCATTTTTTGACCAGGATTCTGATTTCAAAAGAGAAAAGGCAATTTGAACTATGCTTATATACTTGATGCTTGGCTGTATGCCGCTCTATTTTTGCAGTGACTTTTAGAAGCCATATCACAAACATAATTATCCTCGTTCTGAACCAACCAGTTGGGTTATTTTCGCTGCTTATACTTAAGCTTCAATCCGTTGGTTGAACTAGTGAATATGGAGATAATAATATGCCAATGAAGGTACCTAAAAACGCGACATTTAAGAAACACGGTATTGGTAATCACCTTTACTTATGGTCAAAAGAGAAGGGAAAGCCAACCTCGGAACATTTGATCATTAGTGCCCATGGACGCACCTCTAGTAAGAGCCCAATCAAATTAGCCGCCAATGAGAATCTCCAGTTCTACTGTGAACATGGATACACGCAAGGCGGCAGCATGGATATTCGCAGGCTCGCTTCGGGTTATGTGAAGCCAAGGCAAATTATTACCAGCACTGATCTGGATAAAGATTATGACCTGACCAAGTATCAAAGTGCGGACGAGGCGGAAACTTACGCTTACATTGCGCAAGGCATGCATGACCTCGAATCGTATTATCGTGACGTGTTAAAGCTGAATGATGAGGTTGTTGAACAATTTCTGATGCAGCACAAAGGCACCGTTCAAATGGATGTATTGACCATTCGTAACCGTAGCTGCGGCACTCCACCAACCTTATTTGAAGCTCTCAAATTGCTCCAAGATAACGACATCAAATACAGCACCATCCATTGCTCGTTTTGTCGTGGATTACAAAACGGAACCAATTTTGGGCAGCAAAACCCTGTTCCTTTGGGTAAGTCGATCTTTGATTAGAGCCAAACAAGGTTTTGATAAACGTAAGGTCAGCTGTAGAGCTGACCTCTTTGGTTTAACATGCCTCAGCGTGATGCTCTTGTTGAAAGCGAGAATCTTGCTTTGAATGTTTCGGTACAAAACAGAGCTTGTCTGCGGACATCTTCAAACCATTTTGCATCTTGATATGAGTGACGGCCCAAATCACGCAACCATGAGGGAGGTTGAACAGTGAGCGAGTTTGAGTGAAAAGGACGCCATCGTCATAAGCTGGTGTAACGTTAATAGCTTTACCTTGCCATGCCTGACGAACGCTTTTCACATCAATGTTAGGCACAATCAGTGAGAGCATTTCTGGCTCAACATCCTTGACGACTTTGAGGCAAATGCGGCATCCATCGTAGTATTGCTCCACCCAAACTTTATGGGGAATGCTTTGGTCAACCCAGTCTAACTGCAGTATGTGTTCCATGGTTTATTCCTCAGGTAGATCCAACAAAGGCAGCGCCGAGACACCGCCTAGTTAGGTGGGTAAAAGGTTATTCGTAACTTAGCCCGTGACCGAATTCGTACAAGGTATCTGCTTTGTCATAACCCGGGTAGTCAGAGTGCTGGTTCAAAATCGCTTGCGCGCTGTTTGCCAGTGCAAATGGAAGCTTGCCTTGAGGAGCGAAATTACCTGAAAGGACTTCCATTAAGTTGCGGTCTGATACACCGAAGGTGGCTAAGATTGCGCCCGATTTTTTCATGTTACTTGCATCATCCAGTACAAACGGTTGACGGAAGTTAATTGAAAGCACGGTATTCTCTGCGCCAATTTCACTCATGATGGCTTGTATATCGGTCAGACTTGGCTCAATTTTCCAAGATGCTGCAGTTGCCATTTGGCTGAATGCCAACAGGTCGAGTTCATCTGGGTTTGCACCGCCAAAGATAAGCTCAGGATCCGCACCTTCATTGGAAACACGCACGCGAATAACGGCGTAATCAGTGCCTGCAGGTACTGATGGGCGAGCTTCACCATCTTCATAATCACCAGACGTCACATCAAAGCCATAGCGCTCGTCGCCAGCGATGGTTTCATCCATACCCATCACATAGAGTGAAACTGCTTTGTCGGCGTTTGGTTTGGCGAGTGGCAATGTCTTGTCTGTGTTTTGCAGCAGAACCACGGATTTCTTCTGAGCGTAGTCTGCACGTTCTTGATGTTCGGCGTTGCCTAAGATTTCTTGGGCTTTATCGACGTCCACATACGTGTTTTCAAATAATCCAAGTTGGAACTGCTCTTTGACAAGGCGAGTCACTGAAAGATCGACGCGCTCTTCGTCAATCAGTCCTTTGTTGACCAGATTGACGATGACGTCTTTATCATTAAAGCCAGAGAGAACGTCGACGCCCGCTTCGATTACCATCGCAACTTGTTCGTCGATGGTTTTATCTTCCACACCCCATGCTCGGTCGCCGATGATACCTGTATCGGAGTTGACGTTGCCGGTATAGCCCAGCTCACCACGCAGCAGATCGGTCACAATGCCTTTAGAGAAGGACATGCCCACATCATTTGGCATCCACTTTTGATCTACTGGTATCCCGTAATAAGGCATGATGGAAGAGGCACCAGCATCAATCGCGGCAATAAACGGGATCAAGTGATAATCAAAGTTGTCTTTTGGATAGACTTGGTTTTGCCCAAAGTCGTAGTGAGGATCACCTCCGTTTTCTTGAGGACCTCCCCCAGGGAAGTGTTTGATCGTAAGGGCGATACTGTCTTGGTCAATGGCTCCACCACCTTGTAGACCGTTGATCAAAGAGCGCATGATATCTGCCGCAAGATCTGCGTCTTCTGTAAAGGTCTCATGCACACGGTACCAACGAGGCTCTGTCGCCAAGTCCATCATGTAGCCGTACATACTGCGCAAACCAATCGATGACCATTCTTCATTCATGATGCCCGCAAACTCTTCAATCAGTGCCATATCGCGAGTGGCTGCAAGTCCAGCTTCTTTTGGCCAAGCCGAGAATGCACCAGAAGAGACGTTGATACCCGCTTTTGCGGATGGGTCGATGTGGTTGCGTGCATTGGACTTAAATAGAGCAGGGATACCCATGCGGGTTTTCTCTCTCAGCTCTTGAACGCTATTCATGAAAGTCGCCGCTTCTTTAGGTGAAATCTGGCAGCCAGAGCGTCCGCTATCACAGTTTGGTGCGTTTTCTGGGGTCTCCACCACGTTGTTACGGAAGATAAAGCGGGTCATCTGAGCATCGGCGATCATGTCTTGACCTTTGCTTGTCACTACACCGCCTTCACCGGAATTTAGTGTGTCGATAAGCATCATGCCGGCTTTCTCTTCAAGCGTCATTCGGCTAACAAGATCAGCGGCGCGCTCTTCTGGTGTGAGACGCCAATCTTCAAACGGCTCTAACGTTCCGTTGCCATTAGAATCTCTAAATTGATAACCATCAACGCTGAGTACGTCGTGTACGCGAGAGAAGATTTCTGGTTGAATATAGCTGTTGTCATCGTCGGATGAATTACACCCTGCGAGAACAAGCGCCACTGCGATAGGAGTGAGTTGGGTAAGACGTTTCATGTCGCTGTCCTAATGTTGGTATAGTTGTTTGTTCCAGACCAATATTAGTAATTAGCGTAATTTTGGTTAACCAAAATAAATTAAACTGAAGATTTGGATCACCATATTTTTTATTTAGGTGACTTAACTCAATATACAATTAAAAATAGGTTGACCAAATTAAATGTGATCTTGATTTTTTAGTTTATTTGCTGGAATTTAAATTGTTTAAAATCAGCACTTTACGTTTATGTTATGTCGCTTCCAAATTCTATGTAACGCTATGGGTGTTATCGTTTACTCTAAAATTATTACCAGGTGAGAAAAAGGGCTAAATACATTAGCCCTGATTTAACGTTTGTGTCTGGTTATTATTTTTACTCGATTGATACAAGCGATATATGGTCAGTAAGTTGGTGATGATAAATGTACTCTCGACCAATGAACCTCCGATAGAACCAAGCCAAATATTGTGGCTGACCCAGCAGAAGGAATTAAACAAAATTAGGCTGCGTAGAGTGATGCCTTGTTTGGAAAAGAGCGCCCAAGTGGCGACGGACGATCCGATTACCGTGAGTAGCTCAAAAAAGTGGGTGATGTTTGGTAGGGTCATCAGCCACATAAGTGCAATGAAGAACCACATTACTCTACGTGATTGGGTTTTGATTGAGGCGAAACTGCGAATGCCATTAATGATCACGCCAATGGCAGCGACGGTTGCGCCCATTAGGGTAAAGTGAATACCCATGATGAAACAAAACGCCATCATCTGATAGCGAAAGCGCATGTCGTCTTTTTGCCAGAATGCCATCACGCCAACCATAAACGCGATGCCACCAATGCCTTGTGCTAACCAGTTTTCCATTTATTTCCCTAGAGTGTTGCAAAGTCATCTCGTTAAGTGAGTAAGCGAATGAGCATCCTTCAAAGTTGCCGCCCTTATAGAGTTTGATTCACTCTGTGAGTAGATCCTGAATCACGCTCGTGCCTCGCTTTTCAGGATGACGAATAGGGAGATATTTGTCATATCGTCATTCCGACGAGCCTAGGCGAGATCAGGAATCTACTTATCGCGATAACCCAATCAATTGAGCCATGCTTTGAATGAATCAGCCCTCCACAAAGGGAGGGCTGGGCACTTTATCTGAATCGCTAAGGGGTTACCCAAGAGCCTGAGATGAATTACGCATCATTACTCATTCACAAGTGCTACTGCTTCGCGAGTTAGGCGTGCAAGCTCTTCCCAGTTGCCCGCTTCGATCAGTTTCTTGTCTACCATCCACGTACCACCACATGCCAATACGCGCGGGATAGCTAAGTAATCTTTGATGTTCGCAGGGTTAATGCCACCAGTAGGCATTAGTTCGATGTCGGTGTATGGCGCAAGCAGTGATTTCACCATGTTGATGCCGCCAGACGCTTCTGCAGGGAAGAACTTCAAGGTGGTTAATCCCATTTCCAGCGCGGCTTCAACTGTGCTTGGGTTGTTCACACCCGGTACGATATCAATCCCGATTTCTTGGCACGCTTTAACGGTATTTGGGTTAAAGCCAGGCGATACGATAAAGGTTGCGCCTGCTTCTTTTGCTGCAATTGCTTGCTCGCGGTTTAGCACCGTACCTGCGCCAATCAGCATGTCTGGCTGGGTTTCACGCAGTAGGCGAATCGCTTCTGCAGCTGCTGCTGAACGGAAGGTGATTTCAGCTGCTGGTAGTCCGTTCTCTGCCAGTACTTTACCCAGTGGGATAATGTCTTCTGCTTTATCTATGGCGATAACAGGGATGACTTTAAGAGCTTTCAATTGTTCTTTAATACTAGACATGAGTGTTCCTTAAACGACGCCAAGCGCCGGTTGTGTGAATGCTTTGGGAATGATGGCACCGTGATGTTGAATCACAGCACCTGCCAGTGCGTTACCTCTTTGACATGAGGTCGCGAGATCGGCGCCAGCAAGGTATGCTGATAAAAAGCCACCATTGAATGAGTCGCCCGCCGATGTGGTGTCCACCACTTGAGCGACAGGTTGGGTTGGCACGGCTTGTGGAGCAAGAGCCGCGCTCGAACCCTGATTTGTTGAGTCTTGAACTAAGCAGCCATCTGCGCCGAGCTTGACGATGCATTTGCCCACGCCAAGAGAGGTAAGGCGTTCAATGGTTTGCTCTGGTGTTTCGTCACCCCAGATCAATTGCTCATCATCAAAAGTCACCAAGGCAACGTCCGTCAGTTGATACATGGCTTGGTAAACGTTTTTGACGGTTTGATTATTGTCTTGAGGCCATAGTGCTGGGCGGAAGTTACTATCAAAAGCGATTTCAACACCTTGGGCTTTAAGTTCGACCAATAAGTTGAGCAGTGAAATTCGGTCTTCTTCTGGCAAGATGGCTAAAGAGATACCGCTGAGAAACACCGCATCCACTTGAGTTAATGCTTGCTTAACCAGGCCAAAGTTAGGATGTTGAAGTAAGTAACGTGCTGCTGATTGGTTGCGCCAATATAGGAACGTACGCTCTCCTTGATCATCAAGCTGAATCAAGTACAAACCCGGCGTGCGAATCTCATCGCGCAGCACTAAATCTGTTGAGACGCCTTCGTCTTCCCAGCGAGTCAGCATGCCTGTACTGATCGGGTCATTGCCAAGCGCCGTAACGTAAGAGACTTTAACTTCATCAGGTTTGCTATTGGCTTCGCAGCCGCGGCTCAAATAAACCGCAGCGTTGAGCGTATCCCCACCAAATGTTTGATGCATTGAGCCGAACGGTTTGCCATTCAGCTCAATCATACATTCACCAATAATGGCGATGTGCTTCATTGGTTACGCCCTCTCTTCAAAGTAGCGTTTTGCGTTACCAAAACAGATGTCTTCGACCATAGGACCAAGCAACGATAGGTCATTTGGAACTTCGCCGTTCTCTGCCCAACGACCGACCATGTCACACAAGATGCGGCGGAAGTATTCGTGACGAGTGTAAGACAAGAAGCTGCGCGAGTCCGTTAACATGCCGACGAATTGGCTGAGCAAACCAAGTTGAGAAAGCTGTTCCATTTGGCGTTGCATGCCATCTTTCTGATCGTTGAACCACCAACCCGAGCCAAACTGCACTTTGCCCGCGATGCCGCCACCTTGGAAGTTGCCAATCATGGTCGCCATCATTTCGTTATCACGAGGGTTCAAACAGTAAAGGATGGTGCGAGGCAGCTCATTGGTTTGGTCCATTTCATCCAATAGATGTGCTAGTTCAAAAGCAAATGGGCGATCGCCAATCGAGTCAAAGCCAGCATCAGCACCTAGTAGTTGGAACATGCGTGTGCTGTTGTTGCGTTGTGCGCCAATATGAAGCTGCATGACCCAGCCCAATTGTGCGTAGCGTTTGCCGAGCCAAACTTGAACTGCGGTAGAGAATTGCGCACATTCAAGCTCTGACAGTACTTCGCCACTCAAACGACGGGTCAGCAACGCATCTAAATCAGCTTCGCTTGGAATTGGCGCGTAACGGACGATCTCAATGCCGTGGTCTGCCGCACGACAGCCATGAGCATCGAAGTGTGCCAAACGTTTATCAAGCGCACTCAATAAATCATCAAAGCGGCGAATTTCAATGTCTGCTACTTCGCCCAGTTTGTGCATGTAATCCGCAAACACGTCCAATTCAATCTTGAACGCTTTATCCGGACGCCAACTTGGCAGTACTTTAACGTTAAAGGTGTCGTCTTCTGCGATCGCTTTGTGGTGTTCTAGTGAATCGATAGGGTCATCGGTCGTGCCCGCCATTACGACGTTCATTTGCTGCATGATGCCGCGAGCTGTGAACTCAGGTGTCGCAAGCAGCTCATTACATTGATGCCAAATTTGGTCTGCTGTGTCTGGGCTAAACAGCGTATTGGTAATGCCGAATGGGCGACGTAGTTCTAGGTGTGTCCAGTGGTAAAGCGGGTTACCCAAGGTTTGAGGAACCGTCTTCGCCCACGCCATGTATTTGTCGTAATCGCTAGCATCACCCGTAATCAAACGCTCTTCAATGCCTGCCGAGCGCATGCCACGCCATTTGTAGTGATCGCCTTCAAGCCAGATTTGACCCAAGTTATCGAACTGACGATTTTGCGCCACTTCCGCTGGGTTTAGGTGGCAGTGGTAATCATAAATTGGCTGGTGGAACGCATGCTCATGGTACAAGCGACGTGCAGTTTCGTTTGAGAGTAAAAAGTCTTCACACAAGAAATTCTTCATCGTTAACTCCTATTACAACGCAGCGACAGTGGCACGAGCACCGTTATCGATTAGCGATTGGTAAGCACTGCTCACCGCATCAATCACTTGTGGGTTTTGACCAAGCTCTGCAGGGAAGATGGCTTCAACCGCGAGCAATGCAGGCACAACAGAAACGTTCAAGCCGTGTTGGTCGCAAATCTGACGTAGTGTCTCTGCCATTGGATCGCGAACATCAATATCGTTGCCTTGCTCGTCCACGCCAGATACGTAGCGCATCCAACCTGCAATTGCTGTTGCCAACCATGAGAAGTTAGAACCTTGAGCAAGATGGAATCGCAAGCTGCCACCCATGCGTTGCGGGATCTTCTGGCTGCCATCCATCGCGATTTGCCATGTTTTGTGTTTCAAGCTCGGGTTAGTGAAGCGCTCGATAAGCAGCTTGGCGTAGCCTTCTAAATCGGTGCCTTCTGGCATGGTCAGCGAAGGGGCTTGCGCTTGCATCATCATATCGAATGCCGCTTTGCGGTAGCCTTCATCTGTCATGGTGTCAGAGATATGCGCGTAACCACCAAGGTAGCCTAGGTAGGCTAAGAACGAGTGGCTACCATTTAGCATGCGCAGTTTCATTTCTTCGTAAGGCACAACGTCGGCAACAAATTCTGCGCCAGCCACGTTCCAATCCGGGCGACCTGCCACGAAGTTATCCTCGATAACCCATTGGCGGAATGGTTCACAAGCGATGCCACATGGATCTTCACAGCCAAGTAGCTCAGCGATTTCAGTCAGTGTCTCTTCGGTTGCTGCTGGCACAATGCGGTCAACCATGGTGCAAGGGAAGGTAACGTTGGTTTCAATCCAGTCACACAATTCTGGGTCGAGCAGTTGGGCGAACTCAAGTACCGCAGCTTTTGCTACGTGACCGTTCTCTTGCACGTTATCGCAAGACATCACGGTAAATGGCGTCAGACCGCGTTCACGGCGCATCTTCAGTGCTTGCACGATGTAACCCAATGCTGATTTTGGCTCAGTTGGGTTGGCAAGGTCAGCAATGACTAGCGGATTGTTTTTATCAAGCGTGCCCGTCGCTGGGTCGGCGCAGTAGCCTTTCTCGGTAATCGTCATTGAAACGATCGCCACTTGTGGCTCTGTCATTTTTTCTAACACCGCTTGAATGCTGTCGAGGCTTGGGTGGAGTGATTCGGTCACTGATCCAATCACTTTTACCTCTGTCGATCCTGCGCCTTTTTCTGCCACTGTATAGAGGTGGTCTTGTGCGCGCAGCGATTGAATTAACTCTTCACCACCAAATAGGTTGATTTCGCAAATGCCCCAATCCGAGCCTGTTTTGCTTAGCATTTCATTGGTGAATAGAGCTTGGTGCGCTCGGTGGAATGCACCAAAACCAAGGTGAACAATACGGCTTTTAAGCGTTGAGCGGTCGTAGTCCGGAAGCAGAACGTGGTCATTCAGAGTGGAATTCGAAATAGTCTTCATTTTGGTATCCCTTTTCCCGCAGGTGAACCTGCGGGATGGTTTATTTTAATCATTCGAATCTAGAGATCGTAACTCTAGAGCTTGTCACTAAGCGCTTAGTAGCCAAGAACAAGGTTAGGCAAGAACAGGCTTAGTTCAGGAATAAAGGTCACTGCCATTAGTGCCGCAATCAGTGCAACGTAGAATGGAAGTAGAGGCTTAATCACTTTGTCGATGGCAACGTTCGCCACAGAACAACCGATGAACAACGCGCTACCTACTGGTGGGGTACAGATACCGATCGCCAAGTTGAACGTCATCATGATGCCGAAGTGCACTGGGTCGATGCCCATATCCAGCGCGATTGGTAGGAAAATTGGCGTAAAGATCAGTACCGCTGGTGTCATATCCATGAAGATACCAACAATCAGCAGAATGATGTTGATGATCAGCAGAATCATCAGTGGGTTATCTGAAATAGCCAGTAGAGCGTCTGCGATCATGTAAGGAATATCAGCGTTTGCCATTGCCCAAGACATACCCATAGATGCGCCAACCAACAGCAATACGATAGAGGTGGTGACTGCAGATTCTAGGATGATCTTAGGAAGGTCTCGCCATTTCACTTCACGGTAAATCAGTACTGCAAGGGCGAAGGTGTACACCACCGCGATAGCTGAGGCTTCTGTTGCGGTGAAGATACCGCCGATAATGCCACCCATGATGATCACAATCAGTGCCAGAGATGGCGCTGCTTTTAAGAACGTATCCCAAACCATTGCAAGAGAAGGACGTGCTGCGATTGGGTAACCACGACGTTTCGCAATAATGCCTGCCACTACCATGATGCTCAGACCCATCAAGATGCCAGGAATGTAACCCGCTAGGAACAATGCTGCGATAGACGTACCACCAGACACTAATGAGAACACGATCAGTGTGTTACTTGGTGGGATCAACAAACCAGAAGGACAAGACGTAATGTTTACTGCGGCAGAGAAGTTTTCATCGTAACCGTCTTTCTTTTGCAGTGGAGACATGGTGCCGCCAACCGCTGCAGCAGACGCAACCGCTGAGCCAGAAATAGAGCCAAACATCATGTTCGCCATCACGTTTACGTGTGCTAGAGAACCAGGAAGACGACCACCTAAAACTTTAGCAAAGTTAATCAGGCGAAGTGCGATACCGCCTTGGTTCATGATGTTGCCCGCCAAGATAAAGAACGGGATTGCCAATAGGGCGAAGTTATCGAGACCTGCCGCCATACGCTGCGCCACAACGGCGATAGCAGGCTCTAACGGTAAGCTCATTAAAATGGTCGCTAACGACGACAAGCCGATAGCAAAAGAGACCGGTACACCAATCGCAAGCAGGACTGCGAAGCTACCGAATAGGGTAAGAATTAATTGCCATTCCATTGTGGAACCCTCTATTGATCAAGTTGTGTGTCGGTGAGTAGGGCTTCACCAGACGTCAATTGTTTTACACGGTCGAAAGCAAATACCGCAGAGTAGAAGATCATCAGTGCGCCACTGATTGGTAGGCAGAAGTAGATGTAGCCCATTTCCAAGCCGAGCGCTGGTGTTAACTGGCCAGTTGCCAGTGTTTTCAGTGCGAGTTGTGTACCGCCGTGAACCAACACCACGTAAGAGAACAGGGCAATGGCAATTTGGATGACGATTTCATTGATGAGTTTGCGCTTGCCTTGCAGCTTCATTGTTAGCAAGTCGATAGCAAGGTGGCGTTTAAGACCAGTGGTGTATGCCGCGCCAATTAACGCAACCCACATAAAGAGATAGCGAGCAAGTTCGTCAGTAACGGTGCTTGGTCTACCAATAACGTAACGAGATAGCACTTGCCAGACCACGCAAAAAACGAGGAAGGTCGACAGAGAGATGGTAAAGGCGGCCAACCCTCTATTTATGTATTTGACCAATTTATTCATTTTAGTTTCCTTTCAGTAAATACGCGTATCTCATAACAATTGGTTTACCAATGTAAGAATGTGTTTCTGTGTAGGGCAGTAACATACGCTAATCTTTCTGGTTGGATTATAAGTTAGCCGATTTGGTTGTCACGTGAGCAGGTTCACAAATGGATTGGTTGACCAATTTAAGGGTTCTTATTGTGATTTTGGTCAATCAATTTGCTTTTTTGTTTTGACGATAGGTTTTTCGATCGCCAATAATGACCTCGAAACAAGAAATACCGTGAAAAATTAAAACTACCCTACATATTGGACAACCAATCCAAGGAGAATAGAACAATGATGACGCGTAAGACTCTTTTAAGCGCTGTAGTAGGTGCTGCAATGACCTTCGGCGCCACTGCTTCTGCTTATGCTGCGACCACTTTGAAGCTAAGTCACAACCACCCTCGTGACCATGCAGTACATAAAGCAATGGACTTTATGGCAAAAGAAGTTCGTGAAATGACAGACGGTGAAGTTCGTATCCGTATCTACCCTGATGCGCAGCTAGGCACTCAGCGTGAATCGATGGAGCTAATGCAAAACGGTGCTCTGGATATGGTGAAGAGTAACGCGGCAGAATTGGAAGCTTTCTCCCCAGCTTATGCGGCATTCAACATGCCTTACTTGTTCCGCGATAAAGACCACTACTACAAAGTGACCGACGGTGAAGTAGGTCGTGAAATCCTGAATTCTTCAGCAGACAGCGGCTTTATTGGTGTGACTTACTACGATGCTGGTGCTCGTAGCTTTTACACCAACAAGCCAATCAATACGCCTGAAGATCTAAAAGGTCTGAAAGTGCGTGTACAGCCGAGCCCATCTGCGATTGCGATGGTAAAAGCGTTAGGTGGTAACCCAACACCATTGGCATACGGTGAGCTATACACAGCATTACAACAAGGCGTGGTGGATGCTGCGGAAAACAACATCCCATCATTTAGCTTGAGCCGTCACAGTGAGGTATCGAAATACTTCAGCCTAGACGAGCACACAATGGTGCCAGACGTATTGGTTATTTCGACTAAAACGTACGACAAGCTAACACCTGAGCAGCAAAAAGCACTGATGAAAGCAGCAGCAGACTCTTCTGAATACATGAAGAAATTGTGGGCTGAGTCAGAAGCAAAAGAGCGTACAAAAGCTGAAAAGATGGGCGTAACTTTTGTTGAACCAAATAAAGCGGCATTCGTTGAAGCGGTTCAACCAATGTACGCGGACTTAGAAAAGACAAATCCTGAATTAAATGAACTGGTTGAGAAGATCAAAGCAGTTAAGTAATTCACAAAGTAATTAGTAATAAACAATCGAAAACAAGGTGTTACCACATTCTGGTACATAGAGGTTGACCAATTGTTATTGGTCGTTATGATGGCGTGAGAAGTTAGATGGAATATAGTGATAATATCATCATGATGCCTTTTGAACCGAAAAGACCGTATCAAGAGATCGGTTTAGTCCTTAGACAAGAACTTATCAATGGCCGTTACGTGGTCGGAGATAGGCTGCCGCCTGAGCGCGATATCGCAGAACGTCTCGACGTTAGCCGCACAGTAGTGCGTGAAGCGATCATCATGCTGGAGCTGGAAAACCTTGTCGAAGTGAAGAAAGGTTCTGGGGTGTATGTTATCAATATTCCATCTCAACCGAACTCCCGTGAGAACGTGATCAGCGATGATGCCGGTCCGTTTGAAATGCTCCAAGCTCGCCAGTTACTTGAAAGTAACATTGCGGAATTTGCAGCGATGCAAGTAACGCCAGGCGACATCGTGAAAATGCGTGCAGCCCTTGAGTTAGAACGAGAAGAACTCGCCAGCGGTACCGCAGATTGTAACGGTGATGAGAAGTTTCATATGTGCATTGCAGAGGCAACTCAAAACTCTGTGCTGGTGGACATGCTGAAGCAATCTTGGGAGCGACGTGAGAGCAGCCCAATGTGGAATAAACTTCATTCTCACATTGCTGGTCAAGACTACCGTGAAGAGTGGTTAGACGATCACGCCAAAATCCTTGCCGCATTGCAGCGTAAAGATCCAATCGCTGCAAAAAATGCCATGTGGCAACACCTTGAAAACGTTAAACAGCGCCTGTTGGAGCTGTCTGACATCGATGACCCGAATTTTGATGGTTACTTATTCAGTTCCAACCCTGTTGTTCTGCAGGGCGCTGAAAACGGTTAACCACATTGCCGGCTTCGGTCGGCTCTAGTCAGCGCAGCTGCATTATCGTGGCTGCATATTAAGAAGTCGTTGTGCACTTAGCTTGATAAATTCGAGCGGGCTGAGTGCGTCTTAAAAAAGGTGAGTGTCATGGAACAAACTTGGCGTTGGTACGGTCCGAATGACCCTGTGTCGCTAGACGATATTCGTCAAGCAGGCGCAACAGGCATTGTGAATGCCTTGCATCACATTCCAAATGGTGAAGTGTGGTCTAAAGAAGAGATTTTAAAACGTAAAGCCATCATCGAAGAGAAAGGCTTAACGTGGTCGGTGGTTGAAAGTGTTCCTGTTCACGAAGAAATCAAAACTCAGACGGGCAACTTCCAACAATGGATCGACAACTATAAACAAACGCTGCGTAATCTTGCTGAGTGCGGCGTAGATACGGTCTGCTACAACTTTATGCCAGTACTCGACTGGACACGTACAGACCTCGAATTTGAAATGCCGGATGGCTCTAAAGCGCTACGTTTTGACCAAATCGCTTTTGCGGCATTTGAGCTGCATATTCTTAAGCGTCCGGGCGCAGAAGCGGATTATACCGAAGCTGAGCAAGCGCAAGCCCTTGAATACTTCAACAACATGACGGCGGATCAAATTCAACAGCTGACAAGCAACATCATTGCTGGTTTGCCGGGCGCAGAAGAAGGTTACACGCTAGAAGAGTTCCAAGCACAATTGGACCGTTACTCGGGCATCAGCAAAGACAAACTCCGTGAGCACATGGCGCACTTCTTGGCAGAACTCATGCCAGTGTGTGAAGCGCATGGTTTGAAATTGGCGGTACACCCAGACGATCCACCGCGCCCAATTCTTGGCCTGCCACGCATTGTGTCAACCATCGAAGATATTGATTGGTTGACTGAAAAAGTACCAAGCAAAATGAATGGTTTAACCATGTGTACCGGCTCTTACGGTGTTCGTGGTGACAACGACCTAGTGAAAATGATTAAAAAGCACGGTGACCGTGTTTACTTCACTCACTTGCGTTCAACCAAACGTGAAGAAAGCAACCCGATGACATTCCACGAAGCGGCGCACCTTGATGGCGATGTGGATATGTACAATGTGGTGATGGCAATTTTGGATGAAGAACAACGCCGCGCAGAAGTGGGCGATCACCGTTTAATTCCTATGCGTCCTGACCATGGTCACCAAATGCTGGATGATTTGAAGAAGAAGACCAACCCAGGCTACTCAGCCATCGGTCGCTTGAAAGGTCTTGCGGAAGTGCGTGGTCTAGAGATGGCACTAAAACGCGCTTTCTACACTAAGTAATTGAATTTATTAAGCACACCAGAGAGTGTCATCAAACCATATTAATAAAAGCAAAAAACCGAAGCGTAATGCTTCGGTTTTTATTTAAGCTGATTAGGGATGAAGGGTGTTAATCGTCGTCATCCGGCACAAACTCTAAAATATCACCTGGTTGGCAATTTAAATGCGTACATATGGCTTCCAAAGTGGCTAACTTAACCGCCTTAGCACGACCATTTTTGAGTACCGATAAGTTTTGTTCAGTAATACCAATGAGCTTCGCTAGTTCATTAGAGCGCATCTTCCGTTTTGCCAGCATTACATCCAAGTTGATTACAATCGCCATATACCATTCACTTAAATTGTCAGCTCACTTTCTTCTTGTAGCTCGACTGCTCTATCCATCACTACAGCGATGACTCGGACAATAAAACCGATGACCATCATAGTAATGTCGCTGTCGTCTACTTCCGCTGACACATTCCAATTCCCGTCATTGTACGACAAAGCCAAGCTAAGAAGCACGTCCATCGTGACTTCAATAAACGGTGTTGCGATCAGTAAGTAGCTGAGTTTCTTAAAACACTCCGTATTTTGGCGTTCAAAAATCTGCCCTTTCTCATACAAACGGAAAAGGACGATGAGCTGCCACAGTAAGGCCACTGTCAGTAGTGTTGAGATCATGCTTGGGAAGTAGCCAATTATAGAACGCGTAACGGAAAGAGGGAGCGCCACTTCAATAGGAAAGGTGGCGTGAAACCACTCCGCATCAAACATAGTTGCCCCAAACCAAAAGACGGTATTGAGCACAACTGTGAAGATCATAGAAAACCAAAATAGGATAAGTAGCTTACGACTAAAGTTGCTTATGGAATGTTGAGACATGACAAACCTCATATCAGATTTAATTTTCGCTCATCCTAATCAGTTAAAAATAATATCGCAATAAAAACTTATCGTTTTACGATAATTTTTTATTGCTTTTCTTAATGCGAGTATTTAATGTTGCCAAGTGGATTTATAAAATTGATGAATAAAGGTACGGGGAATGAATAAGGCGATTTTTTTAACAACGATGTTGCTAACGGTATCTGCTCCTAGCTTAGCTGAGGGTATTTTTTTGGATGATTTGGCCAAAGACTACAATCTCGAAGAGAGCAATACATGGGAGAGTTCTCCATACGCGCTGGATACAACGCCAAAACATGACGCTTTTACCGATGATAAATGTACGCGAGGGACAGAAGAGCAATTCACATCTCTTGCCGATGCGAACAAAAAGAAAAACGTCGAGTGCTACATCACGCATTTTCCAAACAGCAACATTAAAACCCGCATGCAGTCGAACGACGATGGCGATGTTAGTGTTGGCTTCTCATGGGATTTTGATTAACCACAGTTATTTATTGTGAATTTTTGCTCTTTAACACTATGATTCTTAGCGTAAAAAGTGATCGAAAGTCACTTTTATAATGAAGAGTTGCAAATAATCTGCGTCTTTTTCTTTGCGATGTCGTCTTATTAGACACAACTATTTTGACCGGAGAATTCCATGTTCAAGCCGCAACCAACGCGTTCAGACATTAAAGATAAATTCATCAAGCACGATAGCCAAATGCTCAACCAAGTGTACGGAACAGACCAAGTCGTACCGTATTGGATTGCCGATATGGACTTTCCTATTGCATCACCTATTTCGCAAGCGATGCAGCAACTTGTCAGCCGTGAAACCTTCTCATACGAGTTTGATAGCAAGATGGTTTTTCAGTCCATTGCTGATTGGAATAAGGATTTGCATGGTCTTGAGCTTAGCATTGATAACTTTGTTCAAGTGCCGGGCGTACTGAGTGCGATTGCGCTACTGATTCGCGAGTTCACCAAAGAAGGTGAGGGCGTTCTGATCGAGACACCGGTTTATCATCAATTCCGACGTTTAATTGAATCTGCGGGTCGTACTGTTGTGGGCAACACAATGAAAATTGAAAACGACTACTACGTGATGGACTTTGAGCTGCTTGAAAATCAGTTGAAAAGTGGTGAAGTGCAAATGATTTTGCTGTGCAACCCTCATAACCCAGTGGGGCGTGTTTGGACGAAAGCAGAACTAGAGCGCATGGTGGCGTTAGCTGAGAAATACAAGGTGATGATCATCAGCGATGAAGTGCATGCCGACATTGTGTTTGAAGGTTCCACCTTTACCAGTATGACTTCATTAGGTTATGAAAACAGCCTGACGATCATTGGCTCGCCGGCGAAAAATTTTGGTTTGAACAGCATCTCTAACGGTTATATTTACAGCGATAACCAAGCACTTTTCGAGAAAATCAAAGCGACGTCGGCTTCACTGTCTATCGATCATGGCAATGCGTTTACCACTTACGCGACGATTGCGGCTTACCAACAAGGTAAAGAGTGGTTTGAAGGTTTTTATGCCTACACGCAAAACAATCGTAACTGGATTATTGAGTTTATTGAGCACAACTTGCCACTGGTGAAAGCGTTCCCGCCACAAGGAACCAACCAAATTTGGTTGGATTTTTCTGGTTTAGAATTGGAACCTTCTCAGTTAAAAGCCTTGCTGACAGAAGAAGCCAAAATGGCGCTAACGCCAGGTACTTGGTTTGGTGAACCCAATGAAAACTACTACCGCATGAACTTCGCTTGTTCTTTAGAGCAAATTCAAACCTCGTTTGAGTTGCTTAAAGCCGCTGTCGATAAACGTAAATAAGTGAAGTGGTAGGAGAATAAAACGATGACACAAACCATCACTAAAGGTATCAAAGCGCTAGCAGATGGCGCGGTTGAGTCTGAGTCTTAGCGGTCTATGTCATACTTGCCATACGGTTTATATTTCGATTAATATCGAATTATATTTTTATGTATAGAGACCGTCGTATGTTAGCAGAGTGGTTGACGCACAAAGAGCAGCTCAAAAACTACATTGTCAAACAGACCAGTGATCCAGATTTAGCCGATGACATTTTGCAAGAGGTGTACATCAAGGCGAGTCAAAAGATCGACCAGTTAGAAGCGCGAAGCAAAATTAAAAGTTGGTTATATCGCATCACGCACAACGCGATCATGGATCACTATCGTACGCAGCAAAGTTATGAAGAGCTGATAGACAATCAGATTGAAGAGGAAATGCCGATAGAGCTGGAGAATCTACAAACCATGGGGCATTGTTTGCGCCCAATGTTTGAGTGCCTACCAGAGAAATATCGCCAAGCCATGATTTTGTCTGAACTCGATGGTTTGCCTCAACAAATGGTAGCGGATCAGTTGGGGCTTTCGCTTTCTGCGACGAAAAGCCGAATTCAGCGCGGTCGAGTTAAGCTCAAAGCCTTGTTAGTTGAGTACTGTAATGTTGAAGCTGGGCGAGGAGGTATCGTTGATTTCTCACCAGAACCGCAATGCCTTCACATGGCTCAAATGTATAGTGCTGAAGTGGCATAAAGCTAAAATATCCGCTCGATTTACAATGTAAAAGCGCAGAGTTTTGGCTCTGCGTTCACATTTTTAAAAGTTGTGGTTATTGAACGTATTAATTCTGACAAATGTAACGAATACATTCGATGATAACTCCGGTCTCTTGATTAGGGCGCGACATGTGAGGGCAGCAATGCCCTCCACTCCAACCTGTGTCGCGCCCGCTTTACCGTGAACAATGTGAAGTAAATAGGACTGAATAATGACAACGACGAAATTTACCGCAGGTGATTTGTTTCCCTCTATCACTCTACCAACGTTAAATGGCGATACAATCGTGCTAGGTAAGCCTTCAGAGAATGTCGATTGGCGTTTAGTGGTGGTTTACCGTGGTAAACATTGCCCTTTGTGTACTCGCTATCTCAACCAACTAGAGACACTAAAAGCGCGATTCTTACAACTCGGGATGGATATCGTAGCGGTGTCCGCAGATAGCCAAGCACAGCTAGAGCAGCATAAGGAGCAACTGACCGTCACGTTCCCAGTGGCTTATGGTTTGACAGTAGAGCAGATGCAAACGCTAGGTTTGTATATCTCGGAGCCTCGCTCAGAAAAAGAGACAGACCATCTCTTTGCAGAGCCAGGTTTGTTTGTGGTGAACAGTAAAGGACAAGTTCAGTTAGTCGATATTTCCAACGGTCCATTCGCTCGACCTGACCTAGAAGTCTTGCTCTCAGGGTTGGCGTTTATCCGTAACCCAGAAAATGATTACCCTATTCGTGGTACCTACCAAGCGGCAATCTAATCACTGTTTTGGTTTGAGGTATTAAAAACCAACGACGTTCGCAGACTTCCTCTTCTAAAATTGGATTGTTCGTCTCCTAGATTGTGGTAAAGTCCGCGCCTGCGATTTACCGCATCTTTTACTGCCTCTTCAATCAAAAGCACAAGGTTAAGCTAATGCCATTTTCTACTCTCTCTTTGAGTTCTGAGCTGATTCACGCACTGCCAAAAGACTTTAAGAAGCCAACTGATATTCAGGCTTTGGCTATTCCTGAGCTACTCAGTGGTAAAGATGTGTTGGCATTGGCAAATACAGGCAGTGGTAAAACCCTTGCGTATGGTTTGCCTTTGTTGGAAAAGCTAAGTGTAAATCCAGAGCAAAAAGCGCTGATTCTAGTACCTACACGTGAACTGGCGACACAAGTGAGCGAGGCGATTAACCAAGTTGGTCAATCTATTGGTCTTAACGCAGTGTGTTTGTGTGGTGGCGTTGATAAAGAGCAGCAACTACAAGCACTTGCGTCAAATCCCCACATTCTTGTGGCGACAACCGGTCGTTTAGTTGATCTGGTGAACAACGGTTTGGTCCTGAGTAATATCCATTATCTAGTGTTGGATGAAGCGGATCGTTTGCTGGATATGGGCTTTTGGCCAGACGTGCAAAATATTGCAGGGCAGATTTCAAACCAGCGTCAAACCGCGATGTTCTCAGCAACGTTTTCTGATGAGTTGAAGGGCAAAGCCAAGCAACTCATGCACGCACCAAAACAGGTAGCAGCGCATCAAGAAAACAGCACCAATCAAGCTATTGCCGAAACGCTGTATCTCGTCAACAAAGGCAGCAAAACCAAAGCGTTGGTTGAACTGATCAAGCAAAATGCATGGGCGCAGGTATTGGTATTTATTGGCGCGAAAGAGAACGCTGATGGTTTGGCGAAGAAATTGAACAAAGCTGGAATTACAACCAATGCGCTGCACGGTAATAAGAGCCAAGCAGAGCGAGAAGAAGCGTTGGCGCAGTTTAAGTCCGGGCAAACACAGGTGTTGATCGCTACCGATCTATTAGCTCGCGGTATTCACATCGAGCAACTACCAGTAGTAATTAACTTTGAATTGCCAATGCATGCGGAAACATACGTTCACCGAGTTGGGCGCACAGCGCGTGCTGGCGAGCAAGGTGTCGCAATGTCGCTGGTCTGCCATGGAGAAACCGAAGCGCTTACAGCGATCCGTAACTTGACGCAACGTGAATTGCCAACGCAAGACCTTGAAGGTTTCCCTGTAACGGATAAGCCATCAACAGGCGAAAGCAAGCGCGCCCCACGTGATAAAAAAGCCAATCGCCGAACCAATGCCAAAAAGAGCATTAAGCAGTTTCAAGGTAAGCCGAAACGTCAAGCGCCTAAAGCTAAATGAGCAAAACCAAATAAAAAAAAGCCATCGTAATGATGGCTTTTTAATTAAATGGAGTGTGTGTCTAAATAGGGGTAGTGCTTAGAAGTTGTAAGAAACTGTCGCGCCTACTGCCCATTGGTTTGCACTGTCTACGATAGAAGAATCGCTGATGCCACTACCTAGACGAGTGTATTGTGATACTTGGCTGATTTGCCAGTGCTCAGTGATTGGCACTACCAGTTTGTAACCTAAACCGTAGTTTACGGTTGCATCGCCTTTGTATGCTTTGCGGTTTGCACGTGCTTCTTTGTCTGTTACACCGAAGTAGTAATCAACGTAATCTTTGCTTTGGTAAGACACGCTCGCAAATGGTACGAAATCAACATTACCGATATTCATGATATGGAAGTAAGTAGCACCGCCTTGGAAGCCTTTGTAAGCACCTGATACATCATGTTGTAGGTAAGTTGAGATCACGTTGTTTGGATCAAGTCTGAAATCTGCGTTCAAACCTAGATCGATCGCGATATCACGTCGTTTCGTACCTTTTAGGCTTTTCGCTACATCGCTATCACGAGGTACACCGCTACCTACCACGTAAGCACTCATGTTCAGTAGTTCATCGTTGTCACCTAGGAAACGGTAGTTAATACCGCCTAAATCAGCGTTGAAGTCTTCACCATGGTAGCCACCGTTTAGAACTGGCGCAGTGTTGTGTTTTTGGTCTTTGAAAAGATCGCTCGCTTGTACTACGCCAGCTTCGACCATCCAGCCACCTTCGTTGTTGTAGATGTTACCGTTACGAATGTAAGTATCACCCGCTGTTGCCGTGCCTGCAGCCGTCAACGTTAATAATGCAATAATTGTTTTGTTCATTGTTCTGTCCCAGTTGTTTGGTTTTGAACACTGTACAAAATAAAATTGTAACCCTCTATCAGCAGAGCGTATGGAAGTGTAATGATGACTTTAAGAAATGTATGGTTTCGCCTAAAAAAAACGCTAAGAAGTAGAACCATGCCCGCTGTGAAGGCATGGTTGAGATATTGGTATAGATGATCTCTATCGCCGTTGAGATGATTTAACTGGGTTTGCGGTGAAGGTACTTCATGACTTTCCCTTGCTTCCACATCATAACGCCTGTGATAGCAACGACGGGAACAAGTACAAATAACGTTAACGTCATGAACATTTCATTTGCCTTCAGCGGTGAATAAAGCGCTGCACCTACCAACAGCGCACACAATATATGCATCCATCTTAAAACCAATCTTACTAACTGTCCGCTCATTGCCTTTCTCCTTTGCTTTGTTTCAATACACGATACAGAGCAAAGTGATGACGGTTTTGGCTTTGAGATAAAACGCCTAATAGCGTTATAAGTGAACGTATAGGATGATGAATGGTTTTATGCTGAGCAGATAACTTTCGGAATGTGTCTAAGACCCAACATAGTGCATCCGTCTTCCAAGTAGCTATCGGTGACAACATCGAAGCCGAACTTGCCGTAGTAGTCTTTCAAGTGCGCTTGTGCGGATATAAAAATGCTGTCGGTCGGGTAGATCTTTCTTGTGGCACCGAAACTCACTTGCATCAATTGGTTACCGATGTTTTTCCCTCTGTAGTCCTCTGCAACGATAACGCGACCAATACACACGTCATTGGCATCAGAGTTCAGCAAGGGTAAAACGTCAACGGGATATCCGAGTTTCGGAGGCATAATACGACTATAAGCCACCAGACGTTCGTTATCATACCCCATCACGTGGTAGGTGTCGGGATGGTTATCCTTACCATCCAAATCGCTGTATGGCGTGTTCATGTCTACGATGAAAATATTGACTCTTTGCTGCAAAAAATCGTAAAGCTCTTGAACAGACAGATCTGCGAATTTCTTAATTCTCCATTCGAGCATCATGCTTCCCCTTGTATTATTTTGGGTACAACATAAAGAGTATTTGTACGGGATTCATTAACCTTTGTTAATAGCTAAGTTCCAGCTTAAATACAGATTTACGGTTTTGAACGGCTAAAAAGCAAAAGCCCCACTGAATTGGTTGTGGGGCGGATATCGGAAGGGATACGCTTTGTTCTCTCAGGGAGTCAAAACGGGAATTAACCCGCAGTCGGACCAACCAAACGCATCTCCCAATCTTCGACTTCACCAGTTTCTAAGCGGCGTTCAACAAGCTTGCTCCAAGATTCAACCAATGGAAGTTCCGCTAGCTGGCTTAGCTCTGTTTTATCTAGGCAACCAGTAAATACTGCGCCCATGATGCGAGCCAATGACCAGTCTGGGTAAGGTCTTTCGCACAGAATAATCTCGTCACCTGCACCGATATCGCCTTCTTGCAACACTCTGAAGTACCAGCCTGTTCGAAGCGTATCTTGGAGTCTTCTCGCCATGTCGTTTTGCTCGAAGCGGACGTTGAGTTTCCAACAAGGCATACGCCCTTGTGACACTTCCAATAAGGTTGAGCCGATGCGGATTTTATCTTTCAAGCAAATGGACGCTTCTGTTACGCCACTTGAGCTTAAGTTCTCACCGAACGCCCCAGCTGATTGGAAAATCGCTTTATCGCCCAGCTCTTGCTGCCAAACCGGATAGTGCTCGCTTGGGTAAATATGAAGGGCTTTTTGAATCCCACCATGAAAGCGCGGATCGCCTTGTTCGTCGTTGGTAAAACCCAGTTCTGTTGCGTGCTGACGCTGAGGTAGAACCTGTTTGTTAATCGCACTTTTCGCACCATGTGCAAAGGCAACGGTTTTACCTGCTAATATGCTGTTAACTACGCCTAACTTCTTCATATTCTTTCCTTATCGCTAAAACTGATTTGCCAAACGGCGTGAGACAAAATCACGTTATCGCTCACCCAATGATTTGAACACCGGAATCGCTGCCAGTACTTCAATGCGCTTTTCTGTACTTTTTAAGTAACGTGTTTCGCTATCTGAAACCAACACATGACGTTGATAACCTTCCGCTTTAGGAAACTTGGTTAACACGGTTTCAAGCGATGCTTTGCACTTGTCTTGGTTGATGTTATCAATATCGACTTTGAATAAGAGTTGGTTTTCTTTGGATATTTCAACTTGATATCGCATACGTCGCACCTCACGGCTTCATTCACTTTGCCGAGCATGATAGCCTAGTGAACTTGTGTCAGAGTAGGGATGTAAGGACAGTTAATGATGCCAACCCGCCAAATCGATTCTCACTCCGGTGTTATGACCTCCAATGAGATGATGGTTGCCAATCCCCACTCACCAGCTTTGGTTAAGACCATCGACATGCCCAAAGGTTACATTGATGCGTTGCACCAACACACGTGGCATCAAGTCATCTTCCCTATCAAAGGGTTATTACAAACCAAAACCGATCATTATCAACACCTTGTGCCCCATACCTCTGCGCTGTTTGTACCTGCGGGTATTCAACATGAATCCATCGCGCTAAGCCATACGACATTTGTCGGTATCTACCTGAACCCTGAGTTTGGCATTGAATACGAGCATCAAGTTCGAACCATCACACTTACTCCGTTTCTGAATGAGTTGTTACAGGAAATACGCCGCCAATGCGAAGGGTTCGTTAGTGATGAGGAAGTCTCACGATTGCTAGGCGTGCTGCACGATCAAATCATGAAAGATAACGTGCAGACCTTTCAGTTACTGCTGCCAGAAGACAGGCGCTTAAAGCTGATATTCGAAGCGCTGACCGACACGCCAGCATTGGATTGGTCACTCAAACAGTGGGGAGAGACAGTCGGCGCATCCGAGCGAACTTTGTCGCGCTTGTTCTCCAAAGAGTTCAACACCTCGTTCCAACTTTGGCGACAACAAATTCGGCTGATTTATTCACTCTCTTTGCTAGATGAAGAACTATCCATCCAAAGCATTGCCGATCAAGTGGGGTATCAAAATGACTCTTCTTACATCAAAGCGTTTAAAGCCTATTTTGATGTCACCCCACAGCAGTTTCGTGTTAATGGGCGACGGGGATAGCGAGTCCAATCTTGCCCACAACATCAGTCTCCACCATCACACTACTATAGTGGCAACTGGAAAGTACTCTTGATTTCCTTAACGGAGACGTTAGATTGAATGGCGCTGATGCCTTTCACGCGGCGAATAGCACTGATGCGGTCAAAGTATTCGTCTAAATCTCTCGCCACCACTTGCACCATGTAATCCGCGCTGCCTGCAATGCAGTGACACATTAAGATCCAATCGGTTTCTGCGACAAAGTCTTCAAAAGGCGTGGTGTTTTCTACCTCATGACTGCCGAGGGTAACCAGAGTAAAACCAGAAACTTGGAAACCGAGTTTTTTACGGTTTAGCTTTGCAGCGTAACCCTCAATGTAACCTTCCTCTTCCATTTTCTTCCAGCGTCGCCAGCAGGGTGTTTCACTCAGGTTGACGGTCTCGGCAAGCTTAGAATTGCTCATGCGACCATCTTTCTGAATATGGTCAAGGATGGCGAAATCAGTACTATCTAATTCAAAGTTGGTGGATTCTTTCTTTTTCATAATTGTTTTAGAAATAGTCTGCTCAAATTGACTTTTATCGTAGCGCAGATAGCAATTTTCTTTCTACCCAAATCGTTAAACTGTTTCCCATATTCGTTGATTACTTTTTGGGAGAGAGTGCATGAGTGCTCAATTGCTAGCGGCATTTTTGTTGTTTGCCGTTTCTATTTCTTTAACGCCGGGAGCAGGTAACGTCGCGCTGTTAGGTATTTCAAGCCGATATGGGTTTTCTGCGACCGTGCCGTTTGTATTGGGCAATGCAGTCGGGGTGATCATCATGTTGGTTGGTGCAAGTGTGGGGCTTGTCAGTTTGTTTACCCTTTACCCAGATTTGTACACAGCGTTGAAGTGGATTGGTGCGGTCTACCTGCTGTATCTCGCATGGTCGATTGCCACAATGGAACTCGACAACGATTTGAATGCGAAAAAGTCTGGCTTTTTATCTGGCGTTTGGGTGCAAATTCTTAATCCGAAAAGTTGGGTCGCGTCGCTGACGGTGTTCTCTCAATTTATCTCACCAAACAATGATTACCTGACTCAGGTAGTGATCATTATCAGCGTAATGGTAGGAACCGGTGTGCTGGGGATGTTTGCTTGGGCGTACTTTGGCACCGTATTAAACCGCTTTATTCAGTCACCACAAAAGGTGGTGTGGGTAAACCGATGCATGGGCAGCAGCCTCGCTTTAGTGGTGGTGTTTATGCTGAGTCAGCCCGTTTAAGCTCTTATCCAATTTGACGTGCGCGCCGAGAAAACGTTATATACCCGTTTCGCTATGGCGCGCCATATTCTCTCTAGCAATTCAGTGGTATCAAGATGAGCTTAACTAAGACCAACTCGACCAAGACAAACACTCGCGTTAATCAACTGAGCTTTGGCTCGCCAAGTGAATCGTTGGTGTTGGAGCATGTTGAGCTAGAGCCACTCGCTTTGGGCAAAGTGCGCGTGCAAATCGAAGCCACAAACATTAATCCAAGTGACCGATTGTCGATTCAGGGAGTAGGGCAGTATCGTCGTACCCACGTACCGCCGCGAGTGCCTGGGTTTGAAGCGGTTGGGCGAGTGGTTGAGATAAACGATCCGCATCAAACCGAATTTCAAATTGGGCAAAAGGTGCTGGTGGCACAGAGTGGGGCTTGGCAAAGCTATGTCGATGCGCCTGAGGAGAATGTCTTTGCAGTGCCGGAAGAGCTTGAGAATGGCTACGCTTGCCAGTTGTATATCAATGCCCTGACGGCTTGGGTGATCACCACTCACGTTGCCAAGTTAAGTAAAGATGACGTGGCGATCATCAACGCAGGCAATTCTGCGATTGGTAAGATCTTCGCTCAGTTGTCGCACTCGCGTGGATTTACTTTGATTGCGATAAGCTCCGCGCCAGAGCGTTATCCATACGACTCCATTGCAGTGCTAGATAGTAAGCAAGATCTGCAATCTCAAATTGATGCCCGAGAGTTACCTCAACCCAATGTTGCATTCGATGCCATTGGCGGCAAGTTGGGTACAGAACTCATCCAAATTGTGCGTAATTCGGGAACATACATCAATTATGGAACGCTTTCACTCACCCCTTATGAGCCAGCTTTCTTCGCTTGTATGAAGCAAAACAATATCGACTTCAGTACGTTCTTTTTGCGCTATTGGGAAGAGTCGGTTGGTAAGACCGTTCGCAAACAAGTCTTTGCCGAGATGCTAGAACACTTTATGGAACACCAAATACAACTCGATGTGGATTGCTACCTTCCGTTAGGACAGTTCCAGCGTGCTTTTGAGCTGATAGAAGATGAGACAGTCACGCTGCAAGGCAAAATTATACTGACCATGTAGTAACAGTATTCAAACACCTTGAGGTTACTGGGTAAATTGAAGAACAAAAAAGGGATGGTATTCACCATCCCTTTTGTGTTCTAGCCAAGAGCAATTGAGGTGCCTTTAACTCGCGATGATTTCATCCATTAGGCGATCGATTTGTACTACGACTTGTTCGCTGGCGTCTTCCATGGCGTTAATTGCAGTCACCATGCCTGCCATGTTGCCAGATTTGGCTTGGCTCATTGCTTCACGTCCACCGTCATGCACGCCTTTGTGTGGTTCTTCAAGCAATGCATAGCTTCTTAAGTGGCTGTAAGCCTTGCCATCGCCACGGTAGTACCACTGACCCAAGCGACACTCAGAGTGGCTATTAACGGTTTCACCAAACGCGCCTTTTTGTAGGAGACGGTAGATATTGTTCTTCCAAATGGCGTGGTCGAGTTTGACCGTATCCAAGAAAGCGCGTGTGGAAGCAATATGGATCACCTGTTGCATGTGTTCCGATTTCACGACCACTTCGTTGACAATAGAACCAATCTGCGCAGAAGAGGCAGACACTTCCTCAGCACAAGTTTGGTTTTCATCAATCGAGGTTTTAATCGCGTTCACTTGCGTTAGTACTTGGTTCACCAAAGAATCAATCTGCTCACTGGCTTCGCTGGCTTTGCCGGCAAGGTTTCTTACCTCATCTGCTACCACGGCAAATCCGCGGCCTGCTTCACCGGCTCGTGCTGCTTCAATCGCTGCATTTAATGCCAACAAATTCGTTTGGTCAGAAATCTCTTGAATAGTCGATACAAGAAGGGAAATAGAAGTGGCAGTTTTATCTAATATTTGAACCGATTCAATGCTTTGTGAGGCTTGCGTACTGATCTTCACGGCTCGATTATCAAGACGAGCAAGAGCTTGATGAGTCTGCTTAAACATTTCATCTAGTTGTTGCAGTTCTTGGTTTTCATGCGCCATAGATTGCGCACTCTCCACCATCTCTGTTCGAATGGTTTGGAGCATATCTCCACCTTTCAAACTGCTCGACATCAACTCATCACTATTGTGGTGTTCCTGTTGAGCGGAGCGAACAAGCTGCTGAGCCTCTTGGAGCTGATTTTCCAGAGCGGCAACGTCAGTTTGGTACTTCTGTTTGAGGTCTGCTAATTCTTGCTTTAGCAGCTCATTTTCTGATTTGATTCGTTTTAATCCAAACATAGGTTCTATAAATGTGACAGGATGTTAAAAAATCCATGCTAATCGAGTTGGATATCGAATACACGATCACTTTCATATCTTTGCTTGGTGTAATCACACTTTTTCGGTAGGGCTTTATACAAACAAGAGGTCTCAGATTTTGTTGCTTACCTGATAACCTCTGTTCTTTCTATCCGCTCATGAGCCGTTTTTAAAGCTCTTGCATCAATTGGATGTAGTTACCACAGGTATCGTCAAGTACCGCAATCATGACCGTGCCTGCTTCTCGTGGCTCAATTGAGAACTGCACGCCAAGCTCAGTTAATCTTGCATATTCTTTATTCAGGTCATCGACCGCAAACGACGTCCATGGGATTCCGGCTTCTTTCAACGCGTCTTGGTATACTTTTGCTGGACCAAATGCCATCGGTTCTAACAATAATTCCACGCCAGATTGCTCTTGTGGAGAGACCACTGTTAGCCATTTGTGCTCACCAATTGGTACTTCTGCTTTTTTAATGAAACCAAGGATATTGGTATAGAAATCGAGAGCTCTATCTTGATCGTTAACAGGAACGCTGGTTAGGGAAATTCTGATCCCGGGTATTCACCTTTACTGTTTTGGAATAAGTAAAAGATAGCGAAAGCTTGGCTCAAAAACTTATTCTAGATTGCTTTTATACATTTTTTGAAACGCTTTGGGGGAGTAACCTGTGCTCTTTCTAAAGACACTCGAAAACGTGGTTAAGCTCTCATAGCCAACCTGAAAACAAGTATCCGTAATCGAGTGACCTTCCTTGAGCAGCACTTTGGTTTTTTTAATCCGCATATCCCTTAAATAGCTTCGCGGCGTGACACCATACATCTGTTTGAAAATCCGCACATAGTGAAAGCGTGACATAAAAGCCGCTTTGGCTAAGTCGTTTAGCTCGATGTTTTCTGAGTGATGCTTTTCCATAAATGCCTTGGACTGCCTGATCAGGAGGTACTGTTTTGGGCTCAACGGCATCTCGCTGTACACGCGATCGATTTCTTGTTCATAAAAGGTTTTTGGGCGAGATGGCATCGTATTTCACAAAGCGAAAGAGAGTGGTTTTAGTCTAACACTGGAAGCAGACTCGTGGAGGTTATCTACTTCTCACTTTACTCAAAACCGTCCAACACCCACTTCCTCGCACTTTTTTGCTCTTTTCTGCTGAGTGATTTACTGACGATGCCTGGTTCATTCTGAATAAAAATAAATCACTCATTAACGTAAAGAATGTAAATGAGATTAATTATCATTAATGTTGTGTATTATGCTTCGCACCACGTTGTTGTTTATAAAATATAAGTAGTATTATGAAACTGAAGTCACTATCAGCAGCCATCACCGTTGCCATTGCCTCTTTTGCTGCTCACGCTTCCGATGAAAATATCGTTGTTGTCGGTTCTGCCCTTGATCAACTTGTTCAAACTGAGATCAACGCTGAAACGTTAGAGCTCAAACAAGCGTCGGATATTAAAGACGTATTGAACACCATGCCGAGTGTTACGGTTGACGGTAACGCTCGTTACTCTCGTAAAGTTTACATTCGCGGTATGGAAGACAAATTCTCTGTCGTAACCATTGATGGTGCGCGTCAAGAAGGTCAGCTATTCCACCACTCGGGCGACCAAACGTTCGATCCTGCGATGCTTAAGTTAGCTGAAATCACGCTAGGTGGTAACTCTGTACTGTCTGGTGCTGGTGCGATTAACGGCTCATTTAAATACGAAACGAAAGATCCCAGCGATCTACTTTCGGAAGGCGAAAGCGTCGGTGCTCGCGTTAAAACGGGGTATCAAACGGCTTATGAGCGCTTCACGACGAATGTTGCGGTTTACGCGCAGTTGAATGATGAACTTCAGTTGATGGGTATCATCAACTACTCAGAAGACGGCGATCTTTACATTCCTGGTAAAGATGACGTGACTTCAAAGCAAGGTGAACTGAAATCTGGCTTGGTGAAGCTAGTCTTCGTTCCAAACGATGCTAATGAATTTAAGCTTACTTTTAACACCTACCAAGATGGCGGTAAGCGTCAGCTATCGGGTGAAAAAGCAGGCGCACTTTACCTACATGATGATCACAACTACAACTCACTTAACCGTGATACCGTGACGTTCGAGCACCGTTTCGATAATGGAAGCGACTTGGTTAACCTAAAAACCAACTTGTACTACAACCGTCAATACATGGAACGCGACGCGTTAGTCGAAGAGTACGGCGATTGGAAGAAGGTGAACGGCGCTTGGGAATTCACCAAAGATGGTGACCTATCGATTCCTGATCGCGAATACAACGTGACGACCATTGGTGGTGACATCCGCAATATCTCTTGGGTTGGTGAACACGAGCTGACTTACGGCTTCGAAGGCTACAAAGCGGAGCAGTGGATTGACTCTGGTTTAGGTCACTACACCTCAGGTTCAAAACAAGGTCAAACGAAGAACTACGACATGGATGGCGGTACTGTAACGGCTTACGGTATTTACGCTCAAGATGCGTTTGAGATTAATGACTTCCGTTTCGTAACTGGTCTTCGCTACGATGTTCATGAGCTGGGTGGCGTGTTTAAAGGTAAATACGATCAACTATCGCCTAAGTTCCAAGGTGAATACCAAACCACAGACAACCTAAAACTTCGTATTGGTTACGGTCGTCTATTCAAAGGGGCTTCATTGCCAGAAACGCTAACCATGAAAGCGGCGAGCGATGTGAAACAGTCTGATACCAAAGCGATGACGGGTAACAACTACGAAGCAGGCTTTGATTACGACATGTCTGGTTTGCTGATGGCAGACGATGCAATCCTTGGTTTTACTGCTTACCAGTATGATCTAGATAACCAAATGCACCCAACCAAAAACAACACAACTTTGGTAAACCAATACGATGTTGAAGTTTGGGGTGTAGAGACGGTATTCACCTACAGCATTGAAGACTTCGCGCTTTACGCAAACCACTCATACTCTGATGGTGAGCAAACGAGCCTGAAGAATGGCAAGAAGAGCCACATGAACAAAACTGGTATCCATAACATCAAGGCGGGCTTCAAGTACGATCTAACCAGCGAGTTTGTGTTCGGCTGGGATTCACGTTTCGTTCCGGGTAATGATTACAAAGACGAAGATGGTGACAAGATTGAACGTGCAGGTTTTGCAACGCACAACCTATGGGCGGCTTACGTACCAGATTTTGCAAAAGACCTATCACTTAACCTAGCGGTAGACAACCTATTCAACAAGCAGTACGCAGAGCATACAGGCTTTGGTATTTCTTGGGGTTCAGATAAGTACACTAGCTACGAAGCTGGTCGTAACTTCAAAGCGTCAGTGGCTTACAGCTTCTAAGTGATAAATTACTCTTAAAAACAAAACCCCGATAATTGGTTATCAATTATCGGGGTTCTTTTTATCTAACTTTGCCTATCAAGGTGCAACAAGCATTACTTGGTATGGAAGATCTGCTCGGTTTCTAGCGACGTCATCGCGCGAACTTGACGCCAGATGTAGTAGAAAATACCAAACATCATCAACATACTTGGGATAGCAATCATTGGGTAGCTGTAAAGGGTGAGCTTACCCAACTCTTCATTGAACGCCGCTGTGCCCGATGGGCTAGTCACAATCCAAGTTGCTAGAAAATAGTTCATCGCAGATGAGAAAGCGAACGTGCTAGCGAACAGATAGTTCGACGACATCAGGCAACGCTCAAATGCTTGCGTTTTACCATTCTGCTCTAAACGTTCGTTAATCAGTTGTAGGTTCAAGATGGTATCGTTCAATACAAGCTTTTGCATTAGCGGATAACGAGTGAAGGTTGAGCCTAACACTGCAATACCTATCAGGCCTGGAATCAACGCCTCTTTTAACGCTAACCAACGTGTGTCTAGCTCTAACAAGCCAATACCACCGGTTAACAGCACACTGATAAAACCAAGTGCAGAAATGAAGTTGAATTTCTTGTTGCGGATAAGATCCATGCCGCCATAAACCAATGGGAACGCCAAGGCAACAACGAGTGCCATTGCTGTACCTAGGTGTTCTTCACCGCTGAACTTCATCAAAATGAAGGAAGGGATGATGACGTTAAACAGGACTTCGAATAATGGATTCGACTTTTTCGCCGTGGTGTTACTCATAATTTTACTGACTCTACTATGTCGGCTTGGGTTTTACTTTGTGAGAAGTGTTCTACTCCTTGCGCCAGATGTAAAGTCTTAAAGCCCCGAGTTGTGTAACGACTTATGAAATGGGACGGTAATATTGCTTTATTTCCGTAAGTTGTGTTTGGCGGGGCAAATATGTGCTGCATCGTGATCTCAAAACCGCCGTGCGCTTAAAACGCTAAATTTGGCAGTGTTCACAAATTCTCATCTTCCTTACTATTTACCGTGAATCATTCTTAGTTCGTTTAACGCGCATTACGTTGTAATTGATTCTATCAATGCTTTTAAAATCCATCTCAAACCGCTCTGATATAAAAAATAACAATATCATCGTCAATTAAATCAATTTTTAGCCGCTTATTTTTCACTCCATCATACGTCATAGAAACAGCAATGCTTTCCGCAAGAGAAGCACACGAATTTAGTTGTCCGTATCGGAGTTTAGAATGAAAAAAGTAAGTGCAGTGGCTGCCGCAATTACATCTGTTTTAATGACAGGTGCCGTCTTTGCTGAGACCGAAGTGGCGTTAGATGTGATCGCTGGTGATGAAGCCGCACCCGTTGTTGAAAAAGTAAATGGTACCGATGTTATCGCTGATGGTTGGGAAATCTTCGGCTATGCGTCAATGAACTTTAGAACTGTTGATGGCAAATCAGTGGATACTGAATTTGGCAAACCAGATTACAAAACAGCAGGTACACACGGTAAGAGTACCAACCAAGTTGAATTCATCATCAAAAAGCATACTGAGCACGCGAACGGTGTTTGGTCTGACTTTGTTGTTCGCTCTGAATATGGCAACGGCAACTCTTATGCCTACTCTTCTGCGGGTAGCCAAAAAGACAATACCACTGCACAGTTTGAAGTGAAGGAAGCGTTTGTTGAAATCGGTGCGCTGCCTTACTTTGGGGAAGACACCTCGATTTGGGGTGGTCAACGCTTCCTAAATCGTGCGTCTGGTCTGTTATCTGGTGAGTTCTGGAAGCAGTCATCAGGTGTTGGTGCCGGTATTCAAACTAAGCTCGCTGGCAACACCGCAGGTATCGCGTATGTGATTGCCGATCCAGACGCAGGCGCACCAGATGTGTTGGTGTGTGAAGACAACAGCAATGCGTCGACGTGTGAGATTGTTAAAGCCAATGCTGAGCGCACTACCGTTTCTACTTTGGATTTCTACTACTATGGCGTAGATGTGGGCTTCGGTAGCGTAGATTTCGACTTTAAATACATGCAGCAAGAAGGCAAAGACAATTCTTCAGATGATGGCTTTGGCGCTGCAATTACTTTGAACACGAGTTACTACGGCTTAGACGGTTGGACGCAAAACGCACTTGCCTACGGTAAAGGTGTCGCGCAAAACCGTGGCGTGAACTTTGGTGGTTGGTCTGGCGGTGACGATAAAGCTGAATCTCTATTCTTCACTTCTTACGGTGTGCTAAACATCTCTGAAAACTGGCAGATGGGTTCTGAAATTACCTATATCGGTGCACTCGACCAACTGTTTGGTGCTGATGACTTAAAACGCTACCTTGTGGCTGTCCGTCCTTCTTATAAAGTGAACGATAACCTTCGTCTTGAGATGACGGCGTCTTATGGTCATGAAGAAGGGGCTGAAGGCTACTGGGGACGTACAGGGGATGATGTCGAAAGTGATATTTACAACATCGAACTCGCGGCGGCGTTTACTGTAAACGCAGACTACTTTGGTCGTCCTCAAATCAAACCTTACGTGAGCTACATTACCGCTGATGATGAAGCGAGCGCGCGTCAGATTGGCATCGAGGATGGTAAAAATGAAACCGTGATTGGTGTTCACACCGAAATTTGGTTCTAACCACACTTTGCAAAAGGCAGCGAATAGCGCTGCCTTATTTGCTTTTGAATGATTGTTTAGCAGATCTGTTTTACCTTGAGAAAGAGAGATAAATCATGCAGAAAAACCGTGTAATCCTTGCCCTCATGTTGAGCTCGGCGTTAACCGCATGTGCGGCTTCTCCAACATTGGAAGCGACGACGTTGCAATCGGTGCCGGAAGCGGCAGTTTGCTGCAATAACTTCTCTGAATTTCCATGGTTAGAGCTCGGCACTAATGAGCAAATTGAGTTTTCGATTAATGCGGATTCGCCGGTAGGTCGCTTCGCTGAAGGGAACAGCTATTTTGCTGCGTTTAAGTTGCCAGCGCGTTCAAGCAAAGTGAATATTCAGCTTGTCAGCCATATGGTCAATGGCGAGGTTTTCGCGCCTAAGCTGATCACTTTAGATAAAGCGTTCAATATCGTGAATATCAATGATCATGATAGCTTTGATATCGAAACCACGGGCATGCTTACGCGCACTCAATACCAGCTGAGCTTTACGCTCGACGTTGAGAAAACGCCTTACTTTATTGTTTATACTGATGAAAGCGAGCTAGGTGATTCGATTCAAATTCCTCATCCTGCCAAAGAGCGTGCTGTGGAGTTGGGTCAGCCAATGCCGATGGTGACCGACCCGAAATATACTTATGAAGCTTTTGGCTCTTTGGAAGTGGCGATCAAAACCTTATCGTTAGCCGCGCCTTCACGTACCACAGAGACACAGAAAGCGGCAGTTGTGGTGGCTCCGGTAAAATTGTCAGCGCCAGCTTCAGCAACCATGCAAACATCGTCAGCAGTAGGTTCGAACACGAAATCGGCATCAACGAGTGTTCATGCTGATACACAAGCCTATTATTTTGAATCTATTCGAGCAGCAGTGAAGAACAACCAAACATCAAAAGCGATGACGCTGCTAGAAGAAGCCAACCGATTGGGTATCGACGGCGCACAGAAAGTGTTTGTTGACGCCGTAGATAACAAGTAACTCCATTATTAAAGTGTCTATTTTTGGACCTCAGAGAGCGCTTTCGCGCCCTCTGAGTTTTTTTAGTCTCTAGCAATACATAGCTTTTCTGCAGAACGCTTGTTGAGCAAGTAGTTCTCTTCCTCAAGCGCTCGGTGCGATAGTGCTGGGTTAGGTTGAGTGAAGGTTAATCCCTCCAACAAAGTAACTGGTGCTAATGGTTTCAATATGGTTTTTACACCATCACGATTACACCTCACTTTCCCGGACTCTGGGTACCATTCGATCTCAATTGAACCGTCAATCACATCGGCTTCAATGCCGACCTCATATTCCTGACCGCGCAGTTTCACGATGAACTGAACTTCAGGTTGAGGGCGTTCAAACTCAAATGAGAACTTGGTTTTCTCAGCTTGTTCGACGTCAACATGCAGGGCGTTGTTATCACCAAACGGCAGTCGAGCGCTTAGGTGTTTCCAAGTTGATGGTAAGCTTGGGCAAAGCTTGATGGTGTTGCGCGAGAGCTGTGGCGTAAAGCCGAGATAGTCTTGCTGAGTGTTACGAGCAAATTCCGACACTGACCACGCTTGAGCATAAGTTCCGCTTTGAATGACGGACGTCGCAGACGCTTGGTAAGCATCCAAGTTTTCGCTCATGGTGCCGCGATGTCCCTGATATAAAATCTGATGGGCTAAGTTTTTGCTCAGTTGATACGCTAAATCCTGTTGCTGGTAACGGGTAAGTGCGCCCACAGTGAAGCCTGCGTTCCAACCCCAAATGGTCCCATTATGGTATGCCGCATCTTTGTGATACTCAGGGCGGTTGTCATGATAGGGGTGGAATTCTGGGTGCTCTTGTTGCAAAGAGCAGATGCCCCAAGGGAAAAGCAGATGCTCGACGCTGTTCTTCACAATGTGCTGCCCAATATACTCTGGAATTAAGGCTTGGTTGGTCGGAATGGTCAATGTCATTAGCTGGTTTGGGCGAATACTGATGTCTTTCACATCGTCTTGCTTGAGATGATCCGCTAAGCACATGGATTCGCTATCCCAGAACTTGTCGATAAAGCTGGCTTTCACTTTGTTCGCCAAAGTTTGGCAATGTTCCGCTAAGGCGTGGTCACCATTCCATTTTGCAAGTTGGTTTGCCACTTGTAGACTCTCAAACCACAATGCTTCGATGTCGTTGGCTTTCGGTCCACGAGGAGACCATGGGAGCTGACCGTTGATCTTGGCGTCCATCCAGGTATCGGGATCGCGATGTCGCATCAAGCCATCATCATCGAGGTAATGCTTTTCAACCCCTTCAATAAAGCGCTCTATGATGGGCAACATTTGCTGGGCGAACTGTGTATCACCGGAGTAGTTAATGTATTCGAAGATCTCGCGAATCATCCACGGTGTGCCGTCGGTCGTGTTGTAGATGATATTAGTTTCGCTGGTGACACGGTTTGGAATTCGACCATGATTTTTGTCTTTCAGATCATCTAACTGCATCGAAGCAAAGTTGGTGATGATGTCGCGGGCTTCGTCAAACTCGCCATTTACTAAACTGGTGCCGGGCAGCGCGATAAAGGTGTCTCTGCCCCAACAGTCTTTAAACCATGGCAACCCCGCCCAGATGCCGGTACCCAGCTCTTTATTGACGAAGGTTCGGCTGGCCAATCGTGCCCACATAACGGCGCGGTTGTATTCCAGATCGTCACACCAAAAATAGTTCTTGGTCAAAAACTCAAATACTGCGTTTTGATGTTTCAACTCTGCATGTTCGAGGGCTGCGTTTTGTGCTTGTTGGATTGCATCGGTTTTGCTGTTGGAGAACGCAAAGTAGGCAGTAAAGCGGTTCGTTGTGGTCTCTGAACTGAGCTTAATTTGAATGTTTTGGCTGCCGGATAGTACGTTATCACTGACGTTCGAATCTCTCTCATTGAGCGTTTGTGCTCGGAAGCTTTGGTTTGCGCTGATCGCGATAAACGAGAGCGAGCCTTCAGGGCAGATGTCTGGATCGACAGAGATAAGCAGGCAATCTTCCAACGCTTCTACTTGGCAGTACGATGGATTGAGGTTGAGTTCAGGAAACAGTGCCAACATTTCGCTGCTGGTGGATTCCACATTCAGTGCAGCAAGGCGTTGCCCTGCAATCAAGGACAAGCCATCTTTACTGGCATTCTCATAATGATGCTCGATTCCATATGGCATTAAGCAGGCATACTGCGCCTGTGTTTTGTCGTTGAATACGTTGCCAATGCTTGAGGCGAAACCACCTAAATACCAACCTTGATGATGGCGATAACGTGCCGTGCCCAAAGCGCTGTGTGTGGTACCTTCATAGTAGCCGTCGAGGTTATCACCAAACACAAATGGGAAAGGCGTTTCGCTCTTGATCGCCAACGCCTCGAACAACTCATCGAGCGGAAGGATTTTGGCTGTGCTTGGTAATGATTTCGCGGGGATAGGACCTGATTGCGAAGTGATGAGATGATCGAATTTCAATTGAGTGAGTAAGGAGGCGGTGTCTGCCATTGCGGGTTTGACGCTTAGACTTGGCGACGCTGTGCTGAAGTCGAGCGTCAGCAAATAACGACCTGATTGTTTTGGTTCAAACACCAAATCATTACCAATGCCTTGAGTTGGAATAAGCGAAAGCTTTTGATTCAAACTGATATTCACTGCTTTAATATCATCTGCGGCGAACGTCCATTCTTCGCTGCCATTCAAATCGGCGATTTTGAATTGGTGTCTATCGGCTGGGAAAACTACGCTAGCTTGTAGTTGGTGCTCATCAATTGGCTGGAAAGGCGTATCTAGCCCCCAACCATTTAGTGTGCCTTTCAGATATAACGTTGGGTATTGGGGCATATTCTAGAGTCTCATAAAATAAAAAAGGCACAGCGAACTGTGCCAAATACGAACATGAAAGAATTAGCGAACAATTTGTTTTGCTGCAGTGTCTAGGGCGTCTTTCACGGTTTGCTTGCCTTGCATCGCGTTATCGATAGCAGCACCTTCCGCAAAGAAGTAAGACGTCATTTGAGGGATGTTCGGCATGATCTCGCCGTTTTCTGCGTTGATCATGGTTGATTTAATGCGTTCGTCACTTTCCAGCACTTTCTGGAACGATTTTAGTGTCACGGCACCAAGTGGCTTATCGTCATCCATGATTTTCAATGCGGCGTCTTGGTATAGGTAGTTTTCTAGAAACTCAACAGCCAGATCTTTGTTTGGGCTTGATGCGTTAATACCCGCACTCAAAATGCCAACGAATGGGTTACCTTTACCGCCGTTTAAGGTTGGCAACACAGCAACGCCGTAGTTCACATCCATTTTGTCTAGGTTGCCCCAAGACCACGGACCGTTGATGGTCATTGCCACTTCACCTTTGGTGAACGACGCTTCGGATACTGAGTAATCCATATTTGGATCGACGATGCCTTTGTTGACCATGTCGACAAGGAATTGCAGACCAGCCACACCCGCTTCATTGTTTACACCCGTGTCTTTAGCATCGTAGCCTTCTGCTGTTTTACCAAAAGCATAAGCGCCGCCAGCTGAAATCATTGGCCAAGTGAAGTAAGCGTTTTTCACGTCCCACATGATCGCTTTCTTGCCTTGTTTTTGCATCGCTTGGTGGATGGACTCCAGCTCTTCCCAACTCTTAGGTGGGTTTGGCAACAGGTCTTTGTTGTAAATTAGAGAAGGGACTTCGATAGCCAGAGGGTAGCCAAAGATTTTGCCATCTACAGTGACTGCATCCCAACTGAAATCGACAAGCTTATCTTTAAACTCTTGGCTCGGTTTCACTTCTTGCAGTAAGCCCGCTTGAGCGTAGCCACCAAAACGGTCGTGTGCCCAGAAGATGATGTCAGGACCACCGCCTGTCGCGGCGTGTTGTTGGAACTTTTCTTCTAGAGAATCCGGGTGCTGAACATTAACCTTAATCCCCGTATCTTCTTCGAACTGTTGACCAATTTGGCTCAATCCTTGGTAAGACTTATCACCGTTGATCCAAATGATGATCTCACCTTCCTGCATTGCAGAAACAGAAGGCGCTAAAAGAACAGATAAAGTGCAAAGCGAAAGTGTTTTTAGAATAGGTTTCATTGCGATAGATTCCTTGTTTCAAACCTAGTGACTGGACGTCAGCTGTTGTTTCACGGTTTGATAATACGGGGATGCACTCTGCGGTTAAAATTGATTTCTTTGTCGTTGGTATTACATTTTTCTATATCAATGCGTTGGAATGTGATCGGGGAAGCGCATTGGCTCGGGCGATACCCAGTAGCCAATGCTTTGTGGTGGTTGATGTAGAGAAGGGATTTGGAAGGTTTTGACTGTTTTTGTGAACAGCAGCCAAATTTAATCTGCGATGGAAGTGTCTATATCTAGTGTGAAAGCACTAGCGCACTGTGGCTCGATATTCAGTTGGCATTTACCGACACCATTTTCGACGCGTAAGGTGAGTGGAGAAAGACGATTCATAGCGTCTTTTAAGATGTACTCGCCATCGCGCAGTTCGAGTTTTTTGATCAGCTCAGATGGCATGACCAACTCTATGTTTTGAGGTTGTTCTCCCCTTAATCGTGCGACTGCCAAAATCAATTGCTGACTCGAATAGCGAGCAAAGCAGAATGACTCTTCCCCCAAGGCTTGTTGATTACTTGGATACAGGTCAAAGTAACCTCCCATTTTGGCTGGCGAGGTCAAAGCTAAGTTGAGTAAGCGTTGATAATAGGCTCTTACTTCTTTCTGTTGTTGCGATAACAAGCCCCCGTCGAACTTGCCATGATTCATCCACTTTTGGTGTTCTGGGACACCGATGTAATCAAAGATGGAGGTACGACTTGGTTGCCCAAAGCCTGCGTTTTCTCTTCCTGCTTCTCCCACTTCTTGTCCGAAATACACCATGGTTGGTGAGGTGCTAAGCAGGGTAGAAATCAACATAGCGGGCAAGCCGTTCTCTGCACTGCCCGCAAACTCAGGTGAGGCGAGACGCTGCTCATCGTGGTTATCAAGAAAGTGCAGCATGTGGTGTTCAATATCCATCATGCTTTCTTGAATCTCACTGATTTTGCTCACATGCCGTTTGCTGTGCATCACGTCTTTGAGGCAATCATAGAGGTCAACTTTGTCGTACAGATAATCCATCTTGCCGAGATGAATGTAGTCGCGATACAGGTGCGGTTGATACACCTCTGCCATCAAAAACGCCTCTGGATTGACCGCTTTGATGCTGGAATTCATAAAGCTCCAAAACTCGACAGGCACCATTTCCGCCATGTCATAACGGAAGCCATCGACGCCTTTGTCTATCCAGTAAAGCGCTATGTCGCGGAACTTATACCAAGAGTTTGGCAGCGTTTTGTCTTGCCAGAATTGCAAATGCTCAGCATAGGATTTGTTTGCGTAATCGGCTGGCAGTTCTGGGAAATCTTTGCTGCCGTCTGGGCGCACGCCGTAATTGATTTTGGCGGTTTCATACCAATCATCAAATTGCGGTTGAGCAAGCCTAGAGCCGTTGCCGGTCCATTTGGCGGGAAACTCTTCAAAGGCAGGCAATTTTTCAAAGTTAGAAAGGTTCCTAATCAGCGTCGGGTCACCTAGCGGGGAAAATTGCTCAGGAATGTTAGGTAACTCAAACGCTTGATTAGGAACGTAATAGAAATTGTTGTCACGATGGTACTCAACGCTCGTATCGTCATCGGCACCAAAATCTCGTACACCGACAGGGTTGTTCAAACCTTGGTAACGTCTGGCAACGTGGTTTGGCACAATATCGATAATGACCTTCATGTTGTGCGCATGCGTACGCTCGATAAGGGCTTCAAACTCTTCTAATCGATGTGCTGGATCATCCGCCAAATCGGGATTCACGGAGTAATAATCTTTCACCGCATAAGGCGAGCCTGCACGTCCTTTCACCACCGCTGGATGGTCGTTCTCAATGCTAATGGCACTGTAATCGCGGATCACCGCATGGTGTGGTACTCCGGTGTACCAAATATGCGTAATGCCAAGCTGTTGAATGGCAGTGAGCGCCTTGTCGTTAAAGTCACTGAACTTACCGACGCCGTTTTGCTCAATGGTGCCCCAAGGTTGATTGGTGGTATTGGTGTTGCCAAATAGTCGGGTGAAAACTTGATAAACGTTCGCTGCGGAATTCATAGATATTTAAGGGAGCTCGTGGCTCCCATATCCTCCAAAATTTATTTCAGTTTGACTGCGAAAGACTCGTAAGGTGCGAGGGTTATCGTCGCTGCAATCGCGCAAGGCGTCGCATAGTTACTGATTAAGCACTCTACCTGATCGGCTTGATATTGGGTTGGAACTTGCAGTGTTTGCTCGTGCTCTGAGAAGTTACTCACGATAAACAACTGTTCACCTTGGTATTCGCGCACGTAGCTAAACACGTGTTGATGCTCTTGCCATACTGGAGTGAAGCTTCCGTAGACGATGGTTTCATGACGTTTACGCAGCTCAATGAGCTTTTTGTAGTGGTAGAAGATCGAGTTCGAATCGTTAAGCGCTGCTTCCACGTTAATCTGTGGGTAGTTCGGGTTGACCGCAATCCAAGGTGCTCCGCTGGTAAAGCCCGCGTGATCTGATGCGTTCCAGTGCATTGGTGTACGCGCGTTATCACGACTGTTCTTGTGAATCGCATCCATCATGTGCTCGTGGCTGATACCAGCAGCGGTTTTCACATCGTAGAATTGTCGCGTTTCGATATCGCGGTAATCGCTTAGTTGGTCGAACGCCACGTTGGTCATGCCAATCTCTTCGCCTTGATAGATGTATGGCGTGCCTTTCAAAAAGTGCAGCGTTGTTGCTAGCATCTTGGCTGACTCGACTCGATAGGCTTTGTCATTGCCAAACTTCGACACTGCACGAGGCAAATCGTGGTTGTTCCAAAATAGGGAGTTCCAACCCGTGTCTTGCAGCTCGACTTGCCACTTGGTTAGCACGTCTTTGAATTCTTTAAGGTCGAGCGGAATCGGCTGCCATTTGTCGCCACCTTGCCAGGTTAGGGTAATGTGTTCAAATTGGAACACCATCGACAGCTCATGACGCTCTGGCGCACTGTACAGCTTAGCGATCTCAGGCGTTGCCCCCCAAGTTTCACCGACCGTTAATACATCTTTGCCACCGAAGGTTTCTTTGTTCATTTGTTGCAGCAGCGGGTGCAGGCGATCGCCATTGCCCGTGATGCCTTTGTCGACTTCTTTTCCTATCAGATCAATCACATCCAATCGGAAACCGCCGATGCCTTTTTCAATCCACCAGTTCATCATCTTGAATACTTCTTGATGAACTTTCGGGTTCTCCCAGTTCAAATCTGGCTGGCGTTTTGAAAAGAGGTGGAAGTAGTACTGCTCGGTTTTCTCGTCCCATTGCCAAGCATCGCCACCAAAAATCGATTCGATGTTATTTGGTAGATTGCCTTCTGAGTCTGCATCACGCCAGATGTAGTAATCGCGGTACGGGCTATCCTTAGATTCACGCGCAGAAACGAACCAAGGGTGCTCATCCGAAGTGTGGTTAACCACCAAATCCATAACGATTTTGATATCACGCTCGCCAGCTTCTTTGAATAGCTGTTCCATGTCTTCCATGGTGCCGAACTCACGTGCGATGGCTTGATAGTCTGAAATGTCGTAACCGTTGTCATCCATTGGCGATTGGTAAACAGGAGAGAGCCAAATCACGTTGATGCCAAGGTTTTTTAAGTAATCCAGTTTGCTGATGACACCTTTTAGATCACCGATGCCATCATTGTTGGAGTCGTAAAAACTGCGTGGGTAAATCTGATAAACGACTGCATTATGCCACCACGTTTTTTCCATGTTATTTGTGCCTTTTCAATCAAAAATCTAAGACAAAATATAGTGTCTTTTCCCCGCTAGTAGAAATTGAACTTTTTGCTTATGATATAGGAAAAATTGATACCTAAATGAGTGGGCGATGATGAATCGAGTGAATCGATATTTTCTGACCGTAGCCAGAACCGGAAACATCAAGAAGGCGTCTGAGCTGCTGCATGTAACGCAACCAACCCTGACTACGGCGATTAAGAAGCTAGAAAGCGATATGGGTGTATCGCTATTAATACGTCGTTCTAAAGGCGTAGAGCTGACAGAATACGGGCAAGTGTTTCTCCGTTATGTCGAGGAACAGCAAGAAAAACATCTCGATTTGATGCACAAAATTCAAGACATGCATCAAAGGGAACATGGCAAACTGAAGATCGGTGTTGGTGAAGCGTGGTGGGAGCTTTTTGTGCGACATGGGATCACCAAATACCAAGAAGCGCATCCTCATAGCTCACTCTATATTGAATTTGGCAACAACCTTTCTTTGATGCAGCACCTGATTCAAGGTGATATAGATTTATTTATTGGTCACGAAATCGGCGGATTGAAAGATCTTATGCCGGTGGTGTTCAGACCGCTGTTCCAAGATCAAGAGTCTTTCTTTGTTCATCGAGACCACCCTCTACTTAATGACAAAATGTTTTTGGAATCACCATCCGAGGCGATGTCTGCTTATCCACTGATCCGCGTAACGCCGGGGCATTCTCGATACAGCTCGGTGCTCAACAACGCATTCGAGTACGATCAAATCTTCAACCAATCCAATGAAACTGCACTTGTGGTTTATGAAGTCGGTTCTCTGCTTGCTAGCTTGGATTTGCTCGAAACGACCAATGCTATTATGCCTTACAGCGATAAGATGAACGGTTGGATGGAGAAAAACGGCGTGAAGTGTTTGCATACAGATACCAGTAAAATCGGTAACGTCGGTATCTATCACAAACGCCAGTTAGATAACGACAAAGCTCAGTTCCTTATCAATGAAATCCTGACCATGACGACAGAGATTTAGTAGGGTCTTACATACCCTCATAGTAAGCACGAATCGATTCTAAAGAGATAATTTTATGACCAACAACATAAATTTCAGAGCCTTCCTACCAAGTGATAAAGAGGATTGCCTGCGCATCTTCGATGAAAACTGCCCTGAATATTTCGCAACTAATGAAAGAGAGGATTACGCGGAGTTTCTTGATAGTGACCCACAAGGTTATGAAGTGTGCTTTCTAAATGGTGAACTCGTTGGTGCTTATGGTTTGAGTGGCAAAACACAGGCATTTCATAGCTTGAACTGGATTTTAATCTCACCAAAAGCGCAAGGCATGAAGGTTGGTCATGAGTTTATGAGCCGAGCGATTCACCGAGCTGAGCAGTTGAACATCCCCCAAATCAAAATCGCCGCAAGTCATTTATCTGCGCCGTTTTTTGCCAAATATGGTGCCGTAGAGCTGAACTACATCCCTGATGGTTGGGGTGTCGATATGCACCGTATCGATATGGAATTGAATCTCCAGTCGTAAGCAAATTCGAGCTATGAAAGCGTAGCGTGAGTATTTGGTTAAAACACCTTGCACCATATGGTGCTTTTATTGGTTTTTGTTAGGTTATTGAACTTGGTTATCGAAAGCGTTTTTTGCCTTTCGTCAAACAGATAAGGACAGACAATGCCAACAAAGATCTTAGTGCCTACTTTGGCGCTACTTCTCAGTGCATGTGGTGGCGATGGAGATTCGTCATCACCTGCAGACAGCGGCTCACAATCCCCTGATACACCACCTACAGCCACCACTTTTGCCGAGAAAATGCTTGCCGCAGTTAACGATGCTCGATCTAAAACTCAGCAATGTGGCTCAAGAACTATGCCTCCCGTTGGAGCGCTTACTTGGAGTTACGATTTAGAAAGCGCAGCTTATGGACACTCTAGCGATATGGCAAACAGTGATTTTATGAGCCATACCGGATCAAATGGCAGCACGCTTTCCAGTCGCGTCAATGCCACAGGTTATGCTTGGAGCAGGTTAGGAGAGAATGTCGCGAGAGGGCAACGTTCAATCGATGCGGTAATGAACTCTTGGCTATCGAGTGAAGGGCACTGCCTTAATATCATGAACGCCGACTTCGACCAGATGGGCTCATCCATGGTGGAGAACCAATCGACGAATTATCGCTATTACTGGACCCAAGTCTTCGCCAAGCAGCGTTGATGACGACAAATAGATCAGTCTGGACAACAAACAGATAAAGCCAGTAGAGGAGACTCAACTGGCTTTATTTTTATTTTGGTACAGTTGGTCTAAAAAAATTGACAAGATAAGTTTTGGTCGATTATTCTTTTTATAGACCAAGTGGTCTCAAAAGATTTGAAATGAATAAGCCGTTTAAATGAAGGGGATCGAATGATGTCTACGAGTAAAACTACGATAAAGAATGCGCATATCAATTGGGATTGTGAGGGTAAGTTCAACTTCACGACTGGGTTTGGTGCAACCAAAGCGGAATCCATGATCGCCAATTACGCAGCGTTTATTGCTCCAGTGATCCTCTACTTTTTTGCATGGCAAACCTTGGAGTGGAGTTGGCTTCAAATTATTGTCGCGTCATTGCTCACGTTAGATATGATTGGAGGTGTTCTGACGAACTCTTTAGGCTCGATGAAGCGATTTCTACATACCGACCAAAAACTAGAGCTGACTTGGATGGGCAAATTGGTAGGCAGCAAATTCTTGTTCCCTGCTATTCACTTTCAATTGTTTGCTGTGCCGCTATGTTTTGATGTCACTTGGTCTTACGCGTTTTTCTGGTATGCCGTGATGATGGTATCGGTTGTGTTTTTGCACTTCCTGCCGCTTTATCTACAACGTCCGGTTGCGCTACTTGCAGTCATGTTATCCATCATTCTTTCGACATTAGTCCCGGCTCCGACTGGTTTAGAATGGTTAGCACCAATCTTCATTATTAAGTTAGTGCTCTCACACGGTGTTCGAGAAGAGCCTTACCGCCCGTCTCTTTCTCAATAGATACGAATATCGTTAAATTACGCCCCCTTGATAAACGAAACGCCAGCAAGGAATTCCTGCTGGCTTTTTTTATACTTGGTATTAACTCGTTAAGTTACGTAGTTTTGGATCATCGGTAAGGTATTCTACAAATTCGATTTCAAAGCCAGCTGGGTCAACAAAGTAAATGTTCTTACGGTATGGCTCTTTTGCGCCGGGTTGGGCAATTGGATAACCTGCTTCAATCAATCGTTTTGTCACACCGTCGATGTCATTAGTCACGTAGGCGAAGTGTGCGAGACCAACTTGGTGACCACTTAATTCTCGGTTGCTACCTTCGCCGTGGTCGCTCATTGCAATGTATTGGTACTCATCGCCAAAGTGCAGCCAGTTTCTCGGCTTTCCACTCCATTCGCCAGTACCTTCATCACGTACATACCAATGTGGAAATGCCGCTTGATAAAACTTCAGCATTTCTGGGATATCCTTTACCACTAAGTTCACATGTTCTAGTTGGATCATTGTGTGCTCCTTTCTGTCATTTCCTAGCCAACGATGAACATGCTAAAACCTCAAGTTAAGTTGAGGTAAAGGGCTTTTTTGGAATTTTTTATTGTAAGTGCTTTGGCTAATTATTTGGATCGAGTTTTTGGTGAATAGATTCCCAGTCTCACCTAGGTTCGCGGGAATGACGGAAAGAGAGCTAAACGAGCAGCGTCATTCTTAAGGAGCCTAAGCGAGTATTCAGAATCAATTTTCAGCGCGTTGTGATGTTGCATTGTGAATTGAATTATCCGCGAGTGTAGAACCAGTTCCTCCCCTTTGAGTTCGTTGCTTTGAGAGCTTCGGAGTTTGATACAAGGGTAGGTTAGGTGGGGTTGCTGGTTTGAGGCTGAATGTTGGGTTAGGTGCTTGCGACCTTGTTTACCTTTTAGTCGTTCGTGTTTTAGCTAAGTATTTGAATGTGGTTATCAAGGGGGAGGGCTGTTCTTTCTTGTTGTGTGCTCAGTGCTTTCGCCACAAACCAAAAAAAGCCAGCAGTAGTAGCTGCTGGCAAAGTCTTTGGGCTTCTAGGTTTTTGCTTTTATTTCTTGCCACTCCGTTCTACACAGTGCCCCGATTGGCCTTCTGGGGAAGAAAACACAGCACTGTGCGCTTTGTGTCCAAGAAATTTGGAGATTAGCCTTGCTTACGGATTAGGTAGTCAAATGCGCCTAAGCTTGCTTTTGCACCTTCACCCATCGCAATGATGATCTGTTTGTAAGGAACGGTTGTTGCGTCACCGGCTGCGAACACACCTTCTAGGCTAGTATCGCCACGGCTACCGACTTCGATTTCGCCGCGCTCAGATAGGGCTACTTCTGAATCTTTTAGCCATTCTGTGTTTGGTACTAGACCGATTTGAACAAAGATACCTGACAGTTCAATCTCTTTGATTTCGTCTGTGTTGCGGTCTTTGTACTTCAAACTTGTTACGCGAGTACCGTCGCCCACAACTTCAGTAGTTTGCGCCATCGTGATGATGTCTACGTTTGGTAGTGAATTCGCTTTGTCGATAAGCACTTGGTCTGCGCGAAGTACGTCTGCGAATTCAAGAACCGTTACGTGTTCGACGATACCAGCAAGGTCGATAGCAGCTTCGATGCCTGAGTTACCACCACCGATAACCGCAGTTTTCTTACCTTTGAACAGTGGGCCGTCACAGTGTGGGCAGTACGCGACACCTTTGTTGCGGTACTCTTGCTCACCCGGAACGTTCATTTCACGCCAGCGTGCACCAGGGCTTAGGATGACACTCTTACTCTTCAGCGTTGCGCCGCTTTCAAGTTGGATGTGAATCAAACCATCTTCTGTGTGTGCTGCGCCCATTAGCTTCTCAGCTTGTTGCTCAGTTACTACGTCTACGTCGTATTCTTTTAAGTGTTCTGCTAGATCAGTTGCCAGTTTTGGACCTTCAGTACGTTTTACCGAAATGAAGTTCTCGATTGCCATGGTGTCCATAACCTGACCACCAAAACGCTTAGCAACAACGCCAGTACGAATACCTTTACGAGCAGCGTATAGAGCAGCAGCGCTACCACCAGGACCACCGCCGACAACAAGTACGTCGTATGGGTCTTTTTCGCTCAGTGCTTTCGCCGCTTTTTCGCTCGCGCCGTCATCCACTTTGTTTAGGATTTCAGTCAGAGACATACGACCTTGACCGAATAGCTCGCCATTCACAAATACACTTGGTACTGCCATGATGTCGCGTTGTTTCACTTCATCTTGGAACAAACCACCGTCGATCATGGTTGCTTTTACTTTCGGGTTGATCGCCGCCATCATGTTGAACGCTTGAACTACGTCGGGACAGTTTTGACACGACAGAGAAATGAAGATTTCTACGTCTAGATCTTTGTCTAGTGCTGCGATTTGCTCAATCACTTCCGGTTCTAGTTTGATTGGGTGACCGCCAGAGTGAAGCAGTGCCAATACTAGAGAGGTAAATTCGTGACCCATTGGCAAGCCTGCAAAGCGTAGTGCTGTGCCTTTTGCTGGGTTAGTTACCGCCATCACTGGTTTACGTGCGCTTGCGTTGTCGTCACGTTCAACGGTGATTAGGTCGCTCATCTCTGCGATTTGGTTCGCTAGAGACAAAATGTCATTCGATGCTTTGCTTTCATCTAGACTAACCACTAAACGAACTTCTTCTTTTACATTAGCCAGATATTGTTTGAGTTGTTGTTGGATCGCTTGGTCTAACATAGTTGTTACTACCTTAATTAAAACTAAAAAGTGGTTACTGTAGATAAAACCTGAGGGGGAGAGAGCAAATCAGGCAGAAGGTCGTCAAGGTATCTAACCTGAAGTGCTCTCTAATTCAGTTCTAATCAGAAAAAGGAAATCGGGAACTGATTAGAACTTAAATTTCAGTGACTTAGATTTTGCCAACTAGGTCTAGTGATGGAGCTAGAGTCTCTTCACCTTCTTTCCATTTAGCTGGGCAAACTTCGCCTGGGTGTGCTGCTACGTATTGAGCTGCTTTCACTTTGCGTAGTAGGTCTTCTGCGTCACGACCGATACCTTCAGCAGTGATTTCCATTGCTTGGATAGTACCTTCTGGGTCGATTAGGAACGTAGCGCGGTCTGCAAGACCTTGACCTTCACGCATCACACCGAAGTTGTTTGTGATGTTGCCTGTTTGGTCGCCAAGCATGTAGTACTGAATCTTACCGATTGTGTCTGAGCTGTCGTGCCATGCTTTGTGAGTGAAGTGTGTGTCAGTTGATACTGAGTAAACTTCTACGCCACGTTTTTGTAGCTCTTCGTAGTGGTCTGCTAGGTCGCCCAGTTCTGTTGGACATACAAACGTAAAGTCTGCTGGGTAGAAGAAGAATACTGCCCATTTACCTAGAACGTCTTGTTCTGTTACTTCAACGAATTCGCCGTTTTTGTACGCTGTAGCTGCAAATGGTTTGATTTGAGTATTAATCATAATTTACTTTCCTTTGAATGTTTTAAGCTGAGCTGTTGTTGCTTTCGGAAAGTATATTCTCATCGGAGTGTGTTTAAGGAAAATCGCTTGTAACTATCCTATTGATAGCCATTTCCTATTTCACTTGATAGGCATATCCGATGTAGGTGAGTTTGCTTTGATAGGTTTTATTGAAGATGAATGCAGAGCGATAATAGATAATGTTGATTGAGAAGGGCGATGAGGGAGGATGGAGGTATAACGTGTGATTCCCGCTTAAAAAGGCGCGATAAGCCGCGCCTTCTCATATTATGCAAACGGAATTATTTGCGGTTGTGACAGTGGTACTCACCAGTTTTACTGTTTGTATGACAGCCATTTGCGTCGGTGCCTCCAGAATGGGCAAACGCCGCAGAAACCATACCGAAACTAACAAGAAGAACGAATACTGCCTTTTTCATTTAATACTCCGAAATGTATGCCCAAACTTGAGCGCGCGGAGTTTTACATAAATGCTACTAGTTGAATATGATTTCAATCAACCTTTAACGTCTCATCGCCCACTTATTTCGTCAGTGGGCAAGATTTCAAAGGATTAGCTCAGATTGTCGAGCACTTTGCCACACAGCTTCTTCAGCATGATCATTTCATCCAGCTCTAATGTGATTTTACACATCATGGCGTTTGGCACTGCCTTGGCTTGTTCTCTGAGAGCAAGACCTTGCTCGGTGAGGTTGAGTACGCGGACGCGCTCATCGGTTTCACTGCGACCACGCTCTACATAGCCTTTTGCTTCTAAGCGTTTAAGCAGCGGTGTGAGTGTGCCTGAGTCCAAATGCAGTTGTGACCCCAATTCTTTCACACTGGCACCGTCTTTCTCCCATAGCACCATCATCACTAAGTACTGCGAATAAGTCAGATCAAGCTCGTCCAGCAACGGGCGGTAAGCTCGGATCACTGCATTTGCTGCGCTGTAGAGCGGGAAGCAAACTTGGTTTTCGAGTAAGAGTTTATCGTCGTCGGTCATGGTGTTGTCGGTGTAACACTGGCTCATTGGCGTTGCCTACCTGCTCATAGAAAAAGAGAGTCATAAAATAAATTGTGTACAATATAGTTGCAAACGATCTTTACTTCGATCTAAGATTGTGGGCAATTAAATTGTGCGCAACTTAAATTAAGAAGGATACTCGCATGACTACTCTATACAAAACTCAAGCTACCGCTTTGGCTGGTCGTAATGGTCAAGTAAAAACAGATGACGGTCTTCTCGATCTAGAGCTGTCATACCCGAAGGAAATGGGCGGCACAGGCGCAGCAACTAACCCAGAACAGCTGTTCGCAGCGGGCTATTCGGCATGTTTTTCTAACGCGATTCTGCACGTAGCACGTGAAGGTAAAGTAGACCTGAAAAGCGCACCCGTAACAGCGGAAGTAGGTATCGGTCCGAACGACAACGGCGGCTTCGCTCTAACAGTGAGCCTAGCGGTAGAGCTAGATATGCCACAAGAACAAGCGCTAGAGCTAACGCGCATTGCACACCAAGTTTGCCCATACTCAAACGCAGTTCGTGGCAACATTGATGTAGCAGTAACAGTAAACGGCGAAGCGATTTAAGCGGGTCTTACCACGGTACAAAGACAAAAAAGCCTGCAAGTACGCAGGCTTTTTTTGATTGGTATGAAGCGAGAATACTTAACGCGACTCTAGTGGGTAAGAGCGGTAGCTCCACATGCCGTAAGTACGCAGTGCATCGCGATAAATACCAAGTAGTTCGCCATCGCTGGCTTTGGCTAAGTCTTTAAGCGGTTTGTCTGGGTAACTTACGGTGTCGAAAGTGATGCCTTGTGGACCAGTTTGCCAGCTTGCGATTTCAAATAGCGTTTGACCACGGCGCACGTGGCTCGCTGAGCTGATGATGGTCGCGTGCTTGATGTTGTGACGTGCCAATGCGTAGCTGCTGAATAGGGCGTTACCTACCGTGCTGGTGGCATAGTTTTCTTCAATGATGCGATCTTTGCTGATGCCTTTTTCGATCAACCAGTCTGCCATTAATTTGCCTTCGGTTTTGTGGTTCTTTGGTACGCCGCCCGTCAATACGATCAACGCGTCTGGGTTTGCTTTCGCCATGGCTAGCGTGGTTTCTAAGCGCTCAACCAAGATTTGGTGCATTGAACCATCCGGATTCAGTGCGTATCCCAGTGTGACGATCGCCCCTTTGTCATCCAGCTTGCCTTTGTCGGCTTTCTCTTTTAGTGGCGTGGCAAGCACGCGGTCTACAGTGTCGAAGATGCGTTGGATGTCTGCCGCTTTACCTGCATTGAGCTTCGTGAGCGTCGCCATGTGTTTCGCTGATTCCGCTTGGTTGCCCTCAAAGCGTTGCCATACCGCTAAGTAAGCGTGCAAATCCACATCGTCTGGTGCGACCGAAAGGGCTTGTTCGAACAGTTCAATCGCGCGGTCTGCATTCTTGTTGTAGATCTGCGCGTTTGCCGCAGAAATCAGCAGGTCAGTACGGTATGGCTCAAGTTTGTAGGCTTCTAGTAAGCGGTCGGTAACAATCTCCATGTTGCTCGGCATTTTGGCGGTAAAACCAGCGTGCGAGATACGCGCAGGGGATTTGAATGCCTTTACCGCGTCGTTGAGCAGTTGGTCGACAACCTGACGCTTGGTGACGATCTGTGAATAGTCGGCTGAAGATTGGATAGCAGCATCGTTTGCTGCAATGGAGTATGGAGCAGCCGTTAGCGCAATCACGCTACAAAGAGCAATAGCAAGTAAGTTCTTCTTCATGAAATGTCCTAGAGGTGCTGTAGTACCTAGTTTTTATCGTGCCTAACGTTGTTGTAGGTCGAACGAGTTCGATGGATTTTTTCAGTCTAGGTTCGCTTCATGAATAAACTGTGAAATGAATCCCAACTCAGCCGAACGAAGGGATTCATGTGGTTAAAACGCGAAGTAGGATCACGAAAAACGTTGCCCACCGGCTGTTGTGTTAAACGGTTGGATTTAAAGACACTCGCGAGCTGGTTGCTCTCTTCATATGTGAACAGCACTCGACCAGCCATCCATTACGATGTGCGGCGTTGTATGCGCCTCGACAGCAGCGAAGCCAATCTTTCTTGGTTGAGAAGTAAGAGGCGCTGCCCTTACAGATTTTCAGTGTCCATTTGGCGCGAGCAGAGCGCATATGCTGGCAACACTTTTTCATCCATCCATTACGGTGTGCTGCGAAGTAAGCGCCACTGCAGCCTTCTTGCCATGCGGTTCGAGTCTTGAATTCAGAAGCACTTTTGATGCAGGCATCGAGTGTCCATTTCTTTTGCGTTCTCGGCGCACCCATGTGAGCGCAGCAGTGCTCCAACCAACCTCGGTTTCGTGCCGCTTGATACGCACTTTTGCACGCGCTGATCCACTCGGTCCGGGTCCGAAACGCTCGAGCGCTTTTGAGGCACGCCGCGAAGTCCCATTTCAGTTCGATGGGCTTCATGTGAGTGCAGCATTCGTCTAGCCAACCATTACGATTTGCTGCGTTATAAGCACCGCTGCAACCGCGTTGCCAATCAGAACGGGTATTGTACTTCTTGGCATTTTTCGCGCAGTTTTCAAAGGTCCATTTTTTACCTGTACGAGAGGGAAGCATGTGAGCGCAGCAATCTTCTACCCAGCCATTTTTACGAGCTGCATGGTAGGCGCTTTTGCACGCTTGGTTCCACTCAGAGCGGGTTTTATATCGAGCGGCGCTGCGTACGCATTTTTCGTAGGTCCACTTAACGCCAACGCGTTGCATGTGGGCACAGCATTGGTCTAGCCAACCGTTACGATAAGCAGCACTATAAGCCGCTTTACTCCCTTCGCTCCATGCGGTGCGGGTTTTGTATTGTGCTGCGCTTCGTTTGCACAGTTCGAGATTCCATTTCCCCCGTTTTTTGGGTAGGTCCATAAGATTCATAAGCGCACCTCTTCGAACGTATTCAGAATAAGGTTGAAAAGCCGTTTCCCTAAATGATGTCCTACCACGCTTTCTATGAAGCTTGCTCGTGGCGGTAGGTGAAAATACTGGTTGGATATATGTACGGATTTTTAAGGCTTTGAGGTCAATTTAAGAGAGAAGTATCGGTGGGAAAAACAAACCCCGCAGCTAGGCGGGGTTTGATATTGAGCTTAGAAACGAGTATTACGCCAGTTTGAATGTCGCTACTTTCGAGTTGAGGTCTTCAGCTTGTGATTTCAGCTCAGAAGATTGGTTCATGGATTCTTCTGCACCAATCACCAAGTGATCGGTCACGTCTTTGATGGACGTAACATTCTGCGTGATCTCGTTGGTCACGTGCGTTTGCTCTTCTGCTGCTGTAGCGATTTGTGTCGCCATGTCGCTGATCAATGCAACCGCTGAATTGATTTCATCCAACGCTTGCGAAGCACGGTCGGCATCTTCTACCGAACCCATCGCCAGTTCTGAACTGCGTTCCATCAAGGTCACAGCGCGTTGAGTGGTGCGTTGCAGCGTTTCGATGGTGGATTTGATCTCTTCTGTTGAAGTGTGTGTACGTTGCGATAGTACGCGAACTTCATCAGCCACGACTGCAAATCCACGACCTTGTTCACCAGCGCGTGCCGCTTCGATTGCCGCGTTCAACGCAAGTAGGTTGGTTTGTTCAGCAATATCACGGATGGTCGACAGCACGGTGTTGATGTCTTGTGCGTGTTGGTTTAGTTCACTAATAACACCACTTGCTTGGTTCACTTCAGAAGACAAGTTGTTGATCGAGTCTTTCGTGTTTACCACAAGTGAGTGACCGTTTTGTGTGCTTACTGATGAATCTTGCGCTACTTTCGCTGTTTGTTCAGCGTGAGAGGCGATCTCTTGAGTTGCAGACGCCATTTCTGTCACTGCCGTTGCCACAAGCGTGATTTCTTGTTGCTGGTGGTTTAGCTCATCAACTGATTGGTTTGCACGCTTAGTGCTTAGCTCAGACTGTTGGTTTAGGTCTTCGGCTTGATGACGAATATGACCAATAAGCTGCTGAAGGCTCGTAACGAACTGGTTGAAGTTCTCTGCCAGTTCACCTACCTCATCGCGGTTTTCTACTTTGATGCGTTGAGTTAAGTCACCACTGCCGTTAGCGATTTGCGACAGTGCATGAGAGACGTTGTAAAGCGGGCGGAACAGGATGTTACACAGCAAGTTAAACAACGCCACACAGATGATCACAACGATAGCCGTCGCGATAATTTGTCCCCAAACGGCATCGTAAAGTGGTGCAACAAGTGAGTCGCTATCCAGAACGGTTACTGTGGTTAGCTTGGTACCGTCGATGGCTTTTGCGTAAACCACAAAGTCTTTACCCTGAATAGACACAGTTCGATCCTGACCAGATCTTGCTGCCGCAACGATGTCATTGTTGCTCAAACCAAGCTTGCTCACAGGTTGATTAAGCAGTTTGCTGTCGTTGTGAGTGAAGATGTTGCCTTGGTCGTTCGCAATGAACATGTAGCCTTCGCCCGGTAAAATTACTTGGTTTAGGCTGTTTAGGATATCGCCGATTTCTACGTCAGCACCTAATACTGAGGTTTGACCGTGAAGCTGTATCGCTTTACCCAAAGACACCACGTTTGCGCCTGTTGCGGCGGCAACCGTTGGGTTATCCATAAAGACTTTGGATGGATTAGCAATGGCATTGGTGTACCAACCCCATTTGCGTGGGTCATCGTTACCTGGCGGTAGAACAACGCCGTTTGCGTTATCTTGTGAACCGTCTGGGTAAGCTAAGAAGACGTTATCAAACTTGGCAGAATCGCGAACTTGTTTTAGGTGCGTCACGATTGCCGATTTTTTAGCGTCTTGTGATAGTGAAGTCAGTGCTCGTTCTTTGGATAGAATCCAGTCACTTACATATTGGTTGTAAGATGCGCTTGTGCTTTCTAAACGCTGTGCAACTTCAACGTCAAGTCGTTGCAAAGAGTCACGGAAAGACAGCCCCTCTACCAACACTCCCCCGAGGATGATGGCAGCGCTGGCAGAGATCGCCAGCTTGTTCTTCAAAGATAAGTTCTTAAACATATAGATATGATTGGCTCTTTATTATTTATAAAAATTTGTATTTCGCGCCGATATTATATTTTAGTGTTCAAAATAAATACCGATCTGTGTCGCGTATTTGATTCATACTCATGCTAATGCACACATTTTGTTCAAATTGTTTTGCTTTTTTGCGCTAACTTGTTTATTAGCAAACCGTTATTTACATCTTTGTAAATGATTCTTGTTTTTATAAAGTGTGATCAAAGTCTTACTATAAGGGCGTATATTGCATATTAAATATCAAGCATATGACGTGATCGATATATTGCCTCAATTATTCATTGTTAGGGACAATAGTTATGCGTAGCACGTTGTTATTACCCGCATTATTACTGTCAGGGTGCGCTCTGACTCCCCAATCAACACCTCTCCAAGCCGATACAAATTGGCATGTCGACCAACTTGCCAATGGGATGAAGTACCACATCTATCCGACTCAAGACGAAGAAGTCTCAGTACGTTTGATGATGAATGTCGGCTCTTTCCAAGAGGACGCCAGCCAAAAAGGCTACGCTCATTTTATTGAGCACATGGCGTTCAATGGCAGTACGCACTTTTCTGGCAATGATGTTGTAAAGCTGTTTGAAGCATCAGGCGGCAGCTTTGGTGCAGATATTAATGCCACGACAACCTATCAGCAGACGACGTACAAATTGGATCTCGCCAATCCAGACAAGCTGAATGAGGCGCTAACGTGGATGCGTGACATCGGTGATGGCATTCAATTTGACCCAACGCAGGTAGAAAAAGAGAAAGGCGTGATTTTGGGAGAGTGGCGACGTTCTCGTCCGGATGATAAGCCGCTGTCTTTCACTGCGTACGAAGCCACAATTGAGGGGACGCCTTACGCAGAGCACGATCCAATTGGTACGCGTAGCTCGATTGAAAATACATCATCACCCGCTTTAAAGCGCTTTTATGACAAGTGGTATCAGCCGCAATACGCAGAGTTGATCATCACAGGTAATGTTGATGTGGACTCGATCGCTAAGATTATCGAGAAAAAATTCTCAAACTGGGAGAGCACGTCTGACGTTGTGGTTGAGAAGCGACGTGATATTCGTGCGAATAACGCCAATCGCATTCTGCCAAGCAGCCAAATGGAATCGCCAAGTCTGCATCTGATCATCGACCGTGATTCTGTGATGCGCCAAACCTTGGCTCAACAACATAGCGCATGGCAAGACGAAGTCAGTGCTCAGCTTATCCAGCAACGTTTGCTTGCGGTGTTAAATGATGCGGCGGAATCTTTCCAATACGCGTATGCACAGCCTTACACGTCCAACTACCACAGTGTCATGTCTGCCGGTGTTTCTTTTGCGCCAGAGCGTCGTGACAATATTCAGAAAATCTTCCTAAATACGCTAACGTCTTTACGCGACTACGGAGTGACACAACAAGAGCTTGATGGTGTGATGTCTGGTTGGTATGGCGAGCTATCTAACCTTGATTCAGATTGGTCGAAACGTAAGCCAGCAGGTTATGCCGAAGCGCGTACTTACCAGTTAGAAATCAATTCGGTAAGCCAATCGAAGCAAGGGTATGAGCAAAGCTTGTCGAGCTTTATCGACAGTAACACATTAGATCATGCCAATGATGAACTGAAAGCGCTGTTGTCTGAACCAGCAAACTTTGTAATTGGACTGGGTAAAAACGAAGACAAAGCACAGTTTTCAGGTCAATTTGCAGCCTTGAGCGCCGCATATGCACAAGCTGGTGAGAAGCCATTGGACATGTATGCGCAGACGGATGGTTTTATTCAACCAACCAAAGAAGGCACGATCACTAAAATGCGTGAAGAGAAGGGTGGATTCCAAGTTTACACTCTATCGAACGGCATTGAGGTGTGGTTCCAAAAAGACGAGAAAGCAGCCAATCGCGCATACGTTTATTTAGCAAGCCAAGGTGGTAAAGCGGCGTTAGATAAGTCGTTGTACCCTGCCTTTGATGTGGCAACGATGGCAGCTGCACGCAGTGGCTTGGGTGGTTTTTCTGGTTCTGAGCTCGACAGCTACTTGCGTAAAACGGACATTTCACTGTTTCCTATTTTGGGTGCAACCAATCATGGTGTAGAAGTGATCGCACCAAAAGCACACCTTGCGAGTGCGCTAAATGGTTTGTACAACATCATGACGGAAATTAAAGTCGACGAGCGTCAACTTGCCGCTGTGAAACGCGAGTTTGTTCAACAGCGTCGAGCATTCTTTGAATCACCAATGGGTAAGTGGGTCAAAGCGGCAAATGAAAACGCTTACCTGCCGAACAGTCGCCAAGTTCTGTTAGCTGCAGATGGGGTTAAGGATGTCACACCAGAGGAAGTTTTCGCTTTGCATGAGACATTGTTTAACCACAACCGCGGTTACAAGATGGTGATGGTTGCAGACATCGACCCAGAGCAGATCACGCCGTTATTGCGTAAGTACGTTGCATCGATTGATCTAAAACCAAGTGAAGCTGTGGACTACCACATCGATTTTAATCCTAATGCGCAAAAACGCTTGGTAATGGCAGAAGGGCACGAGCCATCGTCGTTGTATTTATTACGTTTAACGAACGGCAATGAACAGCCAAGAACGGCGCAAGAAACGGTTGTTATTGACATACTTCAACGCATTGCGGCAGCACGAGTGACTGATCAATTACGTGAAGAGGCAAGTTTGGATTACAGCCCAAGCATTTACCCAATCACGCAAGATGAAGAGATGGTGTCTGACTGGTTCTTTGAATCTCAAATCGATCCGAAAGACGTGAGTAAAATGGATGCGCAGCTTGGCAACATCATCGATGATTTGGCAACGAACATTACTCAAAAAGAAGTCGATATTGCGAAGAAACAGTTGGTGGTTGCAATGAAAGACATCGACGACAGTCCGGGTCAACGCAGTTGGGCATACACGCGTTACCTTGTTCATGACTATGGACTGGATGTATTGCTTGATATCGACAAAGCGGCGCAAAGTGTCACTTTAGAAGAAGTCAAAGCGTTGGCAAAACGTGCCTTCGGTAACAAAGCGAAACGCACGACGATCATCCTCAATCCAAAATCATAATTTGCAAAGGGCGACTCCATGGTCGCCCTTTTTATTTTTGAATGCCGCCGTATTCAGTCAGTTTTGCTCATTGGCGGCAGACTCTTGCGCTTTAATCTTCTGCTTGTAAGCTTTTGCTGCCTCTTTACGCGCCGCATCTAAATCAGCACGACGCACGGTCACCTTCATGCCCGGCATGGGTTTTACCTTACACGCGTAGCGAGGCTGGCCATCCACTTCTACTTTACAAACATGACAGCAGCCTTTGATGCGTCTGTTCTTTAAACACGGTGCGGCAATATTCACTCTGACCTTACGAGCAATATCAACAAGGTTCTGGTCATCCGGTGAAATAGCGATTTTATGGGTATCAATCTCGATGATTGCGGGTTTAAAGGTAAACATAAGCTCTTAAATTAGGGTTAAACAATGATTATATCCAAGTGACTTCGAGATACAGGATTCAGAGCGCTGTCATTGATTCCCTATTTACCGAAAGCAAGTAAGGAAAACAACGCAGCGGAATAGCCAGCTCTTTCCAAGTCATTCTCGCTGAACCTAGCATCCCGAGGTTACTTGGGTATAAGACCAATGATCACGAGAAAAGACGACGCAGTTATTGGAATTGTACAAGGTTCCTTCGGGCTTCAATCGAAAATCATTTTTGTGAAGGAATGCCTCATATTTACTAGGTACAGGAAACCATGTGGTATCGATTGAGTCTCATCTAATTCCAAATAGCAGTAAATGAAGGTTCCCCCAATGAAACGCTACCTATTGTCGACGATTCTACTACTAAGCAGCGCGAATGTATTCGCAGAATCCGCACCAGCGCAGCCTGTTGCACCAAAACCATTTGGTTTAGAGAGTATGACTGCGGAGCAGCAAGCAAAAATTGAAGACATCCAGATTAAGCTCAGCAGCGAATTAGCGGGCAAACAAGATCCTAAAGCGGCTCAAGAGAGTGCAAAACAATTCGAGAAGCTGGTTAAAGCATCATCCTTTGATGAAGCAAAAGCAAAACAGCTGATTCAGCAAGCAAATGCAAAACAGTTGGACAAACAACTTGCTCAACTTAAAGCGCAGCACGATATCTACAATGTGCTTACTGACGAACAGAAAGCAACGCTTGAGAAGCGCCAGCAAGAGCAGTTGAAAAAGTTTGAGTCAATCAAACAAAGCGCTCAATAAACACTCAGCTTAAACTCGTCACAGAACGAAAAAGACTCCCAAGCGGGAGTCTTTTTATGTATTTGTCTGCGATGAAAGGAACGATCGCACTCTGATACTTAATCGTTTTTCTCTTTGCCGTAAACGCGAACGCCCGCCTTTGAGCCTTCTGAGTTACCGTAAACTTCGATATGTTTTACGCAGCGACGGTAACCAAAGTAACGCCAATCTGTCATTTTGTCTTTATCAAGGTCACGATGGAAACGAATGGTTTTTTCGTCACCATTTTGGAATCGTACAACCACTTTTCGTAGTTCGATATCTTTCTCTGCTTTCACTTTGATCGCGTTGGTATTGCGGCAAACAATCATCGGGATTTTTGCTGCTAGGTTACCGTGCTCAAGCAAAATGGTACGACCCAAAGTGAATTTATCGTCCGCATGAGCAGGCGCGATAAGTGTTGTTGCAGCGAGTGCTGCCGTGATAATAGCGGTATAAATTCTCATTAAAATAATCACCAAAACACAGGAGCGCGAATCATAGTCGAGAGAAATGAAAATCTACTAGCGATATTTTTGCATGTAGATGAAGTTTCACAATCCGCTGACTTTGCCCGAATAAAAGTACTGGCTTCTCTTCTACCAAGTGCGAATCCGTTATCGAGGCTGTGTTCGTAACGATATGAAGGAGTGGGAGAGGTGATGAAGAGGATAAACAAAAAAGAGCACTTAAATGTGCTCTTTTGGTTTGTTATTAAGCGCTTTTAACCGCCTGTGGCTTATCGGCTTTTGCGGCGCCTTTTACTGCTGTGGATTTGTCTTTTAACGTCACCACTTCTTTTTCTGGTAGCTCTGCTGCCTCACCGAAGAACTTACCGCCCGGTTCGATGCTCAAGTTGTTGCTCCAGATCTTGCCGCTAACACGACCTTTTGCGAGCACTTGAATGTGCTCTGCATGGAAGTTGCCATCAAGGACGCCATTGATGACAAGTTGCTTCGCATAAACGTCGCCTTTGATGCGACCACTTTCTGCGACCACAAGGGTGCCTTCGACGTGCAATTGACCTTCAACAATACCATCAATCTGGATGTCGCTTTCTACTTTGAGTTCTCCGCTAACAGTACAGCCTTTGGCGATGAGAGTTGAAGCTGTTGGGCTACTCGTTGTTCCACGGTTTTGATTAAAGATTCCCATCGTATTCTTCGCTCCTTGGTAAAGATGTCTTCAAAATCATTGAGGTTCCAATCGACAAATGGCCTCGGGTTTAGGGCTCGTCCGACAAAACGCACTTCATAATGAAGGTGGGGACCAGAAGAGAGCCCACTGTTGCCGGAGATTGCAATGAGTTGTCCTTTTTTGACGAACTCACCGGTTTTGACTTTGAACCCTGTTAAGTGCGAGTAAGAGCTCGAAAAGCCGAATGAATGTTGTAAACGTAAGAAGTTACCCGAGCCTTTTTTACTGCGTCGAGTAACTTCAACAACGCCATCTGCTGGCGCGTAAATCTTGGTTCCAGTGTTTACGGCAAAGTCCAATCCTCGGTGCATCTTGACTTGCTTTGTAACGGGATGGACGCGTTTACCAAAACCAGAAGAAAAACGTGCCTTTCCTACTGGCGAGCCGTTAGGGATCTGATTAAGCATTGCCATACGTACATGTGAGGTAATGGCTGCGGTATCTAGTCGCGCATCCAAACTATCGCTGGAGGACTCTTTGGCAACACCAAGCACTTTTTCTAACTCACCTAAGCGTTCAGAAACGAGTTGAACGCGTTCTTCTCGTTCAGAGAGATCGTTCTCTAACTCGGATTTAAGATTTTTTAAATCATCGAGTTCTTGCCCGATACTACGCGAACGTTCGGTCAGTTCTGCCTGTTTAAGAACCGCATCATCCACTTGTGAGTAGAGGTGGTTTATCAAAATTGCAGTCGCCGCTAACGCCAGTACAAACACCACTACGCCAGTTTTAAAGTTGCGTTGCATGGTTTTACTGAAGTACCAATGCTTGGAACCGTTAATGGTGGAGATTGAAATCGTTAGCTGGTCTTTCATTGCGCTTAATTAGGTGTAGCTCTGCCGTTTATTTGTTGAAAAGCAAGACTTTAAGGAAAAGGTGCGTCGGCTTCTACTGATTATGTTGATGAAAATGTCAGATCGTGATCTGTTTTCACACAATCAATAAAAGTTAGGGGGTAGATTTAATCTTATCGCCGCTTTGGTCAGTGAGATAAGGGGAGCTTATCCTTTCGATTGAGTAAATTACCAATAGTATGATTGAGCAATTTAACTCACTTCACGTTTTATCTTATAAATGTTGGATATTTTAGTAATTTAGCATTTGGGAAATTGATAAGTCTGGTTGGGTGTTTATGATGGCGTTGCACGCGAATAAACGCCTGAAACAAAAAATGAAATTTTTCATCTTGTTAAAGCGTTCATTGAAGGCTTAATGCTCTCTCAAACCAGCTAGTTGGTTTGGGGAAATATAACCAAGACAACGGAGTTGGTCGTGAAAAAATTATTATTAGCTACTGCAGTGGTCGCAGCAGTTGGTGGTGCCGCTTATGTGTACCAAAACAACCTTGCCCAAGGTGAATCTTCAAACTCGCTACTCACGCAAGTTCCGGCAGATACACTTGTTCTGACTTACCAAACAGAACCATTCAATCATTACGAATACATGACTGCTTTCGGTGGAACACAACAGCCGCCTCTTGCTGATCTGTTCGTAGAAGAAGAGTTGACTCCAGGTCTCGAGTTTGCGGTTAACTTCTTCGATGCTTATGTTGCGGCATCTTCTTCACCTGAAAGTCTCAAATCTTTCCTAGGTACTGGCGATATGGTAAGCCCAATTATCTATACGCTTGGTTTTGTTCCAGTTTATAAGATGCAGCTTGAGACTCCTGCATCACTATGGAAAAGCTTAGATGAGCAAGAAAAATTAGCCGGCATTCAACACGAGAGCGTGAAATTGGATACGGTTGAGTTTCGTCGCTATGAGCTAACAGACTCACAAGATCCGCAAATGGGTGTTGGTCTTGCTGTGGGCGTAGTGAACAACGTGCTGACGGTGACGTTGGATATTCCTGAGCTAGGTGCTGAGAACCCGCTTAAGATGGCATTTGGTCTAGAATCGCCAAAGAACAACATTGCGGATTCTGGTCGCTTGGAAGCGCTGAAAGCGAAATACGGTGCGAACAACAACTCGTTTGGCTTGGTTGATTTTCGTGAAGTCATCAAAGGTTTCACTACGACGGATGGTAACCGCCTTGCTCGCCAACTAAACACGGCGGGTTCTGATCCAATGTTGGATGAACTTCGCACGCCAGCGTGTCATACCGAGTTTACTCAGATCGCAGAAAACTGGCCGCAAATGGTGGTATTTGGTGAATACTCAGTCCAAGACAGCAAGGCGCGCATTAATGGTAGCTTAGTCGTTGAATCGAAAAACCAAGTGATTTTGGAAGCACTGCAATCAATGCGTGGTGTACTCGCGGAATCAAACGGCGAGAAGAGTATGTTCAGTGTAGCGCTGGGCTTGGATGTTGCTACGCTTGCACCAGCAATTGGTAAGATCTGGACCGATCTAACTACGCCTCAATACCAATGTTCAATTTTAACCAAAGCACAGCAAGATATGCGTGGTCAAAATCCAGCTCCAGCAATCAGCATGGGTGCAGGTATGGCGAATGGTCTGAAAGGCTTGAGCATGGAAATGTTCGGTCTTGATGTAGACATGAGCGGTCAATACGGTCCTGAGCTTGGTCAGCTAGACGCAATCTTCTCGATCTCTGCGGACGATCCAAACATGTTGCTGCAAACCGCGCAGATGTTTGTGCCTGAACTTGCTCAAATCCAAATCCAACCGGATAACCAACCTGTGAATATTGGTGGTTTGTTAGAACCGTACGCTGGCAAGCCAATTGATGTGTTTGCTCGTCTGAATGACAGTCACTTGACGCTTTACAGCGGTGATGCAGCAGCATCTGCAAGTGACAAGGTGATGGCACAATCGCTAACAGCGAATGGTCTATTGAGCTTCACTCTGGATTCAGAGCGTGTATTGGAAGTGATGGAAACGGCATCTGAAGTTTCTGGCGAACCAGTTCCAGAAGATCTGATGATGAGCCTTCAAGGTCAACTTGTTGGTGGTATGGCGGTGGATGTAACCAAAGATGGCATCACGTTCGACTTTGATTACACCGGTTCAACGAAACCACAAGTGAAGGTAGCGCAGCAATAAGCGTGATTCACTGGCTTCAATCTCGAAGCTTTTTTTCATAATCAAAAGGCGACCTCAGTGTCGCCTTTTTTTGTTTTTCTCAATATACGAACTTCAATTCTCTCCCTTTCATTCAAAAGTGGGCACCAAATAAGATCAATAAAAATCAGTGGGATGGATCTTTCTTCTTTATAAATGATCAAATGTATCTTTACTAAAACTGTACGGTACAGTACAGTTTGTGAAAATCATTAAGTTGGGTTTCAAAAATGAAGAAGAAAGTCATTGCGTTGTCGCTTGTTATTGGTTCGTTGTTCGCTGCAGGTTGTGCGTTATACCAACCTAATACGGTGACTACCGATAACGCTTATGTTCACTCGGATGTGACGGCGATTTCTCCGGAAGTCGGTGGGCAGGTAAGCCAACTTTTTGTCGAAGATAACCAGTGGGTAAGCAAAGGTGCGCCACTGTTTTCGATTGATGATGAAGATTTCATTGCCAATCAAGAAATCGCGAAGTCGGCGTTAGATGTCGCAAAAGCAGCGCTGACCGCAAACCAAACCAAAACTGAGATGCAGTTGGTAAAGATCGAGCAAGCGAAGCAGGGCATTCACAGTGCGAGTGCAAACGCGGAACATCAAGCGGCGGAGTTCAAACGTCTGTCTCGTTTGGTACAAAAGCAGTCGGTGAGTAAGAACCAATTTGAAGCGCAAAGAACGCGTTCTATTGAAGCGAACAGCAGCCTTGAAACTGCCAAGCTAGCGCTAGCCGCTGAACAGAAGCAGCTTGACGCGCTCGTGACAGAAAAGATGCAGCTAACCGCGCAACGCAAACAAGCCGAAGCGAACTTGAGACTAGTGAATATCGCCCTTGAGCGAACCATCGTTCGAGCGCCTTTTGATGGCTATGTGGCAGACAGACAAGTGCAAGTGGGTAAGTTTGTTCAACCGGGCATGGGGTTGATTGTGATGGTACCGGATTACGTGTGGATTGAGGCAAACTTCAAAGAGACTCAATTGGAAAACGTTGAACAAGGGCAAGACGTGGAAGTGGTGTTAGACATGTTCCCTGATCATCCATTGCATGGTCGTGTAACTTCCATAACCCCAGCAACAGGCGCGCAGTTTAGTTTACTGCCACCGCAAAATGCGACTGGTAATTTCGTGAAAGTAGTTCAGCGTGTGCCAGTGCGTATCGAGTTGGATATTCCACAAGAGCTGAAACAGCGCATTTACCCTGGCTTGTCGGCTGAAGTGTCGATTGAGACCGCAACGCAAGGTTAATCGCCATGAAAACACGTTCACCATTGCTGATTTTTGCGCTGTTCGCCATTGCGGCTTTTGGGATCAATTCAGTGATGTTTACTGAGTTGTCCCACGAGATGGCAGCCACATCCGGTTTGTCTGCAGATGAAGTCGAGTTAGTGAAAATCGGCTTTATGATTACTCAAGTGTTGGGGTTTATGTTTACCCCTATCTTGGTGCGTAAGCTTGGTACGTCATTGCCATTGCATTCCGCATTGCTGGTGGGTTTGGGAACAAACGTTGCGCTCTATTGGGTAGGTCAGCATGCGTTGTTGTTTACGCTAACTTGGTTAGTAAGTGGCTTTTTCATGAGCATGTTATTGGTGGTGGTGAACCTTTATCTACTCAATACTTTTGAGCAACGTTGGTTGCCTGCGATTATTGCGCTGATACTGATCTTCTCAACACTGTTACCAATGGGCGCTTACCCGTGGTTGGTGGCTGAGATTGTTGAAGAGTTTGATTGGTCGTTTCTGAATGTTGCCTCGGCTTGGTTGTACTTTTCAGCTCTAGTAATGATCGGTGTATACAAACCTCAGGCGATTGAGATTGAAGCTAAGCCAAAATCATCAGCTTCAGTTTACTTCGTACTCGCGCTAACGATGAGTTTGGTGGTGTTCCTACTCATGCGCGGCAGTTACTACAACTGGTTGGATTCAGACTGGTTTGTACAGGTTTCTTCTGTCGCTGCAGCACTGGTTTTGTTGGTGGTGTATCAGTTGGTGAAAACGCGCCATTTGGATACTGCGTCGATGCAATTGCACGGCAAGTTAAAGACTAACGTGTTTATGTACAACGCCTTTCTTGCAGGCTTTGCCGTGATGGCAAGTACGGTGCTGTTTGCTAACTTCCTAAAAATGGCGATGCACTATAACAGCCTCAATGCGGGCTATGCGCAGTTGCCATCGTTTTACGCCATGTTGGTCGGCATGCTGGTAAGTGTATTGGTGTATTACTTCCGCCGTCCGCTGGCGGATGCTGTGGTGCCTTTTGGCGTGCTGATGATTCTACTGTCGGTGCATGAGTTCAGCCAATTACCAAGCTTTGTTGGTACAGAGTCACTACCCATCCCAATGCTGCTGCGCGGTTTTGGTGTTGGCTTGTTGAACGTGTCGGTGACGATTGCGGTGTTGATGTATTTCCAAGTAGGGCAGCGCTTAGAAGGCATTGCTAACTTCTATCTGTTCCGAACCATGGGCGGGGTGATTGGCGGAGCGTTTTTCTCTCGTGTGATTCAAAACCACAGCGCGCAAGCATCGGGCGAAATCGGTCGTACTCTGGATGGTTCTAATCACGTATTCGTAGCTTACGAGCAGGCGTTGAGCGGCGCGATTCTAACTCATGGTCGCTTACCTAATCCGGCGCTCGGCATGAGCCAGATTAGTGCCGTTGTGAAGGAGCAAGCAACGACATTGGCGCTGAGTAATTCGTTGGTGATGTTTATTGTGTCTATTTTTGCGCTTGCGCCAATCTTGTTGATTGGTAAGAAGCTAGCCGCAAAACAAGAAGCGCACTGAGGTTAGGTAAACAGAACAAATAGCCAGCCAAACAACTCGGTAACTAAGCCGTAAAAGAACAAAGGGAGCCAATGTGCTCCCTTTGTTTTTTAGTTTTGAGGTTCTTAGCGCTGATAAAGTTTAAGGAACGCCGTCACCGCTTTTTGTGTGTGCGAATCCAATTCTTCATCGCTTAAGAAATCAAAGCCCATCAGTGCCATGTTCTGGTAATCCATTTTGATCAGCGCGAGTAGCTGCCCGCAGGCTAAATCGGCATCATCGATGTTAAGTTGCTGGCTGATGGTGTCGGTTTTTAGAAACTCAATTAAGTATTGGTGAATACGCTGCGGTCCGGTTTGCCAAAACTGATTTGGAACCGAGTCGTGTTTATTAAAATCAGCAGACACGATGCGATAAAGCGATAAGATTGGGTTAGAGCAAATGCCACGTAGATACTTTTTAGCGAAGTCTTCTAAGGTTTCTCTTAGTGGTTCATTCTGTTTATCGGCAAGTTGGAAAACGGATTCCAGGCTGATCTTGGTGTTATGCGCGAGCACTTCAACAAACAACCCTTCTTTATTGGAAAAGTAACGATACAGGGTCTGTTTTGAACCTCCACAAATTGAAACGATTTGATCGAGTGACGTGTCCTTGTAACCCTGTTCAATAAACAGTTCGGTCGCGACTTCGATGATTCGAGTTCTTTTCTTTTCAGTAGATGCGCGCATAACTAAATCAGCCTAAATAAAACTGTTCAGTACAGTATCATTATTGCTGCCGAGACACACCGCTTTTCCGCGTTTAATGCTTCTTCATTGACCAAAATTAAAAAAGGCGACACGAGGTCGCCTTTGAAATCAAATTGGTTACGTTAACGTCGGTAGTACAACGAAATACGGTTGCCGTTAATCTCTTGCACGATAAATGGAATCTCATAAATATCGCTCAGCACTTCGGCATCAATCACTTCTTCAACTAAGCCCGCTTTAATGACTTCCCCGAGCTTCATCGCCACAATGTGGTCAGAGTAACAAGACGCAAAGTTGATGTCGTGAATTACGATTACTACAGCTTTGTTCTTCATTTCCGCAAGCTTACGTAGCGTACTCATGATGTCGACGGAGTGTTTAATGTCGAGGTTATTCAGCGGCTCATCCAAGAAGATGTAGTCGGTATCTTGTGCCACCACCATAGCAATAAATGCCATTTGACGTTGCCCGCCCGACAGTTGGTCGATAAAGCGATCTTTCAAATGGTCGATTTCCAGATGTTGCATTGATTCATCAATGATGCGGTGATCTTCTTCTGTCAGACGACCTTGCGAGTACGGGAAGCGACCAAACGCCACCAAGTCACGCACCGTAAAGCGCATGTTGATGTTGTTTGATTGGCGCAGCACTGATAGGCGCTTTGCCAAGTCTTCGGTGTTCCATTGGTCAAGCGGCTTATCACCAATCACGACACTACCAGCATCGCTTTCTGTTAGTCGGCTCGCCATAGATAGCAGGGTACTTTTACCCGCGCCGTTAGGACCAATAATGCTGGTTACTTTACCAAGTGGAAAAAGGGCATCGGCGTTTTTTACCACGTATTTTTCGTTGTATTTTTTGCTAAGACCTTGAATACGGATCATGTGATAAGCCCTTAATCGAATTTGTTTTTCATAAGCAGAAGCAAGAAGTAGCCGCCGCCGATAAAGTTGATAATAACGCTGATGGTGGTGTCGAAATCGAACAGGTTTTCAACCACCCATTGACCGCCTGACAGCAGCACAACCGACAAGACTGAACTCGCCACAATCAATAAGCGATGCTGGTAGCCAGTGAAGATTTGGCGAGTCAGAGCCACGACAATCAGACCAAAGAACAAGATTGGACCAATCAATGCGGTCGAGATAGACACCATCAAAGTGATGATGAACATGACTTGCATGGTCAGTTTGTGGGTATCCACACCGAGGCTTTTCGCGTTATCGACACCAAGCCACATTACGTCTAATTTGTGGGCAATACGCATTAGGTACGCGCCACACAGCAGCATCGGAACTACACACCAGTACACCAATTCACTGTTGATATTGTTGAAGCTCGCGAACATGGAACTTTGGATGAAGGTGAACTCATCTGGGTCGGTGATCATGGTGAAGAAACCAGTGACACTGTTGAACAAGCTACTCAACACGATACCAATCAACAAAAGGGTGAAGATATTGCGCTGACGACCACGAAAGTAGAAGCTGAACAAAGTCATCGCACACACAATCATGATGCCAGTCGACAACACGAAGTTGAGTTTGCTGTTGATGACCAAAGCACTCAAGCCCCCAAACATCACCACAAGCAGCACTTGAATCATCACGTACATGGAATCGAAACCCAGAATCGAAGGGGTGAGGATTCGGTTGTTGGTGATGGTCTGGAAAATCAATGACGAAGACGCAATCGCCATTGCTGCCAAGACAATCGCCAGTACTTTCGGGATGCGGCGTGACAAGAAGAACTGGTAGTTATCTGGCGTTAAGCCCTTGCCGATGAACACCGCACAAATCAAAACCGCCGCGATTGCCAGCAGCGTTACTTTCATAGAATCACGCATTCGATTTGTCTCTCAGAACTAGGTAAATGAAGATTGAGCCACCCAAGATGCTGATGATCATCGAAATTGGAATCTCGTAAGGGAAGATGATGAGGCGACCGAGGATGTCGCAAGTAAGCACCAAAATCACACCTGCGTATGCGGTCCAAGGCAAGTTACGACGCATGTTGTCACCAATGAACAGTGACACAAGGTTTGGCACGATAAGCCCAAGAAACGGAATCATACCGACGATCATCACCACCGATGACGACAGCACAGCCACAAGGATGACACCGACCAAAACAATGCGTTGGTAGTTCAAACCAATGTTCTTAGCAAAGCTTTCACCCACACTTGCCGCGCTAAAGCGGTTAGCGTAAGCGTAAGCCAGAACCGAGACCGGAAGAGCGAGATATAAGAACTCGTAGTTACCACGCAATACCGAGGCGAAGTTAGCCACAGTCCAAGAACCAAGAGTCTGCACTAGGTCGTACTTGTAGGCAATAAAGGTGGTCATGGATGACACCACGTTGCCATACATGATGCCGATCAGCGGGACGAGTACGGTGTTCTTAAACTTCAAACGTTGCAAGAAGCGCACGAAGATCACCGTACCAATCACAGAAAACGCGAAGATGGTGACCAGGTGAACCCAACTGCTCATGTCTGCAAACAGAATCAGCGCGACGATGTAGCCGAACATTGCCCAATCGACCGTACCGGTGGTGGATGGGGCAGCAAAGCGGTTTTGCACGATCTGCTGCATGATCAAACCAGCGATACTCAAGCCTGCTCCGGCTAAGACGATGGCAAGCAAGCGGGGTAAGCGACTAACCAGCAAGATGTTCAAACTGTGGCTGTCACCAGCCAAAATCTGCGAGAGTGAAACGTTCGCCACCCCAACCAACAAAGAGGCGCAGGCGAGTACGACGAGCAATAAAAAAGCCAAGATATGATGTAATTTCATGGTGTATTTATAGGGTGATAAAAACAACAATGACCTTTCGCACCGTGAAGCGGGAAAGGTCATCTTTTAGAGTGAGCAGGAACCGAAACTGTCAGTTAGCAATGACTTGGTTCAGCTCTTTAATCATGGTTTGCGTCGATTGGTAGCCACCTGCGGTTAAGTACCAAGCTGCTGGGTCCATAAACAGCACGCGGTTGTTTTTCGCCGCTGGTGTCGACTTCACGAGATCGTTGTCGAACAACTGTTTTGCTTTACCACTGCTCTGACCGATGGCTTGTTCGCGGTCAAGGATAAGCAGTACTTCAGGTTGGGCATCAGCGATGTATTCGAATGAAATCAAGTTGCCGTGAGTGCGTGGTACAGATTTCACGTTCTCAGAAGTCGAAGTCGCGAAGCCTGCTTCTTCATACACGAATGAGAAACGGCTATTGGTGCCAAACATCGCCAAGCTGTTACCACTGTTTGAGACCGTCAGTGCGCGTCGTGGTTGTTCTTCTACTTTTGCGTGAAGATGGTCGATTTGCTCTTGAACGCCTTCAATCAACTGCTCAGCTTGTTCTTCTTTGTCGAAGATGTCACCCAGCGTGCGCCAGTGTTCTTGGGTTGTTTTCCAGTAGTCGGTGGTGTCGATACGGAACATATAAGTTGGTGCGATGTCGCTCAGATCTTTATAGATATCTGCCATGCGACCTTCTGCGATGATCAGGTCTGGCTTGAGCATAAACAGCGTCTCGAAGTTCACTTCTTTTACGCTACCCGTATTCACAAACGAGTCGATTTGGAATTTTTCTAGTGATTTTGGCAGCAGCGTCTTTGGCATGCCGACGGGTGTTACGCCCAAAGCATCGATGTAGTCTAAACTGCCGTAGCCTAGAACAACGACGCGTTGTGGAACGCCATCAATGTCTACTGTGCCCAAGCTGTGTTGGTAGATTTTAGCCATTGCCCCGATAGGAGCCAATGCAAGCAGCAAAGCTCCCGTTGCTACGCGAAGAGAAGTTTTACCCAACATAATGATTTCCAAAAGGTGCGATGCAATCTCGCATTAGTGCCTTAAAAAACAAATAGTGCTTTAAAAAATAGAGCGCGAGATTAGTCGTAAAGCGGTATAACTAATTTGATTAAAATCAAATAAGAATGATTATTGATTGCAGACACATTAGCAGATAGTCTATATGCAGCAACAGAATTAGCGGAATAGTGAGTATTCAAAAAATGAATTTAGCTCAAGTCGACTTGAACTTATTGTTTATTCTCAAACACCTACTTGAAGAGAAGCATGTTTCCAACACAGCGGTATCGCTCAATATGAGCCAACCGTCGGTGAGCCGCTCTTTACAAAAACTCAGAAACTTGTTCAACGATGAGCTGTTAGTACGCACTGCACACGGCTACGAATTGACCCCAAAAGCCGAAGTGATCAAGCAAGATTTGAACACCGTTTTAACCGGGCTAGAAAAGCTGATGTACGGTCAGTCATTTGTACCTGAAAAGAGTAACGGGACGATCCGTTTTTACGGCTTGGTTCCACAGGTAATTTTCTTACTGCCACCGATTGTTTCGCGTATCCGTGAAGAAGCGCCGAACATGATTGTCGATATCGACTCCATCCCGAAGCGCCATTTCGATGCACTGATTGCAGGGGATGTACATTTTGTGCTCTCAACCGCCGAGCCGCCTAGCTCTGAGCAGAATTTGTACCGCATGAAAATTGCCAATCGCGACTACCGATTCCTGATGAGCGAAACCCATCCGCTTGCGCATGTTGAAGAGCTGACGGTAGAGATGCTGCTCGATTGCAATTTCGGTCAAATCTCACTTCAAGGAGGCAAAACGCTGTCGATTTATCATCGTTTTGTCGAGCTTGGTGTGGTGGATAAAAAGCGTCAATTATCGATTCCTGTCCAGCTTTCAAACTTCAATGCTGCACCAGCGATCGCAGAACAAACAGATGTGATTTTTCACTTGCCAACGCCCTTTGCGGAAGATGCTTGTCAAGGCAGAAAATTGATTACTAAAACCGTACCGAAAGCGATTCGAATGGACAGTGAATCGGTCTATTTGTACTGGCATAAGCGCTATCATAACGACCCGATGTGTAATTGGGTTAAGTCATTATTTAAAGAAATATATGGCTCAACTGAGAGTGAATGGTAAAGGAATTCATTATTCACATTTGACATAATCGTAATAACTTCGGCAAATGCTCGGTTGCTTGTCTTCGTTAAATAAAGGCTATTTAATGCGAACCATTATCATTATAAGTTCCATTAAAGTTTATAGGTTTTTACCATGTCGAAGACGACTCCGTTTGCGCCAAAACCATTAGCAGTGGTGATCGGTGCGCTATGCACTTCTTTTTCTGTCTTTGCTGATACAACGCCAATCGAAGCTGATGAGCAGCTTGTTGTAACAGCAACTCGTACCCAGATGGAGCTGAAAGACGCACCAGCTTCTATGTCGGTGATCACCGCTGAAGATATCGAAAACGATCCGGGCATCACGCTGGCAGACATCGTGTCTAATGCAACCAGCGTGGAGTCAGACTTCGACAGCACACGTGCCGGTCGTCAGCAAATTTCTATCCGTGGTATGGATTCTAAGTACACATTGATCATGGTAAATGGTCGTCGCATGAGTTCAGCAAGTGCGATTGTACGTGGTAACGACTTTGATCTTTCTGCGATCCCAATGGATTCAATTGAGCGAGTAGAGATCATCCGTGGTCCTATGTCGGCGCTTTATGGTTCAGACGGCATGGGCGGTACGATTAACATTATCACCAAGTCGCCAGACAACGATTGGAGCTCACAGCTTAGCCTAGATAACACATCGCCGAATGATGGCAATGGCGGTCAAGAATACACCGTAGGTTTGACTACATCTGGCGCTCTGATTGACGACACACTATTTGCTCGTTTTTCGGTTTCTCAAACTAGCCGCAATGCATGGCAGCCGTACACAGGAATTAAGAGCGTGAAAGGTCAAGATTACGACCGTTCAGAAATTACTGCTCTTGAAGGTCGTGACAGTTTAGCGATGTTCGGTACACTTTCTTGGCATTTGGCTGATAACCAATTCATCGATTTAGATCTTGGTTACAGCGATGATGAACGTGATACGGCGGCTGAAAGTGCAACGACTGTGCTTTACTCTGAATCTCGCGTTAAACGTAACAGCCAAGCGTTATCGCACACTGGGTTTTGGTCTTGGGGTGATACGCAAGTTCGTTACTCACGTGAAAACGTAGAGAACATTGAAGCGGCAAACGATGGTGCTGATTCAATTGAAGAGCTGACACAAATCTTTGAGGCGTCAGCAACGACTTATCTAGGTGAAAGCCACACAGTAACCTTTGGTGTGGATTACCAAACTAGCCAACTTACGAACCCTGAGCATATTAAGGGCAACAAAGCAGAGGCATACCAAGGTGCCGTATTCGTTCAAGACCAATGGGAAATGACCGATACGTTGACGGCAACGGTTGGTGGTCGTTTGGATAAGCACGAACACTACGGTGAAGAGTTCAGTCCGCGTGTGTACCTAGTACATCAAACAACGGATGATTTGGTATTGAAAGGTGGTGTGGGTAAAGCGTTTAAAGCACCAACCATGACGCAAAACCATCCAGACTTCTCGATGAACAGCTGTAAGGGCAACTGTAACATCGTAGGTAACGAAGATCTGGAAGCAGAAACCAGCGTTAACTATGAGTTCTCGGCATTGTACAGCGGTCGTAACTGGAACCTAGAAGGTGCGGTATTCCGTAACGAAATCGAAAACCTGATCGAACAAACGGATATCTTCTGTGAAGTGGGTACATGGTCGAGTGCGGTGATGAGCTGTATCGATGACAATGGTGACCCTATCGATCGTGAGTTGTCTAACCCGTACAAATCTTACCAAAACGTATCAAAAGCGGTAATTCAAGGTGTGGAGCTGACCGGTAGCATTCAGTTTACCGAGCAATGGGCGATGTCAGGTAACTACACTTATCTGGATACTGAAGATAAGTCGACAGGTGAAGAGTTGAACGAGCGTTACAAGCACTCTGCGTTTGCACGATTAAACTGGTACCCAACTCAAGATTTGAATCTGTTTGCTAGCGCGCGCTACCGTGGTGAGCGTAAGATTGATTCAGAGTTAACTCAAGATGCTTACACCACAATGGATCTAGGCACGGTTTATCATGTGAGCGATGCGCTGCGTATTCGTGCGGGTATCACTAACCTGACTGACGAACGTGTATCTAAAGAACTAGAGAACATCGGCTATGTAGAAGCGCCACGTACTTACTACGTTGGTATGACGGCAGACTTCTAAGCTCTGGTGAGACACTGATTTGAACACATGGCGTTGCAGTATACTCTGCAACGCCTTTTTTGCTTTTAGGGATGAATGGGGAAAGGCAATGCTACAAACTTCTTGGTTATTTTGGGCGCTTATGTCAGCTGTGTTCGCAGCGATGACTGCAGTATTGACCAAACTGGGTGTCGCCAATATCAACTCAGACTTGGCGACCTTTATTCGTACCTGCGTCATCCTTGTTTTAGTCGGTTTGATTGCTTACGCGACTAAGCAATTCAGTGCCATAGGTGAGATCTCGACCAAAGGTATGGTGTTTTTGGTGTTGTCGGGCTTAGCAACCGGCGCATCATGGCTGTGTTACTTTCGCGCTATGTCATTGGGGCAAGCTTCTCAAGTTGCACCTATCGACAAGCTGAGTGTGGTGTTAGTTGCGATCTTCAGTGTGGTTTTGCTGGGAGAGAAGCTCAGTATGGTTAACTGGATGGGGATTGGCTTGATCACCGCTGGCGTGATTTTGGTAAGCCTGCAAAGTTCTTAGTTGAAACCTCCAACATGGTTTGAAAATAACAGCGCCTACTTTGTTTAAGTGGGCGTTTTATTTTGATTTTCCAAGTATAAAACTGTCCAACTCATTACCCAACAGAGACACAGCGCGGACGGCGTTGTATATACCCAAGTAACCTCGAGATGCTAGGTTCAGCGAGAATGACTTGGTTTGTAGACGCGGCGACGATTTAAAGATCTAGTCACTCTAAATCAAGAATCGGCAACAAAGTATACAAGCCAAGACAGCTCGCCCTTCGGGAGCGTGTCATTGCCCCGCTTTCTGCGTCAAACAACTTGGAAAGAGCTGGCTATTACGCTGTGTTGTTTTCCTTGAACTCGAATCAATGACAACGCTCTGAATCCTGCATCTTGAAGTCACTTGGGTATATAATTAATTAGGATTGTTGCGCATTTGCTCAAGCTAATGTTGAAAAGCGTGTGATTTACCATCAATGAAAGTGATGGAGTAAAAGTTATCTGTTTTCTTCTCTGTAGCATCTTAGTAAAATCTGCGGGCAACTTGGGAGTATTACATGAGTTATAAACACACCTATTTAGCTTGGCAGGCACACAACGTTAGTGCTGAAGAGAAGCTGGTTCTTCTAAAACTATCGGACATCGCAAGCGCAGATGGACAAGCATCGTTTGTCTTGCGTGATATTACACAAGAGTGTCTGTGCGAAGAGTTCAAGTTAAGTAGCATCTTGTTTGCTTTATCGCAAAAAGGTTTGCTCGCGATGGGGCGAACCACACGCGAAGGCAGTGTAGAGAGACATTCATGTCAGCTCACATTAGACTCCGATTCTCAATCTGCGCCTCAACCATCGGTACAACAAGCCGCGCCAATGACAGAGAAACCGTCGATCACGACGTTAGAAGGAGCTGGCTTGCCGCAATGGGCAAATAAAACATGTGATTTCTATAAGGTTCCGGCAAGCTATAGAGACGATGTTTGGCGTGAATTTATTCGCCAAAATGGTCGGGGCAATGTCAACATTTCAAGGTTGGAGCGCAATTTTGAAAACTGGCTTGAAGAAAGTAAACGGACTGGGCGTTTAGAAAAACTAACCAGTAACCACCAAGCCGAAGAACCAGCAGCGCCAAATAGTTATCGAAACGTTGAAAGTAGCAGTCGTCCGAATAGTGGTTATCTCAACTCCTACGATCTCGATGAAAACACAATTCCAAACTGGGCGGAAAGAGAGCTGCACCACTCTGCTTTAGATATGGATTTACGTGTATTCTGGAAAGAGTTCGTGTTGTACCAAAAAACGCAGGCAAACTTTATTGGTCCTGTTACCCAATTCGTCAACAAGCTAAGATATTCGATTAACTTGAAGAAGCAGTGGATGGAAAAAGATCGCCAAAAACAAGCGAGATATCAACAGCACAGCAGTGCTCGAGATAAACATGTCAGCCCTTCTGAAGAATTTAGACAATTTTTGAGAGAGCAAGGCAAGAAACCATCCTTCTAATTGACCCAAAGAGATAGAAGCTATGAGCTATTCTAAAAAACCAAAAAAAGTGGACTTTTCGTCATTCGAAAGTCGACTTCGTGAACTTGGTATTGAAGCTAACGTGGATCACTTGAACAAAGATAAAGTATCTACCAGTCAATCTCTTACTGTGAAAAATGAACCTAGCGTAAGCTGGGAGCAACCCATTGTCACTGAACCACAGCCGACGTTTTCTGAGCAAGCGCTTGTCGTTACTCAAGAAGCGAGCGATCGATGCAATGAGGTGTTTGGTACGCTCTTTAGTATCTATGAATCAACATGGGTGCAAAGCTACGGTAAACGTCCAACAGGTCGCTTTTTAGATTTCGCGGATTCGCTTACAGATAAAGAGTTAGTGCGAATTATCCAGCACTGTCGCGAGCGTCTGCAATCGGGGGACCGATGGCCGCCAATTATGGGTGAATTGGTGGTATTGAAAGATTTACCAACGGAATCTGAGTTGGAGGATGCGTTAAACCGAGTCGTGGCACGCACGCCAAATGACGATATTGAATTGTGGTTAATGCAAAGCAAGTTCTACGAGCTACGTCGACTGCCTGAGCATCTGATTTTAAAGAAATTCCGTGAATACTACCGTCAGGCGATGAAATTGCTTGAGAAAGGAAAGCTCACGACAGCACCTATTGCTTTACCGACTCACTCGGTGAAAAGCATGACGGATTTAAAGCGTGAAGAATACGAACATGAGCACGGTAATAAGCTGCATCCTCGTATTCAAGCTATCTTAGACGCAAAGAAAAATAACGATTAATTTGTTCCTGCTTTAAAAAACAAAAAGACAAGCTAAGCAAAATTAACTTGTCTTTTTGTTTATCTATCCTTGCTATTGCTCTGAAGGCTGCTCAGTTGCAAAGCCTCGCAAGATATTGGTCAATGTAATTGTCGCGAATACCACAATCACTAACGACAAGTGCCACGCTTGGCTCAAACCGAGCTGCACGAGCGCCATACTGACCAAGGATGACACCACCATTTGACCACCGCCCGACATGGCAGCCGCCGCTCCTGCTTGCTTCTTGTATGGCTGCATAACCATGGCTTGAGCACAAGGTAGAGCGATCGCATTGCCTAAGATCATCAGCAGTTGACCAAGCATCAAATATAGCGGTTCGACTGGGCAAAAGAACAGCCACACTGCGGAGCTTAGGTGCAGGATAGGCGTCGCCAGTAGCATCTTCTTCGTGCCGATGATTGGGCGCACACGGTTACAAATACTGGTGCCGCAAATCATGCCAAATGCAGGAATCAGTGCCCACATCGCGTATTGATCAGATGTCATGCCAATTTGGTTTTGCATGATAAAAGGCATTACCGAAACAGTGGTGATCATCAAGCTGAAGTTAAGCCAACCGATACTGGCAAAACTCATGAAGTAACGAGAAGTCAACAGATCACGATATTGCAGCAGCATTTTTTTCGGTGATGGCAGTGGGGAGGTTTGTGTGATGGTCTCTTTAAAGCGCACCAATATAACAATCCAAGCTAGTGAGACGTAACCGAGCAGTGAAATAAACACCATGGTCCAGCCGAAGTGGGCGTTAATGAAGCCACCAATAACGGGGGCAACTAATGGTGTGATAGACGCAGCCATTGCGATGTAGGAAAGGGCGACAGGCAGCTCTGGTCCACTAAAGCGGTCACGGGTGGATGCACGAGCTAATACGGCGCAACAACCTGTTCCTAGACCTTGCAGAAAACGCCCCATCACCATACCAGTGAAGGTATTGCTGAAGAAGATGATCATCAGCAGACCGAGCATAGCAATCAACAAGCCGGTCAGTAGGACTTTTTTACGACCTAGTGCATCAGATACTGGGCCGTAGATAAACTGAGAGGGACCGAATCCAAGTAAGTAAACACTTACCAATAGCTGAGCTTGGTCGAGGGAGATATCAAAGTCTTTCGCAATCCAAGGCAATGATGGAAACACCAAGCCCATGCTGAGTTGACCAACGCTGATGATCAAACAAGCTAGCAAGATGGTTTTAAATTCGAATGTTCGAGTCATGACTTTTCACCATCACCGCGGCGACGTAGGCTTCCTTCTTCATCGAACTGATTCAGCTTGGCTTTCACCCGTTTTACCGTCGATAGGCTCACATCACATTGCTCTGCGACACTTTGGAGCGTGTTTCCTTCCAACAATAGCGTCGCGATGTGTTGATGTTTTGCTTTATCTGCCGGACGGCCTCGGAATTTCTGCTTCCACATCTGTGGATTGTCTTTGAGCGCCTTGCGACCTTGTTCCGCGGCAAATAGACGGTGTTGAGTTTGGACTTGCCCATAGCCAGAAAGCAGTGAGATCAAGGTTTGTGTTTGTACCGAACCTGGTTCAAAGGTCAACGGCTCACAAACCGTTTTTAGGGTGACGCCTTGATCAAGTAGAGCTTGTATTGTGTTTAATGCTTGGTTGAAATCGCGCCCAAACGCGGTTAGCCACCAAAGTACGACAGTGTCACCGGATTGAACGGTGTTGATGAGTTGCTGAAAAGCGTGCCGTTCTGCTGGTGGTGTGCAGCCACGTACTTTGTCTTCAAAGTGAACGGCTTTAGGGGCAAAAGTTCGCAGAGTGTTAAGCTGTTCGGGGTAAGCTCGATTCTTTGGTGAGTGGCGCGTATAGAGAAAGGTGTTCATGATCGCGAATTGCCTCGTCTGAATGGCTCATATACTGTAATGGTCCATAAATATACACTGGTTCATTTGTTCTCACAACACCAAATGACCCATATATAAGGTAATGATTTTTTATCTCTATGATACATAAATGAAAACTAGCCGAAGAAATTGGCTAGTTTTCTGGGAAATGAATGAGTTTGGCGGGTTTATCGCAATAAGAAGTAAGGCGTATTAACGTAAGCATGTCCCGCTGATATCGCATAAGGCAGTACGACTTTGCCGACGGAGACTGCGGTGTTAACCAGTGGTTGAACGTTGATATTGGCATTCATCAAAGTAGGACGAACGTTGGGTGCCAAGCGATAGTGACCGGGCGTTGAAACGCACCCAGGAAGTGTCGATGTAAACAGTAGTGCGATGATGATTGATTTGATGGCTTTCATAGTGGTGACTCTCAAAATGGTATCTTGGCTCTGGTTTTGTTTGTTGGGATGAGCCTTGGTTGAGAGGAAGATTGCCTGAGTCGAGCGAACGGCACCATCAATGCTCAACAAGTCATAGCGCACAAGACTAAAAGTAACACTAGACGTTACTAAGTATTAGTTTTTGCGAGGAGAGTCACTATAAAAGCCCCCTAAATGGGACTTTTCGGACTGTGGAAGTGAACTGTGAACGGTAAAAAAAGCCAGAATGAAACCGCCCATTCTGGCTTGGAGCCAAACGAAGGTGCTCAAAACACAATCTGGAGGCAGATTGCTTACATGGAACGTACGGTCAGTGGACGACGGCGACCAATCTTAGTTAGGGCGAGTTGCCATAGGCTCAAATCTCGTGAGCGAAAGGCGCCAGCACAGCTGAGTAAGTAGTATTTCCACATGCGGTAGAAATCTTCACTGTAATCGCCTTTGATTTGATTCCACGATTGTTGGAAGTTGGAGAACCAGCACATCAGGGTTTTGTCGTAGTCTTCACCGAAATTGTGCACATCTTCGATGTTGAATCGATCTTCCATCGCCTCTGCGAGGTTCTTCATCGATGGAATGACACCATTTGGAAAGATGTATTTCGAGATCCACGGGTCCGATGCGGTAGTGCTGTGGTGTGAACCAATGGTGTGTAGCAAGAACACGCCATCATCTTTCATGAAGCGCTCTGCGCACTCGAAGTATTCCGCGTAGTTCTTCGGTCCCACGTGTTCAATCATACCGATAGAAACGATGCGATCGTATTGTACGGTGGGCTTGAACTCGCGGTAGTCCTTCAAAATGAAGTTCGTGACTACGCCGTTTTCTATTGCCAGTTTGCTGCCGAGCTTCTTCTGTTCTTTGGATAGAGTCAGACCATCACAAATTACGCCATACTTCTTCGCTGCGTAAATCATAAAGCTTCCCCAACCACAGCCAATATCGAGAATACGCATCCCCGGTTGCAGATCGAGCTTGCGACAAATCAAATCCATCTTGTGCTCTTGCGCCTCATCCAGTGTCGAAGCTCGATTCCAGTATCCGCAGGTGTAAGTCATGCGTGAATCGAGCATCTTTTGGTAAAGCTTATTGCCGATGTCATAATGGTGCGGTACATCGAATTTACAGCGCTCAATGCTCTGCGGGTTAACCCAGCTCTTCAATTTTAGTTTCGCAGCGGAAGAGGCAAACTTGAGTTTTTCAGCCAGTCCCAGTTTGCCTTCAATGTCGTTTAAAAGTACGCGTTCAAAGAACTGATCCAAGCGACTGCAATCCCACATCTTGGACATGTACGCTTCCCCTAAACCCAAGGAGCCTGACTGCATCACAAGCTCATACACTTTTGGGTTAAATACTTGGATATCCCACGGATTCGAGCCGTTAATGGTAATACCTGCCGGGGCTAACGCCTCTCTAAACATTTCTTCTAGTTTGTTCATATTATGCCTATTTCACGTGCATGTTCGCTACGTATTCATCTTCTGCCCAATACATACGTTCGGCGACTTTGGCTTCTGGATTTAGGCTAACGCCATCTAAGACACGCTCTCTAAAACGCAAGTAGCCGCCTTTATCGATCAGATGTCCCATGTGAAGGTAAATCGGCTTACCGCCCAACATCTCTTTTTCAAATTCGAACAGATTGTCGATGACAGGGTGTAGGACGTCTTCCGTTACCCAATTGAGGAACATCTTGCCAACGCGAGGGGTCTTCTTCGAAGTTCGACCGCCCAGTTTGACCATATAGAATTGTTTTGGATCTCGACGCCAAGCCAGTGTCGGACAAGCAAGCACACATTCGCCGCAGCCAATGCATTTGCTTTCTTCCTTCACCGCTTTACCGTCTTTGAGTGACAAGCAATCTACTGCGTGGTGCGCACAAGCTTTGACGCAAGCACCACAACCAATACAGCGATGACTTTCGAAATTAATCTTGGCGATACCTAAGATGCCGAAATCTGCCATATTGGCTTTGGCACAATCGTTCGGACAGCCTGCCATGACCATTTTTAAATGGTATTTACTTGGGTAAACGTGACGCTCCATTCGCTGTGCCAAGCCAGTGGTATCGGTATTGGCTTTCTGGCAGATTCGACTGCCCTGACACGCGACGATATTACGCCCACCAATCGACTGATAACCTGCTTGTGTGTCTTCGACATCAATGCCGCACGTATCGACAGTGATGTCTTTGATGAAGGGCTCCAGCGCTTTGTTGACCTCTGGAATATCTTTATAGCGAATACCGGGCATCGCCAGTTTTTGTCGCGTGGTGAGGTGAATAACACCATTGCCCCACTTTTCGGCGATCTCTTGTGCAGCGCCGAGCAGGTAAGCAGGCATAATGCCACCCGGAATGCGCACGCTGATCATGCACTCGCCACGTACTTTCGATAGGCGGTAATCGCCATTGGCGCGCATTTTGATGATATCTACGTCCATCGTCATTGTGATTCCCTCCTAATCGATCATGGTTCTGGCGTGGTCATAACGGAAAACCGGACCATCCAAGCACACGTACTTGTCGCCAATTCGGCAGTGGCCGCATTTACCAACTGAGCAAGCCATTCTGCGTTCGTAGTCGACCCAAATTTGGTCCTCTTGAATGCCTCTGGATAAGAAGTCCTGCACGACGAACTTAATCATGATCGGTGGACCTACTACGATGACGCGGATGTTTTCCTTGTCAGAGAGATCAAGTTTGCTGATGTGTTCGGTAACTAAGCCGCTTTCATAGAAGTGTTCGTCGCCACCGTCATCCAAGGTGGTGATGACGTGATTGGAGTAAGACCAATTCAGCAAGTCGTTCTTGTACAACACGGCATCTTGGTTTTTGAATCCGAGGATCAAAGACATCTTCTTCACATCACTTGGGTTGTTGTGAAAGTAGTTAATCAGCCCTTTAACCGGAGCAACGCCAGTGCCGCCCGCGACCACAATGAGGTGTTTATCTTGGTACTCTTCCATCGGGTAGCCATTGCCCATTGCGCCGCGCATCATCACGCGGTCACTGGCGTTTAATTGAAACAGCTCGCTGGTTACCTTGCCGACATTACGTATCAGCAAGTCGACGTAACCTAAGCCGTAGTCGGAGACGGAAATAGGTGCTTCGCCCACAAGGGATAAACCTACTTCGACAAATTGTCCGTAGTGCACCGGAAAGTCACACGCAACGCGAAAGTTCCATTCCAGTTCTGTGTGCTTTTCGATATGAATAATCGGGTAGCTTTTCGGCAGCATTTTGTTTTCACAATCGCACATTAGAGCGCCTCCTCTACAATCGATGTCATCTTGTTGATGATGTTGCTAAATGAGATGTAGTGAGGGCATCGGTCGTCGCAGCGCCCGCATCCGACACACATATGGTGTTCGCCTTGGCGAGACTTAAAGTCGTTGACCTTGTGTAAGGCGCGATAACGTAAGCGCTCTCCAGTTTTATGACGGAAGCTGTGACCGCCTGCCATATCCGAGAAACCATCAATCATGCAACTGGCGTGTTGGCGGCGACGTTCACCCACTTTGGCTTCTTGGTTATAAACCACATCAAACACGTTGAAGCAGGCGCAAGTCGGGCATGAGGAAGTGCAGCGACCGCAACCAATGCAGCGTGAATCGTATTCTGACCACACTGGATGACCGAGTAACACTTCGCGTACTTTAGCCGGATCATCGCAAACCGAATCTGGCGTACGCACTTTGACAGGATTGGACTTGACGAAGCTGACATTGTGCTCAACGTCTTTGCCTTGTGAAAAATACGGTGTCAGTTCTGGATCTTTAATAGTGACAATTGCGCCATGCTCACTAAATTGAACTGAAGCCGCAAAGTTGTCAGTTTTATTGGTGCCCATAGAGACACAAAAGCAGTTTTCGAAACTTTCGCTGCATTCAATCAGTACGAGTTTGAGTTTTTGGCGCAGACGTTTGTAGTAGAAGTCTTCGTGACCGCCGTTTTCTAAAAACATGTAATCAAGGCTTTTGAGCGCATTGATGTCACAAGCTCTGAGAAACAGAAACACAGGACGCGCATCGACGCTGGATTCTCGCAACTCGTCGGCGTTAAACCAAAACAGGGTTTCGGTAATTGGGAAGACGATTTCTTTGGGTGAGAAATGGCTTTTCTCTTTCCACTCCAGTTGATCGTAACGTTCGAGTTCTTGGTAATCCAAATTTGGGGTATGGGCAAAACGACCTGCGTATTCTTCATAGACGGGCGCCATCACCTTATAGCTCTGACGTAACGCCTCGATCGCCGAACCCATTTGCTGAGTAGTTAAAAACTTAGGCATTGTTCTATCTCGTTATTTTCAAAAACTAATGAATCGTGCGTTCTAAACAGGGCTCGGCGGTGGACTCAAACCATTCCAGTGACTGTGAAAGGGAAACCACGTCTCCCACCACTATGATTGCTGGCAGTGGTGGTTTTTGCGCTTTGCAGGTTTCATACAGTCCAGCTAAGGTAGTGACGATCTTGTTTTGATTTTCTCGTGTCCCATTGCTGACGATAGCGCAAGGTGTATCTGGCGCGAGACCGTGAGCAATCAGGTTGTCTGCGATCGCTTCTGCTTTGTGTAGCCCCATGTAGAAAATTAGGGTGTGGTCGATGGCGGCAAGTGCGCTCCAATTTGGTTCGCTAGCATCATTACAGTTTCGACCCGTTACCAAGGTGACACCCCTCGAAACTTGTCTATGAGTGACCGGTATCCCCGCATAAGCACAGCACCCGAGCGCTGCAGTTACACCCGGCACAACTTCATAGTTGATACCTTGTTGAGCTAAATAGGTCGCTTCCTCACCGCCTCGACCAAATACAAACGGGTCGCCCGCTTTTAAGCGACATACCGTCAGACCTGTGATTGCGTAGCCCTTCATCATTTGGTTGATTTCTGCCTGAGTTTGCGAACACTTACCGTAGTGTTTGCCTACGCAGATTTTTAGGGTTTTTCGTGGAATTACATCCAAGACTTCTTCCGAAACCAGATGGTCATAAAGCACAACATCAACGCGATTGAGCAGACGAAATGCTTTAATGGTGAGCAGTGATGCATCGCCTGTGCCCGCCCCAACCAAATAAACCTGACCATAAGATGGATTGGATGCCTTCATTAAAAAATACCCCAAATCAATACAACGAATAGGATGGCGGCAATGAGCCAATAAAACACTTGATGAACGTTGTCGCTAATCCAACCTAGCTCCTCTAACATCTCGTTAGTCAGGTCTAAATTTATTTGCTCTATGTAATCGTCCAGTTCTTTCATTTTCAATTGGCTTCATGCAATCCCCTGATGCATTTAAGGTTATTGGTGAGAGCCGTTAAGTTAAATCAAAGAAAAATAAACACCTGTTCAGAACTGATTAACGAGAGGTGTTTGGGGGCAGAACTTGAGTCGGTTAAAAGACGGGAAAGAGGAAAGGGGAGTGTCAGTTTTTTTGATTTAACTGACTGTAATAAAAATAAAAAAGCCAGAGCGATGTTTGCTCTGGCTTTGTCGTTTTTGGAAAAGAAAAGCGTTATGCTGCTTTTAGGTGGCAGACGCGATTCTTGCCCAATCTTTTTGCTTGATAAAGTGCTTTGTCAGCTTGCTCCACCACGTGATGGTAACTGGTTTCTAATGGTGTAAATCCAACACTTGCCGTAAATCGCACATCGCCATAACCCAAAGTGAGATGGCTTCTTTGCAGCACCGTTAGGAAGTTATCCAGTTGGTGTTTGGCATCGAATTCGTCATTGGCTTGGAACACGATTGCAAACTCTTCACCACCATAGCGCGCTAAACAAATCCCTTTTGGTTTAGGGAAACAGTCGCGCATCACTTCAGCTGTTTTTTGGATGACCAAATCGCCCACTGGATGACCGAATTTATCGTTGATGTATTTGAAGTTATCAATATCGACCATCGCTATAAAACGGTTCTCTGAATGAAGCTCTCTCGACACTTTTGCAGCTAAACACGCTTTATTTTCGAGTTGCGTCATTGGATCTTGATGGCGTAAACGGTCATGCAATTTGAGGTTTGCCAACGCTACTTGGGCGTAGTTCTGAATCAAACTGAGCACGCATTTGTAGGTTGGGAATCGGCAACTGACGTAAGTCACCCCAAGCAGTTCTCGTCCATCAAACAACGGAATGCAGTAGTGGTTACTGTTGATCTTGAGCTTTTTCGTCAACTCGTCGCCGTACTTCTTGTTGCGGTAAGTCAACGCACTATGAGAAAAACGCGCCGCGAGTTCGGCATCGTTTAAGACGAGCTTTTTGTTACCGTGATAATCGAGGGTGTAAAAGCTGTAATTCAAGCTGTCGTATAAACAGAACTGTATGCCTCGGTGATAGCAGAAACGATCCAAAACATGCTTGAGTTGGGTTTTGAACTCATCAACGCTCTCAGTGCCATTTAGGCGTGCGAGTGACAAATGCAGTTGGTAAGTGAGGTAATTGATACCAATCGCTAGAGCTAATAAAGAAGCAATGACACCTGCAGTAAGAGTAAATGGATAACTGTTGTTGAGGATGTCGGCGCGGTCTGTGCCCGCCACAAACACCCAGTTTAATCCGTTGTCTGCGTCGAAGACCGAAATCTTAAAGTTATCTTGGTAATAGTATTCATGTTTACCAAACAACAATCCTGCGGCTACTTTCTCGCTAATGCCACCGTGATAACTGACAGAGTTATCGCCAATTCGGCTTGGATCAGGATGGAACACCAAGCGTTCGGTGTCTCTGTCTACGACAAACACATAGCCTTTGTTCAAAGTTTTAAGACCGCGTAGCTGCTGAGTCGTATGGAGGAGATCGAACTCTAACCAAAGTTGGTGTTTGAGGTCTGGGTTGTCATGTTTGATGGCAAATACCCAGCGTTGTTGCGGGTTTTGGTATAGCGAAGAGATGGAAAATTTATCACTGACGGTATTCAGCTTATGCCATAAGATCTTGCTGATATCCGCTTGTTTTACCTGACCAGAAAGGCCATAGGCAATGTTGCTATCTGTCGTGGTGTAGAGAATGTTGGAGTACTGTGGTGAGTAATCGATGATGCCTTGGCTTAGCTCATGAAAGTCAGGATCATTAAGGTCTTGCTTGCTCGTCTTTAGTGCGGTTTCTAGTAGATAGAATTTGCTGAAAGCCGCTTCGATTTGGGAGTGGATTAGCCGCTCGGCGGTGATGATATTGGTTTGAGATTGCCGATAAACCATCGACTCAGAATCAACTAACTGAGCATAAGCCAGATAGACCATAAATCCTGCGAGAAGTAGCAGGTAAGGCCGCAGAATACGGATTAAGAATTTAGGTAAAGCCATGGTGCCAAATTACGTTGTAGATATTATAAATGTGATTTGGCTAACGATATTAGATTAGTTTCATTATTGCATCAATGCGTATGGTGTGTTCTTTGACCTGATTGATGGATGTTTGCTCGAAACGTCCATAAAACAAACCCAGCATGCAGCTGGGTTTGTAAGAACTTGTAGTAATGAATGGCGAATCCGTTAGGCTTCTTGCTTTGGGCTATAGTGCAAAATTGCCATCGAAGTTGGAGACAACAGGACTTCTCCTTCCGCATGTCCTGGGTTTAGGTTACGTACGTTGGTATCGCACACCGTCACCCATTCTTGACCACGCTCACTTGGCAGCTTGAAGCGCGCTGGTGCATTGGTTTGGTTGATCAAGTAAACCAACTCTTGCCCTTCTTTACCAATGCCTAAATGCAGCGCGACTGAGCTTAAACGGTTCCAATCGTCATGTTCCATCAAGCTGCCATCAATACGACGCCAGAAGATGCGGTTGTTATTACGATTTTCACCACTAAAAGCACGAATGAATGGCACCATGTATTGATTACGGTTTGCCACCATTTGTGAAATCCATGCTTTGAAATCTTGCTTGCGCTCAGATGTCGCCCAGTTCAACCAGCTAGTTTCGTTATCCTGACAGTAGGCGTTGTTGTTGCCACCTTGCGTATGGGATAGCACATCTGCAGTCAGGATATGAGGAATACCGAACGCGAACAGCAAGCTAGCAATCAGGTTGCGTTTTTGCTTTTCGCGTGTGGCGATGATCATTAGGTTTTCGGTTTCACCTTCAGCGCCATAGTTTTCCGAGCGGTTATCACCATGACCGTCACGGTTCTCTTCGCCGTTGGCTTCGTTATGTTTTTGCTTGTAAGACACGAGATCTTGCAAGGTAAAACCGTCGTGATATGTGATGTAGTTGACTGTGAGTTTGTAAGGCCAGTTCGCTGCGCTGTAGATATCACGAGAGCCCATCAAGCGCGTCGCAAACTCTTTTAGGTAACCTTGATCGCCGCGCCAGAAGCTGCGGGAGATGTCTCGTAGTTTGTCGTTACACTCGTTCCAACCAAATGGGAAGTTACCCACTTGGTAGCCATTAGGACCGATGTCCCAAGGTTCTGCAATCAGCTTTGTCTCGCGAAGAACTGGGTCTTGCGCGACCGCTTTAAAGAATGCCGCTTCAGGGTTGTAATCGTCCCCTTGGCGACCGAGTGTTGCAGCCAAGTCAAAACGGAAACCATCAACTTTAAATTCGCTCACCCAGTAACGTAGCGTATCCATAACGAGGTTAAGTGCTGGCTGATAAGTCAGGTCCACCGTGTTGCCACAACCAGTGAAGTTCGCATAGTGAGGACCATGCTTGATGTAACAGCGAGGATCGAGTGCTTTTAGGTTGAAGATAGTCGGACCTTCACCGCCTTCCGCCGTGTGGTTGTACACGACATCAAGAATCACTTCGATGCCGTGCTTGTGCAGCTCTCGAATGGTAGTTTTGAGTTCTGTGACGGCATCTTTTTCGGCATAACGAGGATCTGGCACCATGAAAAGGTAAGGGTTGTAACCCCAATAGTTCACCTTATCCATCTTAAGCAAATGCGGCTCGTGCATACACGCAGCAACAGGTAGCAATTGCAACGTATTGATGTTTTGTTGTTTGTAAAACGCCAACATCTCAGGTGACGATAAACCTAGGTAACGTCCTCTGTCATCACTTGGGACCTCTGGGTGTTGTTGAGTTAACCCTTTTACGTGGGTTTCAAATAACACCATCTCTTCTCTTGGTATGCGAGGGTGATCGGTGTCTTGCCAATCGAAGTGATCCTCGATAACGACACATTTAGGCATATCAAAGCTTTTTGCAGGAGAGAAAGGAGGTTGGTAGTGGAGGGCTTTATCAATCGACTTTGCGTAAGGATCAGAAATCAGCAAAGGTTGGTCTTGATGCGTCACCACAAAGCCATACTTCTGCCCAGATTTAATGTCTGGAATAAAAGTATGACGAATACCTGCATATTCATTTGGTAAGTCGTGCAGTGCATAGCTGCCGTCTTCTGCAAAGAGCGCAAGTTGAATGTCTTTACTGCTTGGCGCATGAATAGCGAAGTTACAACCTTCTTTATTTAGGGTTGCACCAAGTGGGTAGGGGCGAGAGTGAAGTCGTGTCATCAGAGATACTTTTTTTAATATTTATTGCTACCTTTAAGAAACTATAAGTAAAAAACTTTGTCTTACTTAGGTCAACCACCTTAGAACGAAAATTATCACTGTAATTAAATTACTTTCTACGTCCTATTTTTGACGAAAATATGAAATGGCTATCACTTTGTAGCCACTATAAACCGAAGAAACTTACTAATTCCTCCCTAGATTGGTGATCTGACTCGAAAAAACACCATTCGGTAATTTTTCTCATCCTTTCTCATCCCCCCTAAATTAGTTTGGGGTGGAGGACGTCATCCTTGTACGCCTTGGGTAATCTTAAGACTGTTGAAACAAACGGGGACTTGTTCCCATCTTACCTCTCTTTCTTTAGGTGCATTTTTACTGCCTATATTCACCTAAAAGAGTGAGCAGGGAAGACAGAATTATAAATACCCTTAATGGAGTTAAGAATGAAAAAAGTAAGTGTAATTGCTGCTGCTGTTGCTGCAACTTTAGCTGCTGGTTCTGCTTTCGCAGTGGATTTCCACGGTTACATGCGTGCTGGTGTTGGTGTGAGCGCTGATGGTGGCCAACAAGTAACATTTGAGAAGAACAAAATCGGTCGTCTAGGTAACGAAGGCGATGTATACGGTGAAGTTCAACTAGGTAAAGAAGTTTACAACAACAACGGTAAAACGTTCTACGTTGACTCAATGTTCGCAATGACTTCTAACGGTTCAAACGACTGGGAAAGCACTTCGGCTAACTGTGGTCTAAATGCTAAGGGCGACAAAGTAGAGTGTGTTGACGATGCACAATTTGCTCTACGTCAGTTCAACGTTCAAGCTAAAGGCGTTCTAGACTTCGCTCCAGAAGCAACGCTATGGGCTGGTAAACGTTACTACCAACGTCACGATATCCATATCTCTGACTTCTACTACTGGAACATTTCTGGTGCTGGTGCTGGTATCGAAAACATCGAAGCGGGTCCAGGTAAACTATCTCTAGCATGGGTACGTAACGACCGTAGCGACATCACTGACCCAGGTAACGACGGTAAAGCTGCAAACGTAAACACACTTGATGCACGTTACGCAGGTCTTCAACTATGGAACAACGCTTCTCTAGAGCTAGGTCTTAACTACGCACTAGTTAACGAAACTGACGCTGCGCCAAACAGCACTAAAGATGCAAAAGATGGCGTAATGTTCACAGCTGAATTGACTCAAGGTCTAGATTCAGGCTTCAACAAAACTGTAGTTCAGTACGGTACTGAAGGTTACTCTAAAACAATGGCGTTTTACGGTGACGGTAGCTGGTACGGTGCAGAAGCGAAAGATGGCGCATCTGGTTACCGCCTAATCAACTGGGGTGTAATCGGCATGGGTGACAGCTGGGAAATGGGTCACCAGTTAGTATACGGTGTTGGTGAAGAAATGTGGGCTGGTCAAGACAAGTGGGAAACTATGTCTGTAGTCGTTCGTCCAATGTACAAATGGGACGACAACCACAAAACTATCTTCGAAGCGGGTTACGCGATTGATGATAACGACGGTGACGAAAACAAATACGGTAAGCTAACAGTTGCTCAAGCATGGTCTGCTGGTTCTAGCTTCTGGGCTCGTCCTGAAATCCGTCTATACGCTTCTTACCTAACAGCGGATAAAGCGGACAACTCAAACACATTCGACAACGGTCGTTCTGACGATACATTCCAGTTCGGTGTACAAGCGGAAGCTTGGTGGTAATCATCTAACCATTAAGTCCTAAATTGTCCTAGAATGATACAGCCAGAACCTATCTGGCTGTATTTATTTCAAAAACAATAACGAGTCGAGGTAGACGGTAATGAAAAAATGGCTTGCTCCCGTGCTGTTGGGAATGTTGGCTACGGGTTGTTCTTCTGTAGAACAAGTAGACATGAGCCCGAAAGGTCAGCAACAAGTGATCACGCAGTCGGGTGATATTCAATGGGTACCAATTGATGTACCTGCGGTTACTGAGTTCGCTTTGACTGATAAAAGCCAAATGCTATTAGATGGTAATAGCGCAGGCGCAATTGCAGCGTTCGCTCTACCAGGTAATCGCGGCAGTCTCGATATCAAACTAGAGACATTCGTAAACAAGAACCTAGAGTTCTATGCACCAAACGTCGTTGTAATGAATGCGGCGGGTGAACCTATTTACCAAGCAGATTTTTCAAAGTTTGAGTACGTGCCAGCAAAACTACTGGACAACGATAAGTTCGTACTTGAAATGAATGTAATTCCAGACATGACAGGTAACGATTTGCATGTGTTGGTTTACACCACTTCCGATGATCTAAAAGGAAGTTCAGAAGTTCTTCACCCTGCAAAAGCCTTCGCACTGGCAAATCACACTCAGCCGCCAGATATTGCAGATCCTCAAGCGAAACACAGCCCACTTGGTCAGTTCCGCTTCTCAGTATCCGCGAACGATATCGTGAATACTAAAATTGTCGCGAAAAACGACAATATCCCACAAGGTACGGATTTAACCAGCTACTACCACAGCTCGATTAAAGCAGCGGTCGCGGCTAATGATATTCCGAAAGCACTAACACTGCTTGATGAAGCGAAAGAATTGGGCATCGAAGGTGCACAAGAAGTATTTGTGAAAGCAGTAAATACAAAATAATTTAAAAAAGGTCAGCGATATGCTGACCTTTTTTATTACTCTATTTGAGTGTTTAAAACTCACCCCTACATATAGTTAGCTTATTCACAAATTTATTTGTTTTACTTTGTTTTTTATATTTAACAGATCAATAATTAAATTGTGTTCCTAACCTTACTCGTCATCGATTAGGAAATAATTAAACCTATCAAAGTAATCTGGCTCAGCAAGATATAGAATAATATTCTTTATCGGTGGTTCGATATTTTGTTCTTTTTAAATATTAAACTTTTACCAACTTGGTGAGTTTTTATTTACTTTGGAATATTAAAAAGGAATTAACGTGAAAATGAACATGATGAAAACATCACTTGCTGCTGCCTTACTTGTTGCTCTTGCTGGTTGTCAATCAACGGCAGAACCAGAAGCGGCGGCTGAGCCTATTGTTAATCTATCTCAAGATGAAGTCGTCGCTTTTATGGCGGCTTGTGATAACCCAGATAGTACGGCGAAAGGTCCAATTTCTAAGCCACTGTTTGTTGTTGGTACGTTTGCTGATTCAGATTGGAAGCATGTACCTCAACGCCAATACACTTATAAAGGTAATAACTTCTACCAAGTTGTGACGCAAGAAAAAGTAGGCTCTTACAAAATGCAGTACGCGACAGAGTTGTGGTTCCCACAATTTACTGCGAAAGGCAATCGAATGAACGTGGGTGAATTAACACCACTGACTTTCGGTGGCTACGGAACGGATACAGCGGTTGATATTAAAGAAGATGGTAAATATGTTTGGAGTCTTCAATTTGAAGGCGAAGGCAAACCACTTCATGTAATGGTTAATAAGTGCCAATAATATTCCATTTCGTTATTTAGATTTGCTTTTTTATTAACCCCTACATGGAGAACGTGTCGGGGTTAATTTTATTTTGGAGAGTTTAATGCACAATGTCCGATATAATAAACTGCTTGGTAAATCGCTTATTGCGTTGAGTGTTGTCGGTGTTTTATCGGCATGTAATTCCTCTGGCGGCAGTGATAGTGGCAGTACACCACTTCCAGATTCGAGTTATGCCTGCCAAACGAATGTGATGGAGCAGAGTAATCAGCTTCGCACGTATCAGATCATGGTTGAGAGCTTTGTCGATGGTGATTCAAACATAGGTCATGGGACCGGATATGGTACCAGTCATCACAATGGCGACTTACAAGGCATCATTGATTCCCTGGATTATATCCAAGACTTAGGCATGAATGCGATTTGGTTGACGCCAGTTTTTGAGTCTCAAGCGATTACGGGACAAGATCACTGGGCAGATCGCTTGGATGCAACGGGTTATTTTGCTACGGATTATTTTAAGATTGATCCTCGCTTTGGCGATTTAGAAACGGCAAGAACCTTAGTTAATGAGGCACACAAGCGTGGTTTGTATGTCTTTTTTGATGGCGTATTCGGTCACCACAAAGATGGATTGATCAAACCTTCTCCGTCTGGCTTGCTGCCTACTGGTGGTAGTAATCCTGTTGATTATCCTGCCAGCTTAGACTTCTACAAAGAAGTGGCGACCTATTGGGTGAAAGAGCTGAAGATCGACGGCTGGCGTTTGGATCAGGCGTATCAAGTACCAACGGATGCATGGACACAGATCCGCAAAGCCGTCGATGATGCTTCGCAAAGTGTGACTTACACCAATGCTGATGGCAAAGACGTTAACCCTCTTGGCTATATGGTTGCAGAGATTTGGAAGGGCGAATCTGATATCGCAAGTGAAGCGTATGGGTCTGCGGATGATCCCGCGTTGTGCTCGGCGTTCGATTTCCCAATGCGTTACCGCATTGTAGAAACGTTAGCGGTAAATGAAAGTGGCGTGGGTGGGCGAGGTGTTGATTGGTTAGATAATGGCTACCAAACGCACAATCAGTATCCATCCCATGCGCAGCCAAACTTAATGATTGGCAACCACGATTTAGTTCGTTTTGGTGACTTACTTCAACGCGGTGGTATGGCCGATATTAATGACGCCGAGTATTGGCAACGTCATAAGGCTGCGTTTGCTTTCCAAGCGGCTTATACCGGACCAATTACGCTCTACTACGGCGACGAAATTGGCGATCAAGTTGATGGGTTTGCTGCGAAAGAAGACAATAACACCTGCGCCGTGCGAGGCGTGTGCGATGACCATGTCGCCCGCAGCAGCGCTAAGATTGAGGGTGTGACAGCAACCTTGGATGCAAATCAAGTTGACCTAAAAAATTACGTTAAATCTTTGATGGCGATGCGTGCAGCTCATCCAGCCCTGTATCAAGGTTCTCGCGTTAACTTAGCGGCGAGCAATGGTAGTTATGTCGATCTGAAAAAGTCTGGCAGTGATCAGGTGTTGTTTGCGCTTAATACATTAGAAAGCGCTCGAAACGTTATTTTGACCGAGGCGCAAGTGGGTAGCTCTCAAGCGCTGGTGGACTTGCTAACGAACCAAACAATCACACCAAGTAATGGGCAATACCAGATCCCAATGTCCGCACTACAAGGGCGATTCTTTAAAGTAACGTCGAGTGTGCAATAGCATCTAAGGCTACTTGCTCATTAGTATTTTATTTCTATCCAAAGCCAAGTGCAGTCTTCTACCCCCATAGAGACTCACTTGGCTTTTTTTGTACGTTTTAGAAATCATATACCCAGCTAATTCCAAGATGCTTGACTCAGCGAGAGTGATTTAGTTTGTAGACGTGGCGGCGATTTAAAGGTTTAGTTCTTCTAAATCAAGAGCCGACAGTAAAGTCTACAGGACAAGGTCTTACTGTTTGCAAAGAGTACCCTTCGGGGAAACAGGAAATCCATGACAACGCTCTGAATCCTGTATCTTGAAGTGACTTGGGTATGACAAGTTCTGTTGTTTCGATTCCTATCTCTATCTCTATACGCATGTTCTATCTTACTGTTTTATATCGAACAAACGATGCTATCTAAATCGAGAAACAGTACGCAATTTGTGAGATGCTCTGCACGATAATGAGAATATTCACATTCGTGCAACGTAAAATTGTGAGTTAACGCTTATTTATATGCGATCATTATGTTTATCTTTTCTTGGATTTATATAACCAATGGAAAATTATAATGAAATCCATAGCGAAACCCCTCTTTATCCTACCTTTGCTTTGCTCTCCATTCGCCTACAGTGATGTCATCAACGGTGACTTCGAACAGTGGAATGGCAATTCGCCAACACAATGGGCTGTGATTGACTCTGGTATTGCGGTATCTCCCACTAGTAACCAAGTGCAGTCCGGCGGTTTAGCGGCGCAAGTAGTCGTGAATACGGGTACCCAAAGCAACACGGACTTTCTGCAAACCATTAATGTGGAGCAAGGGAAAACCTATCCATTTGCAGTGTCTGTTTATCACACTGAAGGCAATGTTAAAGCGCGTCTGATTGTTGATGGGTACCATGGTTATTCAAACCCTAAGCAAACCAATCAATGGCAACAGCTCACACACAGTTATACCGCATCATCAAATAAAACCATTAACGTTGGTCTGAGATTCTATGATGAATCGGGCTTTGATGGCTCTGAAGTAGTGTATGTCGATAACTTCCTACCTAACCAAGACGGTGGAGGTACTCAGCCTCCGGTTGAAAGCTGCAATGATAATGAAATCCGACTGACTTTGACGACTGATAGTTACGGCTCAGAAACCAGCTGGGAACTGAAGGACAGTCAATCAAAAGTACTCTTCTCTGGTCAAGGTTTCGACTCTTATAAAACCTATGAAAAGACCATGTGCTTAACCGATGGTGACTATCAATTTACCATCAATGATAGCTACGGTGACGGCATTTGTTGCAGCAGCGGTAACGGCTCGTACGCTTTGATGCTTGGTCAAAAAACGCTTGCTTCAGGTGGTGAATTTACTAAAACGCAAACCACTAGTTTCACGCTTGGTGAAACAACTACACCACCGGTCGTCGGGGAATATTACAAAGCGGCGGAAGGCAAAACAGGTTTTGCATTGAAAACGGCGTTGTTCAATATCATCAATAACCACACTGGTCGTGGCTACTCTGCGATTTGGACATTGGTGAAAGATGCCGATCTGGACAACTACTATGAAAAAGACGGCACAATCCTAGACATGTACTCAGAAAAACCATTGGGTAATGATGCTGTCAGCTTCACCAAAGTGACAGATCAGTGTGGTCAATACAAAGCTGAAGGGGATTGCTATAACCGCGAACACTCATTCCCGAAAAGCTGGTTTGGTGGCAAAGTTGAACCAATGAACTCAGACGGTCACCATTTGTTTGCGACCGATGGTTATGTGAATGCTAAGCGTAGCAACTGGCCATTTGGCGAGGTGGGTAGCAGCACTTATGTTTCTAATAATGGCTCAAAATTAGGTTCAGCCACTGCATCTTTGGGCTACTCAGGCACAGTATTTGAGCCAATTGATGAGTTTAAAGGTGACTTCGCTCGTGCTTACTTCTACATGGCAACACGATACGAAAACGTGATTGGTAATTGGGAAAAGAACTCAAGCAGTTCAGACGCTGTACTCAATGGCACAAGCACGACGGTATTTGAACCATGGATGCTTAACATGCTTAAGCGTTGGCACAAAAACGATCCGGTGAGCGCGAAAGAAATCAATCGTAACCAACAGGTATTTGATTTCCAGGGTAACCGTAACCCGTACATCGATCATCCGGAATTTGTCGAAATGGTTTGGGGTAACTAATCTCGTCAACAGACCCCAATAAAGCCGTCCACTTGGGCGGCTTTGTTTTTATTGTGCAAACTTCGCGATGAGCTTGGCGAGGGTTTCCATAGCTGGCTGCCAGTTTTTTTCAGCTCCGAAGTTCGCCACACTGAGGCGGATACAGTTTTGGTACTGCCCCTGCGTGCCAAATACAGAGCCGGGTAGAATACTGATCTTGTGTTCATTACAGGCTTGATAGAGCGCGTAGCTGTCAGTTTTTGGTGGTAAGCGTAACCAAAGTAAGAATGAGCCTTGTACGGCATTGATTTGATAATTATTTTTTAATTCAAAGTGTGCGTCTAAACATTGATTTAGCATTTGCAAATATCGACGGACGTTTGCTTGGTACACGCGACACATTCGCGCCGTATGCGTGCGATATTTCCCCGACGTCAAAAAGGTCGCTACCGCTGATTGCATCAAGTTCAAGCTGCCCATGTTTTCACACAATAAATACTGCTCGACCTGAGCACGATAACGCCCTGCCAGCATCCAACCAATGCGAAGCCGTGAATCGAGTGTTTTCGATAAAGAATTCACATAGATCACTCGTTGTTTTTCATCCAATTTTCGTAGGCTTGGCAAAGTCTTATCGAAGCTCAACGCACCAAATACATCATCTTCAATGATGGGAACGTCTCTAGAGACCGCGAGTAGCTGCTTTCGTCTTTCAAGTGGCATCAGAGAGCCGGTTGGATTGGTAAAGTTCGGTGTGACGACAATGACTTTGACCTCCCATGTTGCCATTGCTTTTTCTAGTGCGTCTGGGTCCATACCATCTCTGGGGCAGCTTGGGATCTCAACCACTTGTAAACCAAGCGATTCAAGCATTAATAAGTTACCGAAATAGCACGGTGATTCGACAGCGACAATATCGCCGGCTTGTGTTGTTGCTCTTAATGCAAGGCTGATTGCTTGTTGGGCACCATGGGTTACCAGAAGATCGTCAACATTCGCAGGGGTTCCCAGATCTTGAGTGATCTTAGCCAACTGTTTGATCAACAAATCATCGCCTGGTGGCAATTGATAATGGCTGGATATATGGCTTTGCTGGCGACTATGGCGACCAATTTCGGCATACAGACTTTTGATTGCTGGGGCATCAATATTTGGGTGTGCAGAACCAGTCGGAAGCCGCTCTTGATACTCAGGGTAAGTGAGGATTTGCTTACACACGGAAAGTAAATCCACACGCGTAGGCTTGGCGATCTTGGCTTCACTTTGTTCCGTGGGTTTTACGCGATAACCGGATTTGGGCACAGAATAAACCATGCTTTGCGCTTCCAGCTCTTGGTAGGCACGGATCACCGTGTTTTTACTTACTTTAAGCTCGGTGCTTAATAGACGGATGGAAGGTAACTTATCGTCCGGTTGATAGACCCCATTACTGATCGCTTGTTTGAGGTGATGCTCGACGATCAAGTACTTATTCGCATCAAGCGTACTGATTAAATCTGTACCCATAAAAACACTTCCATCTGTCACTTTTTGAAAACACTGTACCTAACTACATTAGCAACATTCGAGATTGAAAAACATTCAAAATTTAAAAACAGGTAGAGTGAGGGCGCATCATGTTAATCAGAGCCATTCCTTTTGTATTCGTTATCCTTTGGGCTTCTGGGTTTGTCGGCGCGCGCTTTGGTTTGCAATACGCTGAACCAGCAACCTTATTGTCGATTCGCATGGCGTTTAATGTTTTGCTGTTCCTAGTGATAGTGGTCTTGCTGCGTCGTCGTATTCCAACGGGCAAGGACTTTTGGCACAGTTGTGTGGTTGGTGTATTGATTCACGGTTTTTATTTAGGTGGGACGTACTTTGCTATTAGTTTGGGTATGCCAGCAGGACTAAGCTCGTTATTGGTAGGTATACAGCCCATTTTAACTGCCGTGCTGTTGGTAGTGTTCGCTTCTGAGCAATTTAAGCCATCACAATGGATTGGTTTGTCATTGGGCTTTGTCGGCATTGCGATGGTGCTGATGGGTAAGATGGAATGGCAGTCGGATTTGCACAAAACTTTAGCGATTGGTGTGTGTTTGTCATCTCTGTTTGGTATTACCGTCGGCACGTTGTATCAAAAGAAATACTGTCAACAAGTGGACATGGTGGGAGGCGCAACGGTGCAATATTTGGCGGCATTGGTGATGTTTCTACCTGTTGCAATGCAGTTTGAAACCATGCAGGTGCAATGGACAGCGGAGTTTATTTTCACCTTGATTTGGTTAGTGGTTGTTCTGTCTTGCGTAGCAATTTTATTGTTGCTGTACATGGTCAAGAATGGTGCGGCATCAAGCGTTGCTTCTGTGTTTTACCTTGTGCCTCCAACCACGGCGCTTCAAGCTTGGTTTGCGTTCGGTGAGTCATTTGATTGGATGGGTATTATTGGCTTTGTGTTGGCAGCGACCGCAGTATATTTGGTGGCGAAAAAGCCTGAATTTCCAACGCTTAAATCAAAGTTTGCAAAGCAAAAACGTAAAATATACCTAAATTAGGTAGGGACATTTGCGTGCCAGAGAGTACAATCCGGCTCTCAATATTGTGTGGAGCCGGGTAATGACCGTCAAGCCAGATCGAATGACCGCAATGCGCGATATCATTGCACAAGTAAAAGCTGAACTGCCGATTTATGAACCAGAGACGTTTGTTTGTGGTCCTGAAGGACAATGCATTGGTTGTCCTAAAAAACTGTTGGAGATGGTCGATTCAGAATTGAGTTATTGGGAATCGGCGATGGAACGCGGTATCACTCCTCAATTTGATGAAATTCGTCGCTTTGGCAAAATGTGCACCAGCGTGCGTCGAGGTCTAGTACGTAATAACGTCCCTTTGTTGAACGCTTAATCAACACTTTTTCGACATCCCCTTCGTTACCTTGTCTTCATTGATATAGCAAATGAAGACAAGGGGCACCCATGCGTAAATTCTTTTTCTCTGTTGTTTTCTTATTGCTTGTATCCAGCTTTGGATTTGCAGGCTATAAATGGTTTACCGATAACCAATACGGCGAGGCGGACCTAGTCGCAGGAAAGCAGCGTTTTGAGTCTTATTGTGTCTCTTGTCATGGTGATAAAGGGCATGGAGATGGTCTTGTTGCCAAAGCCATGGACATTAAACCCGATAATATATCTGCCGAGCTCTTAAACCCGTTTGGGACGAAAGTGGAGCTGATTGGTTCTGTCTTGGAAGGTGGTAATGGGCAGGGCGGTGCAATGCCACCATTCAAAACTGTGCTGAGTGAAAACGAAGTCAATGACATATTTGAATACATCAAAAGTATTAACTAAATAAGATTCTTATTTTAGAAACAAATACTTAACCTGATCGTTTGTGCCGTAGTAGTTTGAATTTAGTCGAGTTTTTTAGCTAATTGCTGAGTATGTTTCAGCACAACTTAGTGGCTGGTCTCAAGTTCTTAATTGGTTCGGTTTTTCTCTCAGTTAGTGCGTTTCTCTGCGTAATTTCAGCGATATATTGGCTCGGTTCTCACATGGAAGTGGGAGCGACGACCTTTACCCTCGGCCATTTCGCTGAATCAAACATCAAGAGGCTACTTGGGTAACTATCATTTGTCTGTATGCCGAGAGATAAGAAGTGAAAGCAAAAGGATTTACGTTGATGGAAATCACCATTGTGCTCGCAACATTGGGGTCCATTGCTCTCGCAGCTTTACCTGTCTTGCTCGATATCCACCGCCAAGCATACGCGTCTATGCTGCACAGTTCACAGTCCTCTCTGGGGACATCTCTTAAGTTTTTTCATGCCAAAGTTGTTATTGATGATGCACAGGATAGTCAACAAATCACTTATGTTGACCATCAAGTGAAGATGCTCAGTGGCATGCCGGAAGCAAGTGCGAACAGTATCCGTGCTTTATTGGAAATAGGATTACCCGCCAAGGGCAATTCACCCATCGATAAGCCGTGCCATGGCAGCGATTTTTGTATTATGGGCAATCAATTTCCTAACAGTACACACTTTGTTGAGATCCCAAAATACCAATTTATTGATCACTCTGGTCTAGATCGTGTGGTGTACATCTGGCCGCAGGGCTATACCTTGGAAAGTGAGGCGTGTTATTTCTATTACGTTAATCAAGCATCAAATCGCTCAGTGGTAAGAGGGCATGTTACTGAAGGGTGTTAGGTACGGGCAAACTTGGCGTTCACCTAAAAACACAAAGCCCCAAGTTCAGAACTTAGGGCTTTGTTTATTCTTGGGTTGGAAAACTCAGCGAAGCGCTAAATCTCTGCGACCAACTTTTTTAGTAGGCGTAACATCTCTTTCTGTTCAGCCGGCTCTAACGGGCTCATTAGTGCTTTATTGACGTTCAACGGAATTGGCAGCAAGGTTTCTTTGAGGTTTCGCCCTTCTTCCGTGAGGTAAATTCGGAATGATCGGCGGCTATTTGGATCAGGGTGGCGCTCCACTAAACCAAGCTTCTCAAGCTTGTCCAAAGTGCGAGTCGTGGTTGAGTTTTCTACCTTAGATTTCGCCGCAATATCGCGCTGTGTTACGCCTTCTTCTTCCCATAAACACATCATGGTTGGCCAAAGCGCTACTGTGAGACCATGCTTCTTGAGTTCGATCTCAAATCGCTTTGCCGCATCGTGTGCAACCACGTTGATCATCCAACCAAAACTGTCTTGTCTATCAAACTGTTCGCTCATTTTCTTTCTCTTATGATAAAGCAACGATTGTCATGGTAACCAATGTTGCGGCAACTAGCACCCCCAACGCGCGGCTTTGCGGTGCGAGATAGACAATTTTTTGCTCAGCAACAGAGGTTTCTTTGATTGTTTTGGTCTGCTTACCAGTGATCATGGCTTTCACTAATGGTTTGCCTTTTAATTTATAAAGAAGGATCGCGCCAATATGTAAAGCGATCAATATTGGTAAAAGATCGACCAAGGTTAAATGTAGCCACTCCATGCCAGCGAATACGTCATCGTTAAGCCAAACTTCCGAATAAGGCCATGTGTCGAATACGCCACCAAGAGCCATTCCAGAAATACATTGAAGCAAGAGTGCTGTCAGCATGGTTACTACCATCCAGCCGCCAGCAGGGTTGTGACCAGCAGTGGCTGCCGATTTTCCCTTTAAATAAGAAATGATGTCTTCCGGGGAGCGGAGAAACTGACGAAATAGGTTAGTCTCACTGCCGATGAATCCCCATACCATTCGCCATACTAGCAGTGTGAATAATGCCAATCCAAGTTGGATATGAGGACCGTTACCAGACAGCCCAGATGCCATCAATGCTATAAAAAGTAAAACTTGACTCCAGTGGTAGAGCCTTGTTGCTAAGTCCCAAATCTTCATCATTTACCTCGATCGTTTTGTTGTGTGATGATCTTCTTTACGGTAATTTACACAACAATAGTTGCGTGCGCAATGATTGTCGTGTAAATTTAAATCCAACAACCCAACAATGAAGAACGATTAGGAGAAAGACATGAAAAAGACACTGGCACTGATTGCACTTTTACCGACCATTTTTGTACCAACAACGCTTTTTGCTCAAGACTTCAGCTCTCAAATCGACATGCGCCAGAATGCGTTTGAGCAAATTGAATCTCTATCGAAGCAAGCGGACAAGACTCTGAATGGCAGTAATACCGATTGGCAAGCTTTAGCGCAGATCGGCAATGAACTCTCTCGTCATAGCGAACATTTGCTACAAGCGTTTCCGCAAGGTAGCCAAGCTGATAGCAAAGCGAAGAAAGAAGTGTGGAGCAAGCCAGAGAACTTCAATCGTTTGATGGTGCAAATGGATGAAGGGTTCGTTCAACTGTATCAAGCAGCGCAAGATCAACAAGTTTCAGCAGCCGAGGCTGGACTCAAACAAGCCCAGAGTACTTGTCGTAGTTGCCATCGCGCATATCGTAGCCGCTGGTAATAGAGTCAACCACATTGAATTTAACTTGAAGCAGATAAGAAAATCGTAAAATGAAAGGTAACCTTATGAACAGAATCATCCTATTGAGCACACTTGCTGTTGCGTCTTTCTCAAGTTTTGCTGCTGATTACGGCGTTGAACTAGCCTGGAATACTAACGATGTGGAGCAGGTTTTACAGACATTACCAAAACAGAAAGCCGCATTTAATCAACTTATCGAGCAAGGTGATGTGAAAGACATGTTCGTTTTACCAAGCAGTATTGATGGTAAAGTGGTACAAATTCTGCGTTTTGTTTTATCAGCAGAAAACGAAGCGGAAGTACAAGCAAAACTGCAAGACTTACCCATGTACCAACAAGATTTGGTGAAGATCGCGAGTATCCAACCTTTGGGTGCTAAATGGTTAGATAACACGCCTGAGAGTGATAACTACAGTGTGACATTGCGTTGGAAAGAGGGGGTTGAGGCTTTAGAAATGGACCGCGTATTGGGTGTCGATTTACAGCGTGTTATCAATCTGAACAACTCTGGTTTAATCACTTCGTCTTATATCAATACCCAAGTACTCGACAATGGCATTGAGCGTCCAATCTATTCAGTCGCTGTGTTAGCCAAGGATGCGCAGCAGGCACAAAACCTAATGTACTCTTTTGAAGCGGTTCAGCTTGGCTATGCGACATTTGAAATTGAATACTTGGGTAAAAAGTTAGATATGAAAAGTTAACCGAAAGTCTCTTTATTCAAAGCTCAAGATAAAGGCGTAGCATGTCTTTATGTTGAATGCCGTTTTCCCAAATTGGTTCTGGGTAGTGGAGTAAGAAATGATTTTTGTCCACGCTCTCTACCCTAAAACCTAATCGCTGATAATACGTCAGTTGATAACCAAAGGTACCCGTTCCCAATATCAGTTTTTGAAATGATTGACTTTTCATGGCTTCAATTGCAAAACGCAATAGATTTGAACCAATGCCGCGTTGTTGATGTATTGGCGCGACTGAAACGTTCATGATTTCAGCTTGTGTTTTCGAATGAGGTAATATCACACATGCACCAACAATTTGATTGTCTTCAATAGCGGCAAAGCCAATGGATGTATCAAGATATCGCTCAATGTTATCTTGATTAGGGTCTGCCTCTAGCAGCAAAGTCATTGGAATTTGGTTTGGTGGTAAAGGTTTAAATTCAATCATCACAATTACGTGTTAAGTCGTTGGGCGAGCGAGTATATCGAAAGGTCGGCTTTGCACCCAAGTAGCCTTGGAATCTTAGCTTATCAAGAATGGCTTTTGCTGCTAGCGTTCATTTCGTCTTGCTTTAACACCATTTTTTGACTCATCAGATATTTGCCATTGGGTAGTAACACTTCTCCTAGCTCACCACCATGTTCGAAGCCAAATTGTTCATACAAAGCAATCGCTGCTTGGTTGGTCTTATAAACATTGAGAACAATGGTATCATAACCATACTTCCAACCACTTTGAATGGCGGTTGCTAGAAGTTTTGTTCCTAGTCCTTGGTTGCGATAATGACGATCAATGTGAATGCCAAGAATACCAGTTTTCGCAAACTCTCCACCTTCATAACCGCACATTTCGGCAGGGAAGATCTCAATACTTCCCACTAATTGCCTCCCATCAAAGGCGACAAACTGAGGGATGGATTCTTTTTCTACTCGCGTGATCACATCACTCAACATTGTTCGGTCAGGCGCAGGAGATCGTAAATACTCGCCTTCTTCATATACACGGTTCCAGAGCGCAATAAAATGGTCGATATCGTTGAGAGTAATCGGTCTGATCTGCATTCATCTTCCTTGATTAGTGCATTAAGTGTAGTTGGTTAAACGAGAGTTCCAGTAAAGCCTTGTTGGTTAGCCTAGCATCAGCTCCGATAAACAATGCACTTGAGACGGAATAGGCTTACTTGGAACAGGAAGGTTTTTAGGATTGAACCAAATGACGTTTAGCCCTGCATCCATTGCGGGATAAATGTCTTTTTCTGGTAAGTCTCCCACCATAGTGAGCTGGCTGGGTACTACGTTTAATTGCTCAGCGACCGCGAGATAGAAGCTAGGTTGATTTTTCGCAATACCAAGATTGGCAAAACAAAAGTAACCACTGATGTATTGGTCCAGTCCGACTCGCTGAAATGCCTTTTGCACGTCCTCCATTGCGGAGTCTGATGCACTGGTAGCGATATAAACTCTATGCTGCTGTGACAGTTTTTCTAGCGTTTCTCTGGCGAGAGGCATGGTCTCGACGTGTTCCCAATCGCACATTTTTCCTTGTACGTGAGGGAAATCTACCATTAAGGTGTTCCCCCAATCGAAAAGATAAATCATGTTCGAATCTCCATTATACCTAAGTAACCTCGAGATGCTTGGTTCAGCGAGAATGACTCGGTTTGTAGACGCGGAGGCGATTAAAGATCTAGTCACTCTAAATCAAGAATCGGCAACAAAGTATACAAGCCAAGGCCCTTACTATTTGTAACCTTACTATTTGTAAAGAGTGCCCTTCGGGAGCGTGTCATTGACTCGCTTTTTTAATTAAACCAATGGCTGCGTCAAACAACTTGAAAATAGCTGGCTATTACACTGCGTTATTTTCCTTGCTCTCGAATCAATGACAACGCTCTGAATCCCGCATCTTGAAGTCACTTGGGTATATCCGTACATCATATCGTCTTTTCAAAAAGGGGGAGGAAGGTGCCAGAAAGAATTGCGATTCAGGTTAGCTTTAATAGTAAATTTCGCTTAAATGCCGTGATCGTTACAAACATTTCAACATGATGCGCGAGCTCGTCGTAAAGTTGAGTTTGTCATAAAACTGCTGAGCAGCTTGGTTAAACTCCATTACTTCCAGCCTAATTTGAACGGCTCCTGACTCAATGGCCCATTGCTCTACTTGATTCATGAGTAGACTTCCCACTCCATTTGATTTCCGATTTTCATCCACAACTATGGTTCCGATACGGCAGATTGGGTCTTTGATCAGAAAACTAATGGTTTCATTCTGCGTAATGCTTGCGGTCACAAAACCGATCGCTTGTTGGTTTTCTTCAGCAATTAGAATTAAACGTTCCTTATCTTCCAGAGCATTGGCAAGAAATTGTTTGTCTTGCTCCGAGGGGGCGACAAAGGCTTCAGGAGCATTGAGATGGTGAAGTTCACTGATCTGTTTGTTTAACACAAATAGTGCATCAAGATCTTTGGGTGTAGCTCGTCTTATTTCCATGATTGTTCCTTAATTTCCGCCAGCAAGATCGATAAAGGAGCCGGTGACATACGAGGCTTCATCACTCAGTAACCAAGCAATGGCATTGGCAACTTCGTCCACAGTACCACCTCGTTTGAGAGGGATTTTTTCGCTGAGTCTGTCGACGCGATTGGGTTCTCCGCCGTCGGCATGGATGTCAGTGTAGATACAGCCGGGGCGAACACCATTAACGCGAATATTTTGCACAGCCAATTCCAAAGACAACCCTTTAGTGAGAGAGTCCATTGCTCCTTTTGATGCTGCATAATCAATATATTCGAATGGCGCACCAGAGCGAGATGCGGCAGAGGAGACATTAACAATGGCACTGCCAGATTCAAATCGTTTCGCCGCTTCTCGACAGCAGAGAAAGCAGCTAGTGACGTTAGCATTCATCACGCTTTGGAAACGCTCAAGACTCATGTCGGTAAGGCGAGATTGAGTGAATAAGATTCCAACATTGTTGACGAGGTGAGTGACTTTACCAAGCGCTTGTTCAGTTTGTTCAAACAATGAGAGTACCTGCTGCTCATTGGAAACATCCGCTTGAATAGCGATTGCGTTACCGCCATTTTCTTCTATTTCGTTGACAACTTGTGTGGCAGCGTCAGTCTGCGTACGATAGTTTACGCACACAGAATAACCTTGTGCTGCCAATCGCTTAGCAGTTGCTGCACCAATGCCTCGGCTGGCTCCGGTGATGATGACTACTTTCTGCATAACATATCCTTGTTTTTGTAGTTAATATTATTTTTGTAATGAATAGAGCCTATCAGCGTACTTTTTCCCACCGATTTCATAGGCTTCAGGGATGATTTCAGTAAGTTTAAATCCGCACTTTTCCAGTACTCGCTCAGAGCCAATGTTACCTTCCGTCACGGTGGCAGAAAACTCAGAGATATTGTGCTGGTTAAATGCCCAATCAATTACACCCGCAAGAGATTCGGTACCAAATTGTTTACCGTAAAACTCTGGCAACAACAAATATCCGACCTCAGCAATCCCATTTTGCAGTACAAAGCCAGTGATACCGATTGGCTGTGAACTGTGTTTTTCATAAATCACCAAACATAACCAATGTTCACTTTGGGGAGTCCATATTGGCAGACGCGATTCAAATTTCTGTCTCATGTCAGCTTCTGTTGGCGGATCAAAACAAAGAGCAATGATTTCTGGATCACTGGATAGACGTCGATAGAGATCCCAATTGTCCTGAGTGAGCGGTTTTAGCTCGGTTCTTGGGGTAGAAATAGATTGAGATAGCACGTGCGATTCGCCTCCATGTGATCGAGTTTTCATATTTCACACAAACATATCAAAAGTGCTTTGATAAACAACATCTATCGTTATGGCGAATACGTGTGGTCAAGAAAGATTTTTTTAAAAAATGGAATATGGTAAGGAGCCTCTCAATAACGAAAAATAAGTCACCACATAGAGAATAGGCATGACTCAGATCAAGTCGAAATTACTACTAAAGGGGTAAATATGCGACAAAGCATGTAACTTTGTGAGTATTTATTTCTAATTATGTCAATTAAAAAACGTTATATCGCCGCAATGGTGGCAGTGGGTATTGGTGTGGGCTGGCTAACTTTAGGCGGCACCGCAGCAGTGATGCATTACACATCGGACACTGAGTTTTGTCTTTCTTGTCACTCTATGGAAATTCCATACAAAGAGTATCAAGGCTCAGTGCATTTCAGTAACGCTAAAGGTATTCGAGCTGAGTGTTCAGACTGTCATATTCCGAAAGAGCCAATGGATTACTTGATCACTAAGATCCGTGCCTCAAAAGACATTTACCACGAGTTTGTGACTGGCAAGATCGATACGCCTGAGAAGTACGAAGCACATCGTACTGAACTTGCTGAGATGGTTTGGGCGCAGTTCCGAGCAAATGATTCGGCAACCTGTCGCTCTTGCCACGATTTCGATGCAATGGAAGAGTTCGAGCAATCACGTGACGCGGCGAAGATGCACGCTTACGGTAAAGCGAATGACCAAACGTGTATCGACTGTCACAAAGGTGTAGCGCACTTTGCTCCAGAAGCGGAACTTGATAGCAAAGCGTTTGAAACACTGATGAGCTTCACAACCAAGACAGCAGCAGATGCGAAAGTGGTTTATCCAGTGACGTCTATCAGCATGGGCGACTTTGGTACGGTGAATCCAACAACCAAGCTGGACGTTGTGAAAGCTGAGGGAGACAACCGCACGGTTAAGATCAACGCATTCCAAATGAAAGGTGCAGAACAAGTGCTTTACATGGGTGAAGGTCAACGCGCGATTGTCGCAACACTATCTGAACAAGGTCAACAAGCAGTTGAAGCTGGTGAGTTCAAGGCAGATGTATATGGCAACGAGTGGCGCCCTGTCACTCTAACGGCAACGATTGATTCTCCAGTCGTTGATACGCTAGAGCCAGTTTGGTCATACGCGGAAGAGTTGGACAACGTTTACTGTGCAACTTGCCACGCGAAAATTCCTTCAAATCACTTTACTGTGAACGCATGGGGACCTGTAGCGAAGAGTATGGGTGATCGCACTGATATTTCAGCAGAAAACCTAGAAATTTTGACTAAGTTCTTCCAGCACCACGCGAAAGATGTGGTTGGTCACTAATAGATAAATAGAAGGATAAGAGTATGACTAATTTAACTCGTCGTGGATTTCTAAAAGGCACTGGTCTAACTGCTGGTGCTCTAGCTTTCACTTCATTGACGCCAATGAGCGCGCTAGCGTCCGATAAGCGTGGTTCAGGTGTACTCACAGCGGGTCGCATGGGTCCAATGCTATGTGAAGTGAAAGACGGTAAGCTGATTTCTACCACGAACGCATTGCCACAAACGGTACCGAACAGTCTTCAAACTACGGGACCTGACCAAGTTCATACTAAAGCTCGTGTTAAGTACCCAATGGTACGTAAAGGCTATTTGGCAAACCCATCTGCGCCAGAGGGTGTGCGCGGTAGTGATGAATTCGTTCGCGTGTCTTGGGATGAAGTTTACAAACTGATTCACGAACAACACATGCGCATTCGCAAAGAGCATGGTGCTGAATCGGTGTTTGCTGGTTCTTATGGTTGGCGTTCAAGTGGCGTATTGCACAAAGCGCAAACGCTTCTACAGCGCTATATGAGCATGGCAGGCGGTTATTCAGGTCACCTTGGTGACTACTCTACAGGTGCAGCGCAGGTGATCATGCCGCACGTGGTAGGTTCTATTGAAGTATACGAACAGCAAACCACTTACCCTGTGGTTCTTGAGCACAGTGACGTTGTGGTGCTTTGGGGGCTTAACCCAATCAATACCCTAAAAATCGCTTGGAGCTCAACAGACTGTGCGGGTCTTGAGTTCTTCCATCAGCTTAAGAAGTCAGGTAAGACGGTTATCGCTATCGACCCAATGCGTTCAGAAACCATCGAGTTCTTCGGCGAAAACGCAGAATGGATCGCTCCGCATCCTATGACGGATGTGGCAATGATGATGGGTATCGCGCATACGCTTGTGAAACAAGGCAAGCACGACAAAGAATTTTTAGCGAAATACACCACAGGCTACGACGTATTCGAAGCTTACCTAATGGGTAAAGAAGACGGCGTTGAGAAATCTGCAGAGTGGGCATCTAAGATTTGTGGCGTGCCAGTTAAGCAACTTGAGCTGCTTGCAGACATCTTCAGCAAAAACCGCACAATGCTGATGGCGGGCTGGGGTATGCAGCGCCAACAATACGGAGAGCAACGCCACTGGATGCTAGTGACGCTAGCCACTATGCTGGGTCAAATTGGTTTACCGGGTGGTGGTTTTGGCTTCTCTTACCATTACTCAAACGGTGGTAACCCTGCACGTGATGCGGGTGTGCTTCCTGCGATTTCAGCATCACTAGGTGGCGGATCTTCTGCGGGTAACGATTGGGCGGTTTCTGGCTCTGTTAATGCGTTCCCAGTAGCACGTATTGTTGAAGCGTTAGAAAACCCAGGAATGAGCTACCATCATAATGGTCATGACTTAACGTTCCCTGAGATCAAGATGATTTGGTGGGCAGGCGGTGCGAACTTTACTCACCACCAAGATACCAACCGTTTGATCAAAGCGTGGCAAAAACCAGAGCTTATCGTTATCTCTGAACCATACTGGACAGCGGCAGCGAAGCACGCGGATATTGTTCTACCTATCACCACATCGTTTGAGCGTAACGATATGACCATGACAGGTGACTACAGTAACCAACACCTAGTACCAATGAAGCAAGTGGTAGAGCCTCAAGGTGAAGCTCGTAACGACTTTGATGTATTTGCGGACATGGCAGAATTGCTTGCTCCGGGTGGACGTGATGTCTACACCGAAGGCAAAACGGAAATGGAATGGCTGTATGGCTTCTATAAAGCAGCACAGCAAGGCGGTCGTGGTCAACGCATCGCAATGCCAAACTTCAGTAAATTCTGGGAAGATAATCAGTTGATCGAAATGAAGTGGAACGAGAAAAACGCGCAGTTTGTACGTTACGCTGAATTCCGTGAAAACCCAATCATGAGCCCACTAGGTACGCCAAGTGGTAAGTTCGAGATCTTCTCTAAGACAATTGAAGGCTACCAATTAGAAGACTGTCCTCCACACCCAACTTGGATGGAGCCAACAGAATACACGGGCAATGCCACTGATGGTGAGCTTCAGCTAATGACGGCGCACGCCGCGCATCGTCTGCACAGCCAGTTCAACTATGCGAAGATTCGTGAAGAGTACGCGATTGCTGATCGTGAGCCGATTTCTATCCACCCAGAAGATGCAAAAGCGCGAGGTATTAAGACCGGTGATCTTGTTCGTGCCTTTAATGGTCGCGGTCAAGTTCTGGTGGGGGCATTGGTTACTGATGGCATCAAGCAAGGTTCTGTTTGTATTCACGAAGGTGGTTGGCCAGATCTAGATCCGAAAACAGGCATCTGTAAAAACGGTGGTTGTAATGTTCTAACGCTAGATATTCCGACTTCTCGTCTTGCGAACGGTTGTGCGGCAAACTCTGCGTTGGTTCGTATCGAGAAATACGAAGGACCAATCCTTGAGCTAACGGCATTTACACCACCTAAGAATGCTTAGTCTCAGTTTAGAATCCAATGTTTAAAATGAACGAAGCCAGCAAGTTGCTGGCTTCTTTTTATCTATTTTTTAAGACTTTTACTTGGTTGCTAAGGCAACGAAAGGCGCTTTTTTTGTAATTTGAAACGTAGGCAGTAAGGTAAATACCACAGCGACAAACACCACTGAACCAATCAAATCCTCAATTCTGTGCATGCCTAGCCACAAACGGCTGTACGCTACGCCCAAAGCCCACACCCACAAAGTTGCAGCAGAAAAATAGCACTTATTTTGCAAAAATAACCCACCGAAGAAGGCTAAACAGATTGAAACGAAAATCGTATGACCAGATGGGAAAGAGTAATCTTTTTCACCTTGCCAGTGGCGAGTGCGCCATTCGCTGACTTTCTCAGAAATCTGCCCAATCACATTCGCTTGCTGAGCGGTTTCTAGTTGATAAAACGCTTCTGGATGTTCAATTAATTGCTCTGCAGCAAGCAACTCGGTGTAGGGACGTGGGCTTTCTGTCATTAGCTTCAAGCCTGTTTTGCTGGCAAAACCAATCACCAGTAGCAACCCCAGCATCGACAGTTTTTGCATCCAGTCGGTGCGAGATGGTTTAAAGCGGTAAAGGGACAGCACCAACAACGTCAAGGTAATTAAAAAGCCTTTGCTGCCTGCAGAGTCTGTCAGCAAGGTGAATAGGATGCCAGTACCATCAGAAACGTGAGAAGTAAGATCGTGGAACGAGGCAAACAGCGAAAGCGGGATGATGCCAAGAATGAACAAGGCGAGCATCATCAAACCATATTTTTTTGTTTTCATGAAAAGTCATACAGCAGTCGAAAATAGGCGGCTATCTTACGACAATTGATGTGAAAAACTTATCAACGCTCTGTCAATTCGAGTGTGAAAGTGACATTGCAGGTCTTCGCTGTGAAAGTAGGGACTTTTGAAAGTTTTGAGAGGTGAACGCGCTCATCCATAAGCGCTTTGCTCTGGAGTGAGCAAGGTTAGCTCATCAAACCCAATAGGTACTCCGATGCGGCTTTTGGATCTTCAGCGTGGCAAATTGCTGAAACCAAAGCCAAGCCATGAACACCAGTGGCGCTAAGCTGCGGAATGTTACTTTCATTAATACCACCAATAGCAACAATCGGTAACGAAGTGGTCACTAACGCCATTTTCAAACCATCAATACCCCAATGTTTTTTGGTGTTGGTTTTGGTTGGCGTCGCGAAGATCGCACTCAAACCGATGTAATCAATCGGCAGAGAGTCGGCTTCTGCAAGCTGCTCTTCATTTTCGATAGATAAACCGAGAATTTTGTTTGGTCCAATCAACTCACGAGCAATGATTGCTGGCATGTCTGATTGCCCGAGGTGGACCCCATCAGCATCGACAGCCAGTGCGACATCTACGCGGTCATTGATGATCAAAGGCACATCGGTATCTTTAAGGATGTCTTTGACGGCTTGAGCTCGTTCGATAAACGCACGCACATCACCGTGTTTTTCGCGGACTTGTACCATAGTCACGCCACCTTCCACCGCTTTTCTCACAACACGCTTTAGTGTGGCTAAATCTTGTTGGTCATCGGTGACCAAATATAAACGATAGGCGTTCATTGGGTTTCCTTTAAGCCTCTCATTGAAAGAGGGTTGAGAGGCTAGTGTTAAAAGAGATAAAAGCTTATTGCACGTGCAGTTTGAGGCGCTTCGCCAATGTTTCTTCATCCAACTGGTAAAGCTCATCCAACAGGTTCATTTGCAGGCTACCTGGACCACGAGCTTGTTCCGCTGCAATCTCGCCAACAACACCCAGTACCGCTGCTGCTGCGAGACCAGTGTCATCACCAGCGGCAGCAAAAGCGCCCGTTAGTGCCGTGAGCGTACAGCCCATTCCTGTTACGTATGGCATCATCTCGTGACCATTGTTCAGTTGCACGGTTTGCCCTTTCGTGACGATGTAATCGGTCTCGCCAGAAATCACCACGCTTGCATCAAACTCTGTGACTAAGAAGTTGGCTGCACCAAGTGCCGCGTCGCTGCTGTCTAACGCATCGACGCCTTTGCTTTGTGCTTGCTCGCCAGCAAGAGCAATGATTTCTGAGGCGTTACCACGAATGATGAGTTTGTCTGCAAGGCGTGCGATCTCACGTGATGTCTCTGTACGTAGTGAGCTTGCTCCGCAACCGACAGGGTCGAGTACAACGATTTTACCATTGGCATTGGCTTGTTCTACGGCATAGCTCATACGCGGTGTCCAGACGCTGTCTAGGGTTCCAATGTTGATAACCAATGCGCCAGCGAACGACATCATCTCTGCCATTTCCTGCTTGGAGTGCGCCATGATTGGAGAAGCGCCGATAGCCAATAGCGCGTTTGCCGTGTTGTTCATCACCACGTAGTTAGTGATGTTAACGACTAATGGCTTTTGCTGGCGTACTGCGGTTAATGCTTGGGTGATTTGTTCAATTAACATGAGACTCTCCGATTAATCTTGCTGAGCATTCAGACCTTGTTGCCAGAATGCTACTTCCATACGCGTTGCAGTTTTGAATACCTGAATCAGGTTTTGACCACGCTGGCTATTGATATCAATTTCTGCCAATAACTGGTTAAAGTGTTCTGCACCTTTTGCGACACCAGATTGGAACTCCTCACCACCGTAGAGATTAATCCAACTTGCGTATGGATTGCCTTCGATTACTGTCTTTTCATCTCCAATCAGCATCTTACCGATAACGGCATAACCGATAGAGCATGGCGCTAGTGCCGCGTATAGATCAACAAGATCGCCCGTCATGCCGGCATCCAATACGTAGCGGGTGTAAGCCACAGTGCCGAAATCTTCTGGCTCGTTTTCTAAGTCGGATTCCGTCAGCCCCCATTGCTCACAGTAAGTCACGTGGTGGGCGATTTCAGAATCGAGCAATGCATGTACGCTTGGGAGAGCGCGGCGCATGTCATCCAAAGTACGCGCTTTGTAGATCGCTAATGCGTAAGCTCGTGCGTACTGCTTTAGGAACAGAAAATCCTGCTTTAGATAGTGCAGAAAACAAGGCTGAGCCAGAGTGCCTTGCGCCAATTGCTGCACGAAAGCATGCTCAGTGTATTCTTGCCAATCTTGGTGGCAAGCGTCGATCAAGTCTTGGTATTTCATTATGGATATCTCGTTATCAAAAGACCTTAGGCTTTGAGCCTAAGGTCAGTAGAATTAGTCAAAGCTCGGTACGTAATCTTTCGCTTTTGGCTGTGTCTCGATGATTTTTTGTGAATACATGAATTCGGCATAATCATCGTAGCGTTTCAGATCTACTGCAGATGGACGAAGAGCGAAACGAGTTAGCGTGTCATTCCAAGCGCGTTGGTTAAGCTCGTTGTTGAGGGTGTCTGGTGAATAAGCCACAAACTCTTTCCAAGATTCTTTTGGATGGTTAACGATGTAAGTGGTCGCTTGCTCCAGTGCTTTGTTGAATGCCTTGATGGCTTCTTTGTCGTAGGTTTTTGCATTGGCTACGAAGACTAACTCGTCATACGCTGGCACGCCGTGTTCTTCAGGGAAGAAGGCTTTAGCTTTATAACCTTCTAGTGCCAGTTGGTTGGTTTCGAAGTTACGTAGACCGCCCCAAATCGCATCCACCTTGCCAGACGCAAGAGACGAAGATAGCGCCCAACCTACGTTGATGATTTGTACGTCAGAAAACTTCACATTCTCTTGAGCTAACATAGTGCCGATTGTTGCTTCTTCGTTGCCTGCGATCGCAATACCGATCTTCTTACCTTTTAAGTCGCCAAGGTTTTCATTCTTACCGTTATCCAACACCATCAGAGTGTTGAGTGGCGTAGCAATCAAAGTCGCAGAGCGGATTAGTGGCAAACCAGCTGCGACATCGATAGTTAGGCTCGGTTGGTATGAAATCGCCATGTCGACCTTGCCAGCAGCGACCAACTTAGGTGGTGTACTTGGATCTGCAGGCTCTTGAATGTTGACCTTCAAACCTTGTTCTTTGAAGTAACCGCGCTCTTTGGCAATCACGATAGGACCATGGTTTGGATTGACGAACCAATCCAACATCAGTGTCATCTCTTTTTCAGCGGCAAGGACGTTGGTTGATACCACTGAAGCGAGTAGAGCAGCAGCGCTCATAAGTTTGTTTTTATTCACGGGGTTCTTCCTTTTCTTTCCCAATTTCCTTTGGTTATTTTCGGCAATTACTTGCTTTCCCAAGGGATGGCTTTTTTCAATAATTTATCGGTGATGAAGTAGAGTGCGATAGACAGCACGGCGAGGATAAACAGCGCCGCAAACATCTCATCAATGATCATGCGAGCGTTAGCTTGGAGCATCAGATAACCCAAGCCTTCACTTGAACCTACCCACTCACCGACCACTGCTCCAATTGGCGCAATAACGACGGCAACACGAATACCTGAGGCTAAAGTTGGTAGTGCGGCTGGCAATTGAATATGACGAAGTAGCTGCCATTTAGACGCGCCCATGGTCTTGGCAAGATCGAGGTAACCTGTTGGTGTATTGCGTAAGCCGTCGTAGCAACATGTCGTGACGGGGAAAAAGATGATGATCGCCGCCATAACAACTTTTGAAGCAATGCCGTAACCGAGCCAAAGCATGAGCACTGGCGCGATGGCGAACACAGGGATCGCTTGGCTAGCAATCAGAATTGGCAGTAACCAACGCTTCAGCGGCTCGAACATCAGCATTTGCAATGCGAACAGCAAACCCATCGATAATCCAAGCGCCAAGCCAAGTAAGATCTCTTGCGCGGTGACCCAAGTATGTTTGAGTAGGACATCGTAACGAGTGACCAATCTATCCAGCACTTCAATTGGTGAAGGTAAGATGAAGCTTGGCATATCGAATATCACCACGACCAACTGCCACAATCCCAAGATCACCGCAGTGCTTATGACCAAGCGCAGAGCCGGATGGGTCACGCGTTCTTTTTTATTAATACGTGCCGAAACGGAGTTGTACTGAGTCATATCACTCATAGTCTTTCTCCAATTGATCCAAAATCGCCTGTTGTAGCGCTGCGCACTCTCCATCGAGAACTCGTGGCGGCTTGGAGTCTGGAACGACTAAGTGCTGAGCTTGCGCAGGTGTGCCTTGCAACACATAGAGTTGGTGCGCTAATCGCACCGCTTCTTGCGGGTCGTGGGTAATAAGAACGACCGTCTTATCTTTCAATAATTCGGCAGACAAGGTTTGCAATTTATGGCGAGTAACCGCGTCCAACGCAGAGAAAGGCTCATCCATCAAAACCAAAGGTTTGTCTTGCATCAGAGTACGAGCAAGGGCAACACGTTGTCTCATGCCGCCAGATAGTTGAGCTGGCTTAGCATCCGCGTAATCGGCGAGTCCCACTTGGCTGAGTAAAGTCAGTGCACGTTGTTTATTTTGTTCTGGTGCTTGATCTTGAGAAAATCGAGAACTTAGGCAGACGTTGTCTAACACATTTAACCACGGCAGCAACAAGTCTTGCTGCGCCATGTAGGCAATACGCTTGTGTAAGGTGATGCCATCCGTGGTCGTTAACTCGCCATGCCATTCGACTTTGTCGTCTAACAAACCCGCTAGATAACGAAGGATCGTCGTTTTTCCGCAACCACTGCGACCAAGTAACACCGTCCATTGATTGGCAGGGATGGTCATACTCAACCCTGCTAATGTTGGTGTTTGGCTGTCTTTGTATTGCAGACTTGCTTCGGTAAGCTGAATGCCGAGTGCATTAGCGCACATGCGTGTGACCTGTAAAAAAATGGTTCACAGGACCATGACCTTTACCGACATCCAATTCGTCAGCGTGTGCGATAGCTTGGCTGATGTACTGCTTACCTAGGTGCACCGCTTTGTGCAGGTTGTTGCCTTGACCAAGGTAAGACGCGATAGCAGAAGACAGCGTGCAGCCTGTGCCATGGGTGTTTTTGGTTGGAAAGCGTTTAGCGCTAATTAACTCGGCATTGTCTTGCATGATCAGCAGATCGTTGCTGTTTTCGTCTTTTTCCAGATGACCGCCTTTTAACAGCACCGCTTTTGCCCCTAATGCGCGCAAGTCAGCAATCATATCGTTCATTTCAGATTCTGATTGAGGAACTGGTTTACCTGTCAATGCAGCACCTTCAGGTAGGTTAGGGGTAATGATGTCTGCGAGCGGAATCAATTCTTCTTTTAAAGTGCTGATTGCCGACTGTTCCAGTAATAGATCGCCGCTGGTGGCCACCATAACAGGGTCAATCACGAGGTGTTTTGGCTGGTATTGTTTAATTTTGTCTGCAACGACTTTGATGATATTGGAATCGGCCAGCATGCCCACTTTAACTGCAACGATGTTGAGGTCGGTAAATACCGCATCAAGTTGGCTCTCTACATGGTCGAGAGGGATTGGGAAAATCGCAGAAACGCCTTGGGTATTTTGCGAAGTAATCGCCGTGATTACCGAGCAAGCAAAACTGCCGGTTGCGGACATCGCTTTTATGTCGGCTTGAATGCCTGCGCCGCCACCGCTATCAGAACCTGCAATCGTTAACACAATCGGTGTGTCTGTTGAAGTTGCTGCTTGCGGCTGTGTTGATGGTTTTTCTTGGCTTGACTGCTGCGCCATGGTCGCTCCTATTACAAGACGTACAGGAACTGACTTGGCCAAGCAAGGGAAGATCGGTGATCGGATCCATTGGGATAGCTGCACTGGTAGAGACTCAAGGCAAGCTAGTGGCAAAGTGATGATAGTTCCCTACGTCAGTGCTAACTGAATCAGGTTCAACGGGTCTCGAATTTCGATCTCAGCCGATGCATTCACTGCATGGGCCCCCCGACTATTTCGTCAAGATAATAGCAGTTCACTCAGTTACGGTGCACGTGTTTTTTTATGGCTAGAGAGAGTCATCATTTAAATATGAGAACTGGATTCTCTTCGTAATTAGAGCCCCAGCGTTGTTAACTGCGCTCGCTCGCTCAATCACATAGGCTAACTATGCTCATGGGACTCTTTCGCTTGTTGCCTAGCTTGAACCCTAATTATTTTGCGAATCCAACAGCAATGTGGTGGCAGAATTTAGTGTAAATAACGTGCTGCATTGAAACTGGCAGTTCAAGACACTATCTAATAGTGAGATGTCGACATAATACGTAACGATTCGTTCTTTGATTTAGCAAGGATTAGCATAAAACAAGGTTAAAAAAGTGTTAATATTTAACGCGTTGCCAATATCCTTTTGAGTCATCCAATTTAGGTTATGACTGTTATAAACAGAGTCTAACTCAAAGGTGGGGAAGGCTAGGACGATCAATGAGCAAGGAGATTTCATGCTTAATTCTGTAACAGCGAAAGCGGTGATCGATCATGCCCTCTTTTTAGGGGCTGATTTCGCTGAGCTATTCGTTGAACACCATCAAACCAACACTGTCCAGATCGCATCTGGTGAGGTGGACAAGGTGAACTCGGGTATCGATTTTGGTATCGGTATTCGTCTCTTCTTCGGTCATAAAGTGCTTTACGGTTACACCAACAGCACCGATGAAGCCGAGCTTAAATGCGTAACCTCACTGCTTGCAGCAAAAGACAAGCGTGAGCAAATCGTGTCAGCAGGTTCTCTCAATCTGAACCGCTACCCAATTCAACATGGTTGTCGTATGCCACTTGGCAAAGACGCTAACCTAGATTCTAAAATTGCTTTCTTATTGCAAGTTGACCAAGCCGCACGCGCAGAGAGTGAACATATCAGCCAGTTCATCGGCAGCGTGCTTCAGCGCGAACAGCAAGTGTCTATCTTCAACTCAGAAGGTCTACACGTTGACGATACTCGCCACTACATCCGAGTTGCTGGTAATACCGTCGCTCAAAAAGGTAATGAGCAGTCTTCAGGTATGGAAGGTCCTGGCGCTCTTGCGGGTTGGGAATTCAGTGAACAGCTTGATGCCAAAGAGCTAGGTCAAACTATCGCGCAGCAAGCGTTGGTTAAACTTGGTGCGGATGCTTGTCCATCGGGTGAAATGCCGGTGGTGATTGGTAACGGCTTTGGTGGCGTTATCTTCCATGAAGCATGTGGTCACTTGTTAGAAACCACTTCAGTTGCGAAGAAAGCATCAGTCTTCCACGACAAGATGGGCGAAATGGTTGCTCACACCGCAGTGAATGCAGTCGATGATGGCACCATGACTAACGAATGGGGCTCGATTCATGTTGATGATGAAGGCATGAAGACTCAGCGCACTCAATTGATCAAAGACGGTAAGCTTACCAGCTTCATGGTCGATAAAATGGGGGGCATGAAGACAGGTTACGAACCTACGGGGTCTGGTCGTCGTCAAAACTACAAGTTCGCACCAACCTCGCGTATGCGTAACACCTTTATCGAAGAGGGCGAGCATTCACTTGATGACATGCTGGCAGGCATCGAACGTGGTATCTATGCGAAGAAGATGGGCGGTGGCTCGGTTCAACCGGGTACGGGTGAGTTTAACTTTGCTGTTCGTGAAGCTTATCTCATTGAAAATGGCAAAATCACCAAGCCTCTGAAAACAGCAACGCTGATCAGCACGGGTCCAAAAGTGTTGAAAGAAATCAGCATGGTCGGCAAAGACATGGCGCTTGCGCCGGGCATGTGTGGTTCCGTGAGTGGTTCAGTGCCAACAACAGTCGGTCAGCCAACGCTGAAAGTAGATAACATTCTGGTAGGAGGCGGTAACTAATGAGCCAAGAACAACAACTTCTTAATGCGGTTGATTACGTCCTATCAGAAGCAAAACGCCAAGGTGCAGAAGCGGACGTCATTGTAAACCGCAACAGCAGCTTTTCTTTGAAAGCGAACCAAGGAAAGCTGGATGAGTACAAAGTAAGCTCAAGCCAAGTTCTGGGTGTTCGTGTTGTGAAAGATGCGCGTGTTGCAACAAGCTATTCTGAGTCGTTAGAGCAACCAAGCTTAGATTTGATGCTGACCAACGCACTGCAAAGCGCTCGCTTTTCCAAGCAAGATGAACATCAGACGATTAGTTGCGTGAACAGCCAAATTGCGACTGATGTTGCTGAGATTTCACAAGAAGATACGACTTCTGTTGATGAAAAAATTGAACTGTCTCTCGCACTTGAGCAAGGCGTAGTCGCTCTACCTCACGCTTCTAGCGCACCTTACAATGGTTACAGCGATGGCGAAACACAACTAATCATTGCCAATACTCAAGGCACATTGTGTCAACACTTCGAGCGCTCGTTCACTTGTTACGCGTATACCTTGTTTGAAAAAGACGGCAAACAGTCAATGGCGGGGAGAATGTCACTTGGTCGCCGTTTTGATGAGTTGAATCCAGCTTACTGTATAGAAGGCGGTTACAACCTTGCTCGAGATCTTCTTGAAGGTGCACCGGTTGCGACGGGTAACTACCCTGCTATCTTCCATATCAATGCGCTAGCAAGTTTATTCGGTGCTTTCGGCAGTGCTTTCTCTGGCGTAAGCGCGATGAAAGGCATTACGCCACTGGGTGACAAGCTTGGTCAACGTGTTGCGAGTGATTTAATTAGCTTTACTGATACGGCTTACATGCCAAATGGTATGGCAATCGCAAGTTTTGATAGTGAAGGCTTTGCTACTCAAGACAATGTGATGATTGCTAATGGTGAGTTGAAAACCTTGCTACACAACAGCCAGACCGCAAGTTACTTGGGTGCAGTCTCGACAGCAAGTGCCGCTCGCGGTGCAAAATCGAGCCTAGAAGTATCAGCGAATCACAAAGTGATTGCGACAGGCAACAGTAGTGCGTCAGAAGTAAAAGCGGGTGAGTACCTAGAGTTAGTCGAACTGCAGGGTGTTCACTCTGGCGCGGATGCGGTGAGTGGTGATTTCTCGTTTGGTGCGAGTGGCTTCTTGTGCCGTGATGGTGAGCGCATTCAACCAGTGCGTGGTATCACTGTAGCGGGTAACTTCTACAAGATGCTGCAAGAAGTTGAGGCTGTGGGTGATACTCAGCTAATTAACGATAGCCGTACTTTCTTCTCGCCAGACGTTCGTTTTGCTCGTTTGAGCATTGGCGGTAAATAACTCCGGCATTCCTATAGAAACAAAAAGAGGACTCAATGGAGTCCTCTTTCTTTTAACTCGTGAGAATTAAAATTCGCGAATGTCTAACTCATTGTGGATCAATACCACACACTGAGAAGCGAACAGCATCTTAGGACCTAAGCTGATCTTCTCTGTGCCAAGGCGCTTTAAGCTGTTAAAAGACTTCTTCGGCATCGGAATATGGTCAGTTAGCAAGAAACATGGGTTTCCACCGATTTCTGCATCACGAACAAATTCGCCTTTTTTATCCAACATATATAGTTGGTGATCTTCTGCCAGTTCTTGCACTAGGCGTTCAAAGCTGACTGTACGAACGGTGATACCAGGTTCGACTTCACGAAGCTGCTCTTTACCCATACCAACCGAAGCGTCTAAAGCGCGAGCCACCGCTGCAATCAAAGTTGACTCATGGAAGCCGCCAATGTTGGTTATGTCGTTGGAGCGAATGGTAATGGTACGTGAGAAATCTTTTGTGCTTTCTAAAACCAAGTGCACAACCACATCTTCGCGGTGCGATTGAGCAACGAACATAGTGTTCATCATGGTATGAGCAAGAATCTCTGTATGCGCTTCATTACCAACACCTTCTAACAGTGCTTTGCTGGTGGTTGGCGCCGCGCGAGCTCGTAAAACAAAAGAGCGCATGAATTTAGCCTCTATATAGGAAGAGTGAATGCGCGGAAGTATATACCCAAGCAGGGAAGGGATGCGAGTTTAATAGCAAATGTGAACTTACTTACAAAGCTTCGATTGTCGTAAGGAGTGTGCTGGTTAGAATAGAGGCAACCTGTTAGGAGCGGTATATGGAAATCAAAAAAATAAACAAACAAGTCTATAGAAAGAAGGTCAACCTAGTGATTGGTGGCTTTGTTGCCTTGCTTGCGATCTCTTCTCTTGCTTTTAGTACTTTATTAATTATCTTGTTCGGTAATACAGATGTAGTACCTGAACAATCGACGGGGAACTTTCATTGGAACTTAATTGGTGTTGTGCTCGCCTTAGCCACTTCACTGTCTTTGTTGAACCAATTCAAAACACGCCCTTATATGGAAGAAGTGTTGTATGTCTGGAAACTCAAGCAACTGCACAACAAGATCTTTCGCAAACTGAAAAGCATTAAAGCCGCTTCTGTTGAGCACGATGTAAAAGCGCTGACGATACTTAAGTTCTACTATACGACTCAAAGTCAGGTGTTTGAGTTAGACAACAACACATTAACGATGAGCAGTGTAAATAAAGAATTAGAGGCAATTGAACAAATAGAAGCGGCGCAATCACTGGATCTGGATATCGCTAGCTTTGAAGAGTCTTGGATAGACACATATTGATTGCCTATTTGCTACTTGAAGTTAACAACTAAGTGCTAAAAATAAGCGTTTGAGTGAGATTTCATCACTCAACGCTTTTTTTTAAGTTTTTTTCTAAAAAAGGGTTGCCAAGAAAAATCATCTCCCTATAATGCGCCTCCGTTGTCAGGGCAAAGCGGAAACGCAAAAGCGGTTGGCAATGAGGCGAAAGAAAAAGCTTCTAAAAATTAATTTAAAAAAGTGTTTGACACTAAGAATTAATTCCTTAGAATACGCCTCCGCTTCGATAGCAAAGCTTACGAAGCAAGCTCTTTAACAATATAGACCTATCAATCTGTGTGGGCACTCGTTGATGATAATCCAATTAGAAATTTCTCTTAATAAAGAGCAGTTTCAAATTAGGTTTCAATGAAACGAAGTGACCAATCAAGTCTTCGGACTTGGCACAGTCAATTCATTATCGTTCTGTTGGAACGATAATAGCTTTAAAGTTACATTAGTAGTTTTGAAGTCAGTATTCATTGAGCCTCTCCCTATTTATTTAGGGAATCAAAAACTTTAAATTGAAGAGTTTGATCATGGCTCAGATTGAACGCTGGCGGCAGGCCTAACACATGCAAGTCGAGCGGAAACGAGTTATCTGAACCTTCGGGGAACGATAACGGCGTCGAGCGGCGGACGGGTGAGTAATGCCTAGGAAATTGCCCTGATGTGGGGGATAACCATTGGAAACGATGGCTAATACCGCATAATACCTTCGGGTCAAAGAGGGGGACCTTCGGGCCTCTCGCGTCAGGATATGCCTAGGTGGGATTAGCTAGTTGGTGAGGTAATGGCTCACCAAGGCGACGATCCCTAGCTGGTCTGAGAGGATGATCAGCCACACTGGA